>NZ_CP145733.1:0-1879981 GCF_036884855.1 Bacillus sp. MAG717A
TACTGAGTTATATTACTAATGAATTAATCCACCTTCTAATGCTGCCTGATCGCTTCAATTTCTCTCTCCTCCAGCGACACCAATGACTAGCGGATTTCCTTCAGCTTTTGCGGGCTTATGCCATTACCGTCGTTCACGGGTGGGATACACTTCCCTGATGATCAATAAAGTATAGCCAATGTCACCCACTACATCCTTCGCTTGAAGAATATCCTCCTCACCGCTTGTCATATAAGATTTCACCATCGTTGAAGCTGCGGAACCCGCCAATTCCGACAACCGCAATATTGATGATTCTCCTAGTTTAATCACTTTTTGATTGATGGCTGCCGGATTAGTACGTCCTTCGCTTCTTTCGTATCAAGCATAACAGCACATGTAAAAAACTCACATTTAGATTTGAGTGCTTCTGTGCACCTTGCAATAATATAGATGGCGTGGATATCAACATCTTCGTTTCCCCCACCCCCGACAAGCGAACAAATGTCACGGATGAAAGTGCTGAACTGACGTAAGCGCTTCGCATTTCATGCAAAGTGTTCCTGAAGAAAAACCGATAACTTGTCCATCCTTTATCACTTTAACAAAAAGCCTGCCGCTGCACGGCGCGATTCGCTTTTTGTTGTTTCTTGGCTGAGCGTTTCCACACAGACGACTTCTCGCAGCCCATATTTCCGCTCTATTTTTCTTTCTAATGATCCATATTGTTGATTCACTTCATCATGAATAATGATTTCCACGATTCCTGCTTCACGTGCTTTTGCAAATATTCGATATGAGCGAACGGCTAACCCCAACAGCTTCTGCTATTTTAGATTGAGTGGCGCTTCTTCATAATACATATGCGCAACCTTTATGAGCAGCCTTCTTTCATCATGGAATGTCATAATAACCCTTCTTTCCGCTTAGTGTTCCCTAACAAATGATATCTAAAATAACATTTGTTAGAAACAGATTAAATGAAAAAATAACAGAGTCAATACTAGAGACGTGCTCTCTCACAAGAATGAAAAAAGCCGCACATGAAGCGCGGCTTTAAAAGATATTTTTTATTCATTTGTTTGATGGCTGCTTTTTCAAGTCTTGAGACTTGTGCTTGAGAAATCCCGATTTCTTCAGCGACTTCCATTTGCGTTTTTCCTGGAAGAAGCGTTTGCGGAGAATCATTTTTTTCTCGATCATTCAATCGGCGCATTCCCTCTTTTAAGGCCAATTCTTCTACCCATTGTGTGTCTTTGTTCCGATCATCACTAATTTGATCATCACATAAATCGGATCTCCTCCGTCATTATAGATCGGTTCGAACAAAGAAACAGGATCTTGAATCGCATCTAGGGCAAAGACAATTTCCTCATGAGGCACTTCCAGCACTTTGCAATGTCTTCTGCCGTTGGCTCCTTGCTTGTCTCACTGATCAGCCTCTCACGGACCTGAATGCTTTATAGGCAATATCTCTTAGTGAACGAGACACCGAATTGGTTGTTATCACGCAAGTATCGACGGATTCTCCTATGATCATAGGACCGCATAAGTTGAAAATCTACATTGTGGCTTAAATCAAAATAATCAATTGATTTCATTAATCCGATACAGCCTACTTGGAAGAGATCATCCACATACTCGCCTCTGTTGTTAAAACGCTGAATCACACTCTAAACCAACCGCAAATTGCCATTGACTAGCTTTTCTCTTTGCTGTATCGTCACTTCATCTTGCAGCTGTCTGAACAATTTTCTCATCTCGTCGTTTTTCAGAACAGGCAGTTTGGAGTGTCGACTCCGCAGATTTCCACTTTATTTCTGGACACTTTTTTCCCTCCCTACAGGAGCTGTTGTACAAAGTTCAGTATCTCCTTGGGATGGAAAAATATGCACGAGTGATGATGAGAATCATGAGAAAAGAAGTTGATTCCTTTGACAGCAAAGGGACAGAGCTTTCAAAAAAATTTTTTTAGACCATTTTGTTAAATTCTTTTTGTAATCGTTTAATAATTCTTTTTTTCAAGCCTTGAAATATACGACTGAGAAATTCCTAGCATGTCAGCGACATCTTTTTGGGTTTTTTCTTCACCGCCGACCAATCCGAACCTGAGCTCCATGATCTGCTTTTTCGCGGCGTCATTTAATTGCTCTAACGCTTTTTTCAAAAGTTTTTTATCTACATTTGCTTCAATATCCCGCGTGATAATATCATCATCTGTTCCAAGTACGATCTGATAAAAGCAGTTCATTTCCGTCCCAATCAATGTTGAGCGGTTCATCAAACGACACTTCTGAACGAATTTTATTATTTCGGCGCAAATACATCAAAATCTCATTTTCAATACATCTCGAAGCATATGTCGCAAGCTTGATCTTTTTTTCTGGGTTAAATGTATTGACTGCCTTAATGAGGCCAATGGTTCCAATACTAATTAAATCCTCAATATTAATCCCTGTATTTTCAAATTTTCTTGCGATGTAAACAACCAACCGCAAATTTCTTTCGATCAGAATGGCCCTTGCTGTTTGATCACCTTTTGGTAATTTGACAAGCAGTTCCTGCTCTTCATCCTTTGATAATGGAGGCGGCAGCGCCTCACTACCACCAATATAATAAATCTCATCACTCTTTATACCTAGCTTCATGAGGAGTTTATACCAGTAGTAAGTGAATTTAAATTTTAATTTTTTCATCTTCTTCTCCCTTCTAAATGTCAAGTTGACCTCGTAAGATAAAAGACATCACCAAAACTTAAGACACCCCTTGGATGATTTTTCCGTCTAACATATCTGGATGAATGATGGATTGAAATTCCTGATCTGCTGATAAACCGCTTAGACTCATGCCTACAAAACACTTGGCTGGCTGGATCATATGCGTTTTTGAATAAATGAAGACCGTATCTGGTTTTAAGCATAGAAGAAACCCGTGATCATGCCCGACCGCTCGATATGGAACAAGTCGTAAACGATCAAGAAGCGGAAATCGCTCATCGAGCTTTTGCATCACTTCAACAGGATGAGACTGCTTCATAAGCTCTATAAAAGGCTCTCCGCAAATGGACATGAGCTGATCGGCCTGAACGATCATCACAGGTGTTTTCGTCATAGGATCATACAGCTGATTACCAGAATCGACGAGTCCCTTTAGCCGGATGGTCTCTCCGTGAATGTGTATCTCCACAAGTACTTGTTCATCAAACTGTCTTTTTTTCGCACCGACCTCTCCTAATCTTTTCTTTGAAAAGAGCCAAATCGCAGGAAAGCTAGTTAAAACGAAAAGCCAGCTAACGGGATCACCAAAGCCATCATTTTGTGAAATCAGCAGGCCGTTTTGAATAACAGTATTGGTTTGTAAAAACGAATGAACCCCGATCATGCCTCCTCCCATCAAAAATGTGACAAAGTAAAAAGCAAACAAGTTTTGAAAAAAGGAACGAAATCTTTGAAATCCAAAAGTTGCAAGCACGATCAAGACAGAAAAAAGCAGTTTGCCTATAGGGTGTGACACAAACATTGCAAATGGTGTAAAGAGCAAGAGAACAATGCTCGATCCAATCAGAGCTCCTAACATATATCGCCGTTTTTTTACTTGTCGTTTGAGAATAAATGCAGTGAGTAAGAGAAGCAATAGATCAAAACAAAAGTTTAACAGCCAAATCACATCTAAATAAATGACCACCTTCTGCTCCTTTCATCTGAAACAAAGAATCAAAAGCAGTACTTGCACTTGTTTGTACCAGTATAAAACAGCCAAGAGATGGAAGTCTGTCAATTCTTGTTGGGGATGATAGAGAACTTTTGGTGGATTGTTATTGTTTTTGTCGAGGAATGAGAGCACAAAGCAAGAGAGTGTTCTACCGGACAAGCCTCCAAACAATTGTTCGAAACGAAAAAGACACGCTCCAAGGAGTCGTGCCTTTTTTTAAGGTTTATTTTTCATTGATATTTAATGTGCCTGGAGCCTTTTGTCGTGTGACATTTCCATAATCATCCCGCACAATCACTTCAATGACTGCACCTTTTGCTTTGGCGGTAGAGGTAGCTGTCCAGTAGCCTTCATATGTTCCGTTAGCTACCTCGCGAAGCGGCAGCTCTGTTGTATTTTGCAGCTTTGATCTAGCGTTTGTCAGCGGCATATGAATGACAAACGTTGCGTCTAGCTTTTCTCTGCTGCTAAATGAAATTTTAACAGACTCACCTGATGATAGATTGACATTCTCTGCTGGTGTCAGCTTCGAAATCTCAGGTGCTTCGTATTGAACATCGATATCGACTTTTTTAGTCGTTTTGTTTCCTGCTGCATCTTTCGCTGTTACTTTGATCGTATTTTTCCCGTTTTCAAGCAGTATTCTTACAGAATATTTCCCACCTTTTATTGCTGCCTTTTTTCCATTCACAGTGACTTGATCAAGATGAGCATCCGTTACCTTTCCTTCTACAGTGAGAGATTCTTTGTTAGACTTTTCCCCTTTTTTCGGTGTATCTATCGTTAACGCTGGGGCTGTTTGATCAATGATCACCTTTACTGATTTGGATTTTTTCGTTGCACCTTTATCTGTAACAGTGGCAGCCGTGAATACATGCTCTCCGCTTGACACTGTGACCTCCTCTTTGAAAACACCTGACTGGTCTGCTTTCACTTTGGCAATCTCTTCATCGTTTTGATAGATCGCTACATCAAGCCCTGGAGAGGCTTTTCCTTCAATCTCCAGTTCATCTTTGCTCGTGATCGTTCCTGCTTTTGGAGATGTTATTTCTGGTACATCAGCTTCATATTGGACAAGCGCACGAATCATATAATTTCCCTCTTCTTTTGGAGAAGGAGAAAAGGAACCGCTTGTCAGCTGCCAGCTTCTTTCAGCATTTGGTCCATCTTCATCTGTTGCAAGGCCTGGAGATTCCGTATTCTTTTTCGTTTGAATATAGACAAGATAGAAATCTCCCTCCACCGTAATGGCTTGATCCTCTAAATCTACTTTTGTCCATTCACCATTGCGCAGCGCATTCGCTTTGAAAGGTCCAGCGACTTTCTCACCGGGAGCGCCGTCCTTCCCGGACGCATCATACACTTCAACCGCAAATTCATTCCCGCCAGGAGCTGGCCACTCTGTTGTCCAGAAACGGAAAAGCCCACCTGTGACTTGCGCTTGTTTCTTCCCCTTTTCTAATGAAAATTTCACCGCCCAGCCATTGCCAGGATCATAGAACGCTCGTGCATTTTCAGCTGTTCCGTCATCGTAGCCAATTTCGCCAGCAAAACCAATGAAAGGTTCCAGGTTAATTGCTTTTTCAAGCGGCTTTTCTGTCACATCCGCTGTAAACGAATATCCTTTAAACCCTTTCGCAAATACTTTGACTGTATACACACCGCTCAATGCCTCTAGAGAAAACTCGCCAGATTCATCTGTTTTGACCGGCTCAATTTTCGCATCCTCTACAAGATAAACCGTAGCATCCTTGACTTTTTCACCCGTTGTTTCGTTTACAATTGTCCCGGAGATCGTTCGTTTCTCAAGTGGCTGCAAAGAGAAATTCGCCTCTGCCGTGTCACTTGAGGAAATATTGACTTTTTGGGTGCGTGATTCAAACCCATATGCTTCAGCTTTCACTGTAAACTCCCCTGCACCATGAGAAAGCTGATATCTCCCTGTCGCTTCATCTGTGTACGTGGACTTGCCGCTTTCAAGCACACTGATTTCTGCCTTCATCGGAAGAGCTTTGATTGACGGAGCATCTAAGCTTTTTTCCTTTTTCATCTGGACATGTTTTTCTTTTATTTTAGCAGGCTTTGCCCTTTTCGGATCAACGGGTTTCTTCTGCTCGTGTGCAGGCTTTTCTTTTTTGATGACGCCAAGTTGTTTCTTTGCCTTTTGAGGCAAGGCTTCATCTGTTATTTTCACATCATCTAAATAAAAACCGTCTTTTGTCACACTGCCATCTGTTCTTAGCTGAAAAATAACTCTCACGTTCTGACCTTTGTAGGCAGATAAATCAACTTCTCCTTTTGTCCATGCACTTGTTTTACCTGTATAGGCTGCCACCTGGACAGCATCTTCCCCCTCAGGCTGCACATGAATATGCACATAGTCATAATTTGCTTCAAGGTCATGCCAGTATTGATATTGTAAAAAGGAGGAGCCTGACTCAGGTACAGCAATCATCGGCATAGATAAATGAGCATCTGTTGAATTTTCATAAGGACTGTCTAGGTTTGTGGCATAGACATGATCTCCAGTAAAGGCTTGTTTCGGACCTGTGGTCGGTTTTCCCCACTGCCAAGGATCTTTTGTTCCACCACTGAACCATCCACTAGGCCATGCTTCAAAATCTTGCGAGTAGCCAGTCGTGATGGATGTTCTAATCGGAAGCGTATACGGTTCTGATGCGGCTTCATTTTCTCCAAAATCTTTCACAATCCATCGGTACGTGACGTTTTCTCCCTCAAGTTCTGGTAGCTGGACAACATATGTCCCCTTTAAATGATTTCCATCCGTACGTTTTGCTTGCAGCGTCTCCCTTTTCCCTTGATCCACTTGATAGCTCAAGGAGACATTTGTCACAGCTACTTCATCTTCGGCTGTGATGCTTAGAGGAGTTGGCGTAGAGGCAAAAATTTCATTCGGTCCTTTATGAGAAAAAACAGGTCGTTCCGTATCTTCCCCTTCTTTTGTTACCTGTCCTTCAATCTTGCCAATTCCATCTGTTAATGCTGTGATCGCCTCTCTTGCATCAACTAATCCTGCCCCATAGCCATTGTTAGGGGATTCCGGGAATTGCTGATCTGTCAGCGGCTTTGCAGTATCAATGAGAATTTCTTCGATCTCTTCAACAGACAGATCTGACTGTGCTTGGCGAAGAAGAGCCACAACAGCTGAAACATGCGGACCTGCCATCGAGGTTCCATTCCAGCCATCCTCATACCCTTTTCCAGGTATAGAAGAACGAATGTTTACCCCTGGGGCCGCGATATCTGGTTTCATGACGCCATAGGGAGAGGGACCTTGCAAAGAGAAAGAACCCAATTTGTTGTTTTGATCTGTTGCACCCGTCGCAAAGGCTTCTGGATAGTTCGCAGGATTTGCAATAGATCCCTCACCGCCAGGGTTAAATAAATCCGTATTACCAGCTGAAAACTCTGGGAAGATATCTGCCGCTCTCCAAGCATTGACCACATCTTTATACCAATCATCAAGACCAGGCCCGCCGCCCCAAGAATTATTGACTACATCTGGTGCCTTTTCTGGATGAGGGTTTCCGTTTTCATCTTTTGGAGCTAAAATCCATTCACCTGCGTCAAGCAGATCAGCATCTGATCCACCATCTTCTGAGAAAGCTTTCACCGCAATCCATTTTGCACCTGGTGCGACGCCAATTTGATTCTCTCCATTTGGCTCAGAGCCAACCATCGTTCCCGTCACATGTGTACCATGCTCTAAATCATCGTATGGCGTTTCAGAACCTGTCGTTGCATCGTACCAATTGAATTCATGAGAAGGTTCATTCGGACGTGCAGGATCAAATCCGCGGTACTTTTCTTTTAATGCAGGATGATCCCATTCCACACCTGTATCAATACTTGCCACAACGGTACCAGTACCGTCATAGCCTAAAGCCCATGCTTCTGGGGCATGAACTTGAGAAATATTCCACTCGATTCCATCTGCTGCTTTGATTTGTTTGTTCGGCTTTGAAGTCTTCAAATCAACAGGACGATGAATTTGACGGATTTCATTTGGCAGCACTTGATCTACTTCTGGGAAGGAAGCCACCTTTTCCATGACTTCTTTCGTTCCCGTCACAGCGAGACCATTCACAATATAGTACGAATGAATATCCTTTACTTGCTTTTTCTTTTGTGCCTTTTGTAAATAAGCAAGCAGCGCTTCCTGCGTCTCTTCAGATGTTGCTCTTAGTTCTGATACAACAGCTGATCTTTTTGTGTACTGCGTTTTAGCAGCTGTTAACTTCTGTTTTTTGGCTTTTGACACAGCATCCTTCGCCACTTTTTTGACATTTGTTTGTTCCTTCATTTTGACTAAAAAGGTCACCTTGTCTTCTTGTTGAAACTGTTTCATTAATCTAGATGATATCTTTGCTTTTGTTTTCTTGGAGGATACAGCTTCCTCTTGATATGAGGTAGAAGTCGATTTTGCTTGAACCATCCCAAAGCTTGTCATCGTTAAAGTACCAATCACCAAAAGACTCATCAAACGATAGCCGGCGGTTTTGCGAAACTTCACTTTCAATCAAATCCCTCCTCCTCAAATGGTCAAACAGAGTGCGGGTCTCACTCCTCCCTTTCCTTTGTTCATGACAAAATTCATGGTGTTCTATTTAATGTAGTCAAATAAAGTTCATCATTTTGTCGCTTTTTGTAATAGGATTTAAAAATGATTCTTTTTACTTAACCATCCTAAGTCTAAATACACATGTTAAATAAAGTAATCCAGACAGATTTAAGACTTTTTGATTAGTAGTGATACGGGTTTCTTTATATATGAGACATGAAAAAATCCCCTTCCGGTGGAAGGGGATGAGTGATACTCGATTAGCGTTTATTTCGATTGCGCAAGAACGTTGGGATATCCAGCGTATCATCGCTTGATTGTGTATTTTGTCTCGGCTGAGATGATGACTGCTGATGTTCCTCACGTTTGACTTCACGTTTTTGAGGAATGGATTGATTTTGCTTTAATCCTTGCCCTAATGGATTTCTTTGTGGTTTTGACACCTCTGGCTCTTGCTCAATAAATCCAGTTGCGATCACGGTTACCACAATTTCATCCTTCAAGTTATCATTAATGACAGAACCGAAAATCATGTTTACATCTTCATCAGATGCAGAAGCCACAATGTCCGCTGCTTCTTGTACCTCATAAAGACTTAGGTTCGTACCACCAGTAATATTCATGATAACACCTTGTGCACCGTCGATTGCCGTTTCCAGAAGTGGTGAAGAAATAGCTTTCTTCGCAGCTTCAGCGGCACGATTTTCACCTGTTGCAACACCAATACCCATAAGAGCAGAACCTTTATTGGACATGATCGTTTTCACGTCAGCAAAGTCAAGGTTGATTAAACCTGGTGTGGCAATAAGGTCTGAGATTCCTTGAACACCTTGTCTTAGCACGTTATCTGCTGCACGGAATGCTTCAAGCATTGGCGTGTTTTTATCAACAATTTCAAGCAAGCGATCGTTTGGAATGACGATTAATGTGTCAACTGCTTCTTTCATAGAAGCAATTCCTTCGACTGCTTGAAGCTGACGTTTTCTTCCTTCAAATGTGAAAGGACGAGTCACGACTCCAACTGTCAATGCACCAGAATCTTTTGCGATCTTTGCAATGACAGGTGCAGCACCCGTACCAGTTCCACCGCCCATACCAGCAGTAACAAAGACCATGTCTGCACCTTTTAATACTTCTTCAATCTGTTCTTTGCTTTCCTCAGCAGCTTTTTTACCGACTTCAGGATTCGCACCTGCTCCAAGCCCTCTTGTCAGCTTAGCACCGATTTGCATTTTCGTTTCTGCTTTTGATAGATTTAACGCCTGTGCATCTGTATTGACTGCAATGAAATCGACACCTTGTACGTCATTTTCGATCATTCGGTTGACAGCGTTATTTCCGCCTCCACCTACTCCGATTACTTTAATTGATGCTAGGCCGTCTATATTTGTTTCAAACTCCAACATGCTGAATCCTCCTAATCCGTCGAAAATCTAATTCTATTCCCAGAACATATTAAATAGTTTTTTCATTTTGCCCGGTTTTTTATTTGTCTCTTCTTGTGCTTTTTGTTTTACTTTCGGTCTTGGCTGCGCTTCTTTCACTTGTGGTGCAGAAGAAACCGGCTCCATGGATGCGCCTACTTCATGAAACGCCTCATCCGGCATTTGGAATCCAACCTGTCTGCCCTGAATCTTTGCATTGCGATAAGCAAAGTGGATCAGACCCACTCCTGTCATATACTGAGGTTCTCTCACCCCAATATAATTTGGACTCGCAATTCTAACATTGTTTTGCAAGACCGTTTGTGCAAGAGAAAGGATACCTGGTATAGCCGCCTGTCCACCTGTTAGAACGAATCCGCCAGGCAAATCATGGACACCCATATTTCTTAATTCCTCTGCCACAAAGAGCAAGATTTCTTCCAGCCGAGCTTCGATGATATTAGCCGCTTCAAGCTGTGTATACGTCTGTTTCTGATCGGTACCGATGACAGAAACTTCAAATGTTTCCTCAGACGATGCCTCATCATAAAATGCATGTCCAAATTGTTTTTTGATTCGTTCAGCTTCTTCAGTAGAAGTTCTAAGTCCTATAGACAAATCTTTTGTAATGTTCTCTCCGCCCAAAGGGATACTGTGAGTAGAATAGAGATGCCCGTTTTCAAATACGGAAATCGTTGTAGATCCGCCGCCAATATCGACGAGAGCTACCCCTAGATTTTTTTCATCTTTCGATAATGCTGCTGAGCCCGATGCGAGCGGCTGCAAGCAAATATCCATAATTTCAATTCCAGCTCTCTCTACACATCGGAGCCAGTTATGTAGAATCGTTTTAGAACCTGTAATTAACGATCCATCCACCTCTAGCCGAACACCAAGCATTTTTTTCGGATCAGTGATCTCATCTCTTCCGTCGACGATAAATTGTCTCGGGATGACGTCTACGACGAGATGTTCTTGAGGAATAGATACTACCTGTGCAGCATCTAAGACACGTCTCACATCTTCAGCATGTATTTCTTTGTTTTCACTAGATACTGCGACCACGCCGCTCGTATTCTGAATATGAATGTGGTTTCCGTTAATTCCGACAATCGCCTTTTGTAAAGGAAAACCTACCATTCTTTCAGCCTGTTCAAATGCTTGTCTAATAGAATGAACTGTCTCATCTATATCAACAATCGATCCTTTTTTTAACCCTTCTGAAGGGACATTTCCAACACCTATAATGTTAAGCGAATCATCCGCCATTTCTCCGACGATGACTTTAATATTGGATGTACCGATGTCAAGGCTGACGTAAATTTCATTGTTGTTCATTCTATGGCACCTCCTCACATATCAATACTTTCTATTCTATTATTTGCTGAACAACAATACAATGAATGTGTTTTTACAAGTGTGTAACAAAACTTAAAAAATCAACATTTTTTATTAGGATTACTGAAAATATTCGTTACATCATATGTATATCCTTTTTTATGACTCACTTTTTTTCTTTTTTTCTCTAGAAATTGTCCATTTAGTTAGTAGAATTCTTCGAATAACTGCTATATTTTGAAACAATCTAACGCCGAAAGCAAACATTCCGACTAAATACAAGTCTACACCAAGATGGACGCCCAGAAAAGCTAAACTTATTGCAAGTATAATATTAAAGAAGAAGCCTGATACAAACACTAGTTCATCGTATGCCCCTTGCAGATGTGCCCTGATTCCACCAATCAATGTATCAAGTGCAGCAAGTACAGCGAGGGAAAGATAATTAGAATACTCATTCGGTATCGTAAAATTTGTTAAGAAACCGATCGCAACTCCTATGATTAAGCCAAGTACAGGAAGCCACATTAAGATTTTCCCTCCTTTACATCGTCAAGAGGCTTCAACTCATTTACCTGAATTGCACCGTCATATGCTTTTAATTGAATTTGTTGCTTCGGCTGGCTAATACTTAAGCCGAAATTTTCCTGAGCAAACAAATCACCAATATCTGATACATTTAAACGGCTGTATAATTTGTCAGCCTGGTCGCTGATCATCTTGATGGTCACTTCATCACCATCTAAGCTGTAGCCATCCATTTTTGTCGTGCCATTAATATCTCGAATCACACTTGTATTAATCACACGATGGTCATTAATGGAAATATGTTTTGCCCCATACATATTGGCCTCGTTGATTAGCTTTTTCAGAAGATCAGGTGGGATATTTTTCACTTCTTCTCCGGTCAGATCCTTAGAGAAGAGCTGAGAGATGTCAACTTCAATTCCCTCCCCTGTTACTTCTGTAAAACCAGCCTTTTCTTTTAAATCTTTTAATGTTTTTGTTAGTTGAGCTTCTTTTGATTGATCACCTTGATGACCATACTTTTTCAGCATTTCATCGTATTTGTCAATTTCTTTTAGTAAATCCAATTCTTTACTTTTAGATGCAGATAAATCCTCTCTTAGCTCCCACACATCGCGAGTATCACGAACTTTGGGCTTTTGCAATGAATTAAATTGGATGGAGACCATGATGCCGAATATCACCATTAAGGCTGTCAAACTAAGTAAAGGCTTCTTTTTCCTCAACACCACTCACCTTTTCACTTTTAATCTTTGTGTTTTAAAAGAGGATTCATACGAATATCCTTTTTTTCAATCGTCATCGAAATGTGATCACTTGTCAGCTGATCGACCACTCCTCCTGCAATATTTAATGCAGGTATTAACACAGCCGGATCACCGATAGCAGAAATGACAAACGGCGCTGGATGCTGAACACCGTCAACTGTGACAACTGGGCCGTTACAATGTATGTATGATTGGTGTGTAATTCTCTGTCCATTAATAGATACGGCAGAGGCCCCTGATATAAATAGTTCGTTTATCACATGAAAAATGTGGCTCTCATGAACAATGTAATTATTGACATTTTGTCCACTCGGGATATAAGATGCATCTTCAAGGGATACTTTTACCCCTTTTCCTTTTACGCCGATCTCTCCTGTAAACATCCTGTATTTCTCAACATCTTCCAATACATTAAAATACTGCTCTTTTTCATTTTTCAAATTGGACTCAGTGGCTTGAACCTGTGATTGAAGACTGTATAATTCTTTTTCAAGTTTCTGATTCGCCTTTTCTTGCTTTGTCAGCTGACTTTTCAAGGAGTATTCTTTTTTCCATTGCTCTGTGCGAATGACATCTGCCTGATGCTGCTTAGTATATTGGTATGAAAAAGAAATCAGAAAACCAAGAACAAGCATTACAATTGAGAAAATAACTGTTTTGCCTCTCAACGTTCATCTTCCTTTTTCTTAGATTTAAACGATTCAAAATACGTCGCCACTTCCATATGGATTGTGCCTTTTTCAGAAGGAGAAAGTTCTTTTACAATGGCAGGATAGGTTTTCATTTTATCAGCGAATGTTTTAATCGATGCAATCACAGTGTTCCCGTCATTCATATAAAATTTAACGAGCCATTGGTTTGAGCTTGTCGGCACATAATATATTTCAGAGATGAGTTCCTGAATAGAGGCTGGCAGCTGATTTAAAGATCTTACAGTTTGCTTCAGCTTCTCTTTATTGTCCCAATCCACAAAAATAGGTCCTGCATGACTTGGTGTGACTTCTTCTGGTAATGCTGTCCCATTTTCAAGAAGCTCATAGTATAGATTTCCCTTTTGAAGATACGCAATATTGGCATATTCTTTGACAGCAATACTGACCTTATTCGGAAAATGTTTTTTGATACTGACACTTTTAATCAGTTTGTTTTGTTTAATATGATCTGCTGTTAAATCTTTATTTAAATTCCAAAACTCTGTTTCGCCTTCTTTAATTTGGGAAAGTTTCACAAGCTGTTTTGTAGGGACATGCTCGTTACCCGTAATAGTTAAAGAAGAGATTTTACTGATTGGTGTCTGCAAATAAATAATGATTAGAACCATGATAAAAAACAGTAGAATAAAAGAAATTAGTCTCCGATTCGCTTTCTGCTTCCTTTGTTCTTTAATTTTAGGAATTCGTTCTTCTATATTGACGATCTTTTCATTTTCATGATCAGGCCGCATATATATTCTTCACCCCATTCAAAGCTGCTTGTCCACACCTTTGGGTCATCATTTTGATGAGAAAACAAACGGCATTCTTTCATGCCGTTTGTTTTCCTGTGATGCCATCATTCATAAAAACTAGCTTTTAATTTGCTTCACCGATAATTTCTACTTCTGTATGCATATCTACATTGTAGTCATCTTTAATTTTCTTTTGGATGTACTGAATTAAGTCCAGCACGTCTTGAGCAGTAGCCCCGCCAGCGTTCACAATAAAGTTGCCATGCATATCAGAGATTCTTGCACCGCCAATTTGATACCCTTTTAAATTCGCTTTTTCTACAAGCTGTCCTGCATATTCAGGCAGCGGATTTCGAAAAATACTTCCGGCACATGGTCGATTATAAGGCTGTGTTTCCTTGCGATAGTCTTTATTTTGGTGCATTTTCTTTGTGATTTTCTCGCGATCATCCTGTTTGAGCTTAAACACGGCCTCGAGAACAATGCCTGGTCGTTCCTTTTGAAGGACAGATGTTCTGTAGCTAAAGTTCATCTGCTCATTTGTTAACCACTCGATGCTTCCATCTTCAAATAAGATTCTCGCTTTCACAAGGATCTTACTGATATCAGATCCGTGCGCACCTGCGTTCATATAAACAGCACCGCCGATAGATCCCGGGATACCAGCTGCAAACTCCAGCCCTGAAAGACCCTGCTTACTAAGAGACGTTGCAAGCCTTACAACAGAATAGCCGCCGCCAACTGTAATCTCTTCATCATTTACAGTTAAATGATCAAGTCCAGCGCCTAACTTCAGGACAACGCCACGTATTCCTTTATCAAGTACGAGTAAATTCGATCCTCTCCCAATAACCGTCCAGTCCGCGTGGTGTTTTTTTATCTGATCCATGATCGTTTTAACTGCATCGATATCTTTAGGAACGATCAATAGATCTGCCGGTCCGCCTATTTTCATTGTCGTATGATTTGCAAGCGGCTCATTTTCAAGCACTTTACCGACTTGCGCTTCTAATAATTCATTCTTCAAGTTCTCCATATTACCCTCCGCCTTACCTAATATCATTCCATCATGTAGTCGTAATTTCTTTTAATACATTATATAAACGTCCAGCCGCATCTGGTACTCCAAGTTCTTTTGTTAAACGGCTCATTTCGTTTAATTTTTCTTCATTACCAGCAATTTCATCAATGGCATGAAGGAGGCTCTCTCCAGAAAGCTCTGATTCTCTTAAAACGATTGCAGCATCATGCTTTTCTAGTGATCTTGCATTGATTTCCTGGTGATTTGCCGTCACGTATGGGCTTGGAATAAAAATAGTTGGAATTCCAAGGGCTGTTACTTCAGCAATTGTCGTGGCACCCGCTCTTGCAACAATCACATCAATTGATTTCAAGTACTCCGGCATTTGATGCAAGAAAGGCTTCGTAATCATATTAGGTGCTGCACCTTTTTCCTTTAGTTCGTTCAGCACTTTTTCATAATGAACCTCACCTGTGATATATAAAAGCTGATAGTTCTTAGCCTTTAATTCATCTTGCATGTCAATGACAGCTCTATTAATCGGCGCAGCACCCCGGCTCCCGCCAAAAATAAGAACCGTTTTTTTCGTTTCATCCAGCCCAAACTCCTTCAGAGATTTCCCCTCTTTTATAGAGACGACTTCAGAGGCTCTAGGGTTTCCCGTAAATACAACCTTTTCAGAAGGAAAATGTGCCTTTGCTTCTTCAAAGCAGATGGCTACCTTATCAACATATCTCGCCAGAAACTTATTTGTGATTCCAGGCAGACTGTTCTGTTCGTGAATAATAGTCGGGATTTTCAGCTTAGAAGCTGCATAAACAACAGGGCCGCACACATAACCACCTGTTCCAATGACCGCATCTGGTTTGAATTCTTTTAAGTAAGATTTGCTTTTTTGAACGCCCTTTAGAAATCTCATCACCGTTTTTACGTTATCAAAGGAAAGCTTTCTTTTAAAACCTGTAATTTCTATGGACTTGAAAGGGATATTTTCTCTTTCTACAATTTTCTTTTCAAGTCCATTTTCAGTACCAATATATAAAAATTCTACATTAGGATGCAGTCTTTTCACTTCTTTAATAAAAGCTAAGGCCGGATAAATATGTCCGCCTGTTCCGCCTCCACTGATTACTATACGCATTATACCATTTCCCCTCAATTTTTTTCTGCTCTGAACAAAGTATAAACCCTGTTTTAAACAACAGGGCTCCGTTAAAACCTGTAAAGAAGAGTCAGAAAACATGTTTTCAATACGAAAGCTGTCTTTTTCACTCTTCAAATCATTTTTTTGTACTTTTGCAAAATAAATATCATCATGGTTTCATGAACTAGCAGCACATTAATATCTAGCGTATCTGCTTACATTCAAAAGTACGCCAATTGCCATCAGCATTAATGTCAGTGATGAGCCGCCATAACTTAGGAATGGGAGCGTGATACCTGTCACAGGGATGAGTCCAGTAACAACTGCGATATTAATCATCACTTGAATGGCAACCATTGAAATGATGCCAACTGCTAGGAAACTTCCGTATAAGTCTGGGGCTCCAAGTGCTATTCGTATGCCTCTCCATAATAGAACACTAAAGAGCAGCAAAATGAGTGATCCTCCTATAAAGCCAAGCTCTTCAGACAATATCGCAAAGATGAAGTCTGTTTGAGGCTCAGGTAAATAAAAGAATTTCTGTCTACTTTGACCGAGACCCATTCCGAACAGACCGCCTGGACCAACAGCGTATAAGGATTGAATAATTTGAAACCCACTGCCTAGTGGATCTTCCCAAGGATTTAAGTACGATGTAATTCGTTTTATGCGGTAGGGCGCTGATAAGACGAGTGCAGCAAATCCGCTGAGCCCTAAAAGACCGAGAAATATAAAGTGAGCAATTCTCGCACCTGAAACAAATATCATAATAATACAGGTTCCAACCATTACCGTCCCTGTTCCCAAATCTGGCTGCAGCATTATGATGGCAAATGCAGAAAACACAATGCCTAATGCTGGTGCGAAACCTTTACGAAAGGATGTGATATTTTTTTGTTTTTCAGATAAGAATTTTGCAAGAAACGCAATCATCGCAAGCTTCATAAATTCAGAGGGCTGAATACTAAACGCACCGACACCGATCCAGCTTCTTGATCCATTTCTCTCCATACCAATACCTGGAATGAGTACAAGCAGTAAAAGGAGAAAACAAACAGCAATCAATATCTTTGACCACGTCCGCCACGTCCAATAATCGACTCGCATAATGAAAAACATCGCGATAACTCCGATTCCGGCAAACAAAAGCTGTCTTTTTGCAAAATAAAACGAATCATCAAATTTATACGATGCCCACACAGCACTAGCGCTGTACACCATAATTAAACCAATCGTCAATAAAAGTAACGTAATGACAACAAGCAAAAAGTCCGGAGAAGTTTTCTTATTCGTCAAGAGACCGACACCCCAAGCATAATTCATTTGGGCTGTCAGTCATTATGAGAGACAAGCCCTTATTTAAGCATATGCACGGCGTTTACAAACATGTCTCCACGTTCTTCAAATGTTTTATGTTGATCCCAGCTTGCACAAGCCGGGGATAATAAAATCACGTCTTCTTCTTCAGAAATGTTAAACGCCGCAGGTACTGCTTGTTCAACATTATCGACATGTTTTACGTGATGTATTCCCAGTTCTTCACCAAGCTTCACAAACTTAGGTGCCGTCTCACCAAATGTGATGATTCCTTTTACATTTTTCATAAAAGGCTTCAATTCATCAAATTCATTACCGCGATCAAGCCCGCCGGCTAGTAAAATGGTCGGCTGCTTAAAAGCTGACAATGCTTTACTTGTTGCTAGTATATTGGTGGCTTTACTATCGTTATAAAATTTTCTGCTTTGAATTGTATCTACAAACTGCAGACGATGCTTCACTCCACTAAATGTCATGAGAACGTGTGCGATCGCTTCATTTGAACAGCCTGCATTTTTCACAACACAAATAGCTGCCAAAATATTTTCTTGGTTATGCTCACCAGGAAGAACAACATCCTTTAAATCAATGATATGTTCATTTAGGTAGTAGATCGCACCATTTTTAATATACGCACCATGTTCTACTTGCCCTTTCACCGAGAAAAACACTTTTTTTGCTTTTGAAGCTTCAGCCAGTTTTACGACTGATGGATCATCGAGGTTAATGACAGCTATGTCATCTTCAAGTTGATGTGCGTATACTTTCTGCTTTGCTTTTTCATATTCATCACGAGTGTGGTGATAGTCTAAATGGGCATCAAAAATATTTAATATTAAGCTGATTTTAGGTCTAAAATCAACTGTTCCCATTAACTGAAAAGAAGACAGCTCAGTTACGATCCACTCATCGCCAGCTGCCTTTGCAGCGACTTCGCTGGCAACTGTGCCAATATTACCTGCCACTAAAGTTTTTTGACTGTCGTGTTTCAGCATTTCATAAATCAAAGTCGTGGTAGTGGTTTTTCCATTTGATCCAGTAATCCCTATAAAAGGAGCTGAGGTTAAATGATAAGCTAATTCAATTTCCGTCCAAACTGGAATTTGGCGTCGAATCGCCTCTTGAACCATCACATTTTCATATGGAATTCCTGGATTTTTAATTAAAATCGTTATTTCATTATCATCGAACATACGAAGAGGATGGCTGCCACAAATGACATCAATCCCCTTTTCAGAAAGAAGTTGAGCAGGTTCATTTTCTTCAAACGGCTTTTGGTCATTTACTATAACATTCACTCCATGCTCATGAAGAATTGAAGCTGCCGCATATCCGCTTTTTGCAAGACCTAATACTAGTACATGTTCGTTTTTTAACATTTGCATCTTATTCAATTATAACCACACCTCGATGTAAATTCCTAAAACAGCAAGTAATAAACCAGCTGTCCAGAAGGTGACAACTACTCTCCACTCAGACCAGCCAACTAACTCATAGTGGTGGTGAAGCGGACTCATCTTAAAGATTCTTTTTCCAGTTGTTTTAAAGGAGATCACTTGAAGAATAACGGATAACGTTTCGACAACAAATACTCCTCCAATAATGACAAGTAAAATTTCAAGCTTTGTTAAAATGGCAATCGCTACAATCGCTCCGCCTAAAGCAAGCGACCCTGTATCACCCATAAATACTTTTGCAGGATGCGCGTTAAACACAAGAAACCCAAGAACGGCTCCAGCAACAGCTACTGAAAAGATCGCTACATCGTACTGTGATTGATTCCAAGCCAGTATAGCAAAGGCTCCAAAGGCAATAGCAGCGGTTCCAGATAATAGACCATCCAGTCCATCCGTTAAGTTCACAGCATTAGAACCTCCGACAAGCATGAAAATAACAAGAATAAAGTAAGCCCATCCTAAATCGAAGCTGACATCTGTTCCTGGAATACGAATCGTCGTTGCAAACTGATAATAATGGAAGACTGCATAAAAAATCACTGCGATCACAATTTGACCGATTAATTTCTGTTTCGATGTTAAACCTAGGTTTCGTTTCATCGCTACTTTAATATAATCATCTAAAAATCCTAATAGACCGTAGCCAAGCGTGACAAATAACAATAAAAACATTTCTGGACTAATCTCAGAAAATTTGTTGATCATCACAATCGTCGTAATTGTGATAGAAAAGATAATCATAATTCCGCCCATTGTCGGAGTACCTGATTTCTTTTGGTGAGACTGTGGTCCTTCTTCTCTAATACTTTGACCAAATTTAAGTCTTCTTAAAAACGGAATAAAAATCGGGGATAAAAGAACACTGATTAAAAATCCCATTATGATTGTAAACAATATCACCTGTTCAAGCATCGTTCTTTACTCCTTCCGAATTTCCAAAGCCGTTTTCCATCAGAAAATTGCATTCATTATTAAGGTATTCATTCGCGTTCTTCGTATGTTGTTTTTGTACAAAATGCTTCATTTCATTACACTCTTTTCATCATTTTAAGATTTGTTTAGATCTAAAATAGCGTCCATAGCAACCTTTGCATCATCAAAGTCGTACACTTGATCGCCAACGATTTGATATGTCTCATGGCCTTTACCCGCTATTAAGACTGTATCGCCTTTTTTCGCATTGGCAATTGCAAAAAAGATGGCTTGTTTGCGATTCACAAAGCTATGATAATATGCGTCTGGCACACCATTTTCCATATCCTTCAAAATAGCTGAAGGATCTTCGCTTCTTGGGTTGTCTGATGTAAATACAGGCTCATCTGCATACTTCACAGCGATTTGGGCCATTTGAGGACGCTTTGTTTTATCACGGTCGCCGCCGCAGCCTATCACACAGAAAATTTTGCCCTCTGTTAATTCTCTACACGTTGTCAGGACATTTTCTAAGCTGTCAGGTGTATGGGCGTAATCGACGATCACAGGGAAATCTTGATCACAGTTCACAAGTTCAAATCGGCCTTTGACTCCCTCCAGCTCTTCAATAGCACTTACAATCGTTTCAAATGTTAAGCCAGATACGATCCCTACTGATACAGCTGCTAGGATGTTGTACACATTAAACTTACCGATGAGGGCAACTGTCACTTTTTTGGTGCCAATTGGAGTGATTAAATCAAATTGAGTTCCCTTCGGCTTGATTTGAATATTCTTTGCCATGACATCTGCTTTTTGCTCTAAGCCATATGTCATGACTTCAGCAGCTGTCACTTTTTCATAGTAACTCGAAGCATCATCATCCGCATTTAAAATCGCATGCTTTGGCTTATCGTGATGAAAGGCACTGCCCAGCTGTGAAAACAGCAAGCTTTTCGCATGTTTATATTCTTCCATTGTGTTGTGGTAGTCAAGATGGTCCTGCGAAAGGTTTGTGAAAACGGCAATATCATAATCACATCCATGTACCCTGCCAAGATGCAGTGCGTGTGATGATACTTCCATAATGGCTGTGTCTACATCTTGATCAAGCATCTGTTTAAAGGTCTTCTGAAGTGTGACACTTTCAGGTGTCGTGTTTTTCACATCGAGAATGTCATCATTCACCTTCATATACATCGTACCGATTAAGCCTGTTTTCTTTTCGGCTTTTCTCATCATTTGTTCAATCATGTGTGTTGTGGAAGTTTTTCCGTTTGTGCCTGTGATCCCGATGAGATTCAGCTTATGAGTTGGCTGTTCGTAAAACGCATCAGCTATTCTTGCAAGAGCTCTTTGAGAGTGTTTCACAATAATGACTGGTACATCTGTTATGTTAAGAGGGTGTTCTGCTACAATCGCTGCAGCCCCGCTTTTCACCGCTTTTTCAGCATAATCGTGTCCATCTACTGTATAGCCTTTTATACAGACAAAAAGGCTTCCTTTTTTCACCTCTCTAGAATCCATTTCGATGGAAGTGATATCAGGATTTTCGTTTATTAATTCGTTGTTTTCACTTTTAAAGTATGTAAGGAGTTCTTGTAATTTCATTTCATATCAAACCTCTCAAATTCGTTCACGTGCATGTCTTGCGAAAAAAACACACAGTCTATATTTTATCGTAAAAAAAAGGATACATCCAGCGTATTCCTTAAGTTTCTCTTGGAAAAAACACACTTTAGGTTCTTTTTTTCAAACAGACCTTCTCTTTCAACAAAAAGAGGCAGCCGAATGAGTGCGGCTACCCTCTGTTCATTCTTTATTATTCATCGTTTAAGTATAATCTGATGGTGGAGCCTTCTTTGACCTTCGTCCCAGCAGCAGGTGATTGCTTCACCACTTTACTGCCAGTTCCAGAAGCATCGATCTTAAGATTAATCAGGAGGGATTCAAGGTCTGAAACAGATCCCCCTACAAGATTCGGTACCTCAATGGTTTTTGTGTCCAGCCACTGGTACTTCTTTTCAATTTGTCCTTTTCTTTTTTTCACACCCATTTCAGGCAGGCTGTCCCGCATAATATGACCCACAATTGGTGCAGCAACTGTCCCGCCAAATTGAATGGTGCCTTTCGGGTTATCTACAGCCACATATACAACGATACTTGGATCATCAGCAGGCGCAAAGCCGATAAACGACACAATGTGGTTATTTTCCATGTACTTGCCGTCTTTTACCTTCTGTGCTGTCCCTGTTTTTCCGCCAACTCGATATCCTTCAACAAATGCATTTCGGCCAGTCCCTTGAGCGACTACACTTTCAAGCGCATATCTGATTTCTTTTGATGTTTCTGCTGAAATCACTTTCTTTTTGGCAATCGGTGATTGCTTTTTCACAACCTCTTTTGTGATTGGATCTATCCATTCCTTTGCAATGTACGGCGTGTAAAGTGTTCCGCCATTTACCGCTGCGGCTACGGCAGCTACTTGCTGTATCGGCGTAACAGATACACCCTGACCAAAGGCAGTTGTCGCCTGCTCTACAGGGCCAACTCGGTCCAGCGGGAACAAAATGCCTCGGCCTTCCCCTTGAAGATCAATTCCAGTTTTTTGGCCAAACCCGAAATTTTTAATATAAGAAAATAATTTATCCTTTCCTAGACGGTCCCCCAGTTCAACAAAGCCAGGGTTACATGAGTTTTGCACCACTTCTAAAAATGACTGTGATCCGTGCCCGCCTTTTTTCCAGCACCTAAGCCTTGCACCATCTACTGTTACAGATCCGCTGTCAAAAAAATGATCGCGTTTTAAATTGACTTTTTTCTCTTCTAAGGCTGCTGCAAGCGTAATAATTTTAAATGTCGACCCTGGCTCATATGTGCTCCACACCGGGAGATTTCGGTTAAACACTTTCGGGTCAACTGATTGATAGTCCGCTGGATCAAAGTCCGGTCTGCTCGACATCCCAAGCACTTCACCGTTCTTCGGATTCATCGCAATCGCGATCATCCCATCTGGGTTATATTTTGCCTGCGCGTTATCTAATTCCCGCTCTATGATGGTTTGTACCTTCGCATCGACAGTTAACTTCATATCAAGGCCATCTTTAGGTGGTGTATAATCATCTGCTTCATCTGGCATTTTTTGCCCTTTTGCATCGGAATAGAACTTTACAGAGCCTTTTTCACCTTTTAAGTCATCATCATAATAGGCTTCCAGTCCAAGTAAACCCTGATTATCAATTCCAGCGAAGCCAAGCACATGAGAAAGAAAACTGCCGAACGGATAGTGTCTGATGCTGTCTTCCGCAACATAAACACCATCTAAATCAAGCTCTCTGACTTCTTTTGCTTTTTCATGAGATACTTTTCTCCCCTCTGGAGAAATTCGTTCGATTGATGTTTTCTTTGTGACATGCTTGTACGCTTTTTCCTCAGACATATTCAGTACTGCCGCCAGTTTCTTGCTTGTTTCTGCGGGATCTTTAATTTGCCGCGGAACGACCAATATAGATGGGGCACTTTTGTTCGTCGCAAGTTCCACCCCATTTCGGTCCAAAATATCTCCCCTTTCTGGTTCGAACGGGAGGTTCCGGCTCCATGAATCTTTTGCTAAGCTTGTGAGCTTTTCACCCATAATAAACTGTACATATCCTAATCTAGTATCTATGATGAAAAAAATGATCACCCCAATCAGCAGCACGAAAAGCAATCGTTTTCTCACTGTTACACTTGATACTCGCACGCCCGGTTCACTCCTTACATACATATGGCTTGTTTCCATCATATGCAGGCCCGTCCTTATGTAGAACGTCTCGTCTATCCCGCTCGGCAAAAAAAAACCTAGCAAGTCGTTTGCTAGGTTTTGCAGTTAATTCGGGCTTTTAAATGTCACAGTGACGACTTTATCTGAAATCTCCGCTCCACTTTTAACACTTTGTTTGACAGCATATCCTTGTCCCTTTGTTTCGATATGCACACCGGAAATGGATGCATATTGAAGGACTTCTCTTCTCGACCAGCCTGTCATATCAGGCATTTTGATGGTTTTTCCTGCTGTTTTCAAGAAAACTTTCTGGCTTTCAGAGAATTCAGAACCTGCACTTGGCCACTGTCGTTTAATGGAGAGGCCGTCGCCGATGACAACAGGCGTTAAGTTTTTGTTTTTAGCTTCTGTTTCCGCCTGCTTCACTTCTAAATCTAAGAATGAAGGCATTGTTTCTTGCTTCACTTTTTGTTCGCCTGATTTTTTATCGTCTGTTTTTGTTGGTGCAATATTTAAATATAGCAGACTATTTTTCATCACTGGGTTAAAGATTTGTGCAACTGGGGCAGAGCCAGTTTCTGTGTCAGACAGCTGCGGCTGCTGTACAGCTACATAAACGAGCAGCTTTGGATCATCTTTTGGCGCCATTCCCATAAATGAAAAGACGTAATCATTTCTTCCTTGGAGGTAACCGCCGGCACCGCCAATTTGTCCTGTTCCTGTTTTTCCAGCAACGTCAAAGCCTTTGATTTGATAAGGCTGACCTGTTCCAATCTTCGATGAAACAACCTCACCTAAAATGTCACGTACTTGCTTTGCTGTATCTGAGGAAATTGGTTTTCCAGTTACTGTTGGTTCGTGCTGTAAAATCGTTTTGTTTGTGTTCGGGTCTGTAATATGATCAATGACATATGGCTTCATCATCGTTCCGCCGTTTGCTATCGCTGTCGCTGCTTCGATTTGTTGAATCGGTGTAATAGCAGACGCTTGACCGTAAGCAGTCGATGCTTTGTCATATTCGTATCTGTAATTGATTTTACTAGACGCTTCGTTCGGCAAGTCAATACCTGTTTTGTCGTAGAAATGGAACTTCTGCAAATATTGTTCGTAGCGCGTGAAGCCTAACTTTTCTTTTGCCAGCTTTGCAAAGGCTACGTTTGACGAACGGAGAACACCTTCATGAAAGTCAATTTTCCCCCAGCCATTTCCGTTGTTATGGTCTCTTACAAGGCCGCCGCCTACTTTATAAGTACCAGATTGATATTTATCATTGCCTTGGTAGACCCCTTCTTGGATTGCCGCAGCAAGTGTAAAGATTTTCATCGTTGAACCTGGTTCAAACGCATATGAAATGACATCATTGTTATAATTCGTAATGTCTAATTCATTTAAATTAAAGCTTGGCCGCTGTCCCATCGCGAGCACCTTGCCCGTTTTTGGGTCAACGACTGTAGCAATGATTTTCTTCGGTTTATATTTTTTGGCAACCTGCGTCATACTTTCTTCAAGGAACGCTTGGATTTTTTGATCGATTGTCAGCGTGACATTTTTTCCATCCTTCGGAGCGACAATGTCTTCTTTACTATTTGGAAGAGCCCATCCACTTCTGTCACTGTTATATGTCACATAGCCGTCTTTTTCTTTTAAAAATTTGTTCAGCGCCTTCTCAAGTCCCATCGCGCCTGACATGTCCTTTGTCGCCTCATCTAATCTTGCATAACCGATCAGATTTGAAGCAAACATGCCGTTTGGATAATATCGCTTCGTGTCTTTTTCAAATGCGATCCCTGGCAGCTTTAGCTTTTCAATTTTTTCCTTTGTTGAAAAACTGATGTCTTTCCCAGCTTTACCAAACTCAACTTGGAACGCACCTTTAGTATTCAGACGCTTTAAAATTTCGCTTTCGCTCATATCAATTACTTTTGACAGCTCTTTTGCTGTCTTTTCTTTGTCGACGACATGCATTGGGTGCTTTGGATCGACCGTCATTTTCTTGCTCATGATCGCAATGAGTTTATAGACAGATGTATCCTCGGCAATCACATTCCCATTTCGGTCTAAAATAGACCCTCTTTTGGCTTCAAGTGTTTTCTTCGATTGATATTGTTCATTTGCCTTTGCGGCTAACACTTGACCATCGACCGTTCCTGTAATCTGAATATAAATAAAACGTGCAAGGATGATAAAGAAAAACAGGGCGAAGCAAATACTCGCAATTGCCGCGCCTCTGTTCATCATTTTATTCTTTTTAGGCATCGCCATCTTAATCGACCTTCTTAACATCTTTCGAAATGCTTAAGCCTGCTTTTTTCGCAGCTTCGATAATTCTTTCTGGTTCACTCAGCAAGTCTTTTTCCTTTTGAAGCTCAGTAATCTTCTTCGATTCTAAAGATACTTGCTGCTCTAATTTCTGCACTTCAATATTAGCGTGATAAACAGCAAAGGCTTTAGAAATGATGAGAATGGAGCTGCACATAAGAGCCATGACAAACATGACAAGTAAGATTTTTTCACCAAGTGTGATAGAACCTCTTCTTTTAATAACAACCGATTGGCCTTGCTGCTCTGTTTGATATTGTTTTACTTCTCTTTGGTAAGCCAAATTACTCATAAGAAACCTCCTTTTTATCATCATCTATGGTGTCGTTTTACTTTTTTTCTGCAATTCGGAGCTTCGCTGAACGGGCACGGTTGTTATGTTCCAGCTCTTGTTCTGATGCAACGATTGGCTTTCTCGTGATCAGCTTCAGCTTTGGTTCAAGTCCCTCTGGAATCACTGGTAGTCCGTGCGGAAGTTCTGGAAGAGAAGACATTTCTTTAAATGTACTTTTACAAATCCGGTCTTCAAGTGAATGGAATGTAATGACAGAAATTCTCCCCTTCGGATTGAGTAACTCTATTGCTTGTTCTAGTGCTTCTTCAAAAACTTTCAATTCATCATTTACAGCAATTCGGATCGCTTGAAACACTCTTTTTGCTGGATGTCCGCCAGTTCGTCTTGCAGGTGCGGGAATTCCTTCTTTGATAATGTCGACAAGCTCACCTGTTGTTTCAATTGGTGCTTTTTTTCTAGCTTCTTCAATTTTTCGTGCGATTTGCTTACTGAATTTTTCTTCCCCATATTTGTAGAAAATCCGAACTAGATCTTCAAATGGCCATTCATTCACCACTTGCTTTGCCGACAATGCGGCTGTTTGATCCATTCGCATGTCAAGAGGTGCATCATGGTGATAACTAAAGCCTCTCTCTGGTGTATCGAGCTGAGGAGATGAAACCCCAAGATCAAAAATCACACCGTCTACGCTTGTAATGCCTTGTTCATTCAGACGTTCTTTTAAATATCGGAAGTTGCTCTTTATGAAAAGAATGTTCGCTTTAGCATCCGCGAGCTTCTCTCGTGCATGATCCAGTGCAGCATCGTCTTGGTCAAATCCAATCAATGTACCTTTTTCTGATAGTTGAGATAGTAAATATGAGCTATGACCTGCTCCGCCCAGCGTGCAGTCTACATATGTACCGTCTTCTTTGACGTTTAAACCGTCAACTGTTTCTTTTAATAATACTGTCTCATGTTGAAACATGATGTTATGGTCCCACCTTTTTCAAATAGAAATGAATGTGTAGAAAGCTTGCTGCACAAGGGATTATTATATATCAAACCCAATCATGTTTTCAGCAATTTCAGCAAAAGAATCTTCTTGCTCTTCTGTATATTGTTCCCAGATCGACTTACTCCACAACTCAATTCGATTTGAAACGCCGATGACCACACATTCTTTTTCGAGTTTTGCATATTGGAGTAGGTTTGATGCGATGTTAATGCGCCCCTGCTTGTCCAGATCGCATTCAACTGCGCCGGAGAAGAAGAACCGGGTAAACGCACGTGCATCTTTTTTCGTTAGCGGCAGTGCTTTGAGTTTCTCTTCAATTAGTTTCCACTCACTCATAGGGTAGCCAAATAAACATTGATCAAGCCCTCTCGTCAGCACAAACTGTTCTCCGAGACCGTCTCTAAATTTAGCAGGGATGATCATGCGCCCTTTTGTATCAATCGTATGTTGGTATTCACCCATGAACATGATAATCAGAGCCCCACTTTCTCACCCTTACTCTCCACTATCCACCACTTCTCTCCACAAAACTTATTTTACACTGTTTCTACATAAAAAAAAACCCTGAACTAGTCAGGGTTCATTAAAACTTTATTTCAAAGTTTGACAATTTGCTGCTTGTTTTGAAATGAAAATGGCAGATTTTTGAACGTTTTGAAGAATTCTGGACCATATTTGTTTAAAAAGTACATGATATTCCAAATTCTTTCTTGCGGGGCATCTAGTGGTTTTAAGCTGTTTTCAATCCGTTCAAAATCCCGAAGGATATATCCTTCCTTCTGTTCCACACGCTGCGCCACCTTTTGATAAACAAATTGAAGCTGATCTTCGATAAATTTGGCATTTTTATCTAGCAGCTGCTCGAAGTTTGGTTCAACCTCCAGTGCTTCTTGCCTCAATACACTGTGAACTTTCGCTAATTCACGTTTCGCATGATCAACGGCTTGAACAAAGCTGTCTGGAAGGCTTTGCTCAAAGTGAGCCTCTTTCTTTTCTTTTACTCCGCTTGTGAGCACTTCTTCTACAGAAAGTTCTCTAGCCGGCAGCTTCTTATCGATGTGCCTTTCAAGAATGGTCACGTGCAGTCTTGGAAGAACAGGTGCCATCTTTAATTTAAAATGCTCAAAGATTCCTTTCAGCTCTCCCCAATAGTTGACTTCACCGTGTCCTGCCATAAAAGCAAGTGTCGGGAGAAGGGTTTCCTGCATTAAGGGGCGTGTCACCACATTGTTGCTGAACCGTTCTGGGTGCTCCTCAATTTCCTGCAAAAGCTCTTCTTTCGTCCATGTAAGCCCCACTTCTGATATAGAAAACTGGCCGTTTTCTTTTTCAATAAGGAAACGCTCCTCATCATATTCGTAAAACAGGTTCGCCTGATTGTCACCAGCTTCAATGATCGGCTGATATCCCGCTCGTTTCATGGCAGCCTGCGTTTCATTCAAACGAGCTGTGACCGCATCATTTGTCTCGACAATGTGCTTGAACAACGTACGCTCAAGTGGTTTAACGCCTAAGTCTCCTGAATTAAATAGAAGAAGTCCATCTTCTTCAAAAAGGTCGCATACAATCCATTCAAAGAAATCCGTAAACGTTTGTGATTTGCGTAAACATCGAAGAAGCTGATCAAGCAAGCCATTTGTATATGCAGATTCCTCATACGTTGAAAACACGTCACGTAGCCATTTCTCTGTTTTTTCTTGATGCAGCGGTGTTCTTTTTGCAGCAGTTTTTTTAACGTTATGTAATGGCAGCTTTTGCTTGACTGGACCTTTGTCGCCAGATGTGTAGACAAAATTAATTTCATCTACGTCATGATCCTCACCTGCTACCCAAAAGACTGGAATCACAGGAACGCCAAGCGCTGATTCTTTTTCTTTTGCGAACTGAATAATGGATATGATTTTATGTATGGTATAAAGTGGTCCTGAAAGTAGGCCGGCCTGCTGTCCTCCAACCACCATGACACTCCGCTTGTCACGGATCTTTTCAATGTTCTGACGCATCGCTGCCGATTCAAACTTTGCGTGGTATGCGCTCATATAATCTGCTAAAGCCTCGCGCGGGAAGCTCATTTCCATGAGATCGTCGTATCTCTTTTTCCATGTGTGCTCAGAATGTATATCATAATCAAAAAAAGCAGTCATCTCTTTTTTTTCTTCTATATAATCACGTATGAATAAATTCTGACTTCGGATGGAAAGTTCAGTCAATTGCATGTTTAGAACTTCCTTTCTTCAATAAATAGTTAGTTTCCCGAAAAAAGTATAGCATGTAAATGAGCTCACTCAAAAGATTTTGTTTGCTTTTTTTCCAATACTTCCAAGCTTCGATTGAAGAAAGTAAGATGAGGCGCCAGAATCTCTTGAGCTTGAGCCTTTTTTAAAAGATAGCCAACGATGGCTTTTCTTTCGGTTTCACGGCCTTTGACGATATCTTGAAGCATCGACGATTGATTGGCGGCCGTTTTCTTACAAATTGAAACGACGTGTGACCAGAGCTGCTCTTTTTCAGGCAGACCTAAAATGGACAATGCTTCTTCAAATGCACATTTCATCATGTATTCATATGAAGGATTTACGATCAATTCCCCATTTTTCACATGCAATAATGCCGTGAGCGGGTTAATGCAGACATTGACTAGCAGTTTTTCCTCCAGCACTTTTTTCCATTCATCCGTATAAATCATCTGAAAATGAGCCGGCGTTCCGTTTAAAGCATTTCTCACATCAGCTGCATCCTCAGGATGAAAAGCCCCCCACTTGATGACACCAATCCCTGTATGGTTTACTGCATGATCTGATACCTTCATGGCCCCGTGCTCTACGACACCTATATAAATTGTATGCGCCGTTTTCCAGTTTTCTAAATCTAATAAGTGGGCCATGCCATTTTGTAAAAATAAGATTCGCTGACGAGGTAATGTCGATAGTTCATCAAGCACCTCTTGCAAATGATGATATTTCACTGTCACAATCAGCAGATCAAATCGTCCTGTAATGCCTGCCCGTGCCTGAGCAGCCGACCAGAATGTCTCTCCTTTTACCATTCGCTTAATTCCTGATGTTTGAATCTCCTCTGCTTGTTCTTTTCTTCTTGTTAAAACAGTGATGTCATGATGCTGTGATAAATAACTGGCACAAAGCAGACCAATCGCACCGCCGCCAATGATTCCAATGTTCAACTGCCGCACTTCCCTTTTTCTGTTTACTTCATCATATCAACCATTTTAACAGTTTCATGCCGTGATGCAAAAAGCAGTTGGCGCGCCGCGATTGAATTTTTTTAATTTAAAAACTATAATAATAAGTGTAAAAACTTTTTGAGGCGGATGGGGTGAAAACGCCTTCAATGACATCACTGTCGACATTATGTGTGTAAGGGGGAAGATCATATGACACAAGTAAAACGACTTCTAATCAATTACAAAACTTTAGAGGAATTTAAACAATTTAAAGAATATGGGATACAAGAACTATCCATGCTTGAAGACCTTGAAAGTAATATGATTGAAAATGACAGCAACTCTCCATTTTATGGGATTTATTTTGGAGATAAGCTGGTCGCACGTATGAGCCTATATCAAGTGGACGGCTCGACGACAACGTATTTTGACCACAATCATGATTATTTAGAGCTATGGAAGCTGGAAGTGCTTCCTGGGTATCAGCGTAAAGGGTACGGCGAGGCACTTGTTGATTTCGCCAAATCCTTCGGAATGCCTATCCGGACCAATCCACGCGTCAAATCTGCGGGTTTTTGGGATAAAATGGGCTTTGAAGCGGTCAAATATGATATGGAACGCGATAAAGGCGAAAATCCACTCATCTGGGAGCCCGCCCATATTCAAAAGAATACAGGTGAATCCGCTTAATACTGATGGCAAAACGCCCCTCCTTTCTCTGTGAGGGGCGTTTTCTTATTTAGCATATTCTTTTAAGTTGATATTCTGTTTGACTCTTTCAACAATCCCAATGAGTGCCCGATAATCTTCTTCTGTCATTTTTAATTGCCTCTTCAAATGTTCATTTTCTTCCGTGAGCGACTTTAGTTGATGCTGTGCATCCGCTAGTTCTTCGCGTAAATAAGCAGAGCCAGCAGGTTCTTTTTCAAGCTGCTCTAAAAACTGAATCACTTCTCGCAAGGTCAATTCAGCCTGATCTGAAGATGCCTTCTCTTCTATCGTTAACGTATTCTGTGGTAAACCCGAGGAATGAATCCCAATCTTTTTACGCAGTTCTTTTCGCTGTTTTTTCGCCAGCTCAATGCCGGCCTGATATTGTTTTCTGACGTATGAGTTCCATCTGAATCCACATGCTGCAGCTGTTCTTGACAATGCTTTCCCAACTTCCTCAAATGCGGAAAGCTGCGTTCCTCCATCACGAATGTGTCTTAAGACGACTTCTGCTAAAAGTAAATCTTCATCTTGTGTCCATGCATCCTGCCTTGTAATCGTCAATTGATCATCCCCCCTGAATCTGAATACCACATCATATGCGCTTACTAGAGTAGATAGACTATTTGCAGGAGAGAAACCTAAAAAAATAGACAAATAAAAAAACGCAAGGGAAGATTCCCTTACGCTTTTTTATCAAGCATTAGTTGCTTTTTACGTCTTTGCCTTTGTATGTTCCGCAAGATTTGCAGACACGATGAGAAATTTTCATTTCACCGCATTCTGGGCAAGCTACCATACCAGGTACTTGTAGTTTGAAATGCGTACGACGCAATCTTTTTTTCATTTTAGAAGTTCTTCTAAAAGGTACAGCCATTATTCCCACCTCCTTAAAGAGTTAAGATTCATTATTTTCTTCTAAGAGCTTCTTCAAGCCTTCCAGACGCGGATCAATTCGGTTTTGATGTGCATCTTCCGAAATGACCGCCCAGTCATTCCCTTCCTGTGGTGCAGCACCTTTTACGTCTGTTTGATCGCAAAAGATTTGCATCGGCACTTCAAGAAGAATTTCTTCCTTGACAATAGGCGTTAAGTCGATGATATCGTCTTCTACAACAGATACGTCTTCATCTTCTATATCGTCTGTCTTATGAAGTACAAATAGTTCTTTCGTTGAAATCGCAAATGGATAATTTACATCAACAAGCGTTCTTGAACAAGGCAATGTCATTTCACCTGTGATGGTTAAATCAAATGCGACTTGCTTTGATTCGATCACTCCAGTCCCTTTCACCTCTACTGGTGAAATGCGACGTATATCTGAATGAAGGCTAGTAAGTTCATTTAAGTCAACCGTCTCATGAAAATCGAAGCTGTTTTTAGCTTTTTGATGTAACTGATAAACTGTCCATTTCAATTGTATCACCTCTAAGAGCAACAAACATGATTATAGCTTTCATCATGCTATTTGTCAATATTTTTTCTTTACAGTCCTTTGTGATGTCAAAGCGTTGTTTGACATCAGTTCACGGAATGCCTACACTGAAAAAAATGGGCTTCATTTTTCCCTTATGCTACTGTAGCATAGACCATTTAACCATAGCAAGAAAGGCGGAACATCTATTGAAAGCAACAGGAGTCGTTGTCGAGTATAATCCATTTCATTATGGACATGCCTACCATGTTCGTCAGGCGAAAACACATACCTCCTCAGATGTAGCCATTGCCGTCATGAGCGGTTCCTTCCTCCAGCGCGGAGAGCCTGCCATCGTCTCTAAATGGGCACGTACTAAAATGGCATTGCAAAACGGTGTAGACATCGTATGTGAGCTTCCATACATATATGCAGTGCAAAAGGCAGAAACCTTTGCAAACGGCGCTGTGTCCATTCTAGACGCTTTAAAATGCCGCTCCCTTTTTTTCGGAAGCGAGGACGGAGATATCAAAGCATTTGAGCGAACAGCTCACGCTTGGCATGAGAAAAAAGAAGAAATTGATCTATTCACAAAATTAAAGGTCAAAGAAGGGCTTAGTTATCCAGCTGCCTCTGCCGCTGCGTTTCAAGAGATCATTGATCCTAAACACTTACTGGATTTGTCTAAGCCCAATAACATTTTAGGCTTCCATTATGTCAAAGCCATCTTAGAGAGATCTCCTCACATAGAGCCCTTTACCTCTCAAAGAATTGCATCAGGCTATCATGATCAAGAGCTTCCTGAACATCAGAAAATCGCAAGCGCAACAAGCATCCGAAAAGCCTTAAAAGAGAATGGATCATTTGAGACTGTTGCCTCTTATCTCCCGGAAGCTTCGCTTAAGCAATTACACGACTATTATTCTTCTTATGATCTTTTACATACACAAGAAGACTATTTCAGCTTCTTAAAACATGTGTTTCACACAATGGATACAGCGGAACTAGAAGGCATCTATGAAATCGAAGAAGGCATCGAACACCGCATGCAAAAGGCGATCACACATGCGTCCTCCTACGAGGAATATCTATCACTTTTGAAAACAAAACGATATACGTGGACAAGGCTGCAGCGGATGAATACGCACCTTTTAATGAGGGTAAAGAAAACTGTCATGCATGAGCTGCTAAACGAGAAACACACGCCATACATTCGTTTACTTGGTATGTCAAAGAAAGGACAGCAATACTTATCACTTGTCAAAAAAGAATTGGACGTACCGCTCATCAGCAAGCTGTCTTCCTTTTCACACCCTGCCCTTGATCTTGACATTCGCGCTTCCCGCGTCTTCAGCCTTCCTATCAGCGAACCAATGCAAACAAAGTTAACAGAAGCAGAATTTAAAACCTCACCGATCCGCTATGATGAAGAGACTGGTCTCTTCCAATCTTGATAAAAAGAGCAGCCTTGATAAGGGCTGCTCTCTGATTGTTGACAAAGGGCTAAAATGATCTTTATTTTAGTCCTTTGTCTTCTTTTCAGCGTGATAGAAAACCTTTGAAGTCTAGGAAGGGCGAGCACCGGAACGGAGCGAATTTGACATTCGTGAGTACCGGCGCAGAGACCTGACACCGAATGCGAGGGTTTGTCTACACGCTGAGAGCAGCCTTGATAAGGGCTGCTCTTTTTTTACTTAAGATGCTTTCTCTTTTAACTTATTTAAATAGTTCAGTGCGTCCTGCATTGTGTCTACAGGAACGATTTTCATATCACTTTTAATATCTTTCGCTGTTTTCACTGCATTTTTGTAGTCGGAGTTTGGATCACCTTTATCGTTTGGTGCAAAGAAGATATCTTTTCCTGCTTTATCTGCTGCAACGACCTTTTGATCAATTCCGCCAATTGGCCCGACCGTACCATCAGCGTCAATCGTTCCGGTCCCTGCAATCGCATAGCCATGAGTTTCGTCTTCTTTTGTTAGCTGGTTATAAATTTCAAGTGACATCATTAAACCTGCCGACGGGCCGCCGATATTTTCAATATCCACCTTAATAGAAGGCGAGACTTTCACATTTCGGTCTGTAAATAATGATACGCCAATTCCGACTCGATTCGGCTCTTCTTTAAAAGGTTTTAACTTCACTTGCTGCGTGATATCCTTGCCGTTTCGTTCAAGGACAAAACGGACAGATGTACCTGCTTTTTGACGGCTGATATACGACACCATTTTATCAGCAGAGTCATACGTCTTGCCATCGACGCTTTTAATCCGGTCGCCCACTTCAATTTTACCGTAAGCAGGCATGCCTTTCATGACGTAGCTCGCATATACCCCATTAAACGTATAATCTACTTTTTTACCTGCTTTTGTATACGCTGCAATCATGGCATTTTCTTGAGAGCTTTTCATCAGCTGAAGCTGTCTTTTCATATAATCTTCATCCGACTCTCCGTCCGCTTTAATATTTTCTTCTGGGACGATCTCGTCATATTTATTCATTTTCGCAAGCAAATACGTATACGGATTGGCTGGACCTACTTTAATCGTCATAAGAGAGAAGCTGCCCTTCTCACCGTATCCACCGTCCACTTGAATGTGAGGGGCAATCTCTGTTGCATCACCTGGCTTTGTCACGTAATACGGTAGTTTGACAAAAGTTAAGCCAAATAAGACAAGAACAACGACAAAAAAGCTGAGCCAGCGAATATTCAATTTTTTCATTCGATTAACACTCCCATTTATCAATGACATCTTTCAGTTTACCTGTTAATTGGTCTGCGGCGAGCTCACCAGCTTCAATCATCTCCTGAACCTGTGTGAACGAACTGGAGCTAAATGTTTCAAGCCTCGGCCGAATCATGAGATCTGCATGAATGGTTTGATGACGGACCAATTCATTTTGAAGGATGTCCAAACTTTGCATGATCACATCCGATAATCTCGTCGCCTTTTCTGTTTTTTTCACCCTTGATACATCAGAGGCGATAATAAGGTCTGCGCCCATTTCTTTTAAAACAGACACAGGAATGCGGTCAACAACCGCTCCATCCACTAGCTGTCTGCCGCCCATTTCGTGAGGAACAAACACGCCTGGAATGCTGATGCTTGCTCTGACTGCTTGTGAGACAGACCCTTCTTTAAACACAACCTTTTCCCCTGTTTCGAGGTCACAGGCAACCACCGCAAGGGGCATTCTTAATTCTTCGAATGTTTTCCCATATGTAAACGTGTGAATCAGCTGCAAAATTCGATTTCCTTTTAAAAGACCGATTTTTGGCAGTGTATAGTCAGCATAATACTTTCTTCTGAAGACAAGTGCAAGTTTTTTCATTTTTTCTACGTCTTGTCCTGCCGCATAAAAGCTCCCAACAAGTGCGCCAATACTGCTTCCTGCGATCATATCTACCTGTATCCCTTGCTTCTCAAGACTAGACAATACCCCGATATGCGCCATTCCCCTCGCACCCCCGGAGCCTAGTGCAAGCCCGATGATCGGTCGCTTCATGAAAATCCACCCTCCTCTTTCTATGCATATATACGAATCTATAGGTCTAAACATGCCCCTACTGCTCGTATAGTAATAGAAGACAGGCTCGGCTAATTTCTTTTTCTACAATCACGAGCTCGCCAATAGATCATAACAGCAAGGGGCGAAATCTCCATGAAAAAATGGAACACTCTGTTCATCGCTGCTTTTTTTATTTTTTTAACAGCCACTGTGATTACACACCCACAAGCCTCTTTGCAAGCGTCAAAAAATGGACTTGCAATGTGGTGGGAGGTTGTATTTCCATCATTGCTTCCTTTTTTTATTTTGTCCGAGCTATTAATTAGTTTTGGGATTGTCAGATTTGTCGGGGTATTATTAGAGCCATTTATGCGCCCCATCTTCCGGGTGCCAGGTGTAGGCGGATTTGTCCTAGCAATGGGAATGGCTTCAGGGTTTCCTTCCGGTGCGAAATTAACGACAAGACTGAGGCAGGAAAGGCAGCTGACGCGGATCGAAGCAGAGCGTCTCGTTTCCTTTACAAATTCATCGAATCCATTGTTTATTTTCGGTGCGGTGGCTGTTGGTTTTTTTCATCACCCAGCTTTAGGCATTGTATTGGCAAGCGCACATTATTTAGGGAACCTTGCTGTTGGTGTGACGATGCGGGGATATAAAGCGCGGCATGATGCGCATCTAAGAAGCCGCAAGAAATTTTTAATCCCGCCGTTTAAAGAGGCTTTCAATGCTCTTCATACAGCAAGACTCGCAGAGAAAAGGCCGCTCGGCCAAATTTTAAGTGATGCAGTCATGTCATCCGTCCAAACACTCTTTATGATTGGCGGCTTTATTATCTTATTTTCTGTGTTTAGCAAAATGCTGTCAGTTGTCCATGTGACAGACCTTTTATCCATAGGGCTCGGATATATGCTGCAAACGATGCATCTTCCGCCAGAATTAGACCTTGCCATGATTGCCGGTTTATTTGAAATCACATTAGGGAGCCAGATGACGGGGGCACAGGAAGTCACCCTTCTCGCTAAAACCATTGTCGTCAGCTTTATTTTAGGATTCAGCGGGTTTTCTGTTCAAGCCCAAGTCGCCGGCATTCTAGCGGCAACCGATATCCGCTTTAAACCGTTTTTCTTCGCCCGTTTGCTTCACGGGATTTATGCAGCTGTTTTTGCCTTTTTATTATTCAGGCCTCTTTATGTCTCTCGATCAGACATCGCTCTCCCGGCGGGTGCCTTTGATGCAGGCCAGCAGGTCGTCATGTTCAGCAGCGTGCTTTGGAATCAGCTTGTGACAGCTGGTCCTTTGATCACACTTTGCAGCTTGATTGTGTATATCGCGCTATACTATCGGAAATTAAAAAATGGATGAGTGCCAGGTGCACTCATCCATTAAATTTTTCCTTCAGCGCTGCTTCTACCTCTTTTGGTACAAGATCTTTGACTGCCCCATGATATTTCGCTACTTCTTTGACAATGCTGGAGCTTAAGAAGGAATATTGATTGTTGGTCATCATAAAAAACGTTTCAATTTCATCGTCTAACACTTTGTTCATTGAGGTGCCTTGCATCTCATACTCAAAGTCCGTCACAGCCCTTAGTCCGCGTAAAATAACTTTGGCTTCTTTTTGTTTCGCGTAATCAACGAGCAGGCCGTGAAAGGATTCAACTTTGATATTTGGCAGCTCCTTCGTCGCTTGGCGAATAAGCTCACACCGTTCTTCAACAGTAAATAATGGTTTTTTAGATGAATTATTTAATACACATACATACACTTCATCAAAAATCTTTGCACCTCTTTTGATGATATCCAAATGCCCCAATGTGACTGGATCGAAGCTGCCCGGACAAACGGCTATGTTCCCCATATTAATTTCCCCGCTTTCTATAGATCGTAATACCAGTCAATCCGTACAGTTCCTGTCTTGTAATGTGAAGTTGTCCTGCTTCTTCTGGCAGCTTCACATCTTTGTCGTGCTCACACACGATCACGCCGTCATCTGTTAACAAGGCGTGCTCGTCAATCATTTCAAGAAGTACTTTTAGCTGTTGATCTTTATAGGGCGGATCAAGGAAAATGGCTTGAAAGGATTCCTCTCGTTTCACAACAGCTGCGAGTGCACGCTTTGCTTCATTTCGAAACACTTCACTTTGATCCATTAGCGACAATTGATTCAGGTTGCCTTTAATCGTCTGAATCGCCTTCATATCTCGATCAACAAATATGCAATGATCGAATCCTCTAGAAAGCGCTTCAATTCCTAAACCACCGCTTCCTGCAAATAAATCAAGGGCCCATCCGCCATCAAAATACGGGCCGATCATATTAAATATCGATTCTTTCACTTTATCTGTCGTCGGTCGTGTTGATTGACCTGGTACCGCTTTAAGTGTGCGGCCTTTTCTCGTTCCAGAGATGACTCTCATTTTCCCACCACTTTTTCTGCTTGCTTCTATTGGTCATTGTTTATGACAAAAAATTCAACATTATCTTACCACATCACTCCTCGAGGAACAATGCGCGGATTTTCATTCATTTTCTATGTATAGATCAAGAAATCCGGGGTCATACTACTTATAACAGCATCTGATGTGGTGCTGTTGCCAACCGCGGAGAAGACTTACGTTTCCCCATAAGTTCTTCCTCCGGTTTCTCCTCTCCCTTTGCCTTCTCCTTAATGAATCATTAAGAATAGAAGGACCCCGCGGGTGATGCCGCGGGGATTTTTTTGTGTCTTTAAAAGCCCACCTTATAATCATACTCTTTTGCTTTGTCCAATTTGGACTCGTACTCTAACTTAATAAAAGGTTTATATGAAGGCTCAACACGTTTCACAAATGGTAACGAGCTAAGCTTAGCCATATGGCGCTCAAGATCATTCATATCACAATAGATCACCGCATATTTCATTTTCCTTGAAATATAGTGAACATTCCCGAATTTTCTTAGCGCTTTTGACTGCTTTAACGAATGCAGCCAGACGACCATCCCTTGACGTTTGGTTTCCATCTTTTCACCTGCCGCTTTTCAATTCTTTTCATTTATTATGTAAAAGACGAGACATTCAAGTCTCGTCAAGATACTTTACAGCCGCAGCTGCCACCTGATCCACAGCCACCGCCGCATGATGATAGACCATCAAAATATGGGTTCCCTGTTGGAACTTTAATATATGCTGATACAGCTTGACCGATTTCAATACTAATCTCATCTAAGATGGATTGAATCGCTGTTTCTGCTTTTTTGAAATCAACCACTGTATCGTGAAGATCTAGCTTTCTTTTGACCTCACGCATTTCCTTTGAGATCGTTCTATAGTCCGGATGGTATTTGCCGAACCGCTGCACATCCTCATATTGCTCTTTTACTTTTGTAAAATGGGCAATAATTTGTTGGGCTTCTTCGTCTTGCTGGAGACGCTTAAAGCAGTTGCGGTAATGTTCAGCCTCCTCCGACTGAAGAATCATGGCAGCCAATTGATTTGCTTCCTCTTGGAGCTCCACAGATTCGATTGTCGCATACATAAATGTTGCACCTCCAATTCATAGTTTACCACGAAACCTATGGATCAGAAAATGCTTTTACGTGACAAATACATCCCATGTTTCTCTTTTCTGTTTATATTCTGGATGACGGGAATTCAGCACAACGGTCATTTTATGCTTTCCTTTTGAAAGATGCTTGACCACAAATGCCGCAGTATACTCATTCCCTGCACGTTTCCCGTCTACATACACTGTGAAATATCCCGCCTTCTCGTTCTTTTTTAGACGCTCTGGCTGAAGATGAAAATCTTGAAGTGTACTTTCTATATAGACAGACGATCCCTGCACTTTGTATTTCAAAAAGCCTTGCTGTTTCATTTCGCTTTGGGTTTGCTGCATGACTGGTAATGCTGGGTCTTGCTTGTTCACTTGCTCTTCTCCATGTTGACTTTGACACCCGGTAACAAGAAAAAGCAATGCGCCTATTGACAGCATCCATTTCATCATCTGATTCTCCTTTCATCTACTTTTATAGGATGCTCAGGAAATAGACATCTTAATCAACTCAAAAAAGCCTCAACCGGCTCCATTTTGATTGCGCATTGCTTGGAACATTTGAATCATCATTTCAGCCATTTGGACGCTATTGCTCAACTGACTTACACGATGAGGAATGGTTTTTTCGTAAAAGTTCATTTTATCTAATTCAAAGGACGATAGATTTTCAGGATGTCGCGTCAGCTGTCTGTACCAGAGAGGACGCTGCCTTATGAATTTGATTCGATCCTCTTCGGCCATGACAAATTCCTGTACTTCTTTTCGCACCAGAAGCATCCCCTTTCACTTAATCTTTCCTGAAGGAGAATGGGTGCTGACTGCCTCCAGATGAACCTTTCTTTGAACCATTGGATGAAAATTGGCCGAGTAAGCTTTGTAAAGAGGAAATAGACTGGCTCATTTTGTTAATCTGTTCATTCATTTGATCAGCGTCCATTTTTTTCACAGCAGAAACCATTTTAGACATAAAATCTGCTTTTCCTGCTTCACTTGGCTTAGAGGCTTTTTCTTCTTTAGCGTCTTCAGATTTCGTTTGCCGGTAAGGTGACCACATTTCATCTTCTTCACCAAACATGACCCAATTCTCGTAGACACTTTGCCAGCTTTTTTCTTGCGTTTGCACTTCTTGAATTAACTTCGGATGGCGTCTGACGAATTGTTTAAATTCATCAATGGATGTTTGTTTTTGCTTGTTTGTCATATCCTCACCCCCCATACAAATGCCTACTATACTATATACACCAGCATCTATTTTGGTGAGCCTCTTTTTAAACATCAAAAAAACAGCTGCGACTTATGCAGCTGCTTTCGTTTAAGATGTTTTCTTGATGAAATTCTGGGTGTAATATTTTTCTTTCACCCCTACGCCAAGATGCGTGTAATCTTTATTTAATAACGCCTTCCTGTGACCTTCACTATTGAGCCAGCCCTCTACCGCTGCAGGTCCATCGACATAGTTATAGGCAATGTTTTCACCTGCGAGCTGAAAGCCCACCTCGCCTCTTTCTAACCGATCTTTCAGCGTACCGTATTTTTTAGATTCATGGGAGAAATAATGATTCTCTTTCATGTCCTCACTATGCATAAAAGCCACTTCAGAGGTTTCATCATCCCACTTTAAGATCGGCAGGTTGTACTTATGGCGGATAATATTGGTCATATCAAAAATTTGTTTTTGACTGGAAGCCTCGATATCTTTCCACTTTTCGCCTGATATCGGCTCAGGTTCTACCAATTGACCTCGGTAGACCACCTCATACGGCTTTTGTTTCACAAATGTATCTGCGTTGAAGGCCCTGATACTTGAAAGGGTGCTTTCAAACTTATCCATGTAAAGCTGAACATACACATCATCTCCCACTTTCACAGTGGGTCTTGTATTCATATCATCTTCTGAGAATTCAAAGCGGTATGAATTTTGTTCATCCTCTACATGAATGTAAGGTGCAATTTGTGTTTTCTTAAATACTTCACTCGTGGCTTGACCGATTTTAAATGGTTCAACATTCAGTCCGTCTCCTGTTGCAAACAAGGTCACCACTTTACTATCCTTTACCCCTACTTGAATATAGTGCTTCTTCGATTGGTTGTAAATCCACCAGTCATAATCATATGCGGAAGGATCAATGCGATCTGGTTCTCCCAGCTGTTTAAGCACTTCGTTTGAAGATTTCCCCATAAAGGACATGAGCCCCTTCTTTGGGATATTGATCGGCTTATCGCTAGATGTTTCTTCATTAGACACCTTCGGTTCATTGCTGTTTTCTTTTTCTGGTGAAGATCCATATTGAATAAACAGAACGTACGTTCCAGATATAATCAGGAGGATGAGGAGTGTTTTGAGCACAGTTTTCAAATAAACACCTCCGTTAAATTGGCAAGGTACAAAAAGTACCTTCTACTGTCATTTAAACAAAACTTGCTCCATTTATCAACGACAATACAGCCTATTTAACACGAATTTAAAATATGCCCCTCTTAATGAAGAAATCCTTGCCCATGATTTTGATCCTGTTGAGAGATTTCTGTCAGTGCCTCTCCCGCGCGATCATTTGATAAATCTTCGACTGATAAATCTCCAAGAGCGACAATCCCTGTTAATGCGCCGTTTTTTACAACGGGAATGCGGCGGAGCTGATGCTCTGACATGAGTCGGACAATTTCTTCAAGTGTTGCATCTTCTTCAGCTGTTAGTACTTCCTTCGTCATCAGCGAGCCCACTTCCTGTGAGTTTGGCTTTTTTTCTGCAATGCCTCTGAGCACAAGGTCACGGTCTGTCACTATTCCAACGAGCTGATCTCCGTCAACCACTGGAATGGCACCGATATCAGCATCTCTCATTTTGACTGCTGCTTCATACGTATTGTCATCTTGCTGACATGTCACTACTTTTTTTGTCATAATATCTTTGATTTTTTTCGTTTTCACGTTGATTCCTCCATCCGTTATTTTCTTTATTACTGTAACCAGCTTATAAAAGAACATACCTTTCACAGTTGAAAGTTTAACGCTTTCATACTATGATTGTCAGTAAAGGGAAATTTTATAAGGAGGGGTTTTGGGTGAAGTTTGAAGGTACGGGGATTGAAGAGGTATCAGCTGACTTAAATAAATTAGATTTCATTATGGAAAGTGAAGGATTTGTACGAGCCGATCAATGGGATTATGAGCGTGTGACGTACGACAGAAAGTACAGCATGGTAGAAGGAACCTTTTATTTACGAATTTCCGGCTACGCCACCGAAGGAGATGTCGGTGCCAAAAAGGCACACATCCAGCTTCTAACACCATTACTTGGAAAACACTATTATCCACATGGCGTTGAATATGGCGAAGGCGAAGAATTCCCTAAGTCTCTCATCCAATCAAGCAAAAAAACACTTGCACAGCTGAAGGAAAAACTAGAAGCCATGACGGCTGAAGCATAAAACAAAGGGCAAAAATATCTTTTAGCCCTTTTTCTAAGATGAAAGCACAGCCATCTGGCTGTGCTTTTTTTATTCATATTTCGGAATAAGCGCATCTGGTACGGCATCTTTCGCCCTTTCTTTTCTTGCCCAGTCAAAAAAGACAACAGCAAGAATAGAGCCGTACACAATCTCCTGAATAATTTTCATCAAAATGGCTCCTAGCTGCTGGTCCTCTAGCAGCGGCAAGGTGTGGAACATTTCAGGGCCAGTGAGAGCAAGGCCTGCAAGCATATCACTTGGCACACATAAATGCAGTGCTTGTATCCATGCACCTGCATTAGAATAGGTTGCATAGATCGGAGCCTCACTAAACATGATAAGTGCACAGGCCGGAGTCATCAATATCCCGTCTGCCATGATATATCCAAGCTTCAAAATGCCTGTGATCTGCGGCAGACTTTGAACTTTATGGACAAGCGGCCACCACATGAAAAAGGCAGCGATAAAAATAACAACCGTCATCAATGCATGGTAAAACGGATCTGTTTTCACAAAATCAAACACAAGTGGAATGTGATACAGCGAAAACAAGCCGTTAAACCCAAGCAGTGCAATTAAAGGCTTGGAAAACAAACGGAAAACGGCTTGAATACCTGGTGTTTGAATGATCCGCTCCCAGATGGCTGCAGGCAATCCTGTAATAAGGAGAGGCGGGATAACTAAATAGAGCACTGCCATTTGCGCCATATGTGCACTAAACATAATATGCCCCATTAAATCAATTGGGCTCCCTTTCACAGCATATAATAGAACAAGCCCGGTCAGAAATAACGTTTTCTCTTTCACGGTCGCACGGTGCTTCCCCTTTGTCACAAGAAGCAGATAAAGAGCAGCTGCTATCACAATACATGTCAAATAATAAGGGCTCCATAATGCCCGAAATCCGAATATTTCTAAGTTTTCCATTGCTGCGCCTCCTTCAAGGGCAAAGCGGGTTTACCACCATATAATGGTCAAAAAGGCTAATACGGTAATAAACGCAACAAACACACCTGAGTATAGAAACAAGGCGGGTGTTTCATGCCCTTTTTGGTTCATGTGCATAAAATAATAAAGCTGAAAAGCCACCTGAATGCCTGCAAGCAGTAAAATAAACGGTACAGCGAACCAGTTTCCAACGTCTTCTGAGGCGATCGTTAAAAACGCAACAAATGTTAATCCAATCATCAAGCCGAAAGAAATGAGCTGATGCTTCATTTCTTCGGCATTTTTCTTTTTACGATATACAAGGTCGACTTTGGACTGATTTGTGTTTTTATTTCCCATTCTTATCCCACCATTCCCATTAAATATACAACGGTAAAGATGAAGACCCACACAACATCAATGAAGTGCCAATAGAGACTTGCCACATAATATTTCGGCGCATTGTATAAATCAAGTCCGCGTCTCATATTTCGGATCATGAGAGCGGTAATCCAGCAAAGTCCGAAGGCAACGTGAGCTCCGTGAGTTCCTACAAGTGTATAGAAGGAAGAACCAAGAGCTGAGCTGGTAATCGTAAATTCATACGCATGCACGTAGTGATAAAACTCATAAATCTCAACCCCTAAAAATCCAGCACCTAAAAGGACCGTGATACCAAGCCAAAGCTGCATCTTTTTAAAGGCAAAGTTTTTCATATGATACATGGCATACACACTCGTTAAACTGCTCGTTAATAGAAGCATTGTGGCAATAAAGACAAGTGTGAGGTCAAACATATCAGTTGTTTTTGCTCCGCCTGCATTTGAGTTTTTCAGCGCCAAATACGTGGCGAAAAGCGATGCAAACAGAACGGTTTCTCCTCCAAGAAACAGCCAGAACCCGACAAACTTATTCTTCCCTTCTAACGTGGCTTTCTCAGGAGAAGCCGGAAAGGTTTCCGCCGTCATTTTTTGTGGTTCCATTATGCTTTCACCCCTTTATCATCGTCGTCGGTCAAATCTTCTTTGTGAATATGGTATCCATGATCATCTTTCAGAGACCTAACGAGCATGGTCGCAAACGTAATACCAAGACCAATGAAGATCACTGGAAGCCCCCAGTCGTGCTCTTGACGATACATGAAACCAAACGCTGACACAAATAGACCGAATGAGATAATGACAGGCAAAATGGAGTTATTCGGCATGTGAATATCATCGAGCGGTTCAGATGCTGTCATTCCTTTTTTACCATCCATTTTTTCAATCCATAATGGATCTAGTCCTCTCACAAGCGGAAGCTGTTTAAAGTTGTATTCTGGCGGAGGCGAAGACACTGCCCATTCAAGTGTTCTTCCATCTCCCCAAGGATCGCTCGATACACGCTCCCCTTTTGCTGTTGTCCAGATGATATTAATCAGCATGATCACAACAGCTACAAACATAAACAGTGCCCCAATCGTACTGATCAAGTTCCCAAGCTCGAGACCCTGACCTGGCAGGAACGTAAAGACCCGGCGCGGCATGCCCCATAGACCGAGAAAATGCTGGATAAAGAAAGTTAAATGGAAACCGATGAAAAACAGCACAAAGCCAATTTTTCCAAGTTTCTCATTCAGTATCTTTCCAAACATCTTCGGCCACCAGTAATGCACACCTGCTAAAATACCGAATACAACCCCGCCGATAATGACGTAATGGAAATGCGCCACAACAAAATACGTATCATGGAACTGATAATCCGCTGCAGCTGCCGCAAGCATGACTCCGGTTACCCCGCCAAGTAAGAACGACGGAATAAAGGCAACAGAATAAAGCATCGGCGTTGTAAACTTCACATTACCGCCCCATATCGTGAGCAGCCAGTTGAACACTTTAATTCCTGTTGGCACCGCAATTGCCATGGTCGCTACGGCAAAAATCGCATTGGCGATAGGTCCAAGCCCCGTTGTGAACATGTGATGCGCCCACACCATGAATCCAAGGAAACCAATCAATACAGTAGCAAACACCATGGACGAGTAGCCAAACAGTCTTTTTCTTGCAAACACTGGAATGATCTCAGAGAAGATTCCGAATGCCGGCAGGATCAAGATATATACTTCTGGGTGTCCGAAAATCCAGAACAAATGCTCCCAGATGATTGTATTTCCTCCAAGCTCTGGATTGAAAAAGCTCGTGTCAAACATTCTATCAAGCATCAGCATCGCAAGCCCTGCTGTCAGCGGCGGGAATGCGAATAAAATAAGTGCGGAGGCGACAAATGTCGTCCAAGTAAAGAGCGGCATTCTCATATACGTCATACCAGGCGCTCTCATATTAATAATCGTTGCAAGAAAGTTAATCCCGGCAATCAGCGTACCAATACCCGCTATCTGCAAACCTAAAATATAGAAATCCATTCCATGCCCTTCTGAATTCAGCGTGAGCGAAGCGTATGCAGTCCAGCCTGCATCAGGTGCTCCACCCATAAACCATCCAAGGTTTAAGAAAATTCCTCCGAAAAAGAATAACCAAAAACCAAGTGAATTCACAAACGGAAATGCTACGTCACGTGCACCAATTTGAATTGGTACAACCGCATTCATTAATGCAAATAAAAGCGGCATAGCTGCCAGGAAAATCATTGTCGTTCCATGCATCGTCATGATTTCATTGTAAACCCCTGCACTGACAAAATCACTTTCAGGGATGGCTAGCTGAATACGGATAAACATCGCTTCGATTCCGCCAACCAAAAAGAAAAATCCCCCTGCCACTAAATATAATATGGCAATTTTTTTGTGGTCAACCGTTGTCAAGTAATCCCATAAGACAGCGCCAAACCCCCGCTTTTTAGCTATTGTACTCACCATGAAATCCCCCTCTTATCTCCCATTTGCCCCTTTTCATATAGATGTCTTTCTTAACGATCCTTTAAACAGACTATGTCTGACAGATGACGACTTCTCGGTTGTAGAGACATATTCGGGAGCTCTTAACAAAAACTTCACATCGATCACATACCCTCTTGCATATCTGCTCTAGTTGTTACTCGACTTTAAGACCTTTTAAATACTCGTAAAGTGCATCTGCTTCTGAGTCATTTAATTTAGGGTACGTTCCTGTCATCTTATTCCCTGGTTTAAAGCTTTCTGGATCTTTCAGCCATGCTTTCACATTTTCTTTGTTCATGTCTTTGATTCCAGCTACTTTCGTCCGCTCTCCGAAGGTCGCAAGGTTTGGTGCTGTCCTTGCTGCTTCCGGCCGTTCGTCACCAGGCTCTACTGCGTGACAGCTCAAGCAGTTTTTCTCTTTAAATAGCTTTTCACCCTCTAAAGCGAGATCTTTTGTGGATTTAGGCTTCTTGTAATCAGCCATTTTTTTCGTCCATCCTAAAAACTCATCTTGAGAAAGCGTTTTAACTTTAAAGTCCATTAAAGCATGTGACGGTCCGCAAAGCTCCGCACATTTCCCGTAGAAATATTCCCCTGCATCTTTCGTTCGTTTCGAGTCAAAGGTTAAATAAAATTTGTTCTCATTTTCTGTGTTTGTATCAATTTTACCACCAGCCGATGGAATCCAGAATGAGTGTTTGACATCGGATGCTTTCAGCTTAAAGTACACCTTTTGATCTGTTGGTACGATCAATTCCTGACTTGTGACAATCCCATAATCAGGGTATTCAAATTCCCACCAATATAAGCTTGCTCTTACATTGACAACAAGTGTCTTTTCAGGATCTCGTTTTTTCTTATCCATAGCGCTTGTATCCCCTAGTTCAAGCGTGTATGCCACAACAGGTACAACGAGAATAATGAGTAGAAGAATCGGAATCGCTGTCCATGTGATTTCTAGGTTGCGGTTCCCTTCCACCTGCTTTGGAATCGTATCTTCTCCCACTTTAGAACGTTTGAATTTAATGATGACGTAAAAGAAAATGATCGATACAACAATGACGACAAGAACCATAATGAGTGTACTCAGTACCGTTAGGAAAAACTGTTTATCTGCTACTTCCCCAACTGGCTTGAGTGTTGATAAGTATGGTTCACCACAGCCCGCTAAAACGAGCGTCAGTAAGAGAAACAGTGAATAAACACGCCATTTTCTTATCATAATTTGTCCCAACCCCTTTTGCTTGATCTCCTTTGCCTTTCGCTTTTTACCTCTTATTTATAAAATCACTTCTCACCCATCGATAACCCCCGCCTCTTATAAAAGCACTTACATTTCCTCTTTTCATAAAAAAATGATGTTTTTACTCAAAATACCATCTATGTATAAACAGAAAGCCGCCTAAATAGAACTGAATATCAGGCGGCTTTCATAGTTGTTAGAAAATGTTGTGTTATAAGATATAGCCATTGTTTTGATGTGATCAAAGTGTATTTTACTCTAGAATAGTGTAATAATAATCATCGCTACGAAAAAGATAGTTAAGTAGTTTAATGAATAAACGAACATGAGTGTTGACCACTTCATGATGTCTTTCATTTTAAAGCCCATAAGGCCAATAACAAGCCATCCAATATTAAGCAGTGTACCAAGTGCGACAATCGGCCATCCTAATCCACCTAAGAAAAATGGAAGTGGAAGAAGACATGCTGTCCAAATGATGATCTGGCGTTTTGTGACTTCAAAGCCGTAAACAACTGGCAGCATTGGAATGCCCGCCTTACGGTAATCTTCCGTTTTCTTAATCGCAAGTGACAGGAAGTGCGGGATTTGCCAAATGAACATAATCATAAACAAAACCCAAGCCGTTGTATCAATTGTTCCTGTGACCGCTGTCCAGCCGATTAATGGCGGAACCGCACCAGATACACTTCCGATAACTGTATTGATGGTGTAATGGCGTTTAGACCACATGGTGTAAAGAACCGCATAAGTAAAGACTCCAATAAATCCAATCACTGCTGATGTAATGGTCGTCATCAGAAGCATAATAAGTCCTAATACAACAAGCAAAATGCCAAATGCATACGCTTGCCCCGGCTGAATTTTACCTGTAACCGTCGGTCTTGTTTTTGTTCTTTCCATTAATATATCAATATCACGGTCAAACGCATTATTAATCGCGCATGAACCGGCAATAATAAGAGAAGAACCAATCATTGTTAACAGCACAATATCAAGATTTCCAAGAAAACTCATACCTGTAAAATAAAAAGCAAGCCACATTCCAGTAAATGTCGTAATGAAATTGGAATTGACGATGCCCATTTTAATCAGAGCAAGAAAATCTTTCCACGCTGTTGTTTCTTCTATTTGTCCATGAATAGCTGCTTCCGCGGCTGTTTTGGAATTTGCCAATGTGTATAACCTCCCTTGCCCAAACCTTCAAACGAACGAATGACACGTAAAATCATTACAACTCTATCATACAAGATAAACAGCTGTAAAAAAACATCCTATTAAATAATAAACGACAAACTTGAAGTTATTTGTGAACTTTTCGTGAATTTATTAGGATATATGTGTGTTTCAGAAGGTGGTGCAAAATGAAATATTCTCTCCTCTATTTCTATCAGACTGTCAAAGAAAGATCAAGCACTCTAAATCTGTAAACTTTGTGAACTAACATATCATTTTTTTGTGAACTTTGGTCATTATGAATTGCAACAGAACACGCATTTGGCTTAAACTTGAGAGCATGTGAGGTTTTCATTTACATCAGAAGTTTTTTAGAGAAGGTGAAATAATTTGATGAAATTTGCTTTAAGGCTATTGAGCGTGATCACAACGTTTGTGATGCTGATCGTACTGATTGGCGGTGCGCTTGTTACGAAAACCGGTTCGGGTCTTGGCTGCGGTAGACAGTGGCCCCTTTGCCACGGTCGTTTCTTTCCTGAAATGAACCCCGCTTCCATCATCGAATGGAGTCACCGCATGTCAACAGGGGTTTCCACCATTCTTGTTCTGGCACTGGCGGTCTTATGCTGGAAAAAAATCAGTCCAGTATTCCGTGAAACCAAATTTTTGGTCATCATGTCCATTATATTCTTAATGCTTCAAGCGCTGTTAGGAGCTCTTGCCGTCGTATTTGGTTCTAACGCACTTGTGATGGCACTGCACTTCGGTATTTCACTCATTTCATTTGCTTCAGTATTACTGCTTGCCCTTCTTGTCTTTGAAGCAACCAGATCTGAAACAAAGCTTGTGAAGCCGCTTCATATTGGCAAAAAAATGCAGTTCCATATTTATGGGTTGATCACGTATACGTATATCGTGGTCTATACGGGCGCTTATGTGAGACATACAAAGTCAAGCCTTGCTTGTTCTGTCTTCCCGTTTTGTTCAAAAGACGGTGCACTTCCAACGTATTTTAATCAGTGGGTTCAAATGTCTCACCGAGCAGCAGCACTTCTTTTATTCGTCTGGATATTTGTCGCTATGTTCCATGCCATGAAACATTATAAAGAACAGAAGCAGCTGTATTATGGATGGATCATCTCTGCCATTCTGATTACACTTCAAGCCATTTCAGGTGTGATGTCTGTTTATTCTCAGCTTGCACTTGGTTACGCGCTGGCTCATTCATTCTTTATTTCTTGTTTGTTTGGGGTACTATGCTACTTCTGCTTACTTATTGCCCGGTTTAAATATGAAAGCAAAGAGCCATTTAAATAAGATTTGTATCCCCCAATCATGCCGAGAGGGGGATTTTTTTATTGTTGTTTAGCTTCTTCGAATAGCGAGATGGCTTTTTTGCGTCTTTCCCCGTGATCAACTGTTGGCAGCGGGTATGTATCCCCTAGTACACAGCTCGATTTCAGTTGTTCATCGATCGGCAATTTACTTGGTTCATGAATCCATTTTTCATCGACATGCTTAAGCTCTGGTACATATCTTTTAATATATTCCCCGCTCGGATCAAATCGCTTTGACTGAGTCGTTGGGTTAAAAATACGGAAGTACGGTACGGCATCTGTCCCAACAGAAGCTGCCCACTGAAATCCTCCGATATTCGAAGCCTCATCATAATCCACAAGCTTTTTTGCAAAATACGCTTCTCCCTTTCTCCAATCAATCAAATAGTCCTTTGTTAAAAATGAGGCGGTGACCATTCTTAAACGGTTATGCATCCAGCCTTCCTCATTTAACTGCCGCATCCCTGCATCAACGAGGGGAAAGCCTGTTTCACCTTTACACCATGCGTTAAACAGCGTCTCATCTTCATTCCATTTCATTCCTTGAAACGCCGAATTAATTTCTTTTTCTTTCATCTCTGGATAATGAGCATAAATCATATGGTAAAAATCTCGCCATGCCAGCTCTTTGATAAAGGTTTCTCTGCCCTCGTCTTCAAACAGCGCTTCCTCATGAACCGCATGAAAGATCGTTCGAATTGAGATGGTCCCTGTTTTTAAGAATCGTGACAGCTTGCTCGTTCCAAAAACAGATGGAATATCTCTTTTCTCATGGTAACGCGCTAGTCTTTTTTGAATAAAGTCATGCAGCGTGTTCATCGCTTTGTGTGAGCCAATTTGATCAAATTTCCTTGAGCATCTCTTGATCATGCTGCGTAGTTTGACGTTTCCTTTGTGCGAAAGTGACTCATCACAAATCGTATGAGCGCTGCTGAGAAATGATTTGTCAACTTTTATCACAGGCTGCTTCTCTTGCTTTCGCCATGATTGATAGTATGGAGTAAACACTTGATAATGAGTGCCATCCGCTTTTAAAATATCTTGCGCCCCGTGAAGATGAGTATCTTGCCATTTTGACACATGAATGCCCTTCTTTTCTAAAAAAGCGGTTACGTGATGGTCACGCCTTTGTCCGATTCCCACTTGATCTTCATTAAAAAAGACAGCTTTGATGTCATACACATCGATAACTTGCTGAAAGGCGCGCAAGACATCGTCATGGAGAAGGTGAACATACATTTGAGATTCTCTTGCTTCCCTGATGAAATACGCCAAGTTTTGAAAAAAATGTTCGTTGTTTAAATCGAGGTCCATTTCAGTAAAAAATGGATCTAGATGATAAAGAGCAAATAATTTGTACTCGTGTTTTTTTGCATATGTGATCGCTTTTGATAAGGCGATATGATCATGTAATCGCATATCCCGGCGAAACCAAATCACAACAATTTTGTCCAACCTTCTTCACCTCACTCTATAGTGTAATCACTCTCACTTGCTGCTGCACATTTTAATGCGCTCAAAAAAAAGACACATCACGGTGGATGTGTCTCACTTCTTATTCAGGCTTTAATACAATGAGCAGATCACCGGTTTGAATTGGTTCTCCATTTGTCACATGTATTTCATCTACGACCGCAGAAAATGGGGCTTGTACAGTCGTTTCCATTTTCATGGCTTCATTGATCATCAAATGCTCGCCTTGTGAAATTTTCTGCCCTTTTTCCACGAGTACTTTGATGACAGTGCCTGGCATCGATGCGGCGATGTGATTTGGATTCGAGCGGTCCGCCTTCATTTTTTCTTGAACGGAGGATTTGATGCTTTCATCCTTAATCACCACTTCACGCGGCTGACCATTTAACTCAAAGTAAAGAACTCTTGTAGCATCTGGATTCGGTTCACCAATTGATACGAGTTTGACAATTAGGGTTTTTCCTTTTTCGATTTCTACCTCAATCTCTTCTCCGAGCCTCATCCCGTAGAAGAACGTTGGTGTATCAAGAACAGAGATGTCACCATAGCTTTCTGCTGTTTGGACAAATTCAGAAAAGACTTTCGGATATAAGGCATACGCAATTGCGTCTTGCTCTGTTAACGTCAGGTCATGAGATTCTTTGAACTGCTTCTTAATGTCTTCAAAGTCCACTGGCTTTAGCTTTTCACCAGGTCTGACAGTAAGAGGCTCTTCCCCTTTTAAAATCAGCTTTTGTAGTTTTTCTGGGAATCCGCCATGCGGCTGGCCTAAATAGCCTTTAAATAATTCCACAACAGAATCCGGGAAGTCTAGTGTTGCTCCTTTTTCATAGACATCTTCTTCTGTTAGATCATTTTGCACCATATAAAGTGCCATATCTCCAACTACTTTAGAGGATGGTGTTACCTTTACAATATCACCAAACATGTCATTCACACGTCTGTACATTTCCTTTACTTCATTCCAGCGTTCGCCAAGCCCGACACCTTTCGCCTGCTGCTGCAAGTTACTATATTGACCGCCAGGCATTTCATGCTCATAAATTTCTGTATGAGGCGAATTCATGCCGCTTTCGAATTCATGATAGTATTTTCTGACGGAATCCCAGTATTGACAAAGGCGTTCGACAGATTGGACGTTCATGTCTGGCTTTCTTTCATGTCCATCTAAAGCATAATAAAGTGAGCTTGCACTTGGCTGCGATGTGAGTCCTGCCATAGAGCTGACGGCAACATCCACAATATCAACACCTGCATCAATCGCCCTTGCATAGGTGAACAGTCCATTTCCACTCGTGTCATGCGTATGAAGATGGATAGGGATTGTAAGCTCATCTTTTAAAGCAGAGACTAGCTCATAGGCTGCCTGCGGTTTTAATAACCCCGCCATATCTTTAATACCTAAAATATGTGCGCCGGCAGATTCAAGCTCCTTCGCAAGAGATACATAGTACCTAAGATCATATTTTGGACGAGACGGATCAAGGATGTCCCCCGTATAACAAATGGCCGCCTCTGCCACTTTGCCTGATTCCCGAACAGAATCAATGGCAAGCGTCATGCCTTTGACCCAGTTCAAGCTATCGAAAATACGGAACACGTCAATGCCTGCCTCGGCAGATTCTTTTACAAATGCTTTGATCACATTATCCGGATAGTTTGTATATCCGACAGCGTTTGATGATCTTAATAGCATTTGGAACAGTGTGTTTGGCACTTCTTGACGAAGCTCTTTCAATCGTTGCCAAGGATCTTCTTTTAAGAAACGGTACGCAACATCAAATGTAGCCCCGCCCCACATTTCCATACTAAACAGCTCTGGCCATAAACCTGCTGTTGGCTGGGCAACTTTCTTTAAATCATGAGTTCTGAAGCGTGTCGCAAGCAGAGACTGATGCGCATCTCTAAAGGTTGTATCAGTTAAAAGGACGTTATTTTGTTCTTTCACCCAGTTGGCAAGTCCGTCAGGTCCATGCGTATCTAACAATTGTTTTGTCCCAGACGGGATCTCTTGATTGAGAGGAAGCTTCGGTACGTCTGGCTTGTCAAAATGAGGCTTCTTTTTCTCAGCAATACCAGGGAACCCATTAATGGTAACGTTACCAATATAAGTTAACATTTTCGTTCCGCGGTCTTTTTGCTTAGGGAAATTAAATAGCTCTGGCGTTGAGTCGATAAACGATGTATCGTATTCTCCTTTTAAGAACTTCTCATGCTTAGCTACGTTTTCAAGAAATGGGATGTTTGTTTTAATCCCGCGAATCCTGAATTCTTGTAAATTTCGGACCATTTTAGCAGCCGCTTGATCAAATGTGAGCGCCCATGTGGACAGCTTGACCAATAGTGAATCGTAATAAGGTGTAATGACCGCACCTTGGAAACTGTTCCCTGTATCAAGACGTACACCAAATCCCCCACCTGAACGGTAGGCCATAATTTTTCCTGTGTCTGGCATAAAGTCATTGAGCGGATCTTCTGTTGTGACCCTTGATTGAATGGCAAAGCCGTGTGTAAAGATATCTTCCTGCTTTGGAATACCAACTTCTTTGCTGTGAAGGTTATGCCCCTTTGCAACAAGAATTTGGGTTTGGACGATATCGACACCTGTGATCATTTCTGTGATCGTGTGTTCTACCTGCACCCTTGGATTAACTTCAATAAAGTAAAACTCTCCCTTTGCAACAAGGAATTCTACAGTTCCAGCATTAATGTACGATACATTCTGGGCCAGCTTGACAGCTGCTTCGCAAATGTCTTCACGCAATTGATCTGTTAGAGACACACTTGGCGCCACTTCAATGACCTTTTGATGCCGCCTTTGAACAGAGCAGTCACGCTCATATAAATGAATGATATTGCCGTGATTGTCACCAATCACCTGCACTTCAATATGTTTTGGATTCTCAATCAGCTTTTCAACGTATACTTCGTCATTTCCAAAAGCAGCTTTTGCCTCTGACTTCGCACGGTCATAGGCTTCCTTCAGCTCTTCTTTTGATCTGACAATCCGCATACCACGGCCGCCGCCGCCTAGTGAAGCTTTAATAATAAACGGGTAACCGTATTCTTCACCGAATTTTTCGACTTCTTCGACCGAATCAACTGGTCCGTCACTTCCTGGAATGACTGGAATACCAGCTTTTTTCGCTTCTTCTCGCGCCTTTACTTTATCTCCAAACATATCTAAATGCTGAGAAGTTGGACCGATAAATTGAATGCCTTCCTCTTCGCATCGTCTTGCAAAATGAATGTTTTCGGATAAAAATCCGTAACCTGGATGAATCGCATCCACGTCATTTCGTTTTGCAATTTCGATGATCCCCTCGATATCAAGGTAGGCATCAATCGGTTTTTTCCCTTCTCCAACTAGATATGCTTCATCTGCTTTATAGCGATGATAAGAGCCAGAGTCTTCTTTGGAATAAATGGCCACTGTACGTAAGTTGAGCTCCGTACAGGCCCTGAAGACTCTGATAGCGATTTCCCCTCTGTTTGCAACTAGAACCTTTTGAATTGTTCTCTGTGACATTCTCACTCCTCCATATCCCTTAAAATTTTATATGTACTCTATAATAAAGGAAGAAATGAAAACTGTACACTTTTGTTTTCTAAAAATTCAAAGTTTTCTGCAATCCATTTTTTTCAACCGATGGTTTGCTCAGTGATTTTTTCTTTTTGTAACGCTCTTTATATTCAGTAAACATGCTGATATTCAGCAGCATTCCCATACAGATGCTAAGTAAAATGATAGACGATCCCCCGTAGCTGATAAACGGAAGTGTCACCCCAGTAATTGGAATAAGACCTGAAACACCGCCTAAATTGATACAAGTTTGGATCGCAATCATGGAGGAAATTCCTATTGCAAGCAAACTTCCAAACGGATCTTCACACTTTCTCGCAATATAAAAACCTTTCACGACGATGAAACCAAGAAGAGCGAGAACGAAAAATACGCCGAAAAAGCCAAGCTCTTCTGAGATAATTGCCATGATAAAGTCTGTGTGCGGTTCTGGCAGATACCCGTACTTTTGAACGCTTTCTCCTAGACCGAGTCCAAAAAAGCCGCCTGATCCAATGGCATAATATGAATTAATCAATTGATGCCCAGTAGCCCCTGCATCTTTAAATGGATCTTGGAAACTCTCAAAACGTCCGAGACGATTTTGCGTGAAAATTTTATCCCAAAAAAGAATAATAAATGGGGTCACGACGACCATTACTGCACTAAATAGCGCGAGCAGCTTCGCTAGCGTTTTGCCGCTAAAACCTGAGCATAAAATCATCGCAAGGGCAATCATGCCAATGATAAAGGCTGTCCCATAGTCTGGCTGCAAAATGATAAATCCGCACAGGATAGAGACAATCACGATCGGAGGCGTAACACCTCGTAAAATATGATCAATATAATGCTGCTTTTTGGCATACACCGCAGCAAGATAGATGATGACGACAATCTTCACAAATTCAGCTGGCTGAAGACTAAAAGGTCCTAATTTGATCCAGCTTCTTGCGTTCCCTGCAATATGACCGCCAAAATACACATAGATGAGGGAAAAAACTGAAAGCAGCAGCATACCAATCTGGAATTTCTTATTTGAAAACAGCTGATATGGAACTAATGCTGTAAAGATCAAGATGGCTGCTCCAACAATCATAAATAAGAGCTGTTTCTTAAAAAAGTTATCTGGCGCGGCATCGTATCTGATAACAGATGTAATCATACTTGAGCTATACACCATAACCAAACCGAATGCGCTGATTAAGATAATGGCGAACAATAATGAGTAGTCATACGATTTTAGCATTCTCTTTAACATATAATCCTCTTCCTAACGTCTGTTTCTACTGCTTGATATCTTCTTAGCTGTTCTTATTCTACTACATTTTCTCCGTTTGATCCCGTTTTACCTCTTTTATATTGTTCGTCATTCATGAAAGAATCAAGTCCGTTTGCCGTTAATCCATCAAAAGAAAATAGAGGACAAAAAAACTCAAACTTGTGTTGTGGAAGTTTGAGTTTTTAATCATTATTTTTTTGTGAACGCATCATGAAGTGCGGAAAGCTCTCTCTCAAGTTTATCGAGTAGTTTTTTGCCTTCATGTTGATCAACTAATCCAAGCCGGACAGCGAAATCAATTTCTCTCGATAATCCGAACATTTGAGTATCTAAAACCTCTTCATAAAGAGGACATTGCGGCATCGTTAAGTTGTCCATTTGCACTTGGATCAATTTTAAAATTTTATCTGCATCCAATTTTAATAAAGCCAGTGCTTTTTGCCGATGATCGACTAAAATTTCTGACGCCAAAAGTATCCCTCCGTTCCCCAGGCGAGTACCTAATTCTTCTATTTATCATAAAGCGAAACGCCCAAAATTGCAAGCAGATTTGTACAGTTCGCTTTGTAAAAATAAAAAGAAGACATTCATCATTAAAAGATACTCATCTCATATTTTTCACTCATGAGCTCAAGCAGCTTAATCCCAGCAATGCTATTCCCTTTTTCATCCAGTGCAGGACCAAAAATTCCGATCCCAAAATCATATGGAGCCGCTCCCATAATCCCACCTGAAACACCGCTTTTAGCTGGTATGCCGATATTAATGGCAAACTCCCCGCTTGCATTGTACATGCCGCACGTCACCATAAAGGTTTTACAAATTCTAGCGACATCTTTTGAAAGAATTTGCTGCCCCGTCTCTGGATGTCTGCCATCTAATGAAAAAACACAAGCAATTTTCGCCAAATCTAAGCTGTTCATCATGATGGCACATTGTTTCGTATACACGTCCATAACCTCTTCTACGTTCCCTCTAATAATATGATATTGCTTCATATAATAGCACATAGCCCGGTTAATCATTGATGTCTCAAATTCGGATGCGGCTGTTTCCTTGCAGTATGTAATGCTTTTATCATTTGCAAGCTCTCTAATAAAGCCAAGCAGACGGTTTAGCTGATCTTGCGGCGTCGCGCCTCTTATTAAGCTTGTGACTGCAAGCGCTCCTGCATTAATCATTGGATTCAGCGGCTTATTTGGACTTGCTGTTTCCAGCTTAATCATTGAATTAAACGGGTCACCTGTAGGCTCTTGTCCAACAAATTGAAAAACTTTTTTTGGCCCTTCTTCTGAGAGTACGAGCGCAAGGGCTAATACTTTTGAAATACTTTGCAGGGTAAAGCGTTTATCTACATCTCCTGCCGAGTGGCAAGTATTACTCACATGGTACACAGCCACAGATAAATCCGTCTGATCCGCTTTGGCGAGAGCGGGAATATAGGATGCTACTTTGCCATCTTTGGCCACTTTTTTTGCTTCTTCTACAAATCGCTGAAGCTCTTCATTGTCGCGACATGCCATGCCCAAAATCCTCCCTATCTTTCATGTAAGATTAGTGTGTACAAGGAGATGCATGTTTATGAAAGTGACAAAGCAGGCGAAAACTTCTATAATTTATGGTGGAAAGGGGTTGTCTTGAACATGAGCATCATTCAAATTAAGGGGAACGTAAAGTACAAGATCACCATTGATCCAAGTGTATGGATTTTTGATGACCGCAAATTTTTAATGGATTCATTTTTTGAAAAAAGCGCAGCAAATGAAGAAAATCAGCTGGATCAGGAGCTTGACCAAGAGCGGGTGATCAGAGAAGGACAAACACTTCCACCCACTTTAAAAACAGAGAAGAAGTACGAAAAGGAAAGACTCGTCACAGGCAGCTTCGGAATGAAGCTGGGTAATATGCTGAAAAATGCAGAACCGCTTGAACATGCAGATACATGCGAATTTGTCACAGAAACAGGAACAATTGCTGTTCCTCTTTCTCAGGCAATGGAAAGCATTGCACACTTCAGCCAAAATGGGAAGCCTATGACTGAAGAAGGACCAATCCACGTTTATTTCGCGGATCAGTCCAACCTCACTCAGCCGATAAAAGGTGTCAAAGAGCTCATCATTACATAAGACAGAGGGTCTGGACTATAGCAAATCAGCTGCAAGCTGTGCAAGTCCAGACCTTTCTCCTTTGACAAGCTTGACATGTCCAGATATTTGCTGTCCTTTGAACCGCTCAATGACATACGTAAGTCCATTATTTAAGCTGTCTAAATAAGGATGATCGATCTGCTCTGGGTCTCCCATCAGCACAATTTTACTTCCCTCTCCGACTCGTGTTAATAATGTTTTCACCTCGTGTTTCGTTAAATTCTGCGCCTCATCAATGATAATAAATTGATCAGGGATACTTCTTCCGCGGATATACGTTAAAGCTTCCACTTGAATCGAACCAATTCCCGCCAAAATCGCATCAAGTTCACCAGGTTTTTTTGTATTAAATAAAAATTCTAGATTGTCATAGATCGGCTGCATCCATGGTCTGAGTTTCTCTTCCTTTTCACCTGGCAAGTAGCCTAAGTCCTTGCCGACAGGAACAATTGAACGGGCTACGATCAGTTTTTTAAACATGCCGAGATCCTCTGTCTGCATTAATCCGGCAGCCAGTGCAAGGAGTGTTTTACCAGTTCCCGCTTTTCCGATCAATGTCACGAGGGGAATATCACGGCGCAATAGCAGCTCTAGTGCCATCGTCTGCTGAACATTTTTCGGACGAATTCCCCAAACATGCTCTTGATCATAAATGAGCCGTTTCACATTCTCTGCTTTTTGATCAAGCATTCCTAAAGCAGAGCCGCCTTCATTCCCCTTCATAATGACAAACTGATGAGGATTTAATGGTACACTCGTGACTTCTTTTATCGGCAATTGGCTTTGTTTATAAAATGTATTCAATTGCTCCGTCGGAATATAGAGCTCATGATAGCCGTTATCAATGTCTTCGTTTTGCAGCACACGGTCACTTAAGAAGTCTTCAGCTTGGAGGCCTATAGCATCTGCCTTTACCCGGACTAAGACATCCTTACTGACCAAAATAACTGGCCGGCCGTGAGGCTTTGTTTCTTCCTCTAAGCTCAAATTTTTCGCGACAGCCAAAATCCGATTATCGTTCGTTTTTTCAATGAAAATTTCTTGAAGTTCATGGAAAGAGCGATGATTCAGCTCGATGCGCAGCGTCCCTTTTGACTCTAGCGTAATTTTTTCATGGAGTTTCCCTTTCGATCTCAAACCGTCGATTAAACGTGAGACGCGCCGAGCGTTTTGCCCAACCTCGTCCATGTATCTCTTTTTCGAGTCTACTTCTTCTAACACAACGGCCGGAATGACGACCTCGTTGTCTTCAAATGAAAAGATTGAATTCGGATCCTGTAATAACACATTTGTGTCTAATACATAAATTTTACTCAGGTCCTTCGCCTCCTGATCGGGGTTTCATTCATCCTTGTCTTTCCCAAAACGATTGTTAAAATATATGTTTTCATGAATAAAGTTAGAAGGTTAATTCAACAATAAAATAAATCATGCAGTTTGTGAAGGAGGGAATATAAATGCGACTATTTTTAACATTATTCATGATTCAAACGATCATTCTGTTAGGCGCTTGCCAGCAGCAGGAAAAGCCAGAAGCGCTGGACAAGCAAGATGGACGCCAGCACTTAGTACGGGTATCAGACTCATCGAAGAAAAAGACAAATCAAGCCCGCCCATCCACAGATGTTGCGCAGCATCTTGTCAATGTGACAGAGCACGTAGCAGATGTCAATGATGCAACAGCAATCGTCATCGGCCGTTATGCTGTTGTTGGTATTGATGTTAAAGATGATTTAGATAGAAGCAAAGTAGAAACCATTAAATATTCAGTTGCAAAAGCGCTGAGAAATGACCCAGAAGGTGCAAATGCTGTTGTGGTTGCTGATCCGGATACAGTCAGCCGTTTAAAAGAAATGGGCAAAGAAATTCAAGCAGGCCGTCCTGTAAGCGGTATTATGGATGAACTAGCTGCCATTGTCGGCCGCGTGATGCCAGAGATGCCGAGAAATGAGATCGAGCGTAACGAAAAGGATCCGACAAATGATCAGAATAATCAGCTCAAAGAACATGATCAAAAGCAGTTAGAAAAAAATCAAAACGACCAATCAAACCATCATATGAATCAGAAGAACTAATGAGAATGGCTTATATCTCCTGTGATATAAGCCTTTTTCTACGCTGATTTTAAGTGGCTGGAAAACATGCTATAATAAATGCAATAAAGTGAGGTGAAAATAATGAGAGTGAAGTGCTCATTATGTGAAAAACTTGAAACCATTGATGATGATACACTTGTTGCTAAACGGTTAAGAAACCGGCCCATTCATACATACATGTGCGATGACTGCCAAGAACGCATTAAAATAAAGACTGAAGCTCGCATCAAAACTGGCAGATTCTCTCTTTATCAGGATCCTGCGACGAAAGAGAAAAAGAAGAAAAAAGGAAAGAAAGAACAAAAGACATAAAAAAAGACCTGACACATGTTCAGGTCTTTTTTTACGTATTGACTGTTCCTTCTTTTTTCGCACGATGCAGCCGTATTTTATAAATAATCAAAATGGCAGCTGCCACAACGAGTCCTTCCGCTACTGGCAGGAAGATTCCTAGAAATGTGAGAAACGTGCAGCCAAAAATCAAAAACAAATAAATCACGAGCGCTTTTAAAATCGGTAAACGTCTTGCAAAGCCGAGCTTAAAAACAATAATCGCTAGAACAAGGATGGTGCCATATAGGAGCCACATCCCTGTTTGCGGATTTTCATCGACACGAAACAGCATCGCGAAAAAGGATAGATTTTCACTTACTTCCTGATCATTCAAAAAGATTCCCTCCCCTTATCTTTCAGGGTTCTATCTTTTTAATTCTTCATGGAATTAAGATAATCCTGCTAGCTTTTTCTTCTTCGCTGCTTTCTCACGTTCGTTTTTATCTAAAATTTTCTTTCTAAGACGAATTGATTCAGGTGTAACCTCACAGTATTCGTCTTCATTCAAGTACTCAAGAGATTCCTCAAGTGACATAATACGAGGCTTTTTCATGCTAACCGTTTGATCTTTCGTCGCTGAACGTACGTTTGTTTGTTGTTTCATACGGCTTACGTTTACAACAAGGTCGTTCTCACGGTTATGCTCCCCAACAATCATCCCTTGGTATACTTCAGTACCCGGCTCAACGAAGATCACACCGCGCTCTTCAACACCTTGGATTCCGTAAGCAGTCGCTTTACCTGTTTCCATTGAAACAAGTACACCTTGACGGCGTCCGCCAACTTGACCAGACTGCATTGGCTGGTAGCTGTCAAACGTATGGTTCAAAATACCAAAACCACGAGTTAATGAAAGAAATTCAGTTGTATATCCAATTAAACCACGTGATGGCACTGTAAAGATTAGGCGAACTTGACCGTTACCATTGTTGATCATGTCAATCATTTCACCTTTTCTTGCACCCATTGATTCCATAACAGAGCCAGTATGCTCTTCTGGTACATCAATTTGAACGCGCTCTACAGGCTCACATCGAACACCATCAACTTCTTTTACAATAACTTCTGGCTTCGATACTTGTAATTCAAAACCTTCACGTCTCATATTCTCAATGAGAATGGATAAGTGAAGCTCTCCGCGTCCAGAAACAACCCAAGCATCAGGTGAATCAGTTGGATCCACACGAAGACTGACGTCTGTTTGAAGCTGCTGCTCTAAACGCTCTTCGATTTTACGTGATGTCACGTATTTCCCTTCACGGCCTGCAAATGGGCTGTTGTTTACAACAAACGTCATTTGAAGTGTCGGCTCATCAATACGAAGGATTGGAAGTGCTTCTTGGTGTTCTACCGGACAAACCGTTTCACCTACGTTGATGTCTTCCATTCCAGATACAGCGACAAGATCTCCCGCTTTCGCTTCGTTGATTTCCACTCGTTTTAACCCTTGGAAACCAAAGATCTTTGTTACACGGAATTGTTTCACAGTGCCGTCGACTTTCATCAAGGCCACTTGCTGTCCTACTTGCATTGTTCCTCTGAATACACGGCCGATTCCAATTCTGCCAACATAATCATTGTAATCAAGTAGTGCCACTTGGAATTGAAGCGGCTCTTCATGGTTATCAACTGGGCAAGGAATATGGTTTACAATGGCTTCAAACAAAGATTCCATGTTTTCATCTTGCTTGCTCGCATCGTTACTTGCTGTACCATTGATTGCTGATGCATAGACAACTGGGAATTCAAGCTGTTCTTCTGTTGCATCCAATTCAATGAACAAGTCGATCACTTCATCGACTACTTCAGCCGGACGAGCAAAGTCGCGGTCAATTTTATTGACGACAACGATTGGTGTTAAGTTTTGCTCAAGTGCTTTTTTCAGCACAAAGCGTGTTTGAGGCATACAGCCTTCATAAGCATCCACAACGAGGAGTACACCATCTACCATTTTCATGATACGCTCAACTTCACCACCGAAATCGGCGTGTCCTGGTGTATCTAAAATATTAATGCGTGTATCTTTATAATGGATCGCAGTATTTTTAGCTAAAATCGTAATACCGCGCTCTCGCTCTAAATCATTTGAATCCATGGCTCTCTCAGCGATATTTTCATTCGCACGGAAAGTACCAGCTTGATGGAGCAATTGGTCAACAAGCGTCGTTTTACCATGGTCAACGTGGGCAATAATTGCGATGTTGCGAAGGTCTTTTCGAAGTTTCACATTTTCATCTCCTAAAATAATTAGATAACTTTCATATTATATCACAATCCCCTTTAAATGCCGATCGTTTTTCTGTAAACTTATATTAACTCTAAAAAAAGGGATGGGGACATATGAAACAAATCAAATGGCTTCTATTATTATGTGCATTACTTGCAGTTGTCAGTATGGCGTTTATTGGGGTAACTCTTGCAGAAAAAAACATACTGGGCATATGTCTAAGCATTGTATTCGCCATGATTTTCATGGGTACAGGATTTACATTAAAAAGAAAATTAAACGTGCAATCATAAAATTAGGTAAAAGCCTTTTACATTCTACATGTAGAAGGCTTTTTATTTTGAGTAAAACAAGACAATTCACCTATGAAAGCTCCATTCATCAGACGAAACGTATCTTGAAGGATTGACAAAAATAAGCAATCTGAACCCCTCCATTTTTCGACAAGAACTTTTATAGTTCTCCAAAATCAAACATAAAGTTACAATTTTCCTATTCTTCCACAAAGTTTCTCATGGTATGCTTTTCTTGCAACAAAATTTAACAGAAAAGGGAGAGAAAAGAAGCATGAAGAAGTTTTTGAGCAAATCGCTCAGCTCTGTTGTATTTTTCGCTTTAGCTATCATTCTTACTTTCACAACAGTAGCTCCTGGGCAAGCAAGCGCTGCAACTTTCAAAGGAATTCCTTTTGAACAGCAGCAAATCATTAAAGAATTATTGGAGAAAAACGAGCGTGTCATCAACATTCTCATCAATTCATTTGTTGAGGAAGACAACAACTACACATTTGATGTGAAAAAAGCTGTTGAGCTCGGACTAACTGAAGAAGAAGCGGCGACTGCTGAGAAATTCTTAGATCGCGCAGCTGTTCTTACAATCGTTTTCAGTGAAAGCATCACTAAAAACGAAAAAGGGAAATTGGTTTTTGATGCAGCAAAAGCTGTTGAACTTGGTCTTACAAAAGAAGAAGCGGCTAAATTCGAAAAGCTTTTCAAATCAGTGATCAGAATTGCTGATCTTGCTGGTGATGCCCTTGTTCTAGACAAAAAAGGAAACGTTGTGATTGATTCTAAAATCGCAAAAGGTCTTGGATTCAGCTCTACTGAATTACTTGTTTTCAACCAAATGCTTAAGAAAATTCCTCAAGAGCAATTAAAAACGTTTTATGATGCAGTTCAAATTGCAAAAGAAAAATTAAGCTAAGCTCAGAAAAACCCCCACCTGGTTTATCCAGATGGGGGTTTTTTATTTCAGCCAATAAAGAATGATCATCATGGCGTATCCTATACCAAATGCGATACTTGCTCGATATAACAGCTTGCCATAGTAGCGCTTTTCAAATTTTCTTTTTTCTTCCTTTTCATCTATATATGGCATGAGATCAGGAGTCTGTATAAGGGAAATTGGCTCTTTCATTTCGTGATAGAGGTGTTGGCAGCTCTCGCAGGATTGTAAGTGCTCTGCAACAATTTTATTTGTTTCTGCACTTGTGTCCCCCTCTATAAAAAGTGGTAACAATTCTTCAATCAAATAACAGCTCATTTATTGAACTCCTCACAATGTAGCATTCGCTTCAGCTCTAATCTGGCTCGATGAAGGGTTGTTTTGACTTTAGATAAAGTCCAATTCAAAATTTCAGCTACTTCTTCATATGACAATTCTTGAATATCTCTTAAAATGAGGACCTCCCGGTAGGAATCCTTCAGCTGATAAATATGATGCCATAGCCTTTCTATATCAGCTTGTTTTTCAATGTGATCTTCTGGTGTCGTGAACGACTGCTGCTCTAAGAAATCCATTTCCTCTACGTTCGTAAAAGTCCATTTTACTTTTCGGCGATAATCATTCACAAATGTGTGATACGCAATGGTATAAAGCCATGTTTTTATACTTGAATGTCCCTTAAAGGAGGACAACCCATGCAGTGCCTTCATAAATACGTCCTGCGCAAGGTCCTTGGCCGTTTCCATATTTCCCGTCCGGCGATATAAATATTTGGTGATTTCCTGAAAATAATCTTCATAGACTTTTTCAATTTGGTCGGCTGGTCTGGACATCAAAAATAAAACCACACAGTCATCCAAATCGATAAAACGATAAAGAAGAAGTATAACGAGTAAATAAACCCTTTCATGCGTTTTAACTCGTCATAGTCCTTCTGACCTTCCATCGGCGCTGAGGGCTGCTTTTCACCCGTGACCGCATGCTGAAATTGCTGTTCGTGTGCCTTCATCCAGCTAGCTGCCTCGCCTCCCAGATCCCCTTCTTGATACAGTTCATATAAGTCTTGAAAGATGGCTTGTTTTTCTTTATCTGTCAAAACGATGCACCTCTTTTGTTCGTCCATTCACTTCATAGATTTTATGCTCATTTGATCCGAAGGTTTGTATGATGACAAGCCATGAAATGTCGATATTCCCTTCTTTGTCGATCATCTTCACAGGTTTTATTTGTTTTTTATAGATCGTATATGGTTTAAACCGTTTAAGTACTTGCTGATAGACGTCCTCACGATCTTGATTAGATACTGCGTGCGGGATAGAAGAAGCAACTTGCACTCTCAACTCAATTCCATCATCCCCTTTAAACAGATTGACGACATGAGAGGAGCGTTTAAATGTATATTGTTTGCTTTCACTAGTGCCTGTTTCTTTTCTTATGTCTTTTGGCTTTTTCCCTATGATCTTTAACAAATCTTCATCGCTGATGTTCCCTTTTTTCTGTTGAAGAATCGCTTTTGACAGCTTAAAGCTGATGACTTTTTTTGTTGAGCCATTAAACAGAAACTCCGATTGATCTTTAGTTGTGACCCTCACTTCATGCTGCCAATCAAAATAAAATTCATCAATGCCTGTGATTTGATAAGCTGGCGGCTTGAGGTTTAAATGTTTATAAATACTGTTGATCCTGTTTTTTATCTCCGTTTCTGTTAAATGGATTCCGTCAATATCCTTTAATTGAAAGATGGTGTTTACGTATTGCGCTTGTCGAAGCGTCCCTTTTTTCCAGGTGGCAGACGCTAAACTGTCCTCTTCATTCTGAGACATTTTTGGCAGAAGAAGAACGTCCGTCTCTCCGTCCTCTTTTTTTACAGCTAATTGAATGCGCTGTAGATCTATTGACCTTCCGCTTCTTTCGAAAAATTCGATGGTTTTTTTCCTATATTCTTTATCGGTCAGTTCCTTTCCCTCTACACGACCTCGATAAGAATATTCGCTTAATTCACCTGTAAACGGAGAAATATTCAATTCATACTGATCATCTGCAAACACGTAATGATAAGGGATAGGCTGATGACTAGCATTTAAATACAGCGATTGATTCTTCGGTACAAACTTTGAAGCGAATGCTTTTGCACTTGCTGCTGATAAAGGGCGATATTCTTCCGAGAAAGTATCTACCAGTTCCGTTTTGGTGAATTGGAACATGGTATGAGGGATATTGATAATCGGATTGAGTAATAGCAGAAAAAAGACAGCTATACAACCAGCGCCCCACTGCCTTAATCTCACCTTGTCCCGTAGTAAAGCAGATAACAAATAAATCGTCATAAAGCTTCCTGCTGCTGCCGCTAAAATGACAATCGATTTAAATGTAGATTGAAGTTCATACTTCGAAATAGAAGGATAAAATATATAAAGCAAGGCTGCAAAAATCAAACCATAGAATAAAAGCAATTCCTTCCACTTCCAGTGCCAAAACAAGCGAAAGAAAAGGTGCAGCACCAAAGCGGCAAAGCCAGCCATAAGCAAAATAGTAATCAGATCTCTCCATACTAGATCCATATCACCACTAAGAAAGAACTTTTTGCTTTCAGCAAACACAATAAACACGGTTTGACATAAAGGCAGAAGTAACACAGATAAATCAAAAGCAAAAAACATACCTTTATTTTTTAAATAAGGAAGAGAAATGACATAGTAAAGTGATGCAAGCAAGACGTACCCATAGATGAGAAATTGCATGAAATCTGTCAGCACTTCAAATGTTTCAATCGTATACTGTCTAGCTAGGACTTGGTGGATCATTTCAACTGTCATTCCGCCAAGCAGAACAACTCTTAATACGATTCCAGCATAAAATACATAACCACTCTTCTTTTCTTTCCATAGCGGAAGTGTCATGAAAAGAACAAATAGTCCAAGTACACACCATTGAATGATGCGGATACTATACTCATTTAAAATAAAATACCTTTCAAAATGGAGCGATAAATCACTAAACAAATCCAACATTGATACACAATCCTTTACATGAAATTAAGGCCTCATTCGTATAGACATTCGCCTTACCAAAAAGTTTCAGGAAAAACAAAAAATCACTTCATTCTCATGAAGTGATTCCGTTTATTTTTTATTTCCGCTTCCTTTTATGTAATCATTCAAGATTTTTTCACAAATGGATCGATTTCCGGCGACTATGCTGTTTTTATCTAGAAACGTAAGACGTTCTCCGTGAATATTTGAGTAAACAGCCCCTACTTCATCAAGCAGTACGCAACCCGCTGCATAATCCCATGGCGCAAGTCTCAACGTGACATATGCGTCACTTCTGCCGCTTGCAATATAAGCAAGCTCAAGGGCAGCTGATCCAATCGTTCGTGTCCCTCTCACGTCACGCACAAGACGGGCAAATGGTTTGGCGTCAAAATAAGGGCTTTCAATCGCCCATGTCGGATTAATACCCACAATAGCTTTTTCAATCTCCACATCTTTTAATGGAGGGAGCAGGATATCGTTCATATAAGCTCCTTCTCCTTTGATGGCATGGTAGAGCTCGTCATGAATGACGTCATAAATAAGACCGATTTTCCCCACACCATTTTCAAATATCCCGATTGAAATGGCAAAGTTGCGTTTTTGATGGACAAAGTTCATTGTGCCATCAATCGGATCAATGATCCACACAATCCCATCGAGTGAGGTCACCTCTTCCCCTTGTCCCTCTTCTCCTAAAATGTGGTGATCTGAAAATGTCGACTGTATATTTTCAATAAAAAAACGTTCTGTTTCTTTATCGATATTCGTGACAAGATCATTTGGATTTGATTTTGTTTCAATTGATAGACCTTCCTGCATGGACGCTTTTATACGGCTTCCTGCTTCTTTTACCCAGAGCTTTGCAAGACGGTCAATTTCCACCCAGTTTGTCATCAGATTGTAAACCTCTTTTCTATGTAGGACCTATTTGTAATAGCATACTGATATTATGTACGTAAAAGCAAGAAAAAAGCAGCTTCATACAAAAACGAACCGATGAATTGGTTCGTTTTTACCTCACGCTGTTTTACCCTTGAAGCTGCTCCCATTCTTTTCTTAGGCGCTCAAGCTTTCGTTTGCTGCGTTCGATTTGGATGTCATCTTTATTCTCGATGGCTTCATGAAGCGTAGAAAGCTCATAATCAACCTCTAATCTCCACACAGCGATGCGATTTTTCTTCTCCTGTCTATACCCCTGCTTCACGATTTGCTTCATTGGTCAACGCCCCTTCCAGAGAATGATTCATTCCTTGTCAGTTTTCATTGATAAAAAATTCAATCGATAAGAGAAATGGTTCTTGCTTATATCGTATGAAGCGATCGCATAACCGCAACGACATTCTGAAAATTGTGTCTTTACCTATTAATGATGTACCACAAAATGAAAGGTTTTAAACGCTGCACAACGTCCTTTACATTCTTTAATCTGACGGTGCATCTTTTTTTGAGCTTGACCCAAGCTATGATAAAATATGATCAGCGAAAAGATACAGGAGGCATAACATGAGTGAAATGCGTTTTAGAGATGAAGATTTTGAAACATTCACAGTTGATGGTTTAGATGAACGAATGACTGTATTAAAAGAAAGAGTCCGTCCAAAGCTTGAGGCACTTGGCGAACATTTTGCACCACTTCTTTCTTCTATTACAGGAGACGAAATGTTTGTACACGTCGCAAAGCATGCTAGAAGATCTGTTAACCCGCCAAATGATACGTGGGTTGCTTTTGCAAACAGTAAGCGCGGATATAAAAAACTCCCTCATTTTCAAATTGGGCTTTGGAAAACACATGTCTTTGTCTGGTTTGCGCTCATTTATGAATCTCCAGTAAAAGGTGAGTACGGCCAGCTATTTGAAAAAGAGCTAGACACCATCCAGCAGAAAATACCGCAAGATTTTGTTTGGTCTAAAGATCATATGAAACCAGATGTCATGCGTCACAGCGAACTAGATTCCGAACAGCTGAAAACGCTTTTTGAACGTGTCCAAACAGTCAAGAAAGCCGAGCTTCTTTGCGGCATTCAGCTGCCTAGAGAGGAAGTCGTTCAAATGAACAATGAAGAATTCCTATCGAAAATCGAAAATGCCTTCCGCACACTGACGTATCTATACCGTTTTACACAGAAAGAATCTGTATGAAAAAACGAGCCCTTATAGGCTCGTTTTTTACATGCGTATAACGGCTGTCTCTTCTGCCTCTCTTGCGGTTTTCACTGCACGATAAGGGGAATACCCGCTCCCCTTTTCAAACGCCGCACAATGCGTTTTTTCCTCTGCTTTTGATGGCACAACCTCTTTAAATCGTTTATAAGCGTCTAATAACTCCTGCTTCGCAATTCCTTTTTCATAGGCTTTTTCAACAGCCTGAAAAAATGAAATGACTGCAATTTTTTCCTCTGTCGTCCAGTCGACATCCATTGGATATTGATATTCCATTTACTTGTCCCTCACTTTAACACTCATTTCTGATTTGAACTTTTATTATAGCATCTGTTTGATCAGAAACCGATTGATTTTATGCTTTACATTCCGATCAGTTCATAATATAATTCTTTTGTTTTATGCAATGAAATCTGCTGTAATTGGCACAATAATAGCAGGTATTTCGATGAAGGTGGGAAAGCAATTGTCACAACATGATACACCCTTATACACTGGACTAAAAAAACACGCAGCAACCAATCCAGTCCAATTTCACATTCCAGGCCATAAAAAAGGAGCCGGAATGGATCCTGAATTTAGAGCATTCATTGGCGACAATGCATTAAGCATTGACCTCATTAATATAGAACCTCTCGATGATTTACATTCACCTCGAGGGATGATAAAGGAAGCACAGGAGCTTGCTGCTGAAGCCTTCGGTGCTGATCATACGTTTTTCTCCATTCAAGGCACAAGCGGCGCTATCATGACAATGGTGATGACGGTATGCGGGCCTGGAGATAAAATTATCGTTCCGCGTAACGTCCATAAATCTATTATGTCCGCGATTGTATTTTCTGGCGCAGTTCCTGTTTTTATTCACCCAGAAATAGACAAAGAGCTTGGTATCTCTCACGGTATTACACCTGAATCAGCCAAAAAGGCGCTCGCTGAGCATCCGGATGCGAAAGGTTTACTTGTCATTAATCCAACGTATTTTGGTATTTCAGCAGACTTAAAATCAATCGTAGACATTGCCCATTCATTTGATGTGCCTGTCCTTGTCGATGAAGCACACGGTGTGCATATCCATTTTCATGATGATCTTCCCCTTTCTGCGATGCAGGCAGGTGCCGATATGGCAGCAACAAGTGTCCATAAACTCGGCGGCTCTCTTACGCAGAGCTCTATTTTAAATATGAAGGAAGGGCTTGTTTCAAAAGACCGCGTGCAATCGATTTTGAGTATGCTGACGACAACGTCCACTTCTTATTTGCTCTTAGCATCACTTGATGTCGCTAGAAAAAGATTAGCTACTGAAGGAAAGGCACTAGCTGATGAAGCCATTCGTTTGGCTGAATCAGCGAGAGACCGCTTGAATCAAATTGACGGCATTAGCTGCATTGGCAAGGAAATACTCGGTTCAGCTTCTACTTACGATTATGACCCAACGAAATTAATTATCTCCATTAAAGACCTTGGGTTAAACGGACATGATGTCGAAAAATGGCTGAGAGAAAGCTATCGAATTGAAGTAGAGCTCTCTGACCTTTACAATATTTTATGTATCGTAACCCCTGGCGATTCAGATGAGACAATTAATACGCTCGTGACGGCGATGCAGGAAATTGCCACAGTCTCTACTCGTGACGGCGGCAAACAAGCGGTAACGGAAGTGCTGCTGCCTGAGATCCCATCGCTTGCTATGACGCCGCGTGACGCCTTTTATGCCACAACAGAAGTCGTTCCTTTTAAGGAAGCAGTCGGCCGTATCATCGCAGAGTTTGTGATGGTGTATCCGCCAGGTATTCCAATTTTTATACCAGGTGAAATTATCACAGAAGAAAATATATCGTATATCTTTAAAAATATTGAAATTGGCCTCCCTGTCCAAGGACCTGAAGATTCAACGCTTGAAATGATACGTGTGATTAAGGAACAAAAACCAATTTTATAAAAAAGAAACATGCAGCCCCAAATGGAGCTGCATGCTTTTTTTATTTATTCAGAGGCTTCATCACAGCAATGACAGTGACCGCACGTTCCGTATAGCGTTGTCACTTTTTCATTTTCAAATTGATCAATGGTTTCATTGCAATCTTGACAAATAATTGTACCCACGTACATTCCCCTTTTCTTCATTCATAGTTTGAAAGCGTTTGATCTATTTCTTATTTCTATAATATGATGTCACATTTAAGTTGTCAACGGTTAATTGTATGACACAATTAATCATTTTTTATAAATATGTGCTTTTTTCACATCATATTGAGGGAACGTTTCAATTGTATTTTGCTTCATATCAATTCTGTAACAATTGAGTAACAATCGAAAATTGTCAAAAGGGACATGATACACTAGAGTGACTAACAGGGAACAAGCTCCTAAAAATGTTGGGACAACCCCAAATGATTTTGAGGTGAATAGATTGAATTTTTTGAGGACACTTCTCATTATATTCCCCATGCTCTTTGTACTTAGTTCATGCTCATTTGCTTATATCATACCGAATCAGACCGACCAAGTCAGTCATATTCAAAAACCGAGAATTCTCTTTTTTACTGATGCAGAAAACCTTGATAAAGAAAGCCCATATTATGATGCAGTCCTCGATTTAAAAAATGAATATCCTAAGGAAATGTCAAAAATGATTGTGAAAGAAGATCGTAAAGGCTGGAAAAATGAAGTTGACGAATTACCGGCTATTTTACTTGTCAATGATGAAAAAGTGATCGTGAAGGTGGAAGGAAATGTCCGCAGTAAACAGGAAATCTTATCTCCTTTATGCCATGCTTTAGACCGCGTCAATACAAACTAATGATATTTACCTTGCACTTATATATATCCATATGAAAAAACCCCTCACCTCATGAGGGGTTTTTCATATGGAGTTCAAACGCAAAAAAGCCCTCTCCATCAAGGAGAGGGTTTCATAGGCTTCATTATTTTACGATGTGGATTGGGCTTCCGATTGCTACTTCAGCCGTTTCCATTGTAATTTCACCTAATGTTGGGTGAGCGTGAATTGTCATAGCGATATCTTCAGCAGTCACTCCAGCTTCGATTGCAAGGCTAAGCTCTGAAATCATATCAGAAGCGCCAACACCTGCAATTTGTGCACCGATAACTAGACCATCCTCTTTACGAGTGATCATTTTCATGAAGCCATCAGTTGCATCAAGAGAAAGTGCACGTCCGTTCGCTGCGAATGGGAATTTCGCTGCAACGATTTCGATTCCTTCTGCTTTTGCTTCTGCTTCAGTGTATCCAACAGTTGCAAGTTCTGGCTCAGAGAATACAACAGCAGGAATACCAAGGTAATCAATTTCAGCTGGCTCTCCAGCGATTGCTTCAGCTGCAATTTTACCTTCGTAAGAAGCTTTGTGAGCAAGTGGTGGTCCATCAACGATGTCACCAATTGCATAGATGTTAGATACGCTTGTACGGCATTGTTTGTCTGTTTTGACAACTCCGCGGTCAGTCAATTCAACACCAACTTGCTCAAGACCAAGCTCATCAGTGTTTGGACGACGACCAACAGTCACAAGTACGTAATCAGCATCAACTGTTTTCTCTTCGCCTTTTACTTCGAACGTAACAGTGACACCATCAGATTTTTCTTCAACGCCTTTTGCAAGAGCGTTTGTATGGATTTCAACGTTTCCTTTTTTCTTCAGGTTACGTTTAACCAATGAGCTCATTTGCTTTTCGAAACCTGGAAGGATTTCGTCTCCACCTTCAAGGATCACAACTTCTGTTCCAAAGTTTGCATAAGCAGTACCAAGCTCAGTACCGATGTATCCACCACCGATGACAACTAACTTTTTAGGTACTTCTTTAAGCGCTAAAGCACCAGTTGAGTTGATCACGCGGTCTGTGTATTTAAAAGTAGGCAATTCAATTGGACGAGATCCAGTTGCAAGAATTGCATTTTTGAAAGTGTAAGTCTGTGCTGAATTATCATCCATCACACGTACAGAGTTGCTGTCTACGAAATAAGCTTCACCTTTGACGATGTCTACTTTATTTCCTTTAAGAAGACCTTGAACTCCACCTGTTAACTTATTAACAACAGAAGCTTTCCACTCTTGAACTTTTGTGAAATCAACTGTTACGTTTTCAGCTTTGATACCCATGTCTTCAGAATGCTTAGCATTTTCAAAACGATGGCCAGCATTGATTAATGCTTTTGAAGGGATACAGCCAACGTTTAGACATACACCGCCAAGTGTTCCTTTTTCAACGATTGTTACTTTTTGTCCAAGCTGTGCAGCACGAATAGCAGCTACATATCCACCAGGACCTGCACCGATGACAAGAGTATCTGTTTCGATTGGGAAATCTCCTACTACCATGACATTACGCCTCCATTAAAATTAATTGTGGATCATTCAATAAACGCTTGATGTGGTTAAGGGCATTTTGCGCAGTAGCTCCGTCAATCATACGGTGGTCAAAGCTTAGGGAAAGAGCTAAGACTGGAGCTGCAACGATTTCGCCATCACGAACAACCGCTTTTTCAGCGATACGGCCAATACCAAGAATCGCTACTTCTGGGTGGTTGATGACTGGAGTAAACCATTGTCCACCAGCAGAACCGATGTTTGTGATTGTGCAAGATGCACCTTTCATTTCAGCTGGAGCCAATTTACCATCACGTGCTTTTGTTGCAAGCTCATTGATTTCGTTAGAAACTTCGAAAATCGCTTTGCGATCTGCATTTTTCACAACTGGAACGAGCAAGCCTTTTTCAGTGTCAGCTGCAATTCCGATGTTGTAGTAATGCTTTTGAACAACTTCATCTGTTTTATCATCGATAGAAGTGTTAAGTACTGGGTACTTTTTCAAAGCAGAAGTTAGAGCTTTTACAACGTAAGGCAAGTAAGTTAACTTGATTCCTTGATCAGCTGCAACTTGTTTGAATTGTTTACGATGTGCAACAAGGTTTGTTACATCAACTTCATCCATTAATGTTACGTGAGGAGCTGTATGCTTAGAGTTCACCATTGCTTTCGCGATTGCTTTGCGGATTCCGCTCATTTTCTCGCGAGTTTCTGGGAATTCTCCTTCAAGAACTGGAGCTGCTGCCGCTTTAGGAGCTGCTTCTTCTTTCACACTTTCAGCTGCTTGAGGTGCTGCTTCTTGAGCTGCAGAACCACCATTAACGAAGCTGTCGATATCTTCTTTTAACACACGTCCGTTTTTACCAGAACCCGCAACTTTGTAAATTTCAACGCCTTTTTCGCGAGCATATTTACGTACAGATGGCATAGCGATAACGCGTTTGTTTGGATCAGCATCTACTTGCTCTTGTGCGCCTGCACCAGTTGCTGCTGCCGCTTCTTCTTGTGCTACTTCTTTCTTCTCTGGCTCGTTACCAGCTTCAGCAGTACCTTGTACTTGAGCTTCAGTTTTTGCTTCGCCTTCTTCTTCGCTGCCTTTAAATTGAAGATTCTCGTAACCAGGTGCATCAAACGTAATGATTGTTTGTCCTACAGTTGCAACTGTTCCCTCTTCAACTTTTAATTCTAATACTTTTCCTTTAACAGGTGAAGGAATTTCTACAACTGCTTTATCATTTTGTACCTCTGCTAAAACGTCATCTTCATTGATTTCGTCGTTTGGTTTAACAAACCACTTAACGATCTCACCTTCGTGGATACCTTCTCCGATGTCCGGAAGTTTAAATTCAAATGCCACTGTTTTTCGCCTCCTAGATTTTGTTGAACCCTTGTTGTGTATATTTACACGGTCATGTAATTGATAAAGGGGAAGAGAAATAAATTCTTTTCCCCTCTGTCATTTAATTAAAATTCAAGAACTTTCTTCGCTGTTTCAAGTACATCTTTATGGTTTGGAAGCCATACGCTCTCAGCTTGAGAGAAAGCAAATACAGTATCAGGTGCAGCTACACGAAGTACTGGTGCTTCCAGGCTAAGGATCGCTCTGTCATTGATTTCAGCTACTACGTTTGCAGCAATACCAGCTTGTTTTTGTGCTTCTTGAACAACGATCGCACGGCCTGTTTTTTCAACAGAAGCGATGATTGTTTCAATATCAAGCGGGCTTACTGTGCGAAGGTCGATAACTTCAGCAGAAACGCCTTCTTTTTCTAGCTCTTCAGCAGCTTTTAGTGATTCGTGAACCATTGCACCGTAAGTGATGATTGAAAGGTCAGAACCTTCACGTTTCACGTCAGCTTTTCCGATTTCAATTGTGTACTCTTCTTCAGGAACTTCCTGACGGAAAGAACGATAAAGTTTCATATGCTCAAGGAACACTACAGGATCGTTGTCACGAATTGCAGAAATTAAAAGTCCTTTTGCATCATAAGGTGTTGAAGGAATGACAACCTTGATACCAGGCTGTTGTGCGATAAGACCTTCTAAGCTGTCAGCGTGAAGCTCAGGTGTGTGAACTCCCCCTCCGAATGGAGAACGGATTGTCACTGGAGAATGCCAGCGTCCGCCAGAACGGTAACGCATACGAGCCATTTGTCCAGAAACAGAATCTAATACTTCGTAAACGAATCCGAAGAATTGAATTTCCATTACTGGGCGGAATTCTTGTAGTCCAAGGCCAATTGCAAGACCGCCAATACCAGATTCAGCAAGTGGAGTATCGAATACACGATCCTCACCAAACTCTTTTTGCAATCCTTCAGTCGCACGGAATACGCCGCCGTTTTTACCAACGTCTTCTCCGAAAACGAGAACGTTTTCGTCATTTTTCAGTTCTGTGCGTAACGCATCAGTGATCGCTTGAATCATTGTCATTTGCGCCATGGCTTACTTCGACTCCTTCTGTTTGTAAATTTCAAGCTGTTCAACTAAGTTGAATGGTTTCACATCGTACATGTTTTCAATCAAGTCAGTGACTTTTTGCTTAGGCTGTTCGTCAGCTTCTTTGATCGCTTGTTTGATTTGTTCTTTTGCATCTTCGATCACTTTATTCTCTTCTTCTTCAGACCATAGGCCTTTGTTTTCCAAGAATTTGCGGTAGCGTACCAATGGATCTTTTTGCTCCCACTCGTTTTCGTCTTCTTTTGTACGATATCTTGTTGGATCGTCACCAGCCATTGTATGTGGGCCGTAACGGAATGTAAGAGTTTCGATTAATGTTGGACCTTCACCATTTACAGCGCGCTCACGAGCTTCAGCAGTTGCTGCATAAACAGCTAATGCATCCATACCGTCAACTTGTACGCCTACGATACCAGCTGCAGCTGCTTTTTGTGCAATTGTTTGTGCAGCAGACTGTTTTTCAACAGGTGTAGAGATCGCATATCTGTTGTTTTGGACAACAAAAATCGCTGGCGCTTTGTAAGCCCCTGCAAAGTTAATACCTTCGTAGAAATCACCTTGTGAAGCTCCACCGTCACCAGTGTAAGTGATTGCAACAGCTTTTTTACCGCGCTTTTTCAAACCAAGAGCTACACCAGCAGCTTGAATGATTTGTGCACCGATAATGATTTGCGGTGAAAGTGCATTCACATCTTCAGGCATTTGGTTACCAACAAAGTGTCCGCGAGAGAACAAGAACGCTTTTGTTAGCGGAAGACCATGCCAGATTAATTGTGGTACATCACGATATCCTGGAAGAATGAAATCTTCTTTCTCAAGTGCAAAGTGAGTTGCAAGCTGAGAAGCCTCTTGTCCAGCTGTTGGCGCATAGAAGCCAAGACGTCCTTGACGGTTCAATGAAATTGAACGTTGATCTAATACACGTGTAAACACCATACGGCGCATTAATTCTTTTAATTGGTCATCTGAAAGATCCGGCATTGCCGCTTCGTTTACGACTTCGCCTTTTTCGTTTAAAATTTGAAACGTTTCAAACTGCTTTTTGATGGCATCAAATTGCTTTTTGCTATCAACAATTGCTTTTTTTGTTTTTGCAGCCATTCTAAAGTCACCTCTTCCTTTCTTTTAACAGTCCATTTGTCGTGAATCCATTTATACATACAGATATAGGATAACCCAAAATACTCATATGACTCCTGTATATAATAGCCACTAAGATCGTTGTCGAAACATTGGTTGACCACTCGTTTTTGAGTCCTTCTAACTGTATTAACGATAGTTCACAAAAAACTAATACAACTTCTGTTAACAAGGAATAGTTTACAACAAGAAAAATAGTCCGTCAATTGATTTAACGGCTTTATTTAAATAAATGTATTCGCTTTACTTTTTATGGTGAACTGTATCAATCTGTTTAACAAACAACCCAATCTGTACTAGTATAGAGTGTACTACTGTACTACAATAGAAAATGTTTGTTTTTGTCGAAAAATAAAAAAAGAGCTGTTTTTCAGCTCTTTTTTGACTCTTGATCTGCTGCTTTATACAAAGCCTTTTTATGATCATTCAATTGATCTGTATATTGATTGAACTTCTTACTTTCTTTTCTTACTTTGCTATATGAACGATTCACTGTCTTCAACTTAGACTTCAGCTCTTCATATCCTAGATCCTTTTTCTTTAAAGATTGATACAAATGCTGATCTTGTTTTAGCGCCTTTTGATACTCTTTATAAAGCTGATCATATGACGCATATCGTTTCTCGATCGATTTAACCGTTTGGTCTGCTTTCTCTTTTAACTCCGCATCTTGCAATCGTGCGGCAGATTCTTTTACCGTTTTCAATTCTTTTTTTGATTCATCCATGCTGTCTTTTTCTGTTTTTAAATGTTCTTCTCGTTTCGCTGCCGATGCTAACGCCTGATCAGAAAGGTTTGATACTGTTTTTGGATGGTCCTTTGTTGTTTGAATCATTTTTGTATACAGCTTCTGCTCTTTTTTCTCATAGCTTTGAAGTGTACCTTGCTCTTTTTCAAAGGTTGCTTCTTTTTCACTCATTTTCGTCATCGCATCTTGCATGTCATTGAATGGACTTTGACCTCCGCATCCTGCCAGCAAAAGGGTACATATCCCCGCTAAAGCAGCACCTGCTTTCATGCTTCTTTTCATCTGTCTCATCACAAGGTCCCCCTTTACATCTCCACATACCACTATAATTTTTAAAGGCGTTTGTGACAAGGAAAGAGGTCAATCAGATGAGGCGGAGAAGATTTTTTTCAAGCAATAGGCTCATGACTATACAAATAGTGCATTCATACATAGTTTATATTACACGCTTCGCCTTCACTTATGAGAGGCTGAGTGTATTTCCAAAGGAGGTCAAAAGTATGTCTAATTATAGTCATGGAAGTATGTATGGTGGATACGGCGGTTACGGGTATGGATACGGCGGCGGCTGTTGTTACCCAAGTTATGGCGGTGGATACGGATGCGGATACGGCGGCGGACGTACATTCGCTTTAATCGTTGTGCTTTTCATCCTATTAATCATCGTTGGCGCAGCATTCTTAGGCGGCGGTGGCTGCTGCTAAGGCTGTTATAAGCCTTTGACCGGTCTCATAGACCGGTCTTCTTTATTTCATTGCATATGTTGTGTATCATTTTATATACTTTACATACAAAGGAAATAGGAGTGAAGTTTTGTGATTACCATGGATGATATCGTAAGGGACGGACATCCCGTCTTAAGACAAACAGCTGAAGCGGTCGAGCTCCCGCCAACAGAAGAGGAAAAACAGCAATTAGCTGATATGATTGAATTCGTCAAAAACAGTCAAGATGCTGACATTGCTGAAAAATACGGCCTAAGACCCGGCGTTGGATTAGCTGCTCCGCAGATCAATATTAGTAAACGGATGATCGCAGTTCACTGTGAGGATGAAGACGGAGAAGAATATAGCTATGCTCTATTCAACCCGCGTATTGTCAGTCATTCAGTCAAAAGAGCTTATTTAGCTTCTGGTGAAGGCTGCTTATCAGTTGATGAAGCCATCCCTGGATTTGTTCCTCGATATCAAAAAATCAGGGTCAAGGCCACAACGCTTGAAGGAGAGGACATTGATATCCGTCTAAAAGGTTTCCCCGCTATTGTCTTTCAGCATGAAATTGACCATTTAAATGGCATTATGTTTTATGATCATATTCAAAAGGATCAGCCATTCGCTGAGCCAGAAAACTCTGTTGCGATCGGCAGATCATAACATAAAAAGAAGACCCAGCATCTAAGGGTCTTCTTTTTTATTCTTCCATAAGGCCAAGATGGGTCACTGCATGGAATATGCCGTCCTCATCTACTGGCTTTGTCACAAAATCAGCCAATGCCTTCAGTTCACTCACAGCATTTCCCATCGCAACGCCTGTTCCAGCAAACGAAATCATTTCTCTATCGTTCAGTCCGTCTCCAAAGGCAATGGTATCCTTTTGATCGTAAGGAAGTCTTTCGATGACTCGTTTGATCCCTTCAGCTTTTGATCCGCCTTTTGGCAGAACATCTGTTGACAGCTCATGCCATCTGACAAGGTCAATTTCATCGTGGAATGCCTTATACTGCTCTTCCTCTTCTGCCTTACAAAATAGGAGCATTTGAAAAATGTCGTTTTCTTTAAAGAAAGACAAATCGTGCTCAGGATGCTCTGTTTTTAAAGTACCGATTCCTTCATGGATAAACGGATGGTTCGGCACAGACGCCTTCATCGTTTCTTCTCCCATAAAAACAAGCGGATGATCATGACGATCCGCTGTCTCATAAATCCGCTCCATCAGCTCCTGCTTCAGCGGATTGCCGTAAATAACGTCTCCCTCATACATGACATACTGACCGTTATAAGCAATGAATGAGTCAAGCCCTAATTCTTCTAAAATGGGCTCAATCAGAAAAGGAGAACGCCCAGATGCTATAAAGAGATGATGGCCTTTTTCTTTTAATAAATGAACCGCTCGCTTCGTTGACTCAGGTATTTTTTTATCATGATCATATAAAGTACCATCGATATCAAAAAAGATGACTTTTTTATTCATATCTCGCCCTCCTGCCCTTTGTTATATGTATACACACTCCCTTTCATCATACAGAAAGATTTCCGCTTTCGAAACCAATTCCTTTTGAAAACGCCTATTTCCCACATATATCCATGTAACATTCATTGGAAACATCATATAATACAAGTATATAGAGAGACCGGAATACGCTGTTTAAGCTTACTTCAAACCGAAAGGAGGCGGCATGTGATGCTTCGTCGTCTGCGCAAGAAAATTCGAAGACAATGGAAGGACATGCTTCGTAAAAAATCGATTGCTTAAAGGGATCTTCCGCACATCCGCCGAAGGTCCTTTTTTCTCAGAGACTTTTCTTATGCGCGTTTTTTTAATATAATAGAATAAGCGAGTGTAACATACGGTATTTAAGGAGAGATTTGGATGATATATAAGGTATTTTTTCAGGCAAGTACTACTGAGGTACCTGTAAGAGAACACACAGATTCACTATACGTTGAAGCGGTTTCTGAAAGAGACGTACGCGATAAGTTGAAAAAACATAACTACAACATTGAATTCATTCAGCCTGTAGACGGTGCTTTTTTAGACTATGAACGAGAAAGTGAAAATTTTAAAGTATTGGAGCTATGAGAGGAATGAAATTTGTTAAAAATGATCAGGCGGCAGTTTTTGCGCTCGGCGGTTTAGGCGAGATCGGTAAAAACACGTATGGCGTTCAATTTCAAGATGAAATCATTTTAATTGATGCTGGTATTAAGTTTCCTGAAGATGAGCTTCTTGGAATTGACTACGTCATCCCTGACTATACGTACTTAGTTAAAAACGAAGATAAAATCAAAGGTCTTTTCATTACTCACGGACATGAAGACCACATCGGCGGTATCCCTTACCTTCTCAAGCAAGTGAATATTCCAGTTTACGGCGGCAAACTCGCAATCGGCCTACTTCGTAATAAATTGGAAGAGCATGGTCTCTTGAGACAAACAAAACTTCACATTTTTGAAGAAGAAGATACCATTAAATTTAGAAAAACAGCTGTGTCTTTCTTTAGAACGACACACAGTATTCCAGATTCTTATGGAATTGTCGTCAAGACACCTCCTGGTAACATCGTACATACAGGTGATTTCAAGTTTGACTTTACTCCTGTTGGCGAGCCTGCCAATTTAACCAAAATGGCTGAGATCGGAAAAGAAGGCGTTCTTTGTCTTTTATCTGATAGTACAAACAGTGAAATCCCAGAATTTACGATGTCTGAAAGACGCGTAGGTGAAAGCATTGATGACATCTTTAGAAAAGTCGATGGACGTATCATTTTTGCCACGTTTGCTTCAAACATTCACAGACTTCAGCAAGTGATTGAGTCTGCTGTTGCCAACGGCAGAAAAGTCGCTGTATTTGGACGCAGTATGGAGTCTGCTATTGATATTGGACAAGATCTTGGCTATATTAAATGTCCAAAAAACACGTTTATTGAACATAATGAAATCAACCGCCTTCCAGCAAACAAAGTAACCATTCTTTGTACTGGTAGCCAGGGTGAACCGATGGCAGCTCTTTCTCGTATTGCGAACGGTACTCACCGCCAGATTTCCATTAACCCTGGAGACACTGTTGTCTTCTCATCTTCACCGATCCCAGGTAACAATATTAGCGTAAGCCGCACCATTAACCAGCTTTATCGTGCAGGCGCTGAGGTCATTCATGGCTCGCTTAATAATATTCATACATCTGGTCACGGCGGACAAGAAGAACAAAAACTGATGCTCCGTTTAATTAAACCAAAATTCTTTATGCCGATTCACGGTGAATACCGCATGCAAAAAACGCATATCAAGCTCGCGAATGACTGCGGCATCCCTGAGGAAAACTGCTTTATCATGGATAACGGTGAAGTTCTTGCACTGAAAGGTGACGAAGCAAGTGTCGCTGGCAAAATTCCATCAGGCAACGTGTATATCGACGGAAGCGGTATTGGCGATATCGGAAACATCGTTTTAAGAGACCGCCGCATTCTTTCTGAAGAGGGCCTCGTTATTGTGGTTGTCAGCATGGACATGAAAGAATTCAAAATCTCTGCTGGTCCTGATTTGATCTCAAGAGGTTTTGTCTACATGAGAGAATCTGGAGACCTTATCAACGATGCACAGGATTTAATTTCAAAGCATCTTGAAAAAGTAATGGAACGTAAGACAACTCAGTGGTCTGAAATTAAGAACGAAATTACAGACACCCTTGCACCTTTCCTTTATGAAAAAACAAGACGCCGTCCAATGATCTTACCGATTATTATGGAAGTGTAATCACAAAAAGAGACACATGCCGCTTGGCTGTGTCTCTTTTTTTCACCATTCATAAAACCGCATATATACCTATGCGGTTTTTTTATGATTGAATTGGGAGATGCTGAAAGCTTCTGACATCAAACAAACCCTTTGTCGTCATTTTCACATCAGGAATGACTGGGAGTGCCAAGAAGGACAGCGTCAAAAACGGATTAAAATCTAAAGTAAAGCCTGTTTCTTTTAACGCTTCATGGAGCGCATGAAGGCTTTCATTTACAAGATGTGCCGGCTGATCTGACAATAAACCAGAGATCGGTAATGGCAGCGTATGAAGAGACTGGCCATCTTTGACAACAGTTAAACCGCCTCCTGCTTCTTTTAACGCGTCAATGGCTTTCACGATATCAGCATCATTTGTGCCAACCGCAATTAAATTGTGAGAATCATGCGCAACCGTTGTTGCAATTGCGCCCTTTTCTAATCCAAAGCCGCTGACAATCCCTATCCCCATTTCAGATAAGCCTTGATGACGTTCGACAAGCACCATTTTTAATACATCTCTTTCTGTATCACTAGTGAATTGTCCGTTCGTTTCTGAAGGAGAGGCTTGTTCTAATTTTGTTTCTAGCTGATTCGGAATAATACGGATCACATTCATTTTTTGATGAGCTTTGATAGGCAGAGCCAGATCTTGCTCTTGAACATCTATAGTATGAACAGATTGTAATAAGACTGGACTCGGTGCAATTTTTTCGACACCTGGCTTGTACTCTCCATGCTGCGCCACCAATTCTCCTGCAATAAATACGCTGGTGATGTCGACTTGATGAAGATCAGAGACGAGCATAAAATCAGCATCAAAACCTGGCGCAATGGCTCCCTTTGTTTTGAGGCCAAAGCACTCACCTGCGTTTAAACTTGCCATTTGATATGCTAAAAATGGGTCTAACCCTTCTTTTATAGACATTCGTACTTGTTCGTCAATACTTCCCTCCGCCATTAAATCATCTAAATGTTTGTCATCGGTACAAAAGAAAAAGCGTCTCACATTCTTTTCATTCACAGCTGGTAAAACGTTTTTCACGTTTTTGGCAACAGAGCCTTCTCTCAGCATGACATACATGCCTCGTTTTACACGTTCAAGGGCTTCTTCGGCTGTTGTTACCTCATGATCTGTTTGAACACTCGCTGTGCGGTAAACGTTTATTAATCGGTCTGTTAAGCCTGCTAGATGACCATCAATCAATTTATTCTCATTTTGAGCATCAAGCAGCTTTTGAAGCATATCTTCTTCTGCCTGCTCCACACCGACGTAATCCATCACCTCGGCAAGACCAAGAACCTCTTTCTCTTGATACAAAGGCTTTAAATCTTTCGCTTTTAAAACAGCACCTGATCGCTCAAAACTAACTGCCGGTACGCAGGATGGCAGCATGAAATAAATATTTAAGGCAGCTTTTCTCGCTTCTTCCAGCATAAAACGGATGCCTGTGATCCCTGACACATTGGCAATTTCATGTGGGTCTGTTACGACAGTTGTCACACCGCGCGGGACGACAGCTTTGGAGAATTCAGCAGGGGTAACCATAGAGGACTCGATATGAACATGGCCATCAATAAAACCGGGTACAAGCATTTGACCTGCTGCATCCAGCTCCTGTTCTCCCTCGTACTCTCCAATCCCTACTATTTGTCCATTTTCAACAGCGACATCAGCGTCTATCCATTCCTGGTTAAACACGTCCATAATCTTCGCATGTTTAATCACGAGGGCTGCTTTTTTTCTCTTTGCAGCTACCTCAATTTGATGTCTGAAAAGCTCCTTATCCAACGACACTGCCTCCTCCAAGTAAACAATATAATGTTTCTTATCGTAAACGAATCTGTTTGCCCAGTCAATGACATTTAGAGAAAATCATCCAGATAAAAAGACTGATTTTTATTTCTGAATAGTGATAATTGCATGAAAAATATGATGATTGACTTTAGTGTTTATGCAGAACAAAACAGCCCTTTTAAATGTCTTCTTTCCTCTTCACTGTCCACCTCAAGTGTACACAATCACATAAAAAAACACCCCGCCCAGGAGTGTTTAATAATCGTTCTGCATTTCTCGTTTTTCAAAGCGTCCGATATCGGCTACTGACCCGATGACAATCAGGATATCTTCTTTTTGAATCATTTCATCTGCGAGCGGTGAAACAATCACTTCTTTACCACGCTTAATCGCCACAATATTAATGCCGTATCTCGCTCTAATATCGAGATCTAAAAGAGAATGCCCTGCAAGCCTGCTGTTGGCAACGATTTCAATGAGGCTGTACTCATCTGACAGCTCCAGATAATCTAATACGTTGTTGGAGATGATTTTATGTGCAATTCGTCTGCCCATGTCTCGCTCTGGATGAACGATGCGATCAGCCCCAATTTTATTTAGTACCTTTTCGTGATAGTCGTTTTGCGCCTTTACTGTGACCATTTTGACGCCAAGCTCTTTCAGCATAATCGTCGTTAAAATACTGGCCTGAATGTTTTCACCAATCGCAACGATGACATGATCAAAATTGCGAATGCCGAGATTTTTTAAAACAGATTCGTCCGTCGAATCGCCAATGACCGCATGTGAAGCAATTTTCGCGTATTCGTTCACTCGATCTTCATTCATATCCATGGCCATGACTTCAAGTCCTTCTTCGCTGAGCGCCTTGCAAATACTTCCGCCAAAGCGTCCAAGACCAATGACTGCATATTCCTTTTTCATGTTCAGACTCCTTTTATCTCACTTACCATGCATTTTACTACGGTTTGATTAATGAATCCATATGCGAGCGAATTTTTTTACGGAACGCTTCACTTAAGTAAAGATCTGCTCCTTTTTCAATTTCACTGCGGTAATGACCTGGAGGAGCAATTTCTTCGCTCTTTTGAAGAACTAGAAAGGTTAAACAGTCCGCATATATTTGATCACCTATTTTGACATCGACAAAAGCTGGACGATATGTGCCCTCATAAACGCCTTCTCGTTTGTACAAATATCGAATGGCATCAAAAGGAACCTCATATAAAACGCCCTCTGTTTCTCCGCCGTCTTCTACCATATCGGCTCTTGACCCATCAGCCCTTACCAATGTAAATCTAGTTGTAAAGCCGTTCAGTGCACCGCCGCCAATGATTTGTTTAAAATAATGATCGACTTCCGCCAGCTTAAATCTTGCATCATCCATACAGGAGCCATAGGCAAAATAATAGAAGGATGCTGGCTTCTGCTGCCACATTCTATATTCCTTCCAGCAGCCGCTCTCGATTTCCTTCAGCGCTGATACCTTCTGCTTTGGTAAAGTGTATGTAATAGCCGCGACCAGCCCCCGGTCTGTCATGACATCGACGACCTGCTTGTCATACCCTTCCTCAAGTAAATCTATCTTATTCAGCGTGCTTGCGGTTACCTCGTACAATTCTCCATATACTGTGCTTTTCTCTGCTAGAATGCACGCAGGGTATCCTTGACCTGTATCATAGATTCTGCCGCTGATCCAAGCTGACTTAGCTAATGACCTGCTTTCTTTCATATACGTCTTGTGGTGCTCTTCATGCTGCAGAAGCGTCCCATATACAAATAAAGCTTTCGCCTTCATGAAATCACGTCCTCTCGCCTTGCTGCTGTCTGCTTTTTTGCCACACAGGTAAATAGATATGAAAAGCTGTACCTTCTCCCAGCTCACTGACCACATCCATCCTACCGTGATGATCTTTTAAAATCGCTGCACAGATGGTGAGGCCAAGTCCCGTCCCTTCTGTTTTCGTGGAGAAGAAAGGATCATATATTTTCTGAATATCCTCTTCAGACATCCCTTTTCCTTCATCTTGAATGGTAATTTTCCATTCATTCATCACTTTTTCTGTTGATATGTATATACTGCCGCCTTCAGGCATTGCCTCAATGGCATTTTTGATTAAATTAATGAACAGCTGCTTCATTTGGTTAGCGTCTGCTAATATAGCGCCGGCATCCTGCTTTTTAAATGGCTGTTTGAGATCAATATTCGAAAGGACTGCATTGGTTTTTAGCAATGTAATGACCTGCTCTAACAGTGCATGAAGCTGAACTTCTTGAAACTGGACCGACTGCGGCTTTGCCAGTACTAGCAGCTCACTTAAAACAAAATCAATCCGTTTAATTTCGGAAAAGATAATGTCAAAATAATCGGTTCTTTCAGGATATTGCGTTTTCATCAGCTGCAAAAAGCCGTTTACTGAGGTCAGCGGATTTCTGACTTCATGGGCGATTCCAGCGGCTATTTGTCCTGCAACGGCCAGCTTTTGCGCCTGCATTTGCAATTGTTGATTTGATTTTTCAAGCTCAAGCTTTGCCAACTTTTGTTTTGTAATATCTGCAACTGTTCCAATACCTCCAGTAAACTGGTGCTCTTCATCAAAGTAGAGCTTATAATGAACGTCTCCCCATACTTTCTTCCCCTCTTTATGAAGAAGCTGCAGCTCGATCCGCCCTGAATCTTTATGCTCTTTGATAACAGATGACAAATGCTGAATAACTCTTTCTTCTTGATCAAAATACTGATTGTACATCGTACCTAGACATTCATCTATTTCATAGCCGGTCATTTGTTTCCATGCTTGATTTAAGAAGATGATGTGCCCTTTTTCATCTGTTTCAAAGACAATTTCTTGCAAGTTATCTGTAATTCGGTTCAGCCGCTCTGTCAGCTTGTGTGCCTCTTTTTCTCTCTTATTTAGATCTGACACAAGTAAATTCAAGCGGTCTACATATCCTGAGACAACCCAGATCCCTGCTAACACAACGACTGTAAAGGCTAGATCGAGCGGCCAATTAATTTGATAGCCGCCTAGATAATAAAAGAAATCCCAGCTTATGATTAAGATAAATGCAAGAACAGATAACACGATCCGCACTTGATATGTTTTGTTCAAATGATTCCACCTGCCGCCCTGAGATTCTTTGTCAATTGTACCATTTTCCACTTATTTTTTGAGGGAGATAGGGCATTTTTAAGGAACTTTTTTAAAGAAAAAATAGCCTGTTCTCAGCACAAAGGAAGAGAGCAGGCTATTTTAATTACTTCTGAAGAGCTTCTTGCAGCTCTTTTAACAGCAGTTCTGCGCCTTCAGCGCTTAATGTAATTTGACCATTTCCATATTCATGGTTCTCTGATGTAATCTCACCAGTCATGAGACAAACGCCCTCTGGCTGATATTTTTTCAAGACGATTTTATCTCCATCTATAAAAAATTCCATACTGTCTTTAATAGCGATATCAAGTGCTCTTCTCAATTCGATTGGCATCACAATACGCCCTAGTTCGTCTACTTTTCTTACGACTCCGATAGATTTCAATTACGTTCCCTCTTTCTTTCATTAGCTCAAGATCAATCTGTTTTTCACCAATTGATATATCGTAGACGTAAGAGATTCTTAAAAGGTTTCTCCTCTATAAAAATTTTTTTCATAATAGAAAAAATAAAGGGAAAATTTATTGTGATTGTCAAAATGATACTTGAATTTTACAGATTCATTTCAAGGTGATCACAAACCCCCACAAATGACATCACCCCTCTGAACTTTTAAATGTAAAATTGTTTAAAACAGCAAAAATAGAGATTGGGTGAAAACATGTTTCAAAATGCCGAAATTGGAATTGATTTAGGAACAGCTAACATATTGGTTTATAGTAAAAATAAGGGAATTATTTTAAATGAACCGTCCGTCGTAGCAGTCGATACAGAAACAAAGACTGTACTTGCCGTCGGATCAGAAGCAAAAGAAATGATCGGGAAAACACCTGGGAAAATTGTTGCGATCCGTCCGATGAAAGACGGTGTCATCGCTGATTATGATATGACAACAGATTTACTTAAACAAATCATGAAAAAAGCAGGAAAAAATATCGGGTTTACCTTCAGAAAGCCAACTGTCGTTGTATGTACACCTTCTGGTTCAACGGCTGTTGAGCGCCGCGCCATCAGCGATGCTGTAAAAAACTGCGGAGCAAAACATGTGCATTTAATTGAAGAACCTGTTGCAGCTGCAATCGGTGCTGATCTTCCGGTAGACGAGCCTGTTGCGAACGTCATAGTCGATATTGGCGGCGGAACAACAGAAGTGGCGATCATTTCATTTGGCGGCGTTGTCTCTTGTCATTCGATTCGAATTGGCGGCGATCAGCTGGATGAAGATATCATTACGTTTGTCAGAAAGAAATATAACCTATTAATCGGCGAACGGACTGCCGAGCAGGTGAAAATGGAAATTGGGTATGGTCTTATTGAACATGAGCCTGAATCATTAGAAGTGCGCGGTCGCGATCTTGTGACAGGTCTGCCAAAAACGATCACACTTGTCTCTCATGAAATTCAAGGCGCCATGCGAGAATCACTTCTTCATATTTTAGAAGCGATCCGTGCCACATTAGAGGACAGCCCTCCAGAGCTAAGCGGAGATATTGTAGATCGCGGCGTCATTTTAACAGGCGGAGGCGCTCTTTTAAATGGAATTCAAGAATGGCTTTCTCAAGAGATTGTTGTTCCAGTCCATATCGCAGCCAATCCCCTTGAATCTGTTGCAATTGGAACAGGTCGTTCATTAGAAGTGATCGACAAATTGCAAAAAACTTTAAAATAATCTTCTTGTTCTACTTCTTTTTTCGTCATTTCGATCATATCGTGAGAAATGGATAAACGTGAAGGAGGAAGAACATGTTGCTTGATTTAGGTAAACGGGTCGTTGTCACAGTCATTTTAACGGGTATTATTTTAGGAGGAATGAGCCTGTCGTTTTCACATATGCCGCCTTCTAATGCACAGCCTGTGAAACAACTGAACCGCTAAAAAAGCCGCACGAAAGCGGCTTTTTTATTTTGGCTTTAAACATGCTCCCATTTTCCTTTTCGGTCATAAATCTGATATGATGAACATGACTAAAGGAGGGTTTTTTATGAGTTCATTTGAAAAACAACTAGATCAATATGCCAAGACCATCGTTGAAGTCGGTGTGAATGTACAAAAGGGGCAGGAAGTGGTTGTATCCGCATCTACTGAATCTGCACACCTTGTTCGTCTTGTAGCAAAACACGCGTATGAGCGCGGGGCGAAAAACGTACATATCCGCTGGAGTGATGGTGTTCTCACCCGTTTAAAATATGAACATGCGCCACAGGATGTCTTTGAGCAATTCCCAGAATGGGAAGCACAGATGATGGAAACCATCGCAAAACGCGGTGGCGCTTTTATTACCATCCTGTCAGAAAGCCCTGACCTTCTGCGAGGCATTGACTCGAAAAAAATCGCTACACAGCAAAAAGCTGCTGGTTCAGCACTACATACATATCGTCAATACGTTCAATCTGACAAAGTCGCTTGGACGGTCGTAGGTGCTGCGTCAAAAGAATGGGCGAAAAAGATTTTCCCTGATCATCCAGATGAAGAAGCTGTCATTTTATTGTGGGATCAAATCTTTAAAGTCGCACGCGCTGATCAAGCAGATCCTGTTGAGGCTTGGAAAAAGCACGATGCGTTATTAAATGAAAAGGTTAAAATACTCAATGAACGCCACTACCACAAGCTTCATTATGAAGCACCAGGCACAGACCTCACGATTGAGCTTCCAGAGCAGCATATTTGGGTAGGTGCTGGCAGCGTAAGTGAACGCGGCGTCTCGTTCATGGCCAACATGCCGACAGAAGAAGTCTTTACCGTACCGAAAAAAGACGGTGTAAATGGGACAGTCTCAAGCACAAAGCCGCTCAGCTATGCCGGAAACATCATTGATGAATTTTCACTAACCTTTGAAAATGGCCGGATTGTGGATGTGAAAGCAAAAGAAGGCGAAGATATTTTAAAATCTCTCGTTGAAACAGATGAAGGCTCTCATTATCTAGGTGAGGTTGCCCTCGTACCAGATGATTCACCAATTTCTAACTCAAATATTCTTTATTACAATACACTTTACGATGAAAATGCATCAAACCACCTTGCCATCGGCAGCGGATATGCGTTTAATATCGAAGGCGGAAAAGAAATGAAACGAGAAGAATTGGATGCTGCGGGTGTGAACAGCAGTATTACACACGTTGATTTTATGATCGGTTCAAAGGAAATGAATATTGACGGAATCACAAAAGACGGGAAACGCGAACCGATCTTCCGAAATGGAAACTGGGCGATTTAATCAAAAAAAGACATCCATAGGATGTCTTTTCTTGGTTATGCGTAAAGCTCTTGAAGTCTTTTTTGGATGTCTTGATCTGATAAGAACTCATCATATGTTGTTTGTTTATCGACGATGCCATTTGGCGTCACTTCGATAATTCGGTTTGCGACTGTTTCAACAAACTGATGGTCATGAGATGAGAAGAGCATTGCTCCTTTAAAGCTCATGAGGCCGTTATTCAGCGCTGTAATGGATTCTAGGTCTAAGTGGTTCGTTGGCTCATCCAGCAGCAAAATATTCGCTCCAGACAGCATCATTTTTGATAACATACAACGAACCTTTTCTCCTCCTGATAAGACACTTGCTTTTTTCTTCACTTCTTCCCCAGAGAAAAGCATACGTCCTAAGAAACCACGCAGGAAGCTTTCACTTTGATCATTCGGAGAATACTGACGAAGCCAATCAACGAGATCAACATCGTTTCCTTCAAAATATTCACTATTGTCTTTCGGGAAAAAGGCTTGTGACGTTGTGACACCCCATTTAAATGATCCGCTGTCTGGCTCCATTTCACCAGCAAGGATTTTAAATAACGTTGACACAGCAAGCTCATTACGGCTTAAGAACGCAATTTTATCTTCGCGGTTCATTATAAAGCTGACATTATCAAGTACTTTCACACCGTCAATTGTTTTTGATAGACCTTCTACTTGAAGGACATCATTTCCGATTTCGCGCTCTGGCGCAAAATGAACATACGGATATTTACGTGAAGACGGCTTAATGTCATCTAAAGAGATTTTATCAAGCAATTTCTTTCTTGATGTCGCTTGCTTCGATTTAGAAGCGTTCGCACTAAACCGGGCAACGAATTCTTGAAGCTGCTTAATTTGTTCTTCTTTTTTCTTATTTGCTTCTTGGCTTAGTTTCAGCGCTAACTGGCTGGACTCATACCAAAAATCATAGTTACCGACGTATACTTGGATTTTCCCGAAATCAAGGTCAGCAATATGTGTACATACTTTGTTTAAGAAATGACGATCATGCGAAACGACGATGACTGTATTTTCAAAGTTAATGAGGAACTCTTCGAGCCACTGGATTGCTTGTAAGTCCAAGTGGTTCGTCGGCTCATCGAGAAGAAGAACGTCAGGCTTGCCAAATAAAGCTTGAGCTAAAAGGACTTTTACCTTTTCAGAACCGCCAAGCTCAGACATTTTCTTCGATTGAAGGCTTTCTGGAATGCCAAGACCCTTTAATAGGATCGCTGCTTCACTTTCAGCTTCCCAGCCGTTTAATTCAGCAAACTCACCTTCAAGCTCCGCTGCACGAATCCCGTCTTCATCTGAGAAATCAGGTTTCATATAGATCGCATCTTTCTCCTGCATCACGTCATATAGACGTTTGTGACCCATGATAACGACTTTTAATACTTCAAACTCTTCATATTCAAAGTGGTTCTGTTTTAAAATTGCTAAACGCTCACCAGGGCTCATATGAACATCACCCGTTTGAGCCTCAATTTCTCCAGAAAGAATCTTTAGAAACGTTGATTTACCAGCTCCATTGGCACCAATTAATCCGTAGCAGTTGCCAGGAGTGAATTTAATATTTACTTCTTCAAATAGTTTACGATCAGCAAAGCGCAAACTAACATTATTTACTGCAATCATTTATTAATCCTCCATCACTCATTCATCATTAAGAAGTATAACATGAATAACGTTTGATAGAAACGTCTCTCGCTAAGAACGAAGGCTTTTTGTCCATTATGGTATAATAAACGGGAATGATTAATTGAAGGAGTTCGGGCGATTTGAGATTACTCACACTGATGGAATACTGTTTATTGATTTTCTTTATGGGCATTTATTTATCTGCAACAGGCTTTAATGCGAAGGACTTTGGCCTTTATATTGGGCTTGTCCTCATTTACACACTGGTCCACATCTTTTCCAAACGCTTTTTACAAAAGCGGGGAAAAGAAAACCAAAAAATCGGATTGTTTCGATCCGTTTTAGCCATTACCGGATCTGTGTTCGCTTCGGTACTAGCCATTGTGATCATTGTTACAGTGCTCACGCCAAATTAAAAACGACCCTTCTGTAAGGGTCGCTCGTTCAAGCACCTTTCTCTTGCCTCTGAGAAGGTGCTTTTATTTTGTCTGTCGAATATCGCCAAACGGGAAGAAAACAAATTCTGATGTCCCGACAACCCGATCCTTTTCAATGAGGCCAAGTCCATTTCTGCTGTCCATGGAATTGAGTCTGTTGTCCCCCATCACAAAGTAATCGTTTTTCGGTACTTTCACTGGACCAAAATCTCCAGTTAAATGCACTTCATACTCTTTCGCATGCGCCTTGTTCTCTTTTAAATAAGGCTCATCTACTTTTTTACCATTAATGTAAAGCGTATCATCCTTCATTTCAATCGTATCACCTGGAAGGCCGATCAATCGTTTGACATAATGAATTTTCTGACCATCTTTTCCATTAATAATCACGATGTCACCGCGTTTCACACCACCGAGATAGTTAATGGTTTTGTTGACAAACAGCTTTTCCCCGTCATGAAGTGTCGGTTCCATTGACTCTCCTTCCACCACATACGGTTCAAATATAAATGTACGGATGAGCAAGACGAGCGCAAGTGCAATTAAAATGGCTTTGATCCATTCAAACAGTGAACTTTTCTTCTCTGTTTTGGCTTGCTTCGCATCAGATTGAATTTCATTTTCGTTTTGTTTGTTTTCTTCGTTCAAAATACTGCTTCCTCCTAAGACTTTCTGCTAAAAGACTTGAAACGTGAATTGAATAACTTTACTTTATCATATGTCATTTAAAAATTCACAAGACAACCATTTAATTAGATATTTTTTCCTAATTCACTGATGATTAAACAAAAAGAAGCACCGTTTTTCACGATGCTTCTCTTCTGCATTACGCTTCTTGCCTGACTGGTTTTTTCAAAATACCCAGTAAAATCGCTGTCACAACGGCACCGATTAAGATGCTGATGATATAAAGAACTGGATGATTTGTTACCCAGAAAACAAATAGTCCGCCATGCGGTGCAGGAAGCGTCACTCTAAAGAATTCCGTTAATCCACCAGCAACTGCTGCACCAATAACAGCTGAAGGAATCACACGAAGAGGATCTGCCGCCGCAAATGGGATCGCCCCTTCAGTGATGAAGGCTGCTCCCATGAAGTAGCACGTAATCCCTGCTTCACGGTCACGTTTTGAGAACTTATTTCTAAAAATCGTTGTTGCAAGTGCAATACCTAGTGGTGGAACCATTCCGCCTGCCATAATCGCAGCATGCGGTGCATAGTTGCCAGCAGCAATCATTGCAAGACCAAATGTGTAAGCCGCTTTGTTAATTGGGCCACCCATATCAATTGCCATCATACCAGCTAAAATAATACCCATTAAAACAAGGTTTCCAGTACCTAATGATTCAAGCCAATGTGTTAATCCGTCCATTACCATTTTCACTGGTGTGTTGACAATATAATGCATGATAATGCCTGTGAAGAAAATACCGAACAATGGATACAGCAGAACCGGTTTAATCCCGTCGAGTGTCTGCGGTACGAATGTGAATACTTTTTTGAGCAGCACAACAATGTAACCTGCTAGGAAACCAGCAATCAGTCCGCCTAAGAACCCTGCACCTGCTGCTGACGCCATAAATCCACCGACCATACCTGGCGCAAAACCTGGACGATCTGCAATACTCATGGCAATAAATCCAGCTAATACCGCAACGATTAAGGCAAGTGCATTATCGCCGCCAATTCCTTTTAAGACAGCTGCAAATGAATTAAATGAAGGATCCTTAGGATCTGCTGAGTTAATCCCCCAGAAGAATGAAATCGCAACTAAGATACCGCCTCCGACAACAAATGGAAGCATGTTACTTACACCACTCATTAAGTGCTTGTAAAATCCGCTTCTTCCTTTGCCAGATGATTCATTTTCGTCTTTAGAAGAACTGCCGCCTGAACCTTTATAAATCGGCGCATCTTGATTGATGGCTTTTTCAATTAATTCCTGCGGACGGCGAATACCAGCTGTTACAGGGACTTCAATGACATGTTTGCCTTTAAAGCGTTCCATTTCAACTTGCTTGTCCGCTGCCACAATGATGGCTGGTGCTTCTTCAATTTCTTTTGCTGTAAGGGCATGTTTAATACCGCCAGAGCCGTTTGTTTCAACTTTAATGTCAACGCCCATTTCTTTTGCTTTTTCTTTCAAAGCATCTGCTGCCATAAATGTATGTGCAATGCCGGTCGGGCAAGCTGTTACCGCTAAAATTTTAGCAGGTTTTCCTTCTGCAGCCGGCTCTTCTTGAACTTCCTCTTCTTCTTCATCATCTTGATCATGTGTATTTATGATCTCAATGATTTCATCTTCAGTCGCCGCTTCAAGGAGCTGCTTTCGAATTTCTTCACGCATAAGAAGTGTGGATAAACGAGAAAGTGCCTCTAAGTGCGTGTTGTTTGCGCCTTCAGTTGCGGCAATCATAAAGACAAGATGACTCGGCTGCGCGTCCAGTGATTCATAATCTACACCAGCAGTTGAGCGGCCAAATGCAATGGCAGGCTCTTTTACACTTGCTGTTTTAGCGTGCGGGATGGCAATTCCTTCACCAATACCAGTAGAGCTCTGTTTTTCGCGATTGATCACAGCTTCTTTATAGCCCTCTTTATCATTTAACTTGCCTGCTGTATCTAAAACAGTGACTAGCTCTTCAATGACTGCTTCTTTCTGCTGGCTGTCTAATTGAAGCTTAATGGTATGCTTCGTGAGTAGTTCTGTAATTTTCATGATGACTCCTCCTTTAAATGCGTGTGACTTTTACTTGTTGTAATAGTGTGTCGACAAGCTCTTTTGTGCCAAGCTCCTCAGAAAATGCTGTAGCGCTTCCTGAAGTGACACCAAGCTTAAATGACTCTTCAATTGAAAGGCCTTTTGAAACGCCGGCTAAAAAACCTGCAACGACTGAATCCCCTGCTCCAACTGAATTAACGAGCGTTCCTTTTGGAACATTGGACTGATAGATTCCTTCTTTACTGAATAAGAGGGCGCCATCACCAGCCATGGAGACGACGACATGTTCAGCACCTTGTTCTAACAGCTTTTTCCCATAAGGAATGGCTTCTGCTGCTGATGAAATACTCGTCTCAAACATTTCACCCAGTTCATGATGATTTGGCTTCATTAAGAACGGTTTCATGTCTGCTGCTTTTTTTAACGCTTCGCCAGAAATATCAAGAACAACTCTTACACCTTGCTCTCGGCAAACTTCAGCAATACGCTCATATGTGTTATGAGGTAATGATGAAGGAATGCTGCCAGCTAAAACAACGACATCTCCTTCAATCAATGAAGAAAATTGAGATAGAAACGACTCAAATTGCGCTTCAGTAATAGATGGGCCGAGTCCGTTGATTTCTGTCTCTTCACCTGTTTTTAGTTTCACATTGATTCTTGTATCTTCTGACACCTCATGAAAGGCTGTTTGTAATTGTTCGTTCTGTAAAAAATCTTGAATATATTTGCCTGTAAATCCACCAATGAATCCAAGTGCTTTCGATTCAACACCGTGACGTTTTAATAGCCTTGAGACATTGATTCCTTTACCACCTGGATATTTTTGATCATAGGTTGAACGATTTAAACCGCCGACTGCAAAATCCTCCACGTGTACGATGTAATCAACTGATGGGTTTAAAGTAACTGTATAAATCATGTTTTCACTACCTTTATAACCGTTTTTTCATGGTAATTATCGAATGAATCTTCTTTTGCGTCGTTTGTGATAATGGTGGCTTCCTGTAAACTAGCAAAGGTTGAAAACGATATTTCGCCAAACTTTGAGGCATCTGATAAGATATAGGTTTTTTTCGCCTGTTTCATGGCTCTTTTTTTCATGAGTGCTTCCTCTGGATCAGGTGTTGTAAAACCCGCCTCGGGATGAATGCCGTTTGTCCCAACAAAGCTTTTGTCAAAACGATAATTTTCCATCGCTGTCAAAGCTGCGGCTCCCACCATGGCTCCTGTTCGATGTTTCACTGAGCCGCCTATCAAGTAAAAGGTAATGCCTTTTCTCATGAGTGCTTCAATGTGCATCACACCGTTTGTCACCACGACAATATCTTGATCTGGATCGATATATTCAATCATTTGCTGTGTGGTTGTACCAGCATCTAAATAAATACAGTCGCCCTGTTTTAAAAGAGATGCCGCTGCCTCTGCTACCAATGACTTTTCTTGAAGGTTTTTGGCAGATTTCTCAAATACATCTGGTTCAAGGCGAATACTCGAAATCTTGGCTGCTCCTCCATGAACCCTTTTAAGAAATCCTTTTTCTTCAAGGGCTGATAAATCTCTTCTAATTGTAGATTCAGACGCATCCGTCATCATCGTTAAGTCCTGTATTTTAATGACATCATTTTCTTCTAAGCTGTCGATAATGAGTTGATGTCTTTCCGGTGTTAACATGAGAACACCCCTTTTGAAAACGTATTCATTTTGCGCGCACCTTTATTGTAATCGCTTTTTTCAACATTATCAATACAAAACAATCAAATACATTCAATAACTATCAAAATCTTTCACCATGGTCATCTTACCTTTATATGTACCATTTGTAAACTGAAAAATATGTGACAATAAGATGAAAGTCATGATATTAGCATTTCTATCATTTTTTATTTCATTCAATGGAACTAAAAAAAGCTTTTATGCGATTTGCATAAAAGCTTTTGATGGGTAATGAAGGCGAATGTAAACCGTTTGTATGCTTTTTACTTCTCTGAATTATTCATACCTGAGCGATTCAATAGGGTCTAGTCTCGCTGCTTTATTCGCTGGAATTAACCCAAAAACAATACCAATGAGCATACTAAACAGTACGCCTCCACATACTACTTGCCAAGATACAAGAGACGGCCAGCCGGCAAATATTGATACTAACGAAGCACCGCCTAAGCCAAGTGCAATCCCCATCAACCCGCCTATGAGTGTTAAAACAACAGACTCAATTAAAAACTGAACGAGAATTTGAGCCCTTGTTGCTCCCATCGCCTTTCGAATACCGATTTCTCTCGTCCTCTCTGTCACAGAAACGAGCATAATATTCATCACACCGATGCCGCCGACAAGTAAAGAGATACCAGCTATTGAGCCAATGATCGTTGTCATGACGGACGTTATTTGCCCGATACCTTCTGCGATTTCTTCCATATTGATCATTTCGTAAGCATCTTCTGTATGATGATTTTCATTTAATAGGGCAGCCGCGCTCTTTCCTACTTCCTTCATTTGATCAGCATGTGCTACTTGAATAGACAACTTATCATATTCATTCATACCAAATGTGGAGGTGAGCATTGCAAAAGGGACATATATTTCGTTCATATCAAATGAAAACATCCCTTTCTGTTTTGCTAACACACCAATGACTTCAACTGGCTGTCCGTTCATCCAAATCAGTTCGCCTAATGCCTTTTGTCCGTTGAATAGTTCTTTTTGTAAGCCATCTGAGATGAGAGCAGCTCTTCTGCCGCTTCTAAAGTCAATATCTCTTAAATTCTGTCCTTCTGCGATTTGTAATGAATGTACATTCGTATACCCTTCATTTATACCGTTAACTGTCGCATCAACTGTCGTATCTTGAAATCTCAGCTGCATTCCTTGTGCAGTCGAGGAGGCGACCTGCTTCACCCCATCGATTGTTCTAATGCTTTTTATGTCTTCCTCAGTAAATGCGGCTTCGAATAAGGCATTTGGATTTGCATTTAATTCTTCGTCAGAAGGCGTATATGTCATATCAATGGTATTGTTTGGACCTGAAATCGATCCTTTTAACATTTGCTCACCGCCTTGACCGATCGCCACGACTGCAATGACTGATCCAACACCAATAATAATCCCAAGCATCGTTAAAATAGAACGTAATTTATGAGCTAAAACCGAATTCAGCGCTATTTTGATATTTTCAAAGAGTTTCATTCATAGCGTCCCCTTGTATCCATCTATCTTCAACAAGCCGTCCATCTCTCAAAACGACAGTCCGATTTGTATACGCAGCTATTTCTTCTTCATGGGTGACAAGCACAATCGTTGTCCCTTCCTCATTCAGCTGTGTAAACTGTTCCATAATTGAGATGCTTGTTTTTGAGTCGAGAGCACCAGTCGGTTCATCTGCTAAAATCAGCTGAGGCTTATTGACAATCGCTCGTGCAATTGCCACCCTTTGCTTTTGTCCTCCTGACAACTCACTTGGCATATGTTTCATTCGATCTGCCAAACCAACCTTTTCAAGTGCCAATTCCGCACGTTCTTTTCTTTCCTTTTGACTGATCCCAGCGTAAATCATCGGCAGCTCCACATTACGCCTCGCATTTAACCTTGGCAGCAGGTGAAATTGCTGAAAAACAAACCCAATAGATTGATTTCGAATGACTGCAAGCTCTTGATCCTTTGCTGCTGACAGCTCTGTACCTTGAAAATGATATTGTCCTGTCGTTGGGCGGTCTAAACAGCCAATAATATTCATTAACGTTGACTTTCCAGAGCCGGACGGGCCCATAATGGACATATACTCGCCTTTTTCAATGACAAGATTCATGTCACTTAATACATCAAATGTTTCGTGTGCGACCTCATAGCTTTTTGTCACGTTGGAAAGCTGAATCATTCAGCATTCACTTCCATTCCGTCATACATGTCATCTGTTGGATGAGCAATGATTTGATCCTCTGCCTTGACACCTTTTGTCACTTCAAGATCATGACCTGACGTTTCCCCTATGACCACTTTTACTTTTTTCAGTTCATTTTTTTCAACAACATAAACGTATTGTCCATCAGTCTCTTTTTTTACCGCTGTTTCAGGAATCGTTTGCGCTTGGCGCTTATCTGTTTCAATTTCCATGATCATTTTAAAACCAGGCTTCGCCTCAGGTTTCTTTCCCTTTATTTCTACTACAACAGGATATTGAACCGTTTGGTCGCTCGAAGTTGTTTCGGCTGCTGTCTGGACAGGAACAGCGCCTACTTTTTTCACGACTCCTTGCCAGCTCTTCCCGCGAATGACATCAGACGTTACCTTCACTTTTTGTTTCTTTTTGATTTTTATGGCATCATACTCTGAGATCAAACCCCGCACGATCATTTTTTTCTCATGACCAATATGGATGATTGGCTGCCTTTCTTCCGGCTTGCCTGCCCCGGCCTCTTGCTCAATGGAAATCACTGTTCCATCAATTTTACTATGTACGGTTAAATCTTCTATTTGAGCCTTTACTTTTTCATGGCTGATCTCTGCTTGCTTTTGTTCTAATTCAGCCGCTTTCAGTTCTAATTGAAGCTGATCTCGCTCGCTATTGTCATTAGCTCCTGCTTTTTTCTCATCTAATTCAATCAGCCTATTTTGCAATTGTTCCAGTTTTAATGTACTTGATTCAGCGGCTAGTGCTTGCTGCTGCTCCTCAAGCTCCAGTTCCTTATTTTCATATGTAAGAAGCGGCGTTCCAGCCTTTACCTTTTCCCCTTCTTTCACAGCAATTCCCTTCAATTTCCCCTTTTCCTCTTCTTCATAGATGAACTGCTCTTCAGAGAATGAAAGTGTCCCGGGTGTCATCACGGTAGATGTGATTTCTTTTGGTGTGAGTTTGACTGTTTCAATCGCTGCTGTAGAAGCAGGCTTTGCTTGGTTTTTCGCAATATTAAATCCAATAAATAGTCCAATCACAATAATTAAAATTGATCCGATGATGATTTTCTTTCTCATAAAAACCTTCTACCCCCAGCTTACTGATATGTTAATTGCCGTTCCTACATATTGGAAAATTAACGATAAGATATAAAAAACGCCTATAATCACCCAAGAAATTCTCGGAGATATACGTCCAACTTGGATGAATAAAAAGCCTGTTAAAACAAGATTCCAGATCACAAATAGATCGATATTGGCTAACACCGCCTGCCATGGACCAGAAATTCGAATGAGCGCATTTAACGAGGTAATCGTGATGTCTTTTGGAACATGAAAAAGGATGACTGCCAAATGAGAAATAATCGTCCCAATGATCGTAACGGGTGTAATGAACAGAACCGCTGAAAACAGCTGCCGAAATGATGCATCACCTTTCGCTAAAAATACAATGAATTTATATATAGCCGCATTGATGACAATTCCAAATACCAGACCAATGAGCGTCACCACATAAACAACAGGTACCGGCAAACTTAAATCTGCCCACATTCCCTTATTTACGAGCTCAGACAAATAAGTCACAACGACTGTTAAAATAAGCACACAAGATAAAGGCCACCAAACAACTGGATTTTCCCACACTCTTTTCAGGTGCTCTGATGGTCTTGTACTCACTCCAATGATCGTGGGTTTTTGCATGTTTTCATTCATCAAATGTCATCCTCTCTATGTCAAGCAAGTATGCAAACGCACAATGACGCTCTTTTTCTTTCTATTTTATCAAAAGATTGCCAAAAAGTGATCAATCATTTAATTTTCTTATTTTCAATGAGAAAAATTTTTATCTATTATTCTATTTTCACGAATGAAACACTTCAAATGCCCCTATGATCCGACCATATTCATATCAAGAATCGTGCTTTTACTGACTTAAAAACATTTTATTAAGTAAACAATATGTCTTTCGGAATAAATATCCTTTTCTTTTGGATTCGCATGGACTTAGATAGACACAACAATTTTTTGTTAAAATAATCCTAGTAATTTCGACAAATCTCGGCTTTATAGGACTATGATTGGTTTCTTTTATAGAACAAATAAGTCTTTAGTATCAATACTTTCATATTAAAAAATTAAAAAGAAAGGGATTTTACTTGATCAAAAGTTATTTTTTCATATAATGTAAAATAGAGGTAGGTTAAATGATAGTGGAAATGGAGTCAAGTGAATGTTAAGAGAAAAATTGAAAATGCAATTGATTTTACTGTATGAAAAGGAACAAGAAGCATGGCAATACTTTCGAAAGGAAAGAGAATCGATTTATCATGAGCTCAAATTACTTGATATGAAAGAAAGCAGACCTTCTAATGACAAAATATACTACGCTGCAAGATGTGTAGATATTATCAAAGAGAAAAAGGGAAGCATTGTGAGCACAAAAGAATTAAAGGAACAGCTTCAAGCCCAAACAGATTTCAATGTGAGACGAATCAGCGAATTGTATGATCTCATTCAGCAGCTCGATCCTCACATTTCTAAAGCAAGAAGGGGATGTTTTATTTACGAAGATCACACCCAAGTACCTCTACAAACTTTTCACACATAAAAAATTGGTTACAGCCGGGTGGCCATAACCAAATCCTCTAATATCTATTATCCACCACTTACAGGAGGAATGAGTGCAACAGTGTCCCCGCTACGCACTTCAGCATTTTCCCTCGTATATATTTCGTTGACTGCAACCATTACGTTTTGTGCAGCATCAACACCATATACCTCCTGTAATTCTATTTTAATCTCATCAACCGTTGTTTGATCTTTTTGAATGATGATTTGTTGTTTACCGGCCTTCTCAGCAAGGCCGGCGAACAATAATACATTAATCATGCTGATCACCTTCTTTCTCTGCAAGTTGAAGTTTGCTAGGTTTACCTTCTGGATATGAAACCGTTTCAAGCTGATCACCTATCCAGGCCTCTCCGTCTTCCCAATATTCTTTTTTCCAAATGGGAACGATCTCCTTGATTCGTTCAATGGCATATTCATTGGCTTCGTAGGCAGCCTTCCTATGAGGAGACGAAACGGCGATCGCAACAGCAATATCCGTTATCTCAAGTGTTCCAATCCGGTGCACAATTGCTGCTTCAGTGTCAGACCATCGATTCTTGATTTCTTGTCCAATCTGCCTTAGCATGCTTTCCGCCATTGGTATGTATGCTTCGTAGGTTAAACGCAATGTTTTCTTGCCGTTTGTCCATTCTCTGACCGTCCCGATAAACGTCGTAATCGCCCCTGCCTTTCGTCTTGTCACATGCTGAATCAATTCGTTTACCTCAATCGGCGTTTTTGTTATTTTAAAAAGTTCGCTCAAAACGTGCCGCCTCCCTTCAATAAGTGAAAAGCAAATGTCATCCCGCGCTTATCAAAAGCTGAAAACACAGGAAACGGGTAATTTTCGGTTAATTGATCCTCTTGAGAAAAATAAATAGCTGCTTGTATATTGGAAAGAGTGGAAAGGTCAATAAGCTCCTCTTCATTCTTTACACAAACGATTTTGCGATAAGGCGCCTGTTTGTACCCCTCTATGAGCACAGCGTCTAACGGAAGATGCTGACACATGTTGAGCAGCTGCTCTAACGTGAAGTCCTGCATCGAAAAGTGAAACTCACCTTCTCCTTCCACACCTGCGGCATAGGCACCTGCCTGAATATATCGATCAGTATCTTTTTCTTTGAAAAGACGATCTGGTGTCCCGCCATGTCCATGGTGTTTAAAGCAGCCTAGCTTCAGCCCTTCACGTTCAGCCAGCTGACAGAGCTTTTCGATCAACGTAGTCTTGCCGCTATTTTGATAACCAACTACCTGTAATATGCTTAATTTGTCATCCAGCATGGAGACCCACCGCCTTTGTGCTGAAACAGCAGAACATCAACTTGATCACCTGCTTGAAAACCTCTTGTTCCCCCAGGCAGCATGATGAAACAGTTAGCTTCTGCAATTGAGGTCACTGCACTTGATTTATCAAGACCTGTCGGAGTCACACTCATCTGACTGCCAGTGAATTGAAGGGCCCCCCTGACAAAACGAGTAAACGGATTGGCTTTTGGAAAATCATGTGTAAGTTTCGCCTCAGCAAAAACGGGAAACGGATTTTCTTTCATATACCATTTATAAATGATCGGTTTGACAAATAATTCAAAGCCTACAAAACAGGCAGCAGGGTTTCCGGACAGCCCAAACAGCAATTGACCATTCGGCATTGCCGCCACAGTCGTCACACTTCCAGGTCTCATGGCTACTTTATTAAACAGTACCTTGGCTCCCAGCTTTTCATAAATGGCAGGCAGAAAGTCAAAATCACCCACTGACACACCGCCTGTTGTGATCAGAATGTCTACCTTGCTTATGGCTGCTTTTACTGCATGATAACTTTTGTCAAAATCATCGGAGACTCCGCCTAAATCTAGCGGTTCAGCTCCGGCCTCAAGTACTTGCGCATAGACCATACTAAGATTACTATTTCTAATCTTGCCGTCCACCACGGCATCACTTACTTGAAGAAGCTCTGTGCCCGTTGAGATAATTCCAATCACCGTTTTTTTGACAACTGACACTACCGCATATCCGAATGTCGCCAATAGAGCCGTGACGCCAGGAGTGACACCTGTTCCTTTTTTGACCATCACGTTTCCTTTGAGTACCTCTTCTCCTTGACGAGAAATATTGTCTCCCTTTTTCAGCGGTCTTTTCAGTGACATGAATGATTTGCCTTCTTTTTCGAAAGTCTTCGTCAGCTCAATCATGATGACGACATTTGCGCCATTTGGAATTTTTGCTCCTGTCATAATACGGATGGCCTGAAAGGGACCGATGGTTTTTGCTGAGACCATTCCTGCACCAATATGATCAATGACCTCGAATTCAACTGGGTGCGCACTTGACGCTTCTTTTGTGTCTTCTGCCCGAAGTGCAAAGCCATCATACGGAGAACGATCAAATGCCGGAACATCATGGTCTGCCAAAATATCTTCTGCAATAAACCTTCCAAGGCTATCCTTTAAAGGGACCCATTCTATTTCTCCATGTTTTTCGTATTGGTGAACTTTCTTTATGGCCTCTTCTACTGATATTGGCTGCCGTCTTTCCATCACACTTCACTCCTATATCCCTAGCAGTCTTGCTAGTAATGAATTGGCTTCTTTTTCATCATTTGTTCCATGGATTAATGCACGTCCCCCTTTGAAACAGACCATTCGGTAATTTTCGTAGCGTACATGGATTAAGAAGTCGTTTACTTCCACCTCACATATAGATGAGAGACGCTCTTTTATATGCTGAAATGAGAGTTTTGCTAAATCCTTTGAAACAATTTGAACAGTGTCACGTCCGCAAAGGACCGTCGATTTTTTACGCTGATCATGTAAATAAGGATAGGTTCTTGCCGTGCCGCAAGTTGGACAGGTCTTCTCTTTAGTGCGAGATAAATCCATTTTAAAGGATGTAGACTGCCAAAGATCAAACGTGACAAACCTCCGCTCGATTTGCTCTTCATGACCAGTTAAATATTTGAGTGCCTCTGTTTGCTGATAAGCAGAAACCATTTGAACGGCAGGTGAAATAATCCCCGCTGTATCGCACGTCAAGCCGCCAACAGGCATTGCCGTGAACACACATGATAAACATGGCGTTTTATCCGGCAATATGGTCATATACATCCCCTGACTGCTCACACAAGCGCCATATATCCACGGCGTCTTCGTTTCTAGTGATAAATCATTCATCACCATTCTTGTCTCAAAATTATCTGTTGCATCAATGACGATATCTGCTCTCTGGAATAACGGTCTTAACAGCTCCGCCCCTGCATCTTCAATCAGGGCGTGTATGGTCACTTCATGATTAATCTGCTCGAGACGTTTTTTTGCGGCAACTGCTTTTGGTACATGTGCCTTTGCATCTTGTTCCGTGTACAGCTGCTGCCGCTGTAAATTTGAAAATTCCACATAATCACGATCGACAATCGTCAACGTACCGATGCCAGACCGGACAAGCCCTTCCGCAGAAGCGGTACCAAGTGCGCCGGCTCCAACGATCAGAACATGACTTTCAGCCAGCGCATGCTGTCCTTTTTCCCCAACCGGAGGGAACAAAATTTGTCTTGAATATCGATCATTCAATGCTGTTCTCTCCTCACCGTTTTTTATGTATCATATCATACCGTTTTCAGGTAAATCGCTTCTTTTATTGATATTACGAAATTCATTTGATGTCACGTTCAGCTCTTCCTCTGAAACGATACGCACCTGAAGCTTTTGAAGCAAATCTTTAATGGCTAATTGATTCTCTTTTAAACACGCGCGAATAAACGGCAGAGAGCGGCGGTGATAAAGTGCAAATAAAGGCTGTAATCTGCCCTGAACAAGCGGGATAATGGCATCTGCGCGCTCACTGCAATAGGATGATAATACTTTCGCCGTTTCCTTCCGTATGAAAGGCATGTCACATGCCGTCACTAAATACCAATCTGCTTCTTGCTTTTGCATCGCTGTATATATGCCGGCAAGCGGTCCGCATCCGCGCACCTCTTCATCATCTAACCAAACACTTTGTTCACCTCTTGCTTTGAAAAAAGGAAGAAGCGATGGATGACTGATGATGACAGTCTGCCTGTCTAAAAGCTGCTCTTTCACATGCTCATATAATGGTTTCCCTTGAAACATATGGCTTGCCTTTGGCTCTCCAAAACGTCTGGAAGCTCCTCCAGCTAAAATCACATTCACTACGTGCATCCTCTCATCCTCCTTTGATATGGTTGTTCTAATCGCACTCCTTTCGCATACTTTATTGGTAACATGAATAAGGAGGGTCTATCGATGAACAGGCGCCATGCTTCTCCCCTATTCCATGATTTATCTCAAGAGAATTTATACTTAAAAGCTGAAACTGCGAAATATCAACAAATGATCTCTGATTTACAGTCCTCATATACGTATTCTAAAAATAAGAAGTTAACTCAAGAATATCATGAGATGAAAAAGGATTTCACGCAATTAAAACAACAATTGGATGAAATGACCAATGATCAACATGATGCTGCCTCAAAAATACAGGATCTCTCCTACAGCAAATCAGAATTGTTACATAAAATGGTCCTTCTCCATGAGATGCTGCAAAAGGAAACCTATCATAGAAGAAAAGAAACCGAAGAAAAACACAAGCTGCATTTGAAAGTTGTCAAATATAAGGAAATCTCGCAACAATTAAATGAACGGATAGAAGATCAAGATAAACGACTTGCAAAAGAGGAGAGAAAAGGAAATACTTTATCCGCTGTGATTGAAAAGCTGCAGCAAACTTTGGGCGATAAAAACGCAGAGCTCCATGTATTACAGGAAGGCGTCAGACACCTTCAAGAGCGTTTTTATGAAACGCAGGAGAAATTACTGCAAATTGAAAAAGCAAAAGAAGCGATTTTTTATGAAACGCTCACGAGCTATCAAAAGCAGTTAGCAGAAAGCGAGGAATGGATCGCATCTCATTTTGCTGATATTGACCAGTCAGCACAAACAAATTCACAGCCATTCTCACGAGACCGCATCCTGCAAACGACAGAAGAAATCGAACCGATTTTGAAGAAACTCAACGAACAAGTTCAAACACTTCAGGAACAAGTCGATGCTGTGCAGCGTAATGGAGAAGTCATGACAGTCAAAATCGACGGCTTTAAAAAACAACGTGATCACCTGCCTAAGGAACGCAAAATTGTCTATACAGTTGATCAAAAGAAGTAATGAAATAAAAAACTGCTGGCTTGACGCCCAGCAGTTTTTTTATTTATTCGTCTTCTGTTTGAATGTCGCCTTCTAAAATATACTGTCCGCGATAAGGCTTCTTCACTTCAGGATACATTTTAATTAAGCTTTGCATAAACGTTGTCATATTTGGGATTTCAAGACCGCTCTCTTTTTCGATCTCTTTTTGAAGCTCTGAGCTTTTAATCGCTGCATTATGACGTTTTAACGTTTTAATCGCAGCTTCACGTAGCTTCGCTGCCTTTGAGCCAGGACGAGCTGTGCCTCTTCTGCGTCTTGTCGATCCTTCAGGAATACCTACAGGTGCACCGTTTAGCTGTCCTGTTGCTAAAGATGATGATTGTGGTTGTGCCGGCTGCTGATAGCTTCTCATTTCTTGCGCAGCAAGCTCAGCTAATACAGGCAGTGAATCTGTCTTTCTTTCTGTACGTACTTCTTTTTTTGTATCTGACACTAGACCTGTTCCTTGACGGTCTAATTCTCTTAATTTTGCATAAATCGCATCGCGCTCAATTTGATATTCACGGATGACCTTTACTTCTGCCTCGTTTAATTGTTCCAATCGTAAACGTAACGCTTCCCTCTCATTAAACAATGGATTTCCCCCTCATCATATAAAAATATTCTATAGTAAATATTAGATTAGAAAACTAATTTTATCAACTATTTTTTTATCATTTTACAGTTTGCTAACAGATAGGTATTTTCAACTAAAATTTTGCCAAAGAAGAAAAATCGGCACCCATTTCATTGCCACTATAGGCTTTTGACAAACCTTAAAATATTGTAAAAAAATTGAATAAACGCTTATACTACTTGATTTATATAGTTATTTACCTAACTGAAATTTCTTTTGTGCAAAAACGTTCTGAATAGTAAAAAGTTAAAATCTTTACATTTTCATTTCAAAACAAAAATGTAAATAGGTCGTTATACCTTTTTGTTTCAGGGATATTTTTTAATAAACTCCCTCATTTTCTCTTTTCTTAGGAATAACACCTATATACAAGCTCGTCCAGTGCAATATGCCGCCTGTTTTTGCCCATGAAAAAACCCCCATTTATGGGGGAAAGCCTATTCTGCAGCCTTTTCAGACTCAGAAAGCACTCGATTCACACGTTTTTCAAGCATTTTCATTCCGCTTCCGCCAGCTTGAAAGTGACGCAAAGCACCTGTTTTATCAAATACATAATATGCCGGTACATATTCATTTTCAAAGGCTTCTGTTAAGTGATGATCACTGTCCACAAAGATTGGCTGCGTGATTTCATGCTCTTTCGCAACTTCTTTGATTTTTTCTAGATCTAGGTCATCCTCTGAACGAGGCATATGAACTGCCACAACGTTTAGTTGATCCTTGTATTCATCACGGAATTGATTGACTTGAGGCATTGCCTCTTTACAAAGATGACAGCTGACTGACCAGAAATGAATTAATGTTGGTTTGTCACCAATCAAATCTTCTTTTGTTACTTCTCCATTTAACCATTCTTTTGCACCAGTTAGTTCTGGCATTGGTTGACGTAATTTCATTATGAAGCGCCTCCATCCATTGTATGTGTCGAAACAAAAAGGTCTAACATCAGTTAGACCCTCCTGTTTCTTCAGTTATCAATTAAAGTGTTTTTTGACCAGGTTTCCAGTTCGCTGGGCAAAGTCCACCAGTTTGTAATGCTTGAAGAACACGTAATGTCTCATCTACATCACGACCGATATTGTTGTGGAATACTGTTTGGTATTGAAGTTCGCCTTCTGGGTTAATGATGAATAAACCGCGAAGAGCAATTCCTTCTTCTTCAATTAAAACGCCGTATTCTCTAGATACTGTGTGGTTAGTATCAGCAGCTAACGGGTATTTTAATTCACCTAGACCATTGTCTTTACGGTCTGTATTGATCCAAGCAAGATGTGTGTGGATTGTATCAGTAGATACACCAATGATTTCTGCATCTAAATCTTCGAATTCGTCATAACGATCGCTCATTGCTGTAATTTCAGTTGGGCAAACAAATGTGAAATCCATTGGATAGAAGAAAAGAACTGTCCATTTGTCATTCTTCATGTTTTCCTCTAAACTCACTTTACCAAATTCCTTGTTAGCAAGTACTGCTTCCATTTCAAAACGTGGAGCTTGTTTTCCTACAAAACGCTCTGCCATATGTAAATCCCTCCAAAAAATAATATCTTTATACAGGCTTCTTAGCTGTATATAAAATGAGAATCAAATCTTAAAATTCTCATTTAGTTAATAACTTCACAATTACAATTATAATACTTATGCGATTTTTAGTCAATATTAATTAATAATAAATTTAATTAACGATTTGTCACAATTTCCTGCTTCACCTATCAAAAGTTTAACATGACTTGCATAAGGGAACAAATGATTAGCTTCTCTTTTAGAGCATACATATAGAAAGGTTTTGAAGATTATGAGAGCATTTCAACAAGTAGATTGGGTTTCCATTATCCTCAATAGCAGTATGATTCTGCTAAAACTACTCGCCATTTTTGCCATTTACTTTATCATCAGAGCCATTGGAAGCAAAATGATTAAGCGAGCCTATTCCACATTCGCTGAAAAGCATGAAGTCTCTTTATCAAGAGCTCAGACACTGCAAAGTCTAACGTTAAATATTTTCGCCTACTTATTGATTTTTATTCTAGTTGTGATGATCCTCGACTTATTTCATTATAACCCAACTGCTTTGCTGGCAGGTGCAGGCGTTGTAGGACTTGCGATCGGTTTTGGCGCTCAAGGGTTAGTGAGTGATATTGTGACTGGATTCTTTATATTACTGGAAAAACAATTTGATGTAGGAGAATATATAACAGTCGCTGGCTTTGATGGGATTGTCGAACAAATTGGACTAAGAACCACGCAGCTTCGAAGCTTTGATGGCACTCTTCATTTCATTCCAAATCGCAGCATACTGAATGTGAGCAATCATTCAAGAGGGACGATGCAGGCACTCGTTGATATTGAGCTGTCTCCAGATAAAAATGTGGATCAGATGATCGCAGCCCTTCAAGCTGCCTGTGATGAGGTGCGGGAGGAAACTCCTCAAATTATCGAAGGTCCTCAGGTTGTCGGCGTGGAGGCGTTCGGTTCTTCTTCCCTTGTGCTGCGCATCATAGCGAAAACCGAAACAATGGAGCAATGGCGGGTAGAACGAATCTTGCGCAAAAAAATGAAAGAAGTACTCGATTTGGAAAAAGATCAAAAAGAACCGGGAGCATAATCTACCGGTTCTTTTTCTTGTTATTGAACACGCTGTTCGACTTCTTGGCAAATTTCATCAGCCGTCATACCTGATGCTGTAATAACAGATGCCTTTGTTGTTGTGTCTGAAATGCCAAGAACATTTGAATCTAGTCCTGTGACTACATAACAGTCACACTGGTCCATTTGCTGTTCATTTTGAATCCGTACGACATCATACCCTTTTTGCTTCAATAGTTCTTCTACATCGGATAAAGATTGTTCTACACCAATTCTTGTCATAATCAAGAACACCTCCTGTTCATAAGGTGTACAGGAGGCAGCTCGATTATTCATTCACCAGCTTGCTTTTTAAAATAAGCCGTCATGACATTCACAGCTGTTTCAATCGCGTTTTCATCAGGCTGGAGCTTTGCATGGTGCAGGCCGTATTCTGAATCGACCCCTAGCCAAAACATAAAGCCGGGATATTTTTTCAGCATGTAGCCAAAATCTTCTCCTGTCATGGCTTCTCTGCATTCAATTACATTCGCAAGTCCTTCTTCAGCTACATATGACATAAATTCCTCTGTCAAATCCTTTGAATTGTCCACTTCGTAATAAGACGAAGGGTATTGAACGGTTGCCTTGCATTCGTAGCCAATTTCTATTCCTTTTGCCAATGCTTCAATTCGCTTTCTCACCTTGTCCATAGACTCTGGCGAAAGTGTGCGAATGGTACCGTCAAGCTTTGCATGCTGCGCAATAATATTTTGAGCCGTTCCGCCGGTAATCGTGCCCACTGTAATGACCGCACTATCAAGGGGATCAACATTACGCGAAATAACCGATTGCAGCTGACCTACAAGAGCACTTGCAGCAACAACCATATCATTTGCTAAATGAGGATATGCAGCGTGTCCGCCTTTTCCTTCAAGCTCAATCACAAGCTCACTCGTATTGGCAAATAACAAACCCGGCTTTGTAGCAATTGTTCCAACAGGATATTCAGGTGCGATATGCAGCGCTGTAATAAAGTCTGGCGTCCATTTTTTGAGAACATCACTTGTAAGCATTGGTTCGGCACCGCCTGGACCTTCTTCTGCCGGCTGGAAGATAAATAATATGTCTTCTTTGATCGGTTCATGAACGAAATGATCGATGATACCAAGTGCAATGGTCATATGAAGGTCATGTCCACAAGCATGCATCTTCCCTTCATGCACAGATTCAAATGGATATCCTGTTTCCTCGGGTATAGACAGTCCGTCCATATCTGCACGATAAGCAAATACGCGCGTTGGATTTGTCCCTTTCACTTTTACAAAAAGGCCTGTACGCCACGTTTCAATCTCAACTCGATCTTTTGAATAGGTGTCCAAATGCTGAATGAGATACGCTTGTGTTTTAAATTCTTGGAAACCAAGCTCAGGGATTTGGTGTAAATCTCTTCGAATGGATATTAATTGCTCACGATTTAACAAGTGAACTCGCTTCCTTTCTTCTATACGAATAAGACGTGGATATCTCATCCACGTCTTTGTCTTCAGCTGCGAATTATATGAATTAAAGCTGACGCAGTTCTTGTTTGATTTCAGTCTTACCTTTTGTTTTTTCATCGATGTCTTTGATTTTCTTAGCAGGTGTACCTGCTACAACTGTGTAAGGCTCTACATCGTTCACAACGATCGCACCAGCAGCTACTACTGCTCCTTTACCAATTGTCACGCCTTCTAGAACAACAGCGTTCGCACCGATGACAACGTCATCTTCTACAACAACTGGTTTAGCAGACGGCGGCTCAATGACACCTGCAAGAACAGATCCAGCACCGATATGACAGTTCTTACCTACTGTCGCACGGCCGCCAAGCACCACGTTCATGTCAATCATCGTACCTTCGCCGATCACAGAACCGATATTAATAGAAGCTCCCATCATAATGACTGCATTATCACCGATTTCAACTTGGTCACGGATGATTGCCCCTGGCTCAATACGGGCTTTAATGTTTTTCAAATCTAACATCGGAATTGCAGAGTTGCGGCGGTCATTTTCCACAACAACATCTTCAATTTTGTCTTTGTTTGATGCTAGCGCTTCTTGAATTTCACTCCACTCACCGAAAACAACTCCAGTGTTTCCTGTGATGAATGTTTTTGCATGTTCACCAAACTCAATACCTTCTAAGTCACCTTTAATATAGACTTTGACAGGTGTTGATTTTGTACTATTTTGAATAAATGAAATAATTTCATTAGCGTCCATTTGTTTCATGTATGTATGTCCTCCTCTTAATTTATACTTCATTACTGTACCAAAGGAGTGTTTTAATGACAAGTGAAAGAGTCATCTCCGCAATGGAAAATAAAACAAGCGGGACCGATTATCCCGCTTCTTGCTGGTGAAGCTGAACAAATTGTCTGCCAAAAGAAATTAATTCGTCTTCTTCCTCTCCTTCTGGATTCAGCTCAATCTTAACTGATGGCAGGACAATGTCACCGCCAAGCTCCTTCACTTTTTCTTCGATTAGGTCAACAGCTCCGCAAAAATGTTCGTAAGATGTATCGCCTGAACCGAATACTGCAAATACTTTTCCCGTTAAATCAAGTTCTTCCATTTCTTCATATAAATCAATAAAATCATCCGGAAGATCGCCATCTCCCCATGTATAAGCTCCTAACATAATGTGCGAGTAATCATTGAGCAGCTCGGCATCAATATCCATCGCTTCATGCCTGTCTACGCTTGCTCCTGCTTCCGTTATACCTTTTTCAATTAAATCTGCCATCGCTTCTGTATTTCCAGACATCGTGGCATACACTAATAAAACCTTCTCTGTCACTTTTTCTTCCTCCTTATCAATGAATCAATGCAGGCTCCTCATATGGCCTGACAAACTTACTTTCATATAAACCCGCACAGAAAAAGTTTTCGTTTTGATTGGCTACACGAAAACCGTGTCCTTTGATCGTATCAAACCATTTGAGCTCTTTTTGCTCAATATCAAGCTGATACACTTTAGAAAATCCGTGTTCGTCTTGTGAGGTAGTCACATACACAATGCCATTATCCTCCGATACATCCAAAAATGATTCTTCTCTAGCAAAAGCCTGTGATTGAATATCATGAAGAATATTTGTATGTAAATCTAAAATTTGAACAGATCCTTTTTTACCTTTTTTTGAACCTAATGCACAAACAAGAAGATGTTCATGACAGAGCAGCATAGAAGCTGTCATTCGCTGCTCCTCTCTGTTTAGAAGAAAAATCTGTTCACTCTGCAAGTCATATACCCATATTCCCCCGTGAACCTCATGAATCTGTGTTCCAATATAAAGATGGTCACCTGCAGCACATAAAGAACGAATGACCGGCGGATGATTCACATGAGCAAATGGCTTCATAATTTCCCAGGAAATTCCGAAATCATTTGACACATAGATACTATGTTTTCCATGCGCACATACAAACCCATCTTTGCGTCCTGTAATAGACCAGACGACTGCATTTGTTGGAAATGAAGATAACGCCCATGTATTGCCTTCATCTCCTGATCTAATCACTGTGCCATTTTCACCAACACCGAATAAATAAGGGCCAATATAGCTGATCGCATGAATTTTATGCTTGAGCTTAAACAGCTGCTGCCATCCACTCTCCACACTATAGTGAAAAATACCTTCACGTTTTACAGCGACAAAGTATCCACCACTTTTAGATGCTGCAACGGCCGTTGCTCCTTTATGAAACATGATTTTCAACTCGTTTCTCAGACAAAGAGGCCCACGTTAAAAAGCTCGATGCAAATTCCTGACAGCACGCCACATCTTCATCTGTATCCGGTGCAAGTTCCATTTTTAATGTTTCAGGAAAAACAGATGCACCCGTTGATTTCAGCATGTCATGGAATGTATGGACAGCCTCGCAAAACTTCGGATAGCTGTAATCACCCGATCCAAAGACAGCTGCTTTTATGTGACTAAGTTCAAGAGTAGAGACCTCTTCATAAAAATCCTCCGCTTCATAAGGTAAATCTCCATCACCCCATGTATAAGAACCAATGAATACGTAATCGTATGTGGAAAGATCCTCTGCGTTCGTATCATCAAATTCCATCAACTTTGTATCTATCCCATTTCCTTCAAGTGTTTGCTTTAAGATCGCTGCCATATCTTCCGTATTTCCAGACATACTCGCAAATGCAATTATTGCTTTCATCTATCGGTCACCTCATCTAAATGATAATCATTTTCAATTATTATATGTACACTTTAAATGATAATGATTTTCATTGTCAAATGATTTCATAAAAAAAAGTACCTCTCTATTCCAAGAAGGTACTTACACGGCATCATTTTCAAGCATTTCTTTAACCACACCAACAAATGCTTGTACCTGTTTTAACTGAAAAGACGCTTCATAGCCTAGCAGCCATGTGTCACGGCCGATTTGCTCTCCGTTCACATCAACAAGCGGTGTTTTATAAACACTTTTTTCGTGGTCATATAAGGTAACAGAAGGCAAAATGGCGTAGCCGATGCCGTGGTAGGCCATTTGTTTACATGTTTCAATTTGGTCTACTAAAATTGTCTGCTTTGGAGACACTTTAAACTTTTGGTGCCACCAGTGCTGAATTTCCTGATAATACGTGCTGTCGCTTTTAAATTGGATAAATGGCCGCTCTGTCTTGATTAATTCATCTACGTCCTTGATCACGGAATCGACTAAATATAAATGATCTGTCATCAAGTATTCCTTTGTCCCCTTCCAATCAGGGTTTCCGCGTATGATTCCTATGTGCACGTGATCTTCATACAAGCTTTTGAGCATTTCACTGCTCCAGCCGGTAACGAGTGACACCTTGGCATTTGGATATTTTTCGACATACCGTTTTAACACCTTTGGCAGCCAGTGCTGTCCAATAATCGACGCCACCGCAAGCTTGAGTGTACCGTGAATGTCACCCTCAAGTTCATCAATTCGTTCTCTCACTCGATCCTGTTCAACCGTCACCTCTTTTGCAAATTGGATAATCTGTTCACCTGCTGAAGTCACGGTCAGCCCCTTTTGTGAACGAAAAAAGATTTTCGTTCCCCATTCCTTTTCGATCGTCTGCAATCTTTGAGATAAAGCAGGCTGAGAGACAAAGAGCCGTTCCGAAGCCTTCCTCATATTCAATTCTTCACTTAGCACAACAAGCATATGTAACTCCTGAAGCTGCATGGGCGTCCCCTTTCTCTCTATAAGTTTTTCTTATTTTATATGCTCATTATATAAATTTTAACTTATGAAGGCAAAAAAAATAAGCTGGGCTGCAGCTCATTTTTTTGCGGAATGAATGACCTCATTTAAGCGCTTTAATACAACTCGTCGAGTAAAAATGCCTTCAAAGACTTGCTCCTCATTTTCTACACAAACAAATCCATTATTCGTCACGGCGTGAACGCCTTTTAGAACAGGATCTGTCGTTTTGAGTCTCGGAATATCCGTCAGCATGACCTCCTCAACCTTCAACTGGTCGAGCTTCTCGAATTCGATACGTTCTAAACCGAAGATTTTATCCATAATCATATTCGTTCCAATTAACCCGTGTAAATGATAGGAAGCGTCTAATACCGGAATGGCTGTATATCCTGTTTTGGTTAGAACCAATAGGGCATGCTCAAGGTTATTTCCAATTTGAACATGTGCGACTTTATCTGCATCAATCATATGCTCGGCTACTGTGGACTCAAGCAATTGAGTCGGTTCTATCTCTATCATGTTTCTTCGACCCCTTTTCTCTCAATCATCAATCATACATTCCCCTTTACGATTAAGCATAAACTAAAACGAATTTTGTCGAAAGATTTTTTCTGCATAAAAAAGATACTCAGCCCCCGAGTATCTAATAGAATGTTAAACCAATATTAATTCTCAAACCTTACTCTGTCATACAATGTGATCAATTGCTTATACGTATTGTCGTCGACATTTTTTGTTCCACATTCTATATCATTGATCTCACTGCTTAGTAATTCGACAGCATATTCCTGATTCAGCAATACGTTTAATAATAGCTTTTTCTCTTCTTCATTAAAACGATTTTCGATGACGCTCATTCAACATCAGGCCCCCTGTTTCATATATGCTTTTATATTGATTAGCAGGCTTTTGAATGTCTGCTTCCTCTCTATACAGCTAGAATAAGGAACTAGAATCGAATCGTCAACCGCACGTTTCGACAAGGTTTGGAGAAAAATGACGGAATTTATTTTGTGTATCGATTGGCATAGCAAAATGCGGCATATGAGTCGGGTTTTATTTTTGCTTCAATTCCCATAGCTGTGATCATTCCGGTCATTTCCTGAATCAGCTCTTTCGTACTTCCTTTTTTGCCAATATCCAAATGGGCTTCAAAACGAAGGTCTGCCCCTTCCTCAGCAAACGGAAGAAGCAAATCCATCAGTTCTGTTAAAGGCCCCTCAAGGATGTCTGCACATACCTTTTGGCTAAACGCTGTCTCTAATGAAATTTTTTCTCTAAGACTTTGCACGGGCCTCTCGATCACTTGTTGTGTGAGACAGCCCCAAGCTCCTTTGCCAATCCGGTGGAGATGAATTGCAGTCATAAATGTTGTGACATTTTGATTGACCTGAGAGTCCGTACCAATTGATAACACATAGGTGGATCTAGGGTCTTTTAAAATAAAGTCTTTCATTCTCATGACGACATCAGAAAACGCTAAATGATCTTCAGAAAGATTGTAGAAAAAAGAATCACTCACAGAAAGGAACTCCTTTTTAATGGTCTCTTATCCGAAAAATGCGCTGATTGATCATCTTCCATTTGTACATATCATCTATGATGATCCATGTATGCTGCCGCAATAAACGAAGGAATCCTCAGAAAAAACATTTCATACGATTCAGCTTAGGATTGTAGAAGCTCAAAAATCTCAATCGAAATCATATCAATGTTGTCAAATGGGAACGTGTTTGGCTTATCCCCTTGTTGAAAAACAGTCAATTCAAACGTTTGATTCTTTTCGAAATACTTAACACTACAGATTTTCTCACCGTTCACTTCGAAATAACGCTGTGCCGGCTCGTTTGCAGCTTCTGCTGTCTCTTGAAGACTTTGCAGCCTTGTAATGATACCCATTAATTGTGACATTCTAAAAAAAGACTCCTTTCAAAAAAACAACTCAAGATGAACCCGTATTGATTATACACAAGTCCTACAAAGCATCATACCATAAAGTGTTCTCAGATGATATTTTTCCTCTTGAATTCAAAAAAAGAAAAAGAATCTGTTTTTTTAGTTTGAGTCTTTTTTTTAATCTCATGCACCATGATTTTTATAAACCAGCAGATCTCATCAGCCGTTTCGCAATTTCATCAAAATCCTCCTTGGAAATGCCTGGAGCAAACTCTTCCGGTAATTCTCTATAATCTGGCACTGGTGCACCTTGCGGGGTGCCCTCAATGACTGTCAGCGGCTTTCCATCAATCGGGTGGCTCCCTTTCCAAATTTTATTGATATCCTTGTAGTCCGTATCACTAAATGTATACAGCTTTGTATGAACATTCTGATCTTCAAATTTCCTCGCTGAATCAAAGTATTTGTTATCGAGATTTGGGATTGGCAGCATCTTCCCTACATCGACTCCTGTAGCGACTTCAAGTGCCTTCGCATATGCCACAACATGCACGCCGCCCCTGACAAGTAAATAACCAATCATCTCTCTTGCTGTAGGATGGTCCGTCATTTCATATACGCGCATTTTGTGCGTACGTGCTCCGCATTCAAGAAAGAAATTATGGAGGAGGTCAAGAATGAGGTTACCGCTTGAGAACACATTCTCTCCGGTCCAAGGTTTTGCCATTGAATCAAACGGATAACCTGTTTGGGCTGTTTGAATAAAATGCTGTGTATTTCGTTTATCGACAGCTGCCTTCATCGGCGTCGTATCTGGGTCCCCGCCATGGGTGGTTCCTGTAATCATGAGATTGATGGCTGTGGTCACAAGCTCAACATGACCGAATTCTTCAGCTGTAATACTGGATACGAGGTCATAAAACGGTTTGAGTTTTCGTTTTCCTCTAAAGTTAAAGGATTGAAACATATAATTATTTAATGTGGACATTTCACCGAATTTTCCGCCGAGTAATTCTTGCACAGCAGCGGCACCATTTGCATCTGGGTGATCTGGTCTTGGCAAATCAATGAGCAGCCGCGTGTCACGTTTGATCATGATGTTTCCCTCCTACCGTCTAACTATCATCACTTAAGATGTATGGAAAGTTTGGGCTGTCCTATGCATGAAGGGAGAGATTGAAGCACAAAAAAAACTTGGCGGGGGTAGCGCCAAGTTTTTTGGATCTTGATCTGATAGAGGGGTTGGGGAACAGAGAGTAGCTTCTCTCTATAACTAAATGATAATGATTATCAGTTTCATTGTCAACCATTTTTTATTTCTTTTTTCTATCAAAAAAAAGCAGCCTACAAGGCTGCTCAGATTGATGACAAAAGGCTAAAATTTCTTTTGCTTATATTTCAGCGTGATAGAAAAACTTTGAAGTCTAGGAAGGTCAAGTACCGTAGCGGAGCGAATTGTACATTCTGAGCACTGGCACGCAGGACTGACAACGAATGCGAGGGTTTGTCTTCACGCCGCGTCTTCAAATCAATCCATCTTGCTCATATAAATAGGCATACGGAAGGTCTATAAACAAATACATATCTCCCTCTAAAGGATAAGAAAACGTACGTATCCTCTCACCTGTTTCTAAATCACTATAAATATCGCTGAAAAATCCTTTTCCGCTAATTCTCATTTGAAGAATATTTGCTAGGAAATAAGGACGCCAACTCCAGTTTTTTTCTATATACTCCGGCTGAAACAACCATTCTTCTTCTTTTTTGAACACATTTCCAGTGATTTGAAAGCCTTCTTCATTACACATATAAATCCGAAAACTGCAATCTGTTAGTTCAAGTGCCAGTTTTTGAATGAGCTCATCATTTGTGCTGCACGATTTCTTTAAATTCGTAACAGCTTGATGAATTCGTTTATAAAATGTTTCAGAATGTTCGTAGACAGCTTGCAGCTTCTTTTTCTCATGGGCAATAAATTGCTGGAATTCTTCTCTAAGCTGATCTTTTCGGTGGCTTCGATCGATTAATTCTCCTGCAGGCTCATGAAGATAGAACCCTTGAAAATATCTCCCGCCATTTCTCCAAGCATACTGAAGCTGGAAATTTGCTTCAATGTCCTCATAAATTAGAGCAGCTCCTATTTTTCTTGCAAGCAATGAAATGCTGTACAAGACATATTCATAGGAAGGAGATGGAGCCGATGCCTTTAATGCCTGTAAATCTATTTTTAATAAATCAGGTGAAAGCAAGGCAATCCGGTCCAGATTACTGCTTTCCTTTCCTATATTTGAGACGGCGATTTTAATCCCATATGTACGATAATACGTTAACGTATGGTATAGCTGTTCAATGTCGCCGCTAAACGTATGCTCTGCAAACTCAATAACAAATCGGTTAAGCTGAATGCCCCTTGCTTCATATTCCTTTAAGAGTTCTAAAAAGCTTTCCCCGTGATCTAGCATGAGGATATTGGCATCATGATTAATAAAAATGAGCAAATCGTCATCTGCTGTTGTGAAGAGATCAAGTGCTTGAGTCAGTACTTTGTGATCTACTTCCAATTTATATTCGTCAGGAATAGATGAATCCGTAAAGAACGAGCCTAGGCTGACCGTTTCTGACTCAAGCTTCATTCTTCCTAGAATCTCATAGCCTATCACTTTTTGCTCTTCCGCACTGAATATTGCTTGATAGTGCGGGAAAACATCTTCAATATTCGTTAAAATATCCAATGGATCGACCATTTTCATCACCTGCTTCTCTCTTTGTGTGATTATACCACATCAAAAGCAGGTCTTACATCGTCAATCAAAATGGTGATTGGTTGAGCCATTGTCCCCCATCCATCGTAATACAATCTCCATTTATATAAGACGCATGCTCCGATAATAAAAAGCTCGCAAGCGCTGCAATTTCCTCAGGTGTGCCCAGTCTGCCAAGAGGAACGCTATCTAATGTTCTTTGCGCTGCTTCTTCTGATTCCCATAGTTTATCTGCACCGCCTGTTCTCTCAATTGGGCCTGGTGCGATGGCATTGACTCGAATTCGATATTGCTTTCCCCATTCAACAGCAAGCGTTCGAGTGAGAGACAACACGCCGGCCTTTGCTGCCGCCGAATGCGCCACTCCTACACCAGCACCCCATGCATAGGTGGCCACCATGTTAAGTATACTTCCCCTTTTCTTTTGCCGAATCCAGTAATTGCCCACTGCATGGCTGCAAAAAAATGTACCATTTAAAACAATATCAATGACAGCCTTCCAACCGTTAGGAGACAATTTTTCCGCTGGCACTAAAAAATTTCCTGCTGCGTTGTTAATGAGGGCATCGACATCACCAAATGTATCCACCGCAAACTTGACCATTTGGTCAGCATCCTCTGGGTTTCTCACATCCATTTGGAAGTAAGCGACTGATCCACCCTTCTGCTTTATTTCTTTTGCCGTCTTTTCCAGCGTCTCTTCTGTTCTACCAGTAATCACGACATTCCAGCCTTCACCTGCCAAATGGGCAGCCATTGCCTTCCCCATACCGCTTGATCCCCCTGTGACAATCACTGTTTGCTTCGTCATTTGTTCTCCCCCTCTGTATCATTTGAATGACTATTCATTCATTATTGTCTATCATATCATGATTGACCCTCGATGCACCATATGGGAGATTATCCAAATATGATGCTATACTTAATTTTATTTATAAAGGAGTCTTATATGAAGCAGCTTTCCCGCAGACAATTTTTAAAAGGAGCAGCTGGTGCGAGTATTCTAGGGTTTTTGGCTACAAGTTGTGGATATGGATATGCCAGGTATATTGAGCCGCGCATGATCGATACCGTGTCACTGACCATTCAAGATGCTCAGCTTCCAGCTTCATTTGACCAGTTTAAAATAGCTCAATTTAGTGACGTTCATTTGAGTGATACATTTCCTGCGAAGGACCTAGAAGCCATCGTTCAGAAAATCAATGCTGCATCTCCAGATCTGATTGTGTTCACAGGTGATCTCGTTGATTTTCAAGCATCCACCCAAGAGCATGAAAAAGCGAAGGCTTATTTGAATAAGCTTCATGCTCCGTTCGGTAAACTCGCCATCTACGGAAATCATGACTACGGACCATTTGGCGTGGAGCTTTATGAGAAAACAATGGAGGCTTGTGGATTTACATTATGTAAAAATGATGTGTTTCTATTAGAAAAAGATCATGCACATATTCAGATTGCTGCACTGGATGATCTTATGATGAGCGTGCCTGATTACGATTTGATCAAACGGGAAGTATCATCAGATTTATTTACGTTGCTGCTCGTCCATGAGCCTGATGCAGCATTAGAGCTGAAAACAACACCTATTAACTTGCAGCTTTCCGGGCATACGCATGGTGGTCAAGTGCAGCTGCCTTTCTATGGACCGATTCTCACAGCACCTTACGGCCGTACATATGTAGAAGGTTTATACGAAAGCGATCAGCAACGCATCTATGTCAACCGTGGACTTGGGACAACGCGGCTGCCGCTTCGGTTTTTAGCCAAACCCGAGTTAACCTTTTTTACCTTTACATCTCGCGTATAAATAGAAGCCAAACCGCCCTCTCCTGCATATGTATAATCAAAGTTCTTTCTCATGACAAATGTTAGGAGAAACCTTACTGGGCCTGATTCCGTCCATATAGTATGTCAAGTGACGGCATCATGGCTTCTTTTATTTGAGTAAAAGGAGTGTACTTTGGTGCTGCGATACACGGTGAAAAGAGGAGAAACTCTTGCTTCTATAGCGCTTGATTTTCGAACAACAACAGATGCCTTAAAGGCTGCAAATCCGTCACTTCAAGCTCGCGAGCCTGAACAAAATGAAGTCATCATCATACCTGGTTTGCCAGATCCTAATACGATCCCATACCGCATCTTTGTTTCGATTTCAACGAAACGTCTCGTTTTGTTTTCTGGATCACAGCTTATTCGTTCGTATCCGATTGCAACAGGGAAAATTTTAAATATGACACCAACAGGTTCTTATTATATTGTCAACAGACAGCCAAATCCAGGAGGTCCCTTTGGCGTTTATTGGCTGAGCCTCTCAAAAATTCATTACGGCATTCACGGTACGAATAACCCGTCTTCAATTGGTAAAGCTGTTTCTAGAGGATGCATTCGCATGTATAATCAGAATGTCATCGAGCTTGCTTCACTCGTTCCAAACGGAACACCTGTGACCATTAGCCAGTAGATGAAATCAATTGTACGAATGGTTAAAATTTTATATGATATAAAGTGGGATCTTCAGGTTAAGGAGCGTATTTATGGATATTTTTAAAAACAGAAATTTTGTTCGTCTCTTTTTTGCGGCACTTGCTTCGCAAATGGGGACAACAGTCGGCAATATGGCGTTTGCCTTTTATTTGCTCGACCATTTTAGTCATCAGCCCGCATACGCCACATTGGCTGAACTTATGTATTCTCTTCCTACCGTCTTTGTCTTTTTTATGGTCGGTGTGGTCGCAGACCGTTTTGATCGTAAAAAAGTCGCAGAGAACTGTGATTGGATACGAGCTGGGCTGACGATTGTATTATTTATCGTTATTTATTTTAATTCACTGCCACTTATTTTCTTGATCTTGTTCATTCGAAGTGCCATTACGAAGTTCTTCTATCCAGCTGAAGCTTCTCTCGTTCAGGCCATTTTAAATAAAGATCAATATGCAAAAGCCGCTGGCTTAAATCAAATGCTGTTTAGTTTATTTATGGTATTTGGCGTTGGACTCGGTGCCATTATGTATAAGACGATTGGACTTCACGGTGCCATTACAATTGATTTGGTCAGCTTTATTATTTCAGGCATCCTGATTCGTTCATGTAACATTCCAATTGAAGCGCGTCAGCCAAATGGACAAGCTGGCTGGAGAGGGATGACCATCAAAACGTCTCTGAAAGATTTTAAAGAAGGCATACTGTATATTTTAAAAAATAAATTATTGGCTTCTTTAATTTTTGGCTTTTTTGTTTTCGGTCTAGTCAATGGTGCATTTGCCGTTCTTCCGATGTTTACAATGAAATATGGACTTTCACCAGACCATTTTGAACTGCATACATCCTTCTTTACCATTGCGATTGGTGCAGGATTGCTCGTTGGAAGCTTAATGGGCTCTGTCCTCGCTAAAAAGGTAAAGATGCAATATCTCATGTCGATTCCTATTCTGGTCGCAGGTATTTTGATTTTTGTCCTTGGTTCTACCCATACATTATGGCTGTTTTATGTCACATCATTTGTCATTGGTACATGCATTGGTCCAGTCAACATTGTCATTGGCGGCTGGCTGCCTAGAATCGTCCATCCTCGATTGATGGGCCGTGTGTCAGGATGGGTTGATCCGCTCACTATGTTTGCTCAATCGATGACATTAGGTCTGATTGCGGTATTATTTCCAAAACTCATCACAAATGTTTCTTATATTTATTACGGAATGGGCTTTATTATTTTACTTGTCTTCCTTTTTTACTTCATTACACTGCCAAAGTTCAGCAGAGAAGCTGCCGACTTAGACGTGCAGCGTGAACTAAAAGGGGGAGTTCAATAAGTAAATAGCAAAAAGGACTTTCTTTTCAGGAAAGTCCTTTTTTCATTGCTGAAACGTCCTTCATGCATTTCCTCTGTTGAGAGAATCTGCTTGAAGGCTTGCTTTATTGATCCATTTTTTCTTGTTTTTCACAATAAAATTCCTTTACATCTTTAAATGTTTTATAGTAGGATAGTCAGGTTGGAGGTGAAAGAAATGCTAAAAAGTTACTATTTTATTCATACTAAAAATGAACAGGGACAGTTTGTTGTACATACAGAAGATTGTGCATTTTTAGGCGATGCTGCAAGCCGTACGTTGATTGGCCTGCACATGAATGGTGAAAGCGCCATGGATGAAGCCAAACAAATGACGAATGAAACTGACTTTAATGGTTGTTTTTATTGCGCTTATTCTATTCATACAAAATAATTTATCCTGTATGCATCACATATACCCGCATATGGTGGACTGCATATATAAAAAAATATTATTTGAGAAACTACCCATTTTGATAAATAGGTAGTTATCACGAACTAATAGTTCACTTTGTTTATATTTCATCAAGTCAATTATTCTTATCATTCCTTCTATTGTTCATCACCCATCCCGCTCATTTTTTCGGCTGATACAATGCCAAGAATAAAATCATATAGACAATACAAGCTGTCCCTATCCATTGGAAAAGTCCGAATGGCTCTTTTAACCAGAAAACAGTCGTGACGACTGCTGCAAGGGGCTCAACACTTCCAATTAAGCTCGACTCTTTTGGTGATAAGTATTGCAAACTTTCTATGTAAAACCAAAAAGCGATCATCGTTCCAAATATGACCACAAACAATAAATAGACATACGCTTCAAAAGGTAAATGAGTGAGATTGACCTTCCATGGAGGATGGATCAAGCTAAGGGCGCCTCCTCCTATAAGCATCGCCCAGCCGACAACCACTAGAGAGTCGAATTGTTTTAACAGGCTGATCGGATATAACGTATAAAACGAGAGCGCCACAGCCGATAGTATTCCCCAAATCACTGCCACAAATGGAACGGTTAATGTTGAAATAGAACCATTCGTCAATAAGAAAAACATGCCCGCTAAAGCCAATACCACTGTAACCAAATCTCTTCTAGTGAAGGTTGATTGCCTGCGAATGACCAAATACACGATAATCATGACAGGGGCTGTATACTGCAGCAGCGTTGCCACAGCAGCATTTCCATGTTGAATGGATGCCATATAAGTATATTGAACAGCCAGCATACCCATTAGCCCAAATAGAAGGACTTGCATCGCTGTCCTCTTCTTTTGCCACACACCGAACAGATGTGTTTTTTCTTTTGTCATCACATGAACAAATAAAAGCAATCCCCCTGAAATGAGCAGCCGAACCGTCACAAGCCAATTGACATCAATCCCATATTGCTGAAACAATTTTTGTGAAATTGTTCCTCCTACTCCCCAGCAGATAGCGCCTATGAGTACAAGTAAAATTCCCTTTCTCCTATTCATTTTCATTCTCCTCAATTCTCAACAAATCATGATAATATAGTTGATAGTAGTTCACTTTGTTACATATTGATATATCAATTGAACATAAAAATAAAAGAATATTGAGGAGAATTATGCACAACCATCATTTTCTGATTGACTACAACCTGAAAGAATTAACGGAGCATTCTACGACAACATGGCCTATTGCTATTTATCATACGAAAATTCGTCATCTTAGAAGCGGCTACATCCCTCTTCACTGGCATGACGAGTTTCAATTTGTCTTTATTTTAGAGGGTGAAGCTGAATTTCATATCAATGAAGAAACATTATGTTTAAAGCAAGGAGATGGCATTTTTATCAATAGTGGCTGCCTGCACATGGCAAAAGATGCGAATGGGACGGCATGTACTTATGTTTGTTTAAATGTTTCTCCCTATTTCATCACAGCGAATGAATTATTCACCACATTTGTCCACCCTTATATGCATGCGAGCCAAACACCTTATATTTTATTCAACCGAAAAGATCACTGGCCAAAGCAGATCTATCAATGCATTCAAATCATTCAACAATTAATTGATGAAACTCCGGTATATTATGAACTTGAACTCAATATTCAGCTTATCACCATTTGGAAAAGCTTATTACAAAATGGCTTCCAAATGAAACATGATGCGCGTAAACACGATAAAAATGAACGGATGAAACAAATGCTGAATTGGATTCACCAGCATTATCATGAAAAGATCCTTCTCGAAGATATTGCTCGTGCAGGACAGTTAAGCCGCTCAGAATGCTGCAGATCCTTCAAAGACATTTTAAAGAAATCACCCATGCATTATGTAAATGAATATAGAATTCAGCAAAGCCTCGTCCTGCTCCAAGAAACGGATTTCAATATTACAGAAATCGCCTACCAAGTAGGCTTCAACAGCACAAGCTATTTTATCAATATGTTTAAAAGAATAAAAAATACGACACCTTTAGCATATAGAAAATTAAAACAGCTGGATTCTCTCCAAAAAAACGGATAGAAGAAAAATAATGCAAGATAGCATGTTTTCTAAAATACAGAAGGTGTTTTAGACCCATCATGAATAACAATTGTAAATACAAGCGATGAGAATGCTATCGCTTTTTACAATAACTCTATTTGCAATTTACTAATTAAAACGTATAATTTATACTAAGCACAGGAAGACGAAAGACAAAGGAGAGAAAAAATGGACGATTATGCTCATACTAAAGACATAGAACCTACAGCAGAAAACATCGCAAAAGCCATTTATACTGTTAACCGCCATGCTAAAACCGCACCAAACCCCAAGTTTCTTTATCTTTTGAAAAAACGCGCGCTGCAAAAACTATTGCAAGAAGGTAAAGGAAGAAAAGTGGGCCTACATTTCTCTAACAATCCCAAGTATAGTCAACAACAGTCCGACGTGCTGATTGAAATTGGAGATTATTATTTTCACCTGCCACCAACGAAAGAAGACTTCGAATTTTTGCCACACTTAGGAAATTTAAATCAATCATATCGCAATCCGAAAGCGAATATGTCATTAAACCGAGCAAAGCAAATACTTCAAGCGTATGTCGGTTTAAAAGAAAAACCTGCCGCCACAAAACAAAAATCACATTACACAAAACCCGTCTTCAAACGACTCGGGGAAAGTTATTTTTAAACAGAAAAAAACCACTCATGCCGAGTGGTTTTTTGTTTAAATAATAAAATGATCGACCTTTTCAATCAGCTGATGAATTTCTGGTTTACTGATTTGATCATCTGCACCGATCGTTTCCCCTTTATGACGCAAATCTTCAGTGATTAACGAAGAGAAAATAAGAATCGGAATGGAATTTGTTAAAGGATTGTCCTTCAGCAGTTTTGTTAGCCGGTGGCCATCCATTTTAGGCATTTCAATATCCGTAATAATCATATCAATTTCTTCTGTCACACTGATTCCTTTACTGACAAGATCCATGACATGATCATATGCCTGTTTGCCATCTTCAAAGGTCACAATGTTTTTATAGCCTGCTTCGGTTAGTTCATTTGTTAATAAACGCATGAGAAGCGGAGAATCTTCAACGACATACAGCTTCTTCCCTGTTCTTCTCTCGTCTTTCTCACCGTCAAACATATGATACGTATCAACACCAGAAGCGGATTCAATATCATAAATGATTTTTTCGTAATCTGGAAGGAAAATCATTTTTTCATCAAGCTTAATGATGCCCGTTAAATGACGGTCCATCCCTTGATTGAGTGCAGTCGGCTTCTCAATCTCTTCCCAGCTGACGCGGTGAATTTGTGATACCGTTCCTGTATGGAACACAAATTTCCGTTGGTTGAATTCAGTCACAATATATTTCTCTTGTTCTGACTGATCTGACTCGACATTAAAAAAGGAAAATAGATTGATGACTGGTAAAATCTCGCCTCGTAAACTAATCATCCCTTCTACATCTTGGTGAGAGTGAGGTACAACCGTCACCTCAACCGGCTGAATGATTTCTCTTACTTTCATGACGTTAATGCCGAATTGATTTGCACCAATTTCAAACTTCACAATTTCCAATTCATTGGTACCAGAGTCAAGTAAAATTTCTTGTTTGTTTAAAGCCACGGAAATCCCTCTATTCTTCAATATAAGATTGTACTTTTTATATCGGCAGCATAGGTAAAAAGTTGACGTTTCTTTACGCTTTCTCTCGAACGAATTGATGAATCACAAGTCCTATCGCTGCAAGGATGAGCAAAGACCCTAATGCAAGGCGGCTTGCGAGATTTCCGTGCTCTGCAAACAGCAGGGTAACTGAGCCATAAATAATGGGCCCGATAATGGAAGACACCTTCCCTGAGAATGCAAAGAGGCCAAAAAACTGTCCCCTCTTTTCCTTCGGTGTCAGTTCAATAATCAAGATTCGTGATGCCCCCCAGCTTGCGCCAAGTGAAATCCCAAATAAACTGCCCGCTATCCAGAATATCCATTCGGTTGTCGCTGTTACAGCCAAGATAAGCGCAGCAATTAATATGACATACACGACTGTAATCGATCGCTTTGCCCCTATCGCTTTTGTGATATAACCAAACAGAAAGGAGCCAATGATACTTGAAATGGTCGACACAAGATAGAGCAAAATAAATTGCCCAGCGGTAAAGCCAATGATGATTTTGGCATAAACAGCCATCATCGCTATGGCTGTTTGTAAGGCATCATTCATAAAAAAGAAGGCGATCATAAAAATAAAAGCTGGCTTGTACTTTTTCATCTCTTTAAACGTGTGAATAATCTCTTTATACCCGCTGAAAAAAGACGCCTTTTTCTCTCGCTGAGGCAGCGGATGAGGATCTTTTACAAAAAAGAGAAAGGGTAGAAAAAAGAGAAGGAATAAAAGAGCTGTCGGAATAAATGCTTCATGAAACTGGTCATTGCCAACAAGTAAATAAACAGAGAGACCGACAAGTGTTCCTAAATAGCCAATGGCGATACCAAATCCTGAAATAAGCGGGATTTCTTCCTTTGTCCCAAGATCGGGCAAAATGGTGTCATAGAAAACCAGACTAGAATGATAAAAAAACTTTGCGATCACAAACAAGGTGACCACGACCAATAAAGAAACAGGCAGCCCAAACCACTCACTTGAGAAATCAATCCCAGCAAAAATCCCCATCAACACCGTACAAGTAATACATATGAACGTAAACACCGTAATGTAGCGTTTCTTTTTTCCTGTTCGATCAATCAGCACTCCGTATAAAGGTGTAAAAATGACGAGAAAAAAGCTGGCTAATGCGTTTGCATAAGAAATAAAGGTACTTGCGATCTGGTCCATTCTCGCACTGTCCCCGATCGTTTCCTGCAAGTAAAACGGGAAGAAAATGGTGATCATATTTGATGAAAAGATCGTATTTGCAAAATCATAAAACGCCCAGGCTAACACAGGTGCTGTCAAAAACAGCCCGAAGCCTGCCCCTTTTTTCTGAACAGTCATTTTCCCTCTTTTCAATAGATTGACTCCCTTCTCTGCTTTATTTTCACTATCATTCTACTTTATGTGACGTTTCCCTCTTCCATACAAGCAATCTATACAAAAAGCACCCCTTACTATATAGCAGAGGTGCTTCTTTTCATTATTTCTTTACGACAATGGTACTTGCAATCAAATCGTGAAGTGCTTGTTTTTTTTCTGTGAAAAACGCAATGATGTAGCCAATACATAAGATTGGAGACAAAAAGCCTTTTGCAAAAAAGCGGCCTGTCGCGCGCCCGAACGTGACCTTTTCACCCGTGACTTTTGTCACTTTGATTCCAAGAGCCATCTTGCCAAGAGTTCCTTGCAGCTTTGATGATTCCATGATCGCATAATACAGCCAAGTCACCGCGATACCGACTAAGATCGTTACGCCATAGAAAAAGATAAGGCCCATAATGACTGCCCATTCTTCATCCGTAATCACCGTTGAAGAATAGTAATAGCTATCATCATACATTAAAAATGCCGCCTCAGGGCTTGAGACAAAAAAGAGTGTTGCCAGAATAAATACAATGAATGAAAATGGTACACTAATAATGATACCGTCCAAAAGATGTGCAAGAAAACGATAGCCTACGCCTGCTAGCTCAGGATGCTTCTTTTCTAGAATGTGTGGTTCTGTTATGTTGGTTTCCATCCTATTTCTCCTTTATTATGTATGTTTTCTATAAATTTCTTATAATCATTCGTTATTATATCCTATGAATATAGCAAGATCAATGCAGCTTTACATTTTTACATACATTTTAGATCAGTTTGATCTAAATGATTTATGTGAATAAATACTGAAAATTTGTGAAAATCATGGCACTTCTAGTTCTTTTACCTCCTGATTTTTTAACATTTTGTGATATTTTCGTCTTGTTTCCATTCTTCTGTTGACAATGATTCTTCAAATGGTACAATAGTCAAGGATTTTTTAAAGAAAGGTGTTCATGATGGGAACTGTCGTATTATTAAAGAACAACGAAATGACTGTAATTGAAGATATTTGCGAAGCTGATTATTTAGATATGAAGCATGGTTTGTCAAACGAAGACACAGTTTATATCTCTTGGTACGAAGACTACGATACTGCTTATGGATATTGATTTCATTTCATAGATGAAGCGTAAAAAAAGGCGATACAACCTCGAGAATAGGTTGATCGCCTTTTTTACGTTTGTGAGCTTCTTTCACTTTCAGGTTCCACATGAATAAAGATTTGCGCATGCGGAAATTCGAGCTGAATCTTCTCTTCAATTCGATCACATAATTGGTGAACATCTTCAATGGTTGTCTTTCCATCTACAATCAAATGGAAATCAATATATTCCTCTGCACCAGACCGCCTTGTTCGAAAGTCATGATATTCAATGAATTCTTGACTGAATCCTTGAATGATCGCTTCAATTGATTGTTCTTCCTCTGGTGTTAAACGAGCATCAACAAGCGGCGGGAAGGCTTCCTTCATGAGTTTAAACGCTTCACGCATAATAAAGAGGGCCAGAATCATTCCAATGATCGGGTCTAGGAAATACCAGTCGGTTAATGCTACAAGCAATAAACTGAATGCCACCCCTAGTGACGTATACACATCCGTTAAAAGGTGCAATGCATTTGATTTCATGGCGACTGAATGTACTCGCTCAGCCTCTTTGTTCACAATCCTCGATACAACAAAATTGATGAGCGCGCCTAGCAGCATGACCACAATGCCAAGCACGGGCAGCTTAACTGGCTCTGGATGCATTAATTTGTGAACACATTCGTATATAATCCAAATGCCAGCAACGAAAATCAGCAGGGTCTCAATCGTTCCAGAAATATTTTCGACTTTTCCATGTCCATAAGGATGTTTATAATCTGCTGGCTTTCTTGAAATACGAACAGAAATAAATGCAATAAACGACGCCATTAAATCGAGAAACGAATGAATGGCTTCTGATAAAACCGCAACAGATCCGGTTAAGAGACCCACAATGATTTTTAAAATGACAACAAATGTGTTGCTCAGCACGGATAGAAACGCGATTTTCGATGTCTTCGCTGATTGTTCCATCTATCGTCCTCCTTTAGGAGATCGTATGTCTATGAAAGCAATTCCCATGACCCTGATTCTCACGTTCTTTCAGTTTACTCAGTTTTGACGTTTTCTAATCATCTTCATCACAGCCTGTATTTTCTCTTGAGGTTACGCTATAATAAATGTTGCTCTTTCTTCAATATATCACTCATGCGGTGATGGATAGGAGAATAGACTACATATAACGATATCCAGTGCCTTTCGCAGGTGACATTTATGCAGTGAATGGTAAAATAGGATAAAAACATAAATTTTTAAGGTGATGAGAAATGGAGCATTTGCTGAATCCAAGAGTAAAGGATATTGAAATTTCTGGCATTCGAACATTTTCAAATCTCGTATCGTCATATGAGGATGTCGTTTCATTGACGATAGGTCAGCCCGATTTTTATACGCCGCATCATGTCAAAACAGCTGCCAAAGCAGCCATTGACGAGAATTTCACCTCATACACTCACAATGCTGGTTTCCTAGAGCTAAGACAAGCGATTCAGCATTATATCAAGAAGAAAGTGAATCTTGATTATGATGCAGAGTCAGAAATCATTGTGACGACCGGTGCAAGTCAAGCAATTGATGCTGCGTTTCGAACCATTTTAACAGAAGGAGACGAGGTCATTTTACCTGGACCTGTATACCCCGGATATGAACCGATCATTCGAATGTGTGGTGCCATGCCCGTACATATTGACACAACGAATGCCGGCTTTAAATTGAATGCCAAGCTGATTGAGGATGCATTAACGGAAAAGACAAAGTGTGTGGTTCTTCCTTACCCTTCAAACCCGACTGGTGTCACGCTTTCAGAAGACGAATTGAAAGAAATTGCCCAGCTCCTTGAAGGAAAAGACATCTTTATTTTATCCGATGAAATCTACAGCGAGCTGACATTTGACCGGCCGCATCAATCAATTGCCTCTTTCTTAAAAGAACAGACCATTGTCATCAATGGACTGTCTAAATCTCATAGCATGACTGGATGGAGAATTGGCTTTTTATTTGCTTCAGCTCCAATTGCTAAACATGTATTAAAAGTACATCAATATAACGTGTCTTGTGCCTCGGCTGTCTCACAAAAGGCAGCACTTGAAGCTGTGACAAATGGTGTGGATGATGCACTGATCATGAGAGAGCAATATAAGAAAAGACTCGATTATGTATATGATCGGCTCATTTCTATGGGGCTTCCGGTGATTAAACCTTCTGGCGCTTTTTATATTTTTCCATCCATTGAATCGTTTGGGATGAGTTCCTTTGATTTTTGCATGGAGCTGTTAGAAAGTACAAGACTTGCGGTCGTCCCAGGCTCTGCTTTCTCTCCACTCGGCGAAGGGTATGTGCGCCTGTCTTATGCTTATTCACTTGAAACGCTGAAAGAAGGACTTGACCGGCTAGAACAATTTGTACTTGAAAAACGTTCCATTCATTCGCTAGATTGAAACAACGGCTCTCTTGCCGTTGTTTTTATTTTGCAGGAAACATGATGTGAAATACGGTGCCCTTTTCAGGCTGACTATCTACACGGATCGTCCCGTTATGATTTTCTAAAATATTAAATGTGACCATGAGACCAAGTCCGGTTCCTTTTTCCTTTGTGGTTAAAAAGGGCTCTCCAATCCGCTTCATAACTGTTTCAGGAATGCCGACCCCTTCATCACGAATGGTGACAAGTATTCCATCACTTTCTGCTTTGGCCGTGATGTCTACCTTTCCTCCGTCCGGCATGGATTCTACGGCATTTTTGATTAAATTGATAAACACTTGCTTGAGCTGATTTTGATCCCCGTTCATCAGAAGACCATCCTCTATCTCACTTGTGTTCATTAAAATGCCATTTAAGTTCGCTTGTGTTTCTAACAAGGCCGTGACTTCGCTGATGATTTTTTTCAAATCAAGCGTCTGCATTGAGGACGTTTGCTGCGGTTTCGCCAGCATTAGCAGCTCACTCAAGATAATTTCTATTCGGCTTAGCTCAGAGAAAACAATGTCAAAGTATTGATCTCGATCTTTTGTTTTCGGTTTAATGAGCTGTAAAAAGCCTTTGATGGCGGTCAAGGGGTTTCTGATTTCATGTGCAATGCCAGCCGCCAATTGACCTGCGATCGATAATTTTTCTGAGCGGAGCATGAGCTCTTCTGTCTGCTTACGTTCGGATATATCTCTTAAAATAATTTGAACCGCTGTTTCTCCAAAGAATGTAGTTGGGATACATACCATTTCTGTATAAATCAGCTTATGTTTAAACGTATGGCAGCTCATCGTGACAATCTCGGAATCTGATGTTCTTTCAATAATACGTGATAAGCTCTTTTTGACCTTCTGTTGATCGCAGGAATGGATCTGATGAAAGATATCCTTTCCTATTAATTTATCGTAATGCTCGGCTTCAAATAATTTAATGCCTGATTCATTCATAAACACCCATTTGTGATCATGGATGACTGCAATCGTATCAATAGAGTTTTGAATGAGCAGCTGATACCGCTCCCGGCTTTTTTGAAGAACGGTTTGAAATTTTTTACGGGATGAGATGTCCACGAGCAGCAAAAGCTCTGCCCGCTGATTTTGATAAATCGTCGGTGATGACTTTACCTCAATATGAATACTGCTCCCATCTTGACGCTTCCATATCTGTTCAATCATTCCGACTGGAAGGCCTTGCTGCAGCCTTGTTATGCGGCTTCTAACAATATCATGGTACTCTTCAGCAATAAAATCAAACGCGGACTTGCCGATCATGTCATCTCTTGCACTTACCCCCATTAATTGCAGCATCGCATCATTCGCATACACAATTTTCCCTAAAGTCGTAATACATAACGGATTTGGCAGCATGGCAATCAATTGTTCAGCTTCACCGACATTTTGGAAAGCCGGCAGACTGCCTAGCGACTGTTCTACTACTTTTGATGCTTCTTGAAATGCTGCTTTTTGGGGCTCAGTATCCAGCACCCTCATTTTCAGGATCATTTCTCTACTTACTTCGTCGTCTAACCCATCGCAAGCAACAAAGTCAATGCTTGCTTCGATCCATACAGCTGTCAGATCACTTCTTAGCAGTCTAAAGTGGCAAACCTCTAGCATGTGCTGATTGTAAAAATAACTTTCGACGAGAAATTGATCTTCGGTATGAACAAAGTCTTTCAAAAAACACCCTAGTAAATCCTTTTGTTCATAGAGCAAAAGCTGCTTACAGTTGGAAGAAATGTAGAGAAAGCGGCCATTAGAAGAAAGAACGGCATGTAAATCGATGTTCGAATACAATTGATTCGAATCTTTCATTTGTTGTTCCATCGTCGTCCGACCCTCCTTTTCATTTTTTAGGGTTGTCCTTAGATTGATGTATAAAAAAGATTCGCTAGAAAACCCGTATTTTCCTTCTGTCATCGAGGGAAACGTCCATATTTTCAGCAAAAAGGGAGCACTTTCTGCTGCTGTGCTCCCTGCGGTTTATTGTTTTTCATATTTCTTTTGTAATTCAACGTACTTATCCACAATTTTACTTGGGATGTTTTTAATAACAGGATCTTTATCTGAGACATAAGGTGTCACGACACTAAACGCCACCTCTGGATTAGAAGAAGGATAATATCCTCCAAAGGTTAAGTTGTACGTTGAATTTCCCCACCAGCTGCGGTTGGCACCATAGTAGAACGTTTGCGCCGTACCTGTTTTTCCTGCGACATCATGCTGACCAAACCGGCCAGCGGCTGTTCCGCCTGTTGATGTGACCATTTTCAGACCCGTTTTTACGCGGTCAATATCTGCTTTCGAGTTGTTAATCGTGTTCAGCACCTTCGGCTCATATTTTTTTACGACTGGGCCTACTTCATCCTTCTTCGTTGGAAGATGAACACTTTTCACTACTCTTGGCTGAATACGGCTGCCTCCATTGGCAATTGTCGACATGTATTGTGCCACTTGAAGTGGTGTATACGTGTCATACTGACCAATTGCTTCATCAAGTAAGAGTCCGCCGACCGTCTTAGGATGCGTCTGCATCCCGCTTGATTCCTGCGGCAGGTCGATCCCTGTTTTCACGCCAAGACCGAATTGTGCATAGTAGTTTCTCATTTTTTGTAAGTGCTCTGGCCTTGCAGGTAACGGACCATCCTTTTGATAGGTAATGCCGGCCATTCTCATCGCTACTTGGAACATGTACACGTTGGAACTTTTTTGGAGTGCCTGAATGTCGTTAACCCATCCAAGAACTTTGTAAGACTGTTTCGGCTTTCCATTACTTCCTGCAAAAAAGAGCGGTGTATCCATATAGGCTTGGTTGTGTGACATCCCGTCCTGATAACCGCCAAGTACTGTGGCTCCTTTGACAACAGAGCCCATTTCATACTGAGTCGTAAATGTTCCGATCGCATAATCTGTGACGTCTCTGCCGTCCATTTTCTTGCCCGACATGGCGAGAACATCCCCTGTGTGAGGATCCATCATGACGACAAAGGCACGATCCATCATATAGTTTCTCGCACTGGCCGATCTAAGCTCTGATTCGACGATTTTGTCGACTTCCTTTTGCAGCTCCATATCAAATGTCAGCGCAAGATCAAGTCCTCTTCGTCCTTCTGTCCGCTTGATTTCATCAAGCAGCTTCCCGCCAACCTGTGTATATTGAACGGTTGCTTTCTCTGGGTTCAGAAAATCCTCATATTGATATTCTAAATAGCTCTTCCCTACACGGTCATTTCGCGAGTAGCCTCTTGCCATATAGTAATCTTCACGCTCTTTTATAATCCCCTGCTCTGGTGTGGTCACACCGCCAAGTACATTATAAAGGGTCTTTTCATACGGATATTTTCTTGTCCAGTCATTGATGACGTTCACACCTGGCAGTTCATCAAGATGCTCTGAGACAAGTGAAATCTCTTCATAGGTCAAACTCACGGATGAAGTCTGTTTTGATTCTTTCGTTTCATCGAGTAAAGCAACTTTTTCGTTCCCTTTTTTCTCTTCGTTTGGGTCCATTGCCTTCACGATTTGAGGTTCAAAGGCATATCCGCCTGTAAATCTACGGTAGATCGCTGCAACAGCTTTTTCCTCTGCATCCTTTTCAATCGCCTTGACTTCTTTCTTTGGGACACGCTCTACTTGAAGCGGATAGACATCCTTTGCATCGATATCTTTTTTCTCCGCTTTTGAAATGAGTTTATCCGCTTCTTTCGGATGGCTCGCCAGCCAAAAATCTCGAATGTCACGCTCTCTCAAAAAATCAGTATCCATTTTTATATAAGTCGCAAGTTTTCTTGCTACCTTAATCTTATCCTCCGCTTTCACACCGCTTTCTGATGTATAAACGATAGCAGGTACACTTTCGTTATCAACGACGACTCTTCCTCTCGCGTCATACATTTTTCCTCTTGGAGATGGGTATGATGCCGTTTTGACCTCTGTTCGGTTGGCTTGCTTTTTATAATCTTCACCATTGACGATTTGCAGCACACCAAGCTTGATCACAAGTCCAGCAAATAAACTAAATACAGCGAAGAAAAAGAGATTAATCCTCCAGGCGTTCCGGCGCTTCAATCTTTTTTGCTCGGCAGCACCTTGATGCTGTTTCTCTCCCACTTATGTAGCTCCTCTCATCCTTTTCAATCTTTTACAATTACCACTCATTATTGTAACACTTTTGTAATAGTTGTTACAGCGAAACGAGTGAAAAAAAGCTGTCAATCCCTAATCTGCAAAAAAATATACTAACACTTTAAAATATTGGTATGTTTATGTCGTTTTCTTTAAATGGAAGGATACCCCATCCTTTGATATGAAGAGGCTCTTACTATGACTTTAACAAAAATGACAAACTGGCATTGTCAATGGAGGATGCTGGTACGTTTATAACAAAAAGTCCATGGTATGATTTTTTGTGAGAAAACAAAACAAAGATTTTAGGAGGAGTTACAATATGAAGAAGAAATCATTCTTTTTTTCAGCGCTGACAGCTGCTGCACTCATCACATTCACTGGAGGACATTCAGCTGATGCGAAGGAGCTTAACCTGAAACAAGTGATAAACGTACAGCATCAAGCCATTGATCTTCATACATTAGCAGCAAAATTACATATCTCTTCAGATGTAAACAAGCTAAGCAAGTCAAATCAAAAAGAGATCGAAGCTCTATTAAACAAGCTGATCAAAAGCGGTCAACCTGTTACTGGAACAAAAGTAGTAAAAGAAGTAAACAAAGCAAAACAAGAACAAAAACAAGAATCAGTGAAAAAACCAACTGCTTCTAAACCAAGCACTCCAGCAAAAGAAAACACAAACAGCAATAGCAACACAAAAGCTGACCAAAAAGACACAAATGCATCAAAAGCAGACAGCAGCTTAAATGCATTTGAAAAAGAAGTGGTCGAGCTTACAAATAAAGAGCGTGCAAAGCAAGGTTTAAAGGCACTTTCTGTTGATTCTAAATTAAGCAAATCTGCTCGCGCAAAATCTCAAGATATGAAAGATAAAAACTATTTCTCTCATACAAGCCCAACTTATGGATCTCCATTTGATCAAATGAAGCAATTCGGTATCACTTACAAATCAGCAGGTGAGAACATTGCCCAAGGTCAAAGATCTCCTCAAGAAGTTGTGACAGCATGGATGAACAGTGAAGGCCACAGAGCGAACATTTTAAACAAAAGCTATACACATATCGGTGTTGGTTATGTGAAATCTGGCAACTACTGGACGCAGCAATTCATCGGAAAATAATATCAAAAAAACCTGTCCTTATTTGGGACAGGTTTTTAATTTGTCTACTTTTTCAGCAATGCGAGGGCTTGTTTACACGCTGCAAACTGTTCCATATAGGCGGGGCAGTTTTTTATTTGACCCATAATTTATAGATGCTCTGTGTCCCGCTGTTTTCTTCGCCCTGTTCGCTCAGCTTTTCATAAAGTGACTTCGCAAGTGAGAGCCCTGGCATTTCTTCCCCCATCAGCTCTGCTTCTTCAAGTGCAATGCCCATATCCTTGATAAAATGCTTCACATAAAACCCTGGTTCGAAATCGCCTTTTAGCATTCTTGGTGCAAGATTTGACAAAGACCAGCTGCCGGCTGCACCTGTTGTGATGCTTTTGAGCACCTGCTCTGGATCAAGCCCTGATTTTTCGGCATAGGCCATTGCCTCTGCGACACCGACCATCCCTGCTGCGATGGCAATTTGGTTACACATTTTTGTATGCTGACCGCTTCCTGCCGGTCCTTGATATTGAATGTTTTCACCCATTTGCTCAAATACCGGCAGGCAGGCTTCATAGGCAGACCTTTCTCCGCCGATCATAATGGCCAGCGTGCCATTTTGAGCGCCTATGTCTCCGCCTGATACAGGTGCATCTAATGCAAATACACCTCTTTCCTTCGCTTTCAACTCAATTTCTTTTGCAAGCTGAGGCTTCGAGGTCGTCATATCAATGAGATATGTTCCAGGCGCCGCATGTGCCACAAGCCCATCTTCACCTAAATAGATCTCTTCTACATCCGATGGATATCCCACCATTGTGATGACGGCATCTGCACTTTCTGCAATGTCCTTTACTGCCGGCTTCCATGATGCTCCTTTTTGAATCAATGCATCTGCTTTTGCTTTCGTTCTTGTATAAACGATCACTTCATAGCCTGCATCCATTAAATGTCCTGCCATACTGCGCCCCATTACACCGATTCCTATAAAACCAACTGTTTTGATTTGTGCCATCACTTGTTCCTCCTTAAAGAGACTTTGTCAAGCCACCATCAATGATCAGTGTTTGACCTGTCATATATGTATTGGCTTCAGATAAAAGAAAAGCTGCATATGCTGCAAATTCCTCTGGCTGTCCATAGCGGCCAAGCGGGATCGCTTGTTCAGCCTGTGCTTTGATTTCTTCAACCGTTCGATTCTCTCTTTGTGCGCGGTGCTTTTCCAGCTGTTTGACGCGGTCTGTTTCAATTTTTCCGGGTGCTAACGTATTGATCAAAATACCATCCTTTGCCATCTCCTGAGCGGCTGTTTTTGTCCAGCCGGCTATAGCTGGTCTAAATGTATTCGACAGCATCAAGCCTGGGATCGGTTCTTTCACTGACATTGACGCAATGTTTAACACACGTGCACCACGTTTTTTCAAATAAGGTAATGCCTCTTTTAATAATCGAATATAGCTGAGTAAATGAAGTTGAAATGATTCGATCCAATCTTCATCTGTTAAGGTGTCAAGCGTTCCTGTTTTAGGTCCGCCTGTATTGTTCACAAGAATGTCTAGACGCTGCTCATCGCCAGCCGCCGCTTGAACAAGCGCCTTAATTTGCCTGGCGTCAGATACGTCACATACTTGATAAGTCAGCTGTCCTTTGGCAAATGGAGACAGCTCATTGACTGTTTCTTTCAGCGTTTGTTCATGTCGTCCCGAGAGCATTACATCCGCTCCCTCTTTTGCTAGAGCAAAGGCAATCGCTTTTCCGATACCTTGACTGCTTGCAGCGACCAATGCTTTTTTTCCAGTTAGTTTGACATCCATGTAAGCACCTCCTCTCGTTCATTTTATCATACAAAAAGAACCTTGCTCACGTCGCAAGGTCCCTTTCCGCGAATCACACCTTAAATCGGTCAACCGCCTGACGCAGTGCCTGGCTTGATTCGTTTAGCATTTCAGTTGAGGTTTTCGTTCTTTCTAACGCTTGAACTTGTTCATCTGTAGACGCATGCACTTCCTCAGCTGAGGCAGCAGATTCTTCTGAAATAGCAGCAATACTTTGAATGGATTCACTCATCTTCTGCTGTTCTTCTGTCATTTCATTGATCTGTGTATGAATGCTGTCGATTGAACCGACAAGTGCCTGCATTTCCATTGTGATGCTGCTGAGTGCCTCACCTGTTGCATTAATGGCATCACCTTGTTCCTCATTCATTCTACTTGCTGCTGTCATTGCTTCCGCCGCTTTCTTCGATTCATCTTGAATGAGTTTGACGGTTTCACTAATGTGTTTTGTTGACTGCGCAGATTGTTCAGCAAGCTTTCTGACTTCTTCTGCAACTACAGCAAATCCTCGTCCGCTTTCTCCTGCTCTCGCCGCTTCAATACTTGCATTCAGTGCAAGTAAATTCGTTTGATCAGAGATTTCAGAGATGGCAGTTACGACGTTTTCAATATTTTTCGTTTTATGCTCAAGATCCAGCAGCATTTGCTCAACCTTTTTCGATTCATCGCTCGCTTGTGTTGATTTTTGGACGAGCACACCAAGTGCATCAAGTCCTTTATAGCTTGCATCTTCCGATGATTTTGAGTTGGTTTGCATTTGTGTGGCGAGCTCACCCATATGGCGCACTTTCTCATACAATTGCTCTGATTTCTCATTAATCGTTTCTGCATCTGATGCCTGCTTAGACGCCCCTGTGGCCACCTCTTGAATGGCCGTTGCAATCTGTTCGCTAGAAAGCAAGGTCTCATTTGAAATTTGGGTCACTTCATCCGCTGATTCCACAACTTGATCTGAAGCCCCTTTCACTTTTTCAATTAACTCCCTGATGTCCTCGGTCATTTGATTAAAGCTTTTCGTGAGGAAACCAATTTCATCTTGGGACTTCGCTTCAAGCGTGCTTGTTAAATCTCCTTCTGACACCTTACGAGCATGTTCTATTAAACGCTTGATTGGTGTTGTAATGCTTCTTGCCAGTAAGAAACTGAGAATCATCGCAAGAATAATGGCAATGACGGATATAATGATACTTGTCTGATTCATTTGTTCTGTGACCCAAAGCAGTTTCTTTTTCTCAAAGCTGACACCAACCGTCCAATTGGCTTCTTTGATTTTAGATGTGACCGTCAGTTCTTTACTGTCATCAATACCTGAGTTGTCGATCGCTTTTTTCACAGAAGCGACCTTGGATATATTTTTTCCTTGCTCTGTTGGATGCGCCAAAATGGTCCCTTTGCCATCAACTAAAAAAGCGGTTCCCTTATAAGGAATCTCTTGCTCATTTATATAGGATTGAATCGAGGTTAGCTTCAAATCAAGTCCAGCGACCCCAATAACCTTTCCATTTTTCACAATCGCCTTCGTGGCTGAGACAATCATTTTTTTCGTTGCTTCATCAATATATGGATCTGTCCAAACGACCTGATCAGGCTTTTCGGCTGCTTGTTTAAACCAACCTTGTTTAGATGGATCATACCCTTCGCCAAGATCGAACTCTGGGAAGCCAAAAATTTTGCCGTCACTTGTTCCAATATAGGCAAACGATATGAGTTTATCCTGTTCCTGCAGGTTTTTTAGTTCATCGTTTTCAAAAGCCAATGTTTGTTTTGTTTGTTTTTGCGCAAATTCTTCAGTCATTTTACTTGTTGCGAGTTTATTAATAGTATTGCCATAATTATCAAGCTTTTCTGTAATGATGTCTTTCATGCTTTCTGCAGTTGCTGCTGCGGTGGTTTTTGCATCTCGTTCAATTAGTGGTGTTAATACTAAATTGGATCCCACTTGAACAGCCACAACGGTTAAAATTAAAATAACTGAGATGAAAACAGCTATTCTCACTTGAAGTTTCTTAAACATCTCCTCACCCCTACATCCTACTTTCATTCCTTATTTTATATATCGGCAAAATCGGTAGCGCATTCAATAGTTGTAAGAAAATTTAAATAGAAAAAACAAGCCGTTAAGGCTTGTTTCAAGTTGTTTCAAGTAAAATATTCAATTTTTGCAGATGGAAAGTACTGATCAATATATGATTCTAACGTCTCTCTTAGTTCTTGTTCCTCATCTTTTTGGTAGATATATTTTCCAATCCCATATCTACCCCACTTGTATCTTCTTTTTTCTTCATCTAATTCTAATTTTGATTTCGGGTAGTTTTTTTGAATCACACGCTTTGCGGGCTTTGTAAAGCGGTGCTGAATCATCTCAAAGGTGATATCGTTTCTCACATCTTCAGGAAGGGCTGCATCGAGCTTTTCAAATAGAACTTTATATCCTTCCTGCCAGCCTTCATGGATGTAGATGGGAGCAATAATAAACCCAAGAGGATAGCCTGCCTTAGCGACCTTTACAGCCGCTTCAATCCGCTGATCAAGCGGTGATGTTCCAGGCTCAAAATATTTAATAACGTAGTCGGCATTGATACTAAAACGGAATCTTGTCCGGCCATTATGCTTTGCATCTAACAGATGATCAACATGATGGAATTTCGTGACAAAGCGAAGCTTTCCTAAGTCAGTCTGCCCGAAGTATTCAATCGCTCGTTTGAGGGTATGTGTCAAATGGTCAATTCCTACGATGTCTGAAGTACAAGATGCTTCAAATCTTGTGATATCAGGTGCTCGCTCGTTCATGTACTGCTCAGCCTGATCTAATATTTCTTCTACATTGACGTACGTTCGAATGTACGGCTTACTTCCCATTGTTGTTTGCAAATAGCAATAATGACAATGTCCCATACATCCTGTTGCAAATGGGATCGCATACTCTGCAGATGGTTTAGACGAGTCAAACTTCAATGTCTTTCTCACACCAATGACAAGCGTTGACTTCGCATTACGATACTTTTGCAAGTCATTTTTTCCCGGAATATTTCTTACCTGGTTGTGTGAGGTCGTTTCTCTTATTTCGATTCCCATACCCTCGAACTTTTCCTTCAGCTCTCGTCCTAACGGGTACTCTAACGCCCGTGGTTCAATGTAAACAAGCTGAGGAACGAAAGGTTTGATCATATTAAGCACATCCTTACCTTTAAGGTTTTCATACCGTTACTTTAACCGCACAGGATGGCTTTTATCCTTTCTAAAATCTCCCTTATTCAAACAAGTCTTGATAAAGAGCTTCTGCTTCTTCATATGTTGGAAAAACAGCATCATCGGGAGCTAGTGGATGATACGTTTCAAGTAAAAATAGGGCAAGCTCTTCTTCGTTGTATGGATGTGAAACAATTTCTGCTTCTTTAATTTGTGCTACGTTTGCAGCATGTGGATTTCGATAAATGACATATACTTGATCACCCGGTTTATAGTCTGAGAAAGGCAATCTGGTCACCTCCATTTTTTAATTATAGGGTGCCCTTCTCACTGCCCAATATGACTCAATATGATAAAATTCGACAAAAAAACCAGACAGTTTCACCTGTCTGGTTTTCATTCACTTAGTTCTGTTGAAATGTTTTCTTGACGAAATCAACCACTTCTTCTGTTGTGCTAAGTGATAAAATATGCTCTTTAAATGATGCAGCTTCTTCCTTAGATAGCTTGCTTAGCTGTGTTCTAGCTGGAAGAATGGATGTTGCACTCATTGAGAATTCATCTAATCCTAATCCAAGTAGAAGCGGGATTGCGATTTCATCTCCTGCCATCTCACCGCACATGCCGACCCATTTACCCTCTTTATGCGCTGCTTCAATCACAAGCGTAATGAGACGTAAAATCGCTGGGTTGTAAGGCTGGTAAAGATAAGACACTCGTTCGTTCATTCGATCAGCAGCCATTGTGTATTGAATCAAATCATTCGTTCCAATACTGAAGAAATCTACTTCTTTTGCAAATTGGTCTGCGATGACAGCCGTTGATGGAATTTCTACCATCATTCCGATTTCAATGGAATCAGAAACGTCTGTACCGGCGGCAACCAATGCTTCTTTTTCTTCAAGTAAAATGGCTTTTGCTTCTCTAAATTCTGATAATGTCGCAATCATAGGGAACATGATTTTCAAGTTTCCATATGTACTTGCACGAAGTAAGGCGCGTAGTTGAGTTCTGAAAATCTCCTGCTCTTCCAGGCAAAGGCGAATAGCTCTATAGCCAAGGAACGGGTTCATTTCTTTTGGAAGCTGCAAGTATGGAAGTTCTTTATCGCCACCAATATCTAGTGTGCGGACAACCACTGCTTTCCCTTCCATCTTCTCTAAAACGGTTTTATACGCATCGAACTGCTCTTCTTCTGTAGGAAGCTGGTCTCTGCCCATGTATAAAAATTCAGTACGGTACAATCCGACTGCTTCGCCGCCATTATCAAGTACACCTTTTACATCTTCAGGTGTTCCGATATTTGCAGCTAGCTCTACGTGAACGCCGTCTTTTGTAACCGTTGGCTGGTCAACAAGTTTCGCCCATTCCGCTTTTTGAGCTAAGTAGTCTTCATGCTTTTTTTGATACGCTTTCACTTCATCTTCAGAAGGCTGAATGATGACGTCTCCAGTAATACCATCCACAATGATCAGATCATCGTTTTTCACCGTTTTTGTTGCTTCTTTTGTCCCAACAACTGCTGGAATCTCCATAGATCTCGCCATGATCGCTGAGTGAGAAGTACGACCGCCGATATCTGTCGCAAAGCCTTTAACAAATTGTCTGTTCAGCTGAGCAGTATCAGAAGGTGTTAAATCTTCAGCTATGATGATGACTTCTTCAGAAATCATGCTTGGATTTGGAATGTCAACGCCTAGCAAATGTCCAATAACACGTTTTGTGACGTCGCGAATATCCGCTGCACGTTCCTTCATGTATTCATTGTCCATTGCTTCGAACATTGTAACAAACATCGTCGCTGTTTCTTTTAAAGCAAATTCAGCATTTACTTTGTCAGCACTAATTTTATCCTTTACTGGGTTAAGCAGTTCAGGATCACTTAACACAAGAAGGTGGGCAGAAAAGATATCTGCTTTGTCTTGGCCAAGCTCTTTTAGCGCATGTTCTTTAATTGCTTCAAGTTCTTGTTTAGAAACATGAATTGCTTCTTCAAAACGCTTCACTTCTGTCTCTGGATCGTTGATGTCTTTTTGGTGAACTGTTAAATCTGGTTCTTCCAGACGATACGCTTTTGCAATTGCAACGCCTGCTGAAGCACCGATTCCTTTCAGTTGTTGCATTACTCGCCTAGGCCTTCACTTTTCATTGTGTCTTTAAGCGCAGCAAGTGCATCATTTTCATCAGAACCAGAAGCAGAGATTGTGATTGTAGCACCTTTCGCAATTCCTAGAGACATTACACCCATAATAGATTTCAGGTTCACTGTTTTACCATTATATTCTAAGTTGATATCAGCATCATATTTACTAGCAGTTTGTACAAGAACTGTTGCAGGACGTGCGTGAATTCCAGAATCTGCAGTTACTTTGAATGTTTGTTGAGCCATTTTTATCAATCTCCTTTTTATACAATTAATACATCCACAATATTATATCATACTGCCGAGCTTGTCATCTAACAAGAACGGCAGTTATGAAAATTATTTTGAAATTTTCATGATGTTTTCTTGTCCAGCTTTGATTTCACCGGATTCTTGAAGGTCAATAAATTGTCCTTCACTTAAGTTGGTAAATACAATTGGTGTCATCAAAGATGGTACTTCAGACTTAATTTTATCAATATCAACCTCTAAAAGTTTTTGACCGATTTCTACTTGATCTCCCTCTTGTACAAATGCTTCAAATCCTTCTCCTTTGAGGCCGACCGTATCAATTCCGAAGTGGATTAAAATTTCAAGTCCACCGTCAGATTGCAGGCCAATGGCGTGTTTCGTCGGGAACACATTTAAGATCTTCCCTCTTACCGGTGAAACAACCGTTCCTTCTGTTGGTAAGATAGCGAAACCGTCACCCATCATTTTCCCTGAGAATACTTGATCTGGTACATCTGTAATTGGATGAAGCTCCCCTGTAATTGGTGAAGCAAAAATTTCTTCCCCTTGCTCATTTTGAAGCGGCTTTGCAATGACTTCTTCGACCTGCTGGCTGACTTCTTCTTTTGCAGAAGGGTCTTTCGCTGGACGAGGCGTGCGGCCTGCAATGATATCCTGCATTTGTGTTTTTAAATTATCAGAACGCGGGCCGAAAATTGCCTGGATGTTGTTCCCTACTTCGAGAACACCAGAAGCGCCAAGCTTTTTCAATCGGTCTTTGTCCACTTTCTTCTGATCATTGACAGTAACACGTAAACGCGTGATACAAGCATCAAGGTGCTTAATGTTTTCTTGATCACCCATTGCTTCAAGGATTTCATAAGGCAAGTCATTCCCTTTTTCAGACTTCGCCTCACTTGCTCCGTCTGCTGCTTCATCCTCGCGGCCTGGCGTTTTCAGATTAAATTTGCGAATGGCGAATCTAAATCCGAAGTAGTAAATGACAGCAAGTACGAGACCTACTGGAATGACAAGCCACCAAGCGGTTCTATTCGGCAGGATACCAAATAGGAAGAAGTCGATTAACCCTCCTGAGAAGGTCATCCCGATTTTCACGTTTAGAATATCCATTATCATAAAGGATAATCCAGCAAATACACAGTGAATCGCAAATAATATCGGTGCTACAAACAAGAATGAGAATTCAAGCGGTTCAGTGATCCCTGTTAGGAAAGAAGTAAGGGCCGCTGATCCCATAATTCCTGCTACAAGCTTTTTATTCTTTGGTTTTGCTTCATGGTAAATCGCAAGAGCTGCTGCTGGAAGACCAAACATCATGAATGGATATTTCCCTGTCATGAATGTACCAGCTGTCAGCTGAACACCATCTTTGATTTGCGCCATGAAAATACGCTGGTCACCACGGATAATATCTCCTGATAAGCTCTTATAGCTAAAAAATTCATACCAGAATGGTGCGTAGAATATGTGGTGCAGACCAAACGGAATTAATGAGCGTTCAATGACTCCGAATACAAAGGCAGCCAGCGGCTCATTCGCTGCAAGCAGTCCTGTTGAAAATGAGTTCAATGCACCTTGGATTGGCGGCCAAATGACTAGCATCAAAAGCCCTAAAATAAGTGCTGAAATAGAAGTGACGATTGGAACAAAACGCTTACCTGCAAAGAAACCAAGATATTGCGGAAGCTCAATCTTGTAAAATTTATTAAACATATAAGCAGCTAATACCCCGACAATAATCCCGCCAAAAACGCCGGTAGACAAGGTCGGTATACCGAGCATATTCACATATGCTGGATGGCTTTCCTTAAAGAACTTCGCCAATTTGATTGAATCGGATGGAATAGATCCGTTAGCCATTAATACGGCACTCATCGTTACGTTCATGACAAGGTAACCGATGATAGCGGCAATCCCTGCCACTCCGTCTCCATTAGCAAGACCGATGGCAACCCCTACAGCAAATAATAGCGGAAGATTCGAGAAGACGATGTTCCCCGCATTCTCCATGACACTTGCAACAAGCTGAATTGTATCATTGCTTAAAAATTGAGCTACATCAATCAGTTGCGGATTTTGCATCGCATTCCCAAGCGCTAGTAAAATACCGGCAGCAGGAAGGATCGCAACTGGAAGCATAAGAGCTCGTCCAATTTTTTGCAACACACCAAAAAGTGATTTAAACACTGGTTGAACCTCCTTTTGTTTTCGCTTACAACATACATTTGGGCTGCTCCCTGACGTACATTTCATAATTAACCGTTTACATTTCACTTTCAAACGCAAAAAAGACATGGTGATATAAGGTTGCGCAAATAACAGGATCTTATCCTGTATTTACCTTAAGTCACTCATGCCTGATCGAATCAGTTACACGTTTCAAGGAAACTATGAAATTTTATTTGTCAATCTGTACAGATGAAGTGTCAGGTAGACGGCCTCAGCATCCTGTACAGGCTTTTTCAATGCATGCTGCAAAATTTTGATCATTTTCCAAGCAGTATTGTAGCATAAAGGATATTCATTTTTCAATAGATGAAGCAATTTTTCTGGCTCCTCTAATGATTCTCCCCGTTTAATACGCTCAATTGAAAACGTAATATGGCGTAATAAGCGTAAATAATGAATACTTTCTCTGTCTACTTTCATATGAAATGAATCTTCAATGACTTGGACCATTTGTGTAATCAGCTGCGAATGACGGTTCACCTCAGATAAAGGCCGATTCGTCAAAGCTGAATGGATATGGAGCGCTATAAAGCCAATTTCCCCTTCTGGCAGCTTCGTTTTGACATCTGGCCGCTCGTTAATCAGTTCAACGACTTCCTTTGCAACCTCGTATTCTTTCGGGTATAGCGATTGCGTCTCAAGCATAAAAGGGTTCGTGATATCATAGCCTTGCTGCACCCGCTTAAAACTAAACGCAATATGGTCGGTCAGTGCAACATGAATATGCTCATTCAAGCGTTGTCCCATTTTTTCTCGTATATGATAAATGACGTCATTGGCAAGCTCGATCATGTTCTCATCAATATGATGAAGCAGTTGTTTATATTCTGTTTGTTCCTTCGTATTTTTTAACACAAACATTTTTTCAAACACGTCTTGATCGAGAACATCCCCCGATTTTTTACCGAAGCCAATCCCTTTCCCAATCAGAACCACTTCGCCCAAAGAAGGGTGCCTTGCGATGATGACATTATTATTTAACGCTTTATCAACGGTGAAGGATTCCATGAACATCCCCACCTCCTTCTTTTTCAATCCCTCTTATCGTACAAAACAGATGAAACGTGCGTCAACGATTGTTTTTCAAAACGGTAGTTGTTCGCTCAATCAGGCGATATGGCAGCATTCTTTTTTCTGATTTCTCTCCCTTTAATGCTCGGTCAAACAAGTCAAACGCTTCCTGCCCCATTTGTTTGAGGGGAATATGAATACTGGAAATCCCTAGCGCCTCACTCAATTGGTTATTTTGAAAGCTGAGTATGGCTGGTGATTCTCCTACTTTTATGTCGTGGCGCTGTGCCTCTAATAAAAAGCCTGCAGAGACTTCGTCATTTGTAATGAATAAAGCTGTAGGACGATTTTTCATTTCCTGCCATTCTGCAAATAATTGCTTCCCATCAAGCAGGGATAACTTCCCTTCGATGATCCATTCCTTATCAATAGACTGCCCGAGCGATTGCATCATGTCTTGATAAGCCTGAAGGCGCGACTCACTATTTGCTCCTTCTGTTCTGGCGAGAACGATCGCAATTCGTTGATGTCCACATGCCGCCAAATGATGCAGGCCCTCCTTAAATGCATGATCATGCGCAATCGACACGGTTGAGCAATGATCGTGCGGCGCAGGATGACAAAATATAATCGGTCCTGATTCCTGCCACTTTAAAATGTGCCTATCACTTAACGCATTTGAACAAAATATTAAACCATCCACACGGCGCTCTTTTAAACTCATTAACGCTTCTTTTTCTTTTAATGGATCATATCCTGTTTGAAATAAAGCAAAATGCATGCCGCGCGCCTGTGCTTTTTCTGCAATACCTGTGACGAGTGCGCTGAAATAAGAGTGTTCAATGTTTGGAAGGACGATGCCAAGCATATTCGAATAGCCCTTCGCTAAATGGACCGCCTGAATGTTTCTCGTATACTTGAGCTCCTCCATCGCTTGTAGAACACGTTCCCTTTTTTCTTCTTTAACATAAGGATGCTCATTCAACACACGTGATACGGTTGTCACAGATACGCCCGCTCTTTTCGCAATCTCCCTTATGTTTGCCATTTTTTCTCCTACTTTCTCTTGATATGGTAAGCGTTTCATACTTTAAGATGTATGTGAGCTGAACAAATCACTGGATGGAAAGGGGAATTCAAGATGGGTTTCATCATATGGATTATATTATGTATGACTGTTTTGTTTTCTGCTCGTTTTGCATTACATCCTTTAGGAAAAGAACATAAAATCAAACCGTTTCAATCAATTGATGATTTTTTTGTTGATAAGGATCGAGAAGAGTGATAAAAAATCACGATGACGCTTCCAAGACCTGGACGTTCATCGTGATTTTTTCATTACTTGATGATCGTTAGCTCTTTCGGATAATTGGTTAAGGTGACTGGACCATCTGCCGTAATAAGAACATCATCTTCAATTCTTACGCCGCCGACTCCCGGAACATAAATTCCTGGTTCAATCGTATACACCATACCTTCTTGCAGAAGGTCGTCATTTGCCTGACTCATAGAAGGAAACTCATGAACAGAAACCCCTAACCCATGTCCGAGGCGATGCGGGAAATATTCACCATATCCCGCTTCTGTGATCAGCCCGCGAGCTTTTAAGTCAAGATCACCGATTCTCACGCCGGGCTTACTCATTTCAAGTGCTGCCATTTCTGCATTTAAGACCGTTTGATAAATATCCTTTTGTTTTTCAGAAGCTTCCTGATAGATAAATGTTCTTGTGATGTCTGAGCAATATCCATCGACAATGACGCCAAGGTCAAATAACACAAAATCGCCTTTCTTTAAGGCTGCCTGCCCCGGATTTCCATGAGGCTCGCCTGATTTTTCACCAAAGAGAACCATGGTGGAAAAGGACATACCTTGAATGCCTTTTTTCTTTAATTCATATTCAATGACAGCGAGAACTTCTGTCTCCGTGATTCCTTCTTTTAAGGCGTTAACCCCAATTTTTACACCTTCATCTGCTAATTGTGCCGCTTTTTTGAGTGTAGCAATTTCAGATTCATCTTTAATCAGTCTGAGCTGATTGAGCTCATCTTCAGCCCGGACGAACATTTCTGCCCCGGTAACAGCTTGGAGCTGCTCTGCTCTTTGAAGCGGTATCGATTCTTTTTCAATCGCAAGACGCGCGGCATGAACACCTCGTTTTTCTATCGCTGATTGAATGAAATCAAATGGATTCTCATGATCTTCATATCCAATGATATCGCCGGACCATCCTGCATTTTTTGCCTGCTCAACTTCCATTTTAGGCAAAATAAAAAATGGTTCTGTCTCTTGAAACACAAACAGCCCCATCACTCTTTCATGCGGCTCTGTGAAGTATCCAGATAGATAAAACACATTTTCCTTTGTATGTATAAATGCACCTTGAATGTCTTCTTTCTTAAGCCAGGAAGACAAGCTCTTCATTCGGTTCATCATGATCCTCCTCACACGTTTTACTACTGGTCTATTGTATCAGTTTTTGCTGTATTTCGCACAAAAGCGCACTGGCATGGATCCAGTGCGCCCTGATGATTGAATTAAGATGCACGAAGCAGACGCAGACCATTTAAAATGACCAAAATCGTACTTCCTTCATGCCCGATGACGCCAAAAGGCAAATCAAGCACTTGTAAGAAATTCGCACAAATTAACAGACAGATCACCGTTAATGAGAAAACAATGTTTTGCTTAATGATTCGATTCATTTTTCTTGAAAGACGGATCATCTTTGTTAGGTTATTTAAATTGTTCTTCATTAAGATGAGATCCGCTGTTTCTAAGGCAACGTCTGTGCCTCCGCCCATCGCAACCCCAACATCTGCTGAGGCGAGTGCTGGCGCATCATTGATTCCGTCTCCTACCATGATGATTGAATTACCTTGTTTTTTTAATTGATTGACCTCATGTACCTTTTCATCTGGAAGACATTCAGCCACAACAGTTTGGATACCGGCTTCCTGCGCAATAGCTTCAGCCGTTTTTTGCTGATCTCCTGTCAGCATGACGGTTTGGATGCCTAAATCATTTAGTTCTTGAATCATTTTTTTAGCTTCAGATCTGATTTGATCCTTAAGGCCAAGACAGCCAACAACCTCTTCACCCTTTTGAACGTAGACCACTGTGTATCCTTGCGCTGAAAGGTCATCACCTGTCTCTTCCATCTTGCGGTCGATTGACGCCTTACCAGCGAAGTCTTTCTTCCCAATCCGCCACGTTTCCCCATTTAATTGTGCTTTCACACCAAATCCAGAGGTTTCTTCTATGGTGACATGGACTGATCTTTCTGTTTGGTGCTCTTTTGCCATATCAGAAATTGCTTTCGCTAATGGATGGTTTGATTGGCTCTCAATTTGATAGAGTGCCTGATAAAAAGCAGATTCATCCTGCCCTTTAGCGATGACGACTTGTTCTACGGCTGGCGTCCCGCTTGTAATTGTCCCCGTTTTATCAAAAGCAATCATGCTGCTTGTGCCTAATTTTTCTAAAAAGACACTTCCTTTGACAAGCATTCCATTTCTCGCGCCATTTGAGATCAATGACAGTGCTGCTGGCATTATGGATGCGACTAGAGCACAAGGTGAAGCAACGACCATAAACACCATTGCCCGGTAGAAGGTTTCACTCATGCTCCAGCCGAGTACAAAATGAGGCAGAACCATTAAAATCGCAACGGTGATCAGCACACCTTTTACATAGGCACCCTCGAATTTTTCAATAAATGCCTGGCTTGGCGAAACACTTTCTTGAGCGGATTCGACAAGTTTAATAATTTTATGGAAAAGCGTTTCTTCATTATGTTTAGTGACTTCCACTGTTAAGGAACCATTTAAGTTCACTGTTCCTGCAAATACGTCTTCCCCCTGCCCTTTTTCCTGTGGAACAGATTCGCCTGTAAGTGCAGATTCGTCCACACTTGTTCTCCCGCTTAAAATCACACCATCTGCTGCAATGCGTTCCCCTGCTTTGATCATAATACGGTCACCAGGCGTTAATGATGAAGCGGCGATTTGAATGGTCGTACCATCTTCTTCAATTAAAGTTGCTTCATCTGGTGCAATGCTCATTAATGCTGTTAAATCTTTCTTGCTTTTATTTGACGTATACGTTTCTAGCGCACCACTCAGTGAGAAAATAAAAATTAAAATAGCGCCTTCTGCCCAATAGCCGATCAGAGCTGAGCCTATTGCTGCGAAAATCATTAAAAGTTCCACATTCAAGGTCTTAGACGAAATCGTTTCTTCAATTCCTTCTTTCGCCTTTGCAAAACCACCAATGACAAATGCTAGGATGAAAAGAGAAATGCTCCACATGCTCTCATCCTTTAGAATCCATCCAATTAAAATGAGAATCCCTGATATCCCTACTGCAATTAATTCTCCGTGCTGTGCCCATTTATGTAAGGACCATTTCGATTCCTTTTGATTTGCCGTTTGGTAAAGTGCTGTATTCTCATTCATGATTGTTTTCTCCTCTCTAATTGATAATCGTTTTCATATTATCAATCGTTGCCCGTTTCTTATTCCATCTATATTTTCTGCTATTTCAAGCTTTTTATTGGTCTGTAACTCATTATAACAGGTTCTGAACAATTTTCAATTAATAATTATTATAATTTCTTTTTGATAATAATTATCATTATTGATATAGACCGTTCCTTCTTCTTCTGAGCACAGTGTATTCAGATGAAAAGCAAATGAACACAAAAAAAGAACCAACAGAATTGGTTCTTTAACAGAAAGGATTTGTTCTACGAATTCGTCCACTCTTTGATTTGTTTTTTCGTCAGTGGACCTACATGATTTTTCACCACTTCTCCTTTTTCATTAATCAAAAAGGTCGTTGGAATGGTGATAATTTGATATTTCTTCATCATTTCTCCGTGTTCATCTAGTATGATCGGAAATGTAAACCTTCTGTCTTTCACAAATTGGGCAACAGCATGTTTACTTTGTTCAGCACCTAGTAAATTCACGGTCAAGATGTCAACATCACTCTGATTTTCTTTCACAATCTGTTCAAATTCGGGTAGCTCCATTTTGCAGGACGGACACCATGTTGTCCAAAAATGCAAAATGGTCTTTTTCCCTTTTGCGGGAACCATCTGCATTTCACCAGTTAATGTCGGTGCCTCTATTCTTGGCGCCATCACAGGCTCTTTTGCTTCCGCTGCTGCGCTCATTACAAATAGCAGCATGGTCATCATCAGAAGACTGGCGGGTAGACGTTTACGATTCATCAGGATCTTCCTTCCCAGTTTTCTTATAGCTTGCCCTCTCGATGGCGATGACATTCAAGCTTTTTTCAATGTAAGAAACATTGAAACGCCGAGCTCCTTACAAATCGTCGCATAATGCAGCGCAGTCAAAAGCAGCATGCCTGTGTTCATCCCTAAAATGACCCCCATCATATTCAAGCTTTCCATTGAACCGAGGAAATACACCATAGAAAAAGAGACGACATGCACCCATATATTATGTAGGAACACATCTTTGATGAGCCCCATACCGATTAAACACGCTTGAAACGGCATCACAAACAGGTGGCATAAAAAGTATGGCCAAAGCAGCTGTAAATAGACAGCAGCTTGCGGTGAATCAAAAAAGAGCTGTGTGAGTGGGTAAGCAAAATAATACATAACCATCACTGCCGGCACCCCGTATCCAAACGTTATGAGAATCGCCTGTCTGACACGTTTTTTCACAAGATCATACTGACCTAAAGCATAGGCTTCAGAGACACTCGGAATCATCACAATCATGATGGAATGAGCGATAAACGCTGGGAAAAAACCGATCGACATCGCGACACCAGCCAGCATGCCGTAATGATCAACAGCAAGTGTTCCAGAGATGCCTGCTGCAACGAGCGCTCCTTTGATTAAAAATGGTTCAACCGCATTAGCGATCGCATGAAAGATGCGCATGCCCGTTGTCGGTATGGAAACGGCTAATAGGCGCTTTCGCACATCAATCCCTCTTAATTCAACAGACCTGACATTCACAGCATTTTTCGCCATGACGTATTGGGAGTATAAATAAATAAAGACGACAAGATCACTCGCAACAATGACACCGATGGCGATAAGAACTGCTGTTTCAATATCAAACGAATACCAATGAAAAAACAAAAATAAGCAGATCAGCTGGATCGTTTTCTTCATCATATTGGCTAGAGCGATTCTGCCCATTTGCTGCTTTCCCATAAAGTAGCCGCGGGCAATGGAGGTAAACGCAATAATCGGGATAAGTGACAGCACTAGGCCCTTCATAAGCGGATGATACGACTGAAACACTGGAATGAAAGGCAGTACAATGGCGGCTATACCTGTTGTTGTACTTGTCACCACAAGCGTCATTTTAAAGGCATGACGGAGCATACTTTTGTGGAGACGCTCATGTGATTCTGCAATGAATTTAGAAATGGAGACTGGCAGCTCTAAGCTGGCGATCACAAGGACAAGCATGATGATTGGAAGGATACTCATATATAAACCCATTCCATGTTCTCCAAGCTCTCTCGCTAAAATCATATTGACTAAAAACTCGATACACTCCGCAATAAAAGCTGCGACAGATAGCAGAATGACCCCTTTTACAAATCGATTCATGTAGCCTCCCCTTGTCTAAAGCAAATTCTTTTCACATTCTATGAGACAAGTCCAAAAAATATTTTAATAATTGAAGACAAAAAAAGAGCAATCTCATTGATCGCTCTAAGCATGTAAACAAACCCTCGCTATCGGTGTCAGTCCCACGTGCTGGTGCTCACGAATGTCAAACTTGCTCCGCGCCAATACTCGTCCTTCCTAGAATTTAAGGAATTTATATCACAAATTAAGAAGACAAAGGACTAAAATAAACAACATTTTAATCCTTTGTCAACAATCTGAAGCAGACTCTTACTGGAGCCTGCTCCTTTTTTAATATTTTTTTCCGAGTCGTGTTTGATGGCTAACCTTTTTTAGAAGTTTTTTGCGCTTTGAATCTTTGTAGACAGATAAGACAAATTTGTTGTTCCAGTAGCCGTTTTTCGGACTGTAGTACGTTTTGAATGTGTAATGAAAGACTTTTTGACCTGTTGATCCTGAAGCGGATGTTACTGCTGTAGCAATTATGGCTACTGCTTTCAGTGTCAAGACTGCGCCAGCTATAGCACCGGTCCCCGTTGGTAATGCTAAAATAGCACCTGTCACAAGAGCGACAATAGCAACAGTGATGTTGAATTTGTTTTTATAGTTTTTTACAAGTCTCCATTGGTAATCTTTGTTTGACTTTGTGCTAATCTCGCCGTCTTCATTGATTAATTCTTTTCCAGCTTCTTCAAATTCCTCTAACTCAACTAATTCATTGTTGATACGAAGTTCTTTTTTTGCTCGGTCAAAAGAGACGGTATCTACTCGTTCGCCATTATCAATCGTTATTGTTTGAGTGCTACCTTTGGTCACAGAATTGAAAGTATGTACCTTACCTTCAATTTCGGTTTGATAAGATTCTTTAATTTCTTGAGGTTGATGGGTTACTGCGGCTACGGTTTGTAATGGAAATATTAAAAATAGTGTCAGGCCTAAAAGCACGATTATGAACTTTTTCAATTTGGATATTTCCCCCTTGTTTTTTGTGCGATAATATATATATGGATAAAAAATGATTTTCTTTTAAAAAAAGGTAATCAGGGAGTGGTTGATGTGTTTTGGAATTGGGTAGTAGGCATGATCGGGATAATCATAGGAGCTTGTATTTTTGCAACGGAGTTCGAAGATGCTACTTTCTTCACTCGCTTTATTTTCAAGCTTATTGCGATTTTACTTATTGTGTTCTCAGTGACTTTTATTAAGTGGCGGCGTAAAAAAATAAAACAGCATAAGTCATAGTTCTCCCTCCTTTTTTGACATGTTTTCATCCTATCATTGATTGATTCACATTTGGGAATTAATTGGAAAATTTCTTTTTGAGTTGCGGTGACCGCAATATAGGTTCTTTTATTTTGGGGGAGAATTTATGATGACTGTAGTACCAGTATTGATGATGTTAATCGGTGCTTCTTATTTTGCTGTTTATATGAAAAAACGTAAAAATAATAAAGAAAAAGAGATGGGGTATAAAGTTCTTTTTGCCGTTGTTTTCTTTTTACTGAGTGTCCCTTTCATCAATATGGTCATCACTGGATAATAAAGAACAGGCTCTTCAGCCTGTTTTTTTGTTTCTTAAATACTTGGCGCCTATTTCAAAAACACCACCAATAGCGTTTATATTCGATTCTAAGCACGTTTATTTTTTAATAGTGTGACGCTTTAAGTGCGCTTATATGGGATTTAAAAACGTTTGCCATTTTAACTGCTACGATAGCATCTAAAAACAGATATGCCTTGTGTCCTACTTGCTTAAAAAGTGATTGCGACATGCCGAAAATTTACACATAAATGGTTAAAAAGGGTTTTATTAGGAATTATTGTGCTAACATTTATTAAAAATTGGTTTTCTAGGGGGGATTGTAGATGGCGTCTATACCGTCTCCAGTTGTAGCGATCAAGATCAATGATTGGTATAAGCATATAAAAAGATTCAATGTGAAAGAGGCACATATGCTAAGAGAAGAGGTTAGAAAAGATATCGATGTCATGGAAGAAGATGAACAGGCGGTTCTTTATTTTCAGTTGATGGAATTCCGTCATCAATTGATGACAGACTATGTGCAGCCTTCTAAAGAACCACTTGAAAAGTCGGATTACTTGAAAGCTGTAGAAGGACAAGGAAAGAAAATGTCAGCCATTCTTGAATACTATTTTAATTTTTTTCAAGGAATGTATGAATTCAAAAATGGTGAGTTTATTAGAGCTATTGTGTTCTATAAGCGCGCGGAAAAGCGCTTGGAGCAAGTAGGAGATGAGTTAGAAAGAGCGGAATTTTATTACAAATTATCAGAAGTGTTTTATCACATGAAACAGACCCACGTGTCTATGTATTACGTTGGTCTTTCTTATGATACTTATAAGGCACATAAGAGCAATTCACTTTATATGATTCGAGAAATTAATTGTCTAACTGTTATGGCAGGTAATTTCATTGATTTTGAATGCAGAGAAAAGGCGCTTCCTCATTTATTGTCAGCTTTAGAAAAATCTAAGGCAATTTCTAATAAGCCAATGATTGTGAAGTCATTATTTAATATTGGTAGTTGTTATAAAGGATTAGGTGATTTTAATAGGGCACTAGCTTATTTTAATCAGGTTATTCTTGAAGGAGAGCCTATTCATGCTACAGAGTTGCTTTTGGTTTATTATGAATTATCGTTATTTCATTTGAGTCAAAAGGAATTTATTGAGGGAGAAAGATTTTTCAAAAGAGGCTTGGAAGAAGCGAAGAATAGAAAAAATGATCTGTTTTTATCGTTACTAATGGTATTGGAAATTTTATTTTTAAAAACAGCAAACCTAAGTGAGGTCTTGAGCACGTTGGAAAAATTAGAGAATGAGAGGGGTTATCCATACATGGAAGACCTAGCGCTCGAAGCGGCTCGGTACTATAATGAGAATGGGCGTATGGATGAATCTGTAAAAATGTATGAAATAGTGATGTACGCCCGAAAACAAATCCAAAGGGGCGACTGTTCATATGAATTTTAAAACGGTTCTTACTGGTTTTTTGAGTGCTTCAGCATTGCTAGGTGTGATCTCTTTATCATCTGTCAATTTTGATGTGAATTCAAGAAATGCTACTTCTCCTGAATCAACTGATCTGACTGTAAGAAATGCTACAGGCAGTAGCGTTACTACTCAAGATTTTCCTCTTATAACTTTATCTCAACATGATAACGATTTTGCTGTAGGAAATGGAACACGTTCTAGTGTAAATCCGGATATTCGTTTTGGAACACGTGATTCTAGGTTATCTACTTGATGAATTAAACAGACCTTTAGGGTCTAAGACCGTAGTCAAGCCCCACCTTTACTTCGAGTAAAAGTGGGGGTTTCATTTTGATAAAATTGATAAGTTACCTTACGTTGTACATGGTCCTTTCCATGTCCAGTTTGACTAATTTCTTAACATTCATGGCCGCGAAAGTAAGCATCGCCTGCATTGAAACTTTTTTCAGTCTTGAAGTTTCGCCCATTGCATACCATGTTTTTCTTTTGCATCTGCAAAAACACGTTCTATTGTCTCTTTCCTTTTGCATAGATGTCCTTATTCATTTGTGTGAGTCTCAGATGGTCTGCTTCATCTAGATAGTCCTGCCAAATAGATATTAGATCAAAACCATTTTCATAAGGACAACAATACCCACACTTTATCTGCCATTGTCTGAACTATAATAATCCTTTGACAAGATCATAAACGAAATCAAATGATCTTCAGGCACTAATTCATCTAGGGCCACTATTTCTAATTGATTTCTTCTTTCTTCTTCACGTTTCGATAGCATGTTCATCCTCCACAGAAATATGTTATTGCCCATATTATACAAAAAAGCGTGTAAATTTTGTCTACACGCCGAGAGCAATCTCATTGATCGCTCTTTTTCTTTATACGGCAAATACGTGACGTCCGATGCGTTCTACAATTTTGCGGGAACGAATCCAATGATCTGTTGCCGTTTTTGGATTATAAAAATAGATAGCCTTTGTTGTTCTGTCATGCTCTTTTACTACCTGCTTCACAGCTTTAATGGAATCTTGATCTGCTTTATCATGAATACTTCCATTCGATACTGGCTGGAAAGCATTTCGCTGATAAATCACACCTTTCACGCTGTCAGGAAAAGAACGATGCTCTACTCTGTTTAAAACAACGCTTGCCACCGCTTTTTTCCCTTCGTAAGATTCACCTTTCGCTTCAGCGTGTACCAATCGAGAAAGCAAGTCCATTTCTACATTAGAATACTGTTTGCCGCTTGCCTTATTCGTCGTTTCAGATTTTACTTTTTTCTTTTGCTTCGGTTTTGAAGACTTTTCTTCTGTTGACGTACTTAGCATTTTCACTTTTGGCTGACGCTTCTCTTCAGAAAATGCTGGAATGACTTGATCGTGATCTTGCTCTATATATGAAAGCTGATGTTTAACAGGTGCTTGTGAAAGTTCGTGACTTAATGTGCCTTGCTGCTCTTGTATATTGTCCATCTTCATTGCTGCAACCAGCATAAGGATGACAAAAAGAGCTGTATGAATTTTAATCATTCGCCTTTTTCCTCCTTTAATCAAAGTAGGCTGTAAGATACTTGTCCACTCTAACAAGACCTCATTCTATTTTCACGCACAAAGATTTACATGCCTGTCCAAATTCCGTCATTAAATGGCATGTCCTAGTTTTGCGCACATAAAATGGAATTGTTAGCGCTTAAAAAGGTCCCTTTTTCACCTATCATCATCCTTATGCTCCTGTTTATGGGTTATTACATTTTCTTTTCATATGTATCAAAGTGGTTTGAAGTGTGACAAAAGAACGAAAATAAAAAAGCTTTCTCTCATCAATGAGAAAAAGCTTTAGCTTCTTGCTTCTGTAAGATATTCAAAAATAACATCTCCACCATGTTTGGCGATTCCGCGAAAATGTTTAAAATCATCTTGATTCACCAAAACAGAACGAAACGTTAAAAAGTCATCTTTTTGGATGGTCACCTGTTTTTCCGTCCCATTCCGTAAAGATTCGATGATTGTGAGGATTTGTTCTTCAGTCAAAAAAACCGCTCCTTTTCAGCCATGATCAAATATTAAATATACCATTCGTTAGAAGAGCATACAACGAAAACAAAACAAAAACGTCTTTATCCTTTACATTGGTATGAAAATATTGCAAAATACTTTTTAATAGGGAATGAAATCTGTTTTTAAAGGAGAGGGATCGGTTGAAGATTGCAAAAATTGGAAATGTGATCGAATTTAGAAATGGTTTAACAGGTGTAGTTGAAAAAGTGAATGAAAACTCTGTCATTGTGGATGTCACCATTATGGACAACTATAGAGATTTAGAACTGGATTCACTAACAGTCGTTAATCATAAAAACTATAAAATCATCAAAGACTCCGTACATTAATTGCAATCCTCAATACAGACGATCGGTACATACGTATATATAAAGCAAAGTTAATCACGATTTGACCATATGGTGATTTCTATTTCAATACCCTTCTTTTTCATTTTAAAAAAATGATAAGATGCCGTATTAGCTCTAGACAGGAGAAACTAATATGCAAAATTCCAATGATATCATTGTACGTTTTGGAAAAATGGAAGATACTGAAATGACTTTAGAAATACAGAAATCAGTTATTGCTGAATCAGATTATCTACTTACATCACCTGAGGAAAACAAAAAAACCCTCATAGAACACAGGAAATGGATACAGAAAAGAATTGAAAATGAAAACGAGACGTACATAGTTGCTCAAACTGATGAGAAAGTCATTGGGTGGATAGCCTTTGAACATTCATCAAATAGAAAAAGAACTTCTCATACGGGATCATTCGGGCTGATGGTGCATAAGAGTTATAGAGGTTTAGGCGTAGGGGAAAAGTTACTAACAGCTTTATTACATTGGGCAGAAAAGAATCCTTCAATTGAAAAGGTTAGTTTAGCCGTTTTCTCTACAAATCAAAAGGCCATTTCTTTGTACAAAAAGATGGGGTTTATAGAAGAAGGACGTAAAATAAAAGAATTTAAAATAAATGATCATGAATACTGGGATGATGTTTTAATGTATAAGCTGGTTTAATGCTGTGAAAACGAATTGCAGAAGTAAGGACATAATATCAATTGAGTCATCAATTTGTTATGTCCTTTTCTTTTTCTCACCATACACCATGTCAGTAAGCATCAGTCTTTTTGCGTATGAAAGGTTTGCATTTCCGCCTTCATCTTGTACATCTCGACTTCCTCAGGGGTGATCACTCCTTTATCAATCAAGAGGGCAATCACTCCAAGCAATGTGGAGGCACTCCATTTATACCGTTCTTTGTTTTGATGTTCAAGCATTTGAAGCTCTTCTCTAAGCTCCATTAGCAGCTGCTCTGCCCGCTCTTCTTTGTTTGCCAAATCCAACGCCTCCATTTACCATTCAATACCCCTATTTTATCTTAAATGAAATGAGATAAGCAAAAAAAGCATGATTCACCTTTACAAACATACGTTCTGTCATGTATAATATATTTACGAGCTGGTAGCCCCCAGCCGTCCTAGCAAGTTCTATTCCCATTCGTATGAGAAGAGTGACATGACTCTTCTCTTTTTTTATGATTGAATCGCTACAATCCCATAAAAAAAGACATGCATCTGGCATGTCTTTTCCTATTTATTAGCGATTATCAATCGTTTCTGGATACATATCATGGTTCATCATACGATACGATGCCATTTCTTCATATTTTGTCCCAGGTTTCCCGTAGTTCGTATACGGATCAATTGAAATACCGCCTCTTGGCGTAAATTTGCCCCAAACTTCAATATATCTTGGATCCATCAATTCGATTAAGTCGTTCATAATAATGTTCATACAATCCTCATGGAAGTCACCATGGTTACGGAAGCTGAACAAATATAATTTTAGTGATTTACTTTCGACCATGATTTCATTTGGGATATAGCTGATATAAACTGTTGCAAAATCCGGTTGTCCTGTTTGCGGACATAGTGATGTAAATTCTGGGCAGTTGAATTTCACAAAGTAATCTCTATTTGTATGTTTATTTGGGAACGTTTCAAGCACTTGTGGTGCGTAATCAAACAAATAATTGGTTCCTTGGTTTCCTAGTAACGTGACACCTTCTAATTCTTCTGGTTTTCTTGTCGTCATGACATCTCTTCCTTTCTATACGCCTCGTTTATTTCCCCACAATAACGTGTGCAGCTGTGGCAGCACTCTTACGCGATTTAAGTCTGAATCTTGTGCGACTTGATCTACAAGCGCTTCATATTTCTTTAATAAATGCGTCAATAAGTACGCATCATCACCTGTCGTCGTGTCATCATTTCCTACCTGCAAATAAAAAGGAAGCTCAGGGTATTTCGCATGAACATCCTTCGCATAGGCTAGATCACGATCATCAAAGATCACGACCTTCAGGCTTGCATGCTTCAATCTATTTCCGTTTTTCAGCTCATCTATGATACGTGTTAGTTTCGTAAAGTCTGTTTTCATATTCGAGCTTGGCGGCTTAGGGGAAATGGTTAAATCATCAATTTTCAAAAACCATTCCTGATACATCGTCCCTTGTGTTTCAAGCGCTGTATCAATCCCTTCTTCATGCAGTAAATCAATGAGGGATTCCATTTGTTTTAAAAGCGCCGGGTTTCCTCCTGAAATGGTGACATGAGAAAAAGCCTGTCCGCCTATTCTTTTTAATTCTTTGACAATGTCTTCTGCCTCAAGCCACTGAATATCATGCTTCGCTGAGCCGTCCCATGTAAAGGAGGAATCACACCAGCTGCAAGAATAGTCACAGCCAGCCGTTCTGACAAACATCGTTTTTTGTCCAATCACCATTCCTTCTCCTTGAATGGTTGGACCGAAGATTTCTAATACAGGAATCGCTTTAGCCATTGATCTCAACTCGTTTCGGACGGTAAATGCAGTAGCTTGTTGGTGTCTCTCTGACAAAGACTTGTACACAAGTTGGCTTGTTCGCTAAAGTCGATAAATACGCTGCGACTTTGTCATGTACGGTCTTTGCCACCACCTCAGTGGTTGGCATCGCGTATCGATTGTTTGATGAGAATTCCTCATGATCATTGAGCAGCGTATGATCGTACTGCCCATGAATGAGCTTCTTCAATGTACTGAAATTGACAAGGAATCCCGATTCATCTAGGTCGTCGCCCGCAATTGTGATATTGATGGTATACGTATGACCATGAACACGGCTGCATGCGCCCGCATCTTCTCGTGGGATGAAATGGGCAGCCGAAACATGCATGTCTTTATTCAATTCAAATGAAAATGGATGATCGGTTTGTGGATAGATTTGAGAAAGCATTTATTTTGCCTCCTTCATTTCCATATAAGTGTCATAGCCGTTTTTCCGCAGCTTACACGCAGGACATTCCCCGCAGCCATCAGAAATAATGCCGTTATAGCAAGTGAGCGTTTCATTTTTCACAAAATCCAGTGCATTGAGCTCATCTGCCAGCTTCCATGTTTCTGCTTTATTCAGCCACATCAGTGGTGTATGAATTACAAATGGTTTTTCCATTGCTAAATTCACTGTGACGTTGCAAGATTTCACAAACTCGTCACGGCAATCTGGATAGCCGCTAAAGTCTGTCTCACAAACACCAGTGATAATATGTCTTGCTCCAATTTGATACGCCAAAATAGAGGCAAAGGATAAGAACACTAAGTTTCTTCCTGGCACAAATGTAGAAGGAAGCTCTCCTTCTTTTTCCTCAATGTCAATGTCATCTCTTGTTAAAGCATTAGGTGCCAGCTGATTTAAAAGTGACATATCTAATAGATGATTCTTCACACCTAACTTGTCAGCAATTCTTTTGGCGACATCAATTTCTTCTTGATGACGCTGATTATAATGAAAGGTCACTGTTTCTACCTCTTCAAATTGTTGAAGTGCCCATAATAAACATGTCGTACTGTCCTGTCCCCCGCTGAAGACAACGACTGCTTTTTCATTTTTCATTTTCTGTTCTCCTCCTTTTGCAGATGCGTACAACCGTACAACACTGCATCTGAAAGGCTCCTGAAAACCCCTATTCTTCTCAAAAGAAAAGACACCTTTACATGTGTATGAGGTGTCCCAGCCATAAAAAATAAAAAATGCCACATCCAAGGATACGGCAAGTCCTTAGTTTTTTATAGAGGGTTTTGCTAGAACCTCTCCCGTCTTCACGGATTTTTGTTCAATTTTCACAGAGGATAGTGTACCACATATTCTTCATGCAGGCTATCCTTTCTTTACTTACCTAGCGGTTCAGGCACTTTTTTTAGACAAAGAAAGAGAATAAAAAAGATGCTGACATATCCAAAAACCGGGTAAACCGTTGATATCAGTGTACCGTAACCAATTTTACTAATCACATAGCAGCATATGAGAATAAGGGATATCGTAAAGATGCTGTTCATTCGGATATATGCCCTTACTTGTCTCTCCAGCCCGTATAAATTGCCTATGACGGATGTAAAAACTTCACCGAAGATGACAAATAAATAAATGAGATGAATGGAGTTTGCGACTTGATACACCACCTGAGCCATTGGAATATCAAAGGCCTCCAGCATATCTAATGAAGAAAGAGATAAAAAGCAAGCAAGCAAAATGAGTGTCAGCATGACGCCCCCAAGCACCGCTCCCTTTTTAATGACTGCTTCAGAGGTCATTTCATTTGCAACGGGTACTAACACTGCCTGTGACAGTGCTAAATTAAAGGCACCATAGGACACTGCTGATAGTATCCACTCGCCCTCACCCATTTGCAGCGCAAGAACATAACTTTCACTGCTGCTAAAAACAAATGAATCAAGAAACACAATCAATGAAAAGAAAATCAGCATTGGAACGACAAGGACGTTAACACCAAATAGCCCTTTTGAACCTTTAAAGAGTACAATGACGCTCAGAATGATCGTCAAAAAGATCCCATACTCCTTCGATATGCCAAGCTGTTCTTCAAAAATAGCCCCTGCGCCTGAAATCATGACTGAGGTAACACCGAGTAAAATAAAAAACATCACAATATTAATATATCGACTCGCAGCTGCGCCAAATAAAAACCGGTTCATATCTTGATAAGATTCTGCTTTGATTCGTTTCGAAATCAGCATCATTTTTGCACCAAGGCCAGTAAAAATAACACCGCTAATCAGGATTCCTAATAGTCCAACCCAGCCAAAACGAACAAAAAATTCTACGATTTCTTTCCCTGTCGCAAACCCAGCTCCAACCACTGTTCCTACATATACAAAGGCAAGCTGAAAAGCGGATTCATTTGAACGTTTCATGTGACCCCTCCGCACCCATCACTTTCGATTGTCTCTTTTTTATCCTATGAGACAAGTTCCTTGAAAAGAAGGACAAACCATGATTAAATGCAAAAAAGGATTTTTATCTGTCTTTGAGCAAAACAGTTGAAAGTCAAAATAGGTCAGAGTATACTATAGTCAAAGATGGTCAAACAACAGACCATTTTCTTTAACATTCATTGGTCAAATAAAGTCAAACTTTATTTTAAGGAGGTCATGGCAAATGCGTTGTCAACATTGTCAAGTAAATGAAGCAACTATTCGCCTGAATATGCAAGTAAATTCGTCCCGGAGCCAAATGGTTTTATGTGAAGACTGCTATACCTCTTTGATGGAGCAGTCAAAAATGAAAATGGGACCTCAGCTTTTTGGAGGAAGTTCATTCTTCTCTCAGCAGGCAGGTCATGCCCCAAACATGGAGCAATCAAAGCAAAAAGGCTTACTCGATGAGCTTGGCCGTAACTTAACAGATGGAGCAAATGCTGGCTTAATTGATCCAGTCATTGGCCGTGATGAAGAAGTCGCAAGAGTCATTGAGATTTTAAATAGAAGAAATAAAAATAACCCTGTTCTTATTGGTGAACCAGGTGTTGGGAAAACAGCGATCGCAGAAGGACTCGCACTGAAAATTGCGAGCGGTGATGTACCAAATAAATTAAAGAACAAACAAATCTATTTATTAGATGTTTCTTCACTTGTCGCAAACACAGGTGTACGCGGTCAATTTGAGGAAAGAATGAAGCAGTTAATTAAAGAACTGCAGAGCCGTAAAAATATCATCTTATTTGTAGATGAAATCCACCTTCTTGTGGGCGCAGGATCTGCAGAAGGATCAATGGATGCTGGAAACATTTTAAAACCAGCCCTTGCAAGAGGCGAACTGCAGCTAGTAGGTGCGACGACATTAAAAGAATATCGCCAAATTGAAAAAGATGCTGCACTCGAACGACGCTTCCAGCCCGTTATCGTGGATGAGCCAACACCAGATGAAGCGATCGACATCTTAAAAGGTATTCAAGATAAGTACGAGGCCTATCATGGTGTCACCTATTCAGATGAAGCCATCAAAGCGTGCGTTCAATTATCTTCGCGGTATATTCAAGACCGTCATTTGCCGGATAAAGCCATTGATCTAATGGATGAAGCTGGTTCAAAAGCGAACCTCTCCATTGATGCAGCAAGTGAAGATGAACTGACAAACCGACTAGCGCAAATTGCCGCAGAAAAACAGGCTGCGCTAAAAGAAGAGCAATATGAAAAAGCAGCGAAGCTTCGCGATGAAGAAGAAGCTATTGAAGCAAGACTTCAAAACAAAACAACTGACAAAGAGCATATCGTCACAGCAGAGGACATTCAGGCCATTGTGGAACAAAAAACAGGCATTCCTGTCGGCAAACTGCAAGCAGACGAACAAACCAAAATGAAAGAAATTGATGTCCGTCTAAAAGCACGAGTAATCGGGCAGGAGCATGCGGTTGATAAAGTGGCGAAAGCCGTGAAAAGAAGCAGAGCTGGATTAAAATCGAAAGATAGACCGACAGGCTCCTTCCTTTTCGTTGGACCAACAGGTGTCGGGAAAACTGAATTGTCTAAAACACTGGCTGAAGAATTATTCGGTTCAAGAGATGCGATCATACGTTTAGATATGAGTGAGTACATGGAAAAACACTCTGTGTCCAAACTCATCGGTTCTCCTCCTGGTTACGTTGGACATGATGAAGCTGGCCAGTTGACTGAAAAAGTGCGCAGAAAACCTTACAGCATCATTTTGCTGGATGAAATCGAAAAAGCACACCCTGATGTACAACACATGTTCCTTCAAATCATGGAAGATGGCCGCTTAACAGACAGCCAAGGCAGAACGGTCAGCTTTAAAGATACAGTCATCATCATGACAAGTAACGCAGGCAGTGCAGATAAAACGGTCAAGGTCGGCTTCCAGTCTGATCAGGAGGAAGCAATTGAGGAACAATCACTCATTGATTCACTCAGCAGCTACTTCAAACCAGAATTTTTGAACCGTTTTGACAGCATCATTCAATTTGATTCACTAGACAGAGAGGACTTAGTGAAGATTGTTGATCTTTTGCTTAATGAGCTGTCAGAGCAATTAAAAGAGCAGAATTTAACAATCCATGTCACAAATGAAGCGAAAGAAAAAATCGCAGAGCTTGGATATCACCCTGCATTTGGTGCTCGTCCACTTCGAAGAACCATCCAAGAGCATGTTGAAGATCAAATGACGGAGATCCTGCTTGAAGAGGAGCATCTTTCTGGATTTACTGTGGATGTTGAACATGACGAAATCGTTGTAAAAAAAGGATAACTACATCTTCAGGATGATATGCCTCTCCATCATGTTGCGGCGTCTAAGTTCCATCTGAACGCTGACGCTCCCCCGCCTCTTTTCCTTTAGGATAAAAGAAAAAGAGGTGGATCACATGATGAATTGGAGCTACGATCTTGTCAAAATCATGTATGAAGAAAAATTAAAAGAGCTGCTTCATTTAGATGAACCAGCGCAAAACGATTAAATGGAGACTCCCTTTATATGAGAGGGAGTTTCTTCTTTTTACATATAGAAAGCGCTTTCGTCAAAAATTCTTCACAGAAACTGTCTTAATTTTATATTCTGACTAAAACCCTTCTAGAACACACCGATATTAACTATAGAAAAAGATAGTTAAAGGATTTGGTGAGATAATGGACAAAACATCGTTAATTGGTATTATTTTAGCATTTATTGCACTAGGTGTCGGTATGGTTTTGAAAGGTGTGAGTCTAACCGCTCTTATCAACCCGGCGGCTATATTAATCATCATTGTTGGGACGGTTGCAGCTGTTGTCATCGCATTCCCTTCTAGTGAAATTAAGAAAACACCAAAATTGTTCGGCAAAATTTTCAAAGACAGCCAGCTTCCAACGATTCAAGAAATGATCCCTCTATTTTCAAACTGGGCACAAATTGCGCGTCGTGAAGGTCTTTTGGCATTAGAAGCAAGTCTTGAGGAAGTCGATGATGATTTTCTAAAGAACGGGTTAAGCATGGCAGTTGACGGCCAAAGTGCTGAATTTATTCGAGACGTCTTAACAGAAGAAGTCGACGCCATGTCTGAACGACATCAGTCAGGCGCATTAATCTTTACACAAGCAGGTACATACGCCCCGACGCTAGGGGTACTTGGCGCCGTTGTCGGACTTATTGCCGCACTTGCCAACATGGGAGATATTGAAGCACTTGGACATGCAATCAGTGCTGCCTTCGTCGCCACACTGCTTGGGATTTTCACCGGGTATGTATTATGGCATCCATTTGCCAACAAGCTGAAGCGTAAATCAAAGGAAGAAGTAAAACTTCGTCTGATTATGATCGAAGGCATTCTTTCTGTTCTTGAAGGTCAATCTCCAAAAGTCATTGAACAAAAACTTCTTATGTACTTACCAGCAAAAGAACGTGCAAATCTTGTCATTGAAGAAGGAGAAAATCAAAATGGCTAGGAAACGTAAAAAACATGATCATGAAGACCATGTAGATGAATCTTGGCTTATCCCTTATGCCGATCTTCTGACGCTTCTTCTCGCCCTCTTCATTGTGCTTTTTGCATCTAGTTCGATTGATGCGGCAAAATATGAACAGATGGCTAAGTCTTTTAATGTTGTTTTTACTGGCGGTACTGGTGTCATGGATCAATCCAGCATGCAAAGCACGGAAGAAACTGAACACAGCAACCAAGTCAAGAAAGCAGCCGAGGAAGAGAAAGATGAAGAAGCCAAAGCAAAGGCTAGAGACCAAGCGGTTCTCACAAAGGTCAAACAGCAGGTCGATTCATTCATTGCAAATAAAAAACTTGGTTCCAAGCTCGAAACAAAGCTTACGGATGAAGGACTTCTCATTACGATTGAGGACAGTATCTTCTTTGATTCTGGGCGGGCAGTTATTCGCTCTCAGGATGTCCCGTTAGCAAAAGAAATCTCAAAGCTGCTCGTCATTAATCCCGCTCGTGACATTGTCATTAGCGGACATACAGATAATGTACCGATCAGAAATTCAGAATTTGAATCAAACTGGTATTTAAGCGCCATTCGTGCTGTGAACTTTTTAAATATTCTTCTTGAAAACAGCAATCTAGACCAAGAGAACTTTAGTACAAAAGGATATGGCGAATTCAAACCGATTGCCTCAAACGATACAGCAGAAGGCAGAAGTAAAAACCGACGTGTAGAAGTACTCATTTTACCGATTGAGAAAAAAGCGAAATAAAAAAGGAAGCCAGCGGCTTCCTTTTTATTTATTCTTGATGATCATATAAATGCTTTGCACGCAGCCCCACATGTTTGAGCATATCGATGCAGGCATCTTTCTCTTCTTCGCTCAAGACACTGATCATCTCATGAATTTCTTTCGCATGATCTGGGAAGATGTCATCAAGCAAAGCTCGTCCCTGCTTAGTAATATGCGCAAATGTCACCCTGCGGTCTTCTGCACAAGCCTTCCGGCTGAGGAGTTCTTTCTTCTCCAATTTATCGACCACATACGTGATGCTGCCGCTTGCAAGTAAGATCTTATCACCGATTTGCTGAAGCGGCTGATCACCTTTATGATACAGCAATTCTAGCACAGCAAATTCAGTTGGATTCAGCCCGTGCTTCACAATATGTTTGTTCATGTGATGATTAATTGAGCGATAGGCACGTGATAATACAATAAATAATTTCAATGATTTTTCAACATTATGATTTTCCATTTTTTATCATCCTTTATGAAATGCAACCCACTAATGTGACATTAATAAACAATAAGTAAAATGTCAACATTTTGATCCATCTTTAGCACGAAAATGAGACCAGAACGAATCACCTAATTTTTTAAAAATCACACAAGTCATCGTAATAAAGATAGGTTCAATGCTATAATAAGTCTATTAGGTAATACGTTGGAGCGATGAATGATGAGTATACTCAAAGGGTTTTGGAAGAAGATCAGGCTTTACCTTATTTTGGTCATGCTTCCAACCCTAATCATTAGTTATTTTATCTACGAAAAAGAAACTGAAAAAATTGATTTAAAGAACAAACAAACCGCTACACTTATGTTAAATATTCACAAAAACCAAATGAATTATTTAATAAGTGAAACAGAAGCGAGATTAACTTCCCTTGCTATGGGATTTGACCAGCCGCTTGATACGAAAAAAGTACAAAACATCCTAGAGAAAATCTATAAACAAGAACCTCGTTTTTCAGGTCTGTATCTCCTAGACAAAAAAGGAAATGTAACAGCAAGCACCACCCCGTTAAAGGAAAAAATCAACCTATCATTCAGAGATTACTTTAAACGCATTCAAGTGACCAAGCAGACCGTGATCACAGACAACTATGTGAGCCGAATTACAAAACAGCGGATTCTCTCCATTTGTGTGCCTGTTCTCGATGAAAACGAAGAAGTCACCAATGTGCTGATTGCCGCCATTCAAATTGATTATTTAAGAAATATTATGAATGTATTGAACCCTGATCTTCATTTTAAGATGCTGAATCAAAATGGACATGTCGTGTTTACAAGTGGTCCACAGCCAGTACCCGAGGGCGGCAGCACGGTGTCTACATATTTAGATGAAAACAGCTGGAAGCTGGAGGTCTTTCCGCAGCGTGCTTCAACAAGTGAAGTGCTGTCTGTGATGCTCATCCCTTTATCCAGTGCGTTTATTTTATTAAATATTTTATTCACACTAGTCCAATATATCGTGTTAAGGCGGCAAACTCAGCAGGAGCGTCATCAAAACGAAGCGCAAAAGCTTGAATTGATCGGAACACTCGCAGCAAGTACAGCACACGAAATTCGTAACCCATTAACAGGGATTAGCGGCTTTATCCAGCTATTGCAAAAGAAGTATCATTCAGAAGAAGATCAGCTCTATTTTTCTGTCATTGAGGAAGAAATTAAACGGATCAACCAAATCGTCAGTGAATTTCTTGTATTAGGAAAACCAACAGCAGAAAAATGGCAGAATAACTCTGTAAAAGAAATTGTAAGTGAGATCATGCCGATCGTTTTCTCAGAAGCAAACCTTTATAATGTCGAAGTAGATTTACAAATCAATACGATTCAAGATGTTGGCGTGTATTGCACGAAGGATCATATTAAACAAGTCGTTTTAAATGTAGCAAAGAACTCTTTAGAAGCGATGCCAAACGGCGGTCATTTGAAGATTGTGATCGAAGCTGAAAAAGAACATGTCATCATTAAAGTAGCGGATACAGGTGAAGGCATACCAGAAGAGATGTTAAAGCACATCTTCCTTCCCTTTATTACGTCGAAGGAAAAAGGCACAGGTCTTGGACTTGTCGTGTGTAAACGAATCATTTCGATGTATGGCGGAACAATTGATATTCATAGCGAAGTGAATAAAGGAACGACTGTTATGATCATGCTTCCTTCTGCTCACTCAGCATAGCTGAAGATGTCAGCCGGTTTTGCTTATGCAAGACCGGTTTTTCATGTCAAAAAGAGGGGCGGTTCACAGATAAAAGACTCATTTGAGACATAAGATCATGAAAGGAGGGGGCAGATTGTTTCTCATGAAAAAGAAGATGCTGATACTCATTCATCAGGTTGTCCAGTTCTTGACTATATTTAATTGTCATCTCACCAGTGTACCCTTCCACTTGAGCAGCTTCTACCATTTGTTTTCTCTTCTCATCAATGGACATCAGCAATTGTTCTTTCCTTACATAAATATTCATGATCTCAGCTCCCGCAATGAATTCGACTGTCTATGCTCAAAATGATCCGACACCAAAATTATACTTTATTTGTAAATTAAATTAAATATGCTTATTTTATTTAATTTTTTACAGCCTAAAGACCTTTTACCCAATCAAATTTGGGGGTAAACTTCAAATTTGGACAGGACTGTCACATTGATTAAACAGAATTTTATCCTATACAGAAGATCAAAATCAACTATTTTCTTTCTCATTTTATGTCTAATCTCCTAAAAAAAAGCTGATCTTCCGCCTCATGCGGAATGATCAGCTCTATCATTAAACCGTTTCTTCTTCGTAAATTGGCACCCAGCCCTCAGTTGTGACAAATATGCGAACTGCGACCACTTTGCGATCTTCTTGAAGTGTAAAGTAATGACGGATGTTTGGCGGAACAGAAATTAAATCACCTGGGTTCAATCTCACATCAAAAAAGACGCCATCCTTGCCTTGAATAGCAAAGATTCCGTGCCCGCTCACAATAAAGCGCACTTCATCATCTGTATGGTGATGCTCACGTTTAAAGTTTTGGAGCAACTCATCAAGATTTGGCGTAGCATCAGATAATGAAATCACATCCTGTGCTTTGTATCCTCTTTTTTCAGAAATACTTTGGATTTCCTTTTGGAAAACAGTCAAAATCTCTTCCTTTTCCTCATCGGTTAAATCATACTTTTCTGATAAACGGTTTGGCAGCTTTTCAATATCCCAATGCTCATAAATAACCCCTTGTTTTTCTAAATATGATGCAACCTCTTGCTCGTTCTCAAGTAATGTGTTCTCTTCATTGTGAATTAAAATCGTCGCCATGTGCTTTTCCTCCTTTTTATCTTACAAGCTGCTGTTGATACAGCGCTAATTTTAAGTGATAGCTAAATAAAAATTCATATGCTTCTAATACTCGTTTTGCTTCAAAGGCTGTGTTTCCCCAGACCGTGATGCCATGATTGCGAATGAGTACAGCACCAGATGACGTCTCTAATGTCAGGTGTTTTGCAAATTGCTCTGCAAGATGCGGAATATGAGCTGGATTTTCAATAATCGGAATCGACACTTCTGCATCCTCTTCCCAATAACCAAGCGCTTTGATGATTTCGTTGCCTTTAAAACGAATCTCTCCCTTATCCCCATACAGCTCTGACATCACATTATTATCGATTGTATGGACATGCAGACAGCAGCCTGCTTTCGTCCGCTCATACACGTACGTGTGAAGCAGTGTTTCAGCTGATGGCCTAAGCGTCTCGTTCGGATCATCGGGCTGGCCTGCCGCATTTACTAGCACAAAATCTTCATTTGTTTCTTTTCGTTTATCTTTGCCGCTTGCCGTCACCAAAAACGTGATTGGATCATCCGACACCTTGATCGATAAATTTCCGCTTGTTCCGAAAAACCAGTCTCTTTGTGCCAGTTCACGTTTAACGTCTGCTAGCTCCTGCCAGCGTTTGCTTTTTGCGTCTGCCATTCCTTCACTTCCTTTATTTGAACAAATTGCGTGTGTAAATCAACAAATGTGTCATACTCCTTATGTACGAGCCCAAGCTCTTTACATTCATTGAGCAAGTAATCTCGCGCAAACGTGAGATCCGCATGTTTCGCTGCCTCTACATCGGTCACTGAATCTCCGATCATGATGATAAAGTCATTTTCATGAGTCAGCTCTCGAATGATCGAGGGCTTGCAGCATCCGCAGCCATTTTGACATTGTGAATCACAGGCATGCGGCCATTCAATCTGAATATGGTCTTCCCCAAATGACGCATGGTTGCAATAAATATCGTCTCGATCGACAATACCTTCGAGGATGGGGTATACAAAAAAGTCCATCCCCCCGCTAAGTACATAGAAAGGAATGTCCGCTTTTTTTACCTCATCCACAAATTGCTTAAATCCTTCACGAATCTCTGTATCCTCTAAAATAAATGATTGAATGGCTTCCTTCTGATCACTTGTCAGTAATTGAAACATCTGCCCGACGCCTTCTTGAATGGTAATTTCCTTTGACAGGACACCATCCTTCAGCTTCGTCCATTCACTCGGTGCAAACTGTTTCATGATGCGGATGATATTATCATTTTTTGTAATTGTTCCATCAAAATCACAACATACAATTGGTTTTTTCATTTATTCTGCTACCCTTCCCCAAAGATCAAGTGCCGCTTTTAAGTCTTGGCAAGAAGATGCCTTATCTTCGATCGACTCTTTTTGAATCACTGCATCAATGATCGAACGAAATGCCTTCCCTCCACCGATGGCTCCCCGCGGATGTCCGTGAATGCCTCCGCCTGCGTTAATCACATGATCAACTCCAAAATCTTTGATTAATACTGGAACCATTCCAGGATGAATGCCTGCTGACGGGACAGGGAATGTTTTTTGAACCGTATCCTCTTTTACGCAAGCTTCATAGATTCCAAGGGCATCCTTTTTCGGAAGTGCAACCGATCCATAAGGTGAGGGAAAAAGGCTCAAATCAGCGCCAGCATATCGATTTAATTTGCCTAAAAGAAGAGAATGCGAGAATCCATATTCAGGAGAGGATGTCAATGCACCGCTCACTGCGGGATGCGCCATAATAGGCAGTGGAATATCTGGATCCTCAGCTAAGCTTTGCATGACATCAAGACCGTAAGCAAAGACATTGAATAAGAGTGCATCTGCTCCAAGTTCAGCGGCCTTTCTCGCTCTATCCCTCAGGTCAAAGGTTCTGCCCGTTAAATTGACAGCATACAGCGTGCGGTGTCCTGTCTCTTCATAGGTTTCTTTTAAAATCGCTTTTCCTTCTTTGATTCGCTCTTCAAAAGGAGCTAATGGACTTTCAAATAAAATTTCATCGTCTTTGATGAGGTCAACCCCGCCTAATGCCTGTAAACGGAGCTGCTCTTTTAAATCCTGCATATCACGGCCGATAACACCTTTAAAAATACTCATCAATAATGGACGATCAAATACATTTACCTTTTTACGTATGCCATCAATTCCAAATACCGGTCCTGGCAGGCTTTTTTTAAATTCTTCAGAAAATTGGATATCGACTAGCTTCACTTTTCCGTCTAGTGAAAGCTTTCCAAAAATCGTCGTGAAAACAGCTGGTAAATCTGCTGAAAAGTTTGCATCAGGATAAGCAATGGTCACCTCTGATTGATAAAGACCATTTTCGACTGGAGCAGCCTTTTCTAATACTTTTTCAACTCGGCCTTTATGCTTTTGAAGCTGCTCCTTTTTGAGCTGCGGCAAATCCGTCCATGATCCAACTGTTAAACCAAGTGCGATCTGCTCCGCTTTTCGATTTATTTGTTCATCCTCTCGATGTGTTAATACGTATGTTGCCAGTAATTCACTCACTAGGAATCCCCTTTCGATTGCGTCATGCATATGTTCAATAAAAAAACCTCTTCAAGTGCTTCTTGAGCGCCTTAAAGAGGTTGTTTCGTGTCATTCATCCGAATCTTATCTCTCAGCGCTTGCTGCAAGAATTAGCACCGTGCTTCATGGAAGTCGGTTGCCGGGCTTCATTGGGCTAGTCCCTCTGCCTACTCTTGATAAGAATATTCAATTTTCTTAAATATTGCCTGAATTATCGCACCATTTTTTTATGTTGTCAATGGCTTTTTTTCAAACAGCTTTAAGGCAGCGATGCGCTGAGCAGCTTCTTGTAACCGCTCCTCGCTTGTTAGAAGCCCTACTCTCACGTACCCTTCACCGTGAGCACCAAAGCCATTACCTGGCGCTACAACAACATGCGCTTTTTCTAATAATAAATCAGAGAAGGCTTCAGATGTATATCCTTCTGGCACCTTTAACCAAGCAAAAAATGATCCCTTTGGTGCACTGACTTCCCAGCCAATTTCTTTGCAGGCAGCTATCCACACATTCCGCCTTTTCTCATATCGGTCATTTTGCACCCGTACGCACGTTTGATCGCTTAATAGGGCCTCCGCTGCTGCATCCTGCGTGGCTTTAAACAACGAGACAAACAAATGATCCTGATAAAGCTCAATCGCTTCAATAACAGACGGATTCCCTGCTGCAAATCCTACTCTCCACCCTGCCATATTGTACGTTTTAGACAATGTGTAAATTTCTATTCCTGTCTCTTTCGCTCCATCTATTTGCAGAAAGCTGATCGGCTTTTCCCCATCAAATCCAATGCCGCCATATGCAAAATCATGAACAACACATAGCTTGTGATCTTTCGCAAATGTAACGGTTTCTTCAAAAAATGAACGACTTGCCGTAGCCCCCGTCGGATTGTTGGGGTAATTTAAGTACATTAATTTTGCCTTTTTCTTATCATCCTCAGGCAGCAAATCGTAGTCAGGTAAAAAATCATTTTTTTCAAGAAGTGGCATGGTCACCATATGAGCTCCAGCAAGTACAGCACCTGACCAATAATCAGGATAACCTGGGTCAGGGACGAGAAGCGTATCACCCGGATTCAGCAGGCACTGCGGCAGCTCAACAAGCCCTGCTTTCCCGCCAAATAAAATCGCAATTTCCGTCTTTGGATCAAGCGTGACGCCATATTCTCTTTCATAAAAAGCGGCCGCAGCCTTTTTTAATTTCGCTGTTCCACGGAATGAGGAGTATTGATGATTTTCAGGTTTTAATACCGCTTCCTGCATGGCTTTTACAATGTGCGGAGGAGTTGGCTGATCAGGATTTCCCTGCCCCAAATTAATAATATCTGCCCCTTCCTGCACTTTTTTCTGCACCTTTTGGACAAGGGACGCAAAAAATTGTTTCGGTAATTGTTTCAACACATCTGATTGCTGGAATTCCATTTCTTCACCTTCTATTCAAGTTACGTGACAATACAAACACTGTAATGGATTGTTTTATGAATTGTAAAGCAATTTTGAAAAAAGATTGACATGTAAAGCGCAGCTCTGATAATATCTTGAATTAAGAAATGCAAACAGACACGAAACAATTACATATTGATTTCTCTTATCGAGAGTTGGGCGAGGGATTTGGCCTTTTGACCCCAACAGCAACCGACCGTTAATACCACTGTGAAGTGGGGCGCAGCAAGTAACGCGCCAAGACAATTGTCTTATAGGGCACGGTGCTAATTCCATCAGACGTATGTGCTGAGAGATAAGAGAGGCTTTGAGCATACACACCATCAAGCCTCTTTCTCTCAGGAGAAAGAGGCTTTTTTATATGATTTGGAGGGGAAGCAATTGATTACACTTACGGCATCATATGAAGAACTAACAGAAAGTTCGGCAGTTGCACTTGCAATTAGACTTGGCTTAATCCAAGAAAGCAGTCATTTGACTTGTACTGAAATCGGCGACGGGAATTTAAATTACGTCTTTCATATTTATGATCACAAACAAGAAAAAGGATTGATCATCAAGCAGGCGCTGCCTTATGCAAAGGTGGTTGGTGAGAGCTGGCCTCTTACATTAGACCGGGCAAGAATTGAAAGTGCTGCCCTGATCAAACAGTCAGAATATGCGCCACATCTCGTACCAGCGGTCTATTACTCGGATACAGCTCTTGCAGTGACAGCCATGGAGGATCTCTCACACTTAGAAATCGTCAGAAAAGGGCTAATTGCCGGAAAACAATATCCGCATTTATCTGATCATGTCGGAGAATTTTTAGGAAAAACACTCTTTTACACATCTGACTTTGCCACAAATCCTAAAATCAAAAAACAATTTGTGAAGCAATTTACGAATCCTGACCTGTGTGATATCACAGAAAAACTCGTCTTCACAGACCCTTTCTTTGATAGTGAAACAAATGACTTCGAAGAAGAATTAAGAGAATCAGCAGAAGCGCTTTGGGCAGACCTTGAAGTGCAAGCCAAAGCAGCAGAGTTGAAGCGTATCTTCCTGACATCAGCTGAAACATTGGTTCATGGAGATCTTCATACAGGCAGTATTTTTGCAAATGAGACTGAAACGAAAATCATTGATCCAGAATTCGCATTTTACGGTCCCTTCGGATTCGATATCGGCCACTTTATCGCCAATTTGTTCTTGAATGCTTTATCTCGCGAGAATGAACACGAGCAGCAGCACCTTTTTGACCATGTCGTCAATGTATGGGCAACATTCAAAGAAGTGTTCACAAAAGCTTGGAAAGAGGACAGCATTGAAGCGTTTAGTGTATCGGACAGTTTTTTAGAAACAACGTTTGACCGGATTTTAAAAGAAGCGACAGGCTTTGCCGGCTGTGAGCTTGTCCGCCGAACAATCGGTCTTGCTCATGCCGCTGATCTTGATGCGATTCCATCACCAACTAGACGGATTCAGCAGAAAAAAGCAGCACTGACACTTGGAAAAACATTTATCAAACAATATCATGCAGTGGAAACAGCGTCTGACCTCGTCGCATTATTCCAGCCATCTGTAAAGGAGTGACGGGTTTTGTCAAAAGAATTTGAAGTCCCCCGTTCTGTCGAATGGGAAGAAAACCGTATTAACATTTTAAATCAGCAAAAATTACCGGCCGAAACCGTCTTTGAGCATTTATATACGAAAGAGGATGTGTATGATGCAATTGTGACATTAAAAGTACGCGGAGCGCCTGCGATTGGCATTACAGCAGCATTTGGATTGGCGCTTAGTGCGCAAGCCATTGAGACAGAAGAAATCGATGCTTTTAAACAAGAAGTCATTCGGATAAAAGAATATTTAAATAGTGCTCGTCCAACCGCTGTGAACCTCGCCTGGGCATTAGACCGGCTGCTACAGCGCATTCAGCGTGCAGCATCAGTGAATGCAGCCAAAACAGACCTTGTCCATGAAGCCATTCAAATTCAAATTGAAGATGAAGAAACATGCAGACAAATCGGTCAAAATGCACTTCAGCTCTTTAAATCAGGTGACCGTATCATGACCATTTGTAATGCAGGCTCCATCGCAACGAGCCGGTACGGAACAGCTCTTGCTCCCTTTTATTTAGCCAAAAAGAAAAATCTTGATCTTCACATTTATGCATGTGAAACACGCCCTGTTCTTCAAGGCGCTCGTCTGACAACATGGGAGCTCATGCAAGGCGGCGTGGATGTGACGCTCATTACAGATAACATGGCCGCCCATACGATGAAAGAAAAGCAAATTTCTGCTGTCATTGTTGGAGCTGATCGTATCGCCCGGAATGGAGATACAGCGAATAAGATTGGAACGTTAGGTCTTGCCGTTCTAGCCAAGCATTTTCACATTCCATTTTTTGTAGCAGCACCGCTATCCACTTTTGATGTATCCACCCGCGACGGGTCAGATATCCCAATTGAAGAGCGCGACCCGCTGGAAGTAAAGGAATTAAATGGTGTCCCCATTGCACCGCCCGATGTTCAAGTATTCAATCCCGCCTTTGATGTCACTCCTCATCATCTTATTTCAGGCATCATTACAGAAAAGGGAATTATCACATCGAACTATGCAGAAGAGATTGATGCTCTTTTCGCCGAAAGCATCTCTCAATGAATCGCAAAAAGGCGCCGTGTTCTTGTCATTTAAGAGCACCGCGCTTTTTTGTTTCTTGATTCGTTTTTGTTAAGATTTCTTTTTTTTGTTCTTCCGTCAAAACGTTCATTTTGACACATAGTGACGTAACGGCATACATTTTACCTTTTTTGCCCCAAAACATCCCAGCGCCCTCCTTTTTCCCTCAACCAACTTTTTTAGCTTAATAAAAGGATATGTCGCTTGACAAACATTTGGAACAGGTCAATCGATTTATTTTTGAACAAATGGGATGCCTTCTAATTCAAGGAGGATCGCTTTCATGTCTGTCTTCGATCCTGCATAGCCCGTCAGAGAGCGGTCTTTTCCAATCACTCTGTGACAAGGGATAAAAATTGGTAGTGCATTTCGTCTGTTAGCTTGTCCGATCGCCCTTACAGCCTTGGGATTGCCAATCGCTTTTGCAATGTCTGCATAGCTTTTTGATTCACCATATGGAATGTCCGACAATGCTTCCCACACCTGCTCTTGGAACGGAGAACCTGTTTGCTTGAGCGGGAGATCGAATACTTGACGCTCACCCTTAAAATATTCATCCAGCTGCTTTTTCGCTTCTTGTAAGACAGAGGTATCTACTTGCTTTAGATTTACTGCCTGCTTTTTTGCTAAAAACGGCTCATCATCAAACATCACCTCGATGATGGCACCGTCCTTTTCTAGTATGTATAGTGCCCCGATGGGTGCGTGATAGACGGTATAATACACGTTACTGCTCTCCTTCTTGTTTCTGCTGCCTAAGTGGCAGTGTGAGATGGAAGACGGTTCCTACGCCTTCCTCACTTTCTACCTCAATGGTTCCTTGATGCTCTTCAATAATTTTATAACTAACCATTAAACCAAGTCCAGTTCCTCTTTCTTTCGTGGTATAAAAAGGCTCACCTAGACGCTTTAGCTTATCCTCTGCCATTCCGCAGCCTTCATCACGCAATGAAATGACAATATGCTCCTCGCCCTTCCGCTGAATACTCACATAGACATTTCCTTTACGCGGCATGACTTCAATTGCATTTTTTAAAATGTTAATAAAGACCTGCTTTAATTGGTTTTGTTCACAATAAATGAGCGGAATCTCGTCCAGCACATTGAGATGCATTTGAACATTACCAAGATTCGCCTGTGCGTGCAGAAGATCCATCGTGTCCTTCACAATTTGCACCACATTTTTTTCTTCATATACAATAGCTTGCGGTTTCGCTAAAATCAAAAATTCGGTGATGATGGATTCAATTCTTTTCAGCTCTGATGTGATGACATTAAAATAGAGCGAATACTCCCCTTCTATATTTCCTTTTAACAGCTGAATGAAGCCTTTTAATGCTGTCATCGGGTTTCTAATTTCATGAGCAATTCCAGCGGCAAGCTCTCCGACCACATGAAGGGTATCTGATTTTCTCACCCGCTCTTCTAATTCCTTCCGCTCTGTCACATCTCTAAAGATGGCCAAATTCATATTATGGATAATGTTGCGTTTAAAAGAGAATTCCAGTATACGCTGGTCTGGATGGTTCAACACAAATGGAACCTCATTGTCCATTTCATCTAATGACATCGCCTCGGCAGGCTGAGCCAAATTTTCAATTTGATAAGGGGCAAGGATGTGGAAAAGATTCATTTCTGTTAAATGATCGTCCTTCAATTGAAGCAGCTCGCTTGCAGATGGATTGACTTCAATGATTCGGTATTGATTATCAAAAAGAACAATGCCGTCCATTGACCCATTAAATACTTTACGGAATTTGAGCTCACTTTCGCGCAGCTCCTGCTCCATTCTTTTTCGATCACTTACATTACGTAAAATGGTTAAGTGCTGTCCTTCTAATACCGCATGCTTTGAAGTAAACTCAAGCTCTTTATATTGCCCATTTGCCATTTTAAACAATAACTCTTCCCTTATTTCATGATTCCGGATATAACGTCTTCTTGTTGGTCTATATCTCTTATCAGATTTGACGAGAAAATCGGTGAGTTTTTTGCCAATCAGCGAGTGCATCGGTAATTCAAAAATTCGGCAGGCTGATTCATTGGCTCTCACAATCTCTCCATCATCCGCCCATATGATGATGGCATCCATTGCATTTTCGAATATTTCTCTAAAGCGTTCTTCACTTTTTAACAGCTTCTCTTCCATCAGCCTTTTTTCTGTAATATCCCGCATGATGGACATATAAAAACCACTCATCACATTTGATGTAATGGTGAGTTCAAATAATTTTTGCTGGCCAGATTGAAGAGTAACAGGAAGCTCTCCCTTTGCTTTCCCTGTTTCTTTAAGTGACGTTAAAAGGTGCTGCAAGGCGGGAAGATTTCCTTCTTCGACAAATTCATGTAAATATCGATCGGTTAAATCAGTCTTTTGCAGTTCAAAGCTCTGACAAAAAGAATGATTCGCATCAATCATGCAGCCATCCTGATCAAAAATGACCATCCCGTCAATGGCCCGGTCAAACAAATCTTTGAACAGCTGCTCATTCATGGAACGTTCTCGTTCTAATATTTTCTTTGAAGAAATGTCTCGCATGACCACTATATATTGCTGATTCATGGTGTCATGCTCTGCGACAAATTCAATGTATTTTGTTTCGCCATTTTCTAGCTGAATGGAGATTTCTCTTTTTAACGTACCTTTTCGAAAAAATAGATCGAGTGAGCATTCAATTTTATCTTTCGGGATGCCGTATAGGAAATCTAGAACGGATTTATTGAGGAGGTCTTCTTTCGGTGTCTGTACAAGCCTGCATGTTGCTTCGTTGGCTTGGATGATGTTGAGGTGCTGATCAAATATAAAAATGGCATCTAGCGTCTTATTTAACAGCATTTTTTGCTGCATCAACTCAGTTCGCAAATATTCGTTCTCTTTTTCTAATTTTCTGATATCTCCCGCAGGGATTAACCTATTGCCATCGAGCGTTTCAGTCATTCTCTTACACTCCTTTTCCAGCCTCATTCCTCTACAATATTTCTACAATATTTTCATTGTTCCTTCATTCGACTCATAAAAAAAGATAACTTTTCACACGAAGACTGTCTCATTTATTTCATTTGGATGACAGGATTGTATAACGATTCACTTTTCTTACGCTTCTTTTACAACCATTCTACAATTTCACATCAAATAGCGAATTAAGCAAAAATGTATTTTAGAATGGGGCAAATAAGGGAACAGTGCACTTAGAACATTTATGTTTGAAATCGAGCAGGAAAGGTGATGTTATGGCATCTTCACGAGACAGTTATTTTGATAATGCGAAATTCCTTCTGATTTTTCTAGTTGTTTTTGGTCATTTGTTACGATCATTCATTCATGATAATGATTGGATGCTCTATTTATACAAATTTATTTATACCTTTCACATGCCCGCCTTTATTTTAGTTTCTGGCTTTTTTGCAAAAGGGTTTAGAAAACCGGGCTTTATGAAAAAAGTCGCCGTTAAGCTGATCATCCCATATTTAATCTTTCAGGTGATCTATTCGGTTTACTATTACCTATTACAGGAACAAAGCATGGCCAATTTAAATCCAATTGATCCGCAATGGTCCTTATGGTTTTTAATTAGTTTATTCTTTTGGAACTTGCTGCTCATTCCTTTTTCAAAACTGCCGTTCCACTGGGCGATGATCGTCAGTTTATCGATTGCATTACTTGTCGGTTATGTGGACAGCATCAGCAATACACTCAGCTTATCACGTACGTTTGTCTTTTTGCCTATGTTTTTAGCTGGATTTTATTTAAAAAAGCAGCATTTTGAATTCATCCGTACAAGCAAAGGAAAAATGGCAGCACTTTTTGTATTAATGGCTGTCTTCCTGTTTTGCTACTTCTATGAATTTGATTATTCCTTCTTATTTGGTTCAAAGTCGTATGCTTCTCTAGGAGATGAAGGAATGATTGCGGCGATGAAACGAATGGCATGGTACTTGCTTGCATTTGGCGCTACATTCAGCTTCTTTGCATTAGTTCCAACACGCCGTTTCTTCTTTACAAAATGGGGAACAAGAACGTTATATGTTTATTTATTACATGGCTTTGTGATCAAGCTGCTAAGAACCACTTGGTTTGATGACTGGGCGCTAAATGCAGCAAGTGTACTCATTTTATTGCTGCTGACCATTCTGTTAACCTTTACACTGTCTAGCACTTTTGTTAAAACCGTTGCACAGCCAGTGATTGAACTCAAAATGAACAACTTCATGCGAACGATCACCGGCAGGCAAAGCAGTTATATAAAATAAAAAACGATCCTTATGGGATCGTTTCAGATTGTTGACAAAGGGCTAAAATAATCTTTATTTTAGCCCTTTGTCTTCCTTTCAGCGTGATAGAAAACCTTTGCAGTCGAGGAAGGGCGAGTACCGGAGCAGAGCGAATTTGACATTCGTGAGCACCGGAGCGCAGACCTGACAACGAATGCGAGGGTTTGTCTACACGCTGAAAACGATCCTTATTGGATCGTTTTTTCTATTTCTTATTCTGCTTACATGCAGCATCTTTCTTTGGCTTCATCAACGTATCAATCCATTTGCTGCTGTTGATATCTCCAAGCTCACTGCCAAATTCCTCTTCTAAAATATCTGGGTCCATTGGCTTTTTATGGTCCTTCATCTCTTTGCTCTTCATATGCTTCTTAGTCACGAGATGCTCCCCCTTGTTTCCCTTTATGAGAATTTCGATTTGCCTGACGATCTCTTGATTGTTCGTCAAATTGGGTTTGTCCTTGATCATGTGCCATGCTTTCAGTCGGCGTCATATTATTTGTTAATGCTTCATTTTTCGCTGCTTTTCTTTTCATGTGAATTCAGTCCTTTTTTGACAGGTTTAGTTCTTCTCTTAATTGGTCAAGGAATTCCTTCATCTGCTTGACCGTCACTGGCTTTTCCTCAGGTTTTAACTCATAGCCAATTTGTCCATTGGCTTCTAGCGTGGCTATTTTGAGACTGCTGATGTCAGTGATGCCTTGCTGCTTTAAACGCATTTTAAATTCGTCCCTTGTGAGCCTTGTTTTCTTCAGCTTATGATCAAGCATTTGGCCATCCTGTAAAATCACGACCGATTTCCCTGAAACCAATTTTTCAAAGAAATCAGATTGAATTGACAGCTTTTCCATAATAACAAGTGCCACAATAAAGATAGCGGCTGCAGAAATGGTTTCAAGTAAATTATGCTCAATAAAGGGTTGGATAATAATCGATCCGATTGAAATCATAATCACTGTTTGTTGTACAGTTAATTGACTAATGGATTTAGGCCCTGCTATTCTCAGCAGCAAGGTACCAACTAGCAGCATGACAATTGCTTTCCATAACACATCCAGCACGTCTCGTTCACCTCTTACCTATAGATTGCGAACATCCCATGTGATTTAGCCAGTTAGATAATGGAAATAAAAATAAAAAAAACAGCATTCAAATTGAATGCTGTTTAGCCAATGATGACGCGCTCTTTCGGATAATGATAATTTGCTTCGCTTTCCCTTCGGCCGATTAAATATAAAAAGCTTGGAATACCGATCCGTCCAATAAACATGACAACCATGATGATACATTTACCAAACACAGTGAGATCTGAGGTGATCCCAAGCGACAGTCCCGTTGTTCCGAAAGCAGAGCAAACTTCAAATAAATTTTCAAGAAGTGTATTATGCTGTGTTAAGGATAACAGGAACGTAGCGCCAAAAACCAAAATAAAAGCCATCATTGTCACCATAAGGGATTTATTAATATCCGCTTGATGAAGCTCCCTCTTGAAGATTTTTATGGACTTATTTCCCCTAGCATAATGAAACAATGCGAGTAAATTAAGGGCAAACGTAGTTGTCCGAATTCCGCCCCCCACAGAGCTTGGGGAAGCCCCGATAAACATGAGCATACATAAAAATAAAAGCGTCGGTTCGGTCAACTGCGTAATGTCTAACGTTGTCAGCCCCCCGCTTCTTGTTGCAGTCGATTGAAACAAAGAATAAAACAAAATTTCATGCCAGCTTTTCCCTACAAAGCTAAAACCGGCTTCAAGTGCATAGATTCCAATCGCTCCAACAACGACAAGGCCGCCGAACGTGAGCGTTGTGATTTTTGTAAACAATGAGAACGATGCGTGCTTACGGTCCTGATTGAACAAATAATCCTTCACTTCCACGAGCACAGGAAAACCAATCGCACCAAAGATGATCAACAGCATCGTAATAAACTGGACGAAATAATCATCTTTGTAAGGGATAAGAGAGCTTCCTGTAATATCGAAGCCCCCATTGGTTGTCGCACTAATACTCGAGAAGAAGCCATGTAAGAAAGCTCCTTGCACATCGTAATATTTGAGAAAATACATGCTTAAAATCAGCCCGCCGACAAACTCAATCAGCAAAATTAAATATAAAACCTGCTTCATTAGTTTCACTATTCCTGATAAATTGCTTTGGTTTTGATCTGCCATGATGAGCTTTCTTTCTTTAATTCCAATTCTTTTTCGCATGACAAGCCATACGAAGGTACCGAGCGTCATAATGCCGATGCCTCCAATTTGCAGAACAAACGCAAGGATCCACATCCCTGTCACACTAAATGTTTGGGAGGTGTCGACAACAGTCAGTCCCGTGACACTTACAGCACTCACCGCTGTGAATAAGGCATCAATGAATGTCCATTTGACTCCCTCTTGATGAGCCACTGGAAGGCTGAGAAGAATAAGCGACACGGTTACAGCAAGAAAATAATAAAGGGCAATCAACTGAAACGCTGACAGCCGGTCAATTAGCTTTTTTATAGGATTCATTATCATTCCTTCTTTTATCTATCTTTTCGAATACCTTTATCATTTTAATGAAAAGAGACATGATTTTAAAGCTATTTTATGCTTTATTTTCTTTTTCATCAAAAAGAAAAAGACACCCAGTAATAAAAGAATGTCTTTTCCTCTTTCTTATTTTGCTTCTAGTCTTCTGATTCTTTCGTTTAAATCAGGGTGTGTTGAGAAAAGAGAAGCTTTTCGTTTACCGCTGATTTTTAGCGTAGCGACTGCTGTTTGATCATCATCTTTGATTCTTGACGTGTACGCCTCAAGTGAACGAAGCGCATGAATCATTTTATCTTTACCCGCAAGGTCGGCTCCGCCGCGGTCTGCATGGAATTCACGGTGTCTAGAATATGCAAACACGACAAGGCTTCCTAGGATAGAGAAAATGATTTGGAAAACAATCACAGCGATAAAGTGAACAATCGGTACAAGCTCTTCACGTGAAACAAAACGGCTTGCGATCCATGCCGCAATTCTTGAAAGGAAGACAACGAATGTGTTGACGATTCCTTGAAGCAGCGTCATCGTGACCATGTCACCATTCGCAACGTGAGCAACTTCGTGGGCGATGACACCTTCAACTGCTGCATCATCCATTTCATGAAGCAATCCAGTTGATACTGCAACAAGTGATCTTCTCTTAGAAGGACCTGTTGCAAATGCATTTACTTCAGATGATTGATAAATACCAACTTCAGGCATTTTAGAAAGACCTGCAGCTCTTGATAGTCTGTGCACGCGGTCAACAAGCTGCTGCTCATCATATGTTAATGAATCCTTTTCTGGATTTAACACACGTACACCCATCATCATTTTTGCCATCCAGCGAGACATCGCAAGTGACATAAACGAGCCAACAAAACCAACTACTGCACTGAATACAAGAAGATAAAGGATATTAAGTCTTCCGTCTGCTCCTATATAAGAACCAACACCAGTTGCTGCACTAATAACCGACAGTACAATACCAATCGTAGTGATAACAAGAATGTTCGTTAATATAAACAGAAATATTCTCTTACCCATACATAACCTCCGCTGTCATATTAAGTTCAAATGAACTTATTAATAAAATTATAAAAATAAACGTCTCAAATTGCAAGGAAAAAGGAATCACTTCCTCTGTTTATCATAACGACTAAAACCCCGTCACATCAATATTTAAGACATTTGCCCCAGCAGAAAAGTGAACAAATTGTGACGTGCCGGCCTGCTTTTTAGTTTATTTTGCATTTTCATCAAAAAGAGACTATGATGTTGAATTAGATCAATAATCAAGTTTTGACGTACAAATGAGGTGGAACATGGTTACTTTTAAATTAACGAGAATTGACATGACAAGACTTCTGTATTCTCTAAAAGGAGAGGGAGATCTGACTCCGCTTCAGCTTTTGAAACTATCTGTAAAAAATGGCAAGGATCACTATGATGAATTAAAGATCCCGTCTTTTTTTGAGAAGCTTGAACGGCGGAAGCAAAAATCAGAGCATGGTCTTTCTACAAATGAAATTGTTGAGCTTGGCAACTTGTGTGAGCTGACTTCTCTTAAATCGACGGCGATTCAAAATTGGATCAAACGAGATATTAAAGATATGATTGGCCATCCAGAGCTTGGCAAAAAATACTCTATTGATCAGGTCGTTATTTTATTAATTGTCAGGGATTTAAAATCAGTTTTTGACTTCGATACCATTCGTATGATCTTATCTGCCTTATTTAACACCATCACAGATCGAACAGATGATATTATTAGTCCAATCCGTTTTTATGAAGCATATGCGCACGTCCTTGATTTTATTTATCACCATACACAATTCCCATTAAAGGAAACAAATTTGCGAGAAATAACCGAGGAGCAGACAGACAAGCTCCATGACGAATTTACAGAATTGGCGAAGAGTCAATGGCATTTGATTAAAGGGATTATCAGTTCTACCGTCTTCTCTGTCTTTACTTCACATTTGCAAAGTACAGCTCAAGAAATGATGTATAATACGCTGCAACTGAATAAGAGATAAAAAAGAACCGAGGTGACCTTCATCATCTCGGTTTTTTTGTACAGCAATTGCCAGCATAAATGCACGGCTTTTTTTTCAAAATAAGAAGGCGCAACAAACATGAGGTGAAAGGAGGAGAATGGACATGGCAAATCGAAATCAACTTCTTGTTCCTGGAGTAGAACAAGCTTTAGATCAATTTAAATACGAGATCGCTCAAGAATTTGGCGTCACTCTCGGTTCAGATACAGTCTCACGTGCTAACGGTTCTGTTGGCGGTGAAATCACAAAAAGACTCGTTCAACAGGCTCAATCACAAATGGGCAATCAATCTAAATCATGACATGGTGAAATACGCCGGAGCTATTCTGGCGTTTTTTTATTGTTCATATGTGTGCTTATACCTGTTCTCACGATAAGGAAACGGTGCACCTTTCCCTTTTTGCTTCGCATGTTCTCTTTTTTGTTCAGCGGAAGGATTGTTCTGATCCCTGCCGTTTTTTTTTGCGTGTTTTTCCGCATCACCACGTGTTGAGCCGTTCCAGTGTCTTCTTTCATCAGGATCAGTTGAGTGATTTTTTTTTTGCTCTTTATCGAAAGAAGGAACCTTTTCTTCCTTTATTTTGTTGTCTTTGCTTTCATCCTCAGGTTTTTGAGGCTTTTGAACAGACCCTTGCTCTTCCCTCTCTGCTTCCTTCTGCTCTTTGTCCTCAGCTTCTGGAGCTTCTTGATCTGGCTGCAACTCTTTGCTATCGTCTGTTTTTACGTCTTCTTGTTTGTCTTTATCTACTTGTTCTTCATCATGTTTCTTAGGATCTTCTTCCTTCACAGCATCGTTCTCTGCTGCGTCTTCATCCTTTTTGATATCTCCATGTTCTTTGTCTTGCATTTCTTGATTTCTAATATAGGTTCCTGTTGAAATGCCTGCCTTTTGAGCTTTTTCTCTTGTTTCCAGGTCACTTTCGACAGTTTCCAGCTTATAATTGCGTTTTTGATATTCACCAGAAATGGTCTTAATTTTGCTTTTTACGTTTGTTTTATATGTATTGTCCTGCTTGTTTTCATAAACGGTTGAAATATAAATACTTTTAGAGTCGTTCACATATCCTTTTTTGTCACAGTCATCTATAATTTCCTGCACGACCTTGGTCATGTCGTTTTTTTCTAAATCCTTCATACTCGCCAGTACTTGCTTCGCATCTTTATTCAGCGGTGTGACACCGATCACTTGATAATCGTGATCAAGCTTCAGCTCAAAGCTTGGGTTAATGTCAATTGTCATATACGCATATGCTTTTTGACTTGAGAAAGATGGCATCATAGTAAAAATCACGACAATAATCGCTGCTATTGATAGGATTCCTGCATTTAACGGACGTAAACGAAGCAGGTCAAAAAAACCGGCTCTTTTTCTTTCGAGACGTGATTCATTTGGAAATGTCACTTCTTGGCCGATTTCATAGTTTTGCTCTTCATATTTTGTCCGCAGAAATTGTCCATCAGGGGTCAGCAGCGTGACATATTTTTTGTTTTTCTCTACTATAATGCCTCTTCTCATGAATTAAGCACCCCTTTAAGGTAATCTTTCAAATACACATAATCACCTGTCATAATGATCGCCATTGCAATGATATATTTTCTATTTCTCTCAATCGTTTTGCGGCTGACTTCCACTAGCTTTTCCAGCTGTTTGACCGGCAATTGTTTTTTCTGAAATAAAATCGTTCTCAGCTCCTCGTGTTCAACGAGTGTATGGGCTACTTTAATGGCATTTTGCCTGGCATCTGCATGCTTTGGTGAATGCTCAAGTAGCTCTTGAAACGTGAGACCGTATACTTTCAGTCGTTCTTTAAAATGTTCAATCTCTTCTCTTCTATGTTCTTGTTCAATTAAACGCCTATATTCATTTGCAGAGAGCTCTGCTTCAATCATGCTTTGAGAGTATTCGCCATTCTCACTTTCTTGCAGGTCCATTTGAACCGTTGGTGCATTTCTTGCTTCTTTTCGAATATAGTCAATCACTTTTCTTTTAATAATTAATTCTGCGAACGCAAGCAGTGAGTTTCCTTTTTCGGCAGAGTATTTTTCTATCGCTTCATTAAAGGCTATTAAGCCTATGCTGAATTCATCATCTTTTTCATCTATATATCGTTTACAAACGGATGAAACCGTCTTAGCGACAAATGGTTTGTATTGCTCTATTAATGCATTTTGCAGTTCGATATCACCTTGTTGAATACTGATAGCCGACTGCTCTAATGTTTGCTTTTTCTTTCCTTTTTTAAACAAAAGGCTAAGCAATGGTTTCACCTCAGTTCTCCCTATATTACTCATTTATGATAGCTAATTTATGAGGGAAGCGCAAAGGAAGAAATGAGGAATTCATTTCCTGTTACTCAATTATGACATGTATGTCATCATCTACTTTACAATGTTTCGTCTAAAAGCAAAGAAATAAGGGGGTATCTCCCCCTTATTTGTAATATACGTGTTATGAAAATGAAATGATATTTCTTTCAAAAAACCTACTCTCCCAGGCGTGCCTCTTGTTTCTCCTCGTTTTCCTGCCCGCCTTTTCTTGATGGACTTGATAAAAACCAGCCAAATGCTGCAATTGCGAGAAGCACTGTCCAGAAAATCACTTTCCATAATGCTGAATGGATAAAATGAGACGATACGACCCCAATGGCTGGATGTGACAGTGTATAAAGCGTCAGCTTCACACCAACCCATCCGACAATGACAAATGCTGCTGTTTCTAGGCTCGGTCTTGTTTTGAGCAGTTTCACAAAGACCGTTGCTGCAAATCGCATAATGACAAGACCAATTATACCGCCTAAAAGAATGACAATAAATTGACCGCCATCGAGTCCACCGATTTGCGGAAGACTTGTTTTCGGCAGTGTCACAGCTAAAGCGACGGCCGCTAAAATGGAATCAACAGCAAAAGCAATGTCGGCAAGCTCTACTTTCACGACTGTTGCCCAGAAACCGCTTTGTTTCATATTTGTTTCAGTTTCCTTTTTCTTAAATACGTGCGATTTTAAAATATGGTGAATGGAAATATAAAGAAGATAAATTGCGCCAATGGCTTGAACTTGCCACACATCCACTAAAAACGAAATAAGAAACAGAGAACCAAATCGCATGACAAACGCACCTGCAAGTCCGTAAAACAGTGCCTTTTTTCTTTGTTTTTCAGGAAGGTGTTTGACCATAACGGCCATGACCAGCGCGTTATCAGCTGCTAAAATCCCTTCTAATCCAATCAGTACGAGCAGAACCCACCCGTACTCTAAAATAATGGTTGCATCCATCATCATTCCTCCTTGTTTTTATCTATTGTCCCACAACAGACAAAGGCTTATGAATGCAAAAAAGACCTTTGCCTGTAATGGCAAAGGTCTTGCTAGACATGTGATATGTAGAATCATGCCAACAAAGCCGATGAACATTAGTCCATGTAATGACGACTTTGTTTCCGATAAAAACCGGACGCTACTCCCCTTTGGCGGGATTTAGAATATTTAGATTACTTCTATCATAATCAATAGACACTGGATTGTCAACAGGTGACTTTCGCTTCGATCCATTGATTAGGCAGTTGGCGTTTCTGTTTTTCTTTTTCTTCGTTTTAGAAATAAGTAGAGAACAAACAATAACACAACACCGATGCCAATTGGTAAAAGATATGGATCTAAGATGGCGCCAACCTCTTTCCAGTTCTCTCCGAGCACAAACCCAAGATACACATACACAAACGTAATTGGTGTAATTGCCAAAAACGTATACAGGCAAAAGACCCACACATTCATCTTGGCAATACCGCACGGGATGGAGATAAGCGTTCTGACTCCTGGTATGAACCGGCCGCTGAATGCGACGAATCCGCCATGCTTTTCAAAGAAAGCATCAGATTTATCAAGCGACTCAGGTTTTATAAAAATATACTTTCCATATTTATTTAAAAAGGGTCTGCCGCCGTAACGTCCTAACCAGTACAAGGTCAAAGGACCAGCCACGCCGCCAATGGAGCCGGCCGCCACAACACCTATAAAGGCCATGTCCCCTTTTGAGATCCAGTAACCCGCAAGAGGCAAAACCACTTCAGCAGGTACAAATTCAATGCATAATGCGAGGAAGATGCCAAAGTATGACAAGTTCTTAAAGGCATCAGCTAAAGAAATAATAAAATCTTCGATGTTTATCAATCCCTTTCACACATAATCATTTGACTGATTCTATCTCTTTTAGAATCACACCATATATTAAACGAATAAAACCGAAGAAACGATTCGCTTTTGATCGTTTTTTTACATTAAATTTGATTTTACTATAAAAGAAGGGTGAAAAAAACGTTGATTGTTGTATTTAAGTGAAGGAAAGGTGAACACAGAAGCCATTCGATCCGATATATTAAGTATATGTCTGTTTTAAGATACAGGAGGTTTTCTTACATGACCCATTTAACAGGAAGCTACAATGGATGGCTTGTCTTTCTGTCAATCGCTGTCGCCGCTGTCGCCTCCTACTCAGCTCTTCATTTAGCCAGCAGGGTAGCACAGTCAAGCGGTGCAAAGAAAAAGGTATGGCTGCTCATTGGTGCAATGATCATGGGAATGGGGATATGGTCGATGCATTTTATTGGCATGATGGCATTTCAAATGCGTGTTGGCATCACATATGATACATCCTTACTGATTTTATCGATTTTGGCCTCATTTATTGGATCCTTGATCGCTTTTTCAATATGCATTCAAAAGCAGCTCTCTAGAAGACGGCTGCTCATTAGTTCAATCACCATGGGTTCAGCTATTTGCAGCATGCATTATCTTGGAATGGAATCAATGGCCAAGGTCTCAATCAGCTATGATCCAGTCCTCTTTTTTCTTTCGTTTTTCATTGCTGCCATTACCTCCTACTTCTCATTGAAACTCTTCTTTCGTGTTGACCGTACTAAAAGTAAACGGGAGAATTATCTTTTAAAGGGTCTTGGTTCAATGTTGATGGGCGGTGCTATAGCAGGTATGCATTATACTGGTATGGCTGCCTCTACCATGTTTTATCATTCAAATGGACAGGCCGATGCAGGTGGTTTTCTTGAAATGTCGCCATTTAGCCTGTCGCTTTTCATCGGATTGATGACACTTATTGTCCAAACGCTGATGATATTTGGTGCCTATATTGATCACCGGATCATGACGCAGTCAGATCAGCTGAAAGAAAATGAACAGCGGTTTCAATCGCTCATTAAACATAATATAGACGGCATTATCGTGTTATCTGTCGATCGAAAGGTGCTTTCTGCAAATGACTCAGGTAAACAAATCTTAGAGTTGTGCAATTCTAAGATTGGTGATGATGTCAGCCAATATGTGATGCCGACTGAGTTGTGGGAAGAATTTATTTCTCAGTCAAAAAAAGCCATCACACGCGAAGCAGAACTGAAAGCAGCAGATCGTTTTTATTATTATCATGTCACTTACATACCTGTTCATGTGAATAATTCACTCGACAGCATTTATCTTGTTTTAAAAGATTTAACACAGCAGCGGATTGCAGAAAAAGAAATTCATGTGATGGCACATTATGATGCATTAACAGAGCTTCCTAACCGCCGCCATGGCATCAATCATTTAAATGATGTCCTCTCCTCTCAAGACAAGTCAAAAACATCAACAGCGGTTCTGTTTCTTGACTTAAATCGTTTTAAAATTATTAATGATGCACTTGGGCATAACATCGGAGATTTACTGCTGAAAGCTGCCGCAAATAGACTGACACAATGTTTACCGGACAATGGCTTTATCGCAAGACTTGGCGGCGACGAATTTTTAATGATCTTTCCTCACATGGATCATGATACACATAAAGTCGAACAATTTTCTAAAAATATCATCCATCAATTTGAACGTCCTTTTTTCATCCAGAACCATCAGCTCATTACATCGATCAGCATCGGGATCGCTATCTCTCCGCAAAATGGCAAAGACGGAATGGAGCTGATGAGAAAAGCCGATATGGCCATGTATTTATCCAAAAAACATAAGCAAAGCCGTTATGAGTTCTTTACCGAATCCATGGAAAGATTGAGTGAGGACAGGTTAAACCGAGAGCTGGAGCTGAGGGATGCCATTCAAAGAGAACAATTTGTCCTTCACTACCAGCCGCAAGTCAGTGCCAAAACAAGAAAGATGACTGGGGTTGAAGCCCTTTTAAGAATGAAGGCACCAGATGGTTCCTTAAAGTCACCTGAGGCTTTTATTGAACTGGCAGAGGAATCAGGCCTGATCATCGATATTGGTAGATGGGTCATTGATACGGCTGGCAAGCAGGCAAAAAGGTGGTATGATGATGGGCTAAAGATCCCTGTGGCTGTCAATTTATCTGCGAAACAATTTAATTCTGAAGACTTAATTGATTTGATCAAGCTGACACTGAAAAAATACGACCTGAAACCGTCACTCTTGGAGCTTGAAGTCACAGAAAGTATGACAATGGACAATATCAAGCAATCAAAACAAGTGCTAACGTCGCTAAAACAGCTTGGCGTCCGCATTAGTATTGATGATTTCGGTACAGGCCACAGCTCCTTAAGCTATTTAAAGGATTTACCTATTCATCGACTGAAAATTGATAAATCCTTTATTGAGGATATTTTAAGTGATTCAAAGTCTGAACAGATTACTGGGGCTATTATAGCGATGGGACACCAATTATCTCTCGAAGTGATAGCAGAAGGTGTTGAAACATTTGCACAGGCCCAGCTATTATCTGCCCAGGGCTGTGACGACCTGCAAGGGTTTTATTATGCCAAGCCGCTACCAGCAAGCGATATTGAAAAATTCATCGCCTATCCGGCGCATCTTGATACATAAAAAAGGTGCCAATCATGGCACCTTCCAGCGTGCAGACAAACCCTCGCATTCGGTGTCAGTCCTACGTGCTGGTGCTTACGAATGCTCAATTCGCTCCGCTCCGGTACTCGTCCTTCCTAGACTTCAAAGGTTTTCTGTCACGCTGAGCTGAGAAGAAGACAAAGGTCTAAAATAAGGATCACTTTAGCCCTTTGTCAACAATCGAAAAGGTGCCAATCATGGCACCTTTTCGTTTTATCTAAATAATAAATGCTGACTGTGAATACCTGCTTTTTTCAATAGACTAATCAATTGCTCTTGTTCTTCACGCGTCAGACCAGAGAATGCACGCGCAATCCGAAGAGAGTGGATCGGATAAATCTTGTCAAGATAGCTTCGCCCTTTATCCGTTAAATGGGCATAAACTGACCGTTTATCCTTGGGGTCCTGTTCTCTTTCAATGAAACCATTTCGTTCTAATTTGTCAATTACATACGTCACATTCCCGCTGACAAGCAGGAGTCTTGAGCCGATTTGCTGAAGCTTTTGAGCACCTCTTGTGTACAGTAATTCAAGTACGGCAAATTCAGTTGGATTAAACCCATGCTCTTTGCTGTCTCTAATACTGTGTTCTGAAACGCTTTTAAATGCTCTTGCAAAAACCTTGTAAAGCGTCATTGAGCGTTCTACTTCTTCTTCATTAAACGATAGTCTCATCACATATCTACCTCTTATAATATTTTTTTAACTTCAAGGCTGTCTTGCGGTGCAGTTGGAGCCTTTCGTAAAAAATAGAAGTACGTTTTGAAAACCCTTTCAACCACATAAGTGACTCCATTCGTGTTATGTATAAGTTTTCGATATAAACTTTTAAAATCCTTCTTATTTTTCACAATCATCTCGAAAAAAAGCTTTTTCAGCAAACCATCAAGATGCGACACACTTTAACATAATCTGTAAAGAATCTATGGTTTCTTGCACTTCATTCGCCAAATTTCTACAAAATTCAATATTGCTATAATATTAAACACAAAAAAAGAACCCTTTATGTGACATACGCACATTTCAAGGGATTTTTACAAACAGCGTTCTGTTTTGTTGAAAAAGAAATGATACTCTTTTTTTAAGTCACTAATTGTCATGTTCTTGGCCGCATCAGGGCTGTAAACCCCTAATGAACATAGCTGCTTCGTATAATAATGTCTTTCTTTTGCTAAAGCTTCTTTTAATATACGCCGCACCGATTATCCCCTCCTATCAAGTGATTTGGATCGGGTGCTCATGAAGACCTCTTATACAAATCATTTTGCATGGCTCTTAGAAGCGCATGTGCATTCTGACCTGCAGCCTGCATGAATTGCTCGAGCAATTCATCCCTCTTCACATCTAATGCGATGATTTCTTTTGCCATACGAATGATCTGTGCTTGCTCCATCATATGCTCCTCCTCCTAAGTCAACTCACCATGATTATATGCCGCCGTAAGATGTATTGCACACTCCCTGTTATCTTTCCTTCCATAGTTTTTTCATTTTTTTCGTTTTTGTGTTATATTTTCTAACAAACGATAGGTTTTTTTACTTCTCGTTCTATATAATATGAAGAAAAGACTTGCAGGGGTGAGTATATGACGCAGGAAGATGTATCTTATAAAGATAAAAAAGTCATTTCAATCGGGATTGTCAGTGAGTTAACAGGGCTTTCCGTCAGGCAAATCCGATATTATGAGGAACGTAAACTCATCTACCCCCAGCGCTCAACAAGAGGCACACGGAAATATTCTTTTGCAGATGTTGAACGTTTGATGGACATCGCCAATAAACGGGAAGACGGTGTGCAGACAGCTGAAATTTTAAAAGACATGAAGAAAAAAGAACAAGCGCTTAAAAGCGGACAATTTAAGAAAAAAATGCTGGAAGGCCAGATTAATGCACACTTTCGGTATAAAAATCGTTAAACAAAAAAAGAATCGCTCTTTTGAACGATTCTTTTTATTTAGAGGAAGCTTCAGTTCCTTCAACAACCCCCACAAAGTCAATCAGCACGCCGCCTCTTTCAGGGTCTTCTTTCACCCGTAGGGCAAGTGCCTTTTTCTTCCCGGTTTTTGCATCTTCATAATTCGCATGGAACACATGAATGCTGGCTTCTTCCAAATGAAAATCCTCATAAGAAAGCGTGTCTATGCCCCATTCTTTTTTCAGTTTCAGAATATCATTCGGGCTCGGGACCGCACCTTCGACGTAGACTTCTTCCATTTTTCTTTTATTTCCTTCGGTGATGGCTTCAAGCATATGCTCTGCCGCCACTAGCCTCCGGTCTTTCCCCTCGTCTTCCCTTTGACATGCACTCAGCAAAAGCATACACATCAAAATGAATAAGAACTTCTTCATATTTCTCTCCCACCTTCTCCTTAAAATGTAAAGGATGGAAGCGCTATATGCAATCTTTATACAAAAAAGACTGTAAAACATCATGTTTTACAGTCTTAGGTTGTGGACAAAGGATGGTCCTTTGTCTACCTTTTTTACAGTATTCTTGCTACATAAGTGTATGAAGGAATGCTGTCGCAATTCCAAAATAGATGAGCAGTGATAATATATCATTCAATGTTGTAATCAGCGGCCCGGATGCAATAGCAGGGTCGACGTTTAGTCTGTGTAAAATAATAGGCACGATCGTACCTGCCATCGTTCCAATAATCAGTGTGGCAAGTAGTGAGGAACCGACAACAAATCCTAAAATCATATTGCCCTGCCACACCATTGCGACGACAGTAATAATAATGGAACAGACAATCCCAATGTAAATACTTGTTCGCAGCTCTCTAAAAATCAAGCGCATAATGGTTTTTTTCGTTAATTCTTCTTTTGAAAGTCCTCTAATGACGACCGCAAGTGACTGTGTCCCTGTATTCCCTGTCATCCCAGCAATCATTGGCATGAAGAAGGCTAAAGCAACGACTTGCTGAAGGGTATCTTCAAAATAATTTAAAATACTGCCTGAAATCAGCCCTATGAATAAAAGCAATATGAGCCATGGGAGACGTCGGTATGCTGCAACAAAAGCGGGCGTGTCGAATGTAATATCTTTACCAGAGGCAGCGAACTTCTCATAGTCTTCTCCTGCCTCTTGAATGACGACATCAATGATATCATCGACTGTGACGATTCCGACCAGGACATTGTTCTCTTCCACAACAGGAATCGCAAGAAAATCATACCGTTCAATCAGTTTTGCGATTTCTTCCTGATCTTGAAAGGCTCCAACGGCAATGACTCTTGTAAACATAAGATCCTGCACTTTTTCATCTGGTTCACCTAAAATGAGATCGCGGTACGAAAGAACCCCTACAAGCTGCTTTTGATCATTAATGACATATAAATAGTTGATCGATTCAGCAATTTCAGCAAAACTTTTCAGCTTTACAACTGCGTCCTGAACCGTATAGTGCTGAGGAATCCATACGTACCGGTTGGTCATGATTCGGCCTGCTGTCTCAGCAGGATAATTCATGAGAAGCTGGACGGCCTTTGATTCCTCTGCCTCCATGTTTGACAAAAGCTGATCTTTCAGCTCATCATCCATTTCATCAAACAAGTTGGCTAGGTCATCGTTATCCATTTTGTTTGTGACGAAGGTGGCTTTGTCTTTCCCTACTTTTTCAAGCACAATTTCTTGGTACTCGCGCTCAAGCTCACCCATCATTTCCGTCACATCATCGACTGTTAAAAAGCTGAGGAAGCGGCCTCGGTGTTTTTCTGGAAGTTCTTTAAATAAATAGGCCATATCATATGGCTGAAGTTCTTCCATAATGTTTTTAAATTCTTTGCGTTTGCCATCTCTTAATAAAATAATGATTCTTAAAATGAGTTCATCGTACGTAATGTTCTGTATCATCGCTGTTACCTCCCCAAAGTCAGGAGATACCCGAATCCCTTAGAATGTGCGGGGGTCAGGATCTCCTCTGTCTGATGCGTCAATCTGATCTTTTGACATACTCTCTATGTGTCTCGAATCGGGATGATCCATCCCCACACCTCCTTTTCTCATAAAAAAGCACCTTCAACCAAATGAAGGCGCTTTGTAAGCATGACAAAATAAACACTTGCTCCTTCAATCGTAGAGCTTTAGCACTGTATGGCATAGGATAAAATCCAGCTGCATTAAAAATCACCTTATGTCGATGATTTCTGTTGACCCATTGGCGTCTTTGGACATTTTTGGGCAGCAGCGTATCTCCATACAGGAGCCTCACCTAACGAAGTCTCATATTGTTAACACACTGAGATTACAGAAAAAGCGGAATGATGTCAATAAGCAAGATGCCAAGTATCCTTATGTATTCGCTTACTTTTTAAAAAAAGAGCGATGGACAGCTCTTGCCATCGCCCTTTCATGTCTTTTTATTCCTCCTCTGGCTGATTCATATCCTCTTGGGAGAGGAGATGAAAGGAATCATGCAAAAACAAAGCATATCCTTCTCCATCAGGATGCGGAACATATTCCGCATGATCCATTGTCTGCTCTTCTTCTTTTTTCTTCATATTCTCTCGCCTCCTTTCCCGTAGTTTGTCCCAATGAAAAAACCTTACACATGAAAGTGTAAGGTTTAGAGATGGCTTAATCATCCCATTCTTGCTTCAGGATTTTGCCTGTTTTAGCGGAAATCTCAAAATCAACTTCCTCGCCGCTTGGTGTTGTGATTTCAACTTCATAGATGTACACACCATTTTCTTTATCTAGATCAGAATCGGTGACTGTGCCTTTTACTTTTGCAAGAGCAATTTTTTCAGCCTGTTTTTTCGTGATCTTCACATTCTGTTTCTTTTCTTTGACTGGATCATTCAGCGCTTTTCCAGTTTTTGCATCGACATATACTTTATATTCAAAGCCGCCTTTTTTAATCTCGACCTCATACACCCATTTTCCTTTTTTACGCTCAAGATCCACATCGTCTACATAGCCTTTCACCACTTTTAAGGCTGCTTTTTCAGCTTGTTTCTTTGAAACAAAAGACGATTTCTTTTGCACGACTTGCTCGGCGTTTGCTGTTTGATTTGTATTTTGCGCTTGAAGTGTGAAACCACCTGCGACAAGAGTTCCCGTTAATGCTGTAGCTACTAGTACTTTTTTCATCATGTTCATTTCCTCCTCTTTTTGATTTCTTCTATATCTTAAGAAAACAAGATGATAAAGGAAGGAAAGAAACATGAGAATATCATGAGAAAAGGATTAGTTTTCGTACGTAATGCCCTCAATGTCTCCTGTATAGGCGTTCACAAGCACCTCTGCCTCTCTGCCGTCAGGCAAATCCAGCTCCACCTCAAATACGAGCATACCGCTGAATGTTTCAAGATCGGCATCATCCACTGTTCCGCCAACCTCTTTGACGGCAATTTGGATCGCTTCCTCGACGGTGATTTTTGTGAGCTTCTTTTCTTTAGAGGTTGGTTTTTTCTTTTCTGCTTCAAGCACCTTAAATGATTGTTTGTCGACTTCGACTTGATATAATTCTTTTTTTGATTGGATGGTAAAAATAAAACGATCTGATGTCTCTTTCTTTTGAATGACGGTTCCGCTCACCTTTTTAACAGCCGCCTCTTCTGCCTGGAGCTCAGCATTTTTTTCATTTGGCTTCTGATAGCTTTTTAACTGTCTAATTTCTTTCATTTGACCGCTTGCAGAAGATGCAATGATTTGGTAGATGCCATTTGCATTTTCCAGCGTCAATGTGTAGTCCTGTTTATGGTTGATTAGATCAATATGTGTAATGTTTCCATTGTAGTCTTTTGAGATCATTTTTTTCATTTCTGCTTCACTTAATATTTTATGATCAATGGTTTGGATCATGAGCATTGCAAAGGCAGCAAGAATCGCAAGACATCCTGCGAGCGCAAGCACCATTTTCGTTTTTCTAGACATGCAGCGCCTCCTTCCTATTTCCTATTTTATAAGGAGGAAATGAGAAATTGATGAGAAAAGACCTATTTATTTCTGAAAAAGAATGGTCATGGCTGTCCCTTCACCGATACGGCTGTCTACCTTCAGCTCGGCCCCATGTTCTTCTGCAATTTGCTTCGCAATTGAAAGACCAAGTCCGGTTCCGCCCGTCTCGCTGTTTCTCGCTTCATCCACACGGAAAAAGCGGTCAAAGATTTTCGGCAGATCCTCTTCTTTTATACCGATTCCTTGATCAATCACTGAAATAAATGGCTTGTCTCCTGCCCATCCGCAGGTCACATCAACTGGCTCTCTACTATATTTGACCGCATTATCAATTAAGATGGTCAAAAGCTGTTTGATTTTCTCTTCGTCTCCTTCTGCGATCAGCGGCTGATCTGACTGCACATGGGATTGAATCGTTCGATTGGTGGCCACTTCAAGTGTATGACATAGCTGCTTGCACAAATGACCAAGATCAACCGGCTTCATATCCAAGTATAACGGCTGACCGTTTTTCGCCAATGTCAGTAATTGATCTGTCAGTCTTTTCATTTTTTTCGCTTCATCATGAATCGCTTGGGAGGATTCTTCTACAACCTCTGGACGTGTTTGCCCCCAGCGTTTGAGTAAATTGCTGTAGCTCATAATGACGGTAATCGGAGTCTTCAATTCATGAGAGGCATCATGCAAAAATTGCTGTTCTTTTTCATAATGCTTCTCGAGAATCTCGGACATTTCATTAAAGGTTTGTCCCATTTGATATAGTTCATCCTTTGAATCGCCTGTTAATTCAATTCGTTTAAACGCCTTCTCTTTCATACTTGCCTTCATGGTACTCGTTATTCTGCTAATCGGCCGGACAATTTGCTTTGTTAACACGTGGCCTGCAAAATAGGAAAGCACAATAAACAAAACGCCGGTAGCGATTAAAATCATTTTTAATAAGGCTAAGTTCTCTTCCGTATTTTCGATTTCTTCATATAATTGAAGCGACATAATCTCACCATTTGTCCAAATGACCGGAATAGCAGCGAACGCAACCATATGCTTATTGTATTCTTTGATTTCAGCCGTCTGGCCAGATTCGTATGTAAAAGGCAGTGAGCTAAACGTTGATTCCTTTGTGACAGTCAGTTTTGACTCTCCCGATTCTGTCACGACACGGATCATGCCATTTTGAGGCAGGTACGCCTTCAGCAGCTCCGAGGACGGAAGACCTTCTTCCTCTGATTTTTTTAAAGCAATGGCAATATTTTCAGCCACCTCAGACAAACGGGACATATCTTTTTGCGTCAAGGTCATCGAAAAAATAAAATAAATGGCTGTATGAAACAAGAGCACCATTAAAAACAAAGACAACGACGTATAAAGCTGAATCTTATTTTTTAATCTCATTCTTTATCCTTTCATCACATAACCCACACCTCTCACTGTGTGAATCAGCTGTTTTTCGAATGGGTAATCGATTTTTTTCCTTAAATAACGGATATAGACATCTACCACGTTTGTATCACCGAAATAATCAAAACCCCAAACCGCTGTTAAAAGCTGATCTCTTGTGAGCACTTGCTGCTGATGGTTCAGTAAGTGGACAAGCAGATCATATTCTCTCGGCGTGAGTTCAAGCATTTGCCCAGCCCTTTGTATTTCTCTTGTTTTCTCGTTGACCGTTAAATCTGCTATGCTCAGCTCTGTCTCCTTTTCTTCTTGTGCATATATATTCAACCTTAGCTGCGCGCGAATTCGTGCTAATAATTCTTCTATGTCAAAAGGTTTTGTTATATAATCATTTGCCCCAAGATCGAGCCCGCTTACTTTATCAGGGACACTTCCCCTTGCTGTAATCAAAATAATAGGTGTCGCTGTATTTGTCTTTCGAACCCTTCTCAGCACTTCAAGACCGCTTAACTCTGGAAGCATGACATCAAGCAGCACCAAATCGAAGCTGTCTTCTTCAAGAGCCTGAAGGCCGTCCATTCCTGTCTCTTTGACTGTCACCTCATATCCTTCATATTCAAGTTCAAGTGACAGCACCCTCGCTATTTTCTTTTCATCTTCGACTACGAGTATCTTCCCTTTGTTCATCTCTATCTCTCCTATCTGAAAGGCAAGCTTGTCTTTCCATTATTATATGTTGCCTTTCTCATTTGGAACAGTCACAATCTTCACATCTATTTTTTCATGAAAGAAGAAATATATTGAATGAAGTTGTTTTTTAACACAGTAACCGCACATCAATTGAAAGGAAAATAAAACGGCTAACCACTCAAAAAAAGACCTCATCTTGAGGCCTGTTGATTACTTCTTTATAGGTCTGCTGACAAAGAGCTGATCTACTGAAGTTCCTAAAACAAAAGCTATGTCAAAAGCTAATTGCAAAGTGGGGTCATATTTATCATTTTCGATCGCATTAATGGTTTGTCTCGACACCTTACAAAGTTTAGCTAATTCTTCTTGAGACAATTTATTAGATTTTCTTAGTTCTCTAATATGATTCTGCATTTAATCACCATATTTTTTTCTGTAAATGAGGAATGTGAATACATATATTATTATAACCACAGACAGGAAGGCGATAGGTGAAATCCCAATGCCCTGATTTGAGTTCCCTTGAATCGTTAGAAAGATATTTTGTGCGACTTCTAATAAAAGCATACCGAAAACCACAATAAACGCATAAGATTGAGCTTTCGAGTAAATAAATCTCTTTCGTTCATCACCCTTTTGAATCATCGAAGCGATCAAAATGAACAATCCAATCAATAATATTATAACTGAATAGACAACCTTTACGTAATCCAATCTTTAGTCCCCTTCCAAATAAAATGTCAAATACTCTTTACATTTATAATCATAGCATCAGCCCCTTAAATGTCAAATACTTTTTACATTTCTTACTCTTTATAAATTATCATTGAAAAGCAATAATCTGCTCTCATGGTTTATCTATTTTCTTTTCTTCTTTCATCTATTGATTATTTTTCAATCTGCCTATTTTAGTTCTATTCACCCATTTTCATCTGAACAGGTGCAACCTCACTATGCAGCATTTCCTTCTTTTTCATATGATATCAAGAGTTTTCTTCAAAAGGTGAGCTCTTTCGTCAATAAGTGAGGAGAACTGCACTTTTGATAATAGATTGATTATTTGAAAAATTATTACAATTGACCCTTTCCGATCAAAAGTTTCTTTTATACAATAATATTACGCAGCCTGAATCTACTTTGAAAACAAAATAAGGAGGGCTTTCTTATGAAAGGTGAAATTCGCTTAATTCCGTATGAAGTAAAAGCCAATGTGATGGAAGCGAAAGAGACGCCGGAAAGTATTCAGGAGATTAAAGCACCCGAACTTTGGTCAAGTGGCTTCAAAGGAAAAGGCATAACCATTGCTGTCCTTGATACAGGCTGTGACACAGAGCATCCCGACTTAAAAGATCAGATTATCGGAGGAAAGAACTTTACCGATGATGACAATGGAGATGCTGAAAATGTCAAAGACTACAATGGGCATGGTACCCATGTAGCAGGAACGATTGCCGCAACAGATCAAAATGGCGGAATTTTAGGGGTTGCCCCTGAAGCCAAGCTGCTCATCGTGAAAGTACTTGGCGGTGAAAATGGTAGCGGAAAATATGAATGGATCATTGATGGCATCAACTATGCTGCAGAGCAGAAGGTTGATATTATCTCCATGTCTCTCGGTGGTCCAAGCAATGAGCCTGCCCTGCAGGAAGCCATTCAAAATGCGGTGAAAAGCGGTGTGCTTGTTGTATGCGCAGCAGGAAATGAAGGGGACGGGGACGAGCGTACGGAAGAGTTCTCCTACCCAGCAGCATACAATGAAGTCATTGCCGTCGGTTCTGTTTCCCTTGCTAGAGAATCCTCTGAATTTTCTAATGCCAATAAAGAAATCGACCTCGTCGCTCCAGGAGAAGACATTTTATCCACTCTCCCTAACCATAAATATGGCAGACTCACAGGGACTTCAATGGCTGCCCCTCACGTAAGCGGTGCACTAGCCATTATCAAAAATGCTGAAGAAGAAGCGTTCCAGCGCAAGCTGACAGAGCCTGAAATCTATGCTCAGCTTGTCAGAAGAACCCTTCCATTAAAACAGTCGAAAGCCCTTGTGGGGAATGGATTTTTATATTTAACTGCGCCTGATGTCCTTTTAGAAAAAACATTGGAAGCAGATCTTTTATCTCTATAGCTTAAATAGAGGTCCTGAGAAAAGATAGAATTTTCTCAGGATTTTTTTAATTAAAATTATTCAAAATTTACTTTGACGAAATGAAGTGAACGTTATATAATCGAACACAATAAATTCATAGTTTGAGAGTCGGTAATTCGATTACACGTCGAATTTTAATTGGGAAGACCGGTGAAAATCCGGCGCGGTCCCGCCACTGTGAGTGAGGAGAGCTTTTCTCATGAATCCACTGTCATTAGGATGGGAAGGATGAAAAGCTTGCAGATTCACCAGCCAGGATACCAGCCGCTCTATCACATCAAACCCCCTACGGTTGATAGGAGATGTCGGAAAAGCGTCAGTGATACTCACGCCTTATTTCGCACACACATTTTGTCTTTTAAACCAGACATTTACCTCATCAATCTTGATCATGAGCGTAAATGTCTTTTTATATTTAGAGGAGGAATGGGAATTGACAATTGTTAAAACAAGTAATCTAGGCTTTCCGCGAATTGGTTTAAACAGAGAATGGAAAAAAGCACTTGAGTCTTACTGGAAAGGTCAAACAGACCGCGAAACCCTCTTAGGCACACTGGATGAACAATTTTTAACTGCCATTAAAACACAAATCGATCAACAAATTGATGTTGTTCCTTCTGGAGACTTTACCTTCTATGATCACGTGCTGGATACTGCTGTTATGTTCAATTGGATTCCAGAGCGCTTCCGCAGCTTAAAAGACCCGCTAGATACATACTTCGCGATGGCAAGAGGAACAAAAGATGCCGTCTCAAGTGAAATGACAAAATGGTTTAATACAAACTATCACTACATCGTTCCAGAATACGAAAAAAGCACAGAATTTAAACTCACACACAACAAACCGCTTGAAGCTTACGAAAAGGTGAAAAAGGCGTTTGGTGTTGAAACAAAACCGGTTGTACTCGGTCTTTATACATTTGTCTCACTTTCTAAAGGTTATGAAACAAATGAAGTGAAAGAAATTCAGCAGCGTCTAGTGCCGCTTTATACTCAGCTTTTAAAAGAACTTGAAGAAGCCGGCGTCAAATGGGTTCAAATTGATGAACCTGCACTTGTCACAGCTTCAAGTGAAGACGTAAAATCTGTAAAAGAAATTTATCAAACGATCAAAGAAGCCGTACCTGGCTTGAACATTCTTCTTCAAACCTACTTTGATTCAGTTGATGCGTATGAAGAGCTTGTCACATATCCTGTTGAAGCAATCGGTCTTGATTTTGTCCATGATCAAGGGCGCAACCTGGATCAAGTGAAAAAGCACGGCTTCCCGAAAGATAAAATTTTAGCAGCTGGCATCATTGATGGAAGAAATATTTGGAGATCAGATCTTGGGGAAAGATTATCCTTTATTTCTGAAGTCATTGCTGAGGCTCAGCCGAAAGAAGTGTGGCTGCAGCCATCAAGCAACTTACTGCATGTACCAGTTGCCAAACACCCAAGTGAACAGCTTGAAGAAAAACTATTAAACGGACTGTCTTATGCCACTGAAAAGCTGGCTGAATTGACATTATTAAAAGAAGGTTTAACAAAAGGAGCAGCTGCCATTGATGCCGACATTAACGAAGCAGCACAAGCACTTCTTACCTTAAAAGAGTTCGCAAAAGGAACAAATGCGGATCTGACAGCGGAACGCAACAATCTTTCATCGAAAGATTTTAAACGTCCAGTTGCCTTTGAAGAACGCCTGCGTATCCAAAACGAATCTCTTGAGCTCCCGCTTCTTCCAACCACAACGATTGGCAGCTTCCCGCAGTCAGCTGAAGTGCGCAGTGCTCGTCAAAAGTGGCGCAAAAATGAGTGGACAGATGCAGAGTATGATGAATTTATTAAGAAAGAAACAAAACGATGGATTGATATTCAAGAAGAAATTGGCCTGGATGTGCTCGTGCATGGAGAATTTGAACGGACAGACATGGTTGAATACTTCGGTGAAAAGCTAGCCGGATTTGCCTTTACAAAATTTGCTTGGGTACAATCCTATGGATCACGGTGCGTGAAGCCGCCAATCATTTATGGAGATGTAGAGTTTACAGAGCCAATGACAGTGAAAGAGACAGTTTACGCACAAAGTTTAACAGAGAAAAAAGTCAAAGGAATGCTGACAGGACCTGTTACCATCTTAAACTGGTCTTTCCCAAGAACGGATATCTCTCGAAAAGACATTGCTTTCCAAATCGCTTTCGCTTTGCGTAAAGAGGTAGAAGCTTTAGAGGCAGCTGGTATTCAAGTGATCCAAGTGGATGAGCCTGCGCTAAGAGAAGGACTTCCGCTCAAAGAAAGTGATTGGGCAGAATATTTAAACTGGGCAGCAGAGTCATTCCGTTTATCCACATCATCCGTTCAAAATGACACACAAATTCATACACATATGTGCTACAGTAACTTCGAGGATATTGTCGATACGATCGAAGACTTGGATGCTGACGTGATTACAATTGAACATTCACGCAGTCATGGCGGATTCCTCGATTACTTAGAAAAGCACCCGTATTTGAAAGGACTTGGACTAGGCGTTTATGACATCCATAGCCCGCGCGTTCCATCTGTTGAAGAAATGAGCGAAATCATTGATGATGCGCTGAACGTTTGTCCAACAGATCGCTTCTGGGTGAATCCGGATTGTGGTCTAAAAACTAGACAAGAGCCTGAAACTATTGCTGCTTTGAAAAACATGGTTACAGCTGCTGAAGTCGCTCGTAAAAAGCTGGCGCAGCACGCATAATTGAATACCTCTCCCCTGCTGAACGTGGCAGGGGTTTTTATGTGCAAATTGGCCTGTTCAATCTTCTACTATGATGATTTCTTTTCTAGCATGATTCGTTTATACTAGAGAAGTCAGTCGAACAAAGGGAGGAAGACAATGAATCACGAAGATTTTTTACAACGCGCAATTGATCTTGCAGTAGAAGGAGTCAATAGTGGTACTGGCGGCCCTTTTGGAGCAGTCATTGTCAAGGATGGTCAGATTATTGCAGAGGGAAGCAACAATGTGACAACGAGTAATGACCCTACTGCACATGCAGAAGTCACCGCCATTCGAAAAGCATGCCAAACTCTACATACATACCAATTAGAGGATTGTACTCTATACACAAGCTGCGAGCCTTGTCCGATGTGCCTTGGCGCTATTTACTGGGCTAGACCAAAAGCGGTGTATTTTGCTGCTGGACATCAGGATGCAGCGGATGCTGGTTTTGATGACTCGTTTATTTATGAAGAAATCAACAAAGAATACGAATCAAGAAATATACCATTTTACAAGCTGACACCTCAAAAAACCCTTGCACCATTTGAAGCATGGGAAGCATACGATAAAAAGAAAGAATATTAAAAAAAGACACCTGCTCGTAAGCAGGTGTTGCGGATTGTTGACAAAGGGCTAAAATGGTTTTTATTTTAGCCCTTTGTCTTCTATTCAGTGTGATAGAAAACCTTTGAAGTCTAGAAAGGACGAGCACCGGAGCGCAGACCTGACAACGAATGCGAGGGTTTGTCTACACGCTGAGACACCTGCTAGTAAGCAGGTGTCTTCTACTATTACTCCGCCACTTCAAGCTCTACTTCAATGTTCCCTCTTGTTGCTTTTGAATATGGACAGAATTCATGTGCAGCATGGACAAGCTCTTTCACTTTGTCATGATCATGACCTTTCGCAGACACAATCAGCTTTACGCCAAGCTTAAAGCCGCCGTCGCTTTCATCTTTTAAAAGACTGACATGTCCTTCTACTTCCGATTCAATTTCTATCCCTTGCTTCTTGGCTACCTGTTCAAGTGCTCCTCCGAAACAAGCTGCATAGCCTGCTGCAAATAATTGCTCTGGGTTTGTACCAGTCTCTCCATCTTTCTTTGCGTTAGGCATGACAATGTTATGATCGAGCACACCATCTTCTGAACGAACATGTCCAGCTCTTCCATGCTGCGCCTTTACTTTTGCTGTGAATAATGGTTTCATCTTCATCTCCTCCTTTATCTATTGATCCTTTTCACGTTCTATTCATTTCTCAAACATTTATCGCACATTGAAGAATTTTTCATTTTTCGTCTGTATTTATTTTAAAAAGGAAGAAAATCTTATACAATGATAAGTATGACAAAAAATAGTTGGTGACTGACATGACAAATGAATTTGAGCATATGAAGCTGGAAAATCAGCTTTGTTTCTTGTTATATGCAAGTTCACGAGAGATGACGAAGCAGTATAAACCGTTATTAGAAGAATTAAACATTACGTATCCGCAATATTTGGCACTGCTTTTATTGTGGGAGCATGGATCATTAAATGTGAAAACGATGGGAGAGCTTCTCTATTTAGACTCCGGTACACTCACACCCATGCTGAAACGAATGGAGCAAAACGGACTCATTATCCGAGAACGCTCGAAAGAGGATGAGCGGTCTGTGCAAATTCGTTTAACGGAATATGGAGAACAGCTAAAAGAAAAGGCCACTGCGATTCCGTTTCACATGCTGACTGGGACAGGCAGATCAGAAGAAGAGCTAAAAATACTGCGCGCCTCTTTACATGAGCTTTTGCAAAATTTAACACAACCAAAAGGCTGAGGGAACATTCCCTCAGCCTTTTATTGATGTCTATTATTGTGCGACAGCTACTAGTTCTACTTCGATGTTTCCTTGAGTTGCTTTTGAATATGGACATACACCGTGTGCTTTATGAACAAGTTCTTCTAATGCTGACTGCTCAATGCCAGTTCCCTTTACTTCTAATTGAACGCCTAGTTTGAAGCCGCCATCTGAACTGTCTTTTAATAAGCTGACATGTGCTGTTACTTCGCTTTCAAAACGGATACGCTCTTGTCTTGCTACCATTTGAAGGGCTGAATCAAAACATGCAGAGTAGCCTGCTGCGAATAATTGCTCTGGATTTGTTGCTTTTTCAAGTTTTTTTGCTCTTGGTGTTCCAGGCATTGCTACATCATGCTCAAGTACACCATCTGTTGAAACAACCTTTCCTTCTCTTCCTCCGACAGCTGATACCGTTGCTGTAAATAAAACGTCTGACATGAATATAACCCTCTTTCTCTCCAATAATATTTTCTACAATTAAATTGTACACAATTTAAATTGTGGAGTCAATCAATAAATATTCTTTTTTAAGTTTTCCTCCCTGACCTCTTTTTATGAGCATGTCCGTAAATTGTTAGACAGTAAAAAAAGCCCTTTAACAAGGGCTTTTAGATCGTGTCATGCTGCGGATTCAGTTGTTCTAGCGTATGGTTTCTGTTATCTGGATCGGCATTTGCTGCTGCCAGCCACAATGCCATGATGGTGATGCTTGTACAGACGACTGCCCATTTTTTAAAATTCATATAAACAATCCCCTCTCTGAATATAGATTCGAGCATGTTCCGCTTCCCCATAGAACATGGAAGATTTTTCATAATCCCCCATTTCATTATAATACTTTGCGGTATCTAATGCCAGCTCCTCTATATCAGGATATGCATAGGCAGACTCTAAAAAATGGAAAATTCGTTTAATATGCTCAGCATCTTGTCTTAAATACAATGCTTCTAGAAATATGGTTTTCTGAATATGAATGTCATCCTGAAGAGCTTCTGCTCGCTTCATACATTCTTCTCTGTAGTGTAATGCTTCTTCGTGTTTTCCTTGTTTGTATAATATCTGAGCGGCTGTATAAAGAGGGTCTATAGATCGACGAAGATGATCGGATTGATTTTGATCAAATAACGAGATGGATTCTTTCATTAATTCGAGTGCGCGGCCTAAGTCTCCCATTCGGTAATAACTGTTGCCCATATTAAATAAAGAGGAGGCTATAAAACGCACATTCTGAAACTCTCTTGACCTCGCAAGTGCTCTTTCGAGATGTGGTAATGCTTTTTCATGCCTTCTCATATCATCGTAGTTACCGGCCACAATAAATTCACACTGAATCGTGCGAAGCGCATACAGTTCATGCTGAACATAAACATCCAGCGCTAGTTTAGCATGGTGCATCGAGATATGTGTTTGTTTCATGTGATAATATATTTCTGACATTTTAAAATGAAATTCAGCACGTTCAATATCATCTGATACAAAAGAAAGTTTATGCTCTGCCTTTTGATAAGACGATATGGCAGCAATATACTCCCTACGTCCGAATTCATACATGCCTCTGAAAAAATGATAGTAGTATTCAAGCATGCCTGTGACATGCGTTTGATGCTCATCTATTTCTTTCGAAAGCTCGGAAAAGTTGGCGCGAAGCTTTCCTTCCTTTAATGGCTTTAAATAATCGAGCATGACCTCATGCCGAAATTCCATTAAAGAAAAATAGAGAAGCAAATTCTGATCTTCTTCCATTGAATCAAGAGAGGTGCGAATTTCCTGTTTTAACTGTTCTGCTTGTTCTGAATCAAATCTGCGGATTAATTCATACCACTTGTTGATTTTCACTCCAATATCCGAAGAGGGAATGATTTTCGCCATACGTTGCCTTCTCCAATCTTCTCAAAATATAAAACATTACCATATTTTATCATACTTGACCGGAGAAATACAAAAATGAAAGGAAAAAGAGAGCCTGTTGTCACAAGACTCTCTTTTGAATTCGTTATTCTCTTATTTGTCCTTGTCCACGAATGACAAATTTTTCAGACGTTAAGGCTGGCAGACCCATTGGCCCTCTTGCATGAAGTTTTTGTGTACTAATACCTATTTCCGCTCCATAACCAAATTCAAAGCCATCTGTGAAACGAGTAGAAGCATTATGATAAACAGCGGCTGCATCGACAGCTGTTAAGAAAAGGGCTGCATGTTCATCATTTTCTGTAATGATCGCTTCAGAGTGCTTAGAGCTATATGTTTGAATATGCTGAATCGCTTCTTCTATGTTTTTTACTATTTTAATGCTGACAATCGGTGCTAAAAACTCCGTTGCATAGTCCTCAGTTGTCGCTAATGCAGCACTAGGAGCAAGCGCGCAAACAGCTTCATCACCGCGTATTTCTACCCCATTTGATTGAAGGGCTTCAAATAACGAAGCGCCGTATGTTTTTGCCCATGTTTCATGAATGACAATGCTCTCAATCGCATTACAAACAGATGGTCTTTGGGTTTTGGCATTCAGCACAATCCGCTCAGCCATTTCGTTTTTCGCTGTTTCATCAATGTAGATATGACAATTTCCTGCACCTGTCTCAAGCACCGGCACAGTTGACTCTCTCACTACAAGATCAATTAAATTCTTCCCGCCGCGCGGAATGAGGACATCGAGGTATTCATTTAAGGTGAACAGCGTTTTCGCCGTTTCACGGCCAGTATCTTCAATCAATTGCACACTGTCTACTGGAATATCCGTTGTATAAAGCGCTTCATGAATCACCTTTACAATCGCTTTATTACTATGAATAGCAGATGAGCTTCCGCGCAGAATCACAGCATTCCCAGTTTTCAAGCAAAGGGTCGCAGCATCGACTGTCACATTTGGTCTTGCTTCATAAATCATGCCAACCGTTCCAAGCGGTACACGGACCTTTTCGATGAATAGACCGTTTTCTTTTTGAATGGTTTCTAACGTTTCACCAATTGGGTCTTTTAGCTGAATGAGTTGAAGAGTCGCGTCTGCAATGGCTTCAATTCTCTCTTCCGTGAGTGTGATCCGGTCAATGACAGATGGCGTGAACTGCTTTTCCTCAGCCGCTTGAACATCCTTTTGGTTCTCCTCTATTAAATAAGCTGAAGATGCTTTTAGTGCACTCGCAATGGCGTGCAGGGCAGCATTTTTTTGTTCCGTCGTTTTTAGAAGCAACTGATCTTTAGCTACACTTGCTTTTTTTGCTTTTTCAAGAACTTCATTCATCGTATTCCCTCCTCAGTTTTGTACATGCTGTACCCAGTGATCTCGGTGTATGACCTCAGGCTTCTCTTTTGAAAGCTCGTCACTTCGCATTCCTTTAATGCCGAGAAGCTCATCGGATGCGTACAAGGTTTGTCCCTTACCAACTAATCCATTTGGCCCGACGACTTCTACAACCTCTCCTTTAGAAAAGTCACCAGCGACATCAATGACTCCTGCCGGAAGAAGGCTTCTGCCATTATGCAAAATCGCCGCTTCCGCTCCTGCATCAATCATGATCTTTCCAGAGACCGGTGAGTGGAATTGAATCCATTGACGGCGGTTGTTCACGGCTGATAAATCCTGTTCACCGATATACGTTCCGTCACCTTGACCCGCAAGAATGCGAAGCAGCTTGTCTTCCCCAGTGCCTGTGCCAATGAATACTTTCACACCAAGTGAAAGTGCCGTTTGTGCAGCAGACAGCTTCGATTTCATTCCGCCTGTGCCAACCTTTGAACCAGTGCTCTTTGCATATGAAAACAATTCTTCTGAAATGTGAGTCAGGACATCAAACCGCTTCGCCTCAGGATGCTCATTTGGATTTGCATCATAAATGCCATTGATGTCTGTTAATATGATCAATTGGTCTGCATGGATTAATCCACTGACAAGAGCTGACAGCATGTCATTATCCCCAAAGGTAAGCTCCTCGATGGAGACTGAATCATTTTCGTTTATGATCGGCAAAATCTTTCTTTCCAGCAGCTCCATCATCGTTGCGTAAGCATTTCGATATCTTGTTCGATCTGAAAAGTCATTACGTGTTAAAAGCATTTGAGCAGGTGTCATGTGAAACTGTGAAAAAAGCTCTGTATATTTTTGCATTAACAAGCCCTGACCAACGGCAGCGGCTGCCTGTTTCCCCTTTAAGGTCACAGGTCTTGATGGATAGCCTAGGCTTCCAAATCCTGCCGCAACGGCTCCTGATGAAATTAAAATGATTTCATGCCCTGCTTCTTTGAGCTTTGCTATGGCTCTTACATGATCCTGCATCTTTTGTTCATCAATGGCTCCTTTTTGCTCTGTTAATGAACTGCTGCCAATTTTTATGACGATCCTTTGCTTTTTCATTCTTGATTCCCTCCGCTATACCTTTAGGCACAAAAAAATCCCTTTTTCTCCTTATGTAAAGGACGAAAAGGGATTTTCCGTGGTACCACCTTCATTGAATAAGCATACGAAATGCTTATTCCACTCAACTCCTGTAACGCCAGGCACGCGCTTAGATTTTTCCTCTAAGGCTCAAAGGGCAGGTTCAGCAGCTGTCTGCGGCAAATGTTTCAGCATATCATTTGCTCTCTTTACGCACCAGTTCCTGCTTACTATTCCTTTTCAACGCTCGTTAATTTTTTTATATTATCACCAATTGCTAAAGAAAAGTCAAGCGGTCAATTAAAGACAATCGTTTTATTCTCATGAACAATAATTCGATCTTCCAAGTGCCATTTGACAGCACGCGCAAGCACACTGCGCTCAATTGTCCGGCCAATATTTTTTAGGGCTTCCGCATCATCACGGTGATCTACACGCTCAATATCTTGTTCAATGATCGGTCCTTCGTCTAAATCATTTGTAACATAATGAGAAGTCGCACCAATTAGTTTGACGCCCCGTTCATATGCCCGCTTGTATGGGTTGGCACCAATAAACGCCGGCAGGAAGGAATGATGAATATTAATGATTTTGTTCGGATGCTCTTCAATAAATCCAGGCGTTAAAATTTGCATGTATCTAGCAAGTACAACCGCATCAATATCGTACTCTTCTAATAAGGCGAGCTGCTCTTTTTCAGCTTCTTTGCGAATGTCTTTGTTCGCCTTTACATAATGGAATGGGATCCCAAGCGCTTCTACTGTATCTTTTGCCGTTTCATGATTGCTGATCACAACTGCGATTTCAGCCATTAAATTTCCGCTTTGCCATTCCCATAGAAGTTCATGCAGACAATGAAGCTCTTTTGAGACAAAGATTGCCAGCTTTTTAAGCTCACTTGCACGCGACATGCTCCACGTCATTTGAAATGATGCTGCGATTGGCTCAAAACTATTTTTCAATTGATCCATATTCGCCGAAATGTCTTTCCAATCAAATTCAATTCTTAAAAAGAACCGGCCGCTTTCATGATCGGTTGTGTATTGGCTGGATTCAATGATGTTCGCTCCGTGCTCAAATAAAAAGGAAGAAACAGCTGATACAATACCAGGCTGATCCGGACAGCTGACAAGCAGTCTGCCTTTTTGCTCGTGCTTTTGTCTGTGTAATTCAAGTTTCTCTGTAATCAATGTTCTCATGTATCATGACCTCATTTACGTTTTCATTCTAATGAAATATTATACTGGACTGGAAAGAGAAAAAGCAATGAAGAGTCCATTTTTTATTGAATATTCATTCAATTCTGCACCTAGCGTGATATAATGTGAGTAGACCTTTTATCACAAAAGGAGTGATGGAGATGAAAAGCATGACTTTGTTTGGTAAAGTGAGCTTTTGGCTCGGCATCGTATGTCTGATCACAGGTATTTATCTATTTATGGCCGGTGAAAGACTCATTCCTTTGCTCACATTTGGTGTCTGTTTTCTGCTAGTGAGTCAGCTTTACCGCAAAAATGAAAACGATTCCAATCATCATTCGATGTAAAAAAGGCTGGCAGACAGATGCCAGCCCTTTTCTTATTCAATAATCTTTAACCCGACCGCCGCAGATAAAATCAATGCGATAAAGAAAATACGTTTTGCGTCTTTCGACTCACCATAAAACAGCATGCCGACAATGGCTCCTCCAGCAGCTCCAATGCCAGTCCAAATGGCGTACGCCGTTCCCATCGGAATTGTATTCATTGCAAGAGAGAGCATGAGAAAGGACAGAGAAAATCCAGCTGCAATGAATAAAATCCATTTGACATGCCGATCTTTCTGGAATTGATTCATCATGGTGACACAAAGCATTTCTAAAATGCCTGCCCCAATGAGTAAAAGCCAGCTCATGATTCAGTCTCTCCTTTCTTTTCTCCTGTGGTCAGTTTGAGCCCTAATACACCGCTTAAAAGCACCATGATTAAAAGTAATTTCACTAGCTGTACCGGCTCCCCCATGACCATACCTACTATGACAGTACCTGCTGTCCCAAGTCCGGTAAAAACGGCATAAAGTGTGCCAACTGGTAGTACAGTCGTGGCTTTCAGGAGTAAATAAAAGCTGACGACAATACAAACGATGGTTGCGGCCCATTCGAATAAAGAGTCAGCATATTTCAATCCCATCACCCAGCCGACTTCAAAAACCGCCGCAATCAAAACATTTCCCCATTTCATTAGATCCCTTCCTTTCTGAACGATTCCAACCAACAAAAAAAAGCCCGGAAATCGATCGTTTGATCAAATCTCCCGGGCTTTTATCCCTCCGTGTCATACGGTCTTTTGTCTAGACCCTATGTGTTTTCTCTCGGTCCAGACTGCGCCACCCGCACGGAACCCTAGAAAACCAATTCATGATAAGCAGATCTGACTTAGAGCAGATTCTGTGTGCCAAAATTGTATCACACCCCTAAATACCGGTCTATCACTTTGCTTTCCTCTTGCAAATATACTTGTTCATTTTTCGAAAGAATTTTTATGGGACCGCCGTATACTAAGTGTTAGAAACAGGTCAACTGATCAAGAAGATTTGTGGGCTGTTTCGCTTGCTGCGGATTGAAGGGAAATGAGCGTATATGACAATCCATTTATTTTTTATGACATTGACGATCAAGCGTAAATACAAGGACATGGAGGCCGTACTTTACGAACAAAAAGTTGAAGCATTTTATGAAGAAATGAAACAGAAGTAACTAAAGTATATGAACTAAAACAGGAGGAGATCGACATATTTATCATACTTGCATACGAGAAAGAAGGATCATTCCGCCTTCGTTAAAGCGCGGGTATGGCAACGATCATATCGCTGATATAATGAATTAAGATTGATGTGATGAACGCTCAACTTTAGAATGCTGAAAAACATTTTATAGAAAATCAAGAGGTGGATTCATATGATGATGACCGATGAACAAAAACATGAATTTTATCAAGCACTTGTTGACAAGAATCCGCAATATGACGGCACATTCTTTGCCTGTATTAAGACAACCGGCATCTTCTGTCATGCCACATGTACGGCAAGAAAGCCCAAATATGAAAACTGTGAGTTTTTCTTTACAGCGGAGGAGGCACTGCTGGCAGGGTATCGCCCATGCAAGCGCTGCACACCGTTAACATACCCTAACAGCATCCCTGAAGAAGTCAAAACACTCGTTTCAGCAGTAGAAAAAAATCCTGAGAAACGCTGGAAGGAAGAGGACTTCCGTCAATTAGGGATTCACTCTGCCACAGCTCGAAGAAAATTTAAAGACATTTACGGCATGACCTTTGTTCAATATGCAAGATCACGTAGAATGGGACTTGCCTTTAAAGAAATTTTGAACGGAAAAAAAGTAATCGATCAGCAGGTCACCTTTGGCTATGAATCTTCAAGCGCCTTCAATGATGCATTTACGAAAATCATGGGAAATCCCCCTAAAAAAGCGCAGATTCACATTCTCTATGCTAATTTTATTTCCACACCGATCGGGCGGATGATCAGCGTGACAGATGCCACACATGTGTATTTACTGGAGTTTATGGACAGGCGGGGACTCGAAAAAGAAATCGAAACATTAAGAAAGAAGCATCATGCCCGTATTTTAGTTGGAGAAACAAACGTCCATCAGCAATTAGCAAAGGAATTGGCCTTATATTTTGAGAAAAAGCTGGCAAAGTTTACTGTACCCCTTTCCTTACATGGCACCCCTTTTCAAATGAAGGTGTGGGAGCAGCTCTCACTCATTCCATCAGGCGAAACGAGATCCTATCGTGATCTAGCCACAATACTGGGCGATCCGCATTTGGTTCGTGCCGTTGGTAATGCAAATGGTGCGAATCAATTGGCGATTATCATTCCTTGCCACCGCGTGATTCAAACAAGTGGTGAACTTGGAGGCTACGGCGGGGGGATTGAACGAAAGAAATATTTGCTTCAGTTAGAACAACGTGCATAAAAGAAAAAAACGGCTCTGCTTATTCAGTAAGCGAGCCATTTTCTCCGTCACGGGTGATGCTGTATACATCAATGATTTGGTCCCATTTTGAAATGGTTTTTTCTTTTTTCATGCCCATTTTTAAAGCGACCTTCACCGACGCTTCATTCTCAGGACGAATTAGGCTGACCATCCGTCTGACCTTCATTTCTTCAAATCCATAGGTTAGACAGCCTTTTGCAGCCTCAGCAGCATAGCCATTCCCCCACGCCGCTTTCTTAAGCATATAGCCAATCTCAAGCTCCGTTTGTCCTTCGATATTTTGCAGAACAATTCCGCTTTGTCCAAGTCTCTCATTTGTTTCTTTATCTTCAATGATCCATAGCGAGGTGTGGTACGTGCGGTCATTTTTTTGATTCCATGCAATCCACTCTTTTGTCTGCTGTTCATCCTTCAAAGAAGGATAATACTTCATCACTTCTTCATCCTGGAACAGCTTGGTATATAAAAATGACGCATCATGTTCATTCATCGTTCTCAGTTTCAGGCGCTCTGTTTCAAATACTGTCCTTGTTTGAACTGTCATTGATGACCCTCCCTTTTTTTACTTGCTAAAAATATCTCCGAACAAACCATTTGAATCTGGGGCAAAGTAATGGAAGCCGGCACCGGTTAAACTAGCAGCCAGCGCTGTCCACATCATTAAACTGACGGTCATCCACACCGCGACTTGCTTTCTTTTCGTTCCAAAGCTCATACACATCAAGGCCGCTAAATGACTGCCGATGATAAAAGGACCAATGAGCGCTAATCCAGGCAGACCGTATCGTTCCCAAATTTTTCTCGCCCGCAGCTGCTTTTTCTCTCCTTTTTCATCACCTCTCTCTTCTTTTCTCTTTAACCACCATGCTTTAAACCGGTCCACAAACACAATGAGAAACAAGACTGTGAGAAAGTTGCCGATGAATCCAATCACAGCTGTTGTCACAGGATGCAGTCCACTTAAGATTGCGAATGGAACGACACCAATCACTTCAAAAAAAGGCAAAGCAGCCAATACAAAAACGAGTACATATCCCCATACGATATCCAAAAACAGAACCCCTTTTCATTTTTGTCCTCTCCCCATTGTAATGAAAAACACAATTCCATTTCTACATTTTTTTAGAAAAAGAAAAGCACATCGGATCGGATGTGCTCAGTTTACATTCGTATTTTCATTTTTCTTATTTGCCCGGCGCAGGACAATGAGCATAAGCCCTATTAAAATCACAATAGACAGCAGGCTTTGCAGTAAAATCACACTTGGTGACGTCCAGCCAATCCATTCGAATATGAGCTGCGGTCCGAAAAAGATGAGCGGAATCAATGAAACGACATTCGCCTTTAAGATTGCATTGAATACAACGATACATAGCAGCATAAGCAAAATGACGCCCCATCTTTGTCCTGAAGTAAGTACAAGTAATGGCGTGCCAAGTTTTTGATCCAATAGTTTGATTGTGACCATCGCTGTCAGCTGAAAGATTCCTAACATCCAAAAGTAGAGAAATACCCGGCCGCTTGTTTGAAAGGCGGACGCTCTAAACATCAAAATGATCATGATGACATTGGCCACTAAAACGAGCGGATATCCAATCAAAGCAAAAAAAGAATAGGATAAGTTTTGGCTGATTGCATCTGCTAAAATCATGTAAAAAAGTGATCCAATTAAGAAAGCACTGACAAATGGCACCCAGTCTTTATGGTTTCCTGACAGCTCTTTTGCCAGTTCATCAGCATAGCTCCGTGGATCTCCGCCGAACACATCCTCACCTGTTTTGCCGTCTTTTTCAGCCTCAACCGCATGTGCTGTCAGTTCGTCCATCAGCTCATCGATTTCATCCTGATTTTTTCCCTTTGATATGAGATAAAGTTGCAGCTCTAGTAGAATGTGTCTTGTTTCTTTTGATACCATAATCTCACTTCCCTTTTTGTAATAAGCGATTTACATTTTTCGAGAGCTCATTCCAGCGGGCAATAAACTCTTTGAGCGCTTGTTCTCCCCCTTGTGTGAGCGTATAGTATTTCCTTTTCGGACCGCTCGCTGACGCTTTTGTGACGGTGGTCACCAGCTGCTCCTTTTGCATACGCAGCAAAATCGGATAGATACTGCCTTCACTTATTTGATCAAACCCATAATGCGCGAGCTTCTTCGTCATTTCATACCCATAAATTTCGCCCTCAGAAATAATCGACAGCAGACAGCCTTCTAAAATTCCTTTTAGCATTTGTGTGGATGTTGTCATGATTCTTCCTCCGATTTCAGTATCTTGCATCACAAGATAGTTTCATCTTACCATACACTATCTTGCCATGCAAGATACTGACATAGAAAAAAATCACCGCTTAAAGGGTGATTTTTACGCCCAAGGTTTATCTGTCCCAAGTGCGTCAGCAAGCGCCTTACTATGTTTTCGACGGCTTTTTCTTTCCTCTGCCCGCTGCTTCGCTGTTTGATGAAGCATGATCTCTTCTTCTGTTTCCGGCATCACCTGCGGGACTCGTTTAGGCTTTCCGTTTTCATCTAATGAGACAAATGTCAGAAATGAAGTCGCTGCGAGCCTGCGTTCTCCAGACATCAAGTTTTCTTTAATGACCTTGACGAACACTTCCATAGAAGACGTGCCGACCCATGTGACATAGGATTCCAAGCATACTGACTCCTTTTGTCCAATCGGCTCTAAAAAGTCAACAGAATCCATTGAAGCTGTGACCGTTTCACTGCGGCTGTGTCTTGCTGCCGATATGGAGGCAATGTCATCTATATAGCTCATTAATTTCCCGCCAAATAACGTTTGGTGGTTATTCGTATCGAGAGGGAATACCCTGCTGGTTTTAACAACTTTCGATTCCTTGCAGTATTTGAAATTTTCTTCACTCATCATCATAGCTCCTTCTTGCTGTTTTCGTAGATGCGGAACGACTTTTATTAAACACTATTCTTTTAGGTTTGTCTAAACTTTTTGCTTTAGTCTTATGTGAGAGATTTTCTTTCGGAAATGTTTCAACCATGACAAGAAGAAGGAATAATAGAACTATGAACGAACAAGGAGGCCATTTGATGGATTCGATGAGAGCAGACCAATTATACAAAATGCCGCAATGCATGAGTGAATACGACGATTTAGAAGAAGTTCTTTTATGCAGTCCTATTTATATGGAAATCAAACAAATTATCAACGAAACCCAGAAACATTTTGCGAAAGAAAATATTTCTCAAATGAGAGCAGTCGCTCAGCATAAGCAATTGATCCAAACCCTTAAAGATCATCAAGTACGGCCCATCCTGCTCCCAGCGAATGACCGCTTCCCTGAGCAAGTCTTCACTCGGGATATTGGGTTTACGATTGGACATACACTGTTTGTTTCAAAGATGGCCGCTCCGGTTCGGCAAGGGGAAGAACAGTGTCTAAAAGATTGGGCACAGGCAAAAGGGTGGTCAGCTGTCACTTTGACAGACGGAACAATTGAAGGCGGCGATGTGCTTGTGGATCAGAAGCGTGTGTTTGTTGGCACGAGCAAAAGAACTAGTCCAGCCGCTATCTACCAGCTAAAAAAGGAACTGCCGGATCATGACATCATTCCTATTCACCTTCCTCCTCACATTTTGCATCTTGATTGTGTGATGAATATTCTGTCTCATGACGAAATAATCATTTATCCTGAAGCGTTCAAGCAAAAGGATCTCCAGCTGCTCAAAACGTATTATGATTTGATTGAAATCAGCGAACAAGAGCAATTCACACTTGGACCAAATGTTTTATCCATTGGGCAGAAAAAAGTGATCAGCTTGCCCAGCAACCAAGAAACAAATGCTGCGTTAACCGCTCACGGATACACCGTTATTGAAGTGGACTTTTCTGAAATTATTAAATCTGGTGGCTCGTTCAGATGCTGCACATTGCCTATTCGGCGTTCATCTATTAAAAAAGCCAGCGTGTAGAACAGCTTGTCTACTTGCTGGCTTTTTGTCTAGCTTGTCCTATTTTCTATTATATAAGTGACAGGCAACTTCATGTCCTTCTTCCACCGTTTGTAATGTCGGCTTTTTTTCAGCACATACATCCATCGCGGCAGGACATCTTGTTCGAAATACACAGCCGCTTGGCGGATTGACTGGACTTGGAATTTCTCCTTTTAAAATAAACCTTTTGCGCTTGTCCTCTACGTCAGGATCTGGAATGGGGATAGCAGACAGCAAGGCTTGTGTATATGGGTGAAGCGGTGTTTGATATAATGCATCACTTGTCGTCAATTCAACGAGATGGCCTAAATACATAACACCGATCCGGTCGCTAATATATTTCACCATTGACAAGTCATGTGCAATAAAGAGAAATGTTAATCCTTCCTCTTTTTGCAGTTTCTTCAGCAGATTCACCACCTGCGCTTGAACGGAAACGTCTAGTGCAGAAATCGGCTCATCTGCCACAATAAATTTTGGCGCTAAGGCAAGTGCTCTTGCAATGCCGATTCTCTGCCTTTGTCCTCCGCTAAATTCGTGCGGATAGCGGGTGGCAAAATCATAGCTTAACCCTACCGCTTCGAGCAGTTCTTTTACGCGGGCAATCCTTTTCTTTTGACTGCCATAAAGCTGATGAATCTCCATTGGCTCTAGCATAATATCTTTTACTGACAGTCTCGGATTTAAGGAGGAATACGGATCTTGAAAGACCATTTGCATTTGCCGGTTGAAATCAAATGATTCTTTTTTAGAAAGGTGGTGAAGACTTTTCCCTTCATATAAGGCTTCACCATCTGTTGGTTCATAAAGACGCATGAGCACTTTTCCAAGTGTGGATTTGCCGCAGCCAGATTCACCAACGAGACCAAAGGTTTCACCTTGTTTCAGCTGAAAAGAGACACCATCCAGCGCTTTTAACGTTCTCCCTTTTGATAGGTGAAAATGTTTTTTGAGGTTGTTTACTTGTAAAAGTGGTTCAACTACCATGATCGCTCCTCCTCTCGCTTGGTAAATACCGCCTTGCACCTGCCCATTCCTTTTCATATGAAGTGCCAGAAAGGGAAAGCAGTTCAATTTGTCTGCCGGTTTTAGGCGAATGAAGCATCTTCCCGTCTCCAGCGTAGATCCCTACATGGCGGATCGCTCCCTTTCCGTTTTCATTTGCAAAAAACAGCAAATCGCCTGGTTCTAAATGGCTTGATGCCACCGGGGTTCCTTGAACTGCTTGGTCACTTGCGTCTCTCGGCAAAAGATATCCGCACGCTTTGTACATGCTGTAAGCAAAACCTGAACAATCATATCCAAAGCTGCTCATACCTCCCCATAAATAAGAAAGTCCAATAAATTGTTTTCCTGCGTCTACGACATCTTTGCCGGTCAAAGAGTAAGCATGTGAAACTGGGCGTACATCCGCTTTGTTGATTTCTCTTATTCCTACTGGGGTGACAACATAAAATTGATCATCTGTTTCTTTAGCTGCTGCCAGCTCTGTTAAAAAACTAATCTCCATATCGGGTTCCCCGTTTTGATAGAGCGTGGCTTTTTTCTGAGAAACAATAAGAGATGCTGCTGATCCATTTCCCCCTGTTACTTGGTTTAATTGCTCAACAGGTATATAGCCTGGATAACCTTGCGGATGTTTCCGGCTGGCCTGCTGAGGTATGACGACTTTCATCCAGCCATCTGTCTCTTCTAATCCAATCACTCGTTCTCCGAGCAGTATTTGAGATTGAATCAAATTTTCTTCACATAAAGCCAATTTTTCTTCATATGTTTGCTGGTCAATCCACTCTTTGATGTTGATGGAGTCCTGAAGTACCTTTCGATCGATTTCTCGCGGAGACTGCGGTGCTGTCCATACGTTAGCGACTGGAACCTTTGATTCATATATCATCACGAGACTCCTTTCACCCCTTGTATGCCTAACCCATGATGCAGCGGTAACAATATGTCTTTTCCTTTGTACACGATTCCTCCGTCTATCATGTCTTCTTTCAGCATAAGCGGGGCATCAAAATCGCAGCGGGTGATATTCGGCTGGCTTGCGGCGAAATGTGCCGCTGCTGTAATGCCAAGCTTTGACTCAATCATACTGCCAACCATGCACTGAACACCGTATGCTTCAGCTAGGACATTGATTTTTAGTGCTTCTTTTATGCCGCCCGATTTCATTAATTTTAAATTGATGAGATCACAGCTTCTCGTTTCAAGCACCTTGATTGCATCATGAAAACTAAAAATGCTTTCGTCTGCCATAATCAATGTATCAGTTGCTTCTGTCACACGGCGCAGACCTTCGATATCTTCTTTCGGCACTGGCTGTTCTATTAATTCAATATTCAGTGCTTCCATTTTTCGAATGGCTGTGATCGCTTCCTTCCACGTCCATCCTTGGTTTGCGTCGAGCCTGATCTGAATGTCTGGTCCGACTTTTTCTCGAATCCGCTTGATACGCTGAATATCCGTGTGTATGTCATCTTTCCCCACTTTCACCTTTAACGTCTGAAAGCCTTCGGCTGCGTATTGCTTCGCATCTTCCGCCATTTCGAGCGGACGGTTTACACTGACCGTATAGTCGGTTTCGAGCTGATGACGATATCCGCCAAGGTATTGATAAAGCGGAAGCCCTGCCTGCTTTGCTAACCCATCATAAATGGCCATATCGATTGCAGCCTTTGCGCTTGTGTTGCTTGCGAGCACGCGGTTCATAGCAGAAAAGATTTGTTCATACTCTGCCAAGGAAGCCCCGAGCAAAATGGGTCTGATCACTTCACAGATGGCATAGTCGATGCTTTCCAGCGTTTCTCCTGTAATCACCGACGTGGGAACTGCCTCTCCGTAGCTGACGTCACCTTGATCATATGTGATGATGACGATCAGAGATGCTGCGTCATACACCGTTCTTAAAGCGGTTTTGAAAGGCTTTTTTAGCGGTACACTCGTTCTGCATGTACGAACATCCACGATTTTCATTTGATCGCCTCTTTCGCAGCAACGCCTGGAGAAATGTGCAGTTTTTTCCCTGCCGCATCTAGTGAAGCCTGAACGCCCATCGGAATGGCAAAGTTCGGTGATGAATGACCGATCCGAAAGCCGCCGAGTGCAGGTTTCTTTTGCGGCACAATATAGGTTTCCCACAGCTGTTCCAAGGTTAAGGACTGGTCTTTCTTTTTTGGTTCACATTGATGAAAATCTCCAATGATGAATCCTGCCGCATCATCCAGTTTTCCAGCAGAGGTGAGGTGCTGCATCATGCGATCGATTTTATACGGCTCTTCGTCAATATCTTCAATGAACAACAGCTTACCCTTCGTATCAATTTCAAAAGGTGTACCAAGTGTTGTCACGATGAGGGCAAGATTCCCTCCTATGATGTCACCTGAAGCAGTGCCGGGGTAGAAGGTATGAAGAGGTGAAAAGTGATGCGTATACGTAAAGGCCTTCGGCGTGAACAGCTGCAAAAAAGTATCCTTCGTATACGGATGAACCTCTTCAAGTCCCACATCAGAGGAAAGCATTGGACCATGAAAGGTCACAAGTCCGGTCTGCTGCTGGATGGCCGTATGTAAAAACGTAATGTCACTATAACCCCAAAAGATTTTTGGATTCCTGCGAATGAGATCATAGTCAATGACTTCCGCAAGTCTTCCAGTTCCGTACCCTCCGCAGGCACAAATAACTGCTTTGACTTCTGGATCTTGAAACATGCCATGAAGATCTTCCACTCTTTCATGATCACGCCCCGCTAAATACCCGTACCGAGAATCGAGATACTTCCCTTTTTTCACCTTCAGCCCGAGGCTTTCTAAAAAAGCAATCCCTTTTGCTAATTTCAATTCATCAGGCGGGCTTGCTGGTGCAATAATCCCCACCGTATCCCCTGTTTGAAGCGCTGCTGGCAGCTGGTTCATGCCAATCCCCTCTTTCTCTTTGTTTCTTTCAATCTATGGGCATCTTCTCCATAACATGAACGAATAAAGGAACAGACGCTTTTTTCCAAAGCGTCCGTGTTTCTCATTTACTACTCTCCATCTACTTGCGCCCATTTCAAATCGATATACCCAACAGGGTGGCGGACAATTCCCTTCACGCCCTCTTTTTGTAAATGGACTTGGTTATAAAAATGAATTGGAATGATCGGTGCTTCTTCAATGAGAAGTGCCTCTGCATCATGAAGGATGCTGTTTCTCTTTTGTTCATCTGCTTCCTGGCTCGCCTTTTTAATCAGCTGATCATAGGTGTCGTTTGACCATCCAGTCCGGTTCATCGCATTCCCTGTTTGGAAGCTCTCTAGGAAATTGATCGGATCTGCATAGTCTGCTAAAAATGAACTTTGCGAGAATTGAAATTTCAGCGCCTTTTGATCTTCTGCAAATACATTGGCTTCCATGTTTGCAAGCTTTACGTCCACACCTAGCGCTTCTTTTAATTGCTGCTGGATGGCTTCAGCTTTTTTCTTGTTCTCAGGCTTTGTGCTATATGTTAATGTGACGGGCGGCAGTTTCGAATAGTTCTCTTCTTTCAGCCCTTTTTCTAATAGCTTCGCTGCTTCACTCGTATCTTGTTTGACAAGATCGCCGCCAGCTTCTCTGAAATCTTCACCCTTTGAATCTAGAATCCCCGGTGAAACGAAGGCGCGAGCTGGCTTCTCTTTATTCTTTGTTACATAATCCACGATATCTTTCGGATTGATCGCCATTTGAAAGGCTTTGCGAATGTTCTTATTTTGAAAAGGTTCCATATTCACATTCAGACGATAAAAGAACAGTCCGGCCTGATCTTCAATTTGCACATCTTTATTTTTCAACAAATTTTCACTTTGCTCTGCTGGGACAAAGGCAGTATCTAAATCTCCCGATTGATACATTTGATAATCAGTGTTTCGATCACTGATCATCAGCCACTTTACCTGATCCAGCTTGACTGTTTTTTTGTCCCAATACGTCTCACTTTTTTCCATGGTGAAGCTCTCATCATGCTTCCATTCTGTCAGCTGAAACGGCCCATTCCCGACAAAGGTTTTGGCATCCTTTGCCCAATTTGGGTCCTTCTCAGCTACCTTCTCATTAACAGGGAAAAAGGCAGGGTTTGCGGTCATATTTAAGAATGACTTCTGCGGGTATGCCAGTGTGACTTTTAGCGTTTTGTCATTTTCAGAGCTCACTTTTACGTCATCTTTCTTTCCTTTTCCGCTGTTAAATGCCTCTCCTCCTTCAATCATGTAAGCTAAGAACGATGCAGAGGAGCCTGTTTTCGGATCGAGCAGACGCTTCCACGCATATTCAAAGTCACTCGCTTTCACTGGATCACCATTCGACCACTTGATACTGTCTCTTAAATGAAACGTGTACGTTTTTCCATCCTCTGAAATCTCCCATTTTTCAGCCATTGCAGGAGATGGTTCGTGCTTTTCATTCAGTCTCGTTAATCCTTCCATTAAGTTATTTAGCCCTTGCCACGATACATTATTAAAACCAATCGGCGGGTCAAATGACGTCGGTTCATTTTCGTTATTTAAGGTTAATATTTTCTTTTCACCCTTATTACTTGATGATCCTTTACCTGCTTGCTCATTCGCTGTACATCCTGCAAGCAGCATGATGATGAACAAACAAACACTGATGATCCACCCTTTTTTTCTCATCAAAAACTCCCCCTTTGTGTTGAAGATAAAATCGCTTGGTTCGCTCGCTCATCCTGGAGCCAGCAATGCACTGTATGGGTAGGTGACCGCTGCGTTTCGTGCGGCATGATATGATCACACACTTTCATGGCCACCGGGCAGCGTTCGGTATACGGACAGCCCTTTGGCGGAGCAAATAAATCAGGCGGGCTTCCTTCAATCGGAATCAATTCATCTTTCATATCAAGTCTTGGAACGGATTGCAGGAGCCCTTTTGTATAAGGGTGCTGCGGACTGTAAAAAATATCTCGCCTTGTTCCGACTTCAACCATTTTCCCTCCGTACATGACCGCTACCCGGTCGGCAACCTGGGCTACGACCCCTAAGTCATGTGTAATTAAAATAATGGTGACACCTGTTTTCCTTTGAATCTCTTTAAACAGCTCTAAAATTTGTGCCTGTATGGTGACATCCAGTGCGGTCGTTGGTTCATCTGCAATCAGCACCTTTGGCTCGCAAATCAGTGCCATTGCAATCATGAGCCGCTGCCTCATTCCTCCGCTGAATTGGTGCGGGTATTGCTTTAACCTCTCCTTCGGCTGCGGAATACCAACCAAATCAAGCATCTGTATGGCGGCTTCTTTCACTTCTTTTTTTGTCAGCTTTTGATGTTCCTTCGCCGCCTCCATCAGCTGATCCCCTATTGTCAAGGTTGGGTTGAGTGCCGTCATCGGATCTTGGAAGATCATCGAGATATCGACACCTCGTATGGCGCGCATTTCTTTTTCAGATAATGACAGCAAGTTGCGGTCTTGAAACCAGATTTCTCCCTGATCGACATGTGCACTGTATGCAGGCAGAAGCCTCATAATGCTTTGTGAAGTCACACTTTTTCCGCAGCCTGATTCTCCTACAATGGCTAAGGTTTCTTTTTCATATACATCGACATTCACTCCACGTACTGCTTGAACTGAACCGCCGTATGTCCGAAAGCTGACGTGCAGATCGATGATTTGTAGAACTTTTTTCAAAGCGCTTCACCTCTTCATCTTTGGATCAAGTGCATCTTGCAAGCCATCACCTAAATTGTTAAAGCAAAACATCGTGAGTGAAATAAAAAATGCCGGGAAAAATAAACGCCACCAATGTCCATTGTCTGACAGCACAGTCGGCAAAGCGTCATTAGCCATCACACCCCAGCTTGCAAACGGCGCTTGAATACCTAAACCGAGAAAGCTTAGGAACGCTTCAGCAAATATCGCGGTCGGCACAGTCAGGGTCATTTGGACGATAATCGGCCCCATCGTATTCGGCAGCAGGTTGCGGCGAATGATCCGCAGGCTTTTGGCACCAAAGGTTTTTGAGGCAAGAACATATTCCTGGCTTTTCAGCTGAAGAACCTGACCTCTCACAATTCTTGCCATTCCAATCCATCCGGTGACAGTGAGCGCTACAATAATGGTGACTAGCCCTGGCCCCATCAGCACCATCAATAAAATGACGACAAGTAAATAAGGAAGTCCGTAAAGCACCTCGACAATCCGCATCATGACATGATCATAGCGTCCGCCTTTATAGCCGGCTATGCCCCCATAAATCACACCGATGGCAAAATCAATCAGGGCTGCCATGACACCCACAAATAACGAAATGCGTGCTCCGTACCAAGTACGTGTGAACACATCTCGCCCAAGCTCATCTGTTCCGAACCAGTGAGCAGCCGAGGGCGGCAGATTTTGCATCGAAAGACGCTGTTCTGTCACACTATTTGGCGCAAGCAATGGGCCTAAGATTGCCATGACAAAAAGAAAAATCAGGACCGATAGACTAAACATCGCAAGCTTATTTTGCTTCAGCCGCCTCCATGTATCAGCCCAATAGGAAAGAGAGGGTCTTTTAATGGCATGGGCTTCCGTTTTCTTTTGCTCTCGAGGAGAAAACCATTCGTCCGGGACTTCAGGATGCCTGTTCGGTGGATCATGCTGAAGGTGTATACTCATGCCTTTCCTCCTTTCTGATGCAGCTGAATCCTCGGATCAAGGAGACGATACGCCACATCGACAATGAAGAGAAGTGTGATTAAAATAATGCTGTAAAAAACAGTGGTTCCCATGATGACAGGATAGTCACGGTTGTTAATGCTCTCGACAAAATATTTTCCCATTCCAGGAATGGCAAATATTTTTTCAATGACAAAACTTCCTGTTAAAATACTTGCGACAAGTGTTCCAAGAATGGTCACAACGGGTAAAAGTGCATTTCGAAGCGCATGCTTAAATACAATTTTTAAGGGAGAAAGTCCTTTTGCTTTGGCAGTACGGATATAGTCTTGCGACAGCACTTCAATCATGCTCGATCTCGTTAACCTTGCGATAATGGCCATTGGTCCGACAGCAAGGGCGATTGTGGGCAGCACCATATGCATTGGACTTGTCCACATCGCTGTAGGAAAGAGCTTCAAATTGACAGCAAGCTGCTGAATTAATAAGGTAGCAAAGATAAAGTTTGGAATGGATATACCGAAAACAGCAATGGTCATAGCAATGTAATCAATCAAACCATTATGCCGGAGGGCAGCCATGACCCCTAGCAGAATGCCAGAGATGACAGCAATCAATATTGAGATAAGACCAAGTTCTAATGAGACAGGGAAGCCTCTCGCCAATAGATCATTGACACTTTCAGAAGGCTTTTTAATGGAAGGACCAAAATCAAAGGTAACAATGGATTTTAAATAGATGACATATTGAACATAGAGTGGTTCGTCTAAGTGATAGTAGCTTTCGAGGTTTCGCTGGACGGTTTCGTTTGTATTTCGTTCTTCATTGAAAGGCGATCCTGGGATGACCTTCATTAAAATAAACGTTAAAGTCGTAATCGTTAAGATCGTGGCAATCATCGCAATAAAACGCTTGAGCAAAAAGCTGGCCATCTGCTGTCTCCCCCTCGCTTAACAAAATGTTGTACGTGCGGCAAGCTCTGTCATGACAAGCATCGCTTGATAGGCTTCTAATATATTCTCTGCTTGGTACGTCACCGTCGTTGTTCCTTCTATGATGGCAGTACCCGGCATTAAATTCGCCCATTCAGCTTGTCCATAGTTGGCAAACTCAATTTTAAGCAGCGGCTGATCAGGAGGCGTCAGCGGCTTCATTTGATCAATCTGTGTCATCGCGGCTTCCACTTGCTGCGAGATTTGTTTATTGACTTTGGCAGGAGGTAAGCATTTCACAGCAGATCTTGAGATGGTCTCTTTCACCGCTACTGTTTTCACACCAGGCATCAGCTTTTCTGCCTCTAGTGCTGCTTGATCATCCCCGCAAACAAGAATCACTGGAACACCATAGTAGCCTGCAACATACGCATTAAAGCCCATTTCACCAATTGGATGATCATTTATGTAAAAATGTCTGACCCCAAAAATCATACTGTGCGACATCACACCTTTCATTGATGCTCTTGCATGATAGCCTAAAAAAACAGCTGCATCATAGGTTTGATCCAACCCTTGCACCATTGAATAAGGCTTTACATCACCTGATATGAGAACTGCCTCTTCATGCAGCTCTTCGATCAAAAGATTATTCATTTTAGAATGACTGTCATTCACCAAAATGTCGGTGGCACCATGCTGAATAAGCGCCTCTACACAGGCATTCACTTCACCTGTCATAATGCGTCTGCCCCGCTCATAGTTATGCTGGCGTGAATCAACAAATGTATGATCAGCTAGACCAGTAATTCCCTCCATATCGACAGATAGATAGAGCTTCATTCCCATCCCCCTTTAATTAAACATAAAATTTGTGTATATTTTTCTAAATTTTCTAAAAAATTATATGAGAACTTGATTGATTTTTCAATACAATGTCCGAAAATAAGGAATTTAGGCTCAGATAATACAGGTCAAAAGACTATTTTAGAAAGGATTTTTTTAACAAATAAAACACCACTAACTATGTCTTTAGTGGTGTTTATCCGCTTCATTGATCTGCGATTTCAGCTGTTCATATTTCTTCATGGTTTGTGTAAATAAATCATCAAACATCTGAGGTGCCTGCTGTTGAATGACCTCAGCACCTTCTCCTGTAATTCCCCCTTTTGTCGCCACTCTATCGACAGTTTCAGCAAAGGTGAGGCCTCGTTCTACGAGGATCTGGCCTGTCCCTAAAAGGGCATACGTTAAAAATTCATTCGCTTCCTCCAAGGAAAGATCGCTATTTCTCACAGCCGCTTTCGCCATTTCTTCAAACAGAGCAGCGATAAAACCAGGAGATGAGCTTGTCAAATTGCTCGCCGCATCAAACCGGTCTTCCTCTACCTCCCTGACGATGCTAAAAGCTGAAAGCAGACGGTGTAAACGCTCTTTTTCCTCACGCCCTGCGGTTGCACCATGCGCAACAAGGGATACGCCTGTGCCAACAGCTGACGTGAGTGTTGGGATGTATCTAGACACTGGCTGTGTTGTATGCGCTTGTAACTTTTCTAATGTCACAGCTGCTGCTACTGACACAATATGTAACGCTCTCGCTGCAGAAGGCAGCTGATCTAGAACATCTAGTACAGCCAGCGGCGGCACGCAGACAAACAATATATCACATGACGCAGAAAGTTCGTCTAATGAACAAATGCTGATTTCTTGGTGCTTTTCTTTAAGCTGATGCAGGTGTTCCGTTTCACTTCTTGTATGGATCATGATTTGATGAGCATCTAGTACCCCATTTTCCAGCCACTTTTGCACCATCATATCAGCCATACTTCCATATCCAATAATTCCGATTGTTTCCACAGTTTAAACTCCTCTATTTGCTAAGATTCACTACTTATTTTAACAATTTCCCACAATGTTTTCATTTTTATCCCACACTTTTTTCTTACGATAAAATCAGTCACCACCACATACGGTAAAACACCTTGAACACATACATGAAAAAATCAATGAAAGAGAGTGATTCGGATGACACATCACAAAGATGACAAACAAACTATTGAACAACCTCAAAAACAGAAGAAGCCAAATGGCTGGTTTAAGCCATTCGTCAGCGGTGTTGTGGGCGGTATATTAGCGTTAGGTGTCTATGTTCTTACGCCATATGCTCAGCATTCATCAGACAGCACTGCAAATGATTCGGCAGCGAAAACAGAAGCAGTATCGACAAATCACACGAATTTGTCAAAAACAACAGCCGTCCAAACATCAAATTCATCAAGCAGCATTTCCAGCATGGTCGAAAATGTATCACCAGCAATTGTCGGCATTACAAACTACCAAGCACAAACTCAAACAGACACGAGCTTTGGCGATTTCAGTAACCCTTTCGATGAATCACAGCAAAACAAAAGCAGTCAAGAGGAAAAAACCGGTACAGGCTCAGGAGTGATTTTCAAAAAATCAGGCAATAAAGCCTATATCTTAACAAACAACCACGTCATTGAAGGGGCAAACAAACTCACCGTATCCTTACACGATGGCAAAACCATTGAAGGAAAACTGGTCGGAGCTGATCCGCTCACTGACCTAGCTGTTGTGGAAATTAGCAGCAGTCATGTGACGAAGGTGGCGGCATTAGGCAATTCCTCCTCACTGCGTGCTGGAGAAACTGTCATCGCAATCGGAAACCCGCTTGGTGAAGACCTTTCAAGAACGGTGACACAAGGAATTGTCAGCGGTGTCGACCGAACAGTCTCTATGAACACATCAGCAGGCGAAAGCAGCATTAATGTCATTCAAACAGATGCGGCCATTAATCCAGGTAACAGCGGCGGCCCGCTTCTGACGACAGACGGAAAGGTTGTGGGGATCACGAGTATGAAAATCTCTGAAACAGGTGTGGAAGGCATTGGATTCGCGCTGCCAATCAATGATGTCAAACCAATCGCTGATCAGCTTCTCGCAAAAGGAAAAATTGAACGTCCATATATCGGCATCAGTATGCTGGATCTCGAACAAGTTCCAGATGTGTATCAGAAAGAAACACTCGGACTTAAAAGCAGTCAGCTCGATCAAGGCGTGTATGTCAAAGAAATCGCCGCTGGCTCACCTGCCGCCAAAGCTGGCTTAAAGTCAGAGGATGTCATTACCGCCATCAATGGAAAACAAATCAAAACTGGCAGCGAATTACGTCACGAGCTATACACGAATACAAAAGTAGGAGACACCGTGAGCATCACCCTCATTCGAAACGGAAAACAAGAAACGAAACAGGTCACATTAACACAATCTGAATCTAAGCAAGTCAGTTCCTAATGAAAAAACAGCTCAGTTATGAGCTGTTTTTTTTATGACGATTGAATTGGCGTTAATCTTTGTTCAATTTCTGCTCGTTTATGCTCTAGGAATGGCGGAAGGGCTAATTGATCGCCAAGTACATCCACCCCTTCATCAACTGTAAACCCAGGACCATCTGTTGAAATTTCAAATAAAATACCATTTGGCTCTCTAAAGTAAAGAGCTTTAAAGTAAAAACGTTCTACAACACCAGAATTCGTAAAGCCTGCTTTTGATATTTTGTCATACCATTTTTCAAGCTCTTCTGCATCCTTCACGCGGAATGCGACATGATGCACACTTCCTCTGCCGGAACGTTCAGAAGGCCCTTCTGTTTTTTCAATCACATGAATTTCTGTTCCAGCACCGCCATTTCCTGACTCAAAAATGGTCACGATCTCACCATCATTTGATTGTTCACGTGCTCTTTCGGTGAAACCAAGGATGTCTGTTAAAACACGGATCGTCTTATCAGCTTCTGCAACGGTTAATTCAACTGGACCTAAACCTCTAATCGCATACTCTGCAGGAATATTGTCATGCACTGGCGGTGATCCTTCTTCTTGTGCGTTCGGTTCTACTGTTAAAAACAGCTGCTGCCCTTCTGGGTCTTTAAAACGTAAGGCAGGTCTTCCGCCTCTCAAGGAAGCTGTTTCTTGCTGTACGCCTTTATCTTCAAACCGCTTTTCCCAAAACGTGAGTGCCTCTTCAGAAGAAACGAGAAGGCCTGTGCTTGTGATCGCATTTGTCCCTTCCAAACGGCGGGCAAGCATTGGAATCTCAAAGAATGTAAGCTCTGTTCCTGGTGAAGCAACCTCATCTCCATAAAACAAGTGATACATAGACGGGTCATCCTGATTGACTGTTTTCTTTACAAGTTTCAAGCCAAGAATTTGGCGATAGAAATCAACATTCTTCTGAGCATTGGCTGTTAACGCAGATACGTGGTGAATCCCATTGATTTTCATTATTTTCACTCCTATTTTAAATTATCTCGAATTCGAGATAATATCCTTATGAATAAAATAGTTCATTTTTCAAGAAAAGTCAACCATTTAACTGTACGTTTACTGGATGTTCGGTTTCTGGCCATTAAATTAACATTAAATCGAAAACATTCTTTCATTGTTCGTTTTTAACACAACATTCACCCTAATATCTCCAATAAACGAACACTTTCAATCACAAATACGAAAATCAGAAAATTTTTTTAATTCTTGTTTTCCTAAAATCGTATTACAATGAACAAAATACATGTCACAGTAACGTACGAAAGTGATGCAGGAGGTCGTGTGTAATGAACAAAGAACAACCAGCGTTAAAACAAGACATCGGCTTATTTTTCGCCCTATCTCTTGTCATCGGGACCATTATCGGGTCAGGCGTCTTTATGAAGCCAGGCAACGTCCTTTCCTATTCAGGGAGCTCAGACATCGCATTATTCGCTTGGCTGTTAGGTGGAATCTTAACACTTGCAGGCGGACTGACAGTCGCTGAAATTGGTACACAAATCCCGAGAACCGGCGGTTTGTACGCCTATCTTGAAGAAGTGTATGGTGAATTTTGGGGCTACTTATGCGGCTGGGTGCAGATTATTATTTACGGACCCGCCATCATTGGAGCACTTGGTCTTTATTTTGGTTCATTATTAGCCAATTTATTTTCGCTTTCGACTTTATGGTCTACGACGATCGGCATTATCACCGTTTTATTTTTATGTATCATCAACATCATGGGAACAAAATACGGCGGATTTGTTCAGGGGCTGACCACTATTGGAAAGCTTGTCCCAATTGCCGCTATTATTGTGTTTGGCATATGGAAGGGTAACGAAAACATCTTCATGGCTGTCAACGATAGTATCGCTCAAATGAACTTCGGTGCAGCGATTTTGGCTACGTTATTTGCTTATGATGGCTGGATTTTACTTGCTGCGCTTGGAGGAGAAATGAAAAACCCTGAGAAACTGCTTCCTCGCGCGATGGCAGGCGGAATTTTAATTGTGACGGCTTGTTATCTCTTTATTAATGTCGCACTTTTGCACGTGCTGCCAGCTGATCAAATCGTCCAGCTAGGTGAAAATGCGACAAGCACTGCTGCTACCATGCTCTTTGGACCAATTGGCGGGAAAATCATTAGTATTGGGATCATCATCAGCATCTTTGGCTGTTTGAACGGAAAGGTTCTTTCATTCCCACGTGTGATTTTTGCGATGGCAGAACGAAAGCAGATTCCTTTCGCCAACGCGATTTCCCGTATTCACCCAACGTTTAAAACACCTTGGATCGCTGTATTTGTGCAAATTTTGATCGCCATTGTGTTTATGATCGTCAGTAATCCCGAGAAGCTGTCTGAAGTATCGATTTTCATGATCTACATCTTTTATGTCATGGCCTTTTTCGCCGTCTTTAAGCTGAGAAAACAAAACAGCGGAATGAAGCGTGCGTACAGTGTACCACTTTACCCTCTGACACCAATCATTGCGATTATCGGTTCATTATTCGTCTTAATCAGCACCATGATCACCGATTGGAAAAGCTGCCTGATCTCCATGCTGATCGGAATGGCTGGACTGCCTATTTATTATTATATGAAAAAAACACAAAATAAAGCAGAGCACTAAGCAGTGCTCTGCTTTATTTTTTATATTGTTTGATTACTTTGTATGATTCGTTTAAATATCTCATGAGCCGGTATGGCTTACTAAGCACGCGGATTGGGAGCCTTGAGATAAATCCATTCAGGTTCGACTTATATTCCTGCGTGATCCGCTTTGGCTTTGTCGCTATTTTTTCGTATACTTCTTTGTAAAATTCCTTCATGATGTCGACTTGCACACTGATCTTTTGATGACACTCTGTACACTCAACGCTTTTCATCTGATCATTCACATAAACGATGCTGTGGAGGGTCTCTTCTTGGCACCGAGTACAATGTAGGTTTGCTTCCATTTCGGTTTTCTTCAAGATACACAGCTCCTTTCTCGTTTGATGTTGCTCTTGTTATACCATTCGAACGCTGCAAGCCTTTTATTGCACGGATGCTTCCTTTAAAATGGCTGCCGCCGTTAGTTCGTCTGTCACCAGTACTTGGATGAAGCCGCCATTTAAAGCCCCTAAAATACTTTCAGCTTTATGGGTTCCTTCTACAACAGCGATGACCGTTTTGACGCTCTTTAATTGTTCCAGCGATAAGCCTATGACCTTTTGATTCAGTTCATCTTGAACAGGTTTTCCTTCTCCATCAAAGAAACGAAAACCAATATCACCGACAGCGCCTGATTGCCTTAAACCAGATAAATCCTCTTCTTTTAAATAACCGACTGTTTTTAAAGTCGACCCTTTATGCGGGTTGCCAATACCGATGAGAGCAATATCCACATTTCTGCCTTCTTCAAGCACAGCTTCTATGTCCTGCATCGCCATAAGCCGTTCTTTTAATTCCTCTGTTTCTAAAATCGCAGGAGCATATAAATAGGAACACGTGCCGTTCATTTTCTTTGCCAGCTCGTATGCCAGCTGATTGGCATGAATGTCGACCGCTTGCCTGCCCATTCCGCCCTCTAAAGGAATAACCTTCACATCATTTCTTCGTTCAAACGGATATTCTTTGACGAGCTCAGCAAGCGTCGTCCCCCATGAAATGCCGATTTTCTCCGCATCTTTCATGTTTTTAGACAAATAATAGGCGCCCGCTTGACCGACTGCTCTCTTCACCATCTCAGACATTGTCCCAACACTTGGGACAACGACCGCATCTGTTAATTGAAAGGTTGTTTCCAGCTGCTTTTCAAGTTCCACCGTATGAATGCTTTCGTCTTTAATGTACACTTCAACAATTCCCACATCTTTTGCTTTTTGTAAGAGCTTTGAAATGACTGGTCTTGAGACATTGAGCTTTTTTGCAATTTCTTGCTGCGTCCACCCGTCTGTATAATAAAGATGAGCAACTTTGACGAGCTGTCGTCTTTCTTCCCAATTCAGCATGTGACATCATCCTTTTAATATACTATGATTACCAGTATACCAAACATTCGTTTCCAATTGGAACAATTGTTATGAAAATAACAAAAAGAGCGATTAACTCTCCGCTCTTTTTCCCTCAGTATATTTCGGTTGATACGTTCTTCCACCGTCTAACAGGATAATTTGTCCGTGCAAATAACTCCCCTCGCGACGTGTGAGAAATAAAGCGAGTCCTGCGATATCCTCAGGCTTACCTAATCTTCCAATGGGAATAAGTGATTGCAGCTGCCGTTTCTCCTCTACAGTTGGATAGAGCGTATCAAGCATTTGAGATTCAATTACGCGGGGGGCAATCACATTGATGCGTATATGATGGGAGCCTAGTTCCTTTACGAGCGATCGCATCAATCCAAAAGCACCTGCTTTTGATGCATAATATTGAATACCGCCGCCTGAGCCGGTGATGGCCGATCCCGATCCAATAATGACAACACTGCCTTCCTGACGCTCACACATATAGGGGGCCAACGCTTTGATGCAATAGTAAAGACCATATAAGTTCACAGCCAGTGTCTTTTTCCAAAGTGAAAAATCGACTTCTAAAAAAGGCAGAGATTTTGTCATTCCTGCTGAATACACAAGATGAGCAATACCGCCCAGCTCCCTTTCAGCTGCTGATATCATTTGCTGAACACTTTCCCACGATGAAACGTCAGCTTGAAATATCAGCAGCTGAGGATACTGTGTCTTTAAGAGCGAAAGCCCCTTTTCATCTATATCTGACACAGCAACTAGCTGTCCTTCTTTTAAAAAACGCTCAGCTATTTCTTTTCCGATCCCTTGTGCTCCGCCAACGATGAGAACTGGTTTTTGATCATTAGCCAGCGCTCTCACCCCCATCAAGCATAATCGCCACGCCATCTGTAAATGCACCATAGGATGTACTGAGAAACACCGTCATATGGGCCACAGTCTCCTTGATTTGCTCTGTATCAGGAACCAAATGGAGAGGAGGCGGCAGCAGCGCAAGCACCCGGATGCCTTTTTCTTTAAATTCTCTCGCTAACCCTTTTGTCATGGCATTCAGCATAGAATTCGAAGTAGCATGCGAGATCCCGCCATCTCCTGTGATACTGCCTGATGACGATATATTAATGATGCAGCCTTGCTTCTGATCAACCATATGCCATACGGCAGCCTGACTGGAAAGAAAGACGGTATTCACAGCCGATTCCACTTCATCTACCCACCCATCAGGGCTCACGTCATCAAGCTCTGCGCCTGCTCCTTGCTCTGCTTGATTGACCAAAATATCCAGTTTACCGCATTTATCAATCACTTGCCTCAGCATCCGTGTCGCATCACGCGGCGTTTCCAGCGGGTTCTGAATAATACTCGCTTGACCGCCCATTTTTTGAATGTCTTCACGAATGGTTTTAGCCTTTGATTCATCATGAAACGTGTGTAAAAAAACATGTGCACCTGCCCGGGCTAAAGCCAGGCAGATGGCTTCTCCAAATCCATCTGTGCTACCTGTCACAAGTGCCGCTTTCTGATGAAGCTGGACGTGCACACGTATCTCCTCCCTATCCCTTGTTTGGCCATTATTTTCTCAGCTTACTCACGATATCAAGTGCTGCTTCATAAAAACCTTCTGAGATGGTCGGATGCGGATGAATCATTTTCGCCATCTCTTCTGCTGTTCCTTCTAAATACATAAAGGAGGAAGCTTCTGAAATCATCTCTGTGACGTGCGGGCCAACCATCGTCGCGCCAATCACTTCACCATAGGCTGTATCGTATACCAATTTAATAAAGCCTGTTTGCTCACCTGCCGCTAGTGCTTTACCGCTTGCCGCTAAATCAAATCGTTCTGCCCGCACGTTAAGTCCTTTGGCTTTTGCCTCTTTCTCAGTCAGACCGACACTTGCTACCTCTGGTAATGTATAAATACATCTAGGCATGATATCAGCATTCATTTTTTCAGACACACCGCAAATATTACTGACCGCAACAGCTGCCTCTGCCATCGCTGCATGAGCCAGTTGATAGCCGCCAGCAACATCTCCAACTGCATAGACACCTTCAACGCTTGTCTGCATCTTGTCGTTCACCTTGATAAAAGGACCATCCAGCTGCAGGTCAAGCTGGCTGACAGCAGAAACAGTAGGTCTTCTTCCTACACAAACAAGCAATCTTTCAGCCGTAAAGATATGCGTCTCCCCTTTATCGTCTGATGCATGAACCGCTTTGACTCCTTCACTTTCCGTTACCTCTGTCACAGTGGTTTTCTTCGCGATATGGATGCCTTTTTTCTTTAATTCTCTTTCTAGCAGCTTAGATGCTTCCTCATCCTCTTGCGGAATAATGGACGGAGCTGCTTCAATAATCGTGACTTTTGATTGAAGGCTCTGGAAGATACAAGCCAGCTCAAGTCCAATGACACCGCCGCCAATGATGACGACAGAAGCAGGAATATCTGGGATGTCAAAGATCGTATCACTTGTGTCAAATTGAATGTCTTTAAGGCCCGGTATTGGCGGAATAGCGGGTGAAGATCCAGTGGCAATCATGAGCTCTTTCGTTTCAATCGATTCTGAACCGTCTTGTTTTTCAATCTCAATCTGGTGTCTTGTCACAGCTGTACCTCTGCCGTTATATACATCAATCTTTCCTTGCTTTAATAAAAAGGCAATTCCGCCTCTGAGCTTTTCAATGACGTCATCTTTGCGCTTTCTCATTTTATCGAAGGAAAGGACCAAATCCCCTGTTTCAATTCCCCAGCTTTTCGCCTTCTCAATTGATTCAATGACTTCTGCATGTTTGAGCAGTGTCTTTGAAGGAATGCAGCCCCGATTTAAACAAGTACCGCCAAGAAAATCCTCTTCAATCAATGCGACCTTCCGTCCACGCTCAGCTGCTTGAAGGGCGGCAGTATACCCGCCAGGCCCTCCGCCAATGACTGTCAGATCATACGTTTTCGTCATCCGATTCATCTCCTACATTAGCAATTCAAATGGTTGTTCAAGCACTTTTTTAAGGTCTGTTAAAAAGGCAGCCGCTGGTGCGCCATCTACCACTCGGTGATCAAACGATAAACTAACGCCCATCATCGGCCGCACCTGAATTTCTCCATCTACCACAACAGGTTTTTCTTGAATGCGCCCAACGCCTAAGATCGCCACTTCTGGCTGATTAATAATCGGGGTAAAGGTATCAATGGCATACATACCTAAGTTACTAATGGTAAAAGTGGACCCTTTCAGCTGGTCTGGCAGCAGTTTTTGGTCACGTGCGTTTCGGCCGATTTCTTTCGCCTCTTTTGTCAGCTGTTTTAATCCTTTTTGGTTCGCATGAGAAATGACTGGAACCATTAAGCCATCTTTTACAGCGACAGCGAGACCAATGTGCACATCATCATGGAAATGGAGCTCATTTTGTTCAAACGTCATATTGATATGCGGGTGGCGCGTGAGTACATTGCTGACCGCATGAATGATAATTTCTGTGAACGACAGTCTGTAGCCTGTCTCTTTTTCAATCGCTGGCAATAGCTGTTTGCGTACTTCTTTTGCTTTTGTCATATCGATTTCACTTGTTAATGTCACGTGCGGTGCTGTAAAGGCACTTTGTGACATGCGATCAGCGATCACTTTTCTCATGCCAGCTAGTTTTTGTGTTTTCACTGGAGAAGACTCAGCTGTTTTTACAGCTGCTGCCGTTACATCACTCTTCATAATTTTTCCGTGCGCACCAGATCCAGCAACATTCGCTAAATCGATTCCTTCACGAGCAGCCACTTTCTCTGCTAGAGGTGACACGCGCTGATCTTTCTCATTAGATTGGACAGCCGCCTCGACGTCCCGCTTTTGAACTCTGCCTTTAGGTCCTGTGCCAGATACCTCATGAATCGCCACATGATGATCCTTTGCCGTTTTTCTCGCCGCAGGAGTGGCACGCACTTTTTCATTAGGTGTTTTTGGGGCTTCAGTAGAACTGGATGAAGCCGTGTCTGATGAAGCCGATTCGCTGCTGCCGGATGAATCTTCATCTGATTGTGCTGGCGGTTCGCTTGGCACCTGTTCATTTGCCTCTCCGATGTATCCAATGACAGCATTGACTGGAATTTGATCATCGGCTTCATAATATTTCTTTAGAAAAATACCATCATCATAGGCTTCCACCTCGATATTGATCTTGTCTGTCATAATTTCAAAAAGAGGCTCACCGATTTCAACCGAATCTCCTTCTTCTTTAAACCATTGAAGCAAGGTGCCGACTTCCATCGTACTGCTTAGCTTCGGCATAAATATCTCTTTTGGCATGATCTTCTCCCCTTTACTTAAGAGCGCACAAGCTCTTTTGCTGCTTCAATAATATCTGGCACTTGTGGAATGACCGCTTTTTCCAGCGTCGGGTTGTATGGTATTGGAACCGCAAGACCGCCAAGTCGTTTAATTGGAGAATCTAAGTAGTCAAAGGCTTCACTTTCCGCTATCATACTTGCAATCTCTCCGCCATAGCCGCCTCGTTTTACCGCTTCATGAACCACGATACATTTACCTGTTTTCTTCACAGATTCGATAATCGTTTCTTCATCTAATGGGACAAGTGTTCTTGGGTCAATGATTTCAACATCGATTCCCTCTGCTTCTAGTTCCTTCGCAGCTTCTAACGCTTTGTGAACCATAATCGCTGTTGCTACAATCGTGACGTCTTTCCCGCTTCTTTTCACATCTGCTTTTCCTAGAGGAATTGAATATTGCTCTTCAGGCACTTCACCGATTGTTTTATATAAAAGCTTGTGCTCGTAGAAAATGACAGGATTGTCATCATCCATTGCTGCTTTTAAAAGACCTTTTGCATCATAGGCTGTTGAAGGCTGAACCACTTTGAGTCCTGGAATATGGGCCATCCACGCTTCTAAGCTTTGTGAGTGCTGCGCCGCTGCACCCGTTCCTGATCCTGCTGGCGTTCTTACAACGAGCGGCACCTTCCCTTTTCCGCCAAACATGTATCGTGTTTTGGCTGCTTGGTTCACAAGCTGATCCATTGCGATTGTAATAAAGTCAGAGAATTGAAGTTCTAAAATCGGACGCATACCAGTTAAAGCCGCTCCGACTGCCCCACCTGCGATGGCGGCCTCTGAGATAGGTGTATTGCGAACTCGCTCTGGACCGAATTCTTCAATCATGCCGCGCGTGACCCCAAAAGCACCTCCATATACGCCAATATCTTCACCTAAAATGAAGACATCTTGGTTTTCTCTCATTTCCTGACTCATAGCCTCTCGAACGGCTTCTAAATATGAAATCTCTCTCACTGTTGTTTTTGTCACGTAATTCCCCTCCTAATTAGGCGTATACATCCTCTAATAGTGTGTCGATTGACGGTTCTTTACTGTTTTTGGCGAATTCTACAGACGCTTCAATTTCCTGCTTCGCTTCTTCCTGTAAGCTTGCTGCCTGCTCTTCTGTCAAAACATTCAGTTCAATCAAAAGAGACTTAAAGCGTTTGATGCCGTCTTTTTGTCTCCACTCTGTCTCTTCTTCACGTGTACGGTATTTTTTCGCATCACTCTTAGAGTGACCCTTCCAGCGGTACGTTTTCATTTCAATAAGTGATGGGCCTTCTCCCGCTCTCGCACGGCTGACTGCTTCATCAACTGTGTTCATAATTTCGACCATGTCATTTCCATCAACCGTTTTCCCTGGCATTCCGTAGCTTTCTGCTCTTGTTGAAATATCTTCAATGTTGATCATTTCTTTCACAGGACCAGACATACCGTACTGATTGTTTTCACAAATAAACACAACCGGTAAATCCCAAATGGATGCAAGGTTTAAAGCTTCATGGAAGCTGCCTTCATTTGTGGCACCATCTCCGAAGAAACAAAGAACAACAAAGCCTTCCTGCTTCATTTTAGATGTGAGCGCTGCACCTGTTGCCAGCGGGATACCGCCGCCAACAATTCCATTTGCCCCAAGGTTTCCTTTTTCTAAGTCCGCGATATGCATGGAGCCGCCTTTTCCTTTACAATAGCCGGTTTCACGTCCAAACAATTCAGCCATCATTTTATTGACCTCGGCCCCTTTTGCAATACAGTGACCATGTCCTCGGTGTGTGCTGACGATCTTATCTTTATCTTTTAATACGGCAATCGATCCAACAGCTGACGCTTCCTGCCCAACACATAAATGAGTGGTGCCATGGATAAGTCCTTTTGCAAAGAATTGATCGACCTTTTCATCAAAATATCTCACTAACCACATTTGTTTATATAAATCTGCTAATTTCTCATGACTAATCTGTTCAGGCAAAGTGATTTGTTTTTGCATTTCTTCTCTCCCCTTTACATTTGTTCTTGTTTGTTACATTTGTAATTATCATACGTTTAAGTGTCAGCGAAGTCAAGCATTTCTCTCTCATTTTTAAGCGTTTTCATCTTTTGTCAGAAAAAAAGAGAAAGGCAAAGCCCTTTTCCAAAGAACTTCTCTTTCTCTTTTAATCTCATACACTCATTCATCTGGATACATCATGATTTTGACACTCTCACCCTCAGGATGCCTTGCGCATTCTATCGCCTGAAGCAGCTGGCTTAACGGATAACGGTGCGTCACCATCTTTTCAGTGTTGACCACTTTTGCTTTCAGAAGCTCAAGAGCTTCACGATAATGATATGGATGCGATGAATAGGCACCTACTACCTTCACTTCATCATTGAAAAATCGTTCAGCAGGAATGGCCACATCTCCCTTTGGAAAATGAGCAAATACCAAAATTGTCCCGCCTCGCGCTACAGCCTGAAACGCCTCTTTTAAAAGCGCACTGCTCCCAACAGAAATAATAACGAGGTCTGCTCCCTTACCATCTGTTTCTTTCATCACCCGGTTTTCCACTGGCTCAGCGGCTGGATGAAAAGCGGCATCTGCACCTAAACTTCTCGCTTGCAGCAGCCTGTTCTCATTCACATCTGTTATCATCACTTTTCCAGCTAAATAATATTTGGCAAGCTGCAATTGAATACAGCCAATTTGCCCCGCTCCAAGGATCAAGACGGAATCTCCTGGATGAACAGGTGCTCGTTCAAACCCGTGCAGGCAGCAGGCAACCGGTTCTACCATCGCCCCTTGCTCATACGATACGTCTTTTGGAAGCTTGCCCATCGTGTGCTTGACATGCAAAGTAGGTATACGGATATATTCTGAAAACCCACCTGGCTCTACATTTGTGGCTGTAAACTGCGGACACATCGTATAAAACCCCTTTTGACAAAAGTCACAGGTGAAACAAGGCACATGATGCGCCACATATACCCTGTCCCCCGTCTGGACATGTGTCACGCGTGTGCCGGTCTCGACAATATCACCAGCGATTTCATGTCCCAGCACCGTTCCAGGAGGGACTGTCTCATGCGTTGCTTTATAAATATCTGTTCCGCATAAGCCGCAGGCTCGGAGCTTTAACAGAACTTCATCATCACCGATGGCTGGCCGGTCCCGCTCCTCATACCGAATGTCCTCTGAAGAATAAAAGACAGCTGATTTCATGTAGCTGCATCCTCCTTTTCATCACCCTTCGCAAAATCCTGTAACGTTTGCACAAGCTGTTTGTACTCACTCATCTCACTTGATATCCAGTAACGCCCTCCGAATATCCGGGCTGGGCCCACCCTGACATAGACTTTCCCGATATGAGGATATGGCTTTAAAAAAAGCTTTCCTTTAATATCAGACACAGCATATGTGTGCCATCTGCCAAAAGCCCCTATCTTCAGTTGATCTTCACTAATGACGACATTTGTCGGCTGGTTCAGTCCTGTGATACTAGACAGCATGAGAATCGGCAGTGTATAAACGCCCAGCACAGCTAACGGCTCAGGTCCTGCTGACCATAACGTATAAAGAGACCAGAGAAAAAACAGACAGATGAGCACAGCCGGAAGAAAAATAGACAACACTGCAGACGTTCGGCTATAAGCATGATGCTGCATGAGACTTCCTCCTTTCAAATCACTAGAAGGAGCCGCGAAAGCTCCTCCAGAAAATAGCCCTCTACTTGATATGATCAATGATTTTCTCGATATCATCTTCAATACCAAATCCAGTTAAAAAGGATAATGTTTGAATCACAGGTGTCCCTTTCGTATCACTTACTGGCGTTGTTGTCACAATTAAATCGGCGCCCTCTGCTTTTTGCGGGACTTCAGATGCCTTACATTGTTCCACCACGACATCATATCCTTTTTCCTTTAATGTCTCTTCTACCTTTTTAGCCACAACCGTTGATGTTGCAACTGCCGTTCCGCATGATACTAATATTTTCTTCGCCATTAGAATCCCTCCAGCTCATTTATTGTTCTTTCTGATCTAAACCCATTTCTTTTGCATACTGCTTTTTAATATCATTTCGCACCCAGTACCATAGAAGCGCATAAGCCAGAGCACAGATAATCGCTGCAATAAAGTAAGGGTTGCTCGGATCAAGAAGTCTCACCATGATCCAAGGAATGACGTGAGAACCAAGGTCAATACCTGAAATCATGTTTGCCCCTTCTGGGAAATCAAAGCCGACGGCTTTCCCCATGGTTGTTGCAAGTGGTGCAAGGTTCGTTGCGATAAAGAAGACAATCATTAATGTAAAAATACTGTTAATAAGGCCGCGAATAATATTTCCACGAGCGGCTGCTACTGCCCAGACAACTGTAAATGGCAAAACCGATAAGTCAGCAAACGGAAGCATGCCATTGTAAGGCAGAACAACAGCGAGCAAAATCGTAATCGGCACCATTAAAAGGGCTACCGCCATATTCGCTGGATGACCAATAACAATCGCTGTATCTAAACCAATATAGACATTTTTCCCTGGGAAACGCTTTTGAATATAAGAACGAGCGCCCTCAGAGATTGGAATGAGTCCTTCCATTAATAACGCAACCATTCTTGGCATTAAGACAAGAACTGCTGCCATTTGAATTCCGAGTGTCATCACGCCTTTTGCATCATAGCCGCCGAGAAGACCAATAATGATACCAAGTATGAGACCCATCACAAGCGGTTCACCAAAGATACCAAAGCGTTTCTTTAATGTTTCTGGATCAGCATGAATTTTGTTTAAACCAGGAATTTTATCAATGACGCGGTTGGACGCATACATCAGCGGTGCGAAGTTGACCGTTTCAGCATGAGCCATCGATACGCCTTTTAAACCAAAATGGTGTTCGATTGTCGGCGCTGTCCAATCGGCTAATTTAAGCGTGATTGCAGAAACAATCAAGCCAACAGCAAGAGCCAGGAACATATTATGATAAGCGTAGTAAGTAACAGAGGCTGCGAAAATTAAATGCCAGAAGTTCCAAATATCCACATTCAGTGTTTTCGTGAAGTTTACGGACAATAAAATCACATTTAACAAAAGCACAAGAGGAATCATGAGCGGGGCAACAGGTGTACCAAAGGATATGGCAGCGCCAATCGGCCATCCAACATCCAAAATGTCGAGCTTTAGTCCAAGGGAATTAACCATAGCTTTCGCTGCTGGCCCAAGACCGCTCACGAGCAAATTAATGACAAGATTGACACCGACAAATCCAATTCCGATCGTAATACCGGCCCTGAAGGATTTCTTAAAGCCCTGTCTTAAAATCATACCGAAAAGCGTCATAATAATCGGGAGCATAATAGTTGGTCCAAGGTCTAATATAAAATCGACAGCTTGCTTGATCATACATCCACCTCCTGAATTTTTCAGATAAAGCGCTTACATTATTTCATGAATGATTATTGGTTTAGCTCTTGTTGAAGCAAGTGAGCCGCTTCTTCATAAGAGGTCATGTGAGACAGCTTTGTCATCACTTCTTCTTTTCTAAAAAGTGTCATCAGCTTCTCGAGCATCACAAGCTGTTTGCTAGGCTCAGAGATTGCTAGGACAAACACAATTTTGGCTTGCACTGTTTCATCGGGGCTCCCCATCTTATGAAACACGACAGGTTCCTTTAATGTAGCAACACTAATCGCCGGTTTGTTCACATGCTCAGGATCTGTATGCGGAATCGCTACCCCAAAGGCTGCAAGTGGAAGGCCTGTAGGATATGTTTTTTCTCTTTCAAGCACTGCTGGTAAAAAGCTCGATTTAATGTACCCTCCAGCTTCTAGCTGCTCTGCTAAATATGTGGTCACCTCCTCTTTCGAAGAAGCTTCGAACTGCAGCGTAATCAGTTGTTCATTTAACTCAAACAAGTTATTCAAACAACCACTCCTTTCATTTGGTATAAATATGAACACATGTAACAAAAAGAAAGAACATTTTAGAAAAGAACCTTTTATAAAGCGCTTACAATTATGCGTTCTGAAAAATGTTCAATGTTGTTACCTTTGTAAAGATATTATAATATTCGAAATTATAAGTCAATGTTCCTAGGGAAATTTTTATAAAAAAAAGACGCAGTGATCACTGCGTCTTTCTCTACTCGCCTTCTATACTTCTTGTTAAATGTGGCTTCCTATATCTAAAAATTCAGATACAAATAGATTGTCTGTCTGTACTGCCATTTCTTCCTTTGTGCCAATTTTTTCGATTCTTCCTTCATTCATCACCACGACACGATCAGCAATATCGAATGCTTCTTCTTGATCATGTGTCACAAAAATAGTGGTCATTTGAAAGTCACGATGAACTTTTTTCAGCCAATGCCTTAATTCTTTCCTTACCTTTGTATCAAGAGCGCCAAAGGGTTCATCTAAGAGGAGTGCCTTCGGCTGAACGGCAAGTGCTCGTGCCAGTGCTACACGCTGCTTTTGTCCGCCTGACAGCTGCTCTGGATAACGCTGCTCATACTGCGTGAGCTGAACAACCTCTAAAAGCTCATGTACCCGCTCTTTGATGTCTTTTTTAGGCAGTCTTTCTCCTCTAGGTTTAATTTTCAGCCCATATGCCACATTATCAAAAACCGTCATATTTCGAAAAAGTGCATATTGCTGAAATACAAAACCGATCTGTCGTTTTCGTACTGGAATGTGTGTGTAATCCTGATCTCCAAATAAAATCTGTCCGTTATTGGCATAATCAAGACCTGCAATAATTCTTAATAAAGTCGTCTTCCCAGAGCCAGATGGTCCTAGTAAAGAGATCAATTCACCATTTCTTATCGATAAATCCACGTTTTGCAAAACCTTTGTCTGACCAAATTGTTTTGATATTTGTTTTGCTGTAATCCCCAAGGCCGATCCCTCCATTTATGTTGACCGCTTACCAAGCCGGTGATCCCTCTGCTGAATGATTTGTTTAATCATTAAAGTAATGACTGCCACAAATGCCATAAGAGACGCCACAGCAAAAGCGGCTTGAAATTGGTACTCATTGTATAAAATTTCGATATGAAGCGGCATCGTATTGGTCATCCCTCGAATATGACCTGATACAACCGACACAGCGCCAAATTCACCAATCGCTCTTGCCCCGGCTAAAATAACGCCGTAAAAAAGAGCCCATTTGATATTTGGGAGTGTCACAAGGAAAAAAGTCTTCCATCCGTTTGCACCAAGTGTGAGTGATGCTTCCTCCTCATGAATACCTTCATGCTGCATAAACGGAATTAATTCTCTAGCAATAAACGGAAATGTAACGAATATGGTTGCTAAAATCATGCCTGGTACAGAATAAATGACTTTCCATCCATTCTCCATAAGCCAAGGTCCTAAAAGCCCGTTTGAACCAAATAAAAGCACAAATACAAGTCCAGCAATCACAGGCGAAACGGCAAACGGGAGGTCAATTACAGTCGTCAACAAACGTTTGCCGCGGAAGTTAAATTTTGTGATAAGCCATGCAGCACTAACCCCGAAGATCATTTGAAGCGGCAAGGTAACGACGACAATGAAAACGGTCAATTTGATCGCCGCTAGTGTATCTGGATGTGAGATGGCCAGAAGGTATGAACTCCACCCTTTCTCAAATGCCTTTGAGAACACGGCGATCAGCGGTATGAGTAAAAATAAAATCAAAAAAGCGTACACCACCGTAATCAATAGGATTTTTACCGTTTTAGATTCGGTTACAGGACTTTTATACTGAACATGGCTCCGATGACTAAGCTCTCTCTCCAATGGTTTCACCTCACGTATACTTGTTTTTTCCGTTCAACATACCACTGAATGCCGTGAATCAATAACAGGATGAAAAACGAAAGAAGCAGCATCAAGCACGCAATCGCTGCTGCTCCATGATAATCATACTGTTCAAGCTTGGACATGATCATCAGCGGTGTAATTTCTGTTTTAAACGGAATATTTCCAGCAATAAACACAACAGAGCCATATTCACCTAGCGCTCTTGCAAACGCAAGTGAAAATCCAGTCATCACCGCAGGAAACAAGGCTGGCAGCAGCACGTGAAAAAAGGTCTGTCTCCTTGTCGCACCAAGAATCGCCGCAGCCTCTTCCACTTCCTGCTGCAGCCCTTCTATCACAGGCTGAACGGTTCGGATAACGAATGGAATGCCGATAAAAATAAGTGCCAAAATAATCCCAATCGGTGTGTATGCCACCTTTAAATGCAGAAATTGACCAATCCACCCATTTGGAGAATAAAGGGTGGTGAGGGCGATACCCGCAACAGCCGTTGGGAGCGCAAAAGGCAAATCAATGAGAGCATCTAAAATTTTCTTTCCGGGAAATGTGTACCTGGCGAGAACCCAGGCAATCAGTACACCAAACCCTGCATTGATGAGAGCAGCTGCAAAGGAAGTCGTCACGGTCAGCTGGAGCGACTTCAATACTCGTGCATCGGTAAACACCTTCCAAATCCCCTCTGCTCCTAATGAAGCCGTCCAAATAAATACCATGGATAAAGGAATGACGACAATCGCACTCACATAAACGAGCGTCACCCCAAGGCTCAGCCCAAATCCAGGCAATATACGTTTTCTTTTATTGGCGGCTGCATGTGTTTTCTTCATCACATCGCCCCCTATTTTTGTCCGCTGTATATTTGATCAAATAAGCCGCCATCATCAAAAAATCTTTTCTGCGCCTTTCTCCACCCGCCAAATGCTTGATCAATCGTCACCATATCAATCTTTTTAAACTGGTCTTTATATTTGTTTAAGACTTCTTGATTTCTAGGACGATAATAGTTTTTCGACGCAATTTCCTGCCCTTTTTTAGAATATAAATAATCTAAATAAGCCTTTGCCACTTTCTCTGTTCCTTTACGTTTCACATTTTGATCGACGACCGCAACAGACGGCTCTGCTAGAATACTAATCGATGGGGTGACAATCTCAAATTTGTCTTTGCCTAGTTCGTGCTGCGTTAAATAGGCTTCATTTTCCCATGCAATTAACACATCCCCAAGACCGCGTTCAACAAAGGTCGTTGTGGCCCCGCGTGCACCTGAATCAAGGACTTCGACATGTTCATATAGCTTTTTGACAAAATCCTTTGTTTTGTCTTCATTCCCATGAAATGTTTTATCGGCATAGGCCCATGCAGCTAAGTAATTCCATCTCGCACCGCCGGACGTTTTCGGATTTGGTGTAATGATGGACACACCTGGTTTAATCAAGTCGTCCCAGTCTTTAATATTTTTGGGGTTCCCTTTCTTCACAAGAAACACAATGGTGGATGTATACGGAGTTGACTGATTTGGAAATTCTTTTTGCCAATCTTTCGAAAGCAGTCCGCGATCTGCAATCGCATCAATGTCATACCCTAAAGCCAGCGTTGCCACATCTGCCTCGAGTCCATCAATAATCGATCTTCCCTGCTTTCCTGATCCACCGTGAGACTGCTTGATCGTGACATCCTCCCCTGTTTTGTCTTTCCAATACGTCTGAAAGGCTTGATTGTATTCCTGATACAATTCACGTGTAGGATCATACGAAACATTTAACAGCTCAACCTTCCCCTTTTGCTTTGAGGCTTCGTTTGCGTTTGAGCATGCAGCACTCGTCACTGCCAAGACCACTACGATGGTTATAACCGAGATCCATTTCCACTTTTTCACGTTATCCCGCTCCCCTGTTATCAAATAATAGTGACACCAACCTTGCCGTTTCATACGCAAAAAAGACCCTTAGCCACCTGAAATACATTACAGTCCTGTACTTCAAATTGCCAAGAGCCTTCGGTTGTCCGATCAGCTATGTATGATTGATGTTAGTCTATATATTATTCAAACTATTCACAGGTGTCAACTCTGTTTTTTATTTAAACAAAAAAAGAAACGCCATCTTGCAGAGGCGCTTCTTTTCCCGGGAAATGGTTTTAATCGGCAGATAGCTTTAAATTGACACCAACAGCGGTTCCATTTCTCGAGGAGTCAGCTACTCCAGTAAATGTCCCTGCTTTTCGATCAATGAGTAAGGCTTGCACATTTCCTATATCAATAGGTGAACTGCCAAAACGGTGACCCATGTCATTTAGCTTCGTTCTCACATCAAGGGGAACTCCTACTTCGTAACGGTAAGAAGTTAGACTGTTTGTATATATCCGCGGCTCTTCCACCGCATCCTGAAGCTCCATGTCGTATTCAAGCAAGTTCAGGATCGTTTGTGAAACAGAAGCAATAATAGTCGTTCCTCCAGGTGAGCCAACAGTCATGACCGGTTCGTTATCTTTGAATATAATAGTCGGGGTCATACTGGATAATGGACGTTTATTCGGCTGGACTTCATTTGCTCCGCCTGGTCTTGCGTCAAAATCTGTTAGTTCATTGTTTAAGAAAAAGCCATATTCCGGAACAAGAATCCCTGTACCAAATAACTGTTCAATGGTTGTTGTGAATGACACGACATTTCCCCACTGATCGGCAACAGTAAAATGAGTGGTCTCCCCAATGGTTTTATCTTCTGGCTGCGGGACAATCGGGGATGGATTTTTTTCATCCTCATAAGCCCATGGATCTCCTTCTTTCGGGTTTTTGTTCATTTGATCTAATTGAATGAGAGAAGCTCTTTTTGAAATGTAATCATCGTCTAGTAGTCCTTTTAGTGGAACATCTACGAATTCGGGGTCGCCTGCATATGCAGCACGGTCAGCATAGGAGAGATGCATTGTTTCAGCAAGCAGCTGATATTTTTCGAATGATTTGGGGTCATATTGTGATAGATTGAAGTGATCTAGTATTTTGAGTATTTGCAGCATAAACACACCGCCTGAGCTTGGTGGAGGCATACTTGCAAGCTGGTATCCTTTATAGTCCCCCCAGATAGGCTTGTCAGTCTTGACCTCATAACGACCAATGTCATCAGTTGTCATCGTTCCGCCAAAATCTTGGACTGTATTTGCAAGTGCCTTTGCTACTTTTCCTTCATAAAATGCTTTGCTTCCTTTTTTCGCAATGAGCTTAAATGTTTTGGCAAGACCTGGCTGTACAAGCAGATCGCCTTCTTTAAGCGGCTGATCATCTGGAAGAAAGATTGGAGCTGCAGCCGTTTTTTTCAGCTTTCCTTGATGATCTTCAATGGCTTGTGCCAGGACAGAATCGATTTCAAATCCATCCTCTGCAAGCTGAATGGAAGGCTCAATCAATTCCTTCATCGAACGGGTCCCCCACTTATCCAATGCTGCCTCGAGACCTTTTACTGTCCCTGGAACACCAACCGCATTACCGTGTGTAGACCGCTCAGCAAATGGGATGACTTTTCCCTCGTCCGTTAAAAACATGTCAGGTGTTGCGCCCTGTGGTGCTCGTTCTCTACTATTGATGATGGAGGTTTCTTTTGTCTTTCCATCATAAACCATCATAAAACCACCGCCGCCAATTCCAGACATCATTGGCTCTGTCACATTCAGTGCGTACTGGATGGCAACAGCAGCATCCACTGCGTTTCCACCTTTCTTCAATACATCAGCACCTACTTCTGATGCCAGCGGGTGAGCAGTAGCCACCATGCCATCTTTACCAACAGCTACTTTACTCCCATGAGATTCGTTCGCATTGACTTGGCTGACAGGCAGAAAAAACGAGAAAACAAACAGACATATGGACAAAACAGTTAGAGAAATGCGTTTCATGAACAACACCCCTTCCATATTCTTACTTTGACCTTACCGACTTCTTGACCAGAATACAATAGATTATTCTAAAATTTCAAAAATTTTCATCCTATCATCCTACATTTCCCAAATCAAACATTGTTTTTCAAAACATATGACGCACTCAATAATTAGGAATAAAGACACAGAATTTCCAACGACTCAGCTTCAAGGTATAATAAACACATCAAAGAGGGGGAAAAACATTGAACAACAAAAGCAGATTATTTTGGGAAAACTATTGGAAAGAGAAATCAGAACAAGCACCTGCTGACGCATTTGTATCGGCGTGGGCATTCGGATCAGATCCTGATCATTTGCTTGATCTTGTAAAGCAAGGAAAAAAAACAGCCACTTGTTCTGGACACCTGTTTTATGAAAAGGAACAGGAGCCGCTTCCAAAAGCCGGACAATATGCAGTCATTTTAGACAGCCAGGAAGAGCCAAAAGCCATCATTGAAATTACACATGTAGATGTCATGCCAATGAATGAAGTCCCCGTATCATTTGCACAAGCAGAAGGTGAGGGCGATTTATCTTATGACTATTGGTACAGAGAACATAAAGAATTTTTCACAGAAGCACTCCAATCATACGGTTTAGATTTTAAAGAGGATATGCTTCTTGTTTGTGAACGGTTTAAGCTGATTCATTCGGCTTCTTAGGCTATAAGCGGTGCCAAAAATGGCCCGCTTTTTTCGTTGCTTTTCCCCTTTTAGAAAAAGGTGTGTTGAGATCACATCTTTAGGTCAGAATAAGATCAAATAGAAAAAGTGAAGAAATTTTCGACTACACCTGTTTTTTTTCGACAAAAGAATATATAATTATTTGATGTGTGCATTGTCTCATTTATACAATGGAGGGTTTTTACATGTTAAAAAGGAAAAAAGACAAGTTTTCCGTCTTGTTAACGGAAATTGCTAAAAATTTAGATGAAACTGCTGAGTATTTTGTTAGCTATAAAGTAACAAATCAAACCACTCTGAAAGAATTTTCTGACACATTGAAGGAATATGAGACAAAAGGTGATAATCATGTTCATACCATGATTAAAGAGCTGAACAAAGCCTTTATTACACCGATTGAACGTGAAGACATTCTTCAATTGACGAATAGCCTCGATGATGTTTTAGATGGAATTGAGCATTTTTCCGCAACATTAGAAATTTACTCAATTACAAGCTCTGACGAACATATCGACAAATTCAGCCACTACATCAGAGAGTGTGCGAAAGAAATTTTAATCACAATTGATTTACTAGCTGAAAATCGCTTGAAAGATATTCATCCGCACGCAATCAAGATTAAAGAGATTGAACATAATTGTGACAATCTTCATCGTAAATCATTAAAGAACTTGTTTGGAAAAGAAACAGATCCAATTAAGGTGATTCAATACAAAGAAATTTACGAAACACTTGAAGAAATCGCTGATTCCTGTCAAAGTGTTGCCAACAATCTAGAAACAATCATTATGAAGAATGCGTAACGGGGTTAGTTAAACATGGACACATTACTCATCCTTACCATACTTATTGTCATTTGTGCACTTGCTTTTGATTTCATTAACGGGTTCCACGATACAGCAAATGCCATTGCGACTTCAGTTTCAACGAAGGCATTAAAGCCAAGACATGCGATTATCATGGCAGCGTTCATGAACTTCTTAGGAGCAATGACATTTACAGGTGTGGCAAAATCCATTACAAAAGATATCGCAGATCCATTTACACTTCAAAACGGCTCTGTTGTGATCTTAGCTGCTTTAATTGCGGCCATCACATGGAACTTGCTTACTTGGTATTACGGGATTCCGAGTAGTTCTTCACATGCATTAATCGGATCAATTGCAGGAGCGGTTATTGCCTCTGCTGGTTTTGGCGCTTTAAACTATTCGGGATTCATTAAAATCATTCAAGCACTTTTGCTTTCACCTATCCTAGCTTTCGTATTGGGATATATCGTGTATACCATTATCAAAATTATATTTAGAAACAACAATCTCGCAAAAACAAATAAACAATTCCGACGTGTTCAAATTTTAACGGCTGCACTGCAATCGTATACCCATGGAACAAACGATGCGCAAAAAGCGATGGGAATTATTACGATGGCTTTAATTGCAGGTAATTTGCATACAACAGATGACATTCCTTTCTGGGTACAATTCTCTTGTGCACTTGCAATGGGACTCGGTACTTCTATTGGCGGCTGGAAGATTATCAAAACAGTCGGCGGTAAAATTATGAAAATTCGTCCAGTAAACGGAGTATCTGCCGACTTAACGGGTGCAGCTATTATCTTCGGTGCGACGTTTATTCACTTACCTGTTAGTACGACTCACGTGATCTCATCTTCTATTCTAGGTGTAGGTTCTGCACACAGAGTCAAAGGGGTAAACTGGGGTACGGCAAAACGTATGCTTGTCACTTGGGTGATTACATTACCGATTTCAGGAACTCTAGGAGCTCTTATATACTTTGTGTTAAATGCGATTCTTTAATTTCAAAGACCTGTCTGACAGGTCTTTTTTTATTTGTCTGCACACTTAAATATCCTTTCCTCGCAGGACATTTTTTCATGAAGCAGGGTTTCCAATCATATCCATAGAAATAAACAAGTATTCATCTGTCTATGGGAGAGAAGAACATGCTATTATTTTTTCAATTGACTGTTTGGTTATTGCTAGGTGCTCTTGCTGTGTATGTATTTGCGGTATGGCGCTTTGAACAAAAAGTAAAAGAAAAGATGTTTGCCATTCGTAAAACGTGGTATTGGATTTATGTAGCGGGTGCTGTCGTGTACTGGACAAATGACCCTTCTTCTATCTTCACGGATTGGATGCACTACTTGATCATTGCCGTTTTTTTCGCATTAACCGATGCTTTCATCTTTCTTAGCTCCTATATTAAGAAACTCGGAAATCATGAGCTGGAAACCGACACCCATCAACTCCTTGAACAAAATAACGATCTGCTTCATTCTTACCTCAATAAACTAAAAACGTACCAATACCTATTGAAAAATGAACCCATCCATGTATATTATGGAAGTGTAGAGGCATATATAGAGGGAATTGAGCGGCTCATTTATTCTTTTGCCGACAAGATGAATATTCAAGCGGTGCTTTGTCCATACGATACGCAGGAACAAAAAGATGACCTGCTTCGGACACTTGACCAGCGGGCTCTCATTCAGGCGAAGCTTGACAGGCAGGAAGTATATTACGATGATTTCGGTCATTTGGTGCTCATCCCATTTTCTGTAGCAGATGCTCATTTTGTCATTAAACTCACCTCCGATGAGATTGTCACGGAGTTCGACTATTTATTAATGACATCACTTACAACAATTTATGACCTAATCTTGCCTGACGAAGAGGAAGGTGATGAAGATGGACCACGCACTTCAAGGGGATAACAACAATCGCAAGAAAAACCCTTTTAAGATTTTAAAGAAAAAACGCCATATCAGTATGGCCGATTATAAGGTAAGCCCCCATACTGAGCGAATTTTTAAAAAGAATGAACAGCTTCTGGATGAGTATAAAAACAAAAAGGCTTGATAACACTAAAGGACGCGGAATGAGATCCGCGTCCTGATTCCATTTTTACATAGACTTGCATACAATACACCATACGCTGCAACAATTGAGGTGCCAAAATGAAAAAGAAAATCAAACAACTGAGATATGTTCAGTTTGCCGAATATCAGCCTTCCCCATATACTCGGCGATTAATTGAAAAAAGTGAAACAGCCATCCAATCATACAAACAGAAACACTCACTGATTTAAAAGTTTAAGCAGCTTCTCCTTCGTTTTAGGACCATATACCCCATCACTTATCAGCCCGTTCACCAGCTGAAAGCGTGCCACAGCATTCGCCGTTTTTTCCCCGTAAACACCATCGATGCCTTTATCTGCAGCCGTTTTATCAGGATAAAAATAAACAGCAGCAAGCGCTTTTTGGACGAGGCGTACGTGCTCTCCCTTCGTTAGAGGCGAAGTCACCTTTAAAATCCCATCAGGCAGCTCATACATCATTTTTCCATCATTTCGATAAATTTTGAGAACCTGTCCAATTTGAATTTTGTTCGGGTCGCTAATGTTATTCCACTTCTGAAGATCTTGAACTGTGACGTCATGAGCTTTGGCAATACTCGTTAACGTATCCCCGCTTTTGACAACATACGTGATGACCGTCTCAGGCTCTCCTGCCGTTTCAACTCCTTTTTTAAATTCATCCCATGTAGCGAGAAGCAGACGCGGACATGTTTTTCCAGACCAGTGCTGATGTGTGACCACATTAGCTAGTGGAATGTTATGTTCTTTCAGCAGCTTTTGGATGAGCCATTGCGCATGTTTAACCGCTTGCTGGAAATTCCCATCTTCATTTTCACAAATTTCAATACCGATCGACTTTCGGTTTCCATTTCCATGTCCGTCCCCTGCATGCCAGCCATTTTCATTTAACGGCAGATGCTGAAAGATTTCATGATCATCCACTGTAAAGTGCCAGCTTTCCGCTGTCGTTGGGCGTTTCACATATGCCGCATGACTTTTCGCATCTGCTCCCTTTGACGTGTTTGCTGTGTTATGCACCGTCACATACATCGGTGTCATGGCGTATCCTGGGCGGTTTCCGTTTCCAACTGGAATAAAATCTTGATAAATTTCTACCATGTTCTGCACTCCCTTTTGCTAGATTGAATTGATCTTTCTCATCAATTGGTGGCGTTCGTAAGACAACATGAGTTTGTTTTAGTGATAAGACTATGGTAAAATTTGAATTCAATCACTCATTTTAGTAGTGGAAAACGTAAAAATGAAGAAAAAAACAGGAATTAATTCCATTTTTCCTTGATTTTATGTTAAAATTGTTAAAAATAAGCCGATATTAAAAGTAAGCAATAGCTTCATTAGCTATTTAGTCCTATATGGACTTTTCTTTTACACCAAAAACAGAACATACGTTTGCTTGGAGGTTTTTAAATGACTGGTTTTTTAACCCATTTAGAAGAAGAGATTAAGCGGTTATATGCCAAATTACAAATAAGCGGTCCTGCTTATAGAGACATGCAAAGGATCGCTTCTGAATTTCATGTATGGGTCCACTATGAGGATACTGGCAGCATGATGATCAAACATCAAGGTCTTTACAGTATTATATTAAACAGATCTCTATCGTCAGAGGAACAATGGCAGGATTTTGCCCACGAGCTTTGTCATGTGCTGAAGCATGCAGGCAATCATTTCAAGATGCACAAACTCTTTCGAGAACTGCAAGAGTTTCAGGCTAAACAATTCATGTATCACTTTTGTGTACCGACCTTTATGCTGATGCAAATGAAGCTTCCAAACCTTCGGCAGCAAGCCATTTTGCACATTGCGCAAACATTTCACGTCACCTGGGCTTTTGCTGAAAAACGGCTGGCCTTATTCGAACAGCGGAAAGCAGGCATTCGCTTTCAACAAGAGTTTACATCTTATTTAATGAAAGCTGAAAAGGTCGCGGAAAAAGAAGCTGTTTATCAAACGTAAGCCTCTTTGCATAGGGGAACAGACGTTTATTCATACAGGTTTAATACTTGCTTGAGTACATTTGTGTACCGATAAAATTGCTCATTTTGCGTTTCACGGCGATAGCGCCGTCTGAAATCTTGAAAGAATGCTCTTCTTTGCGCCTGACTGATTTCAAGTTGTACACTTTTTCCCGTCAGACATTGATTATTAATATTGTGAGGATGTGTTCCAGAATAACGATCAGATTCAGATAGCAGCACTGCCTGGAAGCCATTAAGCGTTAAACGTTTCACTGTTTCCGCCGCTCTTTCTCTGTCTGTCCCGCCCACTAATGTTTGAAGCATCTCCGTTTCACCGTAGCCATGGAGCGCAAACGTGTAATGATGGGTATGCACTAGAGAAAGGCAGACCGGCTCATCGAAACGTGTGCTTGTAATGTGAAGCACATGATTGCCTTTCACTTTAAGGCCTTCAAATAAATACATAGAATGATCACTTGCGATTTCATGAATGAGCTCACTTACGCCAGATTCAATTCCCCCGGCATGAGGGGACAAAACCAAAAGCTGGTCACCTTTCCGCTCGTGAAGAATTTGATAGTCGATTCCTTCTCTTTCATGAGCGGAAAGCTCTTCATAACTTTGATATGTATCAATGATTTGCGTCATTCCATCTTCCCCATTTCTCTATATGAGCATAAGTCTACTGATCTTAAATTCTTTTGTAAAGGGATTTCGAATGACCTATCGAGATGAAACATCCTTAAAATTTCCTTATCTTTACGGCTATCTGTTGAATTTTGAGAAAAAATGACCGATAATTGAAATGAATAGAACTTTTGGACTATATGAATCTTTTTTCATTCTCTCTCATAAATTAGAAATATTGTGATCTACATCTGGAGGAATTCATGTTAAAAAAGAAAACCACCATCACCCTTGTCATCTTATTCCTTAGCTTCGCTGGCATCATTTACTGGAAATGCTTTTCTCTTCAAGGCGTATCTCACGGAACCTTTATCCGCTCGATGACATCACCTGACGGAACATATATCATCAACACCTATCGACATAGCGGAGGGAAACTAAAGGAGAACGCAGTTAGAGCAGAAATTGAAAACAAACTCACCCACCGAAAGAAAACGATTTACTGGAAATACCCTGATAAAGACCCTCTCATCAAATGGAAAAATGGACAGCTTGTTCAAATTGGGCATGAATTTTTAAATGTGGTAAAGGGAGAAACATACGATTATCGCTTTGATCGGAATAAAAGAAAATAGCGTATTAAAAAAACGAATCCCTCTTGGATTCGTTTTTTACGTTGACATCACATGCTGCATAAATTCTTTCATTTCTTTACTTACGATTGTCAGTCGTTCCACAATTTCACTAAACTCTGTTACAAGTAAAGCCTGTTCTGATGATGAACCTTTCATATGGTCCATACTCTCAAGTAATGTATGTATATTAGAGGAAATCCCTTGCAGTGAGCTTTCAATGTTTTCTGTTGCACGTGAAGTTTCACTTGAAAGTTTTTGAACCTCACTGGCTACAACACTAAAACCAGCCCCCTCTTTTCCTGCCCTGGCTGCTTCGATTGACGCATTCAATCCCAGCAAACTCGTTTGTTTCGAAATGCCTTTAATCATTTTTGTAATATCAGATGTTTTTTTCGAGCTTTCAAGTGTTTGCTGCGTTTGTAAGGTCATTTCCTCACTTGTTGCAGAAAGCTCTTCTGAATGCGCCGCCACGACATGCACCTTTTCTTGAATACTTTGAATGATGTCACTTAATGACTCCATGTACGCTTCAAGCTCTAACTGATTTTTGAGTGGAAAACCTAAAGCTAATGCACCAATTACTTGTTGATTTTCATCTATAATAGGCATGCACATTGAATTTAATGGCGTTCCATACACCGATTCAGGCAAAGATATATTTGATGTCTCACCTCTCAGCGCCTTTTTCAGATTTAGATCATCTGGTTTAATGAGTTCGCCAGCCCGAATTTGAAAATCAAGATCTTTCGATGGCAAATAAAGCAAAAATTTCTCTCGATCAGTGACGCCCAGCGTCACTTCATTTTTTAAAATCTGCATGATATAAGGTGCTGCTGTTACAATGCTCTGTAGTATATCCAATTTCTCTACCCCCTTATTAAGTTTATCGGTCGTTCTACTTAAATTAGTAGTTGTTTTTTAAAAAAATATCATAATCATTGAAGAGATTCTTCATATTTACTAGTAAAAAGTAGTACATTTCCTTTCTATATTCAAACATAATTTTGCTATAATTAATGAATCAACATATGATGAAATGGTCATTTAACCATTTTGTGTATTCATTGGAGGCGCATGTTGTGACACAACCCATGAAATATGAGCGGGCAATCGTCATTGGCGGAGGTATCACCGGAATGCTCGCTGCAAAAGTTTTATTAACGTTTTATCATCAAGTATTGATTATTGAAAAGGATGAACTGCCAGACTCTCCTGAGAATCGTCTCGGCACTCCTCAAGCCTTTCACCCACATAGAATGCTGCCGCTTGGCAAGCAAATCGTTGAACGTCTATTTCCTGGTTATACAAAAGAGTTACTGGCAATGGGCGGATTTAATACCATGCATCAAACCTCTCGATTTATTACAAAAGATGGCGAATTAACGCTCACTGATAGAGAAGAAACCGCCGTCACAAGACGCGCAATGCTAGAGTGGGTATTGATGCAAAGAATGGTAACAGAGGAACGTGTGCAGTTTTTAGAAAAACATGAAGCCATCTCCCTTCAGTTTAAAGAGGGAACTAATCAAGTCATGGGGCTTATCGTGAAGGACCGGCAAGTAAAACCTGGCAGCATTCATGAAATGAAAGCAGACTTAGTGATTGATACGTCTGGAAGAATGTCTAAGTTGCCAAAATGGTTGAAAGACGCTGGATTAACCTTGCCACAGACTGATGAGTTAAGTGTGTTTCTAGGCTACAGCACAAGATATTATCAAATATCATCAGGTGCGCCACCCCTGCAATCAATGGTTGTAGTTGGCCAGCCAGACAAGCAAATCCCAACAGGACTGTTTGAACGGGTAGATCATGATTTAGTAGCTGTGCTTCTTTCTGCAGCTGGCGGTTCACATTATCCAACAACGGATGCAGATCAATTTGATTCAGAAACCGCTGCACTGACCCATCCAGCGATAGCAGAAGCCATCACCCATTTAACGCCCTTTACAAAACCAAAAGGATTTAGAGTTCCTTCTTGCGTGAGACATCACTATGAACACATGCAGGATTGGCCAAGTGGATTATTGGTGATGGGCGATGCCTTGTGTACGTTAGATCCCATTCATGGACAGGGCATGACAAAGGCTGCCCTCGAAGCACAAACACTTCACCGTATGCTCAAACAAGCACAAAAAAATGAGCGGCTGTCTTTTGAAAAGGACACATTACAACAAATGCAGCATGCGATTGATCTTGGCTGGTGGCTTTGTGCAATTGCTGATATGGCGTGGGACGGTGTCGAGTTAAAAGGGGAAACACCCATCCCCCATTTGACGTTCGTACAGGAATTTTTAAATCGCTACGTACAATACGCCATTGTCACAAAACAGCCCAAACGACTTGAAGCGTATCACCGGATGCATTCTTTCTTAACAGAACCGAGAGAAATCATCAACTTAGAACAGCTGAACGACATGATTCAAGCTGACACCTCAGGAGAAACCGCTGAATGGTGGAAGCAATGGGATCAAAAGAACGATGAAGGCAACCGAGCTTTTTTCCATGAAGCGGTTCCTGATTTTCGTCTAGAGCACTTGCTGTCATTTGATTGAAACAAAAAAAAGCCCCTTTAAAGGGGGCTTTTTCATTAACGTAATAATTGAAGTACGTTTTGCGGCTGTTGGTTTGCTTGCGCTAACATTGCTTGAGATGCTTGAGAAAGAATGTTGTTCTTTGTGAACTCACTCATTTCTTTCGCCATGTCAACGTCACGAATACGAGACTCAGCAGCTGTTAAGTTTTCAGCAGAAGCACCAAGGTTATTGATTGTGTGCTCTAGACGGTTTTGGACTGCACCAAGTTTAGAACGCTGATCTGAAACTTGTTTGATGGCTCCATCAATAATTGCTAATTGGTCGTTAAATCCACCTTCTTCATCTGCTGCAATTTCGGCGAAATCAGTTACTTTAATAGTAGAAACTGTTTTATCCTCAACTCCAAGTTTATCAGCAGACATTGCTTCAATATGAACTGATAATTGCTGCGCACCGTTAGCTCCAATTTGGAAAGTTAATTTCTTCGCTTCTCCACCTTCTGGCTCAGCAGCAAAAGTACCGTCAAGAAGTTTCTTTCCATTGAATTCAGTACGGTCAGAAATACCGTTCTTATCTGTACCGTTACCAATTTCTTGAACTAGCGCGTCAATTTCTTCTTGAATCGCACCTAAATCTGTATCATCCTGAGTACCTGTGTTTCCAGCTTGAACCACTAGTTCTCGAACACGTTGAAGGATTGAGTGAGTTTCAGTCAATGCTCCCTCAGCGGTTTGAATAAGAGAAATACCGTCTTGTGCATTTTTCGTCGCCATTTCTAATCCGCGGATTTGTCCACGCATTTTTTCAGAGATTGCTAGACCTGCTGCGTCATCTCCTGCACGGTTGATTTTAAGACCAGAAGAAAGCTTTTCCATGTTCTTTTGCCCTGCTCCATTGTTTGCAGACAAACGGTTCAGTGTGTTAAGTGCTGCGATATTGTGGTTAATTCTCATGTTAAATGACCTCCGTGTGTTTGAACCAATTGGACGTCCTTATCCAAAAGTTCTAAATTAAAATTTTTTTGTAAGCCTTACAATCCATTTATCGAACTTTAATGGAATTTGTTTAACAAAAAAGGAATAAATAAGGATTAAGTCTCATTCAATATGATCGTTTCGCTAGAGTATGTCAAATTTAAAGGTCATTTTTCATGATTTATCAGAGGGAGTTAAGAATCATAAGAGTGGAGGAAATTCGAAGAAAAAACATCATAAAAAAAAGCCCCATAAAGGGGCCTTTCATTAACGTAGTAATTGAAGTACGTTTTGTGGCTGTTGGTTCGCTTGTGCAAGCATTGCTTGAGACGCTTGAGAAAGAATGTTGTTCTTTGTGAACTCACTCATTTCTTTCGCCATGTCAACGTCACGGATACGAGACTCAGCAGCTGTTAAGTTTTCACCAGAAGCACCAAGGTTGTTGATTGTGTGCTCTAGACGGTTTTGGACTGCACCAAGTTTAGAACGTTGGTCTGAAACTTGTTTAATTGCATTATCAACGATATCTAGTTGATCATCGAAGCTAGTAGTTGCAAAATCAGTTACTTTAATAGCAGATACTGTTTTAGTAGCATCAGTTGGGTCTGTTCCAAGTTTATCAGCAGACATTGCTTTGATGTTTACATCTAATTTTTGAGCTTTGTTTGCACCAATTTGGAAAGTTAATGTAGCTGTTTCAAAGTCACCATTCAACAATTTTTTACCGTTGAATTCAGTACGATCAGAAATACCATTTCCATCCGTACCGCCGCCAATCTCTTTGACAAGGTTACTGATTTCTTCTTGAATTGCACCAAGGTCAGTTCCATCTTGTGTACCAGTATTTCCAGCTTGAACCACTAGTTCACGAACACGTTGAAGAATTGCATGAGTTTCAGTTAATGCACCTTCAGCTGTTTGGATAAGAGAGATACCGTCTTGTGCGTTTTTAGAAGCCATTTCTAATCCGCGGATTTGTCCACGCATTTTTTCAGAGATTGCAAGACCTGCTGCGTCATCTCCTGCACGGTTGATTTTAAGACCAGAAGAAAGTTTCTCCATGTTCTTTTGGCTTGCACCGTTGTTTGCAGATAAACGGTTTAATGTGTTAAGTGCTGCGATATTGTGGTTAATTCTCATTTCCTATTACCTCCATGTATATGGGACCTGACAGACATCCTTGTCTGAAAAAAGTCCTTGTTTCTAGGGCTTATCAACCCTGACAATTCTTTTATCGGATTATTTCACAGGAAGTTTAACATTCTTTCATATTTATTGATCATTTTTATATATCTTTATTCACTATTTAGTTTTATAAAGATTTCAATTCTGTTATTCGTTCAAATGATTATCATATAGCCTTTATTAATGAATACGAACAAAAAAGCCCCTTTAAGGGGCCTGTCATTAACGTAGTAATTGAAGTACGTTTTGTGGCTGTTGGTTCGCTTGTGCAAGCATTGCTTGAGACGCTTGAGAAAGAATGTTGTTCTTTGTGAACTCACTCATTTCTTTCGCCATGTCAACGTCACGGATACGAGACTCAGCAGCTGTTAAGTTTTCACCAGAAGCACCAAGGTTGTTGATTGTGTGCTCTAGACGGTTTTGAACCGCACCTAGTTTAGAACGTTGGTCTGAAACTTGTTTGATTGCACCATCTACGATGTCTAGTTGTTGATCAAATGTAAGTGTTGGTGTAGGAGCAGCGAATTGTGTAACATCAAGGTTAGAGATCGCTTGTCCAGCTACAAGAGTTCCATCTGCTTGAGTAGCACCAAGTTTGTCAGAAGACATTGCTTCGATATTTACATCTAATTTTTGAGCTTTGTTTGCACCAATTTGGAAAGTTAATGTAGCTGTACCATCAGCAAAATCACCATTCAACAACTTTTTACCGTTGAACTCAGTACGGTCAGAGATACCATTTTTATCAGTACCGTTACCAATTTCTTGAACTAGATTGTTGATTTCTTCTTGAATTGCACCAAGGTCAGTCCCATCTTGTGTACCAGTGTTTCCAGCTTGTACAACTAGTTCACGAACACGTTGAAGGATTGAGTGAGTTTCAGTCAATGCACCTTCAGCTGTTTGGATAAGAGAGATACCGTCTTGTGCGTTTTTAGAAGCCATTTCTAATCCGCGGATTTGTCCACGCATTTTTTCAGAGATCGCAAGACCTGCTGCGTCATCTCCTGCACGGTTGATTTTAAGACCAGAAGAAAGTTTCTCCATGTTCTTTTGGCTCGCACCGTTGTTTGCAGATAAACGGTTTAATGTGTTAAGTGCTGCGATATTGTGGTTAATTCTCATTTTCTATTACCTCCATGTATGTGGGACCTGACAGACGTCCTTGTCTGAAAAAAGTCCTTTATTCTAGGGCTTATCAACCCTGACAATTCTTTTATCGGATGTGTTTATAGGATGTTTAGCAGATTTTTTAAAAGATATCACATTTTTTCATGACGTTAATCCTAATTTTAACAATTTTATAAAAATTAAAGCTGCTGATCTCTTATCAGCAGCTTTATCATTTATGAATTTCAGTATTGCTTGATATCAAACATTAAGATATTTTGGTACACGACATAATCCTTCTTACTTGTGAAAGGATCTTTATTGTGTTCATCATTGATTTCATAGAAGTTCATACCAATTCCAAAGCTTCTTTCTTTGTACCAGTTAAGAAAATCGTGGATTTCTTTCATTGAGAGCAGATAATCCTTTTGCAGTCCATTGATCATGGTAATAGAAAGTATACCTTTCGTTGCTTCTTCACCAGGTTTTGTGCCGTCTTGATCTTTCGGTTCTTCAGTTGTGCCATCATCAGGCTTTGTCCCGTTCTGATCTTTTGGTTCTTCTGTTGCCCCATCACTAGGCTTCGTGCCGTCCTGATCTTTCGGTTCTTCTGTTGCCCCATCACCAGGTTTTGTGCCGTCCTGATCTTTCGGTTCTTCTGTTGCCCCATCACCAGGTTTTGTGCCGTCCTGATCTTTCGGTTCTTCTGTTGCCCCATCACCAGGTTTTGTGCCGTCCTGATCTTTCGGTTCTTCTGTTGCATCTTCATCTGGCTTTGCTTCATCTTCAGTTATTTGCAAGTCACTTAATGGAATAGAAATCACTGATTTGTAATCACTTTTTGCAGAAAAATTCCCCATATAATATGAGTAGTCACGTCCGCCAATGACATACAATTGATCATCTACAATTGCTGCGACAGCTGATACTCTACCTTCTGGTAAATCATACGCTGAATTTTTAAATTGACCATCTTTTGGATTGAAAATTTGAACTTTATTCAGTATTTCACTTGAACGATCACCAGTCCGCTGTCCACCAATAACGAAGAATTTCTTATTATATGTTTCGTAAGCTGGTTCAAATACATATGAAGTTAAGTCACTATCTTTTAATTTACTCCATTTATCTGATGAAATATCATACTGGAACAAAGATCTTTCTCTACTATGCCCAATCGAATTTTCTCCACCTGCAACATATATTTTGCCGTCAATTGCAGAAATGGCTCTTCCATTTCGAGATGGTAAAGCCGATGAGTCCAAGCTCTTCCATTCACCAGTGGCAGTATTGAATTGATAGACATTATTTTTATAAGAGTTTTTTGAAGAGACAATATATATATTCTCTTTCACTGCAACTGCGTACAAAGTTCCCTTGCTATAAGTTGAAAATACAGGGTCTCTTGGAATTTGAATCGGTTCTTCAGCCCACTGATCAAGTTCTGCATCATAAATATCAATCGTATTATAAGCTACATTTGTCTCTTCGTTTATTCCACCTATGAGATAGATTTTTTTACCAACTGTAGCATATGTACCACCTGTTCTATTTCTCGGCATGCTAGTTTTTTCTTCCCACACATCTTTCTTAGGGTCATACATAAATGTTTGATTATTTAACTTATTTTTTTCACTTGCTCCACCAAACACATAAATCTTTCCATCTACTACTCCTACCCCAGCATTAATACGTTCTTCTGGTAAATCAGCTCGTTTAGTCCATCCAGTTGAATTTTCAGCTGCATTCGCTTTGAATGGACTAATGGTACTTATTAAAAGAAGTACCAAGATAAATAGTAAAAATCTTTTTTTCATTTTTTCTTCCTCCAGTTCATGACATTCCCTCCTTTTATCGTCCTTATTTTTACTTTTTTTATCATTAAAGGTTATTATTAATCAATTTTTATGATGAAATCCTCACACATACATCACCGGTGTCGATATTTTAATAATCTTCCCGCCTCGACGGTAAAATCTTGGGACGCGGCGGCTTAAGGTGGCGATGACTTCGTAGTTGATCGTATTGAGCATTTCGGCGATTTCATCGACAGAAATTTCTCCGCCCTTTTGACGACCATATATAACGACTTCCTCGCCTTGCTTTGCTTTCATTTCTCCTAAACTGATCATGGTCATATCCATTGTGACTCGGCCAGCAATCGGCATTCGTTTTCCGCGGAAAAGCATAAATCCTCGATTTGATAAGGCTCGTGAGTACCCATCTGCATAACCAATCGGTATGGTCGCAATAACTTCATCAGGCTTTGCTACATAGGTTGCCCCATAGCTGACGGTCCTAGGTTTTGTGACCATTTCTTTTACAAAAGCAATTCTTGCCTTTAAGCTTAGAGCCGGTTCCAATTGAACAGCGTCTAAGCTTTGAATATATTGAGAGGGATACAGTCCATAAAGTCCGATACCAAGCCGGATCATATCGGCGCTAAATTCAGGAAACGCAATCGAAGCAGCTGTATTGTTCATATGTACGGTCGGCAGTTTGATCCCTTCTTCTTTCAAAAACCGAAGAAAATCAATGAAGATGCTGTGCTGAAGCAACGTAAAATCAGGGTCAGGCTCATCCGCAGTGGAAAAATGCGTAAATATTCCATCCCATCTCAGGTTTTCACTCTCTTCAAGCGCCCTCACCACCTCTAACAGCTCTTCCTTTGTCCGTACACCTAATCGGCCCATCCCCGTATCGACATTGACATGAATCCCAAGCCGGGGCAGACTTTCTTCTTCTGCTAAAATCTCATTTGCTTGAACAATCCAGTCTTCACGAAGGCCGGATAGGTCAATTCTCCAGGTTGCAGCTCTTTTCACACAGTCGAGCGGGGTAAATCCAAGGACGAGAATCGGTGCTTCAATTTTTGCTCTCCGCAATACAATGCCTTCTTCCAAGCTGGCAACTGCAAGCTCTGTCGCACCGCTTTCTAATGCCTGCCGCGCAACCTCCACGGAACCGTGCCCATATGCATTCGCCTTCACGACAGCCATGATTTTACTTTTCTTTGGAATATGCGCTTGAATGGCTTCGATATTTCTTTTAATCGCATCAAGATTGACCTCGATCCAGACTTCCCTACAAAGCTTTTGCATGTATGTTTCCTCCAGTCATTTCGATATCAATGTTCGTTTTCGTGTCTAGTCTATCTTTATTCATTTTTGAGAAAAACATTCAACCGCAATGACTGAACCAGCTTTTGTCTTGATGGACATAAAAAAAGAAACCACCTCAAATGGTGATTTCTTCTTTATGGGACAGTCATTTATTAAACCGCAGATTTCATCATTGAATCAATTTCATGATAAATCTCCTTCAGATTTTCTCGTTCAGTCAAATATTCGGCAGTGCTCTTACGAACAGGCACATCAAAAGCCAGAAAGGTGAGCGTGATCGTTGATGATTCCTGATCATTCATAGTTAATCTCAATTCAAGTGTCGAGATCTCTTCATTATTATCACTCTCAACAGATTGTTCAATCGGCACACCATCTTCTAACATGTCAACTTGTTTCAACTCTTTCAAGGAAAGCTCAGTGACTTCAAACTTGAATTTTCGAGATGAGCCGCCAGGTTGATGTGTAATAAAGCGTATTACCTTTCGCTCATCATCAATCGCAAAACCTTTATCAACATTTTGTGAAAAGATGTATGTTGAAGCCTGAAACCCGTCTTCTTGAAAAAGCATCATCATTTTATCTAATAATATATTTGGCTCATTCTTTTCTTTTTGCCTTTGCAGCCTTCCCGCTATCCATAAAATGACCATCGCGCCAATGATGCTAAAAACCGTTCCCAACCCGTTACCTATATCTACGAAAACAGTAAAGCCTAAAATAGCAACAATAAAAGCGATTACAATGCCTATGATGAATATCACTCCAGCTCCTCCTGTCATAAACCTTCATTGTTGGTTTAATCATAGTATAGCATCTAGATTTTGATCGAAAAAAAATCTACTATAGACTAAACAGATACTACATTCATTTCACTCTTTAAATAGAAAGGATTTGTATGATGAACCTCTACACGACAGACAAAATCATTGATGCTCTTTATAAAGCCTGGTCCTCTCAATCTAGTTCAAAATGGAGTAAAGACAACCCAGCAAACGGACAATGTGGCGTTACTTCTTTAGTCGTCCATGATCTTTTAGGTGGAAAAATAAACAAGACCGCATTACCCAACGGATGGCACTTTTATAATGTAGTGAATGGAACAAGAATCGACTTTACTTCTTCACAATTCTCTGAGGAAATCGTTTATATGGATGTACCTTCGAATCGAGAAGAAGCATTTCAAGATACGAATGAGGATCAGTATCGTTATTTAAAGGAACGAGTCGTAGAATATTTAAACATATCATATTCATGAAAACAGACCATAAGAGGTCTGTTTTCATTGAAGTTTGATAAAATATTTAAAAGATAGGTAGTAAGAACTCACACACGCCTTCTTCTTCTCTATATCTCTCCATAATAGGTACCTGACGCGTGTTCAATTGATTGTGTTGGATCATTTGAGGCAATTGTCTCCAAAACAACCTCACTTTTTCGGTTGTATGTGTCACTGTAAACACAGCATACTTTCCCCCTTCAAAATGACCAGTCTGAACCATTTGATCATTTGTGAAATCTCTATTTGTCATAAGCATGAGGTCGTATCTGCATTTTTCTGATGGAATTTTTCCAGGATCATCTTGAGGAACACCATATATACCATATTCCTTTAATTCATCATTTAATTGGTGTTGCTTGATCCATTTCTTAAATCTCTTCATCATCTCAAGATTCTCTTTGCTACCATATAATCCTATATTTCTCATATACACCATTTTCATATTCGTTAACATTTCAATTTTGTAATTCATGATTTCCCTCCAACTCGTATTGGAAGACTGGCCAATCATTCCTTACAAACAACGGTAACATCCTTTAAAATAGAATGCAGTAGGATATTAAAAATAATGTAATGTGCGATCTAGATCATACATGTTCTCTGTCATTTTTAAAATAAAAAAGAACGGACTGTAGCCGCTCACTCGTTATTGATTTTCCTTTGAAGATTTAGCACCGAGAAAGACGCCAATCAAATAGATGATTGTTCCGAAAAACAAACCATTTAAAAAACTGATAAACAACATCTTACAAACCAGGCCAACATAATAAGACACTGGCGTCCCCGGAAACACAGCCATATTGAACAGGCTAATCATAAAGGTTAAAGCAAAAAATATAATAAAAATCCTTCTAAAAAATGTTGATTTTAACATTGTCATTTTTACTTCCTCCTTAATATCTTTTCTATGGAAAAAATATTCTTTATTCATAGCATATATTCCGTCTTAAAATAAAAAGCCCTTAAAGGGCTTTTTATTTTATGCAGTGTAACCGATACTTGCAGTATGACCTCTCCTAGCTTCATCATGACTTGCTGTCACTTCAGATGTAAAATAACCAACAATACTGATAACGCTGATCATCACAAATACGACTGATAACGTTTTAAATTTCATACTGACAGTCCCCCCGCTTCACTTGAGTTTGGAAATAAAGAATTTTCTCATAAAAAAGCATCGCATTGTCTTTATCTCCCATTTCATTATAATATTTTGCAGCGTCTTTTGCTAAATCTTCTAGATCAGGATACATTGACTTTATTTCTAGCAATTCCATTATTTTTTCCAACTGTTCAAAATTGTTGTCAACGTATAGCGATCTTAAAAATTTGAATATCAATAACAGCACATGGTCTTTCAGTTTTTCAGATAGTTCTATGCCGTTATTTAAAGCATATATACCTAAATCCTGTTCTTTCTTTTTGAAGTAGGCTTTTGACAACATAATGAGCGGGTCTAAGATTCTATTTAAATGTTCGTATCCCTGCTCTCTAAATGCTCGAATTGAGTCATTAAAGTGAATTATTGCTTGGGCTATTTCTTTGTTATGAAAATAACTCAACCCTAAATTATAGAGTGCTGATCCTTTTAATCGTTTTGTTGAGTTGTCGGCGGCTTTTTCTAGTGCGTGTTGAAAATGGGGTATTGCTTTTTCGGGGCAGCCCATATCTATGTAGTTTAATCCAATCACAAAAGAACATTGTATTTCTCTTACTGTGTATGTATCTTTTTCTCGATAACATTCTATCGCCTGTGCGATATGGTGCATGGACATGTGGGTTTGTTTCATGTGGTAATAGATTTCAGCCATCTTGTAATTGAACTCGGCCCGTTCAATATCGTCACTGACAAGAGACAGCTTTTTTTCTGCCCGTTTATAGAAGGTAATCGCATTTAGGTATTCATAGTTTTCGAATTCATACATGCCGTAGAAAAAATTGAAGTAATACTCGAGCAGTCCTGTTAATTTCTCTTGGTCCCTTTTGATCTTCATTGCGAGTTCCTTGAAGTTGGCCCGCTCTTTCCCATTTTCTAAAGGATTCAAGTAATCAAGCATTAATTTATGTCTGAACTCCATGAGTGAGAAATACAATAATAAATCTTGATTTTCTTCCATATGATCAAGCATTGATTTGATTTCCTCTTTATATGCTTCGGCGTCCGGTACGTTAAATCTTTGAATATGATAATACCATTCATTGATTTTCAAACCGACGTGAGAAGAAAGCACTTTCTCCATCAGCCCTTACCCCTTCCTCTATTTTCCTCATAATGACATATATTATCATTTTATGAACCATTCGACACCGAAAAGAAACCGCAAAAAAGCCCTATAAAGGGCCTTGTGAACGATAAGATAAAATGATTTCTATTCATAAATAAGCACCCAGTATTCTGTCCCAGGTCCTCCTTCTTCTACAACAGCCTTCCAGCCTCTTTTTTGATAAAAAGATAAAGCTTTGTGATTTTCGGAGACACATTTGAGGGTGACCGGTGTTCCCAAAACGTTGATCGCTTGTTTGAGCAGCAGATCGCCAGCCCCTTGACCAGCAGCTTCTGGATGTACAAACAAGAGGTGAATAAATCGATCGGGTACATATAGAGAAATGAATCCGAGGATTTTATTGTTCTCCTCAGCTAAGAAAATTTGCTCTTCCTGCGTATCTTGATCAAAATCTTGCAGATTGAGGTCTTCTGGATTGAGCCAGTGAAAGCTCTGGCGCCTTGATTCTAAATAGATTTGCCTTAATTGTGGACAATCGATCGTTTTTGCTTCTCGAATGAGCAATAGAATTCCCCCGTTTTTATTGAAATGTGAAGCAGCATTATTTAACTTGACACTTCTCCTGCTTTTGTTCCAAGTTTCATTGATAACTGAACGCCAATCATTAACGAGACGATGACAAGCATTGCCACAATGGAAGCATAAAAATGTCCGCTTAGATCGAAAACCAAGCCAATGAAAAACGGACCGAATCCACCCACGATGTACCCGCCCATCTGCGACATCGCAGACCAGGTTCCGGCTTCCTCTGGAGTATTCGTCTCCATAATCGGGAGCATAAGTGCTAAAGGAAACAACCCTCCGGCACCCATACCTAGGAAAATGACGGCTGGCAAGATCGGCATTGGCAGAAGAAGAAAGATAAGGCCAATGAGTTCAGACAGACTGCATAAGATGAGAAATAATTTCGGTTTTCCTAATCGAGTAACGACCGCTGGAACGAGTAGTGCCACTGGAATCTGAATGAGTGTAAATATGGTCAGTAGCATGGCAGCATATTGAGGACTGTTTCCAAAGCTAAGAGCAATCGGTGAAATCCATGCCGTCAAAGAATAAAACATACTGGACATAAAGCCAAAGAACAAGGTGAATTGAATCGCCTTTTTGTTTCTCAGCGGCAATTTTAACGGCAAGGTTACATGATCACTCTGCTCATTTTTGCGAACTAAACCGACCCATAGAATAAGAGCAATCACCCCTAGAAAAGCCCAGCAGGACAAAGCAAACGTAAGGTGTTGCTCACTGCGTAGATAAATCGGAATGGTAAAGCCGGAAGCAAGCGCTGCACCTATTGTCATCGAAATTGAATAGACACTGACAATACCAGGATTTCTCGGGAAATATTTTTTAATAAAACTAGACAATAAAGGACCCGCAAAGCTAATCCCTACACCTCCTGCAAACGCAGTCATGAGAAGGATAGCAACCGATTGGCTTGTACCACGCAGTGCGGTGGCAATCGTGATAAGAAGAATTGAGAAAAACAGAGTTCTTTCTAAACCAAAACGCCGGCTGAGTATCGTCGCAACAGGAGCAAATACCCCCATACAAAGGACAGGCAAAGTGGTCAAAAGACTTGCTGTCAGTGCGTTTACACCAAGCTCTGATTGAATCATGCTCATCATGGAAGCCACGGACGTAATGATTGGACGTAAGTTTAATGCCGCTAAAAATAAAGCGGCTAAATAATATATTTTTTTCATCAATACCCTTCTTTCATCTTGTTAAGGTTACTTTGAGTATAAAACTGCTGCATCCATTGATCAATACAATAAATCGTATTATGATGATAGGAAAATACTATCGTTTCTGAAAGGAGGACAAATGGATACCCGGCATATTACCTATTTTATGGCTGTATATCATCATTTGCATTTTACAAAGGCTGCTGAGCAGCTAGGCATATCACAGCCGACACTTAGCCAGCAAATTCGACTGCTTGAAGCAGAAGTTGGGATGCCGCTCTTTGATCGAATCGGCAAAAAAGTCGTGGCTACTGAAGCTGGTTCGCTGCTTTATCAATATGGCATGAAAATGCTTCAAGCTGAAAGAGATGCAAAAAATGCGATGAAAGAACTATTATCAGAAAAACGAGGAACCGTTCGTCTCGCAGTACTCCCCTCCGATCTTGATTTTCAGCTGGTGCCACTTTTTGTAGAATTTAAAACACTTTACCCCGAAACCAATCTGAAGGCATATTCAAATATCTTCGTGCGTGAAGAAGTCCTTTCGCATAAAGTGGATCTCGGCATCGGGCTGCGAGGTCCTGCGGATAAACGGCTCGTTCAAATTCCACTTGGAAGTGAGCCTTACGAATTATTTGTTCATTCAGAAAGTGATTTAGCCCAAAAGAGTGAAGTGACTTTAGAAGAGCTGACTCAGCATTCGTTGGTCATGTATCCGAAGGGATATCTAGGAAGGGATTTAGTAGATGACGTATGTAAAGAACAGGGTGTTGAACTAGACACTGCCATGGAGGTTGGGTCCGCGTTTTCGCTATTGCAGCTGGTTGAAGCCGGGATCGGTGCAACCATTCAGCCAAGAGGATTACTAAAACATCATTCGACGTGGTCCAATATTGTTTCGATTCCTATTGCTGAGCCAGCACCTGTCCGGCACTTGGAATTAATTTATTATGCAGATCGATTTGTCAGCAAAGCACAACAGCAGCTATCTGAATGGCTGATAGACTTTTTCAAATCAAGAACAAACTAAAAAAAGTGAGGTTAACACATGAAGAATGCAAACAGCATATTTACAATAACAAACCGGGTTGTTATTCGCCAATTTGACAGGCAGGATATTGAAGCATTTTATCAATACCGAGCAAATTCCTCTATTGCAAAATTTCAATCCTGGGAAAACTACACGTACGAAAATGCTGAATCATTTGTTCAACATCAAATGACACAAAAACCTAATCAACCGGGGACGTGGTTTCAATACGCTATTGCCTTATCTGAATCCAATCAGCTGATAGGAGATTGCGCCATTCATACACTTGACAGTGAGCCGAGAATTGTTGAAATAGGTTTTACACTCGCGCCTGAATACCAAGGAATGGGCTATATTCACGAAGCTCTAAGTGCAATTTTCGAATATATTTTTATGACACTAAACAAACATAAAATCATTGCCTTTACAGATGTGCGCAACGAAAAATCCATTCGAGTGCTGGAGCGTTTAGAAATGAGACGCGAAGGACATTTGCTACAAAATTATATGTCGAAGGGACATTGGGTTGATGAATATCAATATGCCATTCTTCAATCTGAGTGGGCCGCTAAGCACCACTAAACATTTATTTCCTATTCAAAATCCCTAAATAAGCGCTCCATGGGCCCACATCGGTTCGATATCGTTCCGCCATGATCCGAACAATCTGGGACATATGTGTGAAATCATGGACAACCCACGCAGAAAGCAATTCGCTCACTTTCACGACCCCAAACTCCGGATGGACGCCCTTTTTCTCTAAATCAAGGCCTGAATGTGTCATACGCTGAATGTATGCCACATTCTCCATCCGCACATGATGAAACTCAGATAATGCTTGTTCTATCTGTCTTTCAGATTGGTTCAAATGAGAATATCGGTCAAACGCAGGAAATGGTGTATTCTCTCCATCAGCAAGAATCACATTTAATCGAGGAATCCAGTTGAATTTCTCTGCTTCAATCAAATGTTCAATGACTTCAACTGGATTCCACGTCCCCTCCCCTTCACGGCTGTGAAGCCAATCCTTCGATAAACCCGACAAAAGACTTTCTAACGTGTGAGGAGTTCGACTCAACATATCCAAAGCTTCATTTAAATTGAAATTCATGTGGTTGCTCCTTTATCCATTTTCTTTATTCTAATGGATTTTGGATAGATTGTAACTCATACCTCAAGACAGATAAAGGTGCTTATGCCTTTTATTTTCTTTGACTATGGATCATTTGATCGATCAACTCAAACATTTTTTTCATGAATTAGATTAAAAAAAGCCCTTTTCAGAGGCTTTTTTTGGATTCGTTCTGATTGATTAGCCCTCGTTTGCCAACATGTACGCTGCAGCTTCATGCATATCTTTCAATCCTGATCTCTGTGCGTACTCGGCCACAGTGATCGCACTTGTAGTCAGAAGTTCTATTATATGTTCATCCATTCCGTGCCAAGTTCTCCCGCCTGCTTTTTCATACGCATGGATAAGTTTTGTTAACCCTTCTGTCCCAAAGAGAAGTTGATGCGACAAAAAGTCTGCAGATACATCACCAACCCCCACTTCAGACCAATCAATCACCCCCGTCACACAATGATTTTCATCAATCAGAATGTGGCCAGGATGCAAATCTCCATGCTTCACTCCCACGAAAGGCGGCCATAAAGAATCTTTAGCTAGCCATTCTTGCCAGCGCTCCCATAAACCGCTGTTAATGGTGTATTGCGATTTGACAAGTTCCATTCGCTGTTTCATTGATCCTCTTAATTCATGAGCACTGAGCATCTCCACACCGATCGTTTTAAAAGGCTGTTGATCTAAAGAATGTACATTCGCTAAAACTCTTCCTAAGGATTCATAATAAACTTGCGGTACATTCGTTGAGTCAAAACTCCACACATACGATTGCTTCTCCACATCAATACTAGCCGCCGGTACCCCCTCTAATTGTTTATAAGCAATCAGACTTTCTGTAAAGATTGACCACTGAGGGATCTGAAATTGAACCTTCTTACTAATATGATCTAATGTCTTTTTTTCTTGTAAGGTATGTTTCATTGATTCAGGTCTGCGAGGCACTCTTAATATCCATTTAACACCATTTGAATCTTCAACATGTGCGACACGGAAATCAACACCTGATTCATTTATTTTGATGGTATTCTCTGAAATTTCTAATCCGTGATGATTGGCTAACTGCTTTAATTCTAGTCTATTCATATCCATTCCTCCAATTGCTCATTTAGTCATGATCAATAGGCATCAACAAAATCATCACAAAAATCCACAAAAGGCTACTTTATGTGTTCAGAGTAAACAAAGCTAGACTTATGCCCTTCTTTGTATTATAAAAACATACAAAAAAGACAGAACAATTATCTGCCTGTCTTCTAGTGAAATTGCATACTTTCCCGCTGAAGATCATTAAAAATGTGCAGACTACCCCGTTTACTCCGTTTGATGAAAACAGAGCCTTTGAACATATGAAATTACTGATTGTTCAAAGTTTGCTGGCGTAATCTTCCTGCATGCATCATCTTTAACCATCCTCCTCTTTGTCATATAAAGTTACTATACTTTATTTAAATATGACTTTCAATAAGACTACAAAAAGAAGGATTTTAAATCATCTAAATTCCCAATGGATTACATATAATATAATAAATGTATTCACTTGTGTTTAGATATGGTTATTGATTCTTTTGTCTAATAAATTTATTAAACTCAAAAACCCGATGTACTATGAATTTTGAGTGTATGAGAGGCAATTAGAACAAATCAAATGTAGCTAAGTTATTTAAAGGGAGAATTGGTATGACTCATTTAGAATTCGCATTCGGCTTGCTTCCAGTAAGTATGATCATCGCTTCTTTTATCGTCACATTGTTTGTACAAAAGGTTTATTTTATGCCAGTTGTGAGCTTTATCATTTTGCTCATCCTGACATTTACACTTTTTAATGTCTCTTTCTTAGGGTGGTCAGTTGTTTACACTTTAGGCTCATTCATTGCTTCATATGTAGCATTATTCATCATGAAAACTTTAAATAAAAAGAGGTCTTAAACCACGTTTTAAAAGCCCTTTTGAGGGGCTTTTATTCTTTCACTATCGTTTTTTCACTGGATGAATGTCTTCTCCCAAAAAAGCGGTATTAGACTCACCACTATTTTCTAGAAACTCCGCTATTTCTTTCAGCTCTTGATTGATACGGTCATTCCTCGGCATATCTGGATTTAACAAAAGAATGGAGTGAACCGTCGTGGCCGCCTCATACAAAACATTCTGATCTTTTATATGTTTGATGCTTTGTTTCATGCGATCGAAAAACCATTCAATCTCTTCAATGTCTTCCATTGGATAATGTGCCATTTTAAAGAGGTTCTGCTGACGAAGGTCTTGTCTCTCAAATATTTGTTCAAGCTCTTCTTTACTGACATACAAATCCGAAGATACCTCATCAATCTCTACAACCTCGATCATCGCATCTTCAGCTGTATATAACTGCTCAATAAAATCATCGAAAGTATCCGCCAGTTTAAAATCGACTCCCATCTCTAAATCAAAATAGTGAATAGGAGGATGTTCCTTCGTTTGTCGATAATCCATTGCGATCCATGTATCTTCTTCTCCGCTGATGATCACAAGCCCCTCCGGCAGCTCCAATTCATCACTTAACTGAGGGCTAGTCATAATTCCATTACCTTTGGCGATTCCTCTTAGATGGTCAAATTGAACATGATCATCTGCCCATGAATTCGGCTTTTCGGTTGGAAAAGCATTACGCACTGTAAAACCACCGTTCCAATCTAAAATGAGCTTTTTGTATGTAGCAGGTAAAGTGACACCAAGTGTCCCCTCTGCTTCACGAATTTGTTCCTCATCTATCTTTTCTAAAGTGAAAGGACTCTCTTCTTCTTTCTCCCAAAATGGTTTCAAAGTGGGGACCTCCTATTTTCTAATTGAGATCAGTATATCATTGACCAACTACTCATTTACCATTTTAAAACTTCAAATTACAAACCCCTTCAATTCCTTCCTCCAATAAAGAATTTATCAGTAGATATAAAAAAGATCTGGCTGGAGTGCCAGCCAAGTACCAGGCACTTCAAGTGCTCAATGCCAGCATCCGCATGTTATTCCTTCTGGACAAAATATTCACGTTCGTTTTGTTTATCTAAATCATACGATGATCCGCATAGAAAAAAGATCCCCTTTTTCTCGATTTGATGACCAATTGACCCAAAAAACCTTGAAAGGCATTAGCCAATCAAGGTTCATTTTGTTACTTCATTTTCACTGCTTCTTTCATTTCCTCTATTATTTTATTAAACCACTGTAAAGGGTTTAATGAGATCGCCGGAAAGTAGATTTCTGCATTATTTTCAATAAAGCTTTCTTTTTCCTGTATTGTTAAAGTACTATTCAAAAATTCCTGACAATCCTTTATAGTAGACAGCAGACATTCTTTGCTAGCTTCATGAATAAACTCATCTATCGCTTCTTCTGGTGAATTGATATCCTGATGAAATGTGCCACCTAAAAAATCTTCTAACTCTTCTAAATAACTGTAACTCTCATTCATTTTATCATCCTTCATACTATCCCACATCTAATATCAACTTTAATTTAAATTTGGCATTCTCCAATATGAAGTTCAAAATGTTTTTCTTCTGAATATATTTGAGCGATTTTACCTGTTACTTTATCCGCTACAATTACGTTGTGATTCTCTGAAAATAGCCAAATCTCTTCAATTGCCTTATCAAAATCGAGTGCTTTTACATTAGCCCAAACAGGAAAAGGGTCATTCACTACCAAAATAAACCATTCTTTTTTCTCTTTCAGAAAATCTAAAGAATTTTTTAACCAAGCCATAACAGATTCACTGTCTGTAATTGTTAAAATGTCGGAAGGCGTGGAGTTTATTTGACGAAATTGCTTTAGTACTGCTTCACATAATTTCAGCCATTGAGAAGAATCATCTTCATAATCAATTACTTCAAGATACGCTAATTGATTTATTTTCTTCTTAGCATTCATTAAAGCTATTTTCTTCTGTATTTTTTCATTTTGATATACCATATTTTCATGCCCCGCTATTCATTGTAATAGATATGATGATCACCATTTGGTCCATAAATATTTGAATATCTTTCTTTTTTAAAATCATAATTAAATGGATTGGCACCCTCTTTTGGTTTCCCTGCATGAGTGTGTAATTTTCCGTCATTAGTATGTTGTACTATAACTCTTTTTCCTTTTGGGGTATCAAATTCATAGTATCGCCCATGATGAGTATGGTTAGAACTGTACTCATAATTACTATGTTCTTGCCCCTTCTTAAAAACATTATCTCCTACTTGCCATTGACAAGTAGGCTGTTGCGATCTAGGTATCCCACCTAAATCTTTTGCATGCCGCAATGCCCTTTTTCGATTAAATCCTTCTGGACTTTGAGGGTTTACCCCCATCTTCCCATGAAACCCTTTCGTACCAAACGGCAAAAGCATCCCCAACGCCACATTCATACTCGCTTCCTGCTGTTCTTTTGAGATCTTGTTTCCAAACATATCGCGGCCTGTGATTGCCTCGCTGAAGCCGTTGGTGGCGGTGAGGCCATATAAGCCTTTTTGAGATGTTTTCAGGGCGTCAAAGGATTTTTGTGATGTCTTGTAGATGTCGACTGCTCTGACTGCAGCTGATGTGGCTTGGGTGGTTTTATAGACAGCTTTTCCGCCTTTGAAAATGCGGCCTGCCCAGCCGACGATTGGGATGTAGCCTGCTGCTGCCATGCCTCCTGCCGCGACTCGCTGGCCTGCGGTGAGTTCCTCACCTGTGATTGGATCAACACCTGTTGCGGCACGTTTTGCATCGTTCACACCAGTCAGTTCATTGACGATATTTCCACCGTAATCGAGCGCTTTTTTCATACCAAGGACGGTTGGCGAGGGCTTCTTGTTCCTTTGCGATCTCGCGGGCTTCTTCTTGTTCTTTTTTGATTTTCAGATATTCAGAAGTTTGCTTTTCAATATCACTTTTTGCCTTGTAGATTTCGCTATTTTGATACGCTTTTTTGTCAAAATTCATAGGCGAAATCGCTTTTCCGTCATTTGTCGCATTCATCATTTCAGCGTACAATGCCATTGTAGCTTGCTGCTCCGTCTCTGACAAAGCATATTCATCTTTTAAATTTTGATCAAGCTCTCTTAGATCTTTGACTGTCTTTTTTCGTTCATCTTCCGCATCTTCTATTTTTTCGTCAAAGTTTTGGCTATCAAATACCTCTAGTGAAATGAGATCATCAATGTCTTGAAAAATCGTTTTGAGTGCCTTTTTTTGATCCTTTACAATGCTTTTGGCATTTTTAATGCCCATATGTACTGCGTTGTCTAAAAAGTGTTCTTCTACAAAGGTATCGCCACCAAAGCTCGTATCATCAAGTGTCCCAGAAACACCTTCATGAAAGGCTTTTTGCTTATCGATTAAGCTGATAAACATGTCTACATTTCCGGCGAGCTCATGAAATAGGATTAAAGACACAAAAACAAGACCTAGAGCACTTTCTAGTGTTTATGGTTACTTGTTTTTTAATAAGTGATATCTAGCTCTTCCTAAAAACACTCAAAACAATTTTAGTAGATAAAAGTTTGTCGCCAATAAAAAGAAACAGAACATTCGTTGACAGAAAAACAAAAAAACCCTGCTACGTAAGAGTTTCAAAGATGATTCCAACCAGCGACCTCTACCCTATCAAGGTGAATGACCTCATCCGAAGCAAACGGACGTTTTCTGAAAAAGACTGATTTAATAAGGTTCTATAATGTGCAAGTGAATTTCTGATTAAAAACTGAAAGGGTTCGTCCCCAATCTGTCCCCATTTAAAAAAAACAGACCCTCAAGGTCTGTTTAGTTTTGCCTATTAGTTTTCAAATGTTGAATTTGGATCGATCATCGTCGTGTTTCGATCGGTTTTTTGAGGAAATACAGTGGTATTTCGATCAGTTGATTCTTGTGAGTAATTAAAAGAACCTAGGCAAGCAGCACCTACCAATAAAGTGGCGCTAATCAATATCTTCATTTTAATATTCATATAAACACTCCCCTTTTTGGATTTCGGTTTGAGCTTCTATGGCAGTTCTATAATAATCTGCTACCCTCTCCGAATCATTCCTTTTTTCATAAAGATTTGCAAGACTTAAAGCAAACTCTTCAATATAAGGATACAACTTCTTTTCCTCTAACCCTTTAAACATTTTTCGTATATTTTCAATACCTTCATCTACATAAATTGTCTTTAATGAATTGAGCAATGTTTTATAAAACAGATTGTTTTCTGCTGTTGCACTTTTTATTCCTTTAGCGATATATTCAAGTGCTTCTTTTGTTTTATCACTTTTAAACAAAGTCCAACTTAAACTAAAAAATAATCTTGGTTTAATATCTTCATTGTTTTCAGTCATCTTATCCAACCCTTTTTTATAGAAGGAAGCAGCTTTAATATAATCCTGTTGCCTGTCATACGTATTTCCAAGATTCAAATAAGTTTTAGCGATTAATCTTTGATCATTTATTTCTTCAGCTAGATCTAGTGCTTTATGTAAGTGGGGGAGCGACTTCTCATATCGTTTAAAATCATCATAATTTCCTGCGATCACAAATAGACTTTGAATTTTTCTCACCTTATAAAGATCATAACGATCATAAATCTCTAGGGCTTTTATAATATGATGCATAGAAACATGGGTTTGTTTCATGATGTAATATGCTTCAGCAACTTTAAAATGGAATTCTGCTTGTTCAATTTCATCTACAACAAGCGCCAGCTGCCTCTCAGCAATCTTATAATATTGAATGGCTTGTACATACTCTTTCTTACTGAATTCATGCATACCTCTAAAAAAGGCATTATAGTATTGCAACATTCCAGACAGTTGATGGTTAGAATTCTCTATTTTATCGACTAGCGCGGAAATTGATTGATCGAATGAAGGTTTTATATAATCAAGCATAAGTTGATGTCGAAAACACATTAATTGATAATAGATAAGAAGATCCTGATCTTCTTCCATCCTATCTATTTCCCATTCAACTTCCGCTTTCAAAATTTCTGCATCTGGAACGCTGAATTGCCGAATCATTTTATACCATTCATTTATTTTCACACCAACATGTGAAGAAAGAACTTTCTCCATCCCTTATTCCCCTTCCACTAATTTCCCTTATATTACATTTATTATCACATGCATGAGTTTACAAATCACCGAAAAGAAACCGCAAAAAGAACAGTTGAGTAACATAACGTGATTTTACACATTTCTTCTCACGACAGAAAAAGCAGACTCTGCAAAAGTCTGCCTTTTTCACCTTTTGAAAATTAAGTATACAATGACTCGTTTAACCACTCTTCACAATGTTCTATCAGCCACCTCAAATATTCCACATATTGACCGACATGAAAGCCGTCACAAACAGCATGATGTACTTGAATGGCGACTGGCAAGATGATTTTTCCTTCTTCCACCTTAAATTTTCCTAACGTAAATATCGGCAGCAAATAAGTTTCATCTGTAGATACATTAAGGTTAAAAGAAGTAAAATCAATCCAAGGCAGGCTTGAAATATTGAACATATTTTTTGGCATATGAGGTTTCGGAAATAGTTTGTTACTTTCGCTATAAGCTTCAATGTCAGCTACACAGCTTTTATAAAACCGAGCAAAATTTTCGTCATAAGGCGTCCAAATACTTGAAAATGTTTTTGTTTCTTTATTTAGAATCGTATAACTAGGATGGAGAAGATCCCAGTGACCAAGTTCATCGTTCACTAGATCCATCCGAAAATCCGGTATTTTTTGCACAGCTCTTGCTAACAAATAAATTTGCACAGGATATACTTTTAGCTTTTTTTCTTTTAATATTGAATGCAATTTCGTGATATCTAAATCGATAACTAGGCTATATGAGCATCGGGTTACCTTCATATAATGATGAAAGTGCTCTTTTCTCGGATAATTTCCATCTATTTTATTAAACATTTTTTATCTCCTCCTGAATGTGATTTACTGTATTCAGGAGGAGACTTTATCTGTTTTCACCACCACAATCATCCTTTCAAGAGATATATTATATTTCAGTCTATCACTTAGCCTACGATAAAACCTTCAGCAACTCTTCGTAAGTCATCTTGCCCAACGTGAATTTTTCTAGTGCTATATATGTTTTCTCCGCTGAGGTATTCATTCTATTATGACATTCATTCACTAACTCATATTCATTTGGTAATGGTTCATGTATATGTTCTTTTTTTCGAAATGCTTCATAATATCTTATACCAAATATTCTCTGAGACATCGCATTGATGTGAATTCCGTCTGGGTTAGGTGCAAGGCCTTTGGCAGTAACATAATAACAATTTTCATGATGATGTACATATTTTTTTAGTTCTTCATTCATCAGTTGATATTCCACACACCCTGCGCCAAATGCTGTTTTTCCCAAGAAATCGCCCAAGCCTCCTATTACAAGCGGAATGTTAGGTACAGATAATTCAGTTCTTAGTTCATGAAATAATCTTATTATTTTTTCATAGTATTCTTTGTATTTCCCATCTTGGCTGTCGCTTTCTCCTTGATGCCATAATATCCCGACCAATTCGCTATTTTCTTTTGCAAATTTAGCTTCACTTATAGCATGACGAAATAATGCTCCATCCTGTGACCACTCATCAATGGAACTTCCACCCTCTGCACAAGGAATAAGGCCAATCTTCTCTCCTTCATGATCCTTACACCAAGCCTCCGCAAAGGAAGCCGCTAGTCCTACGCCAGCTACCGGCCTATCAAAATGAATGGGCTCAGTCATCATTTGCCATCTACCATTTCGCAGCATCATAATTCTTTCATTATAAATCGGAGGCACTTCATGTTTGAAGCCGCGCCCCGCCATATTTGATTGTCCAATTAGTAAAAATGACTTCATATTTTTCTCCCCCTCGCTAATTATTTTATCAAATGTGTATTCACCTGAACGTTATCATTTTATTCTTCCTTTATTTTTCATATTTGTCTACTTTTGTCGAAATGATAGTAAAAAGTAATTACTTAGTGTAAGATCCTTATGCATCTATCAATCGGGAGGATCTACTATGAAGAAATATTTTGTATTATTTTTTACATGTTTATTATTGCTAACAGCTTGTAGCAGTGCAGCATCTACTAAAAAACAGCTCACAACAGACAACGTGATTGAAGCTTTTAAAAGTGCTGGACTTGAAGCAGAAAAACCAACTGATCTTGAACAAAAAGAGTTTGGAAATATAAGAAAAGAAGGAAAAAGGATTCTCATTCCTTCTTTAGGAGAAAATGCAGGTGGAAGGATTTTTAAATTTGGAAATGAAACTGACCTTAACCAAGCCAAATCTTATTATGATGAGTTGGGCAATGCTGGCTCTATGTTCTTCTCTCACACATTTTCAAAAGGAAACTTCCTGCTTCAAATGAACGGAGAAATGAAGGATTCTGAATTTGAAAAATATAAGAAAGTGATGGATGAGGAAATAAAATAGTTTTATATTTTTTACTTTTTGCTTCTTTAATCTTTAACAGAGAAGAGTTCTTTACGATGGTCTCTAATTAAGCTGGATCGAACCGTCACCTCTACCCAGTCAAGGTAGAGGTATAGAATTCTGTCATTACCAGTGACACCCTCTAATTCACTTCTACCGTTACTACAGAAGCTTTTTATCCTCCGGTATTCCTTCGTTTTTTAAGAACTAAAAATGTTACCTCTTTATTCTAAATCTTTGTTGATTCTTTGTTAATCATGTTTTTCATCAATATGCATACATATTGTACCGTTCAAACCTTATAACAAATAACCCATTTACTTCTTTTATTTACAAATGATAACATTCATTAGAGTAGGAGGAATATTTCTAACAGCTAAAACAAAATATTGCATTACTAAATAAGCCTTACATTCCTTGAAAGCCTAATGTCTAAAATATATTCAAAAGTAGGAGTTTATTATGGAAAAACTAAGTTCTCCTAAAGGTTTAATCTTATCAACGGTTGCAGGAATTTCTGTTTTTATATTGTCACTTTTTGCAGAAGCAAATGCTACTAAAGCTCTCGAAAAAGAACAGTCCTTTTCTTATTCATCTGTTGAACAATCAAAAGAGCCTACAATAGATGAGATTGCACAGTATTGGAAACTCAATGAAGAAGAAACAGTAAAGTTCAAAAAAGTAATAAAAGAAGCTCAGTCAAAAACATACGGAGAAGCTACTTTACACGGTAAATTCACTTCGGCTATAAAAGCAATAAAAGGAGCTTATGACCAATTACCAACTAAACTGAAAGTAATGATAGGCGGGTAACAGGGTTAGAAACCATTCTAATCACTCTCGAACACTATACAGGCGCTCTTGGGACATGGTATTTACTTAGGCGCTCTTAAAGTGACTGGAAGTGAAAATGCAGCATGGTGGGTTGCTAAAACCATCATGTTGTTCGTTTTTTAAAATGAACTAAAACACACCTAAATGGAAAACAACAAGGAGGTGCTTGGTTAGTGACACAGGAAAATAAGGCATCCAAAGGTTTGTTAATTACTTTACCCGCCGCTATTATCGCTATTGTGTTGATTTTAGGAAAAATTGATACACCTGTAACAAATATTTTATTTTATGTAGTAGCTTTTGGTGTAATGGGTTTAACTGTTTCAAGCTTAATAAAAGACTACAAAAAAAAGAAAGATTGATTACTTGTCAGGGAGCTGCTTTATGTAGCTCCCTGTTTGTTAAAAACAAGATAATAACCAACACTGAGAAATACAAAAGCCACTCTCGAATATTTGGTCAGTTGGATAGTAATATTCTTTGTCGTATTTATTGGCGTTGAAGTATCTTTTAGAACGATCAATAAAATGAGGCATCGAACCGAATAAAGACTAACAAAAAAGCCCCTATATAAAGGGGCTTTTGATTTATTAACGTAATAATTGAAGTACGTTTTGTGGCTGTTGATTCGCTTGTGCAAGCATAGCTTGAGAAGCTTGAGAAAGAATGTTGTTCTTAGTGAATTCACTCATTTCTTTTGCCATGTCAACATCACGAATACGAGACTCAGCAGCCGTTAAGTTTTCACCAGAAGCACCAAGGTTGTTGATTGTATGCTCTAGACGGTTTTGAACTGCACCAAGTTTAGAACGTTGTGCAGAAACTTGCTTAATAGCTCCATCAACGATTGCTAACTGATCATCAAATCCACCATCGTCATCAGCTGCGATTGTTTCAAATTTAGAAACATCGATGTCTTTCACAGATTTACCTGTCTCAACTGCACCATTGTTGTCTGTAACGCCTAAAGCAGCAGCGCTCATATCTTGAATATTGACTTTAATTTGTTGTGTAGCATTTGCACCAATTTGGAATACTAAAGCATCACCAGGAGTTGCTGGGACTGCAGGTGTACCTGTACTTGGATCATCTGGATCTGTCGGCGGAGTTGCTGGTGTGCCAGGTGTGCCTACTCCATTAAACGTACCATTTAATAATTTTTTTCCGTTAAACTCAGTACGATTAGAAATACCATCGACCTCTTCAACAAGCGCTGTGATCTCATCTTTAATTGCAGCTAAGTCTTCACCTTGCTGTGTACCAGTATTTCCAGCTTGAACGACTAGTTCACGAACACGTTGAAGGATGGAGTGAGTTTCAGTCAATGCACCTTCAGCTGTTTGGATAAGAGAGATACCGTCTTGTGCGTTTTTAGACGCCATTTCTAATCCTCGGATTTGTCCACGCATTTTTTCAGAGATTGCAAGACCTGCTGCGTCATCTCCTGCACGGTTGATTTTAAGACCAGAAGAAAGTTTCTCCATGTTCTTTTGGCTCGCACCGTTGTTTGCTGATAAACGGTTTAATGTGTTAAGTGCTGCGATATTGTGGTTAATTCTCATTTCCTATTACCTCCGTGTAATTTTTTTTAGAGAGCTTATCTGTAAAGTCCATTTAGATGAAAGCTCTTCCTTAGAATTTTCGATTTCTAAGGCATGTGTATAGTAGTAACGCAGAGCACCTTTTGGCTCTCAAACTTTACTACCGTATGTAACATCAGTTATGGCAATAATTATGAAACCTCCTTCTATTCGTTCAAAATGATTAGTCTTGTCACTTTTACGAGACTAGATACCCGCCATAACAATGAGTATTATGTTACCTACTATAGACTGAAATTCCATATATTTTAGTTTGTGGAAATTGTTAATTTCACAAATTAGACACATTTAACAAGAAAAAATACCTCGTCCATGTTGTCACATTGGCTTATGTTAAGCTTGTGAAAAAACCATATTGATGTATAATACAATTGATGTATGATGCATGAATTGTAGGAGGTTGACCTTTTTGAAAAGAGAAGATGCCTTAAAACTAAGAACAGATATTAAGAAAATGATTATATTAACTGGGGTTTTTGAATCTCAAAATTTGCCGAATGGACCATTTGAAAAACCTCTACCAACTTCTCAAATGATGGCGTTAGAGGAACTAGAGATGGAAAAATTAACTGTTTGGCAACTATCCAATAAACTTAGATTAGAGACTTCAACTGTAAGTAGGTTGGTAGATAAGTTAGTAAAAATGGGGCTTGTTTATCGTGAAGTAAATGAAAAAAATAGAAGAGAACTTTTTCTGCACCTCACAGAAAAGGGTCACATTACTGTTAATCGCTTAAGAGAACAATCCCTTACATTTTATCAACGTATCCTCAATAATTTATCAGAATCAGAACAAAAAATAGTTGTGGATGGTTTTGAATTATTTATTGATTCTATTTCTAAGTCTTTTGATTAGAGTGAGGTAAATCATAACCTTTGGAGGATAAAATGAGTTTGGATTTTGAACGTCCTATTATTGAACTAAAAGAGAAATTTGATGAATTAAAGAAAATGATGAAAGAAAATAATGTAGATTTATCGTCAGAAATTCATTTATTAGAAAAACGTTTAAATAAAATGCAAGATGAAATTTATTCTAATCTTACAGCTTTTCAACGAGTTCAAATTGCAAGGCTACGTAACCGGCCCACGACATTGGATTATATACCTTTATTGTTTACAAACTTTTTCGAACTTCATGGTGATCGATTATATGGTGATGATAAAGCAATGATAGGTGGTATTGCAAAATTTAAAGGAATGCCCGTTACGGTTATTGGTCATCAAAGAGGTAGAAGTACAAAGGAAAATATAGAAAGAAATTTTGGAATGGCTCATCCAGAAGGATATAGAAAAGCGCTAAGACTGATGAAACAAGCTGATAAATTTAATCGCCCTATTATTACATTTATTGATACAATAGGCGCCTATCCAGGGAAAGGGTCTGAAGAACGTGGAATTTATGAAGCAATAGCTCGAAATCTATTTGAAATGGCTACGCTTAAAGTGCCAATTGTTTGTATTGTAATTGGAGAGGCATCAAGTGGTGGAGCTCTTGGCATTAGTGTCGGTAACCATATCCATATGTTAGAGTATTCATGGTACTCGGTAATTTCGCCAGAAGGAGCAGCATCTATCCTATGGAAGGACGCTAAGTATGCTCCAGAAGCTGCTGAACATATGAAAATTTCAGCAAAAGATTTAAAACAGTTAGGAATGATTGATGAAATCATCCCTGAAATGAAAGGTGGAGCACAAAATGATATAAAATCACAGGCACAAATGATTAAATCTGTGATCGAATCATCTCTAAAAAAATTGATACCATTATCCTCGGAAGAGCTTTTACAACAGCGATATGAAAAGTATAGACAAATAGAGAATTATAAATGAAAATATTTAAAGACCGTATTACATTTAGGAGGATTCTTACAAAAAATTCTAAATATTTTGTAAGTAACCTCTTTAACTGGATATGCTTATACTATTAAAAGATGTGTGATCAGTATGAAAAAGGATTTCTTCCATCAATACTTTTTCTGATGGTCCTCAAATAATTCCTCATAAAAAAACAGACCCTACATGGTCTGTTTTCATTTTGCCTATATGTTTTGAGATTCCTCTATCTCTCAGTTTTTTATAAAAGTACATCATTGAAAATTATTTATAATGGTACTTAATGCTTTCTTTAGTACAACCTTATCATCATTTGACAAGTTTTGTAGCGCTGTCTTGTTCAGCTCAATTGTTGCTGCTTCAACTTGATCTCTAATGTCTAAAGATTTTTGAGTAGCCTCTACTAAAATATTTCTTCGATTGTTTGGATCTATTGTGCGTTCAATTAAGTCAGCTTTTTGCATTTTATCTAATATTCCAGAAACGGTTGAGGCTTCTAAATATACAAGTTCTCCAATTTGTTTAGGAGATAGCTGGCCCTCTCTCCATAGACAGTTCAACACACCATATTGAGCGGGTGTCAAATCACTTTCCTCTAAAAGTTTACTAAAGTACTTGAACACTTTATTTTGACTAACACTTAGTAAAAAATTTATGCACTCTGATAATTCCATTTTATCTCCCCCACATTGACTTCACCTATAATATCATGGTAGTTTTTTAATTGAAATACTTTTGGACCAGAAATATTTTGTTGTAATATATTTTTAGAGAGGAATATACACAATGGATTCATTTAAAGCGATTCTAGTTACAGAAAAAAATGATCAAGTTAGTTATGATCTTCAAAATGTAAGTGTTAATGATTTATCTGAAGGAGAAGTATTAATTAAAGTAGCATATTCTTCAATCAATTATAAAGATATGCTGGCTGTTCAAAAAAATGGAGGTGTTATTCGTAACTATCCAATGATTCCTGGAATTGATCTAAGTGGGACTATCGTTCATACAACAGATCATCGTTTCGTAGAGGGTCAACAAGTGATTGTCACAGGTTTCGCTATGGGCATGAGCCACACTGGAGGTTTTTCTGAATATGCTAGAGTACCTGCGGATTGGATTGTTCCTTTGCCAAATAACTTGACTTTAAAAGAAGCAATGATTTTTGGAACAGCAGGCTTTACCGCAGCTCTTTCTATCATGGCTTTACAGGAAAATGGTATGAGTACGAAAAATCAACCTAATATACTCGTTACAGGGTCAACTGGTGGAGTTGGTAGCATTGCTATACAATTATTATCTAAAATTGGGTACAACAATATTTTTGCTTTAGTGCGTAAAGATAATCAAGTTGATATAGCAAAATCTTTAGGAGCAGCTGATATCATTTTTGCAAACGAATTAGGAGAGCTAAAAAAACCATTAAACAAGCAAAAATTTGACTTCGTCTTAGATACCGTAGGAGGAGATGTGGCTTCTGTGATCATTCCTCAAATTTCTTATGGTGGAAGCATGAGCATGTGCGGGAATGCAGGTGGAATTAAATTAACAACAACTGTGTTACCTTTTATTCTAAGAGGGATCAACCTTCTAGGGATCGATTCTGTAAATGTACCAATCAATAAACGTAAAGTAATTTGGAACGAGATAGCAAACGAATGGAATATCTCCCAAACGACTCTAGTCAATGAGATTACGCTCGATACGTTACCTGAAAAAATTGAAGCCATTAAAAATGGCCAACATTTAGGAAGAACCATTATTAAATATTAAGATAAACGAACTTTATTTATTTAAATTACACCAGACAAATATTGAATGTATTGATGCAGATACCCCATCCCAAACAGGTGGGGTACATCTATTCAAAAAAGAGCAGGACATGCTAGTGCTAAAACAACCTCAGGTATTTATAGTCATGTCACAAACAAATTAGAATTTAACACTGCAGAACACTAGGCAAGGGTTTCAACGATGATTCCGACTGGGCTCGAACCAGCGACCTCTATCCTGTCAAGGTGAATGCCCTTATCAGAAGCAACCAGATGTTCTCTTAAAAAGACTGAATTAATAAGATTCTATGATGAGCCTTTCTGATAAAAAATGTGCATTTCTGAAGAAAACTGAAAGGGTTCGTCCCCAATCCGTCCCCATAAAAAACAGACCCCTAAAGGTCTGTTTTTAATTTAAATTATCTTATGAGAAGCCTTTATCTGCACATAACTTTGTAGTTCAATTTTTCCCACATATGCTTTAATAGCGCTGTTCATCCTCTGCCCTTTTATTGGTTACACCTTGAGCAATTCTGCTTAAATTATAAGATAATAAACCAGATAAAGATTCTACTCTTTCCCTTGTAGAGAGAATTGGTCAAATTAATCTGATAACATATTTAATCAGTGTGTGCGATAGCCTTGACTTCAATCAATTGCTCTGGGAAAGCCAGATATGTCACACCAATGAGACTGCCAGCTGGTCTGTGTTGACCTAAGTATTCCTTGAATAGATCTATGACCGTTTCTGAGTGTTCTTGTGGATTTGTAAGAAAAATTTCCACATATGCAATGTTGTTTTTCGTAGCTCCCAATTCCACCAATACCCGATCAAGGTTCTCAAATGTTTGCAGAGTCTGAGCTTCAATATTCTCCTTACCAACGAACATACCATTTTTATCGTATGAAAATTGACCTGAAATGTAGATTGTTCCTTTAACGCTATATCCTTGGGTAATACCGTGATCCCATAGATTGTGATTGTAGGTTTTAATATTAGTCATCGTTTTCTCTCCTTTATTTCAAAGTAAAGTAAGTATAAAATGAATATAGAGAGAAAAAAAGTACGCACTATTTAGATAGTTACTACCAGAAAGGATAGTGTCAATATGAGTATGGCCGATTATAGAAAAACGGGTAATATCCAAGAGACACCTTTTGGATATACTTTATCAGTTATAGGAGGCAAATGGAAAATGCTAATTCTGTATCTCCTTTCGGAAAATCAACCCGTTCGCTTTAATGATATGAAAAGGAGACTTGGAACGATTACCTTTAAAACATTGAGTACACAACTTAAAGATTTAGAGGCAGATGGGATGATTATACGAAAGGAATATCCACAAGTCCCCCCCAAAGTGGAATACAGTCTTACAAATAAGGCAGAAACACTTTTACCAATTTTAGAACAGTTATGTGATTGGGGAGAGAAAAATCGAAGTAATTAAATTCTTTTTGTATACATAATTCAAAGTATTGACTATGAAGGGCAATGGAGCGGATAGAGAACTTCTAATCTAATGAATACTATAGGAATGAATAGCCCCTATCTATCTTGTCTATACGTTTTGAGGTGTTGTATTTACAGTTAACAAAAAGCCGTCCATTTGGACGGCATAATGATATTCATTCTATTTCATATTACCCCAGATAGATCTTCCACTATTATTGCCTGTCTTTGCATGCTCAAAGCTTATTAAAGGAAACTTGTTCGCATAGCTATTTGTTCTCCTTGATTTACTATAAGTGGATCTTTATTTTTTTCTAAAAATTTAGCAATTTGATTTAGACTTTTATTAATTTTATCGTTGATTGGCATATTTGGATTCAATAAAAGAACGTTGTTAATCGTAGAAGCTACTTCATAAAGATCATCTTCATCTTTTGTTTTTTCAATATGATATTGCATCTTTTTAAAAAACCAATCTATTTCACCCAATTCAACCATTGGGTAATATTGAATTTTATACAAATTATCTTCATCAAGGACGTCCAATTCAAATATGGCTTCAAGTTCTTCTTTACTTAAATGAACTTCAGAAAGTTCATATTCACCTTCTGCTACTTCCTCATCAATAGTGCACTCAACTGTATAAAGCCCCTCAATGAATTCATCAAAGGAATCTGCTAATTTAAAGTCTTCTTCCATCTCAACATCAAAATAATGAATTGCAGGATTCTCTTTCGTTTTTCGATAATCCATCGCTACCCAAATATGGCCATCCCCGTTAATCAAAACAAGCCCTTCTGGCAGCTCCCACTCTTTTATTAAATAGGCACTATCCATAATCCCCTCATCTTCTGCAATTCCCAGCAGGTGATTAAATTGAATGTGATCCTCAGCCCAAGAATTAGAGTGAGTGGTTGGAAAAGCATTATGCACTATATAACCGCCATTCTGTTGAAATATGAGCTTTTTATATGTATCTGGCAAAGTGACTCCTAGTTTCTTTTCAGCCTTAGCTACTTCTTCTGCAGTGATCTTTTTTAACGTATAGTAACCTTCCTCGTCTATTTCCCAAAAAGATTTCAAAGTTTTTTCCTCCTAGTGTCATTGAACAAGACTCCCTTACGAACTTATATTCTGTTAAACTATTTTTGGTGGTGATTGTATGTCTGATCTCGAGAGAAAGATTTATCGAATTATTTATAATATGAGTCGCTTCCGTAAGAACCCGACAATTGATGACCTGAAAAGAAAAACAGGTAAAACCGAGAAGATCGTTAGGCAATCAGTCAAAAACCTCCTGCCAACTGAGAAACAATCTGGAGGATAAAGTTCGTCCCCAATTCGTCGCCCCATCAAAATAAACAGAACAAATATTCGTTGTTAAAAAACAAAAAACCCTTGCTATGCAAGGGTTTCAACGATGATTCCGACTGGGCTCGAACCAGCGACCTCTACCCTGTCAAGGTAGCGCTCTCCCAGCTGAGCTACGGAATCGGGTTATGTATCAGTTCTGGGCTTTCTGTTACTGACAGTCTCTATTATATAACCATCATCATAAGCCGTCAATGGTTTTGTTCAAAAAAGGTCAAAAAGCCGGCGGCCGTGCCGGCTTTTTTCTCTCCTTCTTTATGATTGGTTCACAAGAACGGGCTTTAGTTGATCGAGTGCTTGTTTGAAGTCGCGTTTTAGGTCTTCTCCGTTTTCGACTCCTACACTTAATCGAAGCAGCCCATCTGTAATCCCTCTTTTTTCTCTTTCTTCTTTTGGCATAGCGGCATGTGACATTTTGGCTGGGTAGGACAAAATGGATTCGACGGCGCCGAGGCTGACGGCGAATACAGGTAATGTGACGGCATCCACCAATTCTTTGACTGCCGCTTGGTTTTCTAGTTCAAATGAGAGAACCGCTCCTGCTCCGCTTGCCTGCTTGCGCTGAATATCTGCACCCGGGTGATCATCTAAGCCTGGGTAGTATACTTTTTTGACCGCAGGATGTTCTTTGAGGAATGTAGCGAGTTCAAATGCCGTTTGGCTGGCTTTTTCTAATCTAACCTGAAGGGTTTTTAACCCTCTTAACACGAGCCAGCAATCCTGCACTCCAAGGACCGCACCGAAGGAGTTTTGCAGTGAATAGAGTTTCTCTCCCAGCTTCTCATCTTTCACAACGGCTAAGCCTGACAGCACATCACTATGGCCGCTTAAAAATTTCGTTGCGCTATGCAGAACAACATCAACACCAAGGTCAAGCGGACGCTGAAGAGCAGGCGTTAAAAACGTATTATCTAAGAAAGTCAAACAGTCATGCTCTTTCGCAAGCTGTACGACACCTTCAATATCTGTAATGCCTAGTGTTGGATTTGACGGTGTTTCCATGTAAATGACCTTTGTATTTGATTGAATGCCTTTTTTGACTTCATTCAAATCCGTCATATCCACAAAGGTATGCTCAATTCCAAATCTCGACAGAACTTGAGTGATCATTCGGAAAGTCCCGCCATACACATCTCTTGTGACAAGAACGTGATCTCCCTTTGATAAGAGAAGAAAAGTGGTCGAAATGGCTGCCATGCCTGATGCAAAGGCAAGCCCTCTCGTTCCTCCTTCTAGCGCTGCAATCGTATCCTCTAATGCTTGACGTGTCGGAGTCCCCGATCTCGAGTAGTCATATTGGCCAAATTCATCGAAGCTGCTTTGATGAAAGGTAGATGCATGCTGAATCGGTACACTGACTGCACCTGTTGAACGGTCTGTTTTAAATACATTATGAACGAGTTGTGTTTCGAGTGTCCAATCGTGTGTGGTCATTTGGCGTGTACCTCCTCTTTTACTTGTGATAGTGCCTGTTTCAAGTCTGCTTTCAGGTCATCTACATGCTCGATGCCAACAGAGAAACGGAGCAGCTTGTTACATACACCGTTTGCAATGCGAATTTCTTCTGGGATATCCATGTGCGTTTGCGTTGCAGGATACGTAATGAAGCTTTCGACTCCGCCAAGGCTTTCAGCAAAACAAATCGTTTTTAGCTGCTTTAAAAATGGATTGACCCAGTCCTCTTTGGCTACTCGAAATGACAGCATGCCTCCCTTTCCTGGATAAAGCACATCTTGAATTTCTGGCTGCTTCTCTAAAAACTGTGCCAGCTCCTTCGCATTTGCCTCGTGCTGGCGCATTCTAAGAGCCAGTGTTTTCATTCCTCTCATTAAAAGCCATGAGTCAAATGGTGATAGAACCGCTCCAATCGCGTTTTGATGCTGGAACATGTCTTCAGACAGCTGCTCTCCTTTTGTCACGACAAGCCCTGCAAGAACATCATTATGTCCGCCTAAATATTTGGTTGCGCTATGAATGACAATGTCTGCTCCAAGCGTAATCGGCTTTTGCAAGACTGGTGTGTAAAAGGTATTATCGACAATCACCAAAGCGCCATGCTCTTTTGCAATCTTCGCTATTTTTTGAATATCTGCTTCCTGCATCAATGGATTTGTCGGTGTTTCAATAAAGACCGCTTTTGTGTTTGACGTAATTTTAGAGCGTAAACAGTCTTCATCTGAAAAATCATCATAAAGAAAACGCAAGCCGTACTTTTTCCATTCGTTTTCAAACAAACGGTATGTACCGCCATATAGGTCTGATGAGACGATGAGTTCATCTCCGCTTTCAAATAGAGCCATGATCGTTTGAATCGCAGCCATTCCCGAACTGAAGGCAAAACCGGCCGTCCCTTCTTCGAGTGAAGCAATTGCATCCTCTACGAGCTGTCTTGTTGGGTTTTTCGTTCGAATGTAATCAAATCCTGTAGATTCCCCTATACCTCTATGTCTGTATGCTGTCGAAAAATAAACGGGAGGACTGACCGTACCAGTCACCTCTTCGCTACGGTTTCCAATCTGCGCTAATTTCGTTTCCACATGTTCTGTCATTTGACACCATCCTAAGTAAAAATCTGATTTCAAAACAGAAAACCCCTTCTTCATAAGAAGAAGGGGTTTAATCGCTTCCTCTTATCTTCCAAGCAAAAAAGCTGCTTGCTGGATTTAGCACCTTGGTACATCACATGAAGTGATGCATACCGGTTGCTGAGGTTTCAAAGGGCCAGTCCCTCCACCTCTCACGATAAGAATGTGTTGTCAGTCTGTTCTAATTCTTAATACTGTAACCCATTAAATCTCATTTTTCAAGGGGAAATGTCATGATTAATTAAAATTTTCTGTATTTTATAACAGAATCAATGTTATACGGTTTGATTGCATGTTAGCATATAGGAACAACGCTGTTTTTCGTGTTACAATGAATGGAAACGTTTCACTTTATGATGAATTTGGTTAGCTGGAGGAATGGATTATGGTGAAGAAAACAGGAATCATTCAAGAAGAAACCTTACAGTCAAAAGAACTTGGGGCGGACATGACCATTTTGATCTATTTGCCAGTCAATTACTCCCCCCTTTATACATATCATGTCATCATTGCCCAGGATGGTCATGATTATTTCCGCCTAGGCAAAATAGGCAGACAGGCAGAAGAATTGATGCAGAACAAAGAAATGGAACGCTCGATTATCATTGGCGTCCCTTATGAAAATGTCACGGAAAGACGGAACACGTATCATCCAGACGGCACAAAGTTTGAAGCGTATAAACGCTTTTTAGCCAATGAACTGGTTCCTTATATTGATAAACACTATCCAACCTATCAAATTGGTTCAGGACGTACGTTTATTGGTGATTCACTGGGTGCGACGATTTCCCTCATGACAGCCATTGATTATCCTTCTTTATTTGGCGGGCTGATTTTGCAGTCCCCTTACGTTGACGAGTCGGTTCTAGAAGCCGTCAAACAGTCGACAGCTCTTTCTCATTATGCCATTATCCATCAAATTGGGCTGGAGGAGACCGCTGTAAAAACAACAGATGGCCAGGTGCTTGATTTTGTTCAGCCGAACGAAGATTTAAAGGCCCTTCTTGAACAATCTGGAGCAGATTATTTATTTGAGACATTCGAAGGGGATCATAAATGGACGTTTTGGCAGCCGCTCATTGTGCCTTCGTTAAAAAGAATGCTCCCATATTCGTTAATCAACTGAATTTTGTTATAATAAACAATAATAAATACTTTCTTATTCAGGAGGGAACATGATGAAATACGGAGTTGTTATATTTCCATCGAAAAAATTGCAAGATATTGCGAACTCTTACCGGAAGCGTTATGATCCGAACTATGCACTCATACCGCCTCATTTAACATTAAGAACACCTTTTGAATTAACGGATCTAGAAGCGGCTGAGGTCGTCTCAACGTTAAGAGATTATGCAAAAAATGCTTCTCCTATTACGTTACGTATTAAAAAATTCAGTTCATTCGCTCCTGTAAACAACGTCATTTATATGAAAGTAGAACCGAACGAGGACATCATGGCGCTCAATGAAAGATTGTACACAGAGCCACTTGCTGGTACACCTGAATATGCCTTTGTTCCGCATGTGACAGTGGCTCAAAAACTATCAGATGATGAGCATTCAGACGTACTTGGCACATTAAAGCTGAGAAAGATTGACCATGAAGAAACAGTGGATCGCTTCCACCTTTTATATCAATTAGAAAACGGATCTTGGACCGTCTATGAAACATTTATTTTAGGAGAAGAGGGTTAAAGACATTTGAAAACAGTCATCGCAACAGAACAAACACAACGAGAAGATGCATATTACGTTCGAAAAGAAGTATTCGTCAAAGAACAAGAAGTTCCAGTAGAGATCGAAATAGATGAACTAGAGGACAAAGCCACCCATTTTGTCATTTACAATGATGACAAAAAGCCTCAGGCGGCCGCTAGACTGCGGATCATTGATGAGGGATCAAAGGCAAAGCTTGAACGAATTTGCGTGTTAAAAGAGGCGCGCTCCTTCGGCCTTGGCCACAAGCTATTAGAAGCGCTAGAATCAGAAGCAATTGCAAATGGGGCAAAAGAAGCGGTGATGCATGCGCAAGTCCATGCTCTTCCGTTCTACGAAAAGAAAGGCTACAAAGCGGTTTCTGAACCTTTTGAAGAAGCGGGAATCACACATGTCAAAATGACAAAAACACTGTCTGTTTGACCAAAAGAAAAGCCAGAGCATTCAAGATGCCCTGGCTTTTTCTTTTTCATTATCGTTCGACAATGGAAGAAAGCGCAATCATTTATATATACGTATTGATATGAACGCCCTTGCCTTCCTCCATAAACATATCTCGTACAAAGCGTTCCCGCTTTTTTTGCTGTACTTTCGTTTCCGCTTCTGTCATTAAGTCCTCTTTTTTCTCCAGCTCTCTGTAAATCTTGTCATGAAAGGTGCGAGTAACCTTGGTTACTTTCGCATAGTCTTCTTTATCCTGAGGAGCTGGACGATTGATATATTGAAAATACAGATCCGGCTGAATCGGGGCTATATATCCCATCAAGAACGCCTCCTTTGCTTCTCTTCTATTCTACTATTCCCTAATTATGACTGTTTGAAACACGCCTTATTTGATATGATTAGATGTGTTTCATTTTAAGATTGATTGACTATTGGAGGACTAGCTTTGAAATGCGCACGACGACATGATCGAACGATCTCATTACATACGTATTCGAGAGAACATTATCAATTCCTCCATGACGAGGGAAAAAAAGGACAATTATTCTGCCCATATTGCGGACAACCGGTCTTTTTTAGATTAAATATACATGATGAACCTGCCTTTATTCATAAACATATGTCTCAGCAAGCGATTTGTGAACAAGCTGAAGAGCAAGCAGATCATAATCAAGCGGCTGAACAGGAGGAAAAGGCTTCCTATAAAGAACTTGGCGGCTTCCGTTTTCCAACCGGCAAACAGATCATCTCGCAAACTAACGAATCATATGACTGGCAGGAACCAAAGTCGATTCAATTTAGCGACGCCTTACATTTAGAAGAGAATGAACAAGTTCATACGATCGACCTCTTCCCGCATATCACCTTTAGCACACCGCAGCTCCAAGCTGTCACACATTTAGATGGTCCGATGCTTGTGCTGGCTGGTGCCGGTAGCGGAAAAACAAGAGTCCTGACGGCTAGAGCGGCTTATCTCATGTCCCATCATCATATTCCTGCTCACCATATTTTACTCGTAACTTTTACTACAAAAGCGAGCAATGAGATGAAAGATAGACTACGCAAGCAATACCAGCTTCATCCTTCACAAGCCAGCCAAGTGGTGACTGGTACCTTCCACAGTCTTTTTTATAAAATGCTGCTTCACGATGACACAAATAAATGGAACGGCCAGCATCTGATCAAGTTTGACTGGCAAAAGGAACAATACATTCGAAAAGCTATAATGAATGAAGGGCTTGATGAGAAAGACTACCCTACTGATCAAGTGCTGCAATCCATCGGCTATTGGAAAAATGCCTTTTTACCAGGTGAACTTCCTGATTTGAAGGATGAAAAGGAAAAACACATGTGGACGATCTATCAATCATATGAACAGCAAAAACGAGACAATCAGCAATTTGACTTTGATGATATGGCGATTGCCTGCTTACATATGTTTACAGAACAACCTGAACTGCTAAAACGGTATCAAGAACGATTCCAGTATATTTTAGTGGATGAATTTCAGGATATTAATCCAGTGCAATATCGCTTGATTCAGCTTTTAGCCGGAGAATCAGAGCAGTTATTTTGTGTAGGGGATGATGATCAAGCCATTTACGCATTTAGGGGTAGCAATCCTGCTTTCATCCTTGAATTCAAACAGGATTATCCTTCGGCTCAGATCGTCCATTTACATGCGAATTACCGCTCTCATCATACAATTGTCGCAAGTGCAGATGCGATTATTAAGAAAAATCAGCATCGCTATGAGAAGACGTTAAAAGCCGTTCGGGCAGAGAAAATTCCGCCGACGCTCTTTTATCCATATGATGAAGAAGAGGAAGCGACGATGATTGTCGCAGATATTCAGGAGAAAATTAAAAATGGTGCAAATCCGAATGACTTCTGCGTGCTGTTTCGAACGAATACAGGCGGCCGTGCGATTTATGAACGGCTGCATCAGTCGGCCATTCCGTATGAAACGGATGCTGGCGTCAAAGCCTTCTACAGCAGACGAATTGTTCGGGTACTCCTCGCCTTTCTTTCCTTAAGTCAGGATGCAGATGATGTGGCCGCCATGAAACAGCTGCTGCCGGTTTTCTTTTTAAAGCAGCAAACGCTGAATACACTAAAGGCACTGACCATCACAGAGGATTGTTCAATGGTAGATGCGCTCGGAAAGCTGACAGATATACAGCCGTTTCAACGGAAAAAGCTGCAATCAATCGTTCCTTTGTTCCGAACGTTACGAACATTAAAGCCATCGGACGCGGTGACATTTATCGAACAAAAAATGGGACTCGGTGATTACTTAAAAAAACGGGTGAACGATACGAATGTACTTGAAAAAGGGACAGATGATGTACGTGATGTGAAAACAGCTGCCAAACGCTTTGAAACGATTGAAGCCTTTCTCGCACATGCCGAACATATGAAGTCTGCTGAAAAGGAAAAAACAGATGAACCTGGTGTTCAGCTCATGACGATCCACCGCGCAAAGGGACTTGAATTCCAGACAGTATACATCACTTGTGTAGTCGACGGAGCACTGCCTCATGATTTCTCACTGGATGAACTCAGAAACGGTGATGAAGAAGCGCTGGAAGAAGAGCGCCGTTTATTATACGTGGCCATGACAAGAGCTGAACAATCTCTTTATCTGTCTGTTCCTTCATTTAGACGAGGAAAAACGGCTCATCGTTCTCGATTTTTGTATCCTCTTCTAAAGAAAAACCGTGAATTATTTGCGCAAAAACAACAGGCCCCCCTTTAAACGGAGAGCCTGTTGTTTATTTTTTGTTATTCATCATTTTAGCAATTGTATTGAAATCAAGCTTTTCTTTTCCACTTGTAATCGATTGAACGATTTTGTCTTCCATTTCTTTAGGTACACGTTTGTTCGCAAGCTGCGCTACTTTTTTAATGACACCTCGAACAGTATTCTCATCTTTAAAGTTGGCATTTTGCAAAGAACCTGCAAGTTTAAACACATCATTCATATTCACACCGGTTTTGTTTTCTACGCTTTTAAAGAATTTATTATCCATTCATTTGCCTCCTCTTTGTGGAGTAATCACCTTACTATATGAAAATAGGCGGGATATGTGCCTATCCTAAAACCTTGTTTGACCAAAGAGAAAGGAAAGCAAAAGGCTTCCCCCTTGCTTCCCTCACCTTCTTACTGTTTAGTAGTTAAAGAAAGAAGCACCAACGATAATTAGAAGGATGAAAAGCACGACAACAAGAACAAATGTTGATCCATATCCGCCGCCGTAGCCACCACCGTAGCCGCCGCAAGAACCGCCACCGTAACCGTAACTCATATTTAAGCACCTCCTCTTCTCCCTTACAAAGTATGAAAAATGCAAGAAATGGTTTGGACGATCACATAAAAAAGTGCGGAATTTTTATTTCTGCTGTTTAAAGACGTAATCTGCCTCTGTATGACGCATCATGAATGTTTCTGTTTCTTTTGCAAAAGCCTCCATCTTCACGCCAAATGCTTTTAAGTGCTCCTCAAGATCATGCGCTTTATCCGTTAGATCCATTTCAGCCTTTTCGTGCGCTTGTTCTTTCCCATCATGGGGTTTAGTAAACAAGGAACCGATTAATTGTTCGAATGCATCCATTCTGGTCACCCCTTCTCTCTTACATATGCACCACTCAAAAAAAGGGCAACAAAAAAACCGGATAAATCCGGCTTTTGTTTTTCTCTTCTATTATTGAGGTTTCTTTTTGTTACCACAGCCGCAGCCAGTTTTCTTGATTTTTTTCGTATATACAGATTGTTGATTTGACTGCGCTGGATAACCTTGAAGCATATGTGACGGCGTTTCAGTTGGTTTCATCGCAACCCTTCCTTTCCTGTTCCATGATAGTATATGCATTTATTGAAAGCGTGTCTGATCAGAATGCCTGTTTATTTCACAAGCTTCGAGACGACCGCTTCAATGATGCCTGCTGCGGCGGCAATCGCTAATAGTAAATTAAGCCACATGCTGATGACAGGAAAAAGTATGTATATCAGAAGTAAGGCAGCAGTGCACCACATGCCAGTACACCAATAACAGCTTAACAGTTCTCCAACCCAAGACCGCAGTCCTTCACCTTTAATGATGATATATGTTTCGACCTCACCTTGTTCATTTACCTCTTCCTGTTCTTCATGAAATAGACGTCGGAAAGGGGCAGTAATGGTATCAAACACAATCAGTCTCGTCAGTCTAAAGGATGCGAGGGCAAACACGACAAATGACAAAGCACCGCTCAGAAGCCTCCACCTCCTTCTTTCTTCTTTTTCCGTCCTTTCTTTATATATGCAAGAAAAAAGACCGTCATGATGAATCGAGCGGAAATAAAATTGGGTTGTACTTTTTCACACTTTCCGATTCCAACTTGAGTCCTTGCTGCATTAAATAATGTATAGATAAGAAAGGAGTGAAAGTATTGTCTATTGAAGAAAGTGCTGAAATATTATATACACAACTGTTAAACGAATTAATCAGCAATTATGATGATTTCATTGAGATCAAAGATTCCGAAAATGTCACAATTCATAAAACAGATGTAACAGCTGCACTCTCCCTTCAAGCGACCGTAACGACAATCATTACTCTTTTAATCCAAATTCTTGTACCAGACGATGAATTGGCTGCTGACATCACAGATCAGCTTTTAGCTGTGCAACAAGTGGAAGTCCAAAAGAAAACTGTGATTCAAATCATCAACTGTTATAACATTACGATTACATTATCAGATGCATCCATTATGAACTCCGTCCAAATCCTCACTCAAACATTGAATGTACTCTTGGTTGAAGCCGGCATTCTTTGACCCTTTCTTTTTCTAACATGACGTATGAAAGAGGTGAAATCATCGTGGCTGAAGAGAACGAAAAAAAGGAGTTTCAAATCAATACGGATATTGATCCATTAACAAGTCTTCTTGTCAGTGATGTGTTAAACAAAAACAATATCACTGATGATCAGAAAGCAAAAATTTCAGATGATCAAAGAAAAATGATTTTGAAATTAGTCGAAGACTTACAAAAGAAAGCAAATGATTTCGTAGAACAGCAGCAGGAGAAAAAAAGGCAGGCTGAGGCAGCAAAACAGCAAGAAGAAGTAGTGCCTGAACCAAAAGTACGTCCAAATCGAAATTCACTTCGAAATCGTATTCAGCAGCGTCGTAATGCGCAGCGTAATAACGATTAAATAAAAATGGGTTGCCTGCTAGGGTAAATGCCCGAGACAAAACAACGCATTCCAGCATTTAATAAAGTAAACGGAAGGAGGAATAGAAATGGATTCTAAACCATATTCTTGGGTCGCTCTAGATCGTAACTGTACACACCACGGACACCACGGACACCACAGATACCACGACGATTGCAACTATGAAAGAAAAGCACTTTGTGACGATTATTATGATGACGAAGATGTCTTACAAGATTTGGATCAAGTAAGCTTCACAAAGCAGACATCTGAAGAGGTCATTATCGTTAGGGACTCTTGTGACATTAACGTATCTTCTGTCGATGCACAGGTTGCAGCATCTATCCAAGTAGCGATTCAAACAGCGATCATCACGATTACAAACATCTCAATCGCAGACGGTGATTTGGCAGACCGCGTCACGCAGGATCTCTTACAAGCTGCTACTCACAAACAAACAAACCGCCAAAAACTTGTCATCGAAAATTCAAGAAACGTTACAGTATCTACAATCGATGCGGACATCTCTATCGCAATCCAAACACTTACACAAACTCTTGTTGCGACAATCGTTGCAATCGGTATCCTCTAATGTCCAAAAGCAGAGCGAAAAGCTCTGCTTTTCCTTTTATAAAAATACAGCAAATATAAATGGTCATTTACCCACACCAACTAGAGGGCGCATACATATGTTGTTAAGGACTAAAGTCAAATACCTTGTTAAAGGAGCTGAAATCCATGAGCTGCGGAAAACACCATGGCCGACATGATGAAAACTGTGTATGCGATGCGGTTGATAAGATTTTAGCAGAGCAGGAAGCTGTAGAAGATAAATGTCCTACGAGCTGCTACAGTAATTTATTAAGCCCAACAGTTTCTGGAAAAGATACGATTCCGTTTTTACTTTTTGATAAAAAGGGCGGGTTGTTCTCTACTTTCGGAAACATTGGAGGATTCGTTGACGATTGCCAATGCTTCGAATCTATTTTCTTCCGGGTTGAAAAATTACACGACTGCTGTGCTACGTTATCTGTATTAAGACCTGTTGATGTACACGGACATACGCTAAGCGTGTGTCACCCTTGTGACCCTGACTTCTTTGGTCTAGAAAAAACGGACTTTTGTATTGAGGTTGATTTAAACTGCTTCTGCGCAATCCAATGCTTAAACCCAGAGCTTGTCGACAGAGTCATGCCATCGAAAGATAAAAAGCATCATCACCACGGCTAAATCAACAGGCCGATCATCTAACTTGTCATGAGTCAAAGCATCCCCTTCCTTACGAATGACAGCCAATTATGCGGAGCAGTCGGCAGAAGTAGCGGCCGCTTCCGCATTGGTTAAAAGTAGATGCGCGAACCGGCAAAAATAGCTTGTAGATGATAACAGTGCTCAAACACTCAAACAAATTTCCTAGTATAGGAGGGTTGAATATGAGCCGCAAACATTCATGGAACTGTGTAGCAGAGGCTGTTGAAAACATTCACGACTTACAAAATGCCGTCGAAGAAGATTGCCCGACCAGCTGTTACAGCAATCTCCTTTCTCCATCACATTCTTTAGGTGACACTGTCCCATTTGTTCTCTTTACATCCAAATCAAAACCATTCGTCGCATTCGGAAACGTCGGAGAAGTAGATCCAGGCCCTTGCTTCAGCACTGCATTTTTCAGAGTCGAACACATCTCTGATCACTGCGCAACTCTCAGCTTGCTTATCGCATTTGACAAAGACCGTCATATTTTAGATTTTACAGATAAAGATTCCTTATGTGATGTGTTCCGATTAGAAAAATCAAAATATTGCATTGAAGTAGACCTTGACTGCTTCTGCGCAATCGAATGCCTAAACCCAAGACTCATCAACCGTAACTGCTAACAAAAAAAGTCCCTATATGGGACTTTTTTTCTTTGTTAAAAACCAAGCGGGTGGATGGAAGAAATCTCAGCAATCGCTAATTCGACTGGATTCCCCCCGCCTGCTGTACGAATGATCACATTATCATCTTTTCTATCCATAATGATTCCTCTATATGTTTTACCATCAGCTTCAATCAGACAAAGAGCTCTTGGCATATTATGAGGCAGCCTTGTGAGAAAATCGACTTTTTCATCAATACTCATCTGACTTAAAGGCTTTTTCACTCGTTTTCTTCTTGGTTCTTCTTTTGTTTCATGAAAGACACCTTCTGGCTGGTTCCCCTCTTCTTGCTGAGGCTCTTGCTTTTGTATGAGCTCTGGTTCCTGTATGTTCTCTTGTTCCTGTGTAAGCTCGGTTTCTTGTGTATTCTGTTGTTCCTCTGCAAGCTCAGCCTCTTGTGCGATCTCTCGTTCTTCTGTAAACTCGGCTTCTTGTTTTATATCTCGATCTTGCTGAAGTGCAGGCGGATCGGCTTCTTTTTTCTGCTCTATTTCTTGAACCGCAGGCTCCTGCTGCGTGCTTTCTTCGATCTCGCCTTTTGCATTGTGATCACTTTCTGACTGTTTTTCTGATTTTTTTCGCTTTCTCACAATATTTTGCATGGCCGGCTTTGATTCATGATAGCTCGGCTGAACAATATACATCAGCGGCTTTTGATTCTCATCACCTTTATTTGACATACTAATCCCTCCCGAATGATTCATTCCTTATATATATGAACGGAGGGCTCAAATCAGAAGAAAAATAAAAAAACAGCATACCCTTCATCGGTATGCTGCAAGTCATGTATTCGTTTAGCGGGCAATGATATGGAAGCCAGAATCAACATGCAGATTCTCACCTGTCATGCCGCGAGATAGATCACTGAATAAGAATAGAGCTGTATCGCCAACTTCTTCAGGAGTTGTTGTACGGCGAAGCGGTGCACGCTCTTCAATATCCTTCAGAATGGTATTAAAGCCGCTGATGCCTTTTGCAGATAACGTACGAATTGGACCAGCAGAAATACTGTTCACGCGGATGCCTTCTGCGCCTAAATCAGCTGCTAAATATTTCACACTTGCTTCAAGTGATGCTTTCGCTACACCCATTACGTTGTAGTTAGATACAACACGCTCTCCGCCTAGGTATGTAAGCGTCACAATGCTTCCACCCTCTGTCATTAATGGACGTGCTGCTTTTGCTACAGCAGTTAATGAGTATGCACTAATGTTGTGCGCCAAAAGGAAACCTTCACGATTCGTGTTCAAGTATTCGCCAACAAGCTCTTCCTTATTTGCAAATGCAATGGCATGCGCAACGCCATGAATGACTTGTACTTTTTCTTTAATTTCAGCAAAACATTTTTCGATTTCTTCATCACTTGTCACATCACATGGAAGAATAATTGAATCGTCACGCTCAAGTGTGCTTGCAAGCTCTTTTACCGATTCAGCAAGACGATCTCCAACATAAGTAAAAATCAAACGAGCTCCAGCTTCATGAAGTGAGCGGGCAATTCCCCAAGCGATGCTTCGTTTATTGGCAACACCCATCACCACGATATTACGGCCTTCTAAAGAAAAGTTCATATGTAATAAAGCCTCCTATTTTTTCAAGACATAGTATTAGTACCTGATCATAATATTATCACAGATCATAAGAGAATGACAATTTCCTCTGAAAGAAAGTTTCATTTTCGCAAAAAAACCGCCCTCACAAGGAAGACGGTTCGATTCCCTTAACGTTTGATTCTGTTTTGCTGATAAGCAAAATGGTTCGTAGGCCCGTGTCCAGATCCAATTCGTAAAGGGAATTTGATCGCTTCATGGACAAAGGTTTCTGCTGTTTCAAAGGCTTCCTTTATCGAATAACCTTTCGCAACTTCAGCTGTTAATGCTGCTGCAAACGTGCAGCCTGTGCCATGTGTATGTGGTGTATCAATATGTTCATTTGTGATTTCAATAAAGCCTTTTCCATCATACAGCAGGTCTGTAATCATCCCCTCAGATGGACCATGGCCGCCTTTGATCACGACATGTTTCGTACCGAGCTCATAAAGGCGCTCTGCTGCCAGATAGCGATCCTCTTTCGTCTGAATACGTAAACCTGACAGTACTTCTGCCTCAGGAAGATTCGGCGTTACAGCATAGCTCACAGGCAGCAAGTGTGTTTTCATCGCAGCGACCGCATCTTCATTTAATAAAGAGGCTCCTCCTTTTGCGATCATGACTGGATCTACAATCAGCTTCATATTATATTGAACCGTTTTTTCCGCTACGATCTTGATCATGTCTGCACTCCACAGCATCCCTGTTTTGACGGCATCTGGCAGTAAATCTTCTGCCACTATATCTATTTGACGCTCTAACGCCTCAATTGAAAGCGGGTATATCCCGTGAACACCTAGTGTGTTTTGCGCAGTAATCGCTGTGATTGCAGACATTCCATACACACCGAGCTCCTGAAAAGTTTTCAAATCTGCCTGAATGCCTGCTCCGCCGCCAGAATCAGAACCCGCGATTGTGAATGCTTTTTTGATCGTCATTTCTTCACACCTCTCATTAGCCAATCCATTGATGATAAATCGTTCTTGCTTTGGCAATATCATTGGTTCCATGAACAAGCGCTCTGCCATCTTTAAATAAGACAAGCTTAAATTCATCCTTTTGACATGAAAGCAAATATGGATTTTCAAGCACATCCATCCCTGCTTTCTTTAACCGAAGAGCTACTTCATGTAAAGGCGGCGGGGTTTCTGCTGCACTGCGAATTTGTACCGTATTGCGGCCGCATAGTACATCTGCCTTCGCTCTCTTGTCATATGAAAGAAATGGATACGTCTTCAGTCCACAGCTTGGACATTGCTTCTTCTTTAAAGATGCAGTCGACCGAATGTCAGACCGTTCATTTTTCCATAAATCGAAGGATTTTAATATTGGCGTCACTTGATGTCCTGTTAAATATTTAAGTGCATCTGCCACTTGATATGCGGCCACCTGCTGCACAACTGGACTAATGATACCTGCTGTATCACAAGTCATACCTTGTGCAGGTAAATGTTCAAGCAGACAGTGTAAACACGGCGTCTCACCAGGAATCACAGTAAATTGAATACCATAACTGGCTACACAGGCCCCATAAAGGAACGGAATTTGGTGTTTGACAGCGGCATCATTTGCAATCATTCTTACCTCAAAATTATCCGCTGCATCGACAATGATCGAAGCTCCGCTGACCAGTTCGTCAATATTGTGAGCAGTCACATCGATCACGATGCCTTTGACGTGCACGTCACTGTTTACTTGCTTGAGTCTTTTTTCAGCCGCCACAGCCTTTGGCAGCCGATCCTTCACGTCTTGCTCCGTGTAAAGCTGCTGGCGCTGAAGATTGCTCCATTCAATATAATCTCGGTCCAAAATAGTGACAGATCCAACGCCGGCACGAACGAGCATTTCTGCACTAGCCGTTCCAAGTGCCCCCGCTCCAATAATGACCGCCTTTGAGTCATTTAGCCGCTTTTGTCCCTCTATTCCAATAGGCTGAAAAAGCTCTTGGCGTGAATAACGAGTGCTCAAAATGAAGGCATTCCTTCCTGTGGACTACTCGCTGTCCCATAGTTTTTCAGCGGAATACGTCCTGCCTCATAGCCTAGTCTTCCTGATTCAATCGCCAGTTTCATTGCTTTTGCCATTTTCACAGGATCCTTTGCACCAGAGACAGCGGTATTTAGTAATACTGCGTCAGCTCCAAGCTCCATCGCATAAGCTGCATCCTTCGGAGAACCTACGCCAGCATCAATAATGACCGGCACCTTCGCCTGCTCGATAATAAATGAGAGATTCAAAGGGTTTAGTAAGCCTTGGCCTGAACCAATTGGAGAAGCACCAGGCATGATGGCATGGACACCGAGTTCTTCTAATTTTCTTGCCAGCACCACATCATCTGATGTATATGGCAGTACGATAAATCCTTCTTCGAGCAGCATTTCAGATGCTTTTAATGTTTCAACTGGATCTGGCAAAAGAGACCTTGAACAGCCAATGACTTCTACCTTGATCATGTCACACAGCCCAGAAGCCTTTGCTAAACGGGCAATACGCACTGCTTCTTCTGCTGTACTTGCACCAGCTGTATTCGGAAGCAGCGTATATCTTGATAAATCAAGCTGCTCCAAAAAATTAGGCTGAGATGCTTCGAATATGTTCATTCTTCTGACAGCAAAGGTTAAAATTTCGGCTTCCGATACGTTCACCGCTTCTTTTTGAACCTCAAATGATGGGTACTTCCCTGTTCCGAGTAATAGTCTTGATGTGAATGTTTTTCCGCCAATGTGCAGCATTGGATCATCCTCCTCCTACAAAATGAACGATTTCAATCGTGTCATTTGGTTGAATTACTTCTTGTTGAAACGCTTCTTTATCAATGATTTCTTGGTTCTTTTCAACGATCACCACACGGTTTTCAAGCTGATAGGCTGATAGAAGATCATAGATCGTTCCATTCTCTTGATCGAAGTCAACGATTCTGCCATTCAATTGAATCTTCATACGAATAGTGCCTCCTTTCGTCCAATACGAAATGCGTGAAGCCATTCCTCTTTGACCGGTTTGTCTAATATGAGGTCACGAATGATTTCTCCAGTAATCGGCGCAAGTAAAATGCCATTCCTGTAATGCCCTGTAGCAAAAAGAATACGCTTGTCTTCTGGATGTCTTCCGATATAGGGATGCCGGTCGTTTGTCGCCGGACGAAGGCCTGCCCAGCACTCTTCAATCGGCATCTCTTTAATAGAAGGCATAAGCTGAGACGCCTTTTGAATCACAGTTTCCACTCCGCCAAGCGTTGGAACAGCCTGCCACTCGTTTGGCTTCATCGTTGCACCGATAACAAGCTTTCCACTATCTCGCTGAACGATATAACAATGATCATGATAAATGGTGTGTGCGAGCGCCGGACCATTATTCCATACAGACACACATTCCCCTTTTACTGGATAAAGAGAATGCGATAATCCGAGCTCTTCAAAAAAACGGCCAGACCATACACCACTTGCGACTGTCAGGTCATCACATGTGAATGTGCCCTTCGTTGTTCTGACAGTTAACACTTCTTTGTCCCGCTTCACTTCGATCACAGGTGTACACTCTTTCACATCTGCTCCGTAGCGGACCGCTGCCTGCCACAAAGCCCTGCATACAGCGTAAGGCTCCACATGCACATCCTCTTCAATCAAACCCGCTCCCAGCATGTGATCTGTTACTTGAGGCATGCATTTTTTTACGCTGCTTGCGTCAAGCCACTTAAATGTAGACAAATGCTGCATCCGGCAAAGGGCCTGCTTCTCTTCTTCAGTAAAGGCGACCTTCATGATGCCGCCTGCTGAAGTCCGAATATCAATGCCTGATTCATGCAAAAGATCGACCTTTAATTTTTCGTATAATGCCTGGCTTGCTCTGCCTGCCTGAAAGAAAATATCCTCATGCCCCTCTCCTTCAGCATGTGCACCGAGCATCCCGGCAGCCGCACTTGTCGTTTGCTTCCCTATCTCATTCGCTTCAAATAAGACCACCTGTTTTCCTGCTTTTGCAAGGTGATAGGCGATTGACATCCCTATGATTCCACCACCAATGATTGCAACGTCATAATGCTTTTTCATAAGGATTCTCCTTTACCTTTTCAGAAAATGCTTGTGCCATCATACGCGGCTGATGATGAGTAAATATCCCAGACATGACAGCGATTCCTTTCACATGAGCATGTTTCAATTCTGGAACTCGTTCTGGGGTCATCCCGCCGATGGCCACCACTGGAATTGTTAGAGCAGAAGTCAGTTCTTTCACAAGCTGTACACCTCTTGCTTGAAGTCCTGGTTTACAAGAGGTGTCATATACGTGCCCAAACATGACATACTCTGCTCCATTTTTCTCTGCTGCTTTCGCTTCTTCTATCGAATGGACGGACACCCCTGCATGAAGGTGAGGGAATTTTCTTCGCAGCTCTTTTGGCGAAAAGCTATGGCCCGGAAGATGCACCCTGTGAATATTGGTTAGCAGCGCCACGTCTACTCGGTCATTGATCACGAGCTTTTCTTTCGGCACACCTTCTAAAAGGAGATTCTTCACGAGATCAACAAGCTCACCTGCTGTTTTAGACCGTTCCCGAATATGAATAAAATCCACTTCAGACGCAATGGCTTTTATTTGTTTGATCAGTTCACCCGCAGGAAGCGAATCATTTGTCACTGCGTGGAGTTCCATTTGCACCAACCCCATCTAAGCATGCTGTTTGCCACAATTCTTTTTGATACGCCATCTCCCAAAAGTGATATTCGTAATAGCTTGAAATCACAAAATTTTCTTTCATATTGGCGCGTACATGTTCTGGTGCTTTTTCTGCTAGTTCATCAAAGCGGTTCACCTGTTCGAAAACGAGTTCCTTAAACCAATCGCCTCCATATGTCAAAATCCATTCTTGGTAAATTGGATGGTCAGGTGTTGTTTGTTTCAGCTTTTCACCTACCTCATAATAGAGCCAGTAACAAGGTAATAACGCGGCTAAAATCTCTTCAAACCGTCCGCTTTTTACAGACCGGTACATATGAGAGGTATACGCATAAGCAGTGGGGGAAGGCTTAAAGTTCTCAATGGCTTCATCAGAAATTTGCAGAAGCTCTGTAAATTTCCTATGCAGCGACAGCTCTGCTTCATACGTGCCCTGTGCATGATACGCCATTCTGCCCGTCGTATGTAAGTCCTCACTAATCGCCGCTCCATATGCCTGCACCTTTGCAAAATGAGTTAAATAATACGAATCCTGCATCACGTAATAGGTGAAACGATCGAGTGAAAGTGTGCCATCCCCAATCCCTTTGACAAAAGGATGCGTAAAGCTTCCATTCCACCATGTTGCTGCAGCCTCTTTACATTCTGTTGAAAACGTCATGTTCCTCTCCTCCTGTTTTTCCATATAAAAAAGCCACTTTCCGCGTGGAAAGTGGCTTGGAATTTGTAAAAAGCATAGTCAAAAACCGCACCACTTCCCTACGCAGGTATGAACCTGTTCAGGTAATGAGGGTCTAAAAGTCGACACTTTTATCTCAGCCCTTTTAAAGGACTCCCCTAGTGGATCAAATATATGATGTTGTACCTCTATCTTAATCAGGAATTGTTCATTGGTCAAGGGTTCATTGTCATTCTAATTGGGCTCTTAGTCCTGCCACATACTCCCGGGAGCCCGATACAAGCACACGGTCGCCGCTTCTAAGTGTCGTATCTCCATGCGGTACTAAGCTGTCTACCCCTCTGAAAATCCGAACAAATACCAAATCACCGGTAAAAGGAAATTCTCTCAGCATGACATTATGATAACGATGATTGTTCATTTGAATTTGATACAAAGAAGAATCCTCATTTGTTAGCAATCGAATCGCATCAGGTGCTTCAATCAAAGCTCTTAGCACCGTTTTAGATGAAAGGAAAGTAGAAAACGTATCAATACCTGCTTCCTTCAAAGTCAGCTCTGCCTCAGCTTTATTGACACTTGCAATGACTTGTTTTGCTCCTTCTTCTTTTGCAAATAAAGCAATTTCCTTATTTTTCGTCTCACTGCCTGTTGCGACGACAAGGACATCCTCTTGGCCGACGCCTGCCTTTCTTAGCGTCTCATCGTCGTATTGTTCTATTGATTCGACTTCAAAGATAGAGTCTGCCAGCAGTGCTTCCTTATTTTCTTGAAACACATGCAAAATCCGAATGTCATATTCATCCTGATGCAAATCAAGTGTGACAGGTAAAGTCAGCTGATTTGCGCCAATAAAGGTCACACGCTTCTTATGGCTCGCCGCTTGTTCTTTTTTAAAGAGCGCTTTAAACCAAACAGGTGTTAAAATACTCGTTAGCACAGCAACTAAAATCAGCGCTCCAGACATTTTATGATCAATGACACCGAGCCGCTCACCAATCGTTGCAGCTGCAATGACAAGTGATAGCGTTGAAGTTAATAAAAAGCCGGAGCCAATGACCTTTTTCATGTCATACCATTTTTTCAAATAAAGAATCGGGATGAGTTTACTCATAAGCAATGCAATAAACAGCAGCGGAATCATGATCATAATCGTTGGGTCCTTAAACAGTGCCCATATATTCAGATCCACTCCGACCATTACAAAAAAGATCGGGATTAAAAATCCGTAGCCAAATGAGTCCAGCTGCTGAACGAGCTCTTTATTTGGCGAAAGAAGGGACACAAGCACGCCAGCTAAAAACGCCCCTAGAATATTTTCAGCCCCGAGTGATTCAGATAAGGCAACTAAGACTATAATGAGAGTAAAGATTGCCCTTGTCCCAATTTGCACGGTTCCTTTTGACATCGACTGAAAAATTGACTTTGTCTTAAATACGCGGCCAAATAAATAAAGAAGAATGCCTGCGGCAAATAATAAGAGCAGAAGCCACATGTTCCCTGTTCCATCTCCATAAATGGAGGAAAACACTGCAAGTAAAATCATCGTGACCAAATCAGCAATGACAGCTACAAGCAGAATGATTTGACCGATATTCGTCTGCATCAACTTTTCCTCTTTTAAGGTTGGAACCACTACGCCTAATGAGATGGTAGAGATAATGAGCGTCATTAAAAAGGCATTTTGGATAAACCCTGCGAGTACAAACGCATAGGACAGAATAAAAGAAATACAAAATACCCCAAGAAAAATAATGGTGGCTGCTTTAAATGTATTTGGTTCTTTTAAACCATTTGGAAGTTCTCGTGCTTTCTTCTTTGACTCAAAAGAAGAAAAATCTATTTCAAGTCCACTTAAAAACATCAGAAAAATAAAACCGAGCATGGATAATGTATCTAACCACGCATCATGTTCGACAACCAATTGAAAACCGCTTTTTCCAATGATGAGCCCCATGATGATTTCAGCTACAACGACAGGAATGGTCAGCTTAAATCGGTGCAATAAAATAGGGGTGAAAAAGGCGACAATAATCACGACAACGAGTGATGAAACAGATGTATGCTCCATTGGCTAAAGCCTCCTAACATTCATGTTTAATTTTATAAGTCTTACGTTAAAGCATTGATTCTAACAATTGCCTAAATGAAATGAAAGCCATTCGTTATATTTTCTAAAATTCAAACTTCTTTATATCCGACGAATGGATGAAAAAAATCAGGAGGAAACCTTATGAAATTTGATATCATTGGCGATATCCACGGCTGCTACGAAGAGCTGCTTACCCTCATACACAAACTAGGATACGAACTCAAACAGGGATTACCCGTCCATCCTGATAAGAGAACGCTGGCCCTTGTCGGTGATTTAACAGATCGAGGGCCTCAGTCAGTAGACGTCATGCGATTTGTCATTCATGCCTATTCACACGGCGCAATCCGCTATGTGCCTGGCAACCATTGCTTTAAGCTTTATCGCTATTTAAAAGGAAATCCCGTCAAATTGCTTCATGGCATCGAAACGACAGTGAACGAAATGAAAAAACTGCCCATTCATGAACAAAACAAATTGTCACATGAATTTAGGCAGTTATTCGAGAAGGCTCCGCTTTATGATGTCCTCATTCCTGATGAGCTGATCATTGCACATGCAGCGATGAAGGAAAAGGATATTGGGAAAAAGCCGAATAAACAGATGCGGTCCTATCTATTATTTGGTGCCGTCACAGGAGAAACATGGCCAGATGGACGGCCTGTTCGCAAGGACTGGGCAAAGGAGTATCACGGAAAACCGTGGATTGTGTACGGTCATACACCTGTGAAAGAGCCTCGATTCGTTGGCAGAACGGTCAATATTGATACAGGCTGCGTATTTGGCAACAAGCTGTCTGCCCTCACATACCCTGAGCTTAAAACGGTATCCGTTCCTTCATCCATGCCTTATGATGAGTCAAGATTTCAGCATTTCACATCATAAAAAACCGGCCCTGCGCTGCAGGTGACCGGGTTTCTCTTGTTAAAAAAGCAATGATTTCATATCATCAGGAAGCGGAGCTGAAAATGTCATTTGCTCACCTGTCATCGGATGAGGAAACACAAGGGTCTCACTATGCAGTGCCTGCCGGTCTATACGCTCGGCCCTTCCGCCATACAGCGTATCTCCGATGAGCGGATGCCCAAGAAATTGCATATGCACACGAATTTGATGTGTTCTCCCGGTTTCAAGCGAGAGAGACACATCTGACATATTCAACTCAGCGATTACCGCTCGCACGGTATAATGCGTCACTGCCTCCTGCCCAGTATCATCAACCATACGCTCGATGATACTATCCCCTTTTCGGGCAATTTTTGCAGCGATGGTTCCATGTTTTTCTGTGATCATGCCATGTGTAAACGCTCTGTATGTGCGCTTAACCGCTCCACTCTTTTGCGCCTTTGATAAAAGGCTATGGGCATAGCGATGCTTTGCCACAAGCATGACACCAGATGTATCACGATCAAGGCGGTTCACCAAATGAACCGTATGCCGAACAGACTGCTTAGCATAATGGTGCAGTAATCCATTCGCAATACTGTGCTCGGGGTGCTCCCGAGAGGGGATCGATGGAATATACGGCCTTTTATTCAGCACAAGGACATGCTCGTCCTCAAATATAATATCTAGCGGAATCGGTGCAGGCTTCAGCCCTTCACTCACTTTTTCCTCGGGAAATAAAATGGTGAGCCTGTCCCCTTCATGCAGCTCATATCTCACGGTAACATGCTCTCCATTAATGAGGAGGTCACCGCCATCAAACTTAATATCCGTCAGCATTCTTTTCGAAATGCCAAGATCAATTAAATATTCCTTTAAAAGCAGCCCTTCTTCTTTGGCTGTCATGGTTTTGTTTAACGTAAAGTATTCCAGCGGGAACAACCTCTTTCTTATTCTCCTTTTCCGATAAAGGAATCTTGCACCCTTTTCCAAAACGGAAACGGTCTAAATCTAGCAAAACGGACATTCTCATCTGCCACCCGGCATTGAATGGATTTGACGTCTTTATGGAGCAGCGTCAAATGATCAATGGTCACCTGAAAATCGACATCATTTCTCGGCTTAATCACACAAGTATGGTGGTCAGGCAAAATAAGCGGTGAACCGACCGTCCGAAACACTCTGTTGTTGATTGAAGCCATTTCTGCCAGCTGAATGGCTCTAATGGAAGGATGAATAATGGCGCCTCCAAGTGCCTTATTATAGGCCGTACTGCCTGATGGAGTAGACAAACAAAGGCCGTCACCTCTGAATGTTTCAAACAGCTGGCCTCTGATTTCAACATCGGCCACAAGTGTCCCTTCCATGCTTTTAATCGTACATTCATTCATTGCTAAATATTTCTCTTCTCTGCCGCCGTCGTTGTATCTGACAATGACTTCTAAGATCGGATATTCCACAATATGATAAGGCGTTTTTGCAATAGCTAAGACGAGTTTTTCAATTTCACTCGGCACCCAGTCAGCATAGAAGCCAAGATGACCTGTATGAACACCGACAAAGGCTGTTTCATTCAGACGGCTGCTGTAGCGGTGAAAGGCATAAAGAAGGGTGCCGTCTCCACCAACCGTAATGACAAGATCCGGTTCCTCTTCATTTAGTTCCATGCCAAAATCCAATAAGTAGGTCTGAATTTTACTTTTGAGCGTGTCAGATACAGAATTCCCTTTTGAAGAAACTGCAAATTTCATGAATTCTTCTCCTTTTTCACCTTGCTGCTATGAGAGGGCAGCATCATATTTGATCAAACTGGCTCAGCTGTCGTTTTTCTTTTTCCGGGAAAATGCCACTTGTGCTTCTTGAATTTCCCCTCTAATTTCGGACATTTCTTCATCGAGACGAGATGCTGCCTCAGATGCTCTTTGAAGGCGCAGCTTGACCTTCTCCGGGATATTCCCACTATATTTATAATTCAGAGAATGCTCAATGGTCGCCCAAAAGTTCATCGCAAGCGTACGAATTTGGATTTCGACAAGGAGCTGCTTCTCTCCGTTGATCGTTTGCAGCGGATATAACACAACAAGGTGGTAAGAGCGGTATCCGCTTTCTTTATGTTCTGCAATATAGTCGCGTTTATCTACAACCACAAAATCTTTACGTGACTGGAGCATTTTTTTCACGACTTGTATATCTTCTACAAACTGGCACATAATGCGAAGCCCAGCAATATCCTGCATCGTTTCAATCTCATGCATCGGGATGTTTTTACGCTTTGCCTTTTCTAATATGCTGGCAACGGGTTTCACTCGGCCTGTGACAAATTCTACTGGTGAATGGTCATCCTCGAATTCATACAGCTTTCGAATGCCTTTTAGTTTCACTTTTAATTCTTCGACTGCTTGTTTATACGGTGCGAGGAATTGATCCCATTGTTTTTTGTCCATGAAACTTCCCCCAATTCCATATACCTAATTATTTCAGAGGAATGTGCTTTTCACTTTCTCTTCCATATCTCCGTAATTGGCATTGTCTTTAATATTGTCGATTAAATAATGTAATTCCTGTTGAAGCTGAATGAGTTCCAGCGAATATTCATCCGATGCCAAATAGACAGGGATGTCACGATTCATTGCTTCTTTTAACGGAGCCCATGTATGTTCCCCTAAAATAAGATACGAAAAGGACTCCTCGGTTTCAAGTATGTAAACGAACGCAAAGTGATCAGAATCAACAAGCATTTGTCCTGATGCTTTTGCTTTTTGGATTTGCTCTTCTGACTGGATTGTCAAAATCAGCCTGTCTTCTTTTAAAGTTGCTTCTGTGATTTCAATTCTGTTTTGCATCATGATCTCCTTTACAACAAAGTACAGCTTTATTTTATCATATCAAGTTCAATATTGATAAACCGAACTTTTGGAGAAAACCTGTTTTTCTCTTTTAAACGATCCTTTCTCACGATTCTTCATTCTTTTTGATCCACACCTAAAGAAAATAAAGAGAAAAAACAGTCTTTTACATGGTGAACACACTTCATGTACAATAATCATATTTCCTCTAAATGAAAGGTTGATGTCAAAATGGCACAGGAAATTGAAATAGAACTAAAACAATTATTAATGAAAGAAGAATTTGAACAGCTGAAACAGCATTTTCAATTGAAGGATGCGGATTTCCACAAGCAAACCAACTATTATTTTGATACACCTCAATTTGATATAAAATCTCAATTGGCTGCATTAAGAATGAGAGAAAAAAGCGGTCAATGGGTGCTCACATTAAAGGAGCCGCACGAAATAGGCTTGCTTGAAACCCACCAAACGATTGCTCCCCCATCACAACTTAACGATTTTGAGCTGCCAGAAGGTGAAGTTGCGGACAGATTAGACCACCTGAACATTCAAAAGGATCAAATTGTGTACTTTGGTTCACTTGAAACGTCAAGAGCAGAAAAAATGATCCAAGAAGGCTTAATTGTTTTGGATCACAGCCGATATTTAACAGTAGAGGACTATGAACTTGAATTTGAAGTGAGCGACCTGGAAATCGGACAAGCCGCTTTCTCCGCATTGCTCCGCAAATTTCATATCCCAGTACGAAACACGAAAAACAAAGTCGTTCGTTTTTATGAAGAAAAAATGAAATCACAGAATAGATGAATTCCTTGAAGGAGGAACATGATGAACGTTAATCAACTTCAATCCTTTATGCAGCTTCAAGCGCTTAAAACGTTACAAACAGATCCAGCACAAACGCAAATGTCTGCGGGTCAAGAATCGAATGCCCAAGCTTCATTTCAGTCGCTGCTGCAAGATTTTTTAGGCGGATCAGAATTATCACGTCTCCCGCTATCCATTTCTGCTTTTATGGGCACGGACCCATCAACGGCTCCGAACACGCAATATGCGCGTACAAACCCATATTTATCTGCGATTGCCGGCAGTGATCAGCTTCCAGCTCAATCTTTGTATGGAAATGACAATCAATTAAATACAGCGAACGGCATTGGAAATGTCTTAAACAACAGCTACACACCGCCGCTTCAAAAGGCTGTCTCCAGCGGCTCATCATCAAATGAGATTAATCAAATCGTGTCACAAATGGCTCAAAAGCATGGCGTTCCTGAAAAGCTGATTCACGCGGTCATCAAGCAGGAATCCGGCTATCGCACAAATGCTGTCAGCCATGCAGGTGCGCTTGGTCTCATGCAGCTCATGCCATCTACGGCTAAGTCACTTGGTGTAAATAATGCCTTTGATGCGGCCCAAAACATTGAAGGCGGAACGAAGTATATAAAACAAATGCTCCAAAAATATAACGGAAATATCTCACTCGCCTTAGCTGCCTATAATGCAGGTTCAGGAAATGTAGATAAATACGGGGGCATTCCTCCATTTAAAGAAACACAAAATTATGTAAAGAAAATCACAGCTCAATATTTCGCTTAAACCGAAGAGAATAACCTCTTCGGTTTTTTGTATGTCGCTTTTCCCCCTTTTTTGACTGAATGTGTTATGATATGGTCAATTGATCACGGAACCCAACCCACTCTTTATTTCGAGCAGACCAAAGCTGTTTGTTTGTGGAATTGAGATGAGGTTGTTAAAATAAGTACAAGAATAGAAACAATAAAATAGAACAAACTGAATATCACTTTTGAAATAAATGAAATGCGCAATAGGGTGAGTCATCCTATTAACTACGAGTAAAAGGAGTAGTCAACATGGTACAATCGTTTAACGCACCTTACGAAGCGGTTGGAGAGGAACTTCTATCGCAACTTGTTGATACTTTTTATGAAAATGTAAAGTGTCATCCTTTGCTTCATCCTATTTTCCCGGATGACTTAAAAGAAACAGCAAGAAAACAAAAACAGTTTTTAACGCAATATTTAGGCGGACCACCGCTCTATACAGAGGAGCATGGCCACCCAATGCTGCGGGCGAGACATCTCCCTTTTCCGATTACTGAGGAGCGGGCGGACGCATGGCTTGAATGCATGGAGGATGCAATGGATCAAGTAGGACTAACCGGCGATATTCGTGACTTTTTATTTGAACGGCTTTCTCTGACGGCTCGTCATATGGTCAACCAAACAACTGAGAAGGATGGACGATCTTGAGCTGCAATTCGCACGATCAATATTTCTCACACTGTCACGGACATCCTCAAAAGCCGATTGAAATCTATGTATTCATTGATCCTCTAAGCCCAGACTGCTGGTTATTAGAGCCATCCATTAAAAAATTGAAAATGAAATATGGCCGTTTTTTCACTTTACGAACGGTAACAAGTTCTAGTATTAATGCATTGAATCGGAAAAGAAAGAAACATTTACTAACTGAAGCATGGGGGAAATTCGCCACTAAAACGCAGACCAAAAAAGAACAAATGCTGTCTGAACAAATTGTGACATCACCCTACCTCGCCTCACTCGCACTAAAAGCAGCGGAGCTTCAAGGAAGAAAATGCGGAATGAAATTTTTGCGTCTCATTCAAGAATCGCTTTTTTGCCATCAGCAAGATGTTACAAGTGAGCAGGTGCTGATAGAAAATGCAAAAGGTGCTGGTCTGGACATCGAGGAATTCCAGCGCGACATTCATTCTCAAAGTGCTGTTAAAGCACTACAATGTGATATGAAAATTGCAGCTGAAATGGACGTATCTGAGCTTCCGACCTTCGCCTTTTTTAATACCGTAAATGGAGATGAAGGATTAAAAATTTCAGGTGCCTACTCTTATGATATATACGAGGAAATCCTTTTTGAAATGATTGGTGAAAAACCAACACCTTCAGAACGGCCTCCAATTGAATGGTTTATTGCTTACTTTCAATTTGCTTCCGCAAAAGAGATAGCCGTTGTCTATGACCTGACGCTTGAAGAAGTTGAACGAGAAATGAAGAAGCTGGCTTTTGCTCAAAAGGTAGAACGTGTACAAGTGCAGCAAGAAATGTTTTGGCGCTATAAAGAGAATGACCACCATACAGATCTTGATGTCTATCGCTGTGAAAATGAACATGGGTGCTGACCCATGTTTTTCTTCACCCTAAAAAGGAACGTTTGTTCTATTTATAAACACGAAGAAACCGCGCCGGGATAAGCGCGGTTTCACTATGTCTTAACGACAACAAAGGGGATGGGAGAAATTTTTCACGGTCAAACAAAGGGGTAATGTTTGTATGTGATTAATTTCACATCTGTAGTATATCAAATTTTGTCGACTTATGACAACAGATATACTATATGTTCATATTTTTGTCACAAAACATAAGAGGGTTGTCACTTTCATATAGTAAAAGTAACAAAAAAATGGGGGGATCTGCATGCGCAGCACAACTATTGGACTTGTTGCCATTGGCTTATGTTTCTTTTTAAATATATTAGGCTTAATGAAAATGCTTCCTCTTTATTTGACGTCTCCACTCTTATTTGCTGCGATTCTTTTTACGCTTTATCGAATGAATCATCGTAAGACCTTTAGAGGTTTTAAAGGTTGATCATTAAAAAGGATTGGCCTCTACATCTGAAGAGGTCTTTTTTATGAGAAAAAAACTCCTGTCAAAAGATGAGCTGGCACTCACACGTCTGACAGAAGTCTTTTCATTACTCACCTGTTTTGGAGATGAGCTCTTCCATTTCTTTTAGTTTTTCTTCAAACAATTGGCATGCTGCTTCAATTGGTTCTTTAGAAGCCATATCAACACCAGCTTTTTTCAGCACATTGATTGGATAATCAGAGCTTCCTGCCTTAAGGAAATCTGTATAGCGCTCTACCGCTGGTTTTCCTTCTTGTAAGATTTGCTTGCTTAATGCCTGCGCCGCACTATAGCCTGTTGCGTATTGATACACATAATAGTTGTAATAGAAATGAGGAATTCTCGTCCACTCTAATCCAATTTCCTTATCAACCACCATGCCGTCACCAAAATACTTCTTGTTCAGGTCATAATAAAGGTTCGTCATAAATTCTGGCGTTAAAGCCTCTCCTTCTTGTGCTTTCACATGAATAAGATGCTCAAACTCAGCAAACATCGTTTGTCTGAATACTGTTCCTCTAAACCCTTCTAACAAGTGGTTTAATACATACAAGCGCTGTTTTTTATCGTCTAAATGATTAAGCAGGTATTCGCCTAGTAACGCTTCATTTGTAGTGGAAGCCACTTCAGCTACAAAGATACTATAGTTTCCATACGGATATGGCTGGTGTTTTCTTGTGTAGTAGCTGTGGACAGAGTGCCCAAATTCATGAGCCAGCGTAAACAAATTATCAATGTTATTCTGCCAGTTCATGAGGATATATGGATTTGTACCATAGCTTCCTGATGAATAAGCACCGCTTCGTTTGCCTTTATTCTCATAAACGTCTACCCAGCGATTTTCGAGTCCTTCTTTTAACACAGACACATATTCTTCTCCTAATGGCGCTAACCCTTTCAGCATATAATCCTTTGCTTCATCGTAGGTGAGCTTCATGCCAGCATCTTTCACAAGTGGTGTATACAAGTCGTAATTGTGCACTTCATCAAGCTTTAATACCTTTTTGCGTAATTCAATATAGCGGTGTAATAACGGTAAATATTGATGAACTGTATCAATTAGATTGTCATACACTTCTTCTGGGATGCTGTTTCGTGATAATGCTGCTTCTCTTGCTGATTTGTAATTTCGTACTTTTGCATAAAAGTTATCCTTTTTAATTGAACCGCTTAGTGTAGAAGCAAGTGTGTTCTTGTACTGATCATACGTTTTATACACAGCTTTAAAGGCATTCTTTCTCACTTCACGATCGTCACTATTTAAAAATGTGATAAAGTTGCCGTGGGTAATTTTCTTTTCCTCCCCATTCTCATCCTTTACAGAAGGGAATGAAATATCGGCGTTGTTAAACATACTAAAAGTAGTAGATGAAGATGAAAGTGGTTCAGAGGCCTCAGCTAATAAAGCTTCTTGTTCCTCACTTAAAATATGTGGACGCTCTTTATTAATTTCTTCGAGAGCATGTGAATACAGTTTTAATTCTTCTTTTTCCAGAATAAATTGCTGCAATTTATCTTCTTGAATTGATAAAATCTCTGGAACAATATAAGCAGATGTACTAGACAACTGTGTAAATAGATTCGAGGCTTTATCATTTAACGCCTGAAAGGATGAGTTCGTTGTATCTTCATCGTATTTCATGTGCGCATATGTATAAAGCTTGCCAAGCTTTTCAGAAAGTTGATCCTGAAAGGTTAGGGCTTCATACAGGACATCAGCAGAATGGGCCAGCTTGCCTTTAAATTGGGCCAGCTTCGGAATTTCTTTTTTGACCGCTTCGAATTCCTTGTTCCATGCATCGACGCTTTCAAAAATATCTTCAAGGCGCCATTTGTTTTCTTCTTTTACTTCGCTTCTGTCTGGTAGATGATTGTTTTTGTTTTGTGAAGTCATATGAATCCCCCTTGCATGAGTTGTGTTGAACCAACCTTTCGGAAAGTGAAAGAAATTGGTGTTGTATTTATCTTCTTTGTTTTGAACTATATTTGTCAAATCATATGCAGAAATAAATACCAAACAGACTAAAAAAATGAGAAAAAAGCGTTTCTTTCGATTCAATAGCAGCACCACCTTTTTCTTATCATGATCAAAGTGGTCATGAAACATGCTAATGAAATAAGAAAGCATCTCGTTTTAACACTTCATCAAGTGTTTGTATTGGCATTTGATTCGACGATACTTCATAATTACCCTCTTTTGTCATATGTAAAAACCCTTGTCTTACAAGCGCCTTTACATATTCAGTGATTACCACTTTTATTTCTTCTCTTGACACATCACTATATCGGAGTTTCACTTCTTTCATCTGCACACACCGGTTGATTTCTTTCATCAGCTGTTGAATCGTTACTCGCCTGTTTCCTTTTTTCCTCATCATCCAATCATAGAGACATCCCTGCCAAACATATACGGGACTTGTAAAGATATAGGCTTCTTGCACCGGGATAAATAATGCAGTCGGCAAAAAAGGAAATGCTGTTTGATGATGCTCATAAAAAATATCTCTCAAACGTTTGCTTTCATTTGATAAAATGCGAGGAGGACGCTGCCTAAATTGCTGTATACATTTAAGCCATTGTTGGTTTACTTGACGCTTGCTTGAGGGCGGAGATAGGAGTGCCGGAATTTTGCTGTATGTGGAAGGTGGTCTGACAGTCATTGCCGCACATATTTTCTTTGGTTGAAACACGAGAAATTGATCAAGATGGATGAATCTATTGTGGATCGGGCAGAAAAAAATCAACCGCCTTTTCTCTGATTCCCTTAAAATTCCCCAATGAATGGAGGAGAAAGAAAAAAGCTGGGCAGATTTTCGTTTCAAACGATTTGCCCCTATCATCCATATAGGAAAGAGACCTGCTTCACGGAGACCTGCTGTTCTTCTGCGTAGCTCCTGCCGGGAAATATTTGCACATTGAAATTCGATTGCATAGGCTTCATTTCCTATAGAGACGGTCACATCAGGACGCTGATGAACCTTTGACATATACTTTTCCAGCGCCGGTTTATGTCCAAGCCGCTTCAACCAATTCATAATGGCTTCCTTTCCCGCCTGATGATAAGCCGTTTCGCCTGAGGCTAACGAACATGCTGTCAGCTGTTTATGCGCAAAATGATAGACACGATGCTCCCCTAGCTTTAATTGCACCTCCTCCCTGCATTCAGGACAATAAAATTTGCACGTCGTTCTTACATGCTCCAGCCGACTTTTCGATAGATGATGTGTAATTCGGATAAGCTTACCGTTATCCATCATTGCTGCATTCATTCAGTTCGCCCCTCGCTCTTTGATGACTGTATTATAGCTTGTTCGTTTATAAGAAAGCGAAAAGGGAAAATGAATTTTTACCGTGTCAAAAGATGATTTTACTAATCATAACTTCAGTAAAATAAAAAATCCCCCTTATAGAAAAGAGGGGAAATACAATCTTTATAAAAGTGGTGATAATAATCTTGCGGTTGATTCAAACAGTCTGACCCTCAAAGGTCTCTTTGCGAACTCTTCTGACACAATTTCATGTGACTGCTCTAAATCACCTAAGAAATCGTTGACGAGCTTTTCTGTGCTTTTCGTTTTATAGAGGAAGGCATTCACTTCAAAGTTCAAATGAAAGCTTCTCATATCCATGTTTGCCGTTCCAATTGAAGCCAGTTCATTATCCACAATAATAAATTTACTATGCATAAAGCCTTGATCATACTCGTACACCTTCGCCCCTGCATCAAGAAGCTCCGGGAAGTATGAACGAGACGCATGGAACACAATCCGTTTATCTGGATTCTTTGGAGCAATAATCCGGACATCTACTCCGCTCAATGCGGCAATTTTCAAAGCGGACAAAATATCATCATCCGGGACAAAATACGGTGAAGCGATCCAGATGGACTTTTTAGCGGAGATGATCATAGAGAAAAAAAGATTTTTAATGACCTCCCACTGCTTGTCAGGCCCGCCAGCAATCATTTGTACGCCTTCTGTTGTACTCTCAAGGTGGCTGAAATCTTTGAAATAGTCCACACCTGAGCATCTTTCATTCGTCATATAATACCAATCCTGCATGAAAATCTGCTGGAGGTCACGAACAGCTTCGCCTTTAATCATCAGGTGTGTATCACGCCAGAATCCATATTGTCTGCTTCGGCCCAAGTATTCATCTCCAATGTTAAGCCCGCCGACAAATCCCACTTCTCCATCAATTACGACAATTTTTCTATGATTTCGGAAGTTAATTTTATTATTTAAAAGGGGGAGCCTTACTGGTAAAAATGGAACGATCTGAACGCCAGCATTTTCTAGGTCAGCAATATATTGACGAGAGAGCTTTAAGCTTCCTACATCGTCATATAAAAAACGGACAATCACGCCATTTTTCGCTTTTTCAATTAGAATCTCCTTTAATTCTTGGCCAAGGTCATCGTGGCGGAGAATGTAATATTCTAAATGAATGTGATGTGTTGCTTTTTTGATCTCTTCAAAAATATGAGAGAATGTTTCTTCACCATTGGTTAAGACTTTAGAGGACGTGCGATATGTAATAGGAGTATGTCCAAGTCTGTGGGCCAGCTTAAATAAAAGCTGCTGATGATCACCCATATGTGTCATTTTTTCAATCGCTTCTCTATGAATACGTTCATCTTCCTGGATTAACTGCTCGTCCAATACCGCTTTCTTTTCAAACAGCCGGCGCTTTTTAATATTGCGTCCAAAGAAAATGTAGAACAAAAAGCCGAATAATGGAAAGCTACCCAGCAGGACAAGCCATGTAATCGTTTGAGATGGATTCCGGTTCTCCAAGAAAATAACAAATCCGATGAAAATAATCGATAAAGTAAATAGAACACTGACAGAACTTAATACACTTACCGCTAAATCACCGGCAATCAATTGGATGATTATATAAGCACCTATCGTAATGATTAGAAAAAATAGAACTTTGACTAAATTTCTCATTTCATTTTTCTCCTTGCCGATCTCTTTATTTATCTATTCATTCAGATAAAAAAGCCGATTCCTCTATAGAAATCGACTTTTTGTTAGTTACGAGAAGTGCTGTTGAATCGTTTCAAGGGCATTCCCTTCGATAATCAGCTGACCGTATTCTTTCAGTCTGTAGATGCTGACAACTGATTCATGAGCATATTCAAGCAAAATGCTGAGCTTATTCTCCACTTGCTCATCTGACAAATCCTCGTGGAAGTCAACATATAGATAATAACGGTTTTCAAACGAATATAAACTTGTGGTAAAATCCTGCATATTTAATTGAGAAAGTGCAATCAAATCTTCAAAATCATCCATTTTCAACACGAATTGAAGTTGAAGTTTTTTGTCCTTCTCATTATGGTCTTCTTGATCTTGCTCTTCTTTATGAAAATCATCAAGCAGTGCGTCTAAGCTTTCTTCATCTGTTTGATCTTTTTTATCTTCTGGAATCGGCAATTCGAGCTTTTGTCCATCTTTAGAAAGTTGGGCTTTTGTCACGACAATTTCAAGACCCTTGTCAAGTGCCTGTACTTGAATCCAAAGCGGTCCCTCTACTGCAAATTCTTCTTCTTCGTGCACTTCGTCCATTACTTCCCAAAACAGCTCTTCACTGCGCTCACGATTATACCAAATCTCTTCACGGTCAAATCCGCGATCTTCAATATCACCGTAGGAAATATAAAATTTTACTGTATGTTCATTTATTCTTTCGATTTCCATTTTGCCAACCTTCCCTTCTATATAAGATGTTGAAGGGACATACAAGCTCCCAATTAATAGTACTTTACTACACTTTACCCGTTCCGTCTACATGTTAACCGTTGAATTGAGGTATTGCTTCGTACTGTCTATTTTATGATAAAACATGAATAAAAGAAATAAAAACGCATTTTTTGCAGAGAAAACTTGCAGAAACATATATTTGAATTGTCCTCATATATTGGTTGTACGAGCTCTATTAGGACAAGAGGTGAATTGGATGGAAACAGAGTGGATCGTATCCTTACTGATGATTATTGGCATAGACCTGATTTTAGGCGGAGATAATGCGCTCATCATTGCAATGGCCAGTCGAAATTTATCACATGATAAACGCAATAAAGCCATTTGGATCGGCACACTTTTAGCCGTGCTGATGAGAATTACAATGACTGGTGCCGCCGTTTATTTATTGACTATCCCTTATTTGCAGTTTATTGGCGGTCTTTTTCTCCTTTATATAGGATACAATCTGTTAATTGAACAAAAGAAGGAATCGATTCGGATTAAGAGCAGCGGCTCCCTTTGGCGTGCAGTTCAAACCATTGTGATTGCCGACCTCTTTATGTCACTTGATAATGTCATCGCAGTTGCAGGTGCAGCAAAAGGCAACATGCTTCTGACCGCTTTTGGCCTCATGATTTCTGTACCGATTATTATTTGGGGAAGCAAGCTGATTCATGCAGTTTTAACCAAATTTCCGTTTCTTTTATACGGAGGAAGTGCGCTTTTGGCCTTTACTGGCGGAGAAATGATTGTGCGTGATGTGAAATTGACTGAATTTATGTCACAGCATGCCGCGCTTGAATTGATGCTTCCGTTTTTAACCGTCATAGTGGTCATATTAGCCAGCCTCTTTTACGAGCAAACGGCTGAAAACAAATAAAAAAAGCTGCCAAATGATCGGCAGCTTTTCGTGTTTTTATTAGTTAGCAAGTCGCTGAGCTTCTCTTAGTTGGAATGTACGAACCGTTCTTGGTAAGAAACGTCTAATTTCATCTTCATTGTACCCAACTTGTAATCTTTTTTCATCCAAGATAATTGGACGACGTAAAAGACCTGGATGCTCATTGATTAGTTTATACAATTGTTGAAGCGGCATTGTCTCAACATTGACATTTAGTTTTTGGAATACTTTTGAACGTGTTGAGATAATTTCGTCTGTACCGTCTTCTGTCATTCGAAGAATTTCTTTGATTTCATCGATTGAAAGAGGCTCAGAAAAAATGTTTCTCTCTTGATACGGGATATTGTGCTCTTCTAACCACGCTCTTGCTTTTCTACATGATGTACAGCTTGGTGATGTGTATAATGTTACCATAAATCTTCACTCCTCAATTTGTAGAATGAATATTGATCTGTATTCTTAAATTAAAATTGTTCTAAATAAGTAATCTTTATAGTGATTATACTATAAAAAAGTAAGTGTGAACAGATTTTCTTGCAATTTTTGTGACAAAAACTAGACAATTTCATTCATTTTGTGGTGCTGCTTGATGTCAGAACATTCTCATTTAGTCGAGATGATCGAAAATATTTTTTTGCTTTCTATTTTCAATGATCTTCAATACATCATCAACATCCTCATACGATTGTCCATACCATTCTTCATCTTTATACGTATGAATTCGTTCATAGGTCTTCCTCATGGCTTCCATGATCTCTTCCTCATGATTTGTAAGAGGCGACCAATAAAGAATTTCCATGCGGTTCACTTCATTTGTTGCAAGTGACCTGCGTTTATAACCGATTGATTCTGCATGCTTGAAGTGCTCACTTTGGTAAAACTTTAGGCGTTTTGCAGTATCTGCATCATCTTCATCTACAGGCTCGACTTCAAGCAAGATCGGTTTCTTTTTTTCCTTCAGCTTATGAATAAGCTTTGACCCGAGGCCTTCACCTCTTGCATCTTTGGAAACAAATAAATAATCAATAAAGATGAAAGAATCAAATTCGGCGTACATCATCACATGATGAGGTCCTTCCTCCTTATGATAAATATCACTTCTTTCCTTTAATAAAGCTTCCATATGCTCTTTTGACTTCATTTCTTCTATCGGGAAGTATTCACTGAGCTTTTCATACCAATTCATGGATCTGCTCCTTATGCTATAGTTAAGAACCACTTCCTTAGATATTCCCGATTTCCTGCTATTTAAACGCCTGTACTAGTAAGACGCAGTAAAGTCTTCAGTAGTTTCACTTTTTTTCAATTAACGTAAAAAAAGTTTTATAACGAACGATTCATGACGAGTTGAATACAGACAAACAAGATCAGTGTCATCGTGATTTGCAACATGATGAAATAAAGATATTTTACACGCCGTGCTTCTTGCTTCTGCCCCCTTGTCTTTCGGTTAAGCATATATTCCACTGAAAAAGACACAATCCCAACGAGCACCATAAACAAGAGCATCCACTTTCCTCCGTTTGGTTTCCTGAAAAAAGACGTTGAAAATAGTATGAATACAATGAGAACATGAAGCAATGAATAACGATAGGTTTTCCAATTGGACATTTGATTTCCTCCGGTTCTGCTTGTACTTAACTAAAAATTACCATCATCTTGTTTTTTTGTAAAATATAAAAAGAAGCACTGCATTAGCAGTGCTTCTCTCTTTTTATGATTGTTTCGCCTGAAGCTCTTTGAATTCTTCCTCTGTGCAGCTCACAAAGTGACCTGGCTTTACTTCACGGAACTCGGTGTTTGTTCCTTTGTGAACAGATGGATCATACTTGATTCGTTTACGGTTACGCTCATAATCAGGATCTGGAAGCGGAATCGCAGACAACAATGATTTTGTGTATGGATGAAGCGGGTTTTCGTATAATTCATTCGCTGGTGCCAGCTCAACCAATTTTCCGAAATACATCACGCCGATACGATCACTGATGTATTTTACCATGGACAGGTCATGGGCAATGAATAAGTACGTTAAACCTTTTTCCTCTTGAAGCTCTTTCAATAAGTTGACGACCTGCGCTTGGATCGACACGTCTAATGCAGAGATTGGTTCATCGGCGATGATGAAATCAGGCTCTACTGCTAATGCACGTGCAATTCCGATACGCTGTCTTTGACCGCCTGAGAATTCATGCGGGTATCTGTTCGCATGCTCTTTGTTCAATCCAACAGTTTCAAGTAATTGATACACACGCTCTTTACGCGCCTGTTTTGTTTTCGCAAGACCATGAATGTCGATGCCCTCTGCAATGATATCAAGCACTGTCATTCTAGGGTTGAGTGAAGCATATGGATCTTGGAAGATCATCTGCATTTGACGGTTGAACTCAAGCATTTTTTGTCTTGATTTCTTCCCGTGTACATTTTCCCCTTTATAAAGAACTTCACCATCTGTCGCATCATAAAGTCTAATGATCGAACGGCCCGTAGTGGATTTACCACAACCAGACTCACCTACAAGACCAAGCGTTTCACCTTTGTAAATATCAAATGAAACCCCATCTACTGCTTTCACAGTTCCTCTTGCTGTATGGAAATGCTGCTTCAAATTTTTGATTTCTAACAGTTTTTCTGCCATGCTATTCACCCTCTTTTACTAATACAGGTTTTTCGTAGCTACCTTCTAGTTCACGCATTCTCGCCTTTACAGAAGCAGGCGGTTCAACTTTAGGTGCATTTGGATGAAGTAGCCATGATTTCACATAATGCGTATCTGATACTTTGAACATTGGCGGTTCTTGTTCGAAGTCAATTTTCATTGCATAATCGCTGCGGAGTGCAAATGCATCTCCTTTCGGCGGGTTTGTCAGATCTGGTGGTGTTCCTGGAATGGCAGTCAGCTTTCCTTCTTCTCCGCCATCAGTGTCAAGACTCGGCATTGATGCTAAAAGTCCCCATGTATACGGATGCTTTGGATTGTAGAAAATTTCATCAACAGTCCCTGTCTCCACAATCTGTCCTGCATACATAACAGCTACACGATCAGCGACGTTGGCAACAACACCTAGATCATGCGTAATAAAGATAATCGAAGTTTCAACCTTTTGCTGAATTTCTTTCATTAATTCTAAAATTTGTGCTTGAATTGTTACATCAAGCGCAGTCGTCGGCTCATCAGCAATCAACAGCTTTGGATCTGCTGCAAGCGCCATGGCGATGACAACCCTTTGTCTCATCCCGCCACTAAATTCGTGCGGATATTGTTTAATTCTTTTTCAGGCATTGGAATTCCTACAAGCTCCAATAGTTCAATGGCTCTTTTTTCAGCCGCTTCTTTTGAAATTTGTTCATGCTTGAACAGCACTTCTGTAATTTGCTTCCCGACTTTCATCGTTGGATTCAAAGACGTCATCGGATCTTGGAAGATCATTGAGATGTCTTTTCCTCGAATGGTTTGCATTTGTTTCTCGGTTTTCTTGACAATATCTTGGCCATCAAACAGGATCTGTCCGCGCTTGAAATAACCCGGCGGCATCGGAATTAGTCTCATGATCGCTTGTGATGTCACACTTTTACCAGAGCCAGATTCACCTACAATAGCAAGTGTCTCGCCTTTATTTAAGTGGAAGTTCACACCACGAATGGCTTGAACTTCTCCACCATATGTTTTAAATGAGATTGCAAGGTCTTTCACCTCTAGAATACGTTCACGTTCCATCCTAATCACTCCTTATTTACGCAACTTCGGATCTAAAGCGTCTCTTAGTCCGTCTCCAACCACGTTAAAACCAAACATTGTAATACAGATAAATGCGGCTGGGAACCATAATCTCCAAGGGTAGTACGTCATGGCTGGAATTCCGTCAGACGCCATTGTTCCCCAGCTCGCTAACGGAGCCGGTACACCAAGCCCTAGATAGCTTAGGAACGCCTCTGTGAAAATAGCAGAAGGAATCGTTAATGTCATTGTCACAAGAATTGGTCCCATTGAGTTTGGAATTAAGTGTTTAAATAAAAGTCTAGATGTTTTCGCACCTAATGTTTGTGCTGCAAGAACGTATTCTTGACTCTTTAATTGTAAAACCTGTCCCCGAACAATACGCGCCATGTTAATCCAGCCTACGACTGTCATGGCGAGGATAATCGTTAATAATCCTTTAGGAAGAACAACCATCATTAAGATGACCATTAATAGTGTTGGAATTGCCCATAAAACGTCTGCAATACGCATCATCACTTCATCTGTACGGCCGCCTTTGAATGCAGCAATGCTTCCCCAGATTATACCGATGATCACGTCAAGGAGCGCTGCAGCAAGACCGATGAAGATCGAAATTCTTGCCCCGACCCATGTACGGACAAACATGTCACGTCCTAAATCATCTGTACCAAACCAGTGCTCTTTTGAAGGCGGCTGGTCAGCATTCAGCAAATCAGTCGTGGAGTAATCATATTTAGAAAAAATCGGAACAAAGATGGCCAGCATCACAATAATAAAAATGATTGTGAGTCCAACCATTGCAAGTTTATTGGCACGGAAGCGAAGCATGGCATCCTTCCATAAAGATAGACTAGGTTTAGAAATTTTTTCAGATTCTGCTGCGTCAGCTGTCGCAGGCACAAATAAATCTTTTCTCATCTCTTCCATGTGTTAGACCCCTTTCTTCGCCTTCGTCAGTTTAATTCTAGGATCGATAATACCGTAGAGAACGTCAACGACTAGAATACTGACTAATAGAATAATACTGTAGAAGACTGTAACACCCATGATGACGGTGTAATCACGGTTTGTAATGCTTGTGACAAAGTGAGAGCCTAATCCAGGAATACCAAATATCTTCTCAACGACAAAACTACCTGTTAAAACTGAAGCAGCCATTGGTCCCATGTATGTGATAACAGGCAACAATGCGTTTCGGATGGCGTGTTTGATCGTCACAGCTGATTTTGTTAATCCTTTCGCTCTAGCCGTTCTAATATAGTCACTATTTAGTACTTCAAGCATACTTGACCGTGCAAGTCTAGCGATAAATGCCATTGGCATGAAGGAAAGTGCAATAGAAGGTAGTACGGTGCTGGCCCAAGACTCCCATCCTGCAACTGGGAAGATCGCTATAATGCTTGCCTCAGATGCAAATACATATTGTAGTAGCGCCGCTAAAATGAAACTTGGAACTGAGATTCCAAAGATCGTTAAAATGGCAATCGTATAGTCTTGCCACTTGTTATGATAGAGCGCTGCAAGGACCCCAAACAATACACCAAATGCTAATGCGAGGAGAATTGCCTCAATTCCGAGGGTAAAGGAAACGGGGAATCCAGAACTGATTAAGTCATTTACGGTTTGTCCTTTATATTTAAATGAGGGACCAAAATCTAATTTTGCAACTGAACCTAAGTAGCTTACATATTGAACAAATAAGGGCTTGTCCAATCCGTAGTGCTCGTTTAAGTTTGCTTCAATTTCAGCAGGAAGTTTCTTCTCTCCAGAGAATGGACCACCAGGTGCTGCCTGCATGAGAAAGAAAGTTGCAGTTACAATAACAAACAGTGTGATTAAAATATATATTAATCGCTTACCGATATATTTAAGCAACGGAATTGCACCTCCATGATTTTACAACAATTTCTCTAATCAGCAAGAAAGGTATATGGAGAGACATCCTCCATATACCTTAAGATCCTTGCCGTAGATCTCTTACACTATGACTCTTACTTTTCGAAATGTGCCCATTTGTATTGAACATCACCTAGTCCAGATACAACTACACCTTTAAGTTTTGGATCTTGTACCCAAAGCTGAGTGTAGAAGTAAATTGGTGCTACAGGCATATCGTTGATGATGATTTCTTCTGCTTTTTTCAGCATTTCTTCACGCTTTGTTTTATCTGTTTCTTTTGCAGAATCATTCAACAATTGTTTGTACTCTTTGCTTTCCCATCCAGTGTCGTTGTTTCCACCGTCTTTATCTTTGTAAAGCTCAAGGAAGTTCACTGGATCGTTGAAGTCACCTAACCAGCCCATACGTCCGATTTGGTAGTCTCCGCTGTGGATTTTGTCGATGTATACGTTCCACTCAGAGTTATCAAGTTCAACTTTCACACCTAAATCTTTTTTCCACATTTCTTGAATTGCTTGTGCAATCTTTTGGTGGCCTTCATCAGTGTTGTAAGAAAGTTTCAATGTTGGAAGATCAGAAACAGACTTATAACCTAATTCTTTCACACCTTTTTCAAGAAGCTCTTTAGCAGTTGCTACATCGTGATCTTTGAAGTAGCCAGTTTTGTTATCAGTGAATCCTTCCATTGTTGGAGGAACGATTGCCATTGCTGGCACTTGCTCACCTTGCGTAATTTTGTCAACGATCGCTTGACGGTTGATTGAGTATGTCAGGGCTTTACGGATGTTTGCATTGTTTAAAGGTTTTACTTTTGTGTTGAATTTGTAGTTATAGATACCAGCGATCGTTTGGATTTTCAGACCGCCTTCTTTTTTCAATGTTTTTAAAGACTCAGTTGGAAGGCTTCCAGTTGGAGAACCAGCCCAGTCAAGCTCGCCTTTTTTGAACATGCTAAGCTCAGTGTTTGTATCTTTGATCATAGACATGTTGATTTTTTTCAATTTCACAGTATCTTTATCCCAGTATTCATTGTTCTTTTCAAGAGTGATAGAACCGCCATGTTTCCATTTAGAAAGAACGAATGGTCCGTTAGATACGTAGTTTTCACCAGCATTTGTGTACCAGTTTTTATTCTTTTCAGCCACTTTTTTGTTGATTGGCATATACGTATAGAATGCAGTTAGTTCAGTAAAGAACGGTGTTGGGTTCTCTAGCTCAACTACAAGCGTTTTGTCGTCTTTAGCTTTAATGCCAACATCAGCAACTTTCGCTTTCCCTTTGTTCGCTGCTTCAGCACCTTTAATATAGTAAAGCTGGTAAGCATATTGAGATTCATTTTTAGGATCTAATGCCCATTTCCAAGCATATTCGAAATCTTTAGCTGTAACAGGGTCACCATTAGACCATTTTGCATCACGAAGTGTGAATGTGTAAGTTTTACCATCAGCACTTGTTTTGATATCAGAAGCCATTGCATTTTCTGGCTTTCCTTCAGCGTTAATTCTTGTTAATCCTTCAAAAGTCTGACGGATGACACTACCTGAAGTTGAATCATTTGCCAATCCCGGATGTAGAGAAAAAGGCTCAGTGGAGATATTCACATTTAATGTTGTTTTAGCCTCTCCAGAACTGCTCGTGCTGTCGCCTGATTTGTTTCCGCTGAAACCACAAGCGCTTAATACAAGTGTGAAAATAAGCATTAAAGTAACAACAGACCAACGCTTTTTCAACTGTATTCCCCCTTATAATATGTTTTTAGTTCAAAGGTCTCGATAGAAGATGAGATTCAGATTTAAGAAATAGCGTAAAAAAGTCCCTAAATAGCTTACTTTCTATTTCTTTTGTTTTTTCTGAATTTTCACTATGTAAAGAGCCTAGCACAAACGTGTGAACAAATTCATTATAATGAATAGAATAATTTATTGCAATATCAATTTCATATATTTTTTAAAAACGTAAATGGGGATAAAGAGGGATTTTTATAAACTAAAGTCTCAATCACTTCAACAAATTAAAGCGTAAATTGATTAAAATAATTAAACAAATTGAGCAGGAATAATGTTTTATACATATAATTAATCATCCTTTTTTAAAAAATTCTGACAGATATTTGTTATTTTATCTAAAATTTTAAGTGTCTATAGGCATGATGAGAAGGTCACATAATGGTTTCGTGACTTTTTCATGGTCATCCTTTATAATAGATAGACATATTGTTGCGATGAAAAAGAAGAGTACATATATTCACCATTGACAGAGAGTCTGCGGCCGGTGTGAGCAGATAATGGCATGTATGGAATGGGCTTTGGAGCAGCTAACCGAACACTATTAAAAAAGTGAGTAGGCTTAGACGGAGCAGTCTCCGTTATCAACGTCTTGAGTGATTTCTATGTGAAATAACAAGGGTGGTACCACGGTTCATTCGTCCCTTTTCTGTTGAAAAGTGACGGGTGGGCCTTTTTATATTGAAGAAAAGAGGTTTTAGTATGACAAAGAAGACAATTTTTTCAGGCATTCAGCCGAGCGGTTCTGTCACATTAGGGAACTATATTGGAGCAATGAAGCAATTTGTCGATTTGCAGCATGACTATGATGGCTATTTTTGTGTCGTGGATCAGCATGCGATTACGGTGAGTCAGGACCGATTAGCTCTCCGCCAAAATATTAGAAGCTTAGCAGCTCTTTATTTAGCTGTTGGACTTGATCCAGAGAAGGCGACATTGTTTATCCAATCAGAAGTACCTGCTCACGCCCAGGCAGGATGGATGCTGCAATGTGTTGCTTATATTGGGGAATTAGAAAGAATGACCCAATTTAAGGACAAATCCGCTGGTAAGGAAGCGGTTGTTTCAGGCCTATTAACATATCCTCCTTTAATGGCTGGCGATATCTTATTATATAGTACTGATTTAGTTCCTGTTGGAGAAGACCAAAAGCAGCATCTTGAATTGACTAGAACGCTTGCTGAACGCTTTAACCGAAAGTACAATGACATTTTCACTGTGCCTGAAGTGAAGATTCCAAAAGAAGGCGCTCGGATTATGTCTTTAACAGATCCAACGAAAAAGATGAGCAAATCCGATCCGAACCAAAAATCCTTCATTACCTTATTAGATGAACCAAAGCAGCTTGAAAAGAAAATTAAAAGTGCTGTGACGGATTCAGAAGGCATCGTCAAATATGACAAAGAGAACAAGCCTGGAATTGCCAACTTGCTGACAATTTATTCTGTATTAGGCAACATATCCATTGCAGAGCTGGAGCAAAAGTACGAAGGCAAAGGATATGGTGAGTTTAAAGGAGATCTTGCGAACGTTGTCGTTGATGCTTTAAAACCAATTCAAGATCGATACTATGAACTCATTGAATCAGACGAGCTTGACCGTATTCTAGACGAAGGTGCTGAAAAAGCAAACCGCACAGCAAACAAAATGCTGAAAAAAATGGAGAATGCGATGGGTCTTGGCAGAAAACGCAAATAAAAAAAGCTTGCAGCACTCCCGCTGCAAGCTTTTTCTAATTTACTTTTGATTCGTTTTCCATTTCCCAAAGCTTTTCGAAAAACGGCTGTCCTTTAATCATTTTTTCACAGAAGGCTAAATGATTTTCTGACCATCCATCAATCGTTTCATTGTAAAGCATGTTCCAAATCTCTTCGAATGACATTCGTTTGATTTGGTTGTACATGCGCGGGTTCCATTCCGTATACCAATAGGCAATCTCCGCCCTGTTTTGGAGCCCCTTTAATTGATCGAGCGCCATAAACATCAGCTGCTTCAGCTGTCTTTCTTTTCTCGTTAATCCGCTGATATGCTGCGGCGGCAGTGATAGAATGTGGTACTCCTTCGTCGATTCAAGACTGCCCTTAGAGAATTCATATTCTTCTGCCTTCACATCTTTCACCATTTCATAGACCAATTGCTCCTGCCTTGGGATCAAGCGGCTTTTTCTCACTGGAATGGAATAGCCAATCGTATCCACGGCAATGATTCGTATGCCGTCTGTGACTACAAAGCAATACTCTAATTTACGGCGCTCATGATTTTTTCGAATATATGATTTCTCAAATACAGACTCTAGCAGCGTCTTTGGCAGCTCTGAAAGATCATTCTCTATGTAATCAAACAAAGGACTCTGCACCTTAAGTAAAGGCACTTGATCTAACAGCTCAACGCTGTCCTCCTTACGCCACTCATGAAAATGACACACATTGTAGCCATTTTCTTCCCCTTCAAACCAATTCACCCATACGTCATGAAGAAATAACATAACCAATCCCTCACTTTATAAAAACTGTTGTCCACAGTATGGGCAAGGGATAGAGAAATTATTCCAACTTTATCAAAACTTAAAACTGGATGAATGACGGCTTCGTGTCTTTATTTCATTCAGGAAACGGAGAGCGCACGCAGAGCCCTAAAAACTTTACTTCAGCTTTTTAGGATCAAGCGCATCTCTCAGCCCATCTCCTAAAAAATTAAAGCATAAAACAGTCAGCAAAATGAGTAAACCTGGGAAAAGCGGGTACCACCACGCTTGCACCATAATCGAGAAATTTTGTGCATCTTGCAGCATGTTGCCCCAGCTTGCCGTTGGTGGCTGAATACCAAAGCCAAGGTAGCTGAGCGTTGATTCAGCTAAAATGACAGAGCCTACTTTTAATGTAGCTGACACAATAATAGGACCGATACAGTTCGGTAAAATATGCGAAAAGATGATGACATGATTTTTCGTTCCAATGGTTCTTGCCGCGAGTACGAATTCTCTTGTTCGAAGTGATAAGAATTCACTGCGAATGAGCCTGGCGGTTGTTGTCCAGCCAGTCAGAGCAAAGATTAAAATCAATTTATCAATGCCCGGTTTGAAAATGGTGACGAGCGTGATCAATAGAAAAATATCTGGAATCGACAACACGACATCCACAAACCTCATTAACAAGGAATCAACAAACCCTTTGAAATACCCCGCGACCGCGCCAACGACAGTTCCAATAGTGATTGCACCAACCACCGAGACGAAACCGACCAATAAAGAAACGCGCGCGCCATATAGCACCCTTGAGAAAATATCGCGGCCAAACTTGTCTGTGCCCATAAAATGCTCAGCACTTGGCGGCTGGAGCCGCTTCAATAAATCTTGATGCTCTGGTGCATATGGAGCGATCACTGGAGCAAAAATGGCAGAAAAAATAATGACCAATAAGATCACGGAGCCGGCAACCGCCAATTTATTTTTGAAAAATTTCTCGCAAAATAAACGCAGCATCGTCTCTGGCTTTGGCGGAAGGCCCTCCTTTAATTTGATATCAACAGGAGGTGTTCCCATATTAGGCTGTGCCAATTGTACTTCAGCTCCCTTCTAATATTCAATACGCGGATCAACGATCGCATATAAAATATCCGCTATTAAATTTCCCACCACCACGAGCACTGCGGAAATAACGGTCATCGCCATAATGACCGGATAATCTCTCGAAAAGGCAGAATCAATAAAAAGCTTTCCAAGTCCAGGCCATGTGAAGATTTGTTCCACCACAACTGCGCCGCCAATAAAGGATGGTATCATCAATCCGAAAATCGTTATGACAGGCATAAGACCGTTTCTTAAACCATGCTTAAAAATAACTTTGTTCTCTCTAAAGCCTTTCGCTCTTGCGGTGCGAATGTAATCCTGCCTCATGACATCAAGCATACTTGACCTTGTGTACCTGGTCAGCCCTGCCATATCAGCCGTTGCTAAAACAAAGGCAGGTAAAATAATGTGATGGAGCCGATCAAACACATTAAAATCGGCATTCAAGGTAGAGACTCCACCAGTCGGAAACCACCCTAGGTTCACGGATAAAACCATAATGAGGATAAGACCAAACCAAAAGTTTGGAATAGCCAGTCCGATAAAAGATGTAACCGTAATCCCGTAGTCAAGCTTTGTATACGGACGTTTTGCTGAAAGAACACCAAATGGGATGGCGATCAGCAGGGCAACTAATGTAGAAAAAATCATGAGGATGAGGGTATTTGGCAGCCGGGCAAAAATCAAATCTGCCACGGGCGTTCCCTTTTTGACAATGGATGTGCCAAAGTCACCTTGAAGCATATTGCCAAGCCATTTCATATATTGCACATATTCAGGATCATTCAAGCCGTACTTATCAATAAAGGCTTCCCGGTCTGCCGCACTAATGGTAGGGTCCATCATGAGTGACATCGGATCGCCTGGTGCTGCTTTCATAATGGCAAAGGACAAAATGGTAATCCCTAATAAAATAGGAATAGAGAGCAATGTCCTTCTAATGATATATGTAACCATATGCACAACTCCTTTTTCATCGGATCGCCATTCTGTGAAAAAAAGGCTAAAATGAAGTTATTTTAGCCCTTTGTCTTCTTTTCAGCGTGATATAACCCTCCTTGAATTCTCGTGCTGATGCAGAGCGCGATTAGCACCACGCAAAGACCGGACACCAAATGCAAGGAATTGTTCTCACGGTGAAAGGGGAGAATCCTCCCCCTCTTCACTATCAGCCTACTGTTCAAGCCACCATTTTTCGATTTTGTAATACTCATCTTTCGGGTGGTAAGAATAGCCTTGAAGATTAGATGGCATAGCGCGATGTGAGTTAGCATAGTAAAGGAACGTATATGGCTGATCCTCTGCGATCAGTTTATAAATTTTTTCATATGCCTTTGAATAATCTTTTCGATCGCTTAATTTTTTAGCATCGACTAACAGCTTATCGACCTCTTTATTTTTATACCAGATGTTATTTAAGCCTTTTTCTGACTGGCTTGAGTGGAAGATGCTAAATTGATCAGGGAATGTCGCAAGGCTCCAGCCGAGCAGCAGTGCATCATAATCCCATTTAGGCGGTGTCGTCTGCTCAATGAGTGCACTGAATTCCACAATTTGCGGCTTCGCTTCCACACCAATTTCTTTGAGCTGCTGCTGGACAACGACAGCGATATCTTCACGAACTTTATTTCCTTGGTTGGTCTTTATGACAAAGGAGAATTTCTTGCCATCCTTATCAAGATAGCCGTCTCCATCTGTATCCTCCCATCCCTCTTCTTTCAGCATCTTTTTGGCTTTTTCTTGATCAAATTCAAATACTGGAACACTTTCATCCTTTGGATAGTTCCAGGACAGCGGACTTTCTGGAATGTTAGCTACTTTGCCGTCTCCATCTAACACTTGGTCAACAATCGTTTGACGATCAATGGCATGCGTCAGCGCTTGGCGAACCTTTTTACTCTTAAAAAGTTCATTTTTCTGGTTCCAGCCAATGTATGAATAATTCAGGCCTAGGTCAGATTCAATTTTAATGTTGCTGACTTTTTCAGCTGTTTGCAGCTCTGCTCCTGGTACAGCAAAGAAATCAATATCGCCTGCTGACAGCTGAGCAATGGCTGCATTTTGGTCAGGAATCGTTTTAATCGTGACGGTATCAAGGTATGGGCGTCCATCCCAATAATCGTCAAAGGCTTCTAGTTTGACGTAGTCTCCTTCTTTCCACTCTGCAAATTTAAATGGACCAGAACCGATTGGTTTTTTTCGGTTAAATTCGTTTTCACCGAGATCCTTTATAGGCACATCACCTAAAATATGCTTAGGTAAAATGCCGTAGCTTCCTAATGTAACATTATAAAAATAAGGATCTTTTTTATTGAGCTTGAATTCGATCGAGTAGTCCCCTGTCTTTTTAACAGACTCTAATACTTCAAAGCCTGATCCGCGCTCCCCATTGTAGTCCTTATTGATTGGAATGCTGTATGTAAACACAACATCATCAGCAGTCAGTTCTTCACCATCATGAAACTTCACACCTTTTTTAATGGTGACATCAAACTGCTTGCCGTCATCCGATTCTTTAATATCCTCTGCCAGCGATAGCTGAGGGTTCAGCTTTCCGTCTGTTTGAAGTAAGAAGCTGTAGATTCTTTCTTCAATATCAGAGCTTGCCACATCTGTAGAATACAGCGAGTTAAATAATGTTGGCTCTGCAATAGAACCGATGACAAGATCGCCGCCTTGTACAGGTTTACCTGTGGATTTCTTTCCACTGTCTCCTGACGTTTTATTTCCACTAGAACAAGCAGCAAGGATTAATGTAAAAATCAGCAGTAAACTGATCATAATGGACTTTCTATTTCTAACTTTCATAGACAATTCCCCCTATCTTTTTTTAAAAATAATGACCGATTCCTGTTTCATCCCCCCTCTCAAAGATGAGATCATACAAGCTTGATCAAGCGTTGTAGAGGTGGCAGGCAACAAAGTGGTTCGTTTTTAACTCCTGAAATGCTGGTACTTTTTCTTTACAGATTTCTTTCGCATGCGGGCATCTTGTGTGAAAGACGCAGCCTTTTGGCGGATTTGCAGGACTCGGCAGGTCGCCTTGCAGCATAATGCGTTCTCTTTTCACCTGCCCTTTTTTACGGGTGACAGGAACGGAAGAAAGCAGAGCCTGTGTATATGGATGGAGCGGTTCATCGTACAGACTATGTTTATCGGCAAGCTCCATCATTTTGCCGAGATACATGACGCCGACTCTATCGCTAATATGCCTGACCACACTTAAATCGTGAGAGATAAATAGATAGGTAAGGTCAAATTCCTCCTGAAGCTCCTCCATTAGATTAATGACCTGCGCCTGAATGGATACATCAAGTGCTGATACAGGCTCATCTGCGATGATCATGTCGGGATTCATGGCAAGCGCACGAGCGATGCCGATTCGCTGCCTCTGCCCGCCTGAAAATTCATGGGGATAGCGGTTCGCAAAGCTTGGATGAAGGCCTACCTTTGATAAAAGCTGTTCTACTTTTTCATTTCTTTCTTTTAAGGAATATAAGTGATGTGTTTTGTAGGGTTCTTTGATGATGCTTCGAAGTGTTTTTCTAGGGTTGAGTGATGCAAAGGGATCTTGAAAAACCATTTGGATGTTTTTTCGTGTAGATTGTCTTAGCTTTGATTCTGATACGCGCGTGATGTCTTGCCCTTTAAAAAAGATTTGACCGTCAGTTGGTTCATATAGACGAATCATCGTCCGTCCTAATGTGGATTTACCGCATCCTGACTCCCCGACAATACCTAACGTTTCACCTTTATAAATCTTCAAGTCTATGCCGTCAACAGCTTTTACTGCACCGACTTTTTTCTGAAAGACACCCGCTTTAATCGGAAAATGTTTTCGAATCTGTTTCAGTTCAAGAATCGTTTCTTTCTCTGGTAATTCCGTTATTTGTGTTTGATTTTGAGCAAGGGTCATGTTTGATCTGCCTCCTCATATAAGAAACATCTGACGCTTCTGCCATCTTCAAATGTTCTCAGCTTAGGCAGTTCACCCAGGCAGCGTTCCTTCACTTGCGGACATCTAGGAGCAAAGCGGCAGCCGGCTGGAAGCTGATCTGGCGCAGGAACATTTCCTTTGATGGCTGTTAACGGCTGGATGTCTCCGTCAATGACAGGAATTGATTCAAGCAGCCCTTCTGTGTAAGGATGAAGCGGCTGTTCAAACAACTCTTCCACGGTTCCATTTTCAACAACCTGTCCGCAGTACATGACAATCACTCGATCTGCTACTTCAGACACGACACCTAAATCATGTGTGATAAGAAGAATAGAAGTACCAAAGGTAGAGCATAAATCTTTCATTAATGTGAGGACCTGTGCTTGAATGGTCACATCCAGGGCTGTTGTCGGTTCATCTGCAATGAGAAGCTTCGGATCACAGCTGAGCGCTATGGCAATCATTACTCTTTGCCGCATGCCGCCTGATAATCGATGCGGATAATCTTTCATGATTTGCTCCGGACGGGAAAAACCAACAAGCTTCAGCAGATCAACCGCTTTTTTGACCGCTTCTTTTTTTGAAAATTTTTTGTGATAGATGAGGATTTCTGTTATTTGTTCTCCGATGGTTAAGACGGGATTAAGTGAGGTCATGGGTTCCTGAAAGATCATAGATACTTCATTACCACGGATGCTGCATAATTCCTTTTCACTATATGTAACAAGGTCCTTTCCATCAAGTTTGATAGAACCGTCCATAATTTTCCCACCAGTTCCATGAATCAGACCCATAATGGATAAGGACGTAATGCTTTTGCCAGATCCAGACTCACCGACTAATGCGACAGTTTCTCCTCTGTTGATGCTGAAATCAACGCCATCAACAGCAGGTATCGGTTCCTTTTTTCGAAAAAAATATGTTTTTAAGTTTTGCACTTCAAGCAGCGTGCTCATTCATTCGCCCCTTTCTCCATAGATCAATAGAATTGAACCTGAATATTCCGTCTTTTTAAAATAAAAAGAATTATTTGTATATTATTACATCGCTATGACGAAATCAAGAAGTATTTAGTAAATTTGTAATATGTCTCTTTTTATATGAATTACTCACTTTTTGATTCTATCGCTTTTAAAAAAGTTTCTGACGGCTCTGCAATCATAGACTCCTCGCTGATTCGGTGCTCATTAAAATATTTTTTCACGATATAAAACCCGGTGGCGTAACCAAGCATTTTAGGGTAGTTTCCTTTTCCATAAAGAAGATTCTGTATCAGCCTTTCGTCGTCCTGGACTTTTTGATCAAGATGACTGGATACCCATTTCTTGTACATGCGCTGAAGCTGGGATTCGCTATAGAAGGTGGTCCATTTCGCTGTATAGCTTTCACCATATCTATGATACACAGCATATTCAGCGAGCCCCTCCATCATGATTGTATCGAGGAATGTAAAGTCTTTTTCTTCTTTTGAGAGAAAATGCAGCCTGCATACATGGTGATACTCGTGAGTCAGCAATGTACCGATTCGCTCCTTCGGGGTATTTGGAGACAAAAAAAGAAAGACCTTGTCATCAAATGCCATGCCGGATTGATAATAAAATTGCTCTCTGATTTCTCTGCTGTTCTCGTTGACAGGTAAAATAAATACGGGAATGTCAGGGCCTTTCCACTGCTTTTGAAGCGTTTGGTATTCTTTCATGACAAGCTTGAAGTACCCTTTTTCCTTGAGCTTGTCGATCATGTTTTTGCACGAGCTCCAAGACCGAACCATCCCGTGATGCTGCAGGTGAGCGAGGATAGACGACCATTCTTTTTCCTCTGCCCCTTTAAAATAAGGAACAAAGCGCGCCGCAAGCTCCTGAAATGATGATGATTGATGAATGAGATATTGTGTATTGATCAGACCCATACCGCTGAACACCTCCATTTTCATCATATGCAAAAAAGCGGCGATCTGTTTATCGACCGCCGCTTTCTCAGGAAGTATTACGCTTCGTATTTTTTGAAAATAATTGTCGCATTATGCCCGCCAAAACCAAGTGAGTTACTTAAAGCAACTTGTACTTCTTTTGAACGTGCTTCATTTGCTACATAATCAAGATCACATTCTTCATCCGGTGTTTCAAGATTAATGGTCGGAGGAATGACGCTGTCTTTAATCGCAAGAACAGAGAAAATAGCTTCTACTCCGCCTGCTGCGCCAAGTAAGTGACCTGTCATTGATTTTGTTGAACTGATTGCAAGCTGGTTCGCATGCTCTCCGAACACTTCTTTAATCGCCATTGTTTCAAATTTATCATTGTAAGGTGTGCTTGTTCCGTGGGCATTGATATAATCAATGTCTTCCACAGACAAACCTGCATCTCGAATCGCTTCTTGCATTGCACGGACGCCGCCTTCACCGTTTGGAGCTGGCGCCGTAATATGGTAGGCATCTCCAGTTGAACCATATCCAACGATTTCAGCATAAATGGTCGCACCACGTTTTAACGCATGCTCAAGTTCTTCAAGTACAATAATCCCTGCACCTTCACCCATGACAAATCCGTCACGGTTTTTGTCGAACGGACGGCTTGCTGTCTTTGGATCAGGATTTGTCGAAAGGGCTTTGTTCGCACAGAAACCCGCAAACGACATTTTTGTTAACGGCGCTTCTGTTCCGCCTGTGATCATTGCATCTGCATCTCCGCGCTGAATGACTTTAAATGCATCACCAATTGAGTTTGTACCTGTTGCACATGCTGTCACTGTACAAGAGTTAACTCCTTTTGCACCAAGTGCAATAGAGATTTGGCCTGTCGCCATATCAGGAATCATCATTGGGACGAAGAATGGACTGACGCGTCTTGCCCCTTTATTTGAATACACTTCGAACTGCTCTTCAAATGTTTCAAGTCCGCCAATACCAGATCCAACCCATACACCAACACGCGGTGCAATTTCATCTGTGATTTCAAGACGTGAATCTTCGAGCGCCTTTTGAGCAGCAACGACAGCATATTGTGTGAAGCGTGCCATTTTTCGCGCTTCTTTTTTCTCCATGTAATCCTCAATGTTAAAATCTTTTAGTTCTGCTGCTACTTTTGCGGTATATTCACTTGAATCGACACGTGTAATCGGTCCAACCCCTGATACACCCGCTAAAGCATTTTTCCATGTTGACTCTACATCGTTGCCAAGTGGTGTCAAAGCACCTAATCCTGTAACAACTACTCGTTTCTTATCCATTAATTTGTGCACCCCACTCTTTTATCGGCCCCATCGCATAGCGATTGCGCCCCAAGTTAATCCGCCGCCAAAACCAACCATTACAATCACATCGCCGTCATGAATTTTTCCGGCTTCGATTTCTTCACATAGTGAAATTGGAATAGAAGCTGCTGATGTGTTTCCATATTTATGGACAGTCTTCGACATTTTTTCAACTGGCAGCTCTAAGCGTTCGCGTGCTGCTTCCATAATGCGAATATTTGCTTGATGCGGGATCAAGAAGTCAACGTCTTCTTTTGATAGTCCAGCTTTTTCAATGACGTTTACACTTGACTCGCCCATTTGTCTTACAGCAAATTTAAATACTTCTCGTCCATTCATGATTGTATGATCTTTTTCATCTAAGTACAAGTGCTTCCCGCCGCTTCCATCTGCTCCGAGTTCAAATGATAGAATTCCTTTGCCTTCGCTGACTTCTCCCAGCACAGCAGCTCCAGCTCCATCTCCAAACAAAACAGCTGTATTGCGGTCATCCCAGTCGGTAATGCGAGAAAGTTTTTCAACACCGACGACAAGCACGTGTTTGTAAGTTCCTGATTCGATAAATTGTTTTCCAGTAACAAGCCCATACATAAAGCCAGCACACGCAGCGCTAATATCCATTGCACATGCTTTATGTGCACCGAGCTGCTCTTGAATCATACAAGCGACTGTCGGAAATGCTTGATCTGGCGTGACTGTCGCCACAAGAATCATATCGATATCTTCTGCAGCCACATCTGCGTCAGCTAATGCTTTTTTTGCAGCAGCAAGCGCCATATGAGATGTATTGACATCATCAGATGCAATTCTTCTTTCTTCTATACCTGTTCTAGTACGAATCCACTCGTCAGAAGTTTCAACCATTTTTTCTAAATCATGATTTGTTAATACTTTTTCAGGTATATAGCGGCCAAGGCCAATAATTCCAGCATTCATTGAATAAGACTCCTTTTACTCATACGAGCATGTGATATTGTGATCTTATATTAGTATCTGGTACTAATTTTACCTTATTTTTTTCTTCTTGGCAATACAAACGTCTAACCTTTCCTCTCACTTTTTTCATAGATTAATGATATATACCAATAGTAGAAAGGAACATGTGATATGGCGCAAAAAGATATTTTCTCAGCAATGATGTTTGGACAGCCGATTGAAAAGGAGAAAAGTAAGTCAGAGGCAAAGGAGGAACGTGCGGAGACATCTTCAAGTGATGACTCAATTGACTACATGCATGTCATGAATCAAATTGGAAACATTATGAACTCCATCGATGAGTTGAAGCCTGTGTTTAAAGATGTTGGTCCTATGATTAGTGCCTTCAAGAAAAAATTATCATAAAAAAAAGCCACTATTCTGTGGCTTTTTCTGATTCTGCATCTGCTTTTCCAAGCTCGTATGCTTCCTGCATGACAGATGTAAATAATGTTAGCAGCGGCTGAAGCGCTTCAGGCTCAAGCTGAATCCCTGCTTTATCTAATTCTTCCTTTGCCTGCGGAAAATACTTCATGGCAATTTGTAAAAATTCCATCGATTTTTCGTGCTGCATGATCGTCGTCTCCTCACTTTTCATTTGGCAGTTTGCCAGTTTTTTTGTAAGACGCAATATCACTTTCAATGTCTTTCACAAAAGCGTCGTCAATGGTGGTGCTAAATTTCCCCATCTCGATCACTCCTTCTTTAAAATCAAAGGAGTACTCACCTTGTTCATTTAGCTTGCCTTCATTAAATTTCTTTGCAATGATGCTGTACGCTTTATCAACATGCTGGACAGTGCTCGTTAAAACCGTATGACTTCCAAGGTTGGATTGATCGGTGACATACCCGATCGCTGATAAATTATCGGCTTTGATTTGTTCAATGACAGGGATATTATAACCATCACCTGCTGGATACACAACATCAACGCCCTGCTTTTTTAATTTTTGATAGAGCTCCACCGCTTTGTCAGCATCATCCCAGTTTTCGACAAACTCTGCTAACACTTGTACATGTTCATCTTGATATTTTGCCCCTTTGATAAAGCCGTCTACCTCACTTTGCCAATCATATGTAGCAAGAATACCAATCTTTTTGGTTTTTGACATATGTGCAGCTGTCATGCCTCCGAAAAAGCCCATCGCTTCACCTTTAAACGTCACGTTTGTGACATTGCCCGCCTGAGGCTTGTTTCCATTGACCGTAATAAATTGTATGTTTGGATAATCTTCACTGATCAAGTTAAAAATTTCACTGTATTCATTGCCATGGCCAATAATTAAATTGACTCCTTTTTTATGGAATTCTTCAATGGCATCAACGATTTTCTCCTTGTCGACCATTCCTTCCTTATAATAAACATCTACACCAAATGTTGATTGGATACTTAATAAGCCTTTATAACCTTTCGTTCCCCAAACTTGATCATTAATCGTATCGGGGACGAGTAAACCCACCTTCTCAATTTTTCCTTTTAAAGGTGCCTGCGAGCAGGCAGATAATAGAAGAAGGAACGAAAAGATCATGACAAGCCGCTGGTACTTCATGCCATGTTCAACTCCCTTTTGCAACATGCAGTGATGAACCTGTATGTTAAATATAGGTTTATTTTATACTGAAAAAAGATAAGATGGAAGATCATTCTTGCTTTTTGTCGAAAAATGTTGAGTTTTGTCTTTTCCATTCCGCAATCATGTCTTCTGCCTGTTTGACATCTGTTTCGCTTTCTACCTTCAATTCATGCGTCATGTCCTGTCTTTGACCTGTGTCCGATGCCCATTTTAACAAGTCCTTTGCCACATCTTCTACAAAAAATGAATCAGCACGCTTTGTTTGATCTTCATTGAATGTCCATGGTCCGAACATGTGAGGAAGAATAACTGCCGGCATATTCTGTTTTGCTGATTCGTTTTCAGGTTTATCAAAAAGAATCCGGTACATGCCATGCTTTGCTTTGATGTCTTCCTGCCTGTTATGTGGTTCCTCTGATTGAATAAAAATGAGGTCATACGTGTCTTTGCTATCCTGAAGGTCAATGACACGTACGAGATCATTTCTGCCTAGCCACATCATCCGCTCTTCTAACAGTCCCTTTTGCTCTTCTTTAAGATCATGAGGACGCGTGATATCCACTTGGATGCCCTCTTTCATCATATATTCACAAAGTGTCAGGCCAAAAAACTCATCTGCCCCTATGATCAGTCCTGTTTCCATGTTCATGTCCCCTTTTTTAATATCGAATAAAAAGAAGAGCCCTTTCTATGAAGGGCTGTTATCATCCTATTCATCACAATTCTCTTTCATGCGATTTATAAAACTTGTGAATGGATTGAAAGATTCTTCTCGGATGATCAAACATATGCAGTGTGAGATCGATCTGACAATGTTCTGGATTCTTCATATGCTGATCAATAAAAGGCTTTGCGTGAAGTTCATATGCATAAGGTGCGCCGTTTAGTCTTTGCCATATATGAATCGGCACATGAGCAGAATGAACAGGGCAAGAAGGCAGTGGATACGTTTCAGCTTCCTTTTCAGAACAGCCATAGCTCTCTGCTAACTCTTTGATCAGCTGCTTATAAAAGAATTTGTGCTCCTTTTCTCTGTCTCGTTGTGCACCCAGATGCAGACATGGATTCACCATCGCAATGGACCTTAGCACTTCAGGCATCTCCTCAGCGAGGCTCATGGCAACAAGTGCACCCATTCCCTCTGCGAGCACATGAATTTCCCGGTTTAATATTTCTTGTTTTAGTGTGTGATGCACGAGCTGCTTGGCACTAAAAACAGCATCTTCGCATCCCCAGTGATTCCCATGAAGATGACTATTAAACAATGTATATCCTTCATCCTTTAAGGCAGTTAAAAGCTGGTTTCTTCCATAATGCTGAAGCCAGAATGATGTATTTTCCTGCACAAAGTGATTTCGGTCACCGAGGATTAGAATGCCAAAGCCATTTGGTTTTTGAGGAAGATGAATGATGTTCCACTGGGAACCAAGCTGGAAAAAACGTTCGCTTACACCCATATGGCCAGCCTCCTTTCAGTGATTCTGCTTTCTATGATATGAACAACTACTCTTGTAGGAATAAGGAAATCCCCTAAAGACAGAAGAATTCTTTTTATTTTTATAGCAGAAGGTCTCAAAATGGTCACATAAAGGCGGAAAACAGTCTTTTCCCTTCACTTGCATCTATGGTATGATAATCAATAGATTGTTACATAAAGGACGGTGGGATTATGCATTATATTATCACCCTCATTTGGACTTTTCTGCTGACACATATGGCTGGTTACATCGTTGCCTCTATGAATGGAGCTGCTTATGATTTTACGCTCACTTCCATTCTTGCAGTTGTGTTTACGGTTATTTTATTCATCTTTGCTGAAGTAAGTCCAATGAAAGAAACGGAAAGTTCAACAAAACACTCTTAATATGCAAAAACGATTTGTGAAAAAAGAGCTAAAATGATGTTTAGCTCTTTTTTCTTTTTTTCTGCGTGATTAAAAAGCGGCATGCTAAAACCCCCTGTCTAAACATACAGGGGGTTTTTTATCGTTTACACCTCGACGGTTTCGGACTTTTGTTTGTCCGCTGTCAAATGGCTTTTCGCAAGCCCTGTAAACAGGAAGATCGCGATACCTGATAAAATCTCAAGGATTCCTCCGCCAGCAATGACAGGTCCCGCTCCAAATCTTTCTGCCAGAACGCCTGATACGACAGCTGCAAGCGGGAGAAAGACATTTGATGAAGCATTGATCACAGCATATACTTGCGGCTGATCCTCTTGGTCAACAGACGTTTGAATAATGACCATTTCCGGTACATTAATCGCACTGACAGCAGCTCCGAAAATAAAGGAAGCAAGCAGAACGACCGGCAGCCATGTACTCATCCCTGTAATAAAGAACGCAGCCCCTTCAATCATGCCAGCGACAATAAAGAACAAACCAAATCTCTTAATTTTGACCTTCGCTAGAGCAAAGCCCATCATAAACGCGCCAACTGCGGCAACGCCCCTTAAAATGGAATACACCATGGAGTCGCTTTGCAGCGCTTCTGCTACGTATACCGCTGAGAGCGCCTGCCACGGAGCAGCTGCGACATTCATTAAGATACAATACAGTGTGAGTGCAAATAAAATGTGATGGTTTTTGACAACGAGAAACCCTCTTTTTAAGTTATACAAATATGTATTCTTCGCTTGTTTAATGCCTGCTGCTTTTTCCTCATCGGTTTTCTTCAGCTTGACCCCGATAATAAACAGGCCAGAAATCACAAATAAAGCAGTGGTGATCAGCAGGGTATCAGCAGGTCCAATCAATTTAACCAAAAGACCAGCCACCATGACTGCTGCAAGTGCGACAATCTCAAAGGAAGATTGCAGAATCGCATTTGCTTTTTGAATGAGATGCTTTGGAACAATCTGCGGTAAGATCGCTACAGAAGCTGGATTATACGCTGCACCTGTTGCCGATTGAATAACCATTAATGAAATCAATAACCATAGAGGCAATAGATGCGAAAAGTGCAAAAGTGGAATAATGAGTACAATTGTTGCTCGAACAACATCTGAAGCGAACATCCATTTAGACAAATGGTGCTTTTTCATAAGAGGTCCTAATATTGGGGCTAACAATGATGAAGGGAGAACAGTTACTGCTAGAAGAAGTCCTGTACCGAGCGCTCCATCCCCTCTTAAAATCAATAGCCAAAGGACGGATGTAAAAGCAAAACTTTCCCCTGTGTTTTTAATGAGTCTTGATATGAATAATGAGGTGAAGCGTTTATTCCAAACACTTTCACTGAGATTCATCTTTTCCATCACACAAATCCTTTCAACAATATTTTCCAATTATACATTTTAGTTTAATTTCCATACTATTTATTTGAAAATTGGAACTTAATTGCTTTTTATTATAAAGAAAAAAGAGGCATGACACATGCCTCTAAAGACTTATTCCTTATGACTCTTAGTCAATTGCTTACGGCTTTCTTTGGTAAGTCCAAACCCGATTATGGTTCGAGTTATCAGGAAAGACATCGCCTGCTTTAAGCTTAATCTTTAAAGGATCTTTCACCATACTGCCAGTTTCACCGATCTCGATATACACACCATTATTAGGTGCTTTATTCCCTGATTTAAATTGATGCTGCTGACCCATTTTCATCCTCCTTTCTCGATTGATGTTATTATGTCCCGTCCCTTGCCTCTCCAATCCTTTATGCAAAAAGTCCCTGCTCATACGAGTCAGGGACACTTTGAATTATTTGGATGGTTGATACATGAGTTCTTTCATTAACGCTTTTTGCACATGCAGGCGGTTTTCTGCCTGCTGAAATACTTTTGAGTGCGGCCCGTCAATAACATCTGCCGTCACTTCTTCACCGCGATGTGCCGGGAGACAATGAAGAAAAATATAGTCCTTTGCTGCATGACTCATCAGTTCGTCATTGATTTGATATTCTTTAAATTCAGCAAGTCGTTTCTCTGTTTCTGCCTCCTGCCCCATGCTTGTAAACACATCTGAATAAATAACATCTGCATCTTTTACAGCTGCGACAGGATCTGTCGTCACGGTCACTTCTGTGCCTGATTGTTTCGCAAACTCACGGGCAGTGTCTGTTACTTCTTGAAGTGGTTCATAGCCTTTTGGTGATGCAATAGCAATGTCACAGCCTAGCTGCGCACAGCCGACCATTAAGGAGTGAGCCACGTTATTTCCGTCACCGATATAGGCGACTTTGATTCCTTTTAACGTCCCTTTTGTTTCTTTAATCGTTAATAAATCAGCAAGTGCCTGACATGGATGTGAGTAGTCAGTTAATCCATTAATGACTGGAATGGACGCGTATTGTGCAAGCTCTTCAACCTTCTCATGCTCAAAGGTTCGAATCATAATACCGTCGACATAGCCAGACAGCACCTGCGCTGTATCACTGATGGTTTCACCTCTGCCAATTTGCAAATCATTTGAGCTGAGGAAGAGCGCATGTCCTCCTAGCTGCGTCATTCCCGCTTCAAACGAGACACGGGTTCTAGTCGAAGATTTTTCAAAGATCATTGCCAACGTTTTCCCTTTGAATAAATCTTGATATGGGTTTTGCTTCATTTCTTCCGCTTTTTTAATTAAATAAGCAATCTCATGGATTGAGAAATCTTTTAACGATAAAAAGTCTTTTCCGTATAATGTCGGTTGTACGTCGACTTGACTCATGCCGTCACTTCCTTTTTATATAATTCATGGAGCGATACTGGTGACACATCTCCATTTTTTCCTTGCAGGAATGCTTGAACAGTTTCATATTCGGTTAGGACTTGAACGCTGTGTGTGAGTGCTTTTACACGCTGCTCTTTTGCCTCTTCATCTTCTCCTAAATGAATATGAAGGGATTTATCTTCATTCTGCAGCCAGGATTCAAAGCTACCAGTCCAGATGTCAAAGCCTGCTTGTTTTGCTTCATCTATCAATTGCTCACTGCCTTGTATAAAGAGGCTTCCTTTTTTCTTCCAGATCGGCGCAAATACTTTTTTCAAGGCGCTTTCGGCGTTCTTGCCTACACACATTCCTTCTCCTGTCGCTTTCATTTCAGGTGTCAGCTTGAGGTCGATATCTTGAATGGCATGGGATGAGAACACTGGGAATTTGACCGCTGTCCCCCCTTTGTTTTTCGTTGCAGGGTTTAGCTCTTCAAGCGCCGCACCAGCTAATAATTGAGTGGCCATTGGGATCATATCAATGCCCATTACCTTACTGACGACTGGAACAGTCCGGCTTGCCCGCGGATTCACCTCTAATACAAGCGCCTGATCACCTTTGATGACAAATTGGATATTCATAATGCCCTTGAACGCTAATTTCTTCGCTATTTGTTCAGACGCGGTATGCACCTGCTGTTTGATGTCTTCACTGATCGAGATGCTTGGTAAAATGGCAAAGCTGTCACCTGAGTGCACGCCCGCTTTCTCAATATGTTCTACGATCGTTGGAATGAAGGCTGTTTTTCCGTCAGAAATAAGATCCACTTCAACTTCTTTTCCAGTAACGTACTCATCAATTAAGATTGGGTATGGCAAATGATCTGGCTGATCCAGCAGTGACGCCAAATGTGCTTCTGACTGAACAACGATCATTCCCATTCCACCAATGACATACGATGGGCGAATTAATACAGGGTAACCGATGCTTTTCGCATGTACGAGTGCTTCTTCTTTTGAATGAGCCGTATCTCCTTTTGCGTGAGGAAGATTCAGTTCATCAAGAAGCTGATAGAATAAATCACGGTCTTCAAGTGCATCCAGCGTAGCAAAGGACGTACCTAACAACGTGACACCGGCTTTTTCTAAGCCTTCTGCGACGTTAATCGCAGTCTGTCCGCCAAATTGGACAATGACAAAATCAATTTGTTCTGCTTCCACAACGTTTAGGATGTGCTCTAATGTAATCGGCTCAAAATATAAACGATCTGCAATCTCATAATCAGTACTGACTGTTTCTGGATTGTTGTTCATCATGATGGTTTCAAATCCAAGCTTTTGCAAAGTAAGAACGCCATGAACGGCACTATAATCAAACTCGACCCCCTGCCCGATTCGAATCGGACCAGAGCCAATGATAAGGGCACGCTGCTTTGTTTTTTCTTGATGCTCACCATCGCTTTTGCCAAAGTAGGTGGAATAGAAGTAATTCGTTTTTGCATCAAATTCCGCCGCACATGTGTCGACAATTTTAAATGAAGCAGCAATCCCGTACTCTTGACGGAGCTGCCTGATTGACTCTTCCGTTTGACCCGTAAGAAGAGCAATCGTTTCATCAAGGAAGCCTTTTTCTTTTACCTTTTTCAAGGTATCTTTTGATAGCGTCCCCTTATGATCTTTCAATTCTTGCTCGAGCGTAATCATATTCTGGAACACATGTAAGAAGAATCGATCGATTTTCGTCGTTTGATGAATCGTTTCAACCGTTTCTTGTCTTGAAAGAAGCTCCATGACAGCGAAAAACCGGCGATCGTCTGGTGTTTTGATGAGTTCAAATAATTGTTCTGTCGATTGCTCTTTCAGTTCTGGCAGGTGGAAGCCCTTCGTTTTAATTTCAAGTGATGCAACTGCTTTTTGGATGGCTGATTCTAAATTTCGGTCAATCGCCATGACTTCGCCAGTGGCCTTCATTTTTGTGCCTAATTGACGGTCTGCCTGTTTAAATTTATCAAATGGCCAGCGCGGGAATTTTACGACAACATAATCAAGTGCCGGCTCAAAACTAGCATATGTTGTGCCTGTGAGCGGGTTTTTCAATTCGTCTAGCGTATACCCCACCGCAAGCTTAGCTGCCATTTTCGCAATCGGATAGCCTGTTGCTTTTGATGCAAGAGCGGATGAACGGCTGACCCGAGGATTCACCTCAATGACAAAGTATTCTTTACTTAGTGGATCAAGGGCAAATTGGATGTTGCAGCCGCCGACTACATCCAGCGCTGAAATGATTTTAAGGCTCGCTGAACGGAGCATTTGGTAATCCTGATCCGTTAATGTTTGGGAAGGTGCAACGACAATTGAGTCTCCTGTATGCACACCAACTGGATCGATATTTTCCATGTTGCATACCGTGATACACGTATTTTGACGGTCTCTCATGACCTCATATTCGACTTCTTTAAAGCCAGCTATGCTTTTTTCAACTAAACACTGGTGAATCGGACTCGCTAAAAGAGCTCCTTCAATGAGCGGCTTAAATGACTCTTCTGTTAGAGCGATTCCGCCGCCTTTACCGCCAAGTGTGTATGCTGGTCTTAGGATAACTGGGAAGCCGACTTCTTTTGCAAATTGCAGAGCATCTTCCGCATTATCCACAATTTCACTATCTGGCACAGGTTCGTTCAAATGCTTCATGAGAGCACGGAATTTCTCTCGATCTTCACCGTTTTCAATTGTTTCAACTGACGTTCCGAGCAGAGTCACCCCATGCTTTTTCAGCACTCCGGCTTTTTCTAGCTCGACAGCAAGGTTTAAAGCCGTCTGTCCGCCAAGGTTGGCTAAAAGACCATCTGGTTTTTCCTTTTCAATGATTCTTGTCACTGAATCAACTGAAAGCGGTTCAAAATAGATTTCATCAGCAAATGACTCATCTGTCATAATGGTTGCTGGGTTATTATTCACTAAGATGACTTTGTAGCCTTCTTCTTTTAAGGCCATACATCCTTGTGTTCCTGAGTAATCAAATTCTGCTGCCTGACCAATGATGATTGGACCAGACCCGATGACTAGAATGGTTTGTATGCTTTGATCTTTAGGCATGTGCGACTTCTCTCCTTGCTTGTTTCACTTTCTCAATAAAATCATCGAATACCCATTCACTTTCAGCAGGCCCTGGGTGTGCTTCTGGATGAAATTGAACTGACATAATCAGCTTTTCTTTATGAATGAATCCTTCTACAGATCCATCATTGACATGAAGAAATTTCACATCCACTTCTTTGTCATTCATGCTTTTTTCATTCACCACATAGCTGTGGTTCTGACTTGTCATAAAGACACGTTTGGATTCTGTATCCTGTACAGGATGATTCGCTCCCCTGTGGCCAAATGGCAGCTTATACGTATCTCCGCCAAGTGCAAGAGCGATTAATTGGTGACCTAAGCAGATTCCAAGTGTCGGGAATGTCATCATGATGTCATGAATCGTTTTTAAATACGGTGTCATGGTTTTCGGATCTCCAGGTCCGTTTGACAGCAGGATCGCATCAGGTTGGATCTCAAACACCTTTTCCATTTGTTTATATGGAATGACGGTTACTTTACAGCCGCGCGCTGCAAGCGAATCTGCAATTGATTTTTTAAAGCCAAAATCAATGAGCGCCACATGTTCCTCACCGCTGCCTTGTGTGTAGATCTCGCTATCTGTCACCTGTGCGACGACATTGTCTTGTTTCATTGCAGGCGGCGTTTCGTTTTCGTCTACACTAAGCACAGCGTTCATCGTTCCATTTGCCCGGATGTTTTGCACGACTGCACGCGTATCTGTATGTGTCAGAAGCGGAATATTCCACTTTTGTAAATAATCTTTTAAGCTGACCGCTGCAAGATGATGTGAAAAATGCTCTGCTGCCTCGTAAACAACCACCGCTTTTACTTGAGGCTTTTTGCTCTCAAAGTCTTCATGATTAATGCCGTAATTTCCGATCAGCGGATATGTGAAAACAATGATCTGACCTTTATAGGAAGGATCTGTGAGCACCTCTTGATAACCTGTCATACCTGTAAAAAAGACCACTTCACCTGTGATGCCAGCTTCTCCTGTCAGATCTCCTTCAAAAGAGGCTCCATCTTCTAAATTTAAATAACCTTTCATGCTTATGTCACCCCAAAATTGAATAATTAATGATATAAATGTATTTTTATACGTTTCTTTGTAAAAAAATTTACACCGAAACTGTTTTATTGGCTAATACTTGAACAATTGCTTCGATCGCTTGATCCAGCTCTGCTTTCTTCACATTCAGCGGAGGTAATAAACGAATGACATTTGGACCAGCTGGAAGCACCAGCAACCCTTGTTCTCTAAGAGCTGTGATATAATCACCAACTGGCTGATCACATTCAATACCTGCCATCAATCCTTTTCCCCGCACTTCTTTTACAATATTCAGCTGTTTGACATTTTGCAGCTTTTCTAACAAGTAATCGCCCTTTTCTTTCACTTCTGAAAGAAACTCTTCTTGGAAAATTACATCGAGTGTTGCATTCACAGCGGACATGGCAAGCATATTTCCACCAAATGTTGTACCATGTGAACCTGGGGAAAATGCATCTCCTAGAGCTTTTTTCCCTATAACTGCACCAACTGGAAAGCCGTTTCCTAACCCTTTTGCCGCAGAGATAATATCAGGATCAAGACACGTCTCTTCGTACGCAAATGCTGTTCCTGTACGACCAATGCCCGTTTGAATTTCATCTACAATCAGCAGTGCTTCATGCTTTGTGCAAAATGCTTGAACTGCTTCTAGAAATTCTGGTGTCGCTGGATTCACTCCACCTTCACCCTGCACAACCTCCAGCATCACCGCTGCCACATCATCGACTGCACAGGCTGACATAGCGTCTGGATCATTAAACGGTACATAGTGAAAGCCTTCTAGCATAGGACCAAAGCCAGTTTTGATTTTATCTTGACCCGTAGCAGCCATACCAGCATACGTGCGCCCATGGAAAGAGTGCAAAAATGTGACGATATTTGTTTTCCCTGTCGCTTTACGTGCTAATTTAATGGCACCTTCATTTGCCTCTGCTCCGCTATTGCAGAAAAATACGAGATCCCCTGAACTGTTTGCTGCCAGCTTTTCTGCTGCTTTTTCTTGCAGTCCATTTTCAAACAGATTCGACACATGCCAGACGTGATCAAGCTGTTCCTTAATGGCTTGATTGACCTTTGGATGATTGTGGCCTAAATTTGTTACTGCAATGCCTTGGATAAAGTCTAAATATTTTTTTCCATTTGTATCGACTGCCCAAGAACCTGCTGCCTCTTTAATCTCAACATTCCACCGTCCATAGTTTTGAAAAAGATGACTCACAGGACCGCCTCCTTTTGTTTTACGATTCTTGTGCCTTTAAAGGTTTCTCCTGTAAAGATACTGCCTTTGCCATTTACGATCATCACTTCATCCACATCACCTGATAAAGCACTCAAAGCTGATTGTACTTTTGGAATCATTCCCCCGGAAATAATGCCTTCATCAATGAGTGAAAGGGCTTCTTGTTCGGTGACGACATCTAATAGTTCACCATTTTTTAAAATGCCTTCAACATCTGTGACAAACATGAGCTTATCAGCTTTCATGGCTCCGGCGACAGCTGATGCTGCTAAATCAGCATTCACATTTAAGGTTTGGCATTCTTCCGTCATAGACAGCGGCGCAATTACAGGAATGAATTGTTTCTCCATGAGTGCTTCCGCCATCTCTGGATGAACTTCTTTGATTTCGCCAACGTACCCATAAACCTCTTGATCAAGGAAATCGGCGACTAACATCTGCCCATCTTTACCGGATACGCCGACAGATGATATATCATGCTTTGCGAGCTCTGACACAAAGTATTTATTGACTGTTCCCGAGAGAACCATTTCGGCTACTTCTAACACAGGCTTCGTTGTTTTACGCTGACCGTCAACAAATTCTGTTTTCACTTCTAATTTTTGCAGCATGTCGGTGATTTCAGGTCCTCCGCCATGCACGATAGCCAGCTTAAATCCAGCAGCTTGAAGTGAGCGGACATTTTCATAAAATGTATCTGAAAGTTCTCGAATGACACTGCCTCCACACTTGAACACGATCGTTTTATCCATGCCTATCTCCTTCTTTATGTGCGATAGCTCGCGTTAATTTTCACATAATCATAGGTGAGATCACAGCCCCAAGCTGCTGCTTCACCATTCCCTTCACTCATTTGAATGAAAATCGTAATCTCATCCTGCTCTAGATATGCTTTTGCTTCCTCTTCTGAGAATGGCTGCGGTTCATTGTGTTTGAATAAACATTGTCCGCCTAAATAAACTTCTACCTCTTCCGGAGTGACGGAAGCTGCGCTATGACCAATGGCTCCAACGATTCGACCCCAGTTAGCATCCGTACCATATACGGCGGTTTTGACAAGACTTGAACCAACGATTTTTTTCGCAATGATGCCGGCTTCCAAATTATTTTTAGCACCAGCGACTTTCGCTTCGATTAATTTCGTTGCACCTTCTCCATCTCTCGCAATCTCTTTGGCTAAATCCTCACAAGCTAGTTTTAATCCTTCTTTAAACAAAGGCCATTCTGGATGCTCTTCATTGAGTACATCGTTTTCTGCCATGCCATTTGCCATCACGAGCACCATATCGTTTGTCGACGTTTCTCCATCGACGGTAATTTGATTAAAGGTCACATCCGTAATGTCACGAAGCGCTTGCTGTAACGCTTCCTGTTCGACATTTGCATCTGTTGTGACAAAGCCAAGCATTGTCGCCATGTTCGGGTGAATCATGCCAGAGCCTTTTGCTGCGCCTGAAATGATGATCTCTTTTCCGTCTATCGTAAGGGTGTATGTTGTATTTTTAATGACAGTATCTGTCGTTAAGATCGCTTCTTCAAAATGGCCTTTTTCGGCTTTTGCTTCTTTTAACTCGGCGATGCCCTTTTTGATTTTATCCATCTCCAGACATTCCCCAATGACACCAGTAGAAGAAACAGCAATGTAATCAGGTGCTACACCTAACATATCTGCACAGGCTGCCTGCATGTCGTATGCGTCTTTTAATCCCTGCTCACCAGTACATGCATTGGCGATGGCACTATTGACAATGACACCTTTTAATTGTCCTGTCTTTTTTAAGCTTTGTTGTGTGACTTTGAGAGGCGCAGCTTGAAAGTGACTTTGTGTGTAGACCGCTGCACTTGCTGCTGGTACTTCGCTGACGATGAGGCCAAGGTCTTTTTTTGAATAGCGCAAGCCAATGTGAATCCCCTTCGCTTCAAAGCCTTTTGGTGATGATACGTCACCGTCTATTTTGACAATGCTTTTTTCATTCAATTCGATCATGTTTGTTGTCTCCCCTGTTCTCTTATGGATAAAGAGGTGTCATTGTGAGGCCCGCCTCTTCATGTAAGCCTTTGATGATGTTGAAGTTTTGAACCGCTTGGCCGGCCGCGCCTTTCATGAGATTGTCTATGACCGACACGATTGTAAGTCTCCCTGTTCGCTCATCTAAATGAAAGCCAATATCACAGAAGTTACTGCCGTATACTTCTTTCGTTTGTGGATAAACGCCGTGATCTCTCACTCTGACAAAATAGGAATCTTCATAAAAGCCTTTCATTCGCTTCATCAATTCTTCTTTTGTGACATCGGTTTTTAATTGTGTATACATCGTCGCCATAATCCCTCTTGTCATCGGGACAAGATGCGTAGAAAATGTGACGTTCGCCGTCTGCGGATTCCATTCTCTTAATATTTGCTCTATTTCTGGCGTATGCTGATGCTCATTCACCTTATAAATTTTAAAGTTATCGTTTAGTTCTGAAAAATGCGTTCCAAGTGAGGCAGATCGTCCGGCACCGGACACCCCTGTTTTTGCATCTATTATAATCATAGATTCATCGATGACATTCTGTTTGATGAGCGGTGCTAAACCGAGAAGAACTGCGGTAGGAAAGCAGCCCGGATTGGCAATCACTTCAGCTTGTTGAATTTTGTCACGATTCAGTTCGGATAAACCGTACACCGCTTGTTGAACAGATGCTTCATCCGCTGCCCTTCGTTTATACCAAGCTTCATAGGTGTCTCCATCTTGAATGCGCAAATCACCTGATAAATCAATGATCGGCACTCCTTGATTCATAAGCTTTGGCGTCAGTTCACTTGATACGCCTGCTGGAGTCGCTAAAAACACAGCATCTGTCTCTTGCACAATAGCAGCCGGGTCAATGGTTTTTAATGTTTGGTCAGTAATCGCTGTTAGATGTGGATAAGATTGACTGTATGATTGCCCATCACCACTTGATGAATACAATATACATTCCTCCACATGCGGGTGATGCTTGAAGATACGAACCAATTCCGCACCACCGTACCCTGTAGCACCTATAATACCTATTTTCAACGTCAATACACCCTCTTGATCTTTGTGAAATTATTTAACATTATAACATGTATAAAAATTAATTCAATTGTATATTTAATATTTGTTTTCATTTTTTTTCAACAAAAAAACCGCATATCTTCATGAGACATGCGGATTTATCTTTCGTTTTTGATATAGATGACCATGAGCGCACTGCATAAATATAATATAGAGCTTGCATAAAAAATGAAGTAAACGGTAAAGAAATCAGCAAACAGGCCCCCAAGCATAATGGCGATGGATGAAAAAAGAGCTGTCCAAAAATGATAGTGACCGACTTCTTTCATTCTTTTGTTCTCTGTTGTGAGGTCCGTGACGAGCAGTTTCTCTCCGTGCTTTTGAAAGCCGCCAAGCGCACCAAGTGCCAGCTGAATCATATACACTTGCTCCACTTCTGTTATATGCGGAAAAAGCAGCAAAAGAAACGCCATACCGAACGAATGAATGATTAAAAAGAGCCGCTTGTCGGTGGTTTCGGGCAGTTTCCCTAAGAGTAAATGAATAAATGCTCCGCTTAAACCAAACAGGCCGTAGGCAAGACCAAACTGTGAATAGCTTGACCCAACATTTTTAATAAAAAGAATGTAAAAAGGGAAAATCAAACTGCTGGCGAAAAACAGCAGACTTTGTGAGTAGACGAACCATTTCATTGCTTTTGCATTCATTGTGTATTGTACCTCTCATAAAAGTAGTTGGTGAACGTGCCATCTGGATCTGCTTGTTTTTTCTTTTGGAAGAATACATCGGTTTTAGGATACGCCCGCTTCATTTGCGCTTTCGTTTGATAAGGCATATACGGTAAGTAATAGCTTCCATCGTGCTGCAGCGTGATATCTGTCATTTTTCGAATGATTCGCTCGGCTTCCGCCTTCTCTTCTTTTTCGAACCCGTAATTCACTAAAAGCACAAGTGCAAACATATCTTGTTTCGCATAGGAGAGATCCGCTTTTTCATTTTTTTGTACATAACGTATTGTGATATTCATTAGATTCAAATCTTCTTGTTGTAAAAAGGATCTCATGTCATCGATGTACGCACGAAAACGGTCAACTGGGACGAAATATTCCTGCAGCACATCTGTGTCAGATTCATTTTCATATTCTAAAAAGGCAGAGTCAGAACGCATCACATTGTTTCTTGTGATCAGCTGATCATTTTGACTTAAGAAATACTTTTTTTGCAAATTCCAGAGCAGATCTTTTCCCATATCAAATCTTCTTGAAAGGCCGAGCATAAATTTCAAAGGCATGACGAGTTGATCTTCTTTCAGTTCTTGATATGATTCAATCCCTTGTTGTGAAGTAAGTGAATAATTCGTCACATACATCTCTTTCAAAAAGTTTGTTTTCGCTGTTGAGATTCTGGCAAGATGCATGCGTACTTCTTTATTGTGTTTGACATGCTTTTGAAAATAATCCGTATACTCATCGTAATCGAGAGAGGTTGTCTCCATTTTATATAGTTCATCTTTTGTTAAAGAAAGCTCCACATCTAAAATGACGCCGAACAAACCGTATCCCCCAATAACGGCAGTAAATAAATCATCGCCTGGCTTTACTGTGACAATCTCACCGTCTGCTTTTAACAGCCTGAATGAGCGAACTGTGTCAATGAGTGACCCGTAACGAATGTCACGTCCATGTGCGTTTGCACTTAAAGATCCGCCAATTGTAAAGATATTCTGCGATTGCATTACCTTCACAGCAAGACCATATGGATTCACATATTTTTGTATATCATCCCATGTAGCACCGCTTTGAACCCGAATCGTTTTCTTTTTAGGATCAAACGCTAAAATCTGGCGGAATTCCGTCATATCGAGCACGATGCCGTTTTCATAATATGTGTGGCCGCCCATACTATGCTGTTTACCGGCAATAGAAATCGGCAGGTGTTTTGCTTTTGCTTCTTTCAATACTTCTTTTAACGTGTCTATTTCTTTCCCTTGAACAACTTTTTTGATTTTGACAGGCATGAGATGACTAACATCAGTAAAAGCCTCAAGATCCTGTTTTTTGTGTGTTTGGCCTTCTCGTATAGTGATTGATACAAAAAATGCAGTAGCATATACGATCAAAAGAACGACCCATAGCCATTTTCGTTTCATGATAGGTACTCCGTTCTATAAAATTACATCCATTATATCAAGCCATTCTCTTCTTCCACCTTAATTTTTCATAAAAAAACCTGGCATGAGTTTATCTCATACCAGGCATTTTTCATTTTGTGCTTATTGAATACCGAGCGCGATTTTTGCGTATCTTGACATTTTGTCTCGTGTCCAAGGCGGATTCCATACGATGTGAACTTCTGTTTCTTTTACTTCTGGAAGATCACTTAATGCTTTTTTGACTTCATCCACGATAATTGGTGCAAGAGGACAACCCATTGATGTTAAGGTCATGGTGATATCCGCTTTTCCATTCTCATCAAGATCGACATCATAGACAAGTCCAAGGTTGACGATGTCAACATTCAGCTCAGGGTCAATCACCTGTTCTAGGGCACCTAAAATATTTTCTTTCAATGCTTCATCCATGATATCCACTCCTTTTTCCATTAGTATAACGTACTTTTTCTTATGACTAAACGTTTGTGCTTTTCAGATGAGTCACAAACCAGTCAATCGTTTCAAACATCGCTTGTCTTGAGACCTTATGGCCAGCTTGTCCATCAGTGATAAAGCGAATCAGGTGCGGATCCTGCTTATATTGTGTGGCCGCTAACTCATCGTATAGGGATTTTGCGTGCCGGTAAGGGACTACAGGATCATTTTCTGCATGCCAGAATAACAGCGGTCTTTTGTTTAATCGATCCGTTTGCAGCGTTAAATCATATGGGCGCAGGGCGTCTAATTGCAGATGAACCTCTTCGTCTGTAATGTCTTTCATCAACCCTTTGTGACGCATGTCCATGATCTGTGCTTTTAGAAACGTCGTATAGTTCGGACTTCCCATCAAGCTGACAGCGGCTTTGATCCAATCATGCTTGGCAAGTGCGCCAAAGGTGGTGATGCCGCCCATGGAAGTACCTGCAACGCCTATCAAATCGGCTTCAATCAATTGCTTTTCTTGAAAGTATGTTTTGAGTATATCGATTTCACGAATTTCGTTCAGGACAATTTCCCAGAACTTTGATGCCAGTTCCTCTAAGTTGAGGTTTTCTGATCTTACACCATGATAAGCACAGTCAGGCAAAATGACTCTCATGCCTTTTTCCGCCAGATGGAAGGCGAAGTGTAAATTATGCTCTCGTGCACTTGTAAATCCGTGAATAAAAAATACAAGCGGCAGCGGTTTGTCTTTATTTTCAGCTTTTACGATATGTAAAAATGGAATATCGCGCGTAATTTGCTCATCAATGGTGATCACAGCCTATGAATCCTCCTTTATCATTCCCGTCTTTGTTTATTTTAACATGTAGACAACAAAGATGTGATAAAGATACACTATAGAAAGAGGCGCTAACATGGATTGCCTCCTATCACTTACAGATCAAAGGAGATTTTATGGAGACTAAACCTTATCTAATCGCACTTGACCTGGATGGCACATTATTAAAAGATGATAAAACCATTTCTGCGCACACACTTGACGTCATTCAAAAAGTGAGAGACAGCGGGCATCACGTCTGTATATCAACAGGCCGGCCATTTCGATCCAGCTCTCCTTATTATCAGCAATTACAGCTTGATTCACCAATTGTGAATTTTAACGGAGCGTTTGTCCATCATCCTCTCGATGAAAAATGGGGCAGATTTCATACGTCACTTGATCTTCAAGTGGTCAAACAGCTTGTAGACATTAGTGAAGAGTATAAAGTGCACAATGTGTTAGCTGAAGTGTTAGACGATTTGTATTTCCATTATCATGATGAAAAACTCATTGATATCTTTAATATGAATGCAAACAAAGTCACTGTTGGAGACCTAAGGGACAACCTTGGAGAAAATGTGACGAGCGTGTTAATTCATGCAAAAGAAGAGGACGTCGGAGCTATTCGAAGCTATTTATCAGATGTTCATGCAGAAGTGATTGATCACAGACGCTGGGCTGCCCCGTGGCACGTGATTGAAATCATTAAAACAGGCATGAACAAAGCTGTTGGACTGCAAAAGATCAGTGATTATTACGGTGTTCCTAAGGAGCGGATTGTGGCATTCGGAGATGAAGACAATGATTTAGAAATGCTTGAATTTGCTGGATGTGGTGTGGCAATGGGCAACGGAATTGATGCCGTGAAACGTGTCTCAAATGAAGTCACTGATACGAATGAACAAGACGGGATTGCTAAGTTTCTAACGAATTACTTCTCGCTTTAATTTTTCCATTCATACATAGCAGATGGAAGCGGGCATACTACCGTTAGACAGGTTGTCCTGTCAGCTTGTGTAAAGGGGCGGATTCCGAATGGGTAAAAGAAGCAAATCGAAACGCTTTATACAACAAGGTAAAGATTCAGTCAGTCTTCATGACGCACGTTTTCCTTACCGTTCGACACTTGAAGAAGCGTCAGACAGAGGAAATATGAAGACTGATGCTTCTGGAGGTTCATTGTGAGAAACGAACTTTTTGATCAAGCCAAATCATTTACTGAAGAGGCTCTTACTTCTTCATTTTCATCTGGGTTAGAGCGTCAACAGGCAGTCAAACGAGCGAAAAATGCCGTATCCTCTGCATTTGCCAATTCAACAGATGCAGAAAGAAACCAGCTGCATACCTTCCAAGACTTGCTTGATGATCTCTGACATAAAAAAGCTGTCCACATTTGATGGACAGCTTTTTCTAATTCCCTTGCTTATTTGACTTGGAATGTTTTCTTCTCCGTGATTTGTTTCAGCCCTTCTGCTTTTCCTTTAAACGTTACAACCGCTTCGTATGTTCCGGGCTTTACACCGTTTGACCACGTGTCTTGAAAATCATAGGCCTCGCCTTTTTTCAGCACAAAAGTTTGGATGGCCTGTGTGAACATACGGTCTTTCGAATAGCGATATTGTTCGTTCCCGTTTTCGTCATACACACTGAGCTCGAATTTTTGGCTTGTGTTAAAGGTAAATTCAATATCTCGATCTGATTCATTTTTCAGTGACATGTTAAATTGAACTGAGGAACCTTTCTGGACGGGGTCTACTGTGAGTACAACCGTTTTTTCTCCCATTTGACCGGAAACCTCCTTGTCTGGTTCATCCTTTTTCTGTTGTCCACAAGCGGCTAAAAACAATAGAATGAGAAGAAGCACCAACCTTTTTTTCATCTGCTACCCACCTTTTAATCTCGTCTGAAAAATCCAAGAATATTGGTTGTCTGCACAATATTTGTAAAGGCTTTTGGATCGACTTCTTTAATAATTTGTTCAAGTTCATACAGCTCATACCTTGTAATGACGATCACCATCATTTCCTTTTGCTCGTTGGTGAATGCGCCTTTTGCAGGTACAGTCGTAATGCCTCTGACCATTTTTCCATAAATGGCTTCTTTAATTTCATCTGCTTTCTTCGTCACAATCATCGCGGTCAGCTTCTCATGTCTTGTATGGATGGCATCAATGACCCTTGTGGTCACATATAATGTGACAAGGGTATATAATGCTTTCTCCCAACCTTGTAATAATCCTGCTGTAAAAATGATGATTCCATTTAAAATAAAGAAATACGTGCCAACTGGTTTGTCTTTCCATTTTGCTAACACCATAGCAACGATGTCGAGACCGCCTGTCGATGCCCCGTATTTGAGGGTGATCCCAATCCCTACTGCGGATATGACACCGCCAAACACAGCATTTAATAAAATATCTTGGGAAACACTCGTTTCTGGTAAAACGCCAAGGAAAATGGTTGTTAGTGCAACACTGATGATGCTGTACAAAGTAAAGGAACGGCCAACTTTCATCCAGCCTAAAATGCCGACTGGAATGTTTAAAATAAATAATAGAATCCCTGTTGATACATAAAATGGCGCATATTGATCGATTAAGCTGGATAGCAGCTGGGCTACCCCTGTAAAACCGCTCGCATATACGTCAGCTGGGATTAAGAATAAATTCAGTCCAATCGCATTCAGTAATGCACCAATTACGACGACAATGAGTTTTTTTGCTTCTCCAATGAACATGTTGTCATTCCTCCACTTACCATTCTCTCTATGGTTTTCCCTAAAATTTAGAATTTGAACACGAAAAGATGATTTCTATGATATAGTTAGGCTAAAAAGATGTAAAATATGGCTTATTTTTTAGAAAGAAGGGATTTATATGACTGTTCATATCATAGCAGACAGTGCTGCTGATCTGCCTCTTTCTTATTATGATGAACATAACATAACACTCATTCCGCTCCGTGTGTTGCTTGGCGAGCAGGAATTTGAGGATTTGATCACCATTGAACCAAAACAAGTATTTGATGCGATGAGACAAGGAGCCAGTCCAAAAACGTCACAGGCTTCACCAAACCGGATCAAGGAAGCCTTTGTTTCTGCCGCTCAAACTCATACATCTGCCATCTATGTCGCTTTTTCATCAGAGCTTTCAGGTACATATCAGACAGCTGTGATGATGGCAAACGAAGTGAAGGAAGAATACCCTGATTTTGATTTACGAATCATTGATTCTAAATGTGCTTCACTCGGCTATGGGCTTGCTGTCAAACACGCTCAGTCACTTGCCATTGACGGAAATACAATACAAGAAATTGAAACGTCTGTAAAGCATTTTTGTGAATCTTTACAACATATTTTTACTGTAGACGATTTAACGTATTTAGCAAGAGGCGGAAGGATTAGTAAAGCGTCCGCATTTGTTGGCGGTTTGTTAAGCATTAAACCCATTTTACATGTCGAAGATGGAAAACTCATCCCACTAGAAAAAATCCGCGGACGTAAAAAGCTGCTGAAACGCATTATTGAACTAATGAAAGAACGCGGAACGGATTGGCCTAATCAAACGGTTGGCATTAGTCATGGTGATGATCCTGCACTTGCAGAAGACATGAAACAACTGATTGAAGACGAATTCCACCCTAAAGAAATTGAGATTCATATCATCGGCGCCGCTGTTGGGTCCCATTCAGGACCTAGCACGCTTGCGATCTTTTTTACAGGCAAACGATCATAAAAAGCACCCTTCCCTGACACAACACGGGAAGGGTGTTTTTCTTATGAAAGTTTAAATCGCTGGACGGTTTCATTTAACCTTGCCGTCATACTCATCAATTCTTCAACTTGTTTGTTCATTTGATGGAACGATTGCAGCTGTTCATTGGCTGAGGCAGAAATTTCTTCGCTGCCAGCTGCTGTTTCTTCTACTACTGCACTAATATTTTCAATCGAGTGCAGCACTTGTCCGCCAAGTTCTGTTGATTGGATAATTTGGTCATTTAAGATCGCCATTTCTTGTTTAATATGCTGCGCTTTTGTTTCTATATCTTCAAAGGAGTGTGAAGTTTTGTCCATCGCATCCTGCTGCTGAAGTGAAAGCTTGACCCCTTCTTGAACCGTTTGACTAATGGATTGAATGCCTCTTTCAATATGACTGACCATGTCAAAAATTTGTCTTGTTGCATTAGACGATTCATCGGCAAGCTTACGAATTTCATCTGCTACAACGGCAAAACCTTTTCCAGCTTCGCCTGCTCTTGCCGCTTCAATGGCTGCGTTTAAGGAAAGCAAGTTTGTTTGGTCCGCAATGTCAGAAACTGTTTTGGCCATGGCCGAGATTCCGCTGGCATATTGCGTGAATTCTCCTGCTGATTCTTCGATTTGTCTCGTGGCATGTGTATTTTTTTCAATCGCTGATTTTGTTTCTGTTAACGTGTGCTTTCCGCTTTCTACGGCTTCGATCGCATCCTCTGTACTGCGGATGACCGTTTGTGAGCGTTCGGAATTTTTACGTCCATGCTGGTCCATTTTCTCAATCAAGCTGACGCCATGCTGGAGATCTTCTGAAATCGCTTGTGACCCATTGGCCATTTCGTCTGTTGAGACAGATACTTGATTGGCAGATTCCATCATCTTTTTATTTTCATCATTCAGGTGTATCGAGAATGTCTCTACTCGGCTTGAGACATTGCTGATTTCTTTAATCAGACTAATCAGCTGATCTGTCATTTGATTAAAGGATTCATTCAAGCCGCCGATTTCATCCTTACGCTGAATATCCATCCGCTCCACAGCAAGATTGCCTTCTGCAATCTGTTTTGCTCTATAGGAAAGTGATTTGATGGGTGTCACGATGGATCGTGTTAGTCCAATATTCATAAAGACGGCAATGACAATTAGTGTGAGGGCTGAGACGAGTGCACTTGTGATAATCCATTGTACATTGTCTGCTGCAGCCTCTAAATTTTGTTTATACGCTTCTTCTGCTCTTTTATTCATCGTATGCACATCGTTTAAAACACCATCAATTCTTGCTGCCACACGTCTTGCATCAGAGGCGTTTTTTTCACCAATGGCATTGTTTGCTTCTTTGGTCCACGTGTCATATTTTGAATTTAACCTTGTTAATGCTTCTTTGTTCATATTTCCTGCATGTTTGTTTAACGTTTGCAGCTGTTTTTTTGCTGTAGAAATATCGTTTTGAACGATCTCCAGCTGTTCATCTGAAAGTGTCATCGAATAATTGGTCATCGCTTGCTCGACACTTTCAAAGCTTGCCTTCGTTTTTTGTACGTTTAATAAGGTTTGGACATCTGTCTCATTTGATGATTGGATCTTTGTCATGCTGACAATGATAAAGGCGATGACGCCAACTGCTAAAAGAAGTGAGATAAGTGAGTTGAGTAAAATTTTGACGCGTAAGCTCATGATGCGCCCCCCTCTTCTTTTAGAAGCGTCTGCTTCAGACCATTTAATTTTTTGGTCAGTGTTTCTGCATTAGTCAGAATCCGGATTTTTGCCATATCGATTCCATCATTGCTTAAGTCATAGACAACATGCCCACTTTTAATTTGATTGTTCTTGACGACCTGTTCGCTGAATTGATAGACAACTTCATCGACTTTTTTCACCATAGACGAAATGACCGCTTTTTCAGCAGTATAGTACTGATCGCTGTCAACACCAATGGCATATTTGCCCTGCGATTGCGCTTCTTTTAATACACCAACACCTGAATAACCGGCTGCAGCATATAAAACGTCTGCTTTCTTTTTGATCATATCTTTGGCTATTTTACCACCCTTGCCCGCATCACTAAATGTACCGGCATAGGTGGATAAGATTTTTATTTTTGGATTGACTGATTTGGCGCCTTTTTGAAATCCTTTTTCAAAACGATGAATAACGTCTGCATCAACACCGCCAACAAATCCAATGACATCGCTTTTCGTTGTCATTGCAGCAAGTGCACCTGCTAAATAGCTGCCTTGCTCTTCTTTAAACGTCACAGAGGTCACATTTTTGAGCTCAGATACGGCATCGATCAGAAGAAACTGCTTCTTCGGATATTTCTTTGCGACTTTTTCTAGGTCTTCCTGCATACTGAAACCTACACCGATGATGAGATCATTACCATCTTTTACGAGCTCTGTCAGCCCTTTTTCATATGTATCAGTTTCTGCAATTTCTCTATAATCAAATTCAATGCCAAGCTCATCACGTGCTTTTTCTAATCCTTTAAATGATGAATCGTTAAATGATTGATCACCAAGACCATCATCTGTGAGCATAACGCCAATATGCTTCGCAGTTGATTTTGGCGCTCCCTCCTGTTGATTACCGCATGCGGCGAGCACCATAAGCATGGCTGCCATCAGAAGTAATGAAATCTTCACTTTCATCCAAAAACACACTCCTTTTATCTTCCTTACTCCTTTTTTATCGGATTTGAGGGGCGTTGTTTCAATGATATAGTGAAGGTTTTCATGACTTTTTTCATAGAAAAAATCCATTATTTAAGACAAAAATAAAAAAGTGAGCAAATGCTCACTTTTAGATCATTGACAAAGGGCTAAAATGAACTTTATTTTAGAACTTTGTCTTCTTTTCAGCGTGACCTGAAAACCTTTGCAGTCTAGGAGGGACGAGTACCGGAGCGGAGCGAATTTGACATTCGTGAGCACCGGCACGCAGGACTGACACCGAATGCGAGGGTTTGTCTGCACGCTGAAGTGAGCAAATGCTCACTTTTTCTCGTATGTCCAGCCTTCTTTTTGATAAACTAGATCATTTTTCATCAGATGACCTAGCGCTCGTTTAAAGGCTGCTTTGCTCATTTGAAATCTTTCGCGGATATCCTCTGGGTCACTTTTGTCTCCATAAGGCATAGCGCCATTTCTTGTTCTCATATACGTTAAAATTTCTTCTGCATCGACAGATAATGCATCCTGTTTTCTAGGAAGCAGAGAAACGTTCACGGTTCCATCCTCTTTCACTGCAATGACGCGTCCTGTAACGGTCGATCCTAATCGTGGCTCTTCCTTTCGTTCCGTGCGATGGATAAACCCACGCACGCCTGTATCTGTCAGCATAAAAGAACCTGTGGCAATTAAACGATAGATTGTTCCAGTAATTTCTTTGTTCATTAAGGTTTCTGGTGCCTCAGTAAACAATTCACTGATCACGTCTTCTGTGGCTGGTTTTGCGAACATTCTGCCGTAACTTGTGACTTTCAGCATACAGTAGAGTTTGTCTCCTTTTTTCGGCCATGCTTCCTCAAATGGCGGGAGGTGTTCTGTTGCCACAAGCGCATCCTTTGACAGTCCAACATCGACAAATGCGCCCATGTCTTCTACCACGTCTACAACTTCTACCCAACCATATGTATGTGCGTTAATTGTAGGGATTTTCATTGTGGCAGCGAGTCTTTCTTCATGATCTACATATAAATAGACCTCTACTTCATCTCGGTCATCAAGATCCTCTGTCATTTCACTGCGATGTAAGAGGACCGAATCTTCACCATCTGTCAAAAAGTAGCCGTATTCCATTTCGTTCTCTATTTGCAAGGTCAGTTGCTCACCTGGTCTCATGTTCTCTTCCTTCCTATCTGCCCATAAAAGAGCGTTCGTTCATCTTTTGATTCACTTTATTCTACTATACTTCTCCCCGCATGAACATCTCTAGTTCTGTTAGCTAAAGTGGACAAACTAGACACGATTTATACGGCAGGTGGCTGTACTCTTTGATAAAGTTTTCTTCTTCTCCTATTTGCATGATAAAATAGACGCAATATCTAAATTTGGAGGTCATGTGTGATGGCAAAAGAAAGCTCATTTGACATTGTATCGAAGGTTGAACTGCCTGAGGTGCAAAACGCTGTGCAAGCGGCGCTAAAAGAAATTAAAAACCGTTATGATTTTAAAGGAAGTAAAAGTGACATTTCTCTCGAAAAAGAGGAGCTCGTTCTCATTTCTGATGATGACTTCAAACTTGAGCAGCTAAAAGATGTGCTTGTGACAAAGCTGATCAAACGAAATGTTCCAACTAAAAACATCGATTACGGAAAAACCGAGCATGCCCTAGGGGGTACAGTACGCCAGCGTGCGAAGCTGATCAGCGGGATTGATCAAGACAACGCCAAAAAGATCAACGCACTCATCAAGCAGTCCGGCATCAAAGTGAAATCACAATTCCAGGATGACCAAGTGCGTGTGACAGGGAAAAATAAAGATGATTTACAAGAGGTTATTTCTCTTATGCGTAAGGCTGATTTGCCAATTGATGTCCAATTTATAAATTTTCGATAAATTTCAAATTTTCCATTGATTATTTCTGCATTTTTCGTTACAGTTGATGGAAGTTCAATTCATTGACATGTTCATATTGCTTTCTTATCAAGAGAGGCAGAGGGACTGGCCCTGTGAAGCCTCAGCAACCGGTGTAGTAGAAATCTATTTTCTATGACCAAGGTGCTAAATCCAGCAAGCAACTGCTTGGAAGATAAGGAGAAGAATTACGATACAGCCAAAAAGTCTTCTTCTTATCAGAAGGCTTTTTTTGTTATATAGAAATAAGGAGGAATACAATGGGCCTATTACAAGACTTACAAAATCGCGTACTGATAGCTGATGGAGCGATGGGAACACTTTTATACTCTTACGGCATTGACCGCTGTTTTGAAGAATTAAATTTATCGAAAGCAGATGAAGTGAAACGCGTGCACGAGGCATATGTGCAGGCAGGCGCTGACATCATCCAAACGAACACATACGGTGCGAATTATATTAAACTATCTCGCTACGGCTTAGAGGAAGAAACGAAACGCATCAATACAAAAGCGGTACAAATTGCAAAAGCAGCCGCTGGCTCTGCTTATGTACTCGGAACAATTGGCGGCATTCGAACGTTTAACAAAAATGCCTACTCTATAGAAGAAATCAAACGAAGCTTTAGAGAGCAGCTGTACATCCTATTAAATGAAGAGCCTGACGGATTATTGCTTGAAACGTATTATGACATAGAAGAAGCGAAGGCTGTTCTCCAAATTGCTCGCAAAGAAACGACTCTCCCGATTGTCATGAATGTCTCTATGCATGAACAAGGCGTTTTGCAAGATGGTACCCCGCTGAAGGATGGTTTATCTGAGTTATCATCTCTTGGCGCAGATGTCGTCGGCATCAACTGCAGGCTGGGCCCTTATCACATGATTCAGGCACTCGAGGGCGTTCCACTTTTAGAAAATTCGCATTTATCTGTCTATCCTAACAGCAGTCTTCCGTCTTTTGAAGAAGGCAGACTCGTCTATGATACAGATAACGATTATTTCCGAAAAAGTGCACTTGAATTTAGAAATCAGGGCGCACGCATTATCGGAGGCTGCTGCGGAACAACACCTCAGCATATTAGTGCCATGGCTGAAGCGGTCAAAGATTTAGCACCGATCACTGAAAAAGAAGTGAAGGTGTTAAAAGAAGAAATCATTTCCATCCAAGATCAGCGCACTGAGCCAGGTCTTGATGAGCTGGCTGTGAAAAAACGATCGATTATCGTAGAGCTCGATCCACCGAAGAAGCTGAACTTCGAAAAATTTCTCGTTGCTGCAAATGAATTAAAGAATGCTGGCATTGATGCGTTGACGTTAGCCGATAATTCTCTTGCGACTCCGCGCATTAGCAATGTCGCTTGCGGCGCATTATTAAAGCGGCAGCTTGATATGCGTTCTCTTGTTCATATCACATGCCGCGACCGTAATTTGATTGGGCTACAATCCCATTTAATGGGGCTCGACACCCTTGGATTAACCGATATTTTAGCGATCACAGGCGATCCATCTAAAATTGGAGACTTCCCAGGTGCAACATCTGTGTATGATTTAACCTCCTTTGATTTGATTCGTCTCATCAAACAATTTAATGAAGGCCTTTCTTTCTCAGGAAAGCCTCTTGGCAAAAAGACCAATTTTTCAGTGGCTGGCGCGTTTAACCCAAATGTGCGTCATATTGATAAAGCGGTCAAACGTCTTGAGAAAAAAATCGAATACGGCGCTGATTATTTTATTTCACAGCCTGTTTATTCTGAAGAACAGCTTGTGAAAATTCATGAGGAAAGCCGCCACTTGGATAAACCAATTTACATCGGCATTATGCCGTTAACAAGCAGCCGAAATGCAGAGTTTATTCATCACGAAATTCCAGGCATCAAATTATCTGATTCTATTCGTGACATTATGGCTAAGGCTGGCGAGGATAAAGAAAAGCAGCGAGCAGAAGGTTTAGCGATTGCCCGCTCTTTATTAGATACAGCCTGCGAATTATTTAATGGCATTTATTTAATTACCCCTTTCCTTCGATCAGATTTAACAGCAGAACTGACCACCTACATCCATCAGAAAGAAAAGGAGTCTAACGTCCATGTCAACTATCACTGAACAGCTCAAAAAACGCATCCTCGTCCTTGATGGTGCAATGGGCACAATGATTCAAAACGCCAACCTGACAGCAGAGGACTTTGGCGGAGAAGAGTATGAGGGCTGTAACGAGTATTTGAATGTGACAGCCCCTCACATCATCCGTGCGATCCATAGGGAATACCTCGAAGCAAGTGCCGATCTCATTGAAACAAATACGTTCGGCGCGACAAAGCTCGTCCTTGATGAATATGGGCTTGGCCACCTTGCCTATGAACTCAATATTCGAGCTGCGCAGCTGGCAAAGGCTGAAGCAGACCGTTTCTCCACACCGGATAAGCCACGTTTTGTTGTAGGCGCAATGGGCCCAACAACGAAAACATTGTCTGTAACAGGCGGCACAACCTTCAGTGAGCTCGTCAGAAACTATGAAGAACAGGCCCGCGCTCTAATTGACGGAAAGTGTGATGCCCTTCTTTTAGAAACAAGCCAAGACATGCTGAATGTAAAAGCTGGATTCAAAGGAATTCAGGAAGCCTTTCAGAAGGCAGGCATTCAATTACCACTCATGGTATCAGGTACGATTGAACCGATGGGCACCACCCTTGCTGGTCAGGATATCGAAGCCTTTTATATCTCTCTTGAGCATATGAAACCCATCAGTGTGGGCCTGAACTGTGCGACTGGTCCAGAATTTATGACAGACCACATCCGCACGCTCTCCTCCATCGCAAAGTCAGCGGTGAGCTGCTATCCGAATGCTGGTCTCCCAGATGAAGAAGGCCAATATCATGAATCCCCTGCTTCTCTTGCTAAAAAAATCGCCGCCTTTGCTAAGGAAGGCTGGTTAAATATTGTCGGCGGCTGCTGTGGAACGACACCTGCACATATTCAAGCATTGTCAGATGAAGTACGCACGCTTCAGCCGCGTCATATAACTCGAGGATCACCGCAGCATACCGTATCAGGAATTGAGCCCCTTATTTATGAGGATTCAATGCGTCCTCTTTTTGTAGGTGAACGGACCAATGTCATTGGTTCTCGCAAATTCAAACGGCTCATTGCGGAACAAAAGTTTGAAGAAGCAGCAGAAATTGCTCGTGCTCAGTTGAAAAATGGCGCTCACGTCGTTGATGTGTGTCTGGCTGATCCAGACCGTGATGAGGCAGCAGACATGGAAGGCTTTTTACAAGAAGCCATGAAAAAGGTGAAAGCCCCTTTTGTCATTGATTCAACGGATAAACACGTGATTGAAAAGGCACTCACCTATTCTCAAGGGAAAGCCATCATCAATTCTATTAATCTTGAGGATGGCGTGGAACGTTTTGAAGAGATTCTTCCCCTTGTGAAGCTATATGGCGGTGCACTTGTTGTTGGCACAATTGATGAAATAGGAATGGCTGTGACAGCAGAACGAAAGCTTGAAATTGCTGTACGTTCGCATGATTTGTTAACGAAGAAATATGGAATTCCCGCAAGTGACATTATTTTTGATCCGCTTGTCTTTCCCGTAGGCACTGGAGACGAGCAATATATTGGCGCCGCTGAAGAAACGATCAAAGGCATTAAAATGATCAAGGAAACCCTGCCTGAGTGCCTCACCATTTTAGGCATCAGCAACGTATCTTTCGGACTTCCGCCTGTAGGCAGAGAAATCTTAAATGCCGTTTATTTGTATCACTGCGTGCAAGCAGGGCTTGACTATGCCATTGTGAATACAGAAAAGCTTGAACGCTTCGCTTCCATTCCAAAGGAAGAAATCAAACTAGCTGAGACCTTACTTTATGAAACAAATGACCAAACACTGGCTGAATTCACCCAATTTTACCGCGGCAAAAAGAAAACGGAGAAAAAACCAAAGGTCTCCTTATCACTTGATGAAAGGCTGGCGCTCTACGTCGTCGAAGGAACGAAAGAAGGTCTCATCGATGATCTATCCCTTGCATTGGAGCAATATGAATCGCCGCTTCATATTATCAATGGTCCGTTAATGCAGGGAATGGCTGAGGTTGGTCGTCTTTTTAATCAAAACGAACTGATTGTCGCCGAGGTGCTTCAATCGGCAGAGGTCATGAAAGCATCTGTTTCTTTCCTTGAGCAATATATGGAAAAGCAGCATGCGAGCGGGAAAGGAAAGATTCTTCTTGCGACCGTAAAAGGAGATGTCCATGATATCGGGAAAAACCTTGTCGACATCATTTTGAGCAATAACGGCTTTCAAGTGGTCGACCTCGGCATCAAGGTGACACCTCAAACATTGATTGAAGCTGTGCAAAAGGAAAAACCAGATATGATCGGATTATCAGGCTTACTTGTAAAGTCCGCACAGCAAATGGTACTAACCGCTCAGGATTTACAAAAGGCCAATATTTCTGTTCCTATTTTGGTCGGCGGTGCTGCCCTTTCTCGTAAATTTACGAAAATGAAAATTTCGCCTCATTATGATGGACCTGTTCTTTATGCAAAAGATGCCATGGACGGTCTGTCATTAGCCAATGAGTTAAAAGCGAATCCACTGCAATTTCAAACAAAGCCCGAAGAGGAGCCAGCTGCACCTTTCAAGGAGAAAGAAGGAAAGCAGCCGAAAGCTGTCATTGAATTACTAGAAAAACGCGCAGCCCTCCCGCAGGCACCGGTATTTACGCCAGAAGATACCGCACGCCATTATGTGAGGGACATCGATTTGCATCATATTATGCCTTATGTGAATGAACAAATGCTCATTGGTCATCATCTCGGCTTAAAGGGGAAGGTCAAAACCTTATTAGCTGAACAGCACCCAAAGGCATTGGAATTAAAACAGCTTGTCACAGATCTTCTAAACGAAGGCAGAGAGAAAAACTGGTTTGCGCCTGCATTTGTGTATCAATTCTTCCCTGCCAGTTCAGACGGAAATGATTTGCATATTTATGATCCCGAAAAGCCTGACCGCATCATTGAAACGTTCCAATTTCCAAGGCAGGAGAAGCTCCCGAACCGCTCCATTTCTGATTATGTACGGAAAAGTGATGAAAACGAGAAAAATTATATTGCCTTATTCGCCGTCACAGCCGGCGCGCGTATACGTGAAGTCGCGCAGCAATTTAAGCAGGAAGGAGATTATTTAAAAATGCATGCTGTCCAAGCTCTGGCACTTGAGCTTGCAGAAGGATTAGCTGAAAGAACCCACCAAGTGATTCGTGACAAATGGGGCTTCCCTGACCCAGTCGATTTTACAATGGAAAAACGATTCCAAGCGAAATATCAAGGGCAACGCTATTCCTTTGGTTATCCAGCGTGTCCAAATCTTGAGGACCAAGAAAAGCTGTTCAAGCTGCTTCAGCCTGAAAAAATCGGCATCCACCTGACAGAAGGATTCATGATGGAACCTGAAGCATCTGTTTCAGCGATCGTTGTCTCCCACCCTGAAGCTCGATATTTTAATGTTCATTAACTCTAGAACCTCCGTGATTGGGGGTTCTTTTTCGTTATAAAAATGGAATAAATATCAATTTTTTACAATAATCCACCGATAATATAAATGAAAGAAAATGAATGAATAGGAGATGTTTGTCATGTTTAAAAAGAAAATTGGTTTTTTACTGCTTGCCGGCCTCTTCATCGCTGCCTCTCTCTTCCAATCACCTGCACTAGCAAGTGAAGCATCTACGAAACAAACAAAAAATTATACAGAAGAATTGGAGCAAGCACCAGTATCCAGACAGTGATTATGCCAACAATGATACGATGGAAAAAGCTCAGTTCCTGCAGCCTTCTCTTTATTTGAATAAATCTTATTTATATCACGAGGGAAGTATTTCTTCTATAGATGACGTCGACTTTTACCATTTCACCAGTTCCAAATTTGATGGTGCGGACGGTCGTTTTTCCATTAAACTTGTGAATGTAAAGTCAGGAAATGATTTTGATCTCTATCTTTACAATAAGGACGGCGCGCTTGTGTCTTCCTCTGTGCGGACATACAACCAAAATGAGATCATTCATATGCCGAAAATTGCCGCCAGTACGGATTACTACCTAGCGGTTAAGCCTAAACAATTACTAAATGAAGAAGATAAAATGTACCGCATTGTCTTTGATAAAAGCATTGAAAAAGCAACACTCAAACGATATGGGTCGCCAGCCACACTCAACAGCTTCAATGAAGCCGGTTCTCCAAATTCTAATTTTGATTTAAGCAGCCTGCCGCAGGATGCTGTCGTGACTGGTCTTTCATTAGAGGCTGATAAAGGCAGTACAAACGCACACAATTATGTTTTCACCGTTTCTTCTTTAAAAGGCGGAGCAGTGAATGTACCTTGGAACGGTCAAAAGGTCGATATCTCTTCCTATAAAACAAGTCAGGTTCCAGCAAAAGACCGCTTTTTTGTTTCTTTCAACGCCATAGAGGTCCCTCAGCTTATCGGTGGACGATTAATTAAAGTAGGTGTCGTGTCGATTAAAAACTTGCAGCTCACCTTTGAATATGAATACAACCGTGACCTGAATTATTAATAAGAGGACAAAAGGAAAAGGATCTCCCTTTTCCTTTTTCTTATGCTTTCTTATGGTACGATACATATAGATGAAATCAGCTAAGAAGGAGTGGCGTGTATTGACAAACGTTGTACAACGAACATTAACACTCGATGACATACCCGATCTTATCGCATTGTCAAAAGAGGTCGATTGGCCTGATTACAATGCGGATGAGCTTACATCTCTATTAACAAACGGATATTTTACTGGTTTTTCAACAACGGATGGACAAGTCATCTCATGTGCGGGACTTTTCCAATATGATAAGGCAGCATCAATTGGTGCTGTGATTGTATCTGAGACGCATCGCGGCTTAGGCCTTGCACGGAAAATGATTGACACCCTGCTTCGCCGGAGCGATCAAAGCGTTCCTGTCGTTTTAACTGCTACTGTACAAGGACAGCCCGTTTACGAAAAAATCGGATTTCAAACGGCCGGCTACATTCATACATACAAAGCACAGAGCACGAATCCATCGGCTTTTCGTGTGTCAGGTGGGATTCACCTTTCTCCTGCTGATGAAGCGGACCTTCCGTCTATTGAAGCACTTGACGAAAAAGGTTCAGGTACCAATCGATCAAGCTTTATAAGAAAGCGAATGGATCGAGCATCGTTCCGGCTGATCGCACAGAATGAACATCATGAAACAACTGGATTTGCATTTGGCATCGAAACCCCTGCTAATCTCATGATTGGACCGCTTGCAGCAAACGATGAACAAACGGCGCTCGCGCTCATCCAATCACTCATCTCGTCTTATCCAGGTGCGATTCGTTTAGATATGCAGGAAGAAACTGCTGAGCGTCTGCATGAAACACTTGTTGAAGCAGGATTTACGAAAACAAACGTAGCGCATTTTATGATGATTCGCGGGAAAGAAAAACTAAATGATCCCTCCCTATTCTATTTCCTTGCCTCTCAAGCATTTTCTTAAAAAACAAACAAGCTGTAGACACTTGATGTCTACAGCTTTTCTATTACTTCTCTCCAACTGTCGAAAGAACATGAGCGAGTGCGTTTGTGACCTTTCCATGCTCTGATGCATGCGGGCGGTCATCTCCATCTCCATAGCCATAATCAATCATTCGATTACGATTTAAGCAAAGCTTTGTCAGCTTCGGCTGGAATAGATCAAATAATTCAAAACGGTCTTTTAGCTGTGGAAATTGATTTTGATACTGCTGAATTTCTTCAGCAAGCAAACGCCAAAGAGTCGTTTCATCTAACAGATCGTGATTGTCTAATACATTGGATACATAGCGTAGATTGCAAATAAATAATCCTGTAAAAATAAATTGTACTAGACCTTCTGGCGGCTCACTGCGCAGCACTTCTTTTAAATCTTCTTCTAGTGAAGCTAATTCAGGCAGCGGCTGGTCACTTATATTCACATCATCAACAAAATCTTTGATCGCTAAACGATGCGGCTCATGATTTTTTAACACTAGAATCGTATTTTGACCATGCGGTGAAAAGACTGTGCCGTATTGATACATAAAGTGCAAAAGTGGCGGCATCACGACATGGAAAAACTTCGCCATCCATTCTTTTGCGGAGAGACCTGATTTTTCAATCAGCTGCTTGATATACGGCTCTCCTTCATGATCCTCATATGTGAGTGCCGCAAGTGTAACAGTGCTTTCCCCTTCTTCTAAGTACGTATAGATACTTTCTCTAAAAATGACACCGAGCATCTCGAGATATTGATACGGCGCACCAGGCAGTTTGCTGTAGTATGGATGATCGACATTGATACTTGCATTCTCACCTGGTAAAATGACGCGGCAGACATCAGATAAAAATGAGTCTTGATCAGCAATCCCTTTAATATGTGCTGTAATGCGCGGGGCAATGACCGTACGTTCTGATGGGAGTCCACGGTACACAAGTGTATTTAAAATACTCATTGGCAGTTTAATATGATGCTTGCCTTTATTTGAGATATTTGTAAAGGTTCTGATCGACTGCTGCGGGATATATTGATCCAGCCCCTCTCCTAAATACACAATCCGGCGCAAGGCTAAATCTTCCGGGAAATGCTGAATAATCATATGCGTCCACTGCCACTGATGGACAGGCATCATATAATAGTCAGCTGCATTCAGTCCTTCATCCTTTAACACACGTTGAAATTGACGAATCGTGACTTCATCTAATTCTTTGGCGATTACCTGTTCATAGTTTTCATGATCGACTGCATGGAATGTCGCAAGCTCCCTGTGTACAGCAATCCAAGACAGCTGTACACATTCTTGACGTTCTGGTGCATAGGCTAAGTAATCATCGTAGCTGAATCCTATACGCCCTTTGTTATACACAATCCAAGGATGGCCTGTCATTTCTCCTTCAATCCATGCATAATCCGTATCTGTCAGCTCATCCGCACGAAGTGCTTTTTTCGACAGCAAATGGACATCGGCTAACAAAGTATGGTGAAGCTCTTTGATAAGATGGCCTGTTGTGTCAGAGGACATTGGAATGATCGGCTGAATGTCTAGTAAAAACACAATGGCACTGACATCCTTTGACCATTTTCCATCCTGGCAGCACTCAATTGATTCAGCGATTGTATCAAAACTATCAAACAACCGAGGTTTTGCCAGATAACGATATTTCTTATGTTCATGAATGATTAATTCATACTGGGCAATGCCATCCTTACGATCCAGCTCGACAGGATGAAGCATGTCCTCATACATGTATTCGGACAGCATTTTTGCCACCATACGCTGGTTTGCCTTTTTCCAAGCAGCAGGATTCACCGCTTTTTTCAATTCATCTTGTACACTCATCGCTTCATCCTCCTTAACCTTTGATTTCTTCAAATGTGTGTGCGTTCTTGTGTGTACCAAATGTCTGGAAGACGTGCTTTTGATAAAGTGGATACACGGTTTGACGAGCAAGTTCATTGATGATCACACTGTTTCGATAAGCCCCCAGCCCCAAATCAGGAGCGCCGACCCCATGTGTATGAAGCTCTGCATTTTGTACAAAAATATCATTTTCACCCATCGTATTTGTTTTCAAACGATATTCACGTTCCACTTGGAAACGTCCTTGATCATCCCATTGAATATGGTGGGAAATAGGGTTGATAAATGGCGGCAGAACGGATTGATAGCCAGTCGCCAATACAACAATATCCGTCTCATGCGTAAAGGATTCTTCGTTGACCCATTGCGTGCAGGAAAGTGATAATCCGCCCGCTGTTTCCTCAATCAAGTTGACCTCCGTCATAGCTTGAAGCACTGTGTTCAGCTGCTTTCCGCAGGCAGAACGTTCATAAAGCAAATGATAAATATCACGAATCATCGCCGAACTGATGCCTTTATACAGCAAGTCTTGCTGTTTTAATAACGCATCCTTTTTTGTTTGCGGAAGCTCATAAAAGAAATCAATATAGTCAGGGGAGAAATACTCAAGCCCTAGGTTTGAATATTCCATTGGGAAAAATCCTTTTGACCGTGTGAACCAGTGAATATCCTTCGCTTCATCATCTGATAAAATGTCATAAAACACTTCTGCTGCACTTTGACCAGAGCCGATAACTGTTACAGATTTCCCTTTGAAACAGCCTTCTTTCTTTCGTTTTAAATAGTCAGCTGAGTGAAAAACCTTCTCTCCTAAAGCTGGCTGGAGCGATGCCGGCACTGCGGGCTGCGTGCCAATTCCCAAGACGAGATGTTTGCTTTCAAACACCTCTACAGCTTGATCCTTCACATGACGGACATGCACTTCATACCGCTTTTCCCCTGCCTTTTCAATCAGTGAGACAGATTCGACATTCATGCCAAATCGGCAAGAGTCTAACTGGTCAGCGACCCAGCGGCAATAATGACTGTATTCCTTGCGCGGGATATGGAAGTCCTCTAGAAAGTAAAATGAATACAAACGGTTTTGTTCCTGCAAATAGTTGAGGAAGCTATATTTGCTTTTCACATCTGCCATACTGACAAGGTCCGCTAAAAATGGGACTTGCAGTGTCGTCCCTTCAATGAGCATCCCTGGGTGCCAGTGAAAGGCTTCACTTCTTTCAAAAAACAAAGCGTCGATCTCATTTACCTCTTCAGATAATGCGGCAAGTCCGAGGTTAAACGGGCCAATGCCGATCCCAATTACATCCACTATATTATTTTGCTTGTTGAACCGCGTCATGGTTATACTTCCTTTCGAATCGTTCTCGATCACAAAACATCAAAAGACCTGTTTTATCCGGTAAATTGACTGGTTTTACACGTTCAAAGCCGCATTTTTCAAATACATGAATCATTTTTTCATTGCGAATATCCGGCTCAGCGACGATTTTTTCTGTTCGTTTGTTCTGCTCAAATTGAAATGCTGTCATTGCCTGTAGGAGCGGCGCAGCAAATCCTTTTCCCACATAATCCGGCTCCCCTATTAACAAGTGGATGCCTTGATCATGCGGAGAAGGCTCATAGTAGGATTCAATGATATCTCCTTTCACGTTGTAAGCCTCAAAATAACTCATTGGCGTCCCATCAATCGTGCCTAAATAAAGGGTTTGATGCGGATCATGTATTGCCTGATAAAAATGCTTTTCAAAATCAGGAAATGGAATATTCAAATGCCAAAATGGGTGAACATACTCTTCTTGCATCCACTTATGGACAAGCTGGACGTCTCTTTCATATTCAGCACGAATAAACCTAATACGATGCCTCATCCAATCAGCGCCTCCTTATGTAAAAAGAGCGGATTCAAGACAGCTGTGTAACGAGACTGTGTTTCCAGAGATCCTGTCAGCTCATCCATATCTTCAAATCGTGTCAGCAAATTCGCTTTTGAAGGAAGTTCTTTTGAACGGAGAAGGCTGTTTGTCAGATCAGAAGCTCCGTACATCTCCTCATGAGCAAGCAATGTATCTCTCACGAGTGCCAGCAAGTCTTCTTCCTTTGCTAGTCCTTCTGTGCCAAAGCCATTAATGAGACCAAATAAATGATTAAAGAAGAAATAATAACGGAGTCTCTCAACGGCTACATCATCCGCACAAATGGTTTCACTTCTTACGCTCAAGTTTTGAACTAGATTTGCGAGCTTATCTTTTTTTGATTCACTATAGTAGTAGCCTTGGTTGTCACGATAATAGAAAGTCTCTGGATAACCATCCTTCATTTGCACAACAGCATTTTGCTGATGGGCCTCAAGTGCAAGACCATATGTTTCAAACAGCCAGAGCATCGGCTTTAACGAAATGGTTAAGTATTGTTTAAACCAATCTTGGCTGACCGCTTCTGTTGACCGGCCTTCTGTATCTGCAAGTTTATGAATAATTCCTGCTAACCTTGATTTTCCTCCGTACGCATGATCCTGACACAGCCCAGCAATTAAGCTTGCGCCTTTTTCACGATGCAAGAATGGATTTTGACGAATGACCACTTCAAAGCCAGATTCCGCTTCATCTCCTCGAATAGAGAGATATGCAGGATCTTCAATGACCCGGAATCCAGAGAATTTTTCATATAAAGAAACGCCTAATTCTGTTTTTAAGATGCGGGACATCTCTACTCCTCGATCCAGTTCCTTCTGTTTATTGATGCGTAACGAGTTTGTAATTTTCACAGGAACAGAGAATTTGAGCATGTAAGCAGAATCCTTTTGATAGACCGTTCTAAAGGATGAGGTCGCTGTGTATTCAGACCCGAGCGGTCCTAAATAAGTCAGTTTCCCCTCCTCTATATAACGCTTCACGAATGCCTTCTCCATGACCACTTTGACTTGCAGCGGATGAATCGGAATAAGCACATATTCTCCGTTTTCTGTTAACCTATTCAGTCTCTCTGTTTCTTCTGGAACCTGACGCGAAAGCTCTTCTAACATGAGGCTTGCCGCAGGTTGTGAAATAGATGAATCCTGAAGCACAATCGAATGGTGCGCTTTAAAGTAATGAAGCTGGAAAGCTCCTTTCAGCTCAGGAGAATAAACGGCTTCCTCCTCTTCTGTCATCCCTTGTCTGCTTTTTGGTGTTGGATGTGTTAAATGTCCAAGGAGAAGTGACTGTTCAGCCTCGATGTACTCAAAATCAGCTTGAGATAAAGCAGCTTGATCACTTTCTCTCTCCCGTAAGAATCGTTCAATATTTCTGCAGCTTAAAATGATGCGAAGCATGAATTCATCCTCTGCATCTGTGCGGCCATATGCAATGAGAAGCTCCTTTGAACATAAAGCAACAAGTGTCGTGTAATCGACGATCGTCCCCTCTTGCTGGCTGCCACTCGGACGAAAGCGAATCGGAAAATCAAAGAAATGGCGGCCTACAGATGAAAAGTATCGGATCGGAATCACAAGCTCAAGGTCTTGCTTTGCTAGTTTTGCCACGAATACAAGCGAACCATCTGCTTTCGTCTCTTTTTTTGCAGATCGATCGATTCCTGTTTCACGTAAAAAACAGTTTAAAAAGCTTTGCATTGTTGCATTTTCAGCCATTTGTTTATATTGACTCAACGTAGTACCCTCCCGGATTGAATATGAGCGATCCCGATATCAACGATGTCAGAAAGGATTTCCTCAATATGTGTGATTGTCGTTCTCGGATTTAACAAAGTGAATTTCAAGCATGTTTGACCATCCACCACTGTTTTTGCAATGACAGCAGTTCCTGATTTGAATAGCGTTCGATGGATGATTTTATTGATGTCATCCGCACCCTTAAATCGAAACACTACTGCATTGATTTCTGGCTGAGGATTGATCACTTCAAGGTGATCATTGCTCTCGATAAGCGCAGCCACATCCTTCGCAAAATCAATGGTATGGTCAATCATGTCTCCAAACCCTTCCTCCCCAATCAGACGAAGAGAAAGAAGCAATTTCAGTGCATCAAATCGGCGCGTCGTTTGGACAGATTTATGGACAAGATGTAGTATTCCATCCAGTTCATCTTCTTTTGGATTAAGATAATCTGCATGATAATGGATCAAGCCGAAATGTCTCTTATCCTTCAGCAAAAATGCCCCGCAAGAGATCGGCTGATAAAATTGTTTATGAAAGTCAATCGTGATGGAATCAGCAAGCTCAACACCGTCTAATTTATCTCGGTAGTTTTCACTTAATACAAGCGCTCCACCGTAGGCAGCATCTGCATGAATCCACAGACCATATGGCTTGACGATGTCATACACATCTCGAACCGGGTCAATACTGCCAAAATCAGTTGTCCCGCAAGTCGCCACTACCGCAAAAGGCAGGAGATCCTGCTCCTTTAACTCAACAAGTTTCTTCTTCAAATCGTTGAGGTCCATGCGGTGATGCTCATCTGTCTCTATCAGAACAACCGCCTGCTCCCCTAAGCCTAGCTGGGATGCAGATTTCTTCACAGTGAAGTGAGCATTCTTAGAGCAAAGAATTCTCATGCGGTGAGCCTCACTCGGCAAGCCTTTCTGCTGAACATTCCATTGCCATGTGTTTTCACAAAAAGCATCTCTTGCAAGAAGCAGCCCCATGTAGTTAGATTGGGTTCCACCGCTCGTAAATGTCCCATCTGCTAAATTTCCATAAGAAAACTTCGCACATAGCCACTTTAGAATTTCCTCCTCAACCAAAGATGCAATACCGCTTTGATCGAAGGAATCCATTGATTGGTTAAATGAACTTACTATCACCTCTGCGGCAAGCGCAGGTATAAGCGGCGGGCAATGCAAATGTGCCAAGCATTTAGGATGCGATACATCAACCAGATGTGGCAAAAGGTGCTGCTTTATATCTTGAAAGACAGATTCAATTGATTCGCCAGACGGTTGAAACTGAAATAATGATTCGACACTAGCCGCTAATTTCCCAGGCAATATTCCACTGTATGGGCCTTGGTCTTTTTGCCATTGGTCCTGTAAGCTGTCGATAGATGTATGAAGAGCCGCTTGGAAGGACTCTCTTCCAAGCTGGCTTTGATTGATAAATAATGAATCCACAGAAGCTTTAGTTGATTGCATCGTATACGGCCTCTTTGAAAATAGCGATAACTTGTTCAAGCTGTTCTTCTGTCATGATCAATGGCGGTAAGAATCGAATGACGCTGCCGAAACGGCCTCCTGTCTCTACAATTAAGCCTTTATCGAAGCAATTCTTTTGAATGAGACTGGCTAGCTCAGGATTTGCTGGATAACTTCCATCCACATCCTGCTTTTCATCTGGATTAACTATTTCAGCACCAATCATTAAGCCTCTTCCTCGAACATCACCGATAGCAGGTACATTTTTTTGAATGTCTTTTAGATGAGCCTGCATGCGATTCCCTAACTGGTCAACATGATCAAGCAGATTCGTTTCTTTTATAAATTTAAGCGTAGCGGTTCCTGCAGCCATTGCCATTTGATTTCCTCTAAATGTGCCAATGTGTGCACCTGGATTCCATTGATCCAAATCTTTATCATAAATCACAACTGAAAGCGGCAGGCTGCCACCAATGGCTTTAGATAATACAATGACGTCCGGCACAATTCCTGCATGTTCAAAAGCAAACATCTTACCTGTTCGGCCAATGCCTGATTGAACCTCATCGATGATGAGCGGAATACCTTTTTCATTTGTGATTCTTCTCATTTCTTGCATCCATTCAATAGATGCTGGAATTGAGCCTCCCTCACCTTGTACTGCTTCAAAGATCATACCTGCTGGCGGAAGAATACCACTTTCAGGATCATTTAATACACGCTCAATATAAGAGCTGGAAATGCGGTGTGAATCTTTCCCGCCAATTCCGAATGGGCAGCGATATTCATATGGATAAGGCATGAAATGCACATCTGGGATTAACCCTTGCACTCTTTCCTTTGGAGACAAATTCCCGCTTAATGACATCGTGCCATGTGTCGCACCGTGATAAGCACCGTGGAAAGAAAGAATGGAACGATTTCCTGTCGCTGTCTTGACTAATTTAATCGCAGCTTCTATGGCATCACCGCCAGTTGGTCCACAAAATTGAATTTTTGCTCTCTTTGCAAACTCTTCTGGCAGGTGAGAAAAAATTTCATTCACAAACTCTTCTTTAATTTCTGAGGTTATGTCCAACGTATGCAATGGCCTTTTTTCATGAAGCATACGTTCAATAGCTTCTATCACAACCGGATGATTGTGGCCAAGTGCAAGTGTTCCTGCACCTGCTAGACAGTCATAAAACTCTCTGCCATCCGCATCTGTCACGATCATGCCCTCGGCTTTTTGCATGGCTAATGGGAACCGTCTCGGGTAAGACCTTGCATTAGATTCTCTTTGACTTTGCTGCTCTAAAAATTGCTGATTTTTAGAAACGGTTTTGATGGACATAATAAAACACTCCTCCAATTGATAAAGATTATCATTATCATTTTCATTTACTAGCCTAGAGGATGTGAGATAGGAAAGTCAATTGTATTCAAAAAGATGATTCGAAAAGCATATGAATACAATATTCTCTTTTTAATGAGTATTTTCGAGTAATTTTTACAAACCTTACTGCCATAAGGAGATGGAACGCATGAGACGGATTGACATTGAAAAAAATTACAAATCATTTTTCCTGGTTCATTTGTTCTATTCAATTCAAAGCGCTCATTTTATGCAGAAATTTGGATGAAATGAAGGTAGAAAATTGAAGAAATCACACTGTTTTTTCTTGATATAAATGGTTTGGGTGGTATAATTTCTCTGAAACATAAGGGATGGAGAGGGGAATTTTGATGATTTTAACAAAGCACGATCTTCACCATTACTTAACGCAGGATAAGAAAGCATTAGCTATCACGCGCAGAAGGCCAAAATGGTTTGGGGACGATATATGGAAATATCAAAGGTATTTACGAAAATATGAATACTATTCTAATAGCGGCGCTACATTGCGCAAATGGTTTTACCGCTATTTACATAAAAAGAAAGGGATGCAGCTTGGCTTTGATATCCCAATTGGCGTCTTTGGCCCCGGCCTTAGAATCAATCATACTGGCCTCTTAATTGTAAATAAGCACGCAAAAATTGGGGCATTTTGTGATATTCATCAAGGGGTGAATATTGGTCAAAACCATTCCGAAAAGGATGTACCAACCATTGGAGATCACGTATGGATTGGGCCCGGTGCTAAGCTGTTTGGAGACATTTATATTGCAAATCATATCTCAATTGGAGCAAATGCCGTGGTGAATCATTCCTTTCATGAAGAGCAGATCGTCATTGCTGGTGTGCCGGCTCAAAAGGTAAAAGAAAAAGGCCCTTCTTCATGAAGGCGCCTGATAAAAAAGAATTACACCGATTAAAACAGAGATGAGCAGCATGAGATAAAACAAGATGGTTAAAATCAAGATCGTCCAGCCCAGCCCCTTCCTCTCTGTCTTGATCAAATAAATGCCGAGTACGATGGTACTAAAAAGCACGCCTAAAATGGCCCACAGCCATTTGTCTTTGTGATGCTTTGGCGCATCAAACCATAAATAGATAGCAACAGCAAGTGAAACGAATAGACCCGTTATTCTCAAGATTAAACTCCCCCTTATTATGTATACGCGCTCTCTATGATGCGTTTGAGTATCCGATGATCAGCAACAGGAAGTAAAAGACATAGGCTAGTATAGCAATAGAATAGATGATGATGGACACGATCAGAACTGTCCAGCCCAATCCTTTTCTTCCTGTTTTGATGAGGTATATCCCAAATGCAAAGAGCCCGAATAAAAGACCTAAAATAGACCATAACCATTTATTTTTCCCATGTTTTGGTGCATCTATCAATAGATAGATTGCGACTAAAATAGAAACAAACCATCCAGTGATCCAGCCCACATTCATCTGCCACCCTTCTTCTTCAGTTCATTCCATTATACGATGCTTTTTTCCTAAAAAATAATGATTCAGAGGATATTGCGCGGGAGGCTTCGCCATTCTTCTCTCAGCATTCCGTAGCGCATCGAATCATAATACTCTCCTTGATAATAACGGACCTTTCTCAGTCTCCCCTCAAGGACAAATCCGCATTTCTCTGCGCACCGCATCATCCGTTCATTCCCTGACCAAGTGGTTAGACCAATTCGAGGGATATCAATATGCGTAAATAATACATCAATCCATAGATTTAATGCCTTTGTCCCAATGCCCCCGCTCCAAAAGCGTGAGTCATAAATGACAATGCCGCATTCAAGCCACCGTGTACGTTCATTCTCCCAATAATATGATACGGTACCTTTGATATCACCGTCTATTTCAATGCCATATAGCTTTTGGGGAATGGATTCATCCTGTAAGTAACGTTTCTTAAATGCAGAAAGCGGGATTTCGTGTTCATAAAAATAAGGGGCATTCCATTTTCGATAGGACTGGTCTGGTGCTTTAAATTTTAAATGCCACACTGCCTCTAAATCCGTTTCGGTTAATGGACGTATGTTTACAAGCTCTTCCTTTTCTCTTTTCATCTGTTCACGTTCCTTTACTTTGTCGTTCTTTTTGCTAGATGACGGTACTCAATCGGCGTCATGCCTTCATTTTGCCGAAACAGCTTAGAAAAATAAGTAGGGTCGTCAATGCCTACATGCTCTGCAATGGATGCGATTTTTTCATTTGTTGAGGCGAGCATGCTTTTAGCTTTTTCGATCTTGAGACGATGGCTGTACTGGTTTGGCGTCAATCCGTACACCGTCTGCATACACCTTGTCATGTAGTCAGGATGATAGTGCAGTTTCTCTGCAAGCTGCTCCATATGCAATTTCTCCATAAAGTGATGCTCAAGATAGTGAACCACTTCTGATGCGACAGTCTCCTTTGCACTTGGAATATGAAATGCTTCCTTTTGCAGGTGAATGAGCAGTTCCTCAAATAGAAGCTGTTTTTTCAGCGGAAGTTCAGATGCATCATGATTTAATGCGCTCATCGCTGAAAGGTGTTTTTCTAACACACTTCGTCCCTTCACTTTTCCTAAACGAGGCAGGCTAAATTCATATGTTGCCGGCTTTTCGAAGGTGGCTTGGTTTTGTTTCATATCAATCCAGTGTTCTCTTGGCCGGTTCGTCAGCTCAAATCGGTCAATTGAGAAATGAAGCCACTCATAGTAGGTATCCTCTTCACATGGCAGATGTCCGCCATGAGACAGGCCCGGTGAGAGAATCATATATTCACCTTCTTTTACGTGAAAAGCCTCCTCGTCCTCTGTCATCCATAGTTCACCTTTTGTGACATAGAGAAGATCAAATACAGCAAAGGTTCTTGAGATATGTCTTTCTCCTTGATGAAATATCCCTTTACCTGAAGCTATATAAATAGGAAACGGCGGTACAGTAAAAGTAATAAATCGATTCATATTCATCCCCTTATGAAGTCGTATTTCTCCAATAAGTTTCGGTTTCATCTCTTCTTATTATAGTCGATGCAAGGTACACTATAAATCGGATTTATACGAAAGGGGGCTTTGTGATGAAATCTCAAACCCTGTCATATGAAAAGGTTCAAGCCAAAGATGAGAAAACGCACCCTTCATTATTTGCATTAACTTGGCCTATTTTTATCGAAATCTCTTTATATATGCTCATGGGAAGCGCTGATACACTTATGCTCAGCCAATACTCTGATAACAGTGTGGCCGCAGTAGGTGTAAGCAACCAGCTCCTGAATTTATTAATTGTCATGTTCAGCTTCATTACAACAGGAACGACCATTGTGATTGCGCAGCTTCTAGGAGCTGACCGCAAGCAGGAAGCGACTCAAGTCGCCTATGTCTCACTAGGGACCAACTTCTTGATCAGCTTTGTCATTAGTCTCCTCATGTTTATGTTAGCTGTTCCCATTCTGCACATGATGGGCTTATCAAGTGAACTCATGCCGGATGCGGCGGTCTTTTTACAAATTGTCGGGCTGCTTTCTTTTATTCAAGCACTTATTATGACGTATAGTGCTATTTTAAAAAGCTACGGATATACAAGAGACACGATGTATGTCACCATCGGAATGAATTTGCTAAACGTTGCCGGCAATTATTTGGTCATCTTTGGTCCGTTTGGCTTTCCGGTATTAGGTGTCATGGGTGTTGCCTTTTCAACCTCGCTGGCTCGATTGATCGGATTGATGGCGATGATTCTCATTGTCCGCCGCCGAATTGGACTGCGCTTTTCGCTGAAGAGCATGTTTCACATCCAGCATACGCATTTAAAAAAGCTGCTGAAAATTGGCATTCCTTCTGCTGGAGAGCAGCTTTCTTATAACGGCTCTCAAATGATCATTACACTGTTTATTACATTTATGGGGACGCAGGCTTTAGTAGCAAAGGTCTACACTCAAAATTTGATGATGTTCATTATGTTATTTGGTGCAGCGATTAGCCAAGGCACACAGATTTTAATTGGGCGCCATATTGGAGCGAAAGAATTCGATGCGGCCTACCGCAGATGTATGAAAAGCTTATACTGGGCCATTGCGCTCTCTCTTCTTTCTTCCACTGCTTTATCTTTATCATCGACGCATTTGCTTACGTTTTTCACTAGCAATCATGAAATCATTCAAATCGCCGCCACACTTCTCCTATTGACGATCATTTTAGAGCCGGGACGCTCTTTTAATATGGTCATTATTAATTCATTGCGGGCTGCTGGTGACGCGAAGTTTCCAGTGTATATGGCGATGATTTCAATGTGGGGAATCGGGCTTCCGATCGCTTACTTGTTAGGCATTCAGCTTGAAATGGGGCTCATCGGGGTTTGGATTTCTTTTATCGTGGATGAATGGGTCAGAGGCATCTTTATGTATAGGCGCTGGCGTTCCAGAGTATGGACGGAGTATCGTTTTTCTTCCACATAAAAAGGACTGCGGGGTGCAGTCCTTTTTTACGTAATATCTTCTAAAATAAGTGCTTTTTCCTGTTTTGAAATAAATGCTCGCTCTGTAAAGACGCGGTATTCGTTTTCTCTTGTTTTATCTAAGATGGCTTTATAAAAGTGGGCTGCTGCTTTCACCGGTATACGTGAATATAACGGGAATTCATGAAGATGGTCAAAAAACTCCTCATAGTATGCCTCTGCCTCAAAAGCAATGTACTCCCAGACGTGCTGAAAAGCTTGATTGACAATCCCTTCCTTCAATTCTTGCTCTGTGTACCCGAATTGATCCATCACTTGCTTTGGCAAATAAATACGGTCTCTTTCAGCCTGATCTTCGCCGATATCTCGAAGAATGTTGGTTAGCTGCATAGCGATCCCTAACGAAATGGCTGCTTCTTTTAGCTGCTCTTTTTTACGCGGTGCAATAATGGGAAGGAGCATGAGTCCAACGGTACTAGCAACATGATAGGAATAGATGAGCAGTTCATCTAACGTTTCGTATCGCTGCTGCTCTAAATCCATCTCCTGTCCTTGGAGCAGGTCACGAAACGGGGCTTCATCCATCCGAAACTCTTGAAATGTATGCTCTAGCGCCACCCATATCGGATCATTCCGGTCTACCTCACCTTGTAAAAATTGATCAAACGTCTTCCGAAAGGATGCAAGGTCCTCTTGTGGCGAAGGCGACTCATCTACAATGTCATCTGCTCTCCGGCAAAAGGAATACACGGCCCAGACGGCCTGTCTTTTCTTTTTAGGCAGCATGGAAAAGGCCCGGTAAAACGTTTTTGAATGGGTTTGAATGGTTTCCTCACACACTTTTAATGCTGTTTGTACATCAACCACTTAGTTTCACTTCCTTTCTATCATTCAAATCTTTTAGTAGTACAGAAGCCATGAGCTTCGCACTTTGCATCACGATCGGCACCCCGCCGCCCGGATGGATGGAAGCACCTGCCGCATAAAGATTGTCTGTCTCACTGACCTTCACTTGCGGGCGGAAGACACCTGATTGGAACAAATTAGGCGCAAGTCCAAAGCTGCCGCCTTCAAACAATCCTTCTCGCAAGGAATCATTTGGTGTTCTGACCTTTTTCCAGACAATCGACTCTCGCAATCCTGGAAAACCTCTTTTTTCAAGGACACCCACCATGTTCTCGACAAAATCTGTCTCCTCTTCCCAGTTGATATGATCTCCTGAAGGAACGGGAACGAGCATGTATAGAACACTGCAACCATCTGGGGCAAGAGATGGATCAATGATCGATGGATTAAATATATAAAATGACGGGTCTTGAGGAATCGTTTTTGTTTGAAAAACCTCTTTCATATGCTGCTCAAAGTGTTCTCCCATAAAAAATTGATGAACAGGTGCTTCCTGATACATCTTGTTTAACCCAAGATACACCATCACACAGCCAGAGGACGGCACGTATTTCCGGCGATCTTGTTCGTCTAAACCAAACTGTTTTAACGCAGCTGGATAATCTCCATTGATCACAAATGCATCAGCGGCTACATGTTCATCATTCACTTTTGCTTTGACTGCCCGTTTTCCCTCAAACTCAAATTGCGCAACTTCTTCATTTTTTCTTACATGCACACCCATTTTGATGAGCTGCCCTTCCAATATATCTACTAAACTTGCATAACCGCCTTTTAAATAGTAAATTCCATGTGCGTGCTCACTATATGAAACAAGCGAATAAATGGCCGATGCTTCATACGGGTTTCCTCCAACATAGAGGGTTTGAAGTGCGTATGCATCTCGCAGGCGTTCGTCTGAGAAATATTTTTTCAGAGCGCTTTGTACCGTTCGATACGCCTTTAATTTCATTAAAATCTTCATATTGGCTTTTGTAAAAAATGTACGTTTTTCGTGAAATGATTTTTCTAGAAAAGCTTTCTGCCCTTCTTGAAACCGGTCCGTCATTTCTTCCATAAACCTCTGGAACCCTTGATCTTCTTTTGGAAATACACGTCTGATTTCATCTAGCTGACGACGTGCATCAGAGTATTTCGTATAGGAGGTTCCATCTTGATATTGAATTGTGTACAGCGGATCAAGCTGCAACAGATCAAGAGATGATTCGTCAATTCCTACCTCATGTAAAATGCCTTTTAACATGTCAGGAAGTAGGACAATGGTCGGACCTTCATCTACTTTATATCCTTTTTCACGTACAAAAGCAAGTCTCCCACCAAGCCGTTCATTTTTTTCGACAAGGGTGACATCATGTCCCGCTTTTTTCAAATAAAGCGCTGAGATCATTCCGCCAATACCGCCACCTGCAATCAAAATATGTTGTTTCATGAGGCGCTCCCCTTTTCTTGATGCCGCATTGTTTTGTGTGAATGTTTCTCTTTTGAAAGAATGGCATTTGTCGTGATACGCGCTGATTCTAAAATGGTTGGCAGTCCGCTTCCTGGATGTGTTCCTCCTCCAACGAGCCAGCAGTGCTTTAATTCATCAAATTCATTGTGCGGCCTTAGAACCATCATCTGCGTGAGCTGGTGGCCAAGGTTAAATGTAGCTCCTTCATATACGTAAAGGTCTTCCTCCCATTGCTTCGGTGTGATCATCCGCTCAACTTCTATATGCTGCCTGACATTCTGAAAGCCGGTTTTCCGCTCCAATGTATCCAGCACAAGCTCTCTAAATTCATCTTGATGCGCTTCCCAGTCAATACCGCTTTGGTTATTGGCAACTGGAGCAAGCACATAAAGAGCTGATTTTCCTTTTGGAGCAAGTGAGTCATCGGTTACACTTGCATTTTGAATATAAATAGACGGATCATCTGGCAACTCATATGTTTTCGTAATGCCTTTGACGAATCTAGCATAATCATCGGAAAAAACAATGGTATGATGCGGTTCATCATACATGGTATCCAATCCTAAATAGAGCATAAAGGTAGAGCATGAGAATTTTTTCTTTTTTAGTTTTTTCTCACTGTATTTCTTTAAAAGACCTGGCTCGACAAGCCTTGTCATCACATGTGCAAAGTCTCCATTGACGACAACCTCATCTGCTTGTATTTCTTCCCCAGATTCTAAACGAATGCCTTTTACTTTCCTTCCCTCGGTGAGCAGCTTGTCGACGCCAGCTGACAGATGAATCTCTGCTCCAGCTTCAACCGCCGCCTTTGCCATCGCTTCTGACAGCTGATTGACACCGCCCTTCGGATGGAATACACCTGTATCATGCTCCATAAACGAAAGGATTGAGAACGCACCAGGGCATTCCCACGGCGACATTCCTAAGTACTTTGATTGAAATGTAAAGGCATATTTCACTGATTCATTCGAGAAATAGTCTGACAGTACATCATACAAACTTTTATTTAGCGAAAGCTGTGGAAGTGCTTTGATCACCTTCGGACGAAGGTAATGATGAAAGCGGTCCATTTTACTTTGTAAAATTGGTGTGAGCCGATCCATTTTGCGCTTTGTATCCTTCATAAATCTTAGATATCCTTCGCCCTCACCCGGCGCAAAGGCTTCTAATCGTTTGTACATTTCATCGCGATCTCGAATCATATCCAGCTGATTGTCTTGAAAAATTAATCTATACATCTCTTTTAATTCAATCACATCGATATAGTCATAAAGATTTTTACCAGCAAAGGTGAACAGCTCCTCTGCAATATGAATCATGCTTAGAAAGGTAGGACCTGTATCAAACGTGAAATCACCAAGCTGAAACTTAGCATTACGTCCGCCGACAAAGGACTGTTTTTCGTATACATGAACTTCATGTCCTTTGCTTTGAAGCATCATAGCTGCCGCAAGTCCCCCTGGTCCCGCTCCGATCACAATGATTTTCATTATCCTTTTTCCTCCAAATTAATTCACTTTAAGTTAATTATACAAATTAGAAAGATTAGATCAACTTTTGATGTGCTCAAAAAGTCTCATGTTATGTATCAAAAAAGCCGGCTTCCTTTCAACAAGTACAAGAAAGCCGACCCTTTATTACGCTTCTATATCAATTCGATACGTTTCAAACCAATGATGAATCTGTGCTAGATGGGCAATCAACTGTGGGCCCTTCATGAGCTGGCCATACCAAGGCACATGAAAGGAAGCTCCTTCCGTTTCAATCAGCTGCTTTAATTGATGCGGATCTAAAAATTCGTGAAGGACAGAATCTTTTTGCGCGAGACAGTTTGTTAGCATCTCTTTCACAGCCTGAGTATAGGCTGGATGATGTGTTTTCGGGTAAGGACTCTTCTTTCGATAAAGCACTTCATTCGGTAAAATTCCCTCTAATGCTTTTCGTAAAACCCCTTTTTCACGATTTCCATGCATTTTCATTTCCCAAGGAATATTCCACACATATTCGACAAGGCGATGATCTGCAAATGGCACACGTACCTCAAGACTAGCACCCATACTCATTCGATCTTTTCGATCAAGCAGTGTTGTCATAAACCAGATCATATTTAAGTAAAAAAGTTCTCTCCGAGCTTTATCGACTCCAGTTTCTCCATCTAAAAGAGGCGTTTCTGCCACCGTTTCTTCATATTTGCTTTGTGCGTATTCCTTAAGTGACAGCTTTTTTTGCCAAGAGTCTTGCAGGAGCTGCGTTCTTGCTTCTGTCGATCTCATCCAAGGGAAACTATTTGTTTCATTTGCCATGTGAAACCAAGGATAGCCGCCAAAAATCTCATCAGCACACTCACCTGATAAACCAACAACGAAATCCTTTTTAATTTCTCGGCAGAATATAAGTAAAGAAGAATCGATATCTGCCATCCCAGGTAAATCTCGAACCTCAACCGCTTCCTTCAAATAAGCAGCCAGCTCTTTTTGACCGATGATACAGTTGTGATGATTTGTTTGAAACGCTTTGGTCATTTGATCAATCCATGGGCCATCAGCATTCGGCTGGAATTGACTTGCTTCAAAGAATTGATCATTTTCTTCGTAGTCAATGGAATACGTATGAAGCGGTGCTTTCCCTATTTTCTCAAAGTGCTTAGCGGCAATGGCAGTAATGGCACTAGAATCGACGCCGCCAGATAAAAATGTACATACAGGCACATCAGAGACAAGCTGTCTTGTCACAGCATCTGTAAAGAGATGCTTAATGTGCTGTGCGGTGTCATCAAGTGAGTCAGTATGCTCCTTGCTTTTGACATTCCAGTATCTCCACACGCGCAGGCCGTCTTTTGAAAAGGTCAAGGCATGTGCAGGTCTCAGCTCTTTTACCCCTTTAAACACTCCTTGGCCTGGTGTTCTTGACGGCCCTAAGCCAAAGATCTCCGATAGCCCTTCATGATCGACTTTTGCTTTGATATCAGGGTGAGCAAGAAGTGCTTTAATCTCTGAACCAAATAAGAAGGAATGATGACGTTCTGTATAGAAAAATGGCTTGACACCGAGCCGATCTCTCCCTGCAAATAACAATTCACGCTCACTATCCCAGATCACAAATGCAAAAATGCCATTAAAATGGGAGACACACTCTTCCTTCCATTCTGTATAGGCATGAAGAAGAACTTCTGTATCAGAATGCCCAAGAAAGCGGTGCCCCCTTTTTAACAATTCTTTTCTTATATCCTCCGTGTTATAGAGCTCTCCATTGTATACAATCGTATAAGCATGGTTTTGATGTGTATATGTCATCGGCTGCTTTCCGCCTTCTACATCTACCACCGCTAACCTTTTATGCCCGAAAAGAACATGCTCACTTTTCCACGTATTTGTATCATCTGGCCCTCTTTTAGATAATGTATCTGTCATTTGATTGATTACATGATCCTGTTGGATGAGCTGCTTTTTAAAGTCTGCCCAGCCTGTAATTCCACACATCATCATCAGCTCCCATCCGTTTTTCCTCAAGTGTTCTCATTCAGCCTTTCTTAGTTTATGCATCGTCTCCTTGATAGTTGATTTGTCCTTTTTTCCCGGTGTATAGGACAGGCTTGATTTGGTAAGAAAAGAAAGAGGAAAGGAGCTTTTGCAAATGGAGAATCGAATGAAGCAGCTTGAACGCTGTAGCAGAAGATGGTGTAACGGGTATTTGCTCATTGAAAACGGGCATTGTTTGATTGAAGATGAAGAAGGAGAGATCATGCTGCCAGAAAGTCTTCAAAGCACAATGATCTGTTTGAAGGAAAATGACCGATGGACAAAAGGAGAATTGCTTGGTTCCATGGTTCTTCAGGAAAACGGGCAGCTAATAGAAGTACAAGGAGGAGAAAAAATTCAATATACGGCGTCCCTTGCCAAAGGCTGGCTCGATCTTCTTATGTTCGTACCGGAGAACGTCTTTGATCACATCCTTGAGCAGGTAGAGCAGCTTGGTTTTTCCGTCTATGATTGTGTCTTCTCTTCCTTTCATTCATTGCAGCGCGTCTCTTTCTTTCAGTTTTCGGCAGATACGCAATCACTTGCACTTCAATGTCACCATGACCCTGCCTCCAGTCACATTCGTTTTGAATGGACCACTTCAGATGGGCAACGGATCGTTTCACAATTTGATGCCACATAAAAAGGACACTGCTTCGTATAAGCAATGTCCTTTTTATATTAAAAGATATGGAAACCGATCGGCAAACGTAAACCGAGAAGAATGGTCACAATTGCAAATACGATAAAACCAATCAACACACCAGTCACCGATTTTCCTTTTTTCTTGCGCACTAGGACCATTTCCATGAAACCGATCACTAGGATACCGAGAATCATTTTTCCGATATACTCGCCCCCGAAACCTGGAATTTTCATTCCTGTGCGAACATACAGCTCTACGCCTGTTGCGATAATGATCAAGTAGAATAAGCGAACGATCATGTGCACAATTTTAGCGCCTTTGTCGTTTTTACCTGCTAGAGCAAAGGCTACGAAGAATAAAATAATCCCCAGCACCCATGCTGTGATATGTAAATGTGTTCCCATTTGTGATTTCCCCCTTTATCAGAACAAGTACCTTCTCATCGTACCACGAAATAAGTCGAACACAAAGCGACAATCCTGTGTCATCATGTGCTTTATTTGACGTGATTTGTCAGCGTCCCAATCGGTTCAATCGTGATGTCAATTCGATCTCCAGAAGTTAAAAACTTAGGCGGTTCAAAGCCCTTCCCTACCCCAGAAGGTGTACCTGTTGCAATGATGTCACCTGCTTCTAGCGTCATCCCTTTTGAAAGAGTGGAGACAATGTTCTCAATTGTGAAGATCATTAATTCCGTACTGGCAGACTGACGAACCTCTCCGTTTACCTTTGTTTCCACATGGAGCGCACCATGATCCTCGATCATTGATTTATGAACGATATAAGGTCCTATCGGGCAGGTTGTATCTAAGCTTTTGCCAATGAAAAATTGTTTATGTTTTTTCTGCAAATCTCTTGCCGTCACATCATTTAAAATGGTGTAACCGAATATATAATCTCGGACCTCTTCAGGAGCAATGTTTTTCCCTGATTTGCCCATCACGATAGCAAGCTCCCCTTCATAATCCAATTCACTTGTCACATCTTCATGAAGAAGAATCTCATCTTTGTGTCCAATGACAGAAGTAGGTGCCTTTGTAAAAATCATCACGTCTTTAGGAATATCCGCCGCACTTCCCATTTCCATAACATGATCTTGATAATTCTTTCCGACACACATGATGTTTTTAGACGGCTTTGGAATCGGGGCATGGAGTTTCACGTCCGAAAGCGGATATACATAAGAGCCGCGGTCTTCTTCTTTTTTCTCAGCCCAATCAAGAAGCTGCCCCACATGTTCTACAAACTTGTCCCCCATTTTGATGCACTCAGATAAAGAGTTTGGCAGTGTCTCAAGCTCAAATAATTTGGCTTCTGCCTTTTTGACGTCCATCACCCATTCATCATCAATGACTACCCCAATAAACATGCTGCTATGTATCTCACCTGTAAAAAACTTCATGTCTTCCCCTCACAATCTTCATTTCGCTAAGTTATGATGTCTCATTTTATTTCTCTATGAAATAAAAAAAACCCTTTTTTATCATACTCTCTTTTAAAAAGGGTTTCAAAAATGATGATTGAATGCCTAGCGGAAACGGCGATATTCCCACATATTTCCTTGATCCCATTTACGCTCAACATTTCCTGTTCTTTGAGAACGATGCTTCTTCTTTCCACATCTATGGCAAGATCGGCTGCGTTTATGGTGATGAGAACGTTTAGATCGATGGCTACGGCGTGACTTGCGGCTCTTCTTATGATGGGATCTGTGCTTGCTGCGATGTGACTTGCGGCAGCTCTTCTTATGATGCGATCTGTGCTTGCTGCGGTGTGACTTGCGGCAGCTTTTCTTATGATGCGATTTGTGCTTGCTGCGGTGTGACTTGCGGCAGCTCTTCTTATGATGCGATCTGTGTTTGCTGCGACATGACTTTTTCGGTTCGCTCTTTTTGCTTCTGCAAGATTTTTTGCTTTTATATGACTTTTTACTCTTCATGCTTTTCTTAGAGCGATAACTTTTCTTTGAACGATAGCTTCTGTAGCTTTTTTTACTACGGCGTGATTTACGGCGTCCACCACCGCCAAAGAACCAATGACCGCGATTTGAATGACGAGAACGAGCTGACTTATGCGAACGTTTCGATTCTGGTTCACGATCTAAGTGATGATCACGTCCCTCACTTCGAAGTGAAGCCACTGCATGTTCAATGTGCGAATGATCAAATGTACTCACGAACAATTCCCCTCCAGTCTATGCTTCGACAAAACAAACAGACAAAGCTGTTTATCTTCTCTGCTTTATGTTACGAGACTCGGTAGACAAGTGTTCGTGACGAATGCCTCTTTCCTTTAAAACTCCATGAATACCTACCAGCCGGTACAGGACATTCCTTCACTTTCATATTGTAAAGAAGAGCATATAGGAGGTTGATGAACGTATGAACACGGAACCTTTAAAACAAATTGATATGTGGATTCATCCAAAGGACCTGATTGAACTAAAAAAAGACATTTGGAACGATGAACCTGTTGAAGCTATTCTGAAAACAGGCCAAACCAAATCACATATTTATGCTTCATACCGCGGTTCACACATTAGAAAGCTTAAGAAAAAATCCTATCAAATTGAATACCGAAAGCCAAAACAAAGACAAGGCGAATCCATCTTTCATTTAAATGCAGAGTACAATGACCCTTCGTTTATCCGAAACAGACTATCTTTTTATTTCTTTGAGCAGATGGGGGTGCTTAGTCCAGCCGCTTCTCATGTGTTTCTCACCTTAAACGGAAGAAAAGAAGGCATTTATTTGAAAATAGAATCCGTCGATGAGTTCTTTCTTCAAAAACGGCAGCTTTCAGGAGGCGGCATTTATTATGCGGTTGATGACGACGCGAACTTCTCCCTTTTGAGTTCTTTTGATAAAAAGCCAAAAAAGCACCTTCTTCTCGGATACGAGAAAAAAACGGGGACGTCTCAACATGATCAGCAGCTGAGCGAATTTATTTACTTTCTCAACACAGCAAGAGATGAGACTTTTGCAGAAAAAATTGAACAATACCTAGATGTGACACAATATTTCCGCTGGCTCATCGGTGTGGTATGCACACAAAACTTTGATGGTTTTGTTCATAATTACGCTCTTTATGTGAATGAACAAGGGCGGTTTCAAGTACTTCCTTGGGATTATGATGCAACATGGGGTCGTGACATTCATGGAGAAGAAATGGCGTTTGATTATATCCCAGTAAACGGCTTTAATACATTAACTGCTAGACTACTAGATATCCCTTCGTTTAAAGAAGCCTATTACACACTTTTCCAGCATGTACTCGATACACATTTTGTAGAAGACCGGCTCTGTCCAATCATCGAGAAATGGCATGAATCGATTGTGGACCGAATTGGAGATGATCCATATACGAAAGATCGAAAAGACATCCTACCATCTGAACGAGACTTAATCCGGCAGTATATCAACAAAAGACGACGTTATTTACAGGCTGAGATCAGAAAAGAGAAATTTGGTACGTAAGAACACTTTCGAATTTTGTCACTTTATTACTCATATTGACGAAACAGCTTTTTTTATAGAAAAATAGGGTATACTAACCATATCCTTCTATTTGATAAAAAATGTGAGAGTTGGCGTCCGTTATGATCAATTATGAAATTGAACAAAAAAGATTACATTTAATTGAGACTGCGAAAAAATTCGGGATGAATGCCGAAGAAACCATCAGATGCAGTCAAGAGCTTGACATGCTCTTAAATAAAGGCATCAAATCCACCTCTAAAGATTGCTCAAAAAAAGGGTAAGCCATACATCTAATTCCTCTCATGAAAAGCTTTCAAAAAGACAATCACACATTAAAAGACCCATCATAAGCTATGGTGAAACGCCCAAAAACAAAGTGCCCTAATTTTATAAAGGATGTGCACCGCTATGCCGGCTATTGTGGGAGCCTTTAAAGTAAATGCCGTCGGAACGAGCGGAGTCGTTCATGTTGGAGACTGTATCACCATTTCTCCAAATAGTCAGGTTAAAACGTTTGCTGGCGCAGGCAGTTTTAATACAGGTGATCAATTGCAAATTAGCAACTACAAAAGTGTGACAAATACGTACGACAGTGATGTCATAGATCAACCGCTTGTTGGTAACTTGTAAGGAGTGAGGATCCGTTGAACTTCTATATTAATCAAGCGATACAAATTAATTATTTACGTGTGGAGTCTGTGAGTAACTCCTCTGTTCTGCAAATCGGGAGTGCTGGATCCATCAAAGCCCTTTCCAACCTGTATAACACGGGAAGCTACGTAGAAGCAGCGCCTGCCGCAGCAGGTACACAAGGAATTGAAGAATCTCAAGGCGCAAGCACCGCACCTTTTGTACCGCTTCAGTCACCAACAACTTAAGTCATCTGCAATCCCCGGAGGTGTAGGTAAATGTATGATTATCAGAGCAACGCTTCACAAGTATATGGCATCATTCAAAAACAATCGCAACAAATCATGATGCTTGAAAAAAGGCTTAACGAGCTTCAGCAGGAAATGCAAATGATCAAAGATAAACCGACAACGAATATTGAACGGATTGATTATCAATTTGATCAACTGAAAATCGAACGGCTGGAAGGGACGCTGAATATCGGCCTCAACCCATCTGATCCAAACAGTGTTCAAAACTTTGAAGTGGGCCAAACAACAACCCCGGGAATTGGAATGATGCAACAAGAAATGGCTGATCAATTTTTCAATCAAACACGGCAGCTTGTCGATGCATTTCTAAATGAAGAAGCTCCAGAACTTCTTGAAGAACTAGAGCAGCGATATGAAGGGTCCCTCGATGAAAGCAACAAACACCATATCATTGAGGACATTCGCAAGCAAATTGACAGCAGGATCAAATACTATGCGGGACAGTTACCACACCGGGAAGATATGACACCGTTGCAGCGTTCAGAGCAAATTGCTGAATATGTGAAGCATGATGTAAAGCGGGCGATTGAGCACTTTTTAGCCCATATTCCAAGTGAAACGAAAGGAGAGGAAAACGGATGAATTTCACAGTTGTCAACCGCAACATTGAGACCGGAAGCATTAAAGTAGTCGGGGTATCGTCTTCTTCCTTATTTATCATCGGGGACACAGATCATGTACAATTATCCTCAATTTTCGATACACCGCCAGAATCTCTGATTATTGGCCCGTTTGTTCCTCTAGCACCTCGATAATGATCAAGCGCACATCTCAAGTGAAGTTCTCAAAGGTAAATTCTGTCGGGATTTCGAGTGTGGTTCAAATCGGTGATACTCAGGAGCTATGCCCGAAAGTCAAGGTGTTAGCTGTTCAACGAACCATTAGTTTGTTTTATGGCTATGAAGCAGAAAATTTAGATGCGAAAGAATTTGAAGTGTATTATGAGCCTATTCCATTGATGCTCCCAGAACGATCAGTGAGAACAGCCTTTTACCATGAAAAGCCTGTGATCAAAGTGTCTTCGATCCATGTAGAAGGGGTATCATCGTCCTCTGTCTATCAAATCGGCTCTACTTGTCGAATGAATGGCGTTGCGCGAGTGAAGCATATTAGGGAGCTATTTAGCAATGATGAAAGTACGCAAAACTCACAAATGGACCTACCTGCGCATATGATGGTGATATGACTTCGAATAAAGGATGTCGATTATGCCAGCAATTGTCGGACCCATTTACATTAACTCTATTTCTGGAGGCGTCGTAAACGTCGGTGACTCATTCTACCTGTCGCCTAAAAGTTCGTCAAAATCTGCTTTAGGCTCTGGAGCGGGGAATACCGGAGATTTCTTGATATTAAATAATGGCATTAGCGCCACCAACTATGTGGATCCTGACTTAAATGATCAGAATATGGTAGGTAATGCATGAAGCAGCTCCTCTACACCTATTTCAAATAGAGGAGCGCTTTTTTATGCTTATTTCTTTCTGCGCTGTCTCGATTTTTTTGTTTTAACTAGCTTGCTTGCCGGCTGTTTCCGAATCCATTTGATGTACGAAGCAAGCTTTTCATCCTGCCTCAGTGCATCAATTGTGTTCAAACGTGCGGCAAGCTCCTGGTTTGTAAAAAGGGCATGTACTTGTTTATGACAAGGGATGCACAAGAAGGCAGTCGGTAAAAAAGCACCACCCTCTTCTCTTGGCGTTAAGTGATGTTCTGTGAGCAGGACATCTTGTCTTCCGCACAGCTCACATAATCCAATTGTTTGCTTTGCCACCGTGTCATCACCTCAATATTTACATTAATTCCATTGAGACTGTTGTCCCTTTCCCGCTTGGATCTGCTGGATGGACAATCAGTTTCTTCGGCAGCCGCATTTTCAATTCTTCCACATGGCTGATGACACCAACAGCTAAGTTTTGGGATTGTAATTTCTCTAATGCGGTAATGACCGTATCAAGCAAGTCTTGATCAAGGGTACCAAAGCCTTCATCAAGGAAAAAGAATTGCAGCGGAAACTCACCTCTCAGCTGAATCTGCGCTGAAAGAGCTAGTGCAAGGGCAAGCGACGTCAGGAAGGTTTCCCCGCCGGACAAGCTGGACACTGGACGTCTGACACCGCCATTCGCATCATCGCGCATGACAAAGCCGCCTTCTGAATCCACCTCAATCGCATACCTTTGTCTTGTCAAAATACCAAGACGGGCAGATGCATCACGACTGACACTTTCCAGCTGTTCTTCTGCTAAGAACTCAACAAATGTATTTCCTTTAAACACGGTTTGCAGCTTATCAAGTCGATCAATTTCTTGCTGCAGCTCCGCTAAGCGTTCATGAATACTTGCAAATCGCTGGTGATTTTCTTCCATCACACGCAGATGTTCATAAGCAGAGCCGCTCATCACTGTTGCTTCTTCTAATGCCTTTTCTGCCGCTTCTTTCCTCAGTTGAATATCAGTCCACTGCTCTTCATCTATTGACTCATCTTTCAGCAGTTCAGAAATTCGCTTTAAGTTTGCGGCACATTGCTTTCTTTTATCCTCAAATTCATCAATTTCTTGTTTAACTGATTGACGTACTGCCTGATTCAGCAAAGCAGATTCAATCTCTTGAGGCTTATCAAAAGGAGAAGACTCCGATTCTTTATCCCATGCTGCTCGTGCTTCTTGTTTTCTTCGTTCAGCCTCTTGAAGCTGACGCTCACTGCTTGAAAAATGGCTTTGTGCTTGACTAAAGAGCTCCTGCGCGTGCTGTAATTGCTTGAACGATTGCTGTTCCATTTCATTGAGACGAACAAGCGTGTGTTCAACCTCAATCAGTTCTTCAGAAATGGAGACAGCTTTTAATGGATATCGCCCTAAATCTGTTTCATATTGATGAATGAGCTTTTCCTGACTTTCCAGCTGATGCGCTAGTTTATCAAGTTCCTTCTCCACATCGTATATGGCTGTTTGCAGCTGTTCTTTTGCCTGCTGTTTTTCTTCCAAAAATGAAATACTTTTCTCAATCCGCTCTTTATAGCCTTCCGCTTGCTGGTCCTTTTCATCTATCTGCTTTTGCATTTCTTGTACTTGATGCAATGTAAAGTGCGGGAAGGCCTGTTCAAATTGAGATGTTTGCTCTGAAAGCTCAGATTGAAGCTCCTTGATCAGCCCGTCTAATTCGTCGATACGCTGCTGTTCAAATGTCATTTGATCTTTTATCTTGTTTATCTCTGCTGCTTGATCATGTGTTTCATCCATTAAACGAGCTCGTTTACGATCAACTTCTTGAATATCTTGTTTCAAGCCTTTCCATTCTTGCATGAGATACTGCAAGGACTCCGGATATTGCACTGCTTCTAGTGCTGCCGCAACTTCCGCACCTGGAGCTTTCTGAGATAAAAAGGCAAATTGTTTTACTAATTGATTAGCGTGCGTTTCCAATAGCTGCTTGGCGGCATACATGTCTCTTGTGTATTCCTCTGCCTGCTTAAGCTCTGTGTCCATCCGTTGAATCACTTCATCGATTTGTGCCACTGTTTCTTCATGGTCATTGTTTTCCAATGCCTTTGAGTCATGATGAACCGATCCACAAACAGGACATGGCTCACCATCTACAAGCTCTGCCGCTAATTCTTTTCTTAATTCCGCCGCCCTAACAGCATCACGCTGTTTTAATTTTTCGAGCTTCTGACTTTGTTCTCTTTTACTCCATTCTGTAAAAGCCCGTTCGAATTCACATACATAGAAATAGAGCTGTTCAATCGCTTGAAACGATTGGTCTATTTTTTCATGATGGTCTTTTTGCTGTTTTTGAAGCTTTTCAAATGCTGCTGCGGTCTGTGATGATCGCTTTTTGAGCTCCTCCATCTTTTGTTCTTCCTTGTGTATGCTTTGATGTATTCTTTGAACATTTTCGCTTAAACGCAAAGCATCCTGTACACTTTTCCGTTCTTTTACAGAGACTTGTAATGACTCCAGCTCACGCTTCAGCTGTGTTTGTTTTGCCAGTGCACGTTCTAACAATGATTGGAGATTGTCTGCTTCTTCTTTTTTTTGTAATAATTGCTGCGCTGTATTATTTTTTCTCTGTTCGATTGCCGTCTTTTCCTGAAGAGCCGCCTCTTTTTTTCGTTCAATTTCCTTTAGCTGAATCAGCTGCTCTTTCTTTTGGAGGAGTTCCGGCTCAGTTTCTATTTTCTTTTGTCTGGCTTGCTCATAGTTCTGCGTCATTTGATCATAGATCGATCGTTGATGCAGAAGCTGATTTTCTGCTTCCTGCTTCTCTTTTAATGCTTGAGAAAGCTGATTTTCAGCCTTTGTTAATGCATCCGCATAGGGCTTTAATGCATCTGCCTGCTCAGCAATATGAAGCTTGGCCTTTTTTTCTTCCATTGATGGTGCCAGTTGATTCAGATGGTTTAGTTCCGTCTCATAAGCTTCTTGTTCTTTTTGATACTGCCAAATTGTTTGCGCCTTTGTAAAAGCAGTGAACGCCTCATCCCGCGCTTGTTTTTTCTCATGAAAAATAGCCTTTGCCTGCTCTGCCGCTTCCTTTGCCTTTGCGAGCGCCTCAGGACCAGCTTCACCTAAACCATTCAGCTCAGCAAGCAGTTCATTTTTTTGTCCATACTGATTCTGCGCCTTTGCGCGCAAACGTTTGACGAGCTGATCCCCATACTTTTCCAGGTTAAACAAACGCTGAAGCATTTGTCGTCTATCGGCTCCTTTTAAGGAAAGGAATTCTGCAAACTTCCCTTGGGGCAAGACAACCGCACGCGTAAAATCATCAATGGTTAACCCGAGTAATTCCTCTATTTTACGATTGACCTCACTCGCTTTATCTGCAAGGACTGTCTGCGAATCACCAATTTCAATCAGACGGCATAGTGTCGTTCTGACTTTCATTTCATCCGCCCGCTTAAAAGCACGTTCGACTTTATAAGAAATATGGTGTTCCTTCTGCAAAGCGAACGTAAAGGAAACTGACAGTTTCTCTTCCGCTTGGTTCAAAATACCATGTGTATTATTTAACGCACGTTCCACTTTGCCATAGAGTGCCAGGGTCATTGCGTCTAATATGGACGATTTTCCGCTTCCTGTCGGTCCAAAAATGCCAAACACACCTGCATCACATAATGAGCTAAAGTCAATTGTTTGTTCTTCTCTGAAGCTATGAAGTCCTTTAATGGTTAGCGTAATCGGCTTCAAGTCGCTTCCTCCTCTTGCATTTCATTGGCGAGCTCTAAAAACAGCTTAATTGTTTTTTCATCAGGAAGTCCGCCGCCTGTCTGGCGCTCATAAAATTTCACGAACCGCTCTTCGATCGAGAGCTTTTCGATTTGCTTTTGTTCTTCCAATTGCTGCAGTTCTTTAAATTTTGGTCTAATATGGACAAACCCGCTATGCTGCTTTCGGAGCTGATGGATCTCTTCTATAGAGAGCTGATCTGTTAAATGAATCTCTAAATCAATCCATGCCTGAAGATCCCGTTTTTCATCCAGCCACTCGTGTACTTGACTCAGTCCCTCAGTAGCCTTCCATTTCACAAGTGGTTTTCCGCTTGATAACAACACTTCTTTCCAGCTTGCTTTTTCATTAGGTTTTGCTTCAACAATCGTGACTGATTTGGCATATCCTGATTCAGAAAAGCTGTAAGCAAGAGGTGACCCGGAATAGCGGGCGATCGTTTTGGCACGCTTGATGGTTTGCGGCCTGTGCAAATGACCAAGGGCCACATAGCAGGCTGCTTCTGGCAGACTTTCAGCCGCAACGGTATATGCACCGCCTACTTCAATCGGTCTTTCTGAATCTGTTTGACTTCCTCCTGCCACATAAATATGGCTCGTTGCGATATTGACCGTATCGGCTTGAAATTGAGTGCTTAAATGTTGGAATGCTTGCTGTATTTTTAAATTGTAATGATCACGAAGCACTTTCTCTTCAAATGTTTCAGCCAGTACCTCGTTTAGTCTCGCTTCAGACGGATAGGCGAGTGCTGCAATGGATAAACGTTCACTCGAAGAAGGAACATCGACGCGGATGATATCATTTGTCGGATATCCAATTAAATGAATCCCCTGATCATTTGTTAAAGGAGATGCGGCGGATAGTCGATCCGGATTATCATGGTTGCCTGAGATGACCACGACCTGACGTTTTCCTTTATCAGATAAGGCGGATAGACTTTCGTAAAAAAGCTGCTCTGCTCTAGCAGGCGGATTCACTGTATCAAAGGCGTCTCCAGCCATGACAATGACATCAATGTGTTCGTCTTTTACGATTTGATACAGCTCATCTAAAAACTGTGCTTGCTCATCAAGCCGGCTTCGGCCTTCAAGGGTTTTTCCTAAATGCCAATCCGCCGTATGCAGAATTCTCATGTGATTCACCTCTCATTCCGAAACATTTATAATGAAATTTCTATATTCCCATCAAAGAAATAAAGAATTTTCTCCTCTAATGTTCTGTTTGTTAAACGTTCTACTGCTTTTGCATATAACGCTATTTGAGTTTCATAGCGCTTTTTCAATATAGGCACAGCTGCTTCAAGGTCGCCTGTAAATCTTCCTTGCACTCTATCGGTTTTATAATCTAGTAAATATAGCTTTCCGTCCGTTTCAAATAAACAGTCAATCATCCCTTGAATAAGGACAGGCTCCCCCTCTGCATCAATATGGCTGTATACCTCTTTAACAGGTAACACCATACTAAATGACACTTCTCGTTTCACCCAATCCGCTTTTCGCAGCTTTTGACCAATAGAAGTAGAGAAGAAGGCTGCAATTCCTTCTTGATCAATTGACTGGACTTGCTCATTTGTTAGCAAGTCTCGCTGCTGTAAGGAATCGAGCAGCTGCTGTATACGTGAATCATCGTAGGGCTCGTCAAAAGGAAGCGCAATATGCTGCATGACTGTGTGCATTGCGGTGCCTTGCTCTGCGGCAGTGAGTGCTTTTTTCTTCATGAAAGCCGGCCGGTCATACAACGTGGCACGAGCTTTTCGAAGAGAAGAAGGAACACTGTACTCATCCTGTATTTCTTTCATTCTCTTTATCTCGGAAACAGACTGCTTTGTGCCGACTTGTGAGGCCGCTAGATATGGGTATCTCCATGAAAGTCTCTCTGCTACTTTCTCATCAGCATCACCATATTCTTCAACAGGCAGCCCCTCCATCAAAGCTTGTACCACCTCGTCTTGCTGCTCCTTTTCAAGTGACATATCTTCTTTTAGAAGATCGGAAGCTTGAGTAAATGAGATTGTGAATGCTGATGGATGCGAAAGAACAACATCACCTGTTTCTTCTAAAATAGATGACATTGCTTGGTGACGGATGAGAGCAGGACCAATAAAATCTAAGTATGTTTTCGATTGATAACGTTCAAAATCAGGGAGCAGCCAATCTTCTCCGGTTGCAGCATTTTGCCATTTGCTTAATGCTTTCACCTGATTTTTGACAGAGCCGACCAGAAATAATTTTTCCTTCGCTCTTGTGAGCGCCACATATAGAACTCTCAGCTCTTCAGATAACAGCTCTTTCCTCATCTTTTTTTTCATCGCTACAAGCGGTAATGTTGCATAACTAATTCTCAGCTCAGGATGGATATACTTGCTTCCAAAGCCTAGCTCTTTATCAAGTAAATAGGACTGGTTTAAGTCCATCATATTAAAGTTCCTGCCGAGTCCTGCGGTAAAGACGATTGGAAATTCTAACCCTTTACTGCTGTGAATCGTCATCATGCGAACAACATCCTCTGTTTCACTGAACGTTTTTGCCGCACCAAGATCATCTCCACGCTCCTGCATTCTTTCGATAAAACGAAGAAAACGGAACAGCCCTCTAAAGGCAGCTTTTTCATACTGCTTCGCTCGATCATAAAGAGCGCGGAGATTCGCCTGTCTCTGCTTGCCTCCAGGCATCCCGCCAACGTAATCTAGATACTGCGTATCGCGGTATACTTCCCAAATCAATTCCGCTACTGAATGATTCATCGAGAAATCACGCCATTTACGCAGCAACCTGAAAAACCGTTCTAGTTTTTTGCATGTAGGGTGATCTGAATGAGTCACACTCATAAATGCCTTCACAGCATCATAATAAGTGCCTTTTTTATCACTCGTGCGAATCAGTGCCATTTCATTTTCGTCTAAATGGACAAGTGGTGATCTTAATACAGCTGCAAGCGGGATATCCTGATATGGATTATCGATGACTTTTAACAGAGAAAGAATGACAGACACCTCTGTTGCTTCAAAATAACCGGAAGAAAGATTCGCATACACAGGGATTCCCTGTTTCTTCAATTCCTCCATCATTTGCGGAGCCCATGGCATAGAACGAAGCAAAATCACAATATCCCGATACTGCAAGTTACGGGTCATTTGCTGTTTTGCATCGTACACTTGAAATGGCTGCTCCACCAATTGTCTTATTTTTTTAGCAATGACTCTCGCTTCAAGCTGTACGGTCTCTAGTTCTTCTCGCTCTTCGTCAGTTTCTGCTTCCTGTTGATCTAAATGGACAAGAAGCATTTCTGTCGTTGTATCTTCGCTTTCTGGATAACTCGCTCCAAGCTTTAATTCAGCTTGTTCATCATATTCAATTTCTCCAACTGTTTCCCCCATCAGCTGTTTGAACAAAAAGTTCGTACTGTCTAACACATCTGAACGGCTGCGGAAGTTTTTATTTAAATCAATTCTCTTCCCTGTTTCTTTGCCGTCTGTTGTAAATTGTTTATATTTGTTTAAAAAGAGCATGGGCTCAGCCAGTCTAAAGCGATAAATGGACTGCTTTACATCACCAACCATAAACAGGTTGCCGTCTGCGGCATGTTCCCCTTTAGATACAAGTTTTAAAATCGTTTCTTGTACAAGGTTTGTATCTTGGTATTCATCAACGAGCACTTCTTCAAACTGCTGTTGATAGTACTTGGCCGCTTCTGTTTCGATCAAATTTCCTTCCGCATCCTGCTCTGCTAAAATGCGTAAGCAATAATGCTCTAAATCCGAAAAGTCCACGATTGATTTTTCTTGCTTCGCTTTTTCGAAACGCTGTCCAAATTGGATGACAAGCTCCACAAGTGTTTCGACCACCGGCTTCATTTCAGCTAAGCTTTTCAAATGCTGGGCTGGACTGCGCATAAAGTATTCATCTTTAAGTTTTTCTAATTGTTTTTTTGCTTGATTGCGTGCATCTGTGGCTTTTTCTAACAGCACAGGGTCATATTCGTCCCCTTTACATGTTTTGAGCCTTTTAAAATTGATGTTTGGCAAAAGCTCGTAAAGCTTTTCAAAATCATTTTGGTGCCTGATTAATTCATTGACTTGCTCTAAATCATCTATAAAATTTTCTGCTCTCGGTGCCGGGCCGCCCGGTTCTTTTGATAGGGCGAGAGCTCGTTCGAGTAGTTCGAGACAGCTTCGAAAAACGAGAGAAAGATCCTCTTTGATATATGGGTAAAACGGTAATCGTTCTACTTTTGTTTGAGCATCTACATCATAAAGAGAAAGAAATGCCCTCATCCATTGCTCAGGTGAAGGGTGAGATCTGGAAAACTCATAAATTCTCTTCACAAGCCATTGCAAGTCTAAATCATGACGGTCAGAAGTATAGCGATCAACCAGTTCAAAGAACGATGGCTTTCCAGCCTTATATTCATCCTCAAACAGTTCATCTAACACTTCATCTCCTAATAATTCTCCTTCTGTTTGATCAGCCAAACGGAAGCCTGGATCAAGGTCAATTTCATAATAAAAGGTGCGCAGAACCTGCAAACAAAAGGAGTGCAAGGTAGAAATATTGGCACGATTCATGAGCGACAGCTGTCTTCTCATATGAAGGAACCCGGGGTTTTTCGCTAATTCCTTTTCAAGTGCTTCTGTGATCCGATGCTTCATCTCTGCCGCAGATGCATTTGTGAAAGTCACAACGAGCAGACGATCCACATCAACTGGATCTTCTGGACGGGTCATTTTTCGAATCAGCCGTTCAACCAAAACAGCTGTTTTACCTGACCCTGCTGCCGCCGCAACAAGAATATCTTGTCCTTCTGAAACGATGGCTTCCCACTGGTCATCCGTCCAAGTACTGTTATTCGGTTTTGGTATTTGCATACTGATCCCCTTCTTTTTTGATCCGGTCTATCACAACATCATCCTTTTCAGATGAAAGCACTCTAAATTCATTATCCTCTATCGATTCATCAAATTGGCAAATAGACTTAAATGAACAAAAGCGACATGGTGTTTGATCCTTCAATTTATATGGATTAATGGCAACTTCACCATTTGTAATTCTTTCGCCTGCTTCTTCAAATGTGCGCCGAACGTGCTGTGTGAGTATATGGAAATGATCTTCACTTAAAACAGCAGAGTCAGAACGGAAAGATCCGTCCTTTTTCAAACCTGCTTGAATGACTTGTGATCTTCCTGATTCAAGCGTTTGATCCATTAGCTTTACCGCTTCTACATCTTCAAGCAATAGACCTTTCATTTTAAATTTCTTGAATATTTCCTGCTCAATTTCATCCTCTGCAAGCGGAATCGGTGCTTGAATAAGCGGATCATGGATATGGAAATATAAAATGCCAGCTGGCGTTGCTTCTACACCGAGCCATTCCTTCGAATACGTAATGGTTAAATCTAAGTAAGTGAGCATTTGCAAGGCAAGCCCATAGTATACCTCTGCTAGATCAAGACCTTTCTCACTCGATTTGTAGTCGACGATTCTCAACAACAGCCCTTTTGAACCTTCTGCTTTATCTACGCGGTCAATTCTTCCGACAAGCTCCATCGTACAGCCATTTTTCAATTGAAAAGTAAACGGCGGAAGAGGTCCTTGGCCGCCAAAGCCTAACTCAAGTCCAACGGGAGAAAATCCACTCACTCTTGCATGCTCACTTAATATAGAAGAGACCCGAATCAAGATTTTCTGGAGTTTTTCTTTAATATAAGCATGCCTATTAGAGCTTAATAGGATTTCCTTTTGAAGACGCGGAGCAAGCTGTTCGATTGCATGTCTTGAATAATTGACACAGTCATCCTTCGTTAAGTTTTTCCAATCCTTTTTTTGTTCAACAAGCGTATCTGAAATATGCTTTAAAGCCGAGTGAAACAGCTGGCCGATATCGGGTGCTTCCAATTTATAAAATTGCCGGTCCTTTAGTTTTAAGCCGTGGGAAGCAAAGTGAGAAAATGCACACGCATTGAATTTCTCCATTCTTGAAACACTGCCTTGAATGTGATCACCGTAAAGTTCTTTTGTGACGTTTGGTTTTAAGCGCTTTGCTCGATTTGTAAAAAACAAACTCGACAATATGTTTTTTGATACATCACGATGAGTTGACTTTATCAAATAATTATAAACACTCCACCATACACCACTGATGGGATATTGGTTGAGCCATTGCTGCAGCTGCGAGACAGTATACGATAACGAGACATGCTCATTCGCTACAAATTTTAATTGCTCCTCGTCATCCAGCTGTTCCGGGTCTAACACATACAAAGCATGCTGATGATTTGGCATAAGCTCCTGACAATACTTGATAAGAGTCGAAGGCAATAAAGAGCGCCCCTCTTCATCTGACACTGAATAAGACAGATACAAATGACGAGATGGACTCGACAGCGCCTGGTAAATTAAAAATTGCTCATCTAGCAGCCGTTCCTTTCCTGTCTCTGCCAGCTCTGCTCCTGCTCGTTTTAACCATTCCCTGTCATCCTCAGACAAAACACTTTCGTCAGAAGGGCGTGCGGGAATAACGCCATCATTTACCCCAATGATAAACATACACTTCACTTGATACATTCTTGATAAATCCATACTTCCGATAAATACTTGGTCGAGTGAAGGCGGAATTAAAGCGAATTTTAAAGAGGCCAATCCTGTATCCATCATCTGCTGGAATAAAGGAAATGAGAGCTCCTCCTCACCGAGCATTTCAACAAATTCATCCATTAATTGAATAACAGCATCCCATACTTGTCCATGCTGCATGGCTTCAGCTAATCTACCTGCTTCTTCTGCCTCCAGCCTAGCCTTTTCAAGTTTATCCGGCACTTGTATTTCCTCTAAAAAGACATAGACTGCCTCCACCATGTCTTTTACCTTTTGCGCTTTTTTCAGCCTTTTTTGTAATTGGAAAAGCGGGGGTGCAATCCACTCCTTTACATCATTCAGCATCTGTTCCATTTCAATTTCTTGATCTGTTTGTCCAAAATCCTCATCTAAAGATTGGAATCGTCTGTAGTGGAAACGGGAGCCGTTTGTCCAGCGTTCTCCTTTTACACCATAAGCAATACAGTAGTTTTCAAGCTGATCTGCCTGTTCTCTCGCTTTGTTTTTGGCAAGCTCGAGCGGAAATAAGAACTCTGTTTTCACGCAGCGAAACACGGCCTCATACCGCCAGTTTCCTTTAATGACATCCAAGCTCGAACGAATCAATTCAATGAGCGGATGATACTGCATTGATTCATTTCCATCAATAAAAAAAGGAATATCGTAATCTCGAAAAACCTCTTTTAACGTATCTTTATAGTCATCTACATGCCGCGCGACAACTGAAATATCTCGCAGTCTAAGTCCTTCTTCTCTCACTAAATGAAGAATTTCTCTCGCTACTCCCTCAATTTCAGCTCGTTTACTCGCACTTTTAGACACTGTGAGATGAGGGGTTACTTCCTGATATGGCTGCACCGGTCTTTGCTCATATTGGCGTTCTAAATAAGCAAGATCTGGCGTATGAAGATGCCGGTTATTTCTCTCCAAAATGTGCTCGGAAATGGCCGCTCCGCACTCTTTGGCAAGCTGATAGAGCTGGAAATACGTTTTACCAGTCATACGAAATAAATCAAGTTCATTTGGCTGCTTATCATGATAGGAACGATCCACTGTGAACGCAGCCGTTATTTTCTCAGCATGAAGCAGAAGCTGTTCAATAACGAGAAGCTGCTGCGGTGTAAATTGATAAAAGCCATCTATATAAATGTGTGCTCCTTTTATTTCTTCAGATAAAGGAATTTGCTGCGTGAGAAGTGTCAAATAGTCTTCTGAGTGCACATATTCATCTTGTAAATGCTGCTCCATCTGCTGATAAAGAACATGCAGATCATGCAATTTTTCGCCTGCCCGCCTTTCTTCTGTATACTCTGAATGCATGCTCGATAATGAAATTTTTTCAATATCCTCCGGCAGCATGCAGTATCTTTTGAACTCAGCCATCGTCTTTTCGATTTGCTCGACAAACCCCGGCTTATCACTCGCTTTTTTGAATACCTTAAACTTTTCTTTCTCCTCTTCAATCACTTTTCTTAAAAGCATTTGAATTCCTGTGCTTGTCACAAATTGCCGGTTCGCTCCGCCAGTCTGCTGTAAAATAGACCAAGCAAGACGCGTGAAACTAAATACTTTGGCCCTGATCATCCCGCCAGCTTCAGACGTTTTTGCAAGCTCATATTCCATTAAGAATGTCATTTGATCCGGGACTAAAAAAATGATTGGCGGACCTAGCGGATCTAGCCGAAGCTGTTCTTTGATTTCCTCTAAGATTGCAGTCGTTTTTCCACTCCCCGATCTGCCTGCTAAAAACTGAATCTCCACGCTCCACAACACCTTTCTTATGTACTCATATTCTAGCGAAAATAAAAGTAAATAGCTATTTTCCCCTTCTCCTTCCTAAAAAGATATAGGCACCTTTCCTTATTCTTCTCATATCATAAACCATCATGAACTCAAAGGAGGCTGGCAATATCATGTATTACGGTTATTATGACTACTCGCCATATGACATGCGCCAAAACACAAGAATCATTTCAGACCTTGAAAAAGCGATCAATGGTGAATATTCTGCGATCCAATGCTACGAAAAACTTGCCCAAAGAGCAAAAACTCCTGAGGCAAAAAAAATCATTCAAGAAATACGCCAGGATGAAGTCAGACACTATCAACTATTTACAAAGCTATATTATTCTTTAACAGGTAAAAACCACAAACCAAGCGTAACAGAACCTTGTCCAGATCAATTTAGAGAAGGGCTTCATTTCGCATTTAAAGATGAACAAAAAACGGTCGATTTTTACTTAACGATATCAGATTATGTCCGGGATCAAGGAACAAAAGAGCTGATGAAACGTATTGCTCAAGATGAACAGCAGCATGCTGTATGGTTTTTATATCTTTTAACGCACCATGTGTCTTAGATAGTCCTATTTTAATAGGAGATCGTATGTTCCGTCAAAAAAATGAAATCGTCTTTTTGTTCATTCAATCTATAAAATAAAGAACTATTTTCAGCAAACCTCTCACCTCTTTCCCTTTTTCAAACGTGAAAATGACAATTTGATAAATAAAAAAACTCCTCTGCCACACATAGCAGAAGGAGTTTTTTTCATGATCGTTTAATGAAATTTTGCTTCATTGCTTTGCTGCTGATGTTTTAGCAGCCCATCAATGGACAGCATCTTACTGCCGCTAAGTGTTAAATAAAGCGCCATGACAAGCAGCGATAGTTCAAATTCATAACCGCCAACAAATCCTTTAGAAAAACCAACCGTCATAATCGCCACAGCCATAATTGGTACAAATAGCGCTGCGAAAATACGTGTTCCTAGACCTAAAATCAAGGCGATACCACCGACCAGCTCAATTGTCTTTACAATATAGGCCATAAATTCCGGTATACCGATTTGTCCAAAGAATGCCGCTGTTCCTCCCAGACCTCCTTGATATGCCTGAAGTCCGTGTAGAAAGAAGATCAAACCTAAAATAACACGTACGAAAAGTGTTCCTATTTCTTGATTCGTTTTCATATAGTGATTTCCTCCTGTTTTTACACTACATAATGTAATGTTAATAAGTAAAAAAATTAGTAATTTAGATTAAGCATAATCATTAAGACCACCATGAGAATGGTTGATGTGACAATGGGAATAATGGGTACATTGAAAGGAATATTGTATGTTGGATTTAAGATCTTTTGTATTCTTAAATTCAATGCCCGATCTCCAAAAGATACTGCAAACTTCGTTTGTTTTTGAAACTGAGTTCTCTTTTTAATGAGTTTCAAAAGGGCTTGCCCTACTCCAAGCTCAGTGCCTGTCTGCCGAATCGCATAGTCATCTGCGATCACTTCACGAAAAACGGAATAGCTTTGTCTCATATGCTTTAACACTGGAATGTACCAAATAACTTTTGTGAGCATTGAGAATGTGAAGGCCTTTAAAGGATCATAGCTGTATTTGTGGTGCAATTCATGATGAACAACAGCGTCAATTTCCTCTTCATCCAGCATGTCCGTGAGAGACGTTGATAAGTAGACCTTTGGATGAAGCATCCCCATGGCAAAAGCAAGCGGTTCATGACAATGAAACACAATAATGTCGTTTGTATATTTCTCAGATAAATATTCGGTCGACTGGTCATCGACTGCAAGCATCAGTTTTTGCTTGAATTGAATGTACGTTTTGATTTGCTTCGTCATATAGAAAATCGCAAATCCCAATGTGTAGAGGACTAAAGCATCTAGAAAATATTTTAAAGGAGTGAATCCATAGAATTCGAGAACAGATTGGCATACATGAATGAGATTATATGCTTGATTCCAGCCAAAAAAGCTTGAAAGCACGTAATACCCCATCTGATAAAAAATCGTTAAACCAATCAAAATACCGCCTAAAAATAGCAGGCTCGATTTCATTTTATTCATTTTGCTGCTCCTCTTTTTTGGATGCCAGCCTTGCTTCAAGCACTTTGAGTAATTCAGGGTCAGCACTTTCAATTGCATCCACCATATGATTCACTGCCAGTGGCCCAAAATCGTCCATCAGCCCTTGCGTAATCCATTTTGTCTGCTCATTTAGAAATTCTTCTTTTGTTAAAATGGGATTATAAATAGAGGAACGCCCTTTTGTTTTCTTCTCCACAATTCCCTTTTCGGTTAAGCGGTTCAGCACAGTCATCACCGTGTTGAAATTAATCGGCTTTTCATCTGACAGCTTCTGCTGCACTTCCTTAATCGGCATATCCTCACCTTGATAAAGGATCTCCATAATTCTTCCCTCTAAAGGACCAAAAAAACGATTCAATCCCTTTTCATTATATTTAAAAGAAGGAATTTTCATGTTATCACCTCACACTAAGCATTGTAGTGCAATTGAAAATGATAGTCAACTGATAACAAAAATAGGGGAAAATCGTTGTATATTACCTTTCTTTTAGGTAAAAATTATATCCCTATTTATTTAAATAAGTGGTAAGATTCACGATAAGATAATCTTATGAAAATGGTAAAAAAATTCGTATTTTATTTATAGAGACTTTTGTATTATAGTGAAGATAACAACATTTCACTTACTGAACAAATTTATAGGAAGAAGGTTTACATGTGATGAAACAAGGAAAGAGCCTTCGAACCGATCTCATTTTGATCGCAATAAGCGGTTTAGGTGGATTTCTTTTGTCTTTAACAGGAATGTCTATTGGCTGGATGATCGGTACATTAATCACAGCTGCATTTATTGCCATGCGACGTCCCCCCCTGTTTCAGCGTAAAGGAAACAACACCTTGCGTATTCACAGCAGATGGCTACTCCTTGGTCAATTTATTCTCGGAATCGAACTCGGACAGAAAATGAACATGAAAGTTCTTCATATTTTCGCTGAACATTGGCTCCCTGTGAGTTTCATGCTCGTTTTTTCTATTCTACTGGCGATGCTCTCTGGCTTTGCCTTATGGAAGCTGAGTAAAACAGATATGCTGACCAGCTTTGTCGGAACAGCACCAGGCGGTTTATCTGCTATGCCAGGGATTGCCCAAGAGGTTGGAGCAAATACAGCCGTTGTCAGTCTCGTACAAACAACACGTGTATTAATGGTGGTACTCACCATCCCATTTACGGTGTTCTATTTAAATACAAAAAATCCAGCGGATGCAGCTGCAGGCGTTCAAGGGAGCGCCTTTTCATCCGGCGTTTTCACCCTGTCAAATATCTCGTGGACTGCTGCACTTATTTTAGGTGCCTGGCTTATGTCACGCCTGGCGGTTCGTCTTCATTTCCCTGCTCCTTGGCTGATTGGCAGCATGTTAGGAGTTGCAGCTCTTCAAGTAGGTGCAGGTGCGCTCATAGGTCATGATTTGATTCCTTATTGGCCAGCACAAGCGAATATCGCATCACAGGTATTTCTAGGTGCAACCATCGGTTCAAAAATGAATAAACAGATGTTTGTCGGGCTTAAAAATACGTTAATTGTAGCTGTCGTCAGCTCAGCTGGACTGATTGCTGCAACGGTTCTCAGTTCAATTGCCATTGCTGAGGTCACAGGGATTTCTGTCATTACAGCCATTCTTGCCTTTTCGCCTGGCGGTATTGCAGAAATGGCAACAACAGCAGTCACACTCCATGAGGACTCAACCTTTGTAGTAGCTGTACAAGTCGTTAGAATCATTCTTGTCATAGCTATGCTGCCACCGTTTTTTCGATTCTTACATCATGTCTGGGCAAAAAGACATCCTGAATATAAAGCCGCAAAATAAAAAAAGAGGCGCTTTGCACATGTGCAGAGCGCCTCTTTTTTATTCATCCTTATTTCTTTTGACACCAACTACTTGATCCTTTGAAATCGTTCCAAAATGCCGGCTGTCGAAGCTATGTATTCGGTTATCTCCGATCACGAAGTAATGGTTTTTTTTGATTTTATCATGTCCTGTGATGGCTTTCAGCTGAAAATCTCCTGTCAGGACATTCCCCATTTTATGTTTTTTCTGCTCTTTTAAATAGGGTTCTTTCCATTTTGCCCCATTGACAAATAACTGATCATCGACATACTTGATCGATTCTCCCGGGAGCCCAATGACCCGTTTGATCAAAATTTGATTTTTGGGCCCGTGAAATAACACATAATCAAACCGGCTAATTTTCGTGAGTTTTGGCGAGAACTTGTTGATTAATAATTCTGTTCCATCTGTAAATGTGGGGTCCATACTAACCCCTTCTACTTTATACTTCACAAACAGGAAATTCTTTACCTGGAACAATAAGACGATGCATGTAATGATCATCAACCATAGCAATGGCTTCTTTTTCATTAAGAGCCTCCTTTGTCCTCACGCTTGCTCATTCGAATGTTCAACCTATTTTCTACTCTCTTTCCAACATACCACAATAAAACGATAACTAGAACTGCAAACACACTTCTTAACGGATTCTTTACTAAAGCAGAAAGGTCATAACCAATAAAACTAATGATAAAGAGCATGACACACTTACCAGCTAAAGCAGCTAATGAAAATTGCCACATGCTAATTCTTGATAAGCCCGCGACCACATTGACGGCAGCAGAAGGTGTAAAAGGAAAGCAGAGTAAAATAAATAACGGACCAAATCCCCGTTTCTCTACCCAAAGCATTAATTTCTTAATGGAAGGGTGTCTGCTAATAAAGTTCAGCATTCTCATCTGTCCAAATTTTCTGATCAGTAAAAAGACAAGAATAGAACCTGCACTTGCACCGATCCAGGTTAATAAAAAGCCTTCCCAAAGGCCGAATGCATTTGCATTTGCCACCGCAAACGCCACGAGTGGTAAAAAAGGGAGAAATGCTTCAATCAGAGGAAGCAAGATAGCGACAATTGGTCCAAAGGCCTTGTAGCTTTCAAAAAATGATGTGATATTTTCATGAGTAAATAGAGAAAGAAATGATGTCAACTTGTTTGACTCCTTCAAGGTTTGTCTACATTTCATTTTACATGGAAAACATAAAAATATACAAATAAATCCCACTCGCCCCCCTTGAGATTTTTTGACTCATTCGATATAATAAACAAGAACATTTGTTCTATTTATAAAGAAAGCAGGCTTGGACATGACGAGACTATCAAGAGTACAGCTTCAAATGATGGAACAGGCCATCTTTCTTCCTATGGTCATCTCCATCCTCAATCGTGATCTGACACACTTAAAACAACATCAAACATTTAAATTAAATGAACCATACATTCAGCTTGTGACCTCTGTGTTAAAGGAAGCACAGAAAGCACTTTATGAACTGAAGCAGCATTTACGTAAAGAAAGTATGAAAGTACAGCAAATTGAACACGATGAGGGATTTACAACGTATCTATTTATCATAAATGGCTATGAAGAAAAGCATAAATACTTTAATCCGCGTATACGTCACCGGGTAGAGGAACTGCTGACTCGATATTTTCTCCAACAAACAAATGAACTATAGGCTGAAATGTTGCGCGGTACCCATGCAAAAAAAGCCTGCTTCGGCGGCAGGCTCCTACTTATTTATGATAATTCAAGCTGTTTTCTCAGCTCTGTTCTCACTTCGTTTAATCCTGGTCCATCTAACTCAAAATAATACACATTCCCAGGCTGATAATCATGTCCCTTTAGCTGAATGGTATCTACTGATTTCAATGAGCTCAGTAATGGAAAAAGACCGATGAACTGTTTCATGGAAAGATTGGTTGAGACATTATCACCAAGCGTATCAATGATGTTGTCGTATGAAGGAATCGAAGAAATCGATTTAGATTTTTCAAAGATGGCTTGAAGTGCTTCCATTTGGCGCTTTCCGCGCATGAGATCACTGTCTGCTTTTCTCGTTCTCACAAAGGCTAGAGCTTCTTCGCCATTCAGTCTATGAGTGCCTGTCTGCACTTGAACTTTTCCTTTTGAATCCTTTTCCATCTGTTTTACGATGCTTTCATCTTCAATCGTTACATCAATTCCGTTTAGCTCATCCACAATGTCTTGAAATGCCTTAAAGTTACCTGAAATCACATAGTCTACAGGAATGTTCAACAAGTTTTCGACCGTTTTGACTGACAAATCTGCACTCCCAAACGCATGGGCGTGAGCAATTTTATCATATCCTCTTCCCGGTATATCCACATAAGAATCACGAGGAATACTGAGAAGCTTAATGGTTTTGTCTGTTCGGTTCACCGCCGCCAGTAAGACCGCATCACTTCTTGCTTCGTCTACCGTTTCACCTGGACGGCTGTCAATTCCAAGCAGCAGCACCGAAAAGCTGTCCTTTCCTGGATCAAAAGCTTTCACACGCTTTTGCGAGGTGTCTCCTCTTTCTAATGATACTTGCGCCTTATTCGACGCTTTTGAAATTTTATAATATGCGTATCCAGTCACGGACACTGCCATCACCATGACAAATGCCATCATAAACAGCACGGCTTTCACCCAAGGTCTCAGCCTTCTTTTTGATCTTGTTTTTTCCTCCATCCTTTCCGAACCCTCACTCTATCTTAGTCTATTAATGTAGGTCCCACTATAACATATTTTGATGAAAGTTTCCTTCATGCAACATATTTTTATGAATCCACAATCTTAAACTTCAGACAGCTCACCTATACAAATTTAAATCAAAAAACAGCCTGCGGAAGCGGCTGCTTTTTCCATCATGATTGAATATCAAATTGAAATTGTCCCTTCAGTTCTTCTTCTGCTTCTTGAAATAACTGACGCAAGCTCTCAGCATAATCACCAAGAGCGTCTTTGCTCTTTTGAAAATTCACCCATGTCAGTTCTACTGGAAGAGTCACCTCGCCTGTCAAACAGTCCCAAAGAGCATCAAGGTTTTTCCCGTAATAATCAGGAAGGTGTAAAATGGTTTTTAGCTGGTCATGAAGCTCTTCTTGCGACCTGCACACTACGCCGTCAAGCTTTACTTTTTTCATGTTCATCTTCCCCTCTCCTCTCTATATTTTAAACGAATTGGAAGAGAAAGAGAAAGACGGACACCTTACTTTTGTTTCTGTCTGACAGCTGAGATCAATAGAATGAGGCAGGCAGCCAAAACGAGCAAGAAAAAGAGGGTTAATACGATCTGAGTACCGTAAATATCAGCGAAGAGGCCAACAAACACACTTGGAATACCAAGACCTAAATAAGCAAACAAGTAATAGCCTGCAACGGCTCTAGCCGCCTCTTTTTTCCCCCGCTCAACAATGAGCTGAAGTCCACCTAAATAAGTAAATCCATAGCAGGCAGTACCCGCCAGCATCGTTCCGGCAAGCACAAGGAAGATAGATCCGCTGTTTGCACCGTATAGCAAGAGGCCATATCCGCATGGAAGACAGATAAACCCCAAAAGAAGCGCTGTGCTGCTATTCATCTTGCGCACAAAGGGCTGCATCAGGACACCTGCCATATTAATCAAAAAGAGCGCCGGTCCTACCCACAATTCATAACCATTTAATTTAAGCTGTGCTGGCAAAATTGAAATGACAAGGCCGCACACCGACCACGCGATAGCAATGGCTGCATTCGCCGGCATTGTTCCTTTTGGAAATCTTGGCATATTCATCATCGGTTTACCAGAATCTCCTTGGACAGGCGGCACGAAAAAGAAGACACCCACAATAGTTAAGAATAAAAAGGCCAGCACAATCCAATAGCTAAGCGGCGTGAGCGACACACGCTGAAAAGAAAGAAGTGCTGTAAAAAGAGCACCGCCCCCAAATCCAATCGAACTGCATAATGCAATAAAAGTTGGAATCCAGCTTGATTTCTCAGGATATAAAGCAATCAAATATGCGGTGCATGTTCCAACGCTAAGACCAAGACCGACACCTTGCAGCAGCCGGGCAGCAAAAAGCATCTGTATGGAAGGATGTACAATCATCAACAAAGTGGCACATAATGAAAAGCTAAGCGCAACCAATAAAATCGGTTTGCGTCCAGCCCGGTCAGAAATACCGCCAAGAAAAAGCAAAACTGGAATGAGACCGAAGACATACGCGGCAAATACAAGTGCTGTTGCCGCCTTTCCGTACCCTGCTTGTTCTGCATATTCCGTATAAAGGGGCACTTGCAGATTCACAGCAATCGTAATCATAAAAAGACCAAGTAAAACGAAAATAAACGGGATCATGGATAAGTGTGCCGTTTCTTCTTTGGATGCTGGGATCATTTGACTCTCTCCTCTATGTCATTGCATATGAGAACAGTGTACACACCATTTGGCTTACTTCCTACATCCAAAAACGGCACTATTGACCAGTCCATAATTCCGTGTCATCATCATCTTATGATGTGAAAACGAGAGAAGGTGCACGATGTATATTCATTTAGACCGTTCAAGCGCTACCCCGCTCTGGCAGCAAATCGTAAATGAGATCATTCAAAAAATTCATTCACAAAAACTGCATCCCGACGTTCAGTTAACACCGACAAGAGTGCTCGCACAGGAGCTTAATGTATCAAGATCAACCGTCCAGCTTGCCTACGATGAGCTGCTGGCAAGAGGCTACGTCAGCACATCTAGAAGAGGCGGTACAAAGGTCATTTCAAGTGATCAATATACAGCTTCCACTCCCCATCAAAGTGAACCACCTTTCCCACCTCCGACAAGACCTCACTTTGAAGAAGCCGAAAAACAAATGGATCATTGGCTGTCAGCCAATCAATTTCATGAGAAGCTCGATATTGATTTTCGTCATCAGGAACCGGCGATCGATGACCACTTTCAAAACATATGGAAACGCTCGCTCATGAAAGCATTACAGCGGTTAGATATGAAGAATTGGGGCTATTCCTCCCCGCATGGATTATGGGAAGTGCGTTCAGAAATACGCCAATATTTATCTGTTGAGCGCGGGATTGAAGTAGAAGAAGATCAAATGGTGTTAACAGGTGGCACGCAGCAAGCCATTGATTTGATTTCACAGGTATTGCTTGAAAAAGGGGATACAGTAGCTGTTGAAGATCCAGGTTTCCCTGGGGCAAGGCTGTCGTTTATGCATCGCGAAATGAACATTCACCCCGCACCAGTTGATGAAGAAGGAATGGTGTTGAATACATTGCCCCAGCAAACAAAACTGATTGCTGTGACGCCCTCCCATCAGCGTCCAACTGGAGTATGTATGAGTGTAAACAGAAGGCAGCAGCTGCTAAAGTTTGCTGTCAGCCATCAGTCTTATATATTAGAGGATGATTTTGATGGAGATTATCGTTACCATGGCGGGCCGCTCCCTTCCCTATTTTCAGAAGCACCCGAGCATGTGATTTACATCTTAAGCTTCTCAAAGGTGCTGGCGCCTGGCATCCGGCTTGCTGCCATTATCGGTACCAAAGCAGTCATAAAAGAAATTGCCGCACTGCAATCACTCATTCAAAGACAGCTGCCCATTATGGAACAAATCACACTCGCTTCTTTTTTCAAAGAAGGAGAATTCACGCGGTATGTCAGGCGAATGAGACAGCTGTATAAAAAAAGACAGGCGGCCATGATGGAAGCCCTTTTGGCACATCAATTTGACAAACACTTTCATATCTATGGAACCGATACGGGCCTTCATGTCTTTTTAGAAGGAGCACCAGACTTTGATGAAAAAGGAAGCATTGAAGCAGCAAAGGCAGCTGGCGTTGGCATTTATCCATTAAGTCCTTATTGTTTTGAAAGTAATCGAAAGGGATTACTACTAGGATTCGCCTGTACGGACGAAAGCATGATTCAAGAGGGCGTTCGCCGTTTAAAGAAAATAATTCACATCTAAAAAAGCCTGGAAGTAAACCTTCCAAGCTTTTTTAGGATGATTGCTGAATCTGACCTACTTCTTCAATAAATGCGGCTGTCTGCTGCAAGCCATCCTGAAAATGATGGGTAGCGGATATAAACAGCTTTTCTTGATCGGGATGCTTCAAGAGCTTCTCCACCTTACTAACCCCTTTTTCAAATGAAGCAAGGCCTGTCTTTAATTGTTGATCGGCCTTTTGATAAGCGGCTGGAACTTCTTGATGATCAAGCCCTTTTTGAATCACACGATCAAATGCTTTCGTCGCTTCTGTCAATTTTTTATTTGTTTGAATCTTTCCATGTCCATCTGAGATAAACTGATCGGTCATCTTTTCATATGATTCATTTAACTCATCCATATAAGATTGAACCCATTGTTCATAAGCAGCTTCTTTTGCGTCTTGTTTTGAAGGCGATTGACCTGCTTGCTGACAGGCTGCTAGTAATGTCACTGTTAGGATAAATAGCAGCACCAAATGTGATTGTTTTTTCATACAGAGCCTCCATTTCTTCATCCCATTCGTTCATATCGGTCAAATATAAGCATCCTTTACTACATAAGAATACTTCGCAAAAAATGATTTCTTTTATTGTAACAGACGACTCGTGTCACTTCTGTGATTTATGTTAAATAGTTTCACTTTATCATTTTAAAAAACTTTAAGATGATAGATCATTAACGTTTCTAATTAATTGTGTAATCTTAAGTATATCGTATTGCGACAGTTTTTCAGGTTTTTTCAATTCTTCTTGAAAAAACGCTCCTAACTCCTTTTCATTACATATTACAAGAGGGTTTTCATTGTCGGTGTTTTTTTTATGTACAGAGTTTATTTGATCTTGCTTATATCCGAAGTATAGAATCCCTTTTACCCATTGTACACTCGGAACCTTGTCCTTCAGAAATGTTTGTAGTGTTTGGGCTGTGCTTCTTACTTGCAGTGCTGGATCACCATAAGATAGAATTTCTAATGCTGCATCCTTCGAACTGTCTTCAGAAAATGGATTTTTTGAGTTTCTAATCACTAGCGTTTTCTTATGATGATCTTCTACCTCTGGAAACATCATATCGAATAAATAACTGAACTCCCCCAAATCATTTTTAGTATAATCATATAAAATTTTTCCTCTCCAATGTTTTGTTTCGATGATATAAACACCTGTAGGTAACAAGACAAGATGGTCAATTTGTCTCGCTCCTAATATCTTGCCTCTACTATCTGGCACGAATTCATTTCCCATAATCATCATTTGATCATGCGTAATACGCCCTTCATTTACTAAACTTTGTTTAATTTTTAATAATAAATGATGCGTTATAACTTCCCCTTTATTTCTTTGGAATTTCGCTTCTATTTTTTTTGCTTGTTCAAGTTCTTTAATTGACCTTTCTTTCTCATAAATTATATCTTCCATTGCTGCAGTTTGTTCTTCGCTTACTTTTAAAACTTGTTGTAATTGATCATTAAACAATAACTTGTTTTGTTTTATTTTTCTTGATAAATGTAAACAAGCTCCAACAAGAATTATCATGAGCATAATCACAAAAATCTTCATGTACATCCCCCTCCATTTTATCCCTATTATTACCATCGGCATTTTTTATATTTTTTTCGACTTTTGCAGAATTTGTCGAACAAAAAAAGACCCCCTTTTGGCGCCTGGTTGCATTGCATTAAACCCATACAACATTTTCTGCTGACAGCCCAGTCGAGGTATTTCCTGTGTTGACGACTACCGGCGGCTCAACGAGCATTGCATGTCACTCTTCTTTCGGTATGGTTTATGTTCTTTTTCTTTTGGGATCACGTACATTTCTCCTGCTTTCAGTTCGATCTTGCCATCTCTGAACTCAATTTCCTCCTGACCTTCAATGACGAGAATACTTCATCCGTGTCGTCATAATGATGCCAACCGAAACCGCCTTAATTTTCACAAGCTTAAATTACACATTATTCATTTTTGCAATGACCTTCGGTGACCAGTGTTCAGTAAATGTTTTGAGTCTGTCTTTTTAAATGAGTGAATTTCAACTTGTGGCACTCAATTGCCATCACCTCAGCTTCACCTGCTTTCGCTGCGGTAATGCCAAATGCACCTGCCATCTCCTGCATCTTCGCAAAAGTAGGTGTTTTAGGTGTTTTCGTATGAGAACACATTTTGACTTGCTGACGATCCGCATATTGCAGCATCTGCAAGAATGAATAATATGCGCTAGTTAAGAGTTCCAGCGGCTGCTCTGCCGCTGGTTTTTGATTAATATCTGTTACGAAGCTCCCTTAATATAAAATCGTATACGAGATTGAGCTGCTGTTCCTTTGGATACAGCATAAATTCTTGTTTCTTAGGCAGACCTCCATCAAGACGATCTTGAAATTTCGTTCGGAGATATGCTGTCCGGTGCACCTGACTCTCAAATGATTTATAAGAGACATCAAGTTTGACGGTTTGCTCATTTGTAAAGGTGACCACCGTGTCTCCGAGGGATGATTCCTGGAAGGTATGAATGTATTTGTGGGAGATCCAGCCGCACTGAGGACGGTTGGATGAATAAGTTGGGAAGAAATACAGATGATTGGATGAGTCAATTACAATTGGAGGCTTGTGAGAAATTCCTGTTACTTCATATGTTCCCGCCTTTCTGCCTGCATAGCTTGAGCCGAAGAATCTGCAGCTGCGTTCAATAATTTGCAGGGGCTTTAATTCAACGTAAAAGCTTGTCTCTCTTTCTATGACTTTTGAATATACTCTTTTTCCTTCTTCAACTGAAAGGACCGCCATTGTTGTTTGATTAATGACGTATGAATCTAAAGGTGTTTCACTAATTCCTGACACTTCATTTCCTCCTGTGTTAATATTTGGTTATTTAAGATACTATTAATCTATCACCAACATATAAGAAACGACAGGATTTTTTCAAAATTTATTAAAAATCATCTTTTTATCATATTTTTTAGTCCATTCGATCTATCGAAAAGCTTTTTTTTAAAGATATATCACATACTGTCGATTGGACAAGTGATGTCGATTCTGCTCAAAAATAAATTGTCTAAAAATTATAAATTCTTGTTGATTTTTTCTCCGCCAATCCATATACTATAAAAAAGGCATCGGGGGGATTCTTTATGAAAGAGAAAAAAACGTATGCTGAGCTCATGAAGTCCCGCAACACCCAAAAAACCGAAGAAAACGGCGTCACCATTTTAGACATCTATATTCAAATGGTTTTAGATGAGGCGCTTTATAAACAGCGCTTAACCTTCCTAAGAGAAGAGATTGATAAGGCACTGGATCAGCGTGATGAAAAGCGATTCAATGACTTGTCAGCTCAATATGCAGAACACTGCTTACATCAATCATGATGATTTTACTTGCGGCAGAGAGACAGCAACTTGTCTCTTTACCGCAAGTTTTTTGTTTATCCATTTAAAATGGTTCCACCATTCACATGGAGCATTTGTCCATTCATATAAGATGAATCTTCACTTGCTAAAAATAAATAACTCGGTGCAAGCTCTACTGGCTCACCAGGACGCTCCATTGGGACATTTCCACCAAATTCAGAGACTTCTTTTTCCGTAAAGGTTGATGGAATCAGCGGTGTCCAAATGGGACCCGGTGCTACCCCATTCACTCTAATCCCTTGTTTAATGAGCGATAAGGATAATGATCTCGTAAATGTCACGACCGCCCCTTTTGTAGATGAATAATCGATCAATGTTTCATGCCCTTTATAGGCGGTGACAGATGCTGTATTAATAATACTGCTTCCTTTTTTTAAATGAGGAAGAACAGCCTTTGTTAAATAAAACATCGCAAAAATATTCGTTTGAAACGTCCGAAGAAGCTGATGCGAGGTAATTTGCTCAATGCTTTTTTGCGGGTGCTGTTCCCCGGCGTTATTCACCAAAATATCAATGGAACCAAACGCATCTTTTGTTTTTTTGACAACCTCATTTGAAAAAGCCTCATCCCCTAAATCACCTGCAATTAAGATGACACGGCCTCCCGCTTTCTCAATATAGTCCTTCGTCTCCTCGGCATCGCGATGTTCACTTAGGTACACAATAGCGACATTGGCACCTTCCTTCGCAAATAAGACAGAGACTGCTCTTCCAATCCCGCTGTCTCCACCTGTCACAATGGCTGTTTTTCCTGCTAACTTTTTGTCCTGCACCTCACGATCAAAGACAGGTCTAGGGTTCATTTTATATTCAAGACCCGGCCGTTCATTTTGGTGCTGAGGCGGCAATGTTTTCTTCGGCTGCTTTGTTGACACGTTAGTCCACTCCTTCCTTTTATCTTGTTTATTTTTATGTGCTGGCTCCTTTTTTATGTATGACGCCCTTGTTTCATTACAGATGTATGATTTTCATCATTGTGGAAAAATTATACACAACAAGTTAAGTGGAGGCGACAACATGGAACAAGAACATAAAGGAATGGAAGAGACTAAATCATTATGGCTGTCGGACAGCCGGAAACATTCTTTTCCTTCTGTCAATGAAGATCTCACAGCAGATGTGATCATTGTCGGCGGCGGTATTACCGGTATCGCTGCGGCGTTTGAAATGACAGAGCGAGGATTAGATGTGATCATCATTGATGCCGATCAATTGCTGCAAGGCACGACCGGACACACAACAGCTAAAATCACCTCACAGCATGATGTATACTACCATGAGCTGATTCAACAAATTGGCATGCCAAAAGCACGTTTGTATGTAGAAGCAAACGAAAAAGCAAAAGACCTCATCCAAGCTCGTATCAAAGAGTACGACATCAATTGTCAGCTAGAGATAAAAGATGCGTACCTTTATACAAAGGAAGAAAGCGGTGTAAAAAAGTTAAAGAAGGAATTAGATGCCTACAAACAGCTTGGTATTGACCGGGAATGGAAAACAAAGCTTCCTTTTGACGCTGACATCAAAGCAGCCCTTGCGATGACGAATCAGGCTCAGTTTCATCCCCTTCATTATCTCAATGCGCTAATCGACAAGCTCCTAGAGCGAGGTGTACGTATCTTTGAACAAACAACCGCTGTTGATGTAAAAGAAGGGAACCGGCCTGCTGTCGTCACAAAAAGTGGACATCATCTGACAGGGCGCTATGTCATTTCATGCTCACACTTTCCTTTTTATGATGGGAAAGGACTTTACTTCACCCGAATTCATCCAGAGCAATCCTATGTCGTAGCAGCTAAAACAACCAAACCGCTCCCTGATGGAATGTACTTAGGAATTGACCAGCCTGCTCACTCTTTAAGAACGGCAGAATGGCACGGTGAAGAAGTTGTCCTCATTGGAGGAGAAGGCCATAAAACAGGACAAGGCGGAGATGAATCCGCTCACTATGAAGGACTAGAAACGTTTGGAGACGCCACCCTTGGAATAGAAGAAGTGCTGTATCGCTGGTCGACACACGATATGGTCACAATGGATCAAATCCCTTACATTGGCCGCCTGACCAAACACCACCAAAATATCTTTGTAGCGACCGGCTTTAGAAAATGGGGCATGACCACAAGCCACGCGGCAGCTACTCTTATCGGTGATTTAATTGAAGGAAAATCGAATCCATACGAATCAATTTTTACACCATCAAGACCTGTTACTGACTCTTTCGTCAAAGATTTCGTAAAGGAAAATACCAATGTCGCTGCCAAGCTGATCAGTGGTAAATTCAAACGAACTGATCAAACAATTGATGATTTAAAACCAGGCGAGGGCGGCATTATCTCGTATGAACATAAAAAGTGCGGTGCCTATAAATCAGAGGATGGGAATGTCTTTCTTGTCGATACAACGTGTACTCACCTAGGCTGCGAAGTCGCTTGGAATAATAGTGACCGTACTTGGGATTGCCCGTGTCACGGTTCACGTTTTTCTATTACTGGAGAAGTAGTAGAAGGCCCTGCTAAAAAACCACTAAAAAGGTCATATGCAGAACAGTAAAATTTCACTCGTTCCCCTTTAAAAAATCCAATATTATCCGATAAAAAACATAAAGTCTGATATTTGTGATGATTATGGGGGGACAAACACATTGTTATTTAAAAAAGAGTCGAAAAGAAAAAACACTGCTTTTTTCACACAGCAGGATGATGGGATAAAACGCATCAATTTCTCGAACAGTACGGACATCGCTAAACAAATCAAAATGATCGACCTGACGCAGCATGACCTATTGATATTAAAGCAGCTCAATCCAATTGTTCAGGATGATATTGCACATATTGTTGATAAGTTTTATAAAAATTTAGAAGTCGAGTCTTCCTTGATGCATATCATTCAAGACAATAGTTCTGTCGATCGTTTGAAAAAAACACTCCGCATTCATATTAGCGAAATGTTTGCAGGTGTGATTGACGAAAACTATGTAGCAAAACGCATTAAAATTGCCCAAGTTCATTTACGGATTGGACTCCAGCCCAAATGGTACATGGCCGCATTCCAAGACCTTCTGCTATCAATTATGGATTTATTCGCTAACCATATCCAAGATTTCAAAGAATATCAGACAGCAGTGAAAGCGACGACGAAAATTTTAAATTTAGAGCAGCAGCTTGTCCTAGATACATTCCAAAATGAATATTCTAAAATTCGTGATGAAGCAGAAGAGCAGCAGCAGGAGCTTCATACAAAAATCACGGAAACGTCAAATTCGCTTGCTTCACTCTTCTCAAACACAACAAGTGCAGTTGACAAGCTTGTCTCAAAATCGGATGAGATGGCGGACATGTCACAAGCTGGAACACAAATTTCAGCACAGGTCGAAGAAAAATCAATCGGCGGTAAAAAAGAATTAGAAATTCAGCAAACACAAATGAATCAAATTGATGGCAGTATGACAAAGATTGAAACAGAAATTAAACGCCTTGAAGAAATCGCTAAACAAATTGAACAAATTTTTGGGATTGTCACAGGCATTGCAGAGCAGACGAACTTGTTATCTTTAAATGCCTCAATCGAATCTGCTCGAGCAGGTGAACATGGAAAAGGTTTTGCTGTCGTTGCAAACGAGGTACGCAAATTATCAGAGGACACCAAGAAAACGGTTTCAACTGTATCTGAACTTGTCAACAATACCAATTCACAAATCGCCATTGTCTCTCAGCATATTGCGGACGTGAATCTACTTGTGACAGACAGTAAAGAAAAAATGACACAAATCAATTCACTCTTCGATGATATTGTCAGCAGCATGAACTTAAGCAAAAACCAAAACGGAAAAATTGAAATTGACCTTCAGACCTTCCTTAACGAATTGAAGGAAGTCAAACAAACGGTATCTCAAGTCGCAAGCTCCGTCGAATCCTTAACTAGCCTGACAAATCGCTAATACAGCCTTTTTTCTTCTGCTTTAGTATAATAGAAGAAAAGATAGAAAAGGCGGGATTTGATTGACAACAATTTGCTTAGTCAGACACGGGGAAACCGATTGGAATGCAGCGAAACGAATTCAAGGACGGACAGACATCCCTTTAAACGACACAGGTAAATGGCAGGCTGAACAAACTGGACTTTACTTAAAGGATGTCCATTGGGATGTTGTCATTTCCAGTCCACTAACAAGAGCAAAAGAAACGGCACACTTGATTTTAAATCATGTCCATGCCCCACTTGTCATCATGGATGATTTCATCGAACGAGATTACGGTGACGCTGAAGGCTTGTCATTTGAGGAGCGTCAAAAGCTGTTTCCAGATAAACAATATCCAAATATGGAACCACTTGAGACGATTCAAAACCGAATGTTAGAAGGTATTGAGAAAGTCAGAGCCGCCTATCCAGATCAACATGTCCTGATCGTGGCTCACGGCGCTGCTATCCATGCTTTACTCACCACTTTGGCTGATGAACATATGGGTCTACAGAACACGAGACTTGTCAATGCTTGCTTAAATTATGTGGAATGGACAGATGGTAAATGGAAGGTTCGTGATTACAACGTGGTCAGTCATTTAACTCAATCCACCCCTTCCTAAAGAGCCTGTTATCTTAGCAGGTTCTTTTTTATGACAAAAACAATGATAAAATAATATTTTTTTATATCGAAATTCGAAATAGATGCTAGACGATTCTACCTATTTTATGGCTTTTCGGGTATCGAATATTTAACCGGAAATGGATCATGAGAAAAAAAGCACACTTCCTTTTTAATAGATGATCGCTGAAATGATAGAATAAACATAATTTACCATCAATTCCAAGTGACTTAATTCCCCAATTTTCGCTAGGACTTTCACAAAAATTCAGGTCTACTCTTATTTGCCTACTTCCCTTAAACTGAATATACAGAATAATCAAACGGATCATTCTTATAGACTACGGATGATTATTCTGAAATAAGAAAAAAGGATGTGGAATGTGCGTGAAAAAGAAAAATGTGATGACAAGTGTTTTATTGGCTGTCCCCCTTCTGTTTTCAGCTGGGTTTGGAGGAACCATGGCAAATGCCGAGTCGGTGTCCAAAACAGATAGTGAAAAAAGCTATATTGTTGGTTTTAAAGCCTCTGCCACCACAAACAGCTCTAAGAAACAAGCTGTCATTCAAAATGGTGGAAAACTAGAAAAACAATACCGCCTCATTAATGCTGCACAAGTGAAAATGTCTGAACAAGCCGCCAAAAAACTTGAACATGACCCTAGCATTGCTTACGTAGAAGAAGACCATAAAGCAGAAGCATATGCACAAACCGTTCCTTATGGAATCCCTCAAATCAAAGCTCCAGCTGTACACGCTCAAGGTTATAAAGGTGCTAATGTCAAAGTAGCCGTCCTTGATACTGGAATCCACGCTGCACACCCTGACTTAAATGTTGCAGGCGGTGCGAGCTTCGTCCCTTCAGAGCCAAATGCCACCCAAGACTTTCAATCACATGGAACTCACGTAGCTGGAACCATTGCTGCCCTTGATAACACAATTGGTGTTCTTGGGGTTGCTCCAAACGCTTCCCTATATGCTGTGAAAGTATTAGACCGTAATGGTGACGGACAATACAGCTGGATTATTAGCGGTATTGAATGGGCTGTAGCTAATAATATGGATGTCATCAATATGAGCTTAGGCGGACCAAGCGGTTCAACAGCGCTTAAAAATGCCGTGGATACAGCGAATAACCGTGGAGTCGTTGTTGTGGCGGCCGCAGGTAATTCTGGCTCTAGTGGCTCTAGAAGTACAGTTGGCTATCCAGCAAAATACGATTCTACAATTGCCGTTGCCAATGTAAACAGTAACAATGTCAGAAACTCATCTTCTAGCGCAGGTCCTGAATTAGATGTTTCTGCACCTGGTACTTCTATTTTAAGTACAGTCCCAAGCAGCGGATACACATCTTATACTGGAACATCTATGGCGTCTCCTCATGTAGCAGGAGCAGCAGCGCTTATTCTTTCTAAAAACCCGAATCTAACAAATTCACAGGTTCGCCAGCGCTTAGAAAATACAGCAACACCGCTTGGTGACTCATTCTATTACGGAAAAGGGTTAATCAACGTTCAAGCGGCTTCTAACTAACCAAGTGTGATAAAAAAATCCGGCTGAATAAGCCGGATTTTATTTATTACTGCTTTTTAGGCGTTTTCTCTTTTTCCGCTGCATTTTCCATATCCATGATTCGCTCCATCATGGTCGGGTGTCCATAACGAAAAATCTTCACTAGAAACGGCGGATTCACCTGAGACAGCCCTGATTTTGCAAGCTTTTGAAAAGACGTTACGCCTGCCTCCCCGTCTTTTGTCATATTCACCGCATATTCGTCGGCTGCCCGTTCTTGATGCCTTGACACTGCATTTGTAAAAGGTGAAGCTGCAAATGACAGCATGGATACGATGATTAAAAGAAGCGGAAGAGCAGCAATGTCGTGTGACACCTTGAGCCGAAATGTGGCTGCTCCTTTTTGATAAAGATAAAAATAAAGACGGTCAATCGCAAAAAATCCGGCCAGTGACAGCACTAGATATCCTGCTAATCCAATATAGACATGTTTCATGACGTAATGTCCCATTTCATGCGCCATGATAAATAAAATTTCGCGGTCTTTCAGCTTTTGCAGTGTTGTGTCCCATAAAACAATACGCTTATTTTCACCAATTCCTGTAACATAAGCGTTCATCGTGTTCGTTTTCTCAGACATATTGACCTCATATACATGATCTGCTGGAATATGCGCTTTGTCTGCCAGCGTTAATATCTTCTTCTCAAGAGCTTGATCCTTTAGTGGATAAAAATTGTTATATAACGGATCAATGACGACCGGCTGTATAAAGAAGAGAAAAAGCGTGACTGGGACTGTCAAACACCACGCATAAAGCCACCAGCGCTTTCTTCTTTTTTGAATCAGCCAAAAGAACACAATAGCACAAAGAGCAAGGAGCGGATATTGAATCCAAAAATCCAGTGTTTGATCTTTCAACCAGCTTGCCGTACTTTGTGCAGATACTCCGTAGTGCAAAGACAGCTGATAGCCAATCCACTTAATTGGCAATGTAATGATCATTGTTAGAAGTGACAGCACAAACACATACACAAGTTTGCTTAAAAACTTGGAACGAGCTGCTGCCAAGCTCCAGTCTGCTATTTTCCGTGAAAATCCTGAAATGAGCAAAAGGAAAAAGACATACCAATCTAATGGGATGGTTATGAAATAAAGCAGGTTCCGTATGTTCGAGAAATTCTCGCTGATCACAAGCTCATGACTTGTCATAAAAGTATGCGGATCTGCACTTGTCCCTTTTACATTTTCAGGTACCGATGAATCCCCCATTAGAAACAAATACGAATAAATAAAAAGACCGTACAATATGTATGCTACCGTTGCAAGAGCTACCCATTTACGTACTCGCACAGGTCAGCCTCCTTTCCATCCCTCTCTCTATTCTAATCACTCTTTTTTTCGTTTAGAACCTGTCTCGTGTGGCTCCATCATAGCATGCCCCATCTGAAAAAGCTTTCGCGAAAAAAATGATTATGCGACTCAAAAATCGGAGAAGCTACATGTAAAACAGTAAGTTGGAGGATCAAAATGAAGAAAATCCTTGCAGGAGTTGTGATTTTTGGACTTTTATTAATCACCTTCTTTTATGTGTTCAGCCGGACGAGCGAAATCTTTGACGAGAATCGAGCAGAAAAATTGCTGCTCTCACCTGCGAATGAATCCATCTCTTATGAAATAGATGATAAGGACACAGTAGAAGATTTAATTGAAGAATTAAATAAAGGCAAACAAACAAGCAATCATCTCAAGAAAAATTTAAAAAAGCCCGATTATATCGCCAAGGTGATGTTCGGACGAACAAACGGCACCACCTTCCAGCTTTGGACCAACCGATCACAGGTCGTTTTTTTAGTTGATGGAACATTTTATGAACTGAATCAAAAACAGTCGAATTCTTTTCAGAGACAGTTAAAAGAAGCCATTCAAAAAAGCTAAAATGATCTTTGAGAGAAAACCTTGAATTGCGAGAATTTGTCTACATGCTAAGGGAGTCTCCTCATCAGAGACTCCCTTTTTTATTTACTTTCTTCTGCTTGATACTTTTCCTTTAGCGCTCTTCTTAAAATTTTACCTGTTGTGTTTTTAGGAATATCATCTATGAAATGGATCGTTTGGGGCTGCTTATATTTCGCTAAATAGCGCGAACAATGTGTGATGATGTCTTCTTGATTGATGTGAGCATGTTTCTTAGGGGAAATGTAACAGACGACTGCCTCTCCTGTGTTTGGGTCTGGCACACCGATGACAACGGCTTCTGCTACAGCTTCATGTTGATAAAGCACTTCTTCTACTTCTCTTGGATAAACATTATAACCGCCAACAAGAATCATATCCTTTTTCCGGTCGACAATATAAATATATCCTTCCTCATCTCTTCTCGCCAAATCGCCAGTATACAGCCAGCCGTCTCTTAGTGCAGCTTCCGTATCTTCTGGCATTTGATAATAGCCTTTCATGATGTTTGGCCCTTTTGCTATCAGCTCTCCGACTTCATTTGGACCGACTTCTTCTCCTAGTTCATTCACAATTTTATTCTTCACATTCATAATGTCAGTCCCGACAGAGCCCGGTTTTCTTTTTCCGTCAAGAGGATTGAATGCAGTCACTGGAGATGCCTCTGATAACCCATAGCCCTCAAGGACCGTAACACCGAACTTTTTCTCAAAGCCATGGAGTAAGGAAACAGGCATTGCGGCACCGCCTGATATACATATTCTCACTGATGCCATCGCTTCATCATGCCCCTCCTGATGGTACAAATAGTTATACATAGTAGGAACGCCAACAAATAGCGTTGGCTTCTCTTTTTCCATCATGCGCAAAAGTTCTGACGGGCTGAAATGCGGCAAGACATAAATTGTCGCACCATGAATCAACGGCGCATTCATACAGACTGTTAAACAAAATACATGAAACATTGGCAAAGCGGCAATGACCTTGTCCTTTTTATCAATCGATAAATACTCAGCGACATCTCTGGCATTTGAATAAAGGTTAAAATGAGTCAGCATTGCACCTTTTGGTTTTCCTGTCGTGCCAGATGTAAATAAAATAACAGCGGTATCATCTGGCTGAATGGAAGGATGTACATTCTCATTCGCAGCGCGAGACACAAGCTTTCCAAAGAAAACAAGTCGATCAGCTACTTCCTTGAAGCTTGATCTGCACGCCGATTCATTTTCTGCACAAATAATGACTCTCTCAATGGACGGAAGCTGCTCATACACCTGCTCATAAACTGGCAGAAGCTGTTCAGGCGCAACAATACCTTTTACATCGCCTGTGATGAGCATATATCCAATTTCACTAGGTGTGTATGTTGGATTAATAGGTACAACGACAAGCCCTGCCTTTAATGCACCAAAAAAAGAAATGACAAAATGCGGTGAATTTCCTAAAATAAGCGCGATATGATCCCCAGCTTGAAACCCTTCGTTGACTAATCCATCTGCAAAACGCTCGATACTTGTCATCAGCTCTCGATAGGTCCACTTCTTGCCTTCAAAGATCAGTGCGATATTTTCTCCCTTTGTCATCGCCGTCTGCTGAAGATTTTTGATCAAATCCATTCTCCCACCCCTTACATGTCATCAATGAATGAATGACCATTCATTTTATGGCCGAACATTCCTCCTTTCTATTATAATAGACAATTGAAAAAATCCACAAGATCAAATGTAGATCGCTTTCATTTTCTTCAATCAAAAAAGCACCGCTATCTCTAGCCGTGCTTTCCCGTCATTAATAAATCAAATCAAGAAAATCCTCTTTTGATACGTTGCCGAAATAGTGACGCATATCCATATCTTCTAAGACGTCGCTGATCGTTTTACGATCATATTGCTGTCCAATGAGCCGCTTCTCAATATCGGCAATATCCCCTACGCCAAAGAAATCACCAAAGATTTTGCAATCCTGGATCATCCCTTTTTTTACTTCTAATCGCAAATCAATGGAGCCTGCAGGGAATCTCTTAGAATGCTGTAAATTAAATTTCGGTGAACGGCCATAGTTCCATTCCCATTTTTGATAGCGATCTCGGGAAATCTCGTGAATCTTTTCCCAATCCTTCTCGGTCAGGCGATATTGAGGCACGTCCCCATTTGTATCAAAAATGTAGCTTAAAAGAATTTTTCTAAACTCTTCTGTTGTCATTTTTTGATCCATCAGTTCACTGATATTGGCAACCCTGCTTCTAATCGATTTGATGCCTTTTGATTCAATCTTTTCTTTTTTCACATTTAAAGCCGAAACGACATGTTCAATTTCTGAATCAAATAGCAGCGTGCCATGGCTGAAAATACGTCCTCTTGTTGCGAACTGGGCATTTCCAGAAATTTTACGACCATCTGCCATGATGTCATTTCTTCCGCTCAATTCAGCTTTAACGCCCAGTTTTTCAAGCGCTTTGATGACCGGCTCTGTGAACTTTTTAAAGTTATGGAAGCTGTCCCCATCATCTTTTGTGATAAAGCTGAAGTTTAAGTTTCCTTTGTCATGGTAAACTGCACCACCGCCGGATAAGCGGCGCACGACTTTGATTCCGTTGTCTTCCACGTATTTCGTGTTGATTTCTTCTATTGTATTTTGGTTCTTTCCAATAATGATTGACGGCTGATTGATGTAAAACAGCAAATACGTTTCTTCTGGATCTAAATATTTTAAGCAATATTCTTCAATTGCCAAATTAATCATTGGATCATAATGTTGTTCGTTATCGATAAACAGCATCTCTATCTTCCTTCCTTGTTCCATCTAAGCCCTGAATGGGCAAGCTGTATATTGCCAGTATATAACGCCTGTGCTTCATTGACTAGGTCTTTATGACGACCAAAATGGGGGAGATGGGTGATGATGAGTTCCCCAACATTTGCTTCCTTTGCAATCTTCCCTACTTCTGTACTGTTCATATGTCCAGCACCTGATCCATCCTGTCCAGCGTAAAAATTACTTTCGGCAATGAGCAGATCTGCCCCCTTGCTAAATGGAATAAATGCGTCCTGATAGCTTGAGTCTGCTGTATACACGACAACAGCATCCTCTGCCTGAATTCTCATAGCATAGCATTCTGCCGGATGAACCGTTTTCAAAAAATTAATTTGAAATGGTCCAAGTTGAATCCCTTCTTCTGGCTGATAAGGCTTTGCCTTTGTATGTACATCATCAGAAATCCGTCCAAACACTTCTTGATCACCAGTATGTCCATAGATCGGAAGCGGGCCGCTGCTTTTTCCTAAATGATATCCCACTAGCTTCGCATATTGGAGTGGTCCGATATCTGCAATATGATCGTGGTGATAATGAGAAAGGAGAACAGCATCTAATTCTTCTATATCAATGTATTGCTGAAGCTTTGAAAGAACACCGCTTCCGCAATCTACAAGAAGACGAAAATCGTTTGATTCAAAAAGGTAGCCTGATGTCGCTTCACCTGCTGCCGGAAACCCTCCATAGCATCCAATTACGGTTAATTTCATCGTCATTTTTCCCTCCTTTTCTAAAAATCCCCTTCTTACAATATACCCATTTTTCATGGAAAAAGCATTCTTCTTGCCTATTGTTACAAAACAGATTGACAATTATTAATCTGTTATAATACAATGATAGCAACAAAACGTATTGGAGGATGACAAATGCTAGGAAAAATCACAGAGTTTTTTAGAAATTTGCCCTCAAAGAAATGCACAAAATGTGGAAATGATTTAATGGAACAGCACGAGTGTTACGGTAATGAATGTGAGGAATGCTCACAAGTAAGTTATCTTAAATAAGGAAATAAATTGAATAAAAAAGCACTTTTTCCCTCCTCAGTCAGTTGGAGTCAAAAGTGCTTTTTATTTTTTCTGAAAAATAGGTAAAAAGGTAAAACCCTTGTCACAAAAGGGTTTTTTAGTATTTTTATATGATGAGTTTTAGTTCTGAAGACACTTTTTATTGACTAAAAACAATGAAGGAGGTTCTAAATGTCTATTTTTTCTAACAATTTTGTATTTTCTTAATATAATTTTATCGTGGACGAACCTCTTTAATTTTAGTTATACTTTAATTCATATATTAAAACTTAATATGATGGGAATATTCCTTTAATGAATATGTTAGGGAGGAAATCTATGAAAAAATTAAAATTTGGATTGGCTACTCAAATCCTAATCGGTCTTATTCTCGGTGTCGTTGTTGGGGCAATCTTTTTCGGTAACCCGGGTGTCGAGACATACTTAAAACCAATTGGAGACTTCTTCTTAAGGCTCATCAAGATGATTGTCATACCAATTGTCGTATCCAGCTTAATTTTAGGTGTTGCAGGTGCGGGTGATGGTAAAAAAGTAGGGAAACTAGGTTTTAGAACCATTCTTTATTTTGAAATTATCACAACATTTGCGATTATCCTTGGCCTTGTCCTAGCAAACTTTGTACAGCCTGGTGCAGGCGTTGACTTTGGACATGCGGAAAAACAAGATATTAGCCAGTATGTTGAAACGGAAAAAGAGCAAAGCAGCAAATCAGTTGCTGATACGTTCCTTCATATCGTTCCAACGAACTTCTTCCAATCATTGGCGGAAGGTGATTTGCTTGCGATTATTTTCTTCACTGTGCTATTTGCACTTGGCGTTTCAGCCATTGGTGAACGCGGTAAACCAGTGCTCGCCTTCTTCGAAGGTGTATCACATGCCATGTTCCATGTCGTCAATGTTGTGATGAAAGCTGCACCATTTGGTGTATTCGCACTCATTGGTGTGACCGTATCAAAATTTGGTCTTGAATCTCTTATTTCATTAGGTAAGCTTGTAGGTCTTGTTTATTTTGCGCTTGCTCTCTTCCTTATCGTTGTATTCGGAATTATCGGAAAGATGATTGGCGTCAATATTTTCAGATTTCTTGCTTACATGAAAGACGAAATGCTTCTTGCCTTTAGTACATCCAGCTCTGAAACAGTTTTACCAAGAGTCATGGATAAAATGGAGCGCATCGGATGTCCAAAAGGAATTGTTTCGTTTGTTATCCCAATCGGTTATACATTTAACCTGGACGGCTCCGTCTTGTATCAAGCCATTGCTGCGCTTTTCCTCGCACAGGTATATGGCATTGACCTCACGATCGTCCAGCAGCTAACACTTGTTCTTGTACTGATGGTAACATCTAAAGGAATGGCTGCCGTTCCTGGTACTTCATTTGTTGTATTACTCGCGACATTAGGAACGATCGGTGTACCTGCTGAAGGTCTTGCCTTTATTGCAGGTGTGGACCGTATCATGGATATGGCGCGGACTGTTGTGAACTTAACAGGAAATGCACTTGCAGCTGTTGTGATGTCTAAATGGGAAGGGCAGTATGACCCTGAAAAAGGACATCGCGTAATGACAGGACAAGATGTACCTGAGCCAACACAGCTTTCAAGCTAATGAAAAAGAACCCCAACTTTTGGGGTTCTTTTTTTATGCTGTGATTAATGGTGATTGAACATAGTGATAAAGAAGATCTGCTGTATGGACAAGTGAATCTTCATGTGTTCTTTCAAAGGCATGCGAGGAATCTATACCAGGACCAATCAGTCCATGAATGATATCATACCCTGCTCTAATGGCTGCTGATGCATCAGACCCGTAATAAGGGTAAATATCAAGGCGGTAATCAATGTTGTGCTCTTCTGCTAATGCAGCTAAATGCTTACGTAATCCATAGTGATAAGGGCCGCTCGAATCCTTTACACAAATCGATACACTGTATTCATCTGTTGATTGACCGTCACCAATCGCACCCATATCTACAGCTAGATATTCCACTGTTTCTTCTGGAATATTCGAGTTGCCGCCGTAGCCAATCTCTTCATTATTGGAAATTAAGAAGTGCGTGGTATGAGGCAATATGATCTTTTCCTTTTGAATCCGGTGGATAAGCCGCAAAAGTAGCGCTACACTTGCCTTATCATCAAGATGTCTTGATTTAATAAAACCTGAAGACGTCACTTCCACTCTCGGATCAAATGAGATAAAGTCCCCTACTTGAATGCCAAGTGCTTTGACATCGTCTGCATTTTTCACCTTTTCATCGAGACGAATCTCCATATTTTCTTGGTTTCGTTTCGCTTTTCCAGCATCCGCATAGACGTGCACGGATGTTTGATGCATAAGAATAGTACCTGTGTATGTATGACCTGATGCTGTTTCAATTTCACAATATTCGCCTTCAATTGAGTTATACTGAAAACCTCCAATAAGTGCAAGACGAAGCCGTCCATTTGATTTAATTTCCTTAACCATCGCACCGAGCGTATCGACATGCGCTGTCAGCATGCGGTGTTCTTTGTCATCTGTTCCTTTAATGGTGGCAATTAAACCGCCTTTTCGATTTCGTTTTGTCTCAATGTTTAAATCTTGTAAAAAACGTTCAACAAAGCCGATCACTTTTTCTGTATTTCCTGATGGACTTGGGATTGTTACAAGCTTTTGAATCAGCTGAACGGTTTCATTTACTTCAGTAGTCATTCGGCATTTCCTCCTTTGTCTGAAAGCAATTCCTTCCATGTATGCCTTTTTCAGCATCTCTTCTTAAAATATATCGCTTCAGGTTCGAGATGTCTAATTTCAAATGAAAAATCCTTCCTCTATTAAAGAGAAAGGATTCATGGATTAAGCTTCGTCCTGTTTCATTTTTCTTACGTTCCAAGCAAAGTATGCTGTTGTTGCCGCCATCATGATGATCGCAACTGTTCCAAGGATCGCTGCTTGGTGCCATAAATAGCTGTCATCACCGCTTGCAATGATCGTTCTAAATCCGTTGATTGTATACGTCATTGGAAGCAGACTATGAATGATTTGGAAGAATTTCGGCACAAGCTCAAGCGGGAATGTACCAGCACTTGCTGCAAGCTGAAGAACCAAGATAATAACGGCAATGAAGCGTCCTGGGTTCCCCATAGTTGTCGCCAGCAGCTGAATGATCGCTAAGAATGTCAGACTGACGATAATCGCAAAGAGATAGAAGCGCCAGAGGCTTTCCACCTCAAGACCAAGCCCAAAGATGAGCATGGAGCTTGCAATGACTGCTTGCAGGATACCGACAAAGAGGAGCACACTATATTTGCTGAAAAACCATTCAAACGCATTTCTAGGGCGTCCAGCAGGGTCTTTCATTGGGAATACAACAGTGAGCATGAGAGCCCCTACAAAGAGTCCCATCGATAAAATATAAGGTGTGAGCCCTGTACCATAATTATCAATCTTTTTCGCTGTATCATTTTCTGTTTTCACGGGACTCGCAATCATATTGTAATTGTCTTGACCCGCATCAATTTCTCCGGTTTCATCAGCAGCACTTTTTAATTTATCAGACAGCTTACCTGTACCACTCTTTAAATCTCCCAAACCTTTATCGAGTGATTTTGAACCTTCAGCAAGCTTAGATGTGTTGCTTTGGATATTTGTTGAACCACTTTCCAGCTTATTTAACGCTGCGCTCAGCTGGCTTGAACCATTTGCAAGCTTATCTGCACCGTTTTTCGCTGTTTCAAGCTTTCCATTTGCTGTTTGCAGACCATCTTGTAATTGGCCTTGACCTGTTTGAAGCTTCAGTGCACCTTGATACAATTTATTCGTACCAGATGTCATTTGATCAATCGCATTTTGTATCGCGACTGTAGATGTGTACAGCTGTTCCGTTTTCTTTGGCAGCTGTTTGACTTGCTGCAGCTGAGCTTTTGCAGAAGCAACCGCAGATTGAACCTCACTAGCATCAGGCAGTTCCTGCAAGGCCGCTAAGCTTTGTTCAAGTCCAGACAGATCAGGCAATTCGATTTTAGGCAGACTATCAAGCTGATCCATTGCCGCCTTTTTCTCTTCATCCGTCATTGAGCTGTTTTGGATGATGCTTTTTACTTTAGCATCTCGATTTGATAACGCTTCTTTTAATGAAGCAAGTTTTGTACTAAGCGTTTTTGCGTCTTTTTTCACCTGATCAAGTTTAGGCGCCATCTTTTCAAGATTCGCTAATTCTGGTGATGACAAGACTTTTTCTACTGCTTCAATTTTTTCTGAAAAAGATTGTGCTTTGTTGTTTAGCTGCTCAATACCCGCTGTAAATTGCGGCATTTTAGAAGCGAGCTGCTGATGGCCTTCACGGCTTGTGTTTAACCCTTCAGTCAATGTATCAATCCCTGTACCAAGCTCTCCAAATTTCTGATCGATGGTTTGATAGCCTGTTAAGAGCTGGCCAATACCGCTGTCAAGAGATTGTATCCCTGTGTTCAGTTCACCCATTTTACCAGCAAACTGATGAACACCTTCGCTATAGGTTAACGTTCCTTCAGCCAATTTTGCTAGATTTTCTTTTAATTTGTTACTTCCATCTTTTGCATTTTTTGTTCCGTCATCAATTTTCTTCGCACCATCGCTTGCTTGATCTAAGCCTTTTGCAATCGTTTTGAAGTTATCAAAAATGACCTCTGCGTAATTTTTTGTGACTTCCTTTGAAACCGAATCTTTTAATTTGATAATGGCATTATTCGCAATTTGTGACGCCGCATAGTTGGCGCCTGGATTCGTATAATATTTCAGATTCGATTTTTTTGGATGTTTATCAAGGACTGTACTTGCATTTTTCGAGAAATCCTTTGGTATTTCCACGACGAGATAATAATCCTCGTTATTTAATCCCTTCACTGCCTTTTCTTCACTATCGACAAAGTTCCATTTGAAATTATCGTTTTTCTTTAATTCCTTCACTAAATCATCGCCGACATGCAGTTTTTTCCCGTCATAATGACTGCCTTCATCCAAGTTGACCACTGCTACAGGCAATTGATCGACTGTACCATATGGATCCCAGTACGCTTTTAAAAATACGCCGCTGTAAATCAGCGGAATAAATAACACAGCGAAAATCGGGATCAGTAGTTTTTTGCTCGTTACAATGTCTTTCCATTGATTCCGAATTAAATTCATTGCTGTTTTCCTCCCATAGATGAATGACTAAATTTAGAATTTGGTCATTTGAACTTAAAAAAAATTATGTTGCGGCTAAAAGTCCTTTGAGTACATAAAGCTCCAGCGACTCGGCCACCTCTTCTTTTGTTAAAGGCTCGTATCGCTTTTCCCAATCAAAAATAAGTGCAATATATAGTTTCACCATCACAAATGCAGTCAATTCAGGATCACATGGCTTAATATCGCCTTTATCAATCGCTTCTTTTACTTTCGTTTTAATATAGCGAATGATCATTTGCTCCATCTTCTCAATCATTTCCTTGACCGCTGATGTGCCAAGCTCCGCATTTTCCTGAAAGATTTTGATTGTGAGCTGGTGGTTTTTTCGAAATTCCAATATTGCAAAGAGTGCTAAATGAAGGTTTTCAGAGAAACTTTTCTCCTCATCCATTGCTTCATCCGCAATTTTTCTCATCTCCATTAAAAGGGATGTGAAAATTTCATCGAACAGCTCTTCTTTGTTTTTGAAAAAGGTATAGATGGTTCCTTTTCCGACATTGGCAAGCTTCGCCACAAGGTCCATTGTGGTTGCTTTATACCCGAATTGAGTAAATGCCTTCGTAGCCCCGTCTAAAATCATTTGTCTCCTATCAACACTCATGATCTCACTCCCAAAGTGACTATTTGAACGTTTCGGTCATTAAGTACAGAAAGTAATATACCACATCCTTTTCTCAGGATGCAACAACTTTGTTCACTTTTATGATTCACAACTCTTTTTGAATTATTCGAACACGAAAAACTCCCTTTCCTTGATAGAAAAGGGAGTTTGTTTTATGAGAATAGGTAAGATACAGCCTCTGAAATGGCAGCTTTTCCTTGATCAATACAATCAGGGATTCCGACACCTTCAAAAGCAGCACCTGTGATATAAACACCAGGATATGATTGCTTAAACGTTTCTCGCATGTTCGAAATGGCTTTCTGATGACCGACGTGATATTGCGGCATGCTGGTCTTCCAGCGAGTCACTGTCGTCAGTTCTGGATCTGCTTTAATATCCATGATTTTCTTCAAATCCTCCAGCACAATGCTGACGATTTGATGGTCTGACTGTTCGACAATTGATTCGTCGCCAGCCTTCCCTACATAAGCACGCAATAGCGTTTTTCCTTTAGGAGCTGTATGCGGCCATTTTTTGTTCGTCCACGTACAGGCTGTAATAGAGAAATCACTGTTTCTTGAGATGACAAAACCAGTGCCGTCATATTCATTATGAACATCCTCTTCTTTAAAGCCGAGTGCAACCGTTGCAACAGAAGTAGATGTCATATCATGCAAGTACTCAAGTCCTGCTTCTTTTGGAAACATGGAATAGATCGATTGATGCGGAGTTGTCACAATGGCTGAATCAGCCAAAAGCGTTTGACCGCTGTCTAACTGCACACCGTAGCCCCCATCTGTTTTTTCAATCTGCTTCACTTTTGTCCCTTTATAAACCGTTGTCAGCTTGAGCTTGCTTTCTACTGCTTCAACAAGCGCTTGCAGTCCTTGATTAATCGTTTGGAACTGCCCTTGCTTTTTCGCTGTCACTTGGTGCGCTTTTGCATGCTGCTGTGATTTTTTCATCCCAAGAATCAAACTGCGATGCTTTTGTTCTGTTTGATAAAACTGCGGGAAGGTGGACATTAAGCTGAGACGGTCAATGTCACCTGCATAAATGCCTGATAGAAGAGGTTCTATTAAATTCTCAACTACTTCATCACCGACACGTCTTCTAAAAAATTCACCGAGCGACTGATCTTCTGTCTGCTTGCTTTTTGGCAAGACGAAATCCATTGCGGCTCTCGCTTTTCCTGCAACTGAAAAAAGACCGGTTGTGATGAATGGGCTGATTTGAGTTGGAATACCCATGACAGCGCCTTTTGGCATCGGGTGAAGGGTTTCATTGACTAGTACATATGCTTGCCCTGTTTCATTATTGACGAGCTGATCTGCGAGACCAACATCCTTCGCCAGCTGCGGTCCACTGACCTTTCTTTCTAAAAATGAATCAGGTCCACGTTCAATGATGTAGCCGTCTTTATATAATGTTTGTATTTTTCCACCTAGCCTAGGGCTCGCTTCAATAAGAGATATTTGAATGGGAAGACCTTTTTCTTCGACTTCCTTTTCCAAATAGAAGGCGGCGGCTAAACCAGTGATGCCACCGCCAATGATGACAAGGTGTTTTTGATTGTCATGCATAGGATCGCCTTCTTTTATATAATTACTTGCTTTCGTCAAGCTTCTTTAATACGACAGTTGCGAGAGCATCAATAAATGCTGGTTTCGCATTTGGCATTTCTGGACGATAGTAGGCTGCACCGATTTCATCTGTCACGACTTTACATTCATAATCGTTGTCGTATAACACTTCAAGATGGTCAGCGACAAACCCAACAGGCACATATACGAACGTTTTATAGCCTTTTTGTTCGAATAGGTCCCGTGTTAAGTCTTGAACGTCTGGTCCAAGCCATGGATCAGGCGTGTTGCCTTCACTTTGCCAGCCAATTTCATAATGTTCAACTCCTGCACCTTCTGCAATCATTTTGGCAGATTGTGCAAGCTGATCAGGATATGGATCTCCTGCTGCAATAATTTTTTCAGGGAGGCTGTGTGCAGACACAATGAGTACGGCTGATTCTCTTTCCTCTTCACTCATCGATGCATACGTATCCTTCACTTGTTTCACCCAATAGTCCACAAACTTCGGCTCATCGTACCAGCTTTCCACAGATGTAATCTTCAGATTGCCAAGCTTGTCTGCCTCATCTTGTGCACGCTTGTTATACGATTTCACGCTAAAGGTTGAAAAATGCGGCGCAAGAACAATACTCACTGCTTCTGTGATGCCGTCTTTGTGCATCTCTGCAACTGCATCCTCAATGAACGGCTCAATATGCTTTAAGCCAATGTAGACATGAAATTCAATGTCGTCTTGGATGTCGTTCAAATGATCACACAAACCATTTGCCTGCTGTTCTGTAATTTTTGATAAAGGAGATATACCGCCGATTGCCTTGTAGCGATCCTTCAAATCTTGCAGCATCTCTGGCTCCGGCTTTCTGCCTCTGCGGATATGTGTATAATAACGTTCAATATCTTCTTCTTTATATGGGGTGCCATATGCCATGACAAGAAGTCCCATTTTCTTTTTCTCCACAACCAACACTCCTTCAGATCATTTGAAATAGTTTAGATGGATGATTTTTTATGTTTCGCTGAATAATCGTGAATAAAATCTGTCAGCTTCTTTAACGTATCTGGTGAAACATCAGGAAATACCCCATGACCTAAGTTAAAGATAAAGTGATCTGATTTCATTCCTTGATCTAAAATATCTTTTGCTCTTTCTTCAATGACTTCCCAAGGAGCAAGCAAGATGGTTGGATCAAGGTTTCCCTGTAACGTTTTTGTGAGCCCTTCTTTTCTTGCTTCGTCTACACTCATACGCCAATCCAGTCCAACCACATCAAGCGGCAGGTCGTGCCAGTCTTTCGCTAGATGGCTTGCACCAACTCCATACATGATCATTGGGACGTTTTCAGACTTCAGCTCTGTGAAAATTCGCTGCATGACAGGCTTAATGAATGTCCGGTAATCTGCTGCATTTAAAGCGCCAACCCATGAGTCGAAAATTTGAAAAGCACTGACCCCGGCTTTTACCTGCGCACGTATGTACGTGATCGTCATATCAGCTAACTTGTTCATGAGCAGCATCCATGCTTCGGGATCACTGTACATCAGCGCCTTTGTTTTATGATAATTTTTAGATGGACCGCCTTCAATCATATAGCTTGCCATCGTAAATGGTGCGCCAGCAAAACCGATAAGTGGAACATTCAGCTGCTCCTTCGTTAAAAGCTGAATGGTATCAAGCACATATGGCAGGTCTTCTTCAGGATGAAGTTCCCCAAGACGTTCAATATCTGCTTTAGATCGAATCGGTGCATCAATCACAGGTCCAATTCCATTTTTAATTTCTACGTCCACTCCAATAGCCGGAAGCGGGGTCATAATATCTTTATATAAAATAGCGGCATCTACACCATATTGTTCTACAGGAAGTCTTGTTACATAAGCACATAACTCTGGCTGATGCGTAATTTCAAATAGCCCGTATTTTTCTTTAAGGGCACGATATTCAGGCTGTGAGCGTCCTGCCTGTCTCATATACCAAACTGGTACATGGTCTGTTTTTTCCCCTTTACACGCCTTTAAGAACGTGTCATTAAAAACCTTCGTTTTTCCCATTACCTTTCATTCCACCTTTCGCCTTATACTCTCTTTTTGTACAAGGCTCAAACCTGCTTTTACTATACCGCTTTTTCAAGGCACGGTATACTAAAGCGGCTCAATGTTCAAAAAATCGCCGAATATTAACGTCCAAAAGCCTCTGGTTTGACATACGAACTGCCTTCGCCTTCTTCTTGCGTTTGAGTATTGTATGGAACAACCTTATACTCTGCATTTGAAAACACATTGGCATACGGCATTGTATAGCTGCCCACGCCTGTCACTGTGTCAATCAGCGTCTCGCTTCCATTTCTCTTTTCATAGATGCGGTATTCAACGCGTTTATCCTCCTGATTGTCCCAAGACAGCTCTAATGTAAACAAGCCTTTGATTTTAAACGCATAGCGGGCTTCCAATCCTGATAGTCCCTCTAAATGGATGGGCGACTCGAGCTCTTTAATCCCCTCTGGTTTTTCAAACGTTTCATTGGTGATTTGAGCTGCTGTTAAAATATCTTTAAACAGCTGCACTGGGTATTGACTGCCTCCAGTTAAATAGTGGCTGTTATCGGTTTTGTCATACCCCATCCAAATTGCACCCGTTGTACTAGGCGTATACCCGGCAAACCAAGCATCCTTTGTTGCACCTTTCACACCCGAATATGTGGTTGTCCCTGTTTTACCAGCTAAATCTCCAGCGTATGAACCGCCCTGGGCTGTCCCGCCTTTGACAACTTGCTGAAGCATTCTTGTCATGTTCCATGCATTCTGCACGCTAAACACTCGTTCTTGCTTACCACGATTCTTTTCTACAGTTTCTCCTTCATCATTGGTGATCTTCTGAATAAAGAAAGGCTTTTTATATACGCCTTCATTGGCAAATGTATGGAAGGCTCCAGCGATCTGTAATGGCGAAACTCCTTTTTCTAAACCGCCAAGCGCAATAGCTAATCCTTTATCCGAGATATCCATCCCCATCTTCTCGAGATATGATTTCGACGTATCAATGCCCAGCTGGCTTAACGTCCACACAGCAGCGGTATTTTTACTTTTCATGAGGGCTTCCACCATTGTGATCCTGCCTTCATACTGCCCATCGTAATTCTTAGGTGAATAGCCGTCATAGCTTTTTTCTTTGTCTTCAAGCAGTGAATAAGGTCTGAATTTTTTCTCCTGCATTGCCGGACCGTAGACCGCAATCGGCTTAAAAACAGATCCCGGCTGCCTAACAGCTGTCACCCTGTTGTAGCCTCTCGCCTGATATTCTCGTCCCCCGATGGCTGCTTTTACTCCACCAGACTCGTTATCAATAAATACGGCGCTGCCTTCCGGAGAACCGCTTTTTCCCGGGAAATAACGGTTGTTCTTCATCGCATCATAAGCGGTTTTTTGCAGATTCATATCGATCGGAACTGTAATGGTATAGCCGCCTTGAAGCAATTGTTCATGTGAAATGGCATACTCTGATTCTGCTTCTTTAATGATGAGATCAACATAGCTGTCCACCCAAGGCGTTTCTGATTTCTTTTTTAAATGAATGCCTAGTGTTCTCCCTTTTGCTTCTACTGTTTCTGTTGAAGACAAATATCCTTGTTCGTTCATTAAATTCAGGATGGTGTCCCGCCTCTGTTTATTTTTATCAGGGTGTAGAACAGGCGAGTAAGAAGATGGTGCCTTTGGCATCGCAGCGAGTGTAGCACCTTCGCTGACCGTTAAATCTTTGACATCCTTACTAAAATAATAATTGGCTGCTGCCTGAATCCCATAAACACCATGGCCAAAGTAAAGCTGATTCAAATACATCTCTAGCAGCTTATCCTTTGAATAATCTCTTTCTAAATTAATGGCAATAATGACTTCTTTCGTTTTTCGAAGAAAGGTTTTGTCATTAGTGAGAAAAATATTTTTTGCGAGCTGCTGAGTAATTGTACTGCCGCCCTCTACCTTCCCTCCTGCTAATATATCTCGATATACCGCCCTTGAAATAGACTGTGCATCAATTCCGTGATGCTCATAAAAACGCTTGTCCTCGACAGCCACAAAGGCTTTTGCTACTTTATCAGGCACCTCTTTTAATGACACAGGATCCCGATTTTCTGAATACATGCTTGTGAGTTCTTTTCCATTCTGATCAATGATTTTGGAGGAAGCGTGAAAAACAAGCTTCTTTTCATCTATGACATAATGTCCTAAAAATAAAATCGTCAGATAGCCAATAAATGAGAGTATGATTGTACTTCCTGCAATGACTAATGGAATGATTATCTTCTTTTTCTTCAAATTAGGTCACCTCATTCCTTTATACGGATAGTATGGGATGTATTGCTTCATAATATGTTTTATGGATTGACTGCCAAAGAATTATATATCATTCTTTTGTTATACTATCAAGCAGGAGGCGGTTTAGATGAATTTCTATATTACATATGGAACAGCAGATTTTTTGCATAAAATCGCAAAAAAACACCATCTGGAAAATCTGCTTTATATGGTTGGGAAAGAACAAGCAGCTCTTTTTCATGAAACGGAGGGTGAGACTGTATTTAAAGCCCCTCATGCCTATAATGTGATTTATGCGAAAGGCGAGCTTGTCCAATCCGGTTTCGTCACCTTGAATCATATCCCTGTTAAGCTTGAAAGCAGAGCACTGTTTGAATCCACCTTTCAGAAAAAGACGAACATCTCAGAACATCAGCGCGGCTTCCAGGCTATTCGCGTTTTAAGACCTCAAAAAGATGAAGAAGTTTATTTGATTTTGACACTTTGGGAATCAGAGGAATTATTTCAAGACTTTCAAGAATCAGAAGCATTCTTTCAGCCACACGAGGATACAGGCTCCATTTTCTCTCGTCCGGCTTACATCACATCCTACCATGCCGTCACAGACAATTAAGGAAGTGCTGCTCTCAGCACTTCTTTTTTTCATGAAAAAAAGCCCAATCGCTGGGCTCTTCATTTTATGAGCTTGATTTCAGCTCGTACCTATGGATGATCGGCTGAAGCACATAAAAATTTAGCAATATCCAACCTAATAAGATCGGCCATTTCAACATAGGTGAAGCACCTTTCAATTGAATCAGCAGCACCAATAGTGGAATCAAGCAGATCATGAAAAAACTCATTTTTGAGACAAATGTTTCTTTGATTTGATGCCGGCAGCTTGGACACATCATCATTTTCGTATGTGATAAATGGAATTTTTCGACGAAAGAAAATGTTTTTGAACAATTTGGACAGCTTCCCAACGCTACTCCTCCCTTTCCCTGCTTCATATCAACTTCGACTTTTATGTAAAATGACCTTTTGATACTGACCACGAAATCCTCTTCTGTTGAAAGATTCTAACAATTACCATACAATCAGTAAAAGAGCATGAAGGAGGTTTTCGATTCAATGACAATATCCACTTTACAAAAAAGCATCAATGAACGTCTTGATGAACATTATGAGGAAATGGTTGAAATTAGACGCCATCTCCATATGAATCCTGAACTTTCTTTTCAGGAAGAAGAAACAGCCGCTTTCATCGCCAGCTACTATGATACATTACAAATCCCTACGCGCACTAAGGTGGGCGGTCATGGCGTACTCGCTTTTATTGAAGGAGCTTCTCCGGGACCAACCATTGCCCTCAGAGCTGATTTTGATGCACTTCCCATCCACGATGAAAAAGATGTACCTTACAAATCAACAAAGCCTGGTGTGATGCATGCGTGCGGTCACGATGGGCATACTGCGACACTTCTTGTATTAGCAAAAATCTTGCATACGCATCGTGATCAATTAAAAGGAAAGATCGTCCTCATTCATCAGCATGCGGAGGAATATGCTCCCGGCGGTGCAAAACCAATGATTGAAGACGGCTGTTTAGACGGTGTCGATGTGATATTCGGTACGCACCTTTGGTCTTCAGAGCCTTGTGGCACGATTCTTTATAAAAGCGGGAACTTTATGGCAGCGGCCGATCGTTTCTCCATTCAAGTCCAAGGGAAAGGCGGACACGGCGCCCAGCCTCATTTAACAAAAGATGCCGTACTCATCGGTTCACAAATCGTCGCAAGCCTGCAGCAAGTCGTTGCCCGAAAAGTCAATCCGATTGATTCTGCTGTTGTTTCTGTTGGAGGTTTTGTAGCGGAGAATGCCTTTAACGTTATTGCAGATTCAGCTGTTTTAACTGGTACTGCACGATCCTTTGAAGAAAGTGCACGGCATATCATCGAACGAGAAATTGAACAGGTGGTAAAAGGGGTATGTCAGATGCATGATGCTGCCTACACATATGAATACGTAAGAGGATACCCTGCTGTCAAAAACCATCCAAAGCAGACTGAATATATAGCTGGCATCGCAAACCAGACAGAAGGTGTAACAGAAGTAAAAGAAGCGGAAACCCAAATGGGCGGAGAAGACTTTGCTTACTACCTTCAGCATGTCCCTGGCACCTTCTTCTACACAGGCGCCATGCCGGAAAACAGCCAGGACGTGTATCCACATCATCATCCAAAGTTTGATATCAACGAAAAAGCAATGCCTGTCGCAGCAAAGGTACTCGCTAACGCCGTTCTTTCCTACAATGAATAAAAAAAGCCGCTGTCCTCAGCGGCTTTTCTAATTCATATCTTTCAATATTCGCAAGTGAAACACATGGCGTGCGACCTCTCCGAGCTGTCCTGTCAGCTGATGATTTGCCACGCCGCCAACAGCGGCTCCGACGACCGGCATTAATTGAAACAGCTTCACAAGATCAATATAATCTCGATACTCCTGCTGAAAGCTGTACCAATCCATTTCCTCTCGGCTCGTTTCCCAATCATTTATGATCTTCATCATTTTTTGACGATGTGCACTGCTGGAAAAAGCGAGTTGAAATATACAGAGCAAAAAGAGTCTTTCCTCTTTTTGAGATAAATCAAAGCCGTAAATACACGCCAGCTCATAAAGGCATTTCATCTTTATGCTCAGCAGCAGCGGAAAATCTGCCATCCCGAGGAATAAACCGCCTGCACCTGTTCCAACCCCTTCTACGGCCGCCGCCTTTTGGTAATACTTCACTTTATCCTTTGCCAGTTCATTTCGTTCTAGAATAGATAATTGTTCATCAATCACTGAAAATGAAGTGAAGTGTGATCCTGATACGGTCGACTCAACCATTGTTTTGACTGCACTTGTGATGACTTGATGAAACCTGGCAGGAATACGGCGGTTCACCTGCTGCTGAACTCCTTTTGAAAACCGTTCGATCTTTGAAGGTTTTCTTAAAAAACGTGTTTGAAAAAGAATGGCTTCTTCATACAATTCCCGTTCAGCTGCATTCATCCTGTCCCCTCCTTGATGTCATCTTACGCTCGCTGTAAAAACATATTTCTTCTTATCTCATCTTTTTTAACCTGCTTTGTACGTAAGGCTTAAAGAGGACAAGCACAAATGCTAAAGAAATGAGAAAGGCAAGTCCGCTTCCCTGCCAGCCTCCTGCTGGAAGTACCGCACAGCTCAGCAATATCGATTGGATGATGAGCACATTACGGACGAGAACAAAAAAGCTTCGATCCTTTTCTTTTTGAGAAACTGGATAAAGTGCCTGTAATGAAAGATGAGCAAAGTGCTTCGTTAATGGCACAAGCTGTACACCTGTGATAAATACTGTGAACAAGACAAGCAACGCACCCACCCAGCCTGCTGCACCTGTATACAAAATAATCAGGACAAAGACGGCCGTTAATCTAAACACCAGACCAAAATAGTCATTTGAGCGTACAAACGCCCTCACATACATATAAGAAAAAGTTTTACGCTGATCGTAAGGAACAAACTTCAACATCCAGTCCATGTATGCTCTTCTTTTCACCTGTTTCTTTAAGTGAGGCACATCGGTAAATAAGTTTGCCAAACGATAAAAGCGCTGCTTCCGTTTTAATTCATCAGAAATATGCATTTCCCATTGAAAAGGCTGTTTTTTCACCGCATTTGTTAAGAAGACGAGATAGACACCATAGATAAGATAAAAAACGATTGCAAGCACATAGGTTGCCTGTAAGACGGTGTAGATCAACATCATATTTAATAGAAAACGAAGGGCTGCATCGAGCCATCTCACGTGTTTTCCTTGAAAATAAGTCATTCTCCATTGAATAGCTGTATTCAAGCCCTTTATCAAAATCATTTGCGCCAATATCAGCACATACACCGTGATGTCTCCTGAAGACACTGCCGAATAAAGCGGAAGGGCGACAATGGATACAGCAATGAGAGGAAACAGCTGAGAAATAAAGCTAAAGTTAAAAGCTTGTTTTAAATAAGGCTCCATCTTCCCTTCTAAAGGAAGCAAAAACACGAGATCAGCTTCTTTAATCAACGTACGTACGTATGAGCTTGTAAGTACTAATGAGAAAACAACTGCCATCACCCAGTAGGATGGGAAGTGAGCCGGAATCTGTTTGAGCCAGCTGCTGTACCAGCTTGCTCCTCCTGCAAGGAAAAAAATGAGCACAATGACAAGATGATCGTTGAACATGTATTTTAAGTATTTTCTTGTTTCTTGTATGTGTTCCTCTAATCTTGATTTCCAAATAGTAAGCGTTGTTTTACTCATAGCTTTCTTCCTTTGTTAATTCCAGATAAAGATCATCGAGTGTCGCATCTCTCATATTGAACTGTTCTCTCAGCTCTGCCAGTGTTCCTTTCGCTCTGATTTCCCCTTCGTGCAAAATAATGAAGGAATCACAATAGCGCTCAGCTGTCGCTAAAATATGCGTTGACATCAGGACACTAGCCCCGCTTTTCTTCGCAGCATTCATCCGTTCAAGCAGTGCATTGATCGCAAGAGGATCAAGCCCTAAAAACGGTTCATCGATGATATACAGCTCTGGTTCCACAAGGAATGCACACATAATCATGACCTTCTGCTTCATTCCTTTTGAAAAATGAGCAGGGAACCATTTCAGCCGTTTCTCCATCCGAAATTCTTTCAGCAACGACGGCAGCCTTTCGTCTAATTGTTCTTTCGATAGACCGTAAGCCATCGCTGTCAGCTCTAAATGTTCTTTTAACGTTAATTCTTCATATAAAACAGGTGTCTCAGGAATAAATGTAAATTGTGAACGATACGCCTCTTGGTCGTCTTGAAGGGTTCGTCCATTCAATTCAATGACACCTTTATGCGGTTTCATGAGCCCGATAATATGGCGGATGGTGGTACTTTTTCCCGCCCCGTTTAAGCCAATGAGACCAACAATTTGATTTCTTTCTAATTCAAATGAAATATTTTTTAGAACGGGATTCTTCGTATATCCACCCGTTACATCTTTTACAGTGAGAAGGGACATGAATTCGTTCCTTTCTTTCTTTTTTCCTTTATAGTAACAAAAACGAATGATAATTTGAAATGTTTACCTATAGACGAGTCATGAATAAAAAATAGGCGCTATGGTCATCATAATGTATGTAGAAGAAATGAACTTGATGACCAATAAGTAAATGAGGTGTTTGTTAAAGGCAAAGAACCGCATGACAAGTTGGTTTTTCATCTAAAAACCTTAGCTTCTGTTTTGCTTCACTGATTCTTGATTTTTGTGTCCTATACAATATGTATAAGACAAACCAAAACGTCAAATGAGGTGTTTACGGCAGAAATAGCAGGCATATGAATTCTTTATTTTAGTAAATAGAGAATTCAAAAGGCATATCGAATGAAAGCATCAGCATTTCTTCTGCAGGAGCAGGATGAGCGACCAAAGGAGTTCGCTTGTCCTGTTTTCTTTTTTGCTTCTTTTTGTGATACGATAAAGGAAAAATAATGAGGAGTGACATGGCGTGAGCGACTGCATTTTTTGCAAGATCATTGATGGAGACATTCCATGTGCAAAAGTATATGAAGACGAGCATGTATTGGCTTTTCTTGATATCAGCCAAGTAACAAAAGGACATACCCTTGTAATCCCGAAAATACATAAAGAAAATATCTATGAGATGACACCAGAAGTGTCTAATCACTACTTCCAAGCGATTCCGAAAATTGCAAGGGCGATCAAACAGGAATTTGAACCAATCGGGTTAAATCTCCTGAACAATAACGGTGAAAAAGCCGGACAATCGGTGTTCCATTACCATATGCATATCATTCCGCGCTACGGCAAAGGCGATGGCTTTGGTGCCGTATGGAAATCACATCAAGATCAATACACGTCAGAGGATTTAAAAGTCATTTCTTCTGCCATCCACACGCGGCTTACCTCATCTTAACAGATGAGGTTCAGCATGTAGACAAACCCTCGCATTCGGTGTCAGGTCTGCGTGCCGGTGCTCACGAATGTCAAATTCGCTCCGCTCCGGTACTCGTCCTTCCTAGACTTCAAAGGTTTTCTATCACGCTGAAAAGAAGACAAAGGGCTAAAATAAAGATCATTTTAGCCCTTTGTCAACAATCTGTACCTCATCTTAACAGATGAGGTTTTTCTTATTTTCGCCCCTTTTCATCGCTTTCACCTCTTAATAGTAAGATATTTTGAACGATTCAAATTTTTTGACCAAATGCTTCAAATTTGTGATAGGATGGTTTTATCTTTTGATCCATTAACGCGAGAAATAGGGAGAGATTGTGATGAAGCGAACGACGAATTTTAATGCTGGTCCGGCGGCACTGCCGCTAGAAGTGCTTCAAAAAGCACAGGAAGAACTTGTTGATTTTAAACAAACTGGTATGTCTGTGATGGAGCTTTCTCATCGCAGCGGTGAATATGAAGAAGTCCACAATAAAGCAAAAGCGCTTTTGGTGGAACTGATGGACATTCCAGAAGATTATGAAGTCCTCTTTTTACAAGGCGGAGCTAGTCTTCAATTTGCGATGATTCCTATGAACTTCTTACATGAAGGCGAAACAGCTCATTTCATTCAAACAGGCGCTTGGTCAGAAAAAGCATTGTCAGAAGCAAAAGGGGTTGGTCAGACATCTGTGCTTGCTTCAAGTGAAGATGACAACTACTCGTATATTCCAGAAGTAGATGCTTCCGGTTTAACAGATGGTGCTTACTTACACATCACATCGAACAATACAATCTTCGGCACTCAGTGGAAAACGTTCCCGAACACGTCACTCCCGCTCATTGCGGATATGTCCAGTGATATTCTCAGTAAAAAAATAGACGTTTCTTCATTTGATTTCATCTATGCCGGGGCACAAAAAAACCTAGGGCCTTCAGGTATCACGATTGTGATTGCGCGCAAACGTTTATTAGAAAAAGAGAAAAGCAGCACGCCGAAAATATTAAAATATTCAACACACGCAAAAGCCAATTCTCTTTATCATACACCACCGACTTTTGCGATTTATATGCTGTCACTTGTCCTCGAGCATGTCAAACATGCTGGCGGTGTAGAAGCAGCGGAAAAACGCAATGAACAAAAAGCAGGCATTCTCTATGATACAATTGATCAAAGCGGCGGTTTTTATCAAGGACATGCGCGTGCTGACAGCCGTTCGCATATGAATGTCACCTTTACTCTTCGCGATGATGCACTTACTTCTTCCTTTGTGGAAAATGCAAAACAAGAGCAAATGGTTGGACTTGCCGGCCACCGTTCTGTCGGTGGATGCAGAGCATCTATTTACAATGCGGTCTCAATTGAAGACTGCCAAAAGCTTGCGGACTTTATGAAAAAGTTCCAGCAAGAAAATGAGTAAAAAGGCTTTTCTATAGGGAAATAAATTTGTTATAATAACGAGAAATATAAAGTCATGACTCTTGCAATAAATGATGAGCCATATTATTGGAGAGTCCTATAAGAGCTTAGCAGAGGAGAGCATAGAAATGAAAACAAAAGAATTAGTGATTATGTCATTGCTTGCAGCAATGGGAGCTGTTTTGCATACGATTTTCCCGCCCATCTTCTTCGGAATGAAACCTGATATGATGCTGGTCATGATGTTTTTAAGCATCATCCTTTTCCCAAAGGTTCAGCATGTCGTCGTGATTGCGCTAGTGACTGGTGTCATTTCTGCATTAACAACGGGATTCCCAGGCGGACAAATTCCGAATATGATTGATAAGCCAGTGACAGCCTTTATCTTCCTAGCCCTTTTCTTATCTTGCTTGAAGGTAAAGAACAAAGTGGTGCTGACCGCTGTGTTAACTGCGATTGGAACCATCGTATCCGGCGTGATTTTCTTATCTGCCGCTTTACTGATCACAGGACTGCCAGCTGCATTACCGGCACTTCTTGTAGGCGTCGTCCTGCCAGCAGCCGTGATTAATACCATCGCTATGGTATTTGTCTTCCCAATTGCTCAGTCCATTCTGAGACGTGCAAGAATGATAGAAGTTGCTTAACGAATAACCGAACCTCTTCATCATAGATGAAGAGGTTTTTTCATGCTTTTATAAAAGAAAAAGGGTCAGCAGCAAAATGAGGAGCGAAATCCCTGCACCTGCCGCACACACAAGTGCTTTTTGCTTTAAGACATGTTTTGGCGGATAAGACCCTGCATACCCAAGCTGTCTTGCATAATGAATAGAACCACCTGTAAAAACGATGACGATACACATAAAAACGAACAGAAAGACAGACAACCTTCTCCCCTCCCTTTTCTTCAAAAGTATGCTAAAATAAAGCAAGCTATGTATGGAAGTTCAATGAAGCTGATCGTCAGCTCAGAGAGAACATGCGAATGTGTAAAATTTGACTAGAGGTGATTTGAATGGCTAGTGGACGTTCTTTATTAACAGGATTATTTGTAGGCGGTCTCCTCGGAGGTGCGGCAGTGCTCCTGACGACTCCCTCTTCTGGCAGAGATGTGCGCGGAAAAGTGAAAGATGGCTATGACAAATTCGAAGATACGCTGACAAAATTAAAAAGAGATGGACAAGCTTTAAAAGAGCAAATTGTGGAAACAGCAAAAGAAAGTGCAGAGGTGATTAAAGAAGTCGGGTCTGAATTGCAAACATCGATTCAGCAATGGCGCGAAGAAATCAAACCTCATCAGCAGGACTTACAAAAGGAAATTCAGGAAATTGAGGAAAAGCTCAAACAACTGGAGAAAACCTTACAAAACTAATATACTCACAAAAAAATATTCGTTTACAAAAGTGTGCGGGGTGCGTATCCCGCACTTTTTTTGTTGAAAAAAGGTTATTTTGTCAATGTTTTTCATGACTTTTAAAAATTCTTGAATTTTCAGCTTTATTAATCTTTATTTTATTGGCATAATAGAATTACAAGAAAAAGAGAAGTAGGTGAAATGGATGAATCATTCGGAACAGCCTTTCGATGTAAAAGAAGCACTTTTATTCAGTCAAAGAATGGCCCAATTGAGCAAAGCTCTTTGGAAATCCATTGAAAAGGACTGGCAGCAGTGGATCAAACCGTATAACCTAAATATCAATGAACATCATATTTTGTGGATTGCGTATCAATTAAAAGGAGCTTCAATATCAGAAATTGCAAAGTTTGGCGTCATGCATGTATCAACGGCGTTTAACTTCTCCAAGAAACTGGAGGAACGAGGATTTTTAAAATTTTCTAAAAAGTTAAACGATAAACGCAATACGTATATTGAGCTAACGCCAAAAGGCGAAGAGACATTCCATAAACTACTCGAAGATTATGACCCGGCCCGAACTGGTATTGTCAAAGGCGCACAGCCGCTACATGACATTTACGGAAAGTTCCCTGAGATTTTAGAAATGATGTGTATTATCCGAAACATTTATGGTGAGGATTTCATGGAGATTTTTGAGAAATCGTTTTCAAACATTGAGAAGGACTTTTTAAATGAGCGAGGAAAAGTCACGAAAAAGACTGAGGAACTTGAAGGGGCAGCAGAAAAAGCGGCTAAAACAAATCAAATTGTTTAATGATCTTTATAAATTCATTCATTAGCGGCTGAAAGAGCCCTTGATCATGCAAAGCAAATATCGTCTCATGAACATCCAGCTTTTCAATTAACTGTCCCGCAAAGAGCGCAAGGAGATCGTCAAACATGACGTAGCCTTGTGCTTTTTGCTTATCCATTTCCTCTGAAAGCTCAGCACAAATACGCTCAATTTCCTCTGCCTCTTCTTTCGATACACGCTGCCTGATCAATAACGAATAATATGGATAACGGCTCATATCGGTTGCCGTCAATAAAAGTTCCATATAATATTCAAGCTGGCTCATTCGTTCCTCAATACTCATGTACGTTCCCTCTTTCTCTTAGTCCTTCTATTTTAGCCGAAATTACTCATTGACGAAAGAGACGAACCTCCTCCTTCTGTTCTTTTTTTCTTGAAAAATCCAAAGTTTCCTCTCTTTATTCCATATGAAGGCAGCATTTTATTTTTTTTCATCAAAACCATTGATTTTTATCCTCAGGAAGAGTAAATTATCTGGAGATATTCAATTCGATTTTTAGATTGGAAGGATGAAAAATGAATTGTTGGAAGACCATTAATCTTGAAAAGGATTATGGTTATACGAGAATGATGATTTCAGCCATAAGTCTTGCTATCCTTTTTTTCATTATGGCATTTTTATGTTTTCAACTGACTCATCCTGAAACGAGGCTAAGCAGCCATAACGCACCGCTTTTTGCTGTGCTCTTACTTGTGACATTGCTTGTCCACCGTGTGGTTCACTTGATCCCAGTGATGAAAAATAAGAAAAAAATGACGCTATTTATGAAACGAAATTGCTGGCAGCGCGTGCCTAAGAAAGTGATGCTTTTTTCACTTCTCAGCCCGTTTTGTGTCATCTCACCGGTTTACTTTGTGTTAGGCGTGGCGTTTCCTATGTACGCACACTATTTTATCATCATCGCAAGTATACATGCAGGCTATTGTTTGCCTGACTTTTTATTTGCATGGAAGCTGCTCAAAGCACCTAAATCCTGCATCATCGATCAAGCTCAAGACGAGTTTGATATATTAGTTGACCAAACTTCCTCATCATGAGGTTTTTAAAGCCAACTTCTATCTTTTTCATAAAAAATTTGGTAATGTAGTATGGGAATAGCATAGAGAGGGGGGATCTCCGATAGTTTTATTTTACTTCATCGTCTTTGCCGCGTTTATTGTGTATTCAATAAACAGGCTTACTAATACATTATGCCTTGTCAGAGAGATTCCTGAAGAACGGCAAGATAAGGTGTTTCGCTTTATCAATGTATCGATACTGATCTTACTTATCTCATCATTTGTTGAAATTACCATTTCCATTTAAGATCAAAGCAAAAGCTGCCAGTTTGAGGGCAGCTTTTTGTGTATATTTTAATTAACAAATCCAAGATGCACCGATGATGATCAATAAGATGAATAATACGACGACTAGTGCAAAACCGCCAGCAAAGACTTCTCCTCCCATGTGAAAACACCTCCTGCCAGTTCTTCCTCTGTTCTAAGCTCAGTGTATGCAGAAAAATAAAAAACGTTTAGGCACCTGTCATCGTTTGAAAAAAGAACCGCCCTCACGCACGGCAGGACGGCTCCCATCTGTCACAGCGATTTAATTAGTAAAGATATGCTGCACCAACGATGATCAGCAAAATGAATAGCACGACCAATAAAGCAAACCCATTAGAATATCCTGCTCCCATATAATTCAGCCTCCTTTTTGTGATCACTATATGTGTATGTCGCGTGCAATTTTTTGACTAGACGAATGCCCTTCCATTTGCATTTCTTTTTACAGCATGTCACAATATGTTATGATACAAGCAATGATAAATAAATTGGAAAGATTAGGAGTGTTTTTTGAATGAAAAAAATGGCTTTAGCAGCTGTAACAGCAGTAAGTGTTTTAACTCTTGGCGCATGCAGTAGCGGCGATAAAGATGTAATCGCCACAACAAAATCAGGAGATGTCACAAAAGGAGAACTCTATACAACTCTTAAGAAACAAGCAGGTGGCGATGCTCTAAACCTACTTGTTCAACAAAAGGTTCTTGCTGACAAATACAAAGTATCCGATAAAGAAATCGATAAGAAATTGGAAGAATATAAAAAGACACTTGGTGAAGATCGTTTAAAACAGCTTCAAGATGAATTCGGTAAAGATTACATCAAAGATCAAGTGAAATATGAGCTGCTGACTCAAAAGGCTGCCAAAGCTAACATCAAAATCACTGATAAAGAAGTAAAAGCGTATTACGATGACCTTAAAGGGAAAATCCGCGCAAGCCACATTTTAGTAGCTGATAAGAAAACAGCTGACGAAGTGGAAAAGAAATTAGATAAAGGTGAAAAATGGGATGCCCTTGTCTCTGAATATTCAACTGATACTGCTTCAGCTGCACAAGGCGGCGATGTAGGCTGGTTCGCAAAAGAAGGCCAAATGGACGAGAACTTCAGTAAGGCTGCTTTCAAACTAAAAGTAAATGAAATCAGTAAGCCAGTAAAATCCCAATTCGGCTACCATATCATTAAAAAGACCGAAGAACGCGGTAAATATGATGACATGAAAGCCGACTTGAAAAAAGAACTGCTTGACCAAAAACAAGCAGACACAAATGAAATCCAAAACACCTTAAACAAATTAGTAAAAGATGCTGATGTGAAAGTAAAAGATAAAGAGCTTGAAAAAACGTTCAAAGAAAAATCTGAACAACCTGCACAAAATCAACAGCCTCAACAGTAATCACAAAAAACCCCTCTGCCATCATCGTGCAGAGGGGTTTTTGTATGACCAGATTAAGCAATCGAATGATCTTCATGTGCCGCAGTATCCTGTGATCTTTTCACCTGCTGATCCTGACGTCTGCGCTCTCTTTCCTGTTCCATTCGCTCGATAAAAATTTCTCCTTCCTTTTCAATAAAGGATTGATCAATTTCTTGCTCCTCTTTGGCTGTTGTCATTAATTTATACGCACAGAAAATAATGCCGATGATACAGGCATACACCCACCACGGAAAAAACAACATTTTTTCATCGCCTCCTTTTCTTAAGGACATTCCTCTCTTCCTTTGTGTTACATGCTTATGCGAAAAGAAGACAAGTTATGAAAAAAACGCCCGCATAAACGGACGTTTTGACATGATTATTCGTGATGGAAGGTTGGTTTATAAAACGAACGATTCTCAAGTGCAAAAATACGTTCTGTATATTCTCCTGGTTTCACATGCTCAAGCGCACGATCCATCATGTTCATTTTCGCATCTAAATTATCAATATAGTGGAGAATTTCAGCCTCTTTCACCATTGGTGGTTTCGGGCTGCCCCACTCTCCTTTTCCATGATGACTTAGGACTAAGTGCTGTAAAATGAGAATTTCTTCTGAATCAATGCTAAGCTCTTCTGCCGCTTTCGCAATTTCTGTCACCATAATGGAAATGTGGCCAATTAAATTCCCTTCCACTGTATATGTGGTAGAGACTGGACCTGAAAGCTCTTTTACTTTCCCTAAATCATGAAGGATAATGCCTGAATATAAAAGATCACGATCTAGTGATGGATATAGGTCAACAATTGATTTTGCTAAATGCAGCATGGACACAACGTGGTAAGCGAGTCCAGAGACAAATTCGTGATGATTTTTTGTCGCTGCTGGATAATCAGCAAATTCCTGTCCATATTTCTTCAGCAAATGCCTTGTAACACGCTGAATATTAGGGTTTTTCATATCAAAGATATATTGCATAATCGTATCCATCATATCGTGTTTTGGAATAGGAGCTGTTTCGAGAAAATCATCAATTCGAATTTGCTCGTTTTCAGCAACAGGGCGTATATTCCTAAGCTTCAGCTGATTCCTCCCGCGATAATGATGAATGTCGCCTACTACCTTCACGATGGTTTGCGGGCCATAGGTGATTTCATCATTCTGCTTTGCATCCCATAGTTTCGCCTCGATATCTCCACTTTGATCTTGAAGAATGAGCGTTAAAAATGGTTTGCCATTACTTGCAATCCCTTTAGTAGATGATTTAATTAATAAATGCAGGTCAACTTGTTCGCCGACATCATAGGTCATGATCCCTTTAGCCATTCAATAAAAGCTCCTTCCATGTTTCTGCTCATATAAGTATAACATAAGTCATTATTTGTCAATCATTCAACTGCTAAACTCGTAATCTGTCCATCTTCTGCTGCCTGCGCCATATGCTGATGACAGGTAAAATAAAACAGCTGTGTTTCAAAACGCGTGAGTTCATTCATCAACTCCAGCACTCTTCCTAGACGAACATGATCAAAATGAACGAAGCTGTCATCCATCATAAACGGAAGCTGACATTCCTGCTGATGAGACAAGGCGAGTGCAAAACGAATCGCCAGATAGATTTGTTCACATGTTGCCTGTGAAAGCTCCTCTGGGCGGAATATTCGTCCATCCACCCTTTTCACGATCAGCCGGTCATCCTCGGGTGAAAATAAAATGGCTTCATATCGATCATTTGTTAACGGCTGAATAAAGCGGGAAGCTGTTTGCAGCAGTGCTGGCAGCCTTGTTTCTTTATGCTCATTCAATTTTCCTCGAATGACAGAGCGGACAAGCTGAATCGCCGCCCATTTTTTCGCAAGGTGCTTTGCATGCTCCTGCTCTGCTGCAAGCTGATGAGTCAAATCAGACACCGTACCTGAAGCTTCTATTTGGCGGATTTCCACTGCTCGTTCTGCCAGACGTTTTTCCATATTCGACGCATTCAATTGTATATTATTCAGGTGCTGCTTTGCTTCCGCACACTCTTCTTCGAGAAAACGCAAGCCTTTGCGAACAATCTTTTCCTCCTCATCAAAGCAGCCGCTTCTATGCAGCTCTTGATTCAGCTGCTGCAAATGGGAAAGCCGTTCCCGATATTCTTTCGATAAATGAGAGAGGATTTGGTAATCTTTTTTGGACTCTGCTTCTACTTGACGAAAAAGCGCGTCCATTTGTTTTTCGTAATAGTCAATTTCCCCTTCTAGCGTCGTGATCTGCTGTTTCACATGTTGAATCGATACATCCAATGTCTGACGTTCTTTTTCTCTTTTCGCCTCATCTTTCAATATCTCTTGAAGGACCAAGATATTCTCTTGAATGATGCCTTCCTTTCGTTGAAGAAGACTGCTTAACGCTTCCACCCTGTGCTCATAATTGGACTGCTGGCCGGCAAGCTCGTCTATTTCCCGGCTAAGCTCCTCATATCCCGCTGTATCCGTTTTTAATTGCTTCAGAATAAGGAAGGCTTCTACTAGGAAAGAAAGCTCTGAGGACAAGCCCAGCTGTCTTTTCTTTTCCTCTACTTGCTGCTGGACAGGTTCCAGCTCCAGCTCCCAGTCTTCATATTGCCGAATGATCCTCTCGTACAAAAGCTCCTTCTGCCTCACAAGCGTTTCAGCTGAAGCTGCCTGCACTTGGAAGGAATCGAATGTTCCCACGCCGCTTCCCTGTTTCATCTGTATTGATTTCAAAAATGGGTAAATGGCAAAGAAAACAAAAACAGAAAATCCCGCAAATAAGAAAGTAATCCACCATTCTGTTAAAAAGAAAAGGACAAGCAGAAATGCAGCATCAAACATCACCATCACAGGAAATAACCACGTTCGGGAATGAACCTGTTTCTCTTTTGTTCTTTTTTCCCCAGTTTCCACTGTACTCGGCGATTTGGTCTGCTGTTCCTTTAATCCTTTTAAAGCGGTTTCCGCTTCTTCCAGCTCATGTCTTGCATGATCAAACCGGTCATCCAACTGTGCCTTTCTGTCCATTAAACGAACATATTGGCTGACAGCCTCCTTTAATTCCCACTCAAATTCAAGGGAGTCGTCGATCTGATCGAGCTTGACTGAACGCTGCCACTTCAGCTTCGCTGTGGCTTCGTCCATTTTTTGTTTCAATGAATCACGTTCTGCTTTACATTCAGCTAAGCGATTTTTGACACGTTCAGCATGAGATGATTCATCAACGACACGCTTCATCTCCAGTAACGTATCCTTGTCATGAAGCGGTTGAACTTGTGCCATCGTGGTTTGCAAATGATCTAATTTTTGCTTTAGTGCAGTCATTTGAGCCTTTTTCGGGTGAAGGTGTGATTCTAACTTATCCAATTCATGCTCTGTTTCTGATCTAAAGCGTTTGACTCGGTCTGGATAACGGGCTAATTCTTTTTTTAACTCCATCTTCTTCTCTATCATGGGATAAAGTCGAATGTGTTCAGTTAACTGCTGAATCTGTTCTTCTGTCTGCTTCATTTCATTTTGAAGCGCTGTGATCGTCTCTATTAATTCAGAATGCTCCCGTTTTTTTTCTGTATAACGGCCTTCTGCCAATCTAGCTTGTTTCAGCTGGCCAGTCAGCGCTTTTAAACGATCAAGCTGCTGGTTTAATTCTGGCTTGCGTCCATTTGGTTTAAACAGCTGCTCCTGCTGCTTAAGCAGCCTGCTATCCATCTTGGAAGCCGCATCTGAGCCAAATAAACTTGAGAAAAGCAGAAATTCACCAATTTGATCTTCGTTTAAGGCTTGGACATTTTGCAGTCCAAACACATCAAAAGAGTAGATTGATTGGAATAATCTGCGATCCGTTCCCTTTAAAAGAGTCCGTAGGAATGCTTCGTCTTTCACTTCACCATTCGGTAAAAACACCTGTGCTTGACCGCCTCGATCGGACGATCTCTCAATGTGAATGACACCTAACTCCTCATCTAAGCAAGTGAGGGAGCCGCCATAGAAAGATCCTTGTTTCGGCTTGTACATCTTATTTTTTGAAAAGCCAAATAACATCGACTCAATAAACGCCTTCAATGTCGTTTTCCCCGATTCATTCAGGCCGTAAACTAGCTGAAAACCGTCATCAGAAAAGTGAAAGGTTCGATTTGAAAATTTCCCGAAATTTGCTATATGGAGTGAACGTATTTTCATCATACCTCTCCTTTTCTCATAATTGCTTCAGCTGTTCCGTCAGCAGCCTTTGTGCTTCTTCTTTTATATCCACTTCATCCTCTTTTGTGAGCGCTTTTCCTGACTTTCTGTAGGTTGGGTGACGTTTGATCGGTGAAAGCAGCTCTTCATATGACTCAAACTGTGCAATTTCTGTAGTGAGTTCCTTCAAAAAAGAATCCTCTGGATAGATCACATTCTCATTTATTCGGCAGTCAATTGACATCACCCAAACGAACACGTCTTCATCTTCCTCCTGCTCATGAAAAACAGTCATCAGCTCCTCGAGGACCTCAAGCTGTGTATGCTCAAAGTAAGAAGGCGCATCACCTATCAATTCTATTCTGACAAAATGAGGAATGCCTTCCTCTTTCAGCTCATTGATTTTTCCTTCCACAAGTGTGACAAGATCGGTCATATGAGCCGTTTCTGTGATGTCTATTACCAGTGTCTCAAAGATGATATCTGCACAGCTGATAAAATCCGCTGTGTGAGAATCTTCTGAGAGGTGAATCAAGTAACAGCCTTTTTCTCCCGTTTCTTTCATATGTCTGCCCTGCACATTACCAGGATAAATAATATATGGATCTTCATGCAGAAGGGCTCTTTTATGTATATGTCCGAGCGCCCAATAATCAAAATCTTGCGAAAGGAGCTGCTGAAGCTGAAATGGGGCGTAGGCATCATGGCCTTCTTGCCCGGCTAATGTGCCGTGAAGCATCGCAATCTGATAGGCAGCATCTGTTGTTTTGACATAATGAGATGTCATATTTTCATAGACAGCCCGCTCTTTGTAGCTAAACCCATAAATACTCGCGATAAGCTGATTCCCTCGATAATAGGAGTGCTCACTTGGTTTACTGCTCGAAAAGACATGTACATTCTCAGGCCACTCAATCGGTGTCCATTCACCGCCTAAATGATCATGATTCCCATAAATAATAAAGACTTTAATCCCGTGTGTTTGCAGTCTTAAAAACTGGTTTCTTAAAAAAAGCTGTGCTTTCAGGCTGCGATTGGATTCATCAAATAAATCTCCGCTCAGCAGCACAAAGTCTACTTCTCGCGCAACGGCAAGATCAAACATGTTCTTAGCACTTTGAAATGTACTTTCTTTGAGCCGCTTAAATATAGAATTAGGTATAGTCGACATTCCTGCAAATGGACTGTCTAAATGTAAATCTGCGGCATGAATAAAGGTGAGCTTAGTCAAACGTCTATCTCCTTGTCCGATACTGTCATTGTCCATATTTTATCATGCCATTTTTACGAATGCACGTTCTATCACTCTCATTCTACAAAACACATTTTTAAGGGCTAAAAAAGAGGTTTTGTCTTATTCCATGTATAATTACTTTAAAAACAGAGGAAAGGAAGATGAGGATTGGAGAAGACATACTTTTTAACCGTATTTGACCGGTCGGGTGAGACTTTATTAAATGAAAAAATCACAGCGGATAGTGACGAGAAGGCAAAGGAATTAGGGCGTCATCGCTTAATGGAACAGCAATACACAAAGCATTCTCATCGACTCGTTGATCCAGCAGGCAAGCTGCTTTTATTTGAACGTTAAAAAGCCAGCTTTCGCCGGCCCAGATTGTTGACAAAGGGCTAAAATGATCTTGATTTTAGCCCTTTGTCTTCTTTTCAGCGTGATAGAAAACCTTTGAAGTCTAGGAAGGACGAGCACCGGAGCGGAGCGAATTTGACATTCGTGAGCACCGGCGCGCAGACCTGACACCGAATGCGAGGGTTTGTCTACACGCTGAGCCGGCTTTCGCCGGCCTTATGTTCATCTATGCTTTTTGAAAGACAGGTCGTCTTTTTTCTAAAAAGGCCTGTATACCTTCCTTATGATCATGACTTTTTCTCAGTCTTGCCTGTGCTGCTCTCTCTTTTTGAAGAACTGCTAAGAGCTTTGATTCTGACTGCTGGAAATAGATCATCTTTGTTTCAATAAAGGCTTGAAGCGGCATGTTCATAAACGGCTTCACACACACTTTTTGGTACGTATCGACCTCATCCTGAAACACCCCGTCTGCAAGGCCCAGATTTAACGCTTCTTCAGCCGGCAGCTTTTGTCCGCTCCAAATCAATTGTTTAGCGGTTTGCTCACTGAGTCTTTTTGTGAGGAAAAAATGCCCCCCGCCATCTGGAATTAATCCTACTCCATTAAAATTCATGGCGAGTTTTGCATCCTGATGCATAAACAAGTAGTCGCAGCTTAGGGCAAAGCTAAAAGCAAGGCCTGCCGCTGACCCGTGGACAAGCGCAATCGTCACTTTTTTCATACTAGCCAGTGAAAGTGTAATTCCCTCGATCAAATCCATCACACGATGGAAATCTTCTTCACTTTCCTGCTTAAGCATCATCCCAATATCTCCGCCTGCTGAAAACCCTTTTCCCGCTCCCTTGATGATAACGACTTTAGCACTGCTTTCCTCCGCTGCATCACATGCTTCTTTGAATTCAGCAAACATGTCCACATGAAACGAATTATAAGCTTCAGGCCTATTGAAAACGATTTCAAAAACATCCCCGTCTAACTGACAATTGATATATGTCATCATCCATCCCCCTTTTTGTTTAAAAGCTCATAACTTACTTCCATTTCCATCAAGTAAAACCTTTTTCTATAAACAAAAAATTTCGAGATCAATTGATACTAAAATAAGCATAATCATTGAAACAAGAAATATATTTTTATATAGTAAAATAAGAAAGAAAATAAATTTGAAAGGAGGAGGATGATTGATCAGATGTTCCATCATGATATTGGTTAGCTTCATCGTCATGTTTTCTCCTTTTTCAAATGTCGTTTTTGCGTCACAAGCAGAAGCGAGCACACCTAGCCTTATTTCTCCATCCATCTATGATGAAGAAATCAATGCTGTGAAGACACCATCATTTTCAAAAAAACATGCTTCATCCATTCTGTTGAAGGACAGATTATCAATGGTAGATGCCAAAGCTTTTCTGTCAAAGCCTTCCCCATCAGCTGCATTATCCATTGATCTATGTTTTTTGGAAATGAAGTGTGCGATCCCCGTTATGTATCAATCTAATTACCTCTACTGATTCATTTTATTTCATCCGTATTTACTATACGAAAACACAGCCTATCAAATTCGGAGGGATAAAATGAACATTAAAGAAAATGATCTTCCTGGGATCGGAAAGAAATTTGAAATTGAAACGAGAAATAGAGAAAAGATGACGATTGTGATTCATGATGATGGCAGACGGGAAATTTATCGTTTTGACGATGATGATCCAGATGAAGTGCTATCTACCATTTCACTCGATGATGCTGAATCCCGGCAAATCGCTGCTATTATCGGCGGTATGGTGTATAAACCGCAGGCACTAGAAACCATTGAAATGGCCTTCAACGACTTGATCATTGAATGGTTTAAGGTGGAAAAAGGTGCAAAAGCGGTTGGACATACACTCGGTGATTTAGATGTGAGACAAAATTATGAAGTCACCGTGATTGCGATCATTAAACATACAAATGAAAAATTACTCAACCCTGGTGCCGATTCGATTATTCAAGCAAATGATACGATGGTCATTTCGGGAGAAAGAAAACACTTGAAGCGATTGGTACGTGATTTTCTTTCTAGAGGGGGAGAGTGATGAATGGATCATTTAGTCTTTGAAGTTGGGACGGCGCTTATTCTTATCGCCATCGCCAGCTTAATCGCCAATAAAATTAAATTTTCTATCATCCCATTTCTCATCGTCCTCGGAATGATTGTTGGGCCGCATGCTCCAACTATCGGGATCATTGATTTAAAATTTATCGAAAGCACCGAGATTATTTCGTTTTTAGGAAGAATGGGCGTCCTGTTCCTGCTTTTCTATCTTGGACTTGAGTTCTCTGTCGGAAAGCTCATTAAATCGGGTAAATCCATTGCAGTCGGCGGATCTATTTATATTTTGATCAACTTCAGCTTAGGACTGCTCTACGGTTTTATCACAGGGTTTGGATTCCTTGAGATTCTCATTATGGCAGGGGTGATCACCATTTCATCCAGCGCCATTGTGGCCAAAGTCCTTGTCGATTTGAAACGGACGGCAAATCCTGAAACAGAGTTAATTCTAGGGATTATTATGTTTGAGGATATTTTTCTTGCCGTTTATTTATCCGTCGTATCAGGTCTTGTCCTAGGAGATGCCACTACTGTTGGCGGTGCCTTATTATCGATTTTAATCGCTTTTGGTTATATGATGCTTTTCTTTATCATTGCGCGGAAGCTGCCAAAACTATTAAACAAGTTGTTTGATATCCGTTCGAACGAAGTGTTCATCATTGTGATATTTGCCGCTTTGTTCTTTGTCGCTGGTTTCTCAGAAACGATTCATGTAGCAGAGGCTATTGGGGCTCTCTTACTTGGTCTTGTTTTCTCAGAAACAGAGCACTCTGACCGCATCGAGCATCTCGTGGTTCCGTTTAGAGATTTCTTTGGAGCGATGTTCTTTTTCAGCTTTGGTCTCAGTATCGATCCGTTTACATTGGGGGATGCCCTCTGGCTTGCGATCGGCGCTGTGATTCTTACCTTAATTGGGAACTTCACTGCCGGAATGTTTGCTGGACGGAGAGCTGGATTTTCTCATAAAGCCTCTTCTAATATTGGATTAACCATCGTATCGAGAGGAGAGTTTTCAATCATTGTTGCCGAGCTTGGCATTGCCGGCGGACTTGCTGCTACTTTGAAGCCCTTTGCTGCATTGTATGTCTTAATCCTTGCGATCTTAGGACCGCTCGTAACGAAAGAATCTAAGAAAATCTATCAAATCCTCAACAAAACCTTCAAATGGAAACCTGAAAAACAAAAAGTAAAAAAAGAAACGACGATCTAATGAAAAAGGGCCCTATGCTTGGGCCCTTTTTTATGTCTTATTCAAATTGCTGAAATGCAGTTTCTTGCTTGACTGGCGCTTCCTCGACCCCGCGCATGGTTCGAATGACTTTCTGGTTGCGGTAGACCGATAGTTTCAAATTGGTCGCCGCCGTTCCATGAGAATGATCTAGATTTGTGAATGTAAAGAAATGATTTGAACGTTTGTCTTTAAACACAAGCCTGAAGTCGTCTGTCACTTTAAAATGCTCATCACTTTCCCATTCAATCAAAGGTTCATATGCGTCAAACCATTCAGGAATATTCGGTGTGTACCCTGTAGCCAATACAGCATGATCTACAGTTATGCTTTTTTCTTTCTTCAGCTGCCACTGTTTGAGGTGCAGCTCCAAAGGCTGCTGCTCTCCTATTTGAATCGCTTCAAGCTCGGTCATTGGCTGAATGATCACAGATGGCTCTTCACCTGAAACAGAGCGATGATACAATTCCTGATAAATGCGCGAAAGCGTCGATGCATCTATGCCATTTCTTAATCCTGTCAGCCTAGGCAATGTGTTCATACGTTCTTCATAAGGAAGCGAATGAAAATACTCGACATACTTTGGTGTAAAAAGCTCTTGGCCAAGCTCTGCCGTCTCCAGCTCTCTAAATTCACTAGAACGCGTAAACCACGAAAGCTGCTGGCCTTTCTTTTGATGCTGAAGCAGGTCTAAGAAAATTTCGGCTGCACTCTGCCCTGAACCGATCACCGCCACCGACTCAGCTTCGTGAAGTGATTTCTGCTGATCTAAATAACGGCTGCTATGGGTCACATATGGGTATGCTGCTTCAGGCACATCGACTGGAATCATCGGTTTGCTTCCTGTGCCTAACACGACATGCTTTGCACGATATTCAGAAAGCGAACCATCTTTTAATCGTCTGACTCTCACAAGGTAGCCTTCTTGGCAGTCCGTCACTTCTTCTACCTTCATCCCAAACTGACAGCTGTCTAATTCTCCTGCCACCCATGATAAATACTCATTGAATTCTCTCCGCGGGATATCAAACTGTTCAAATGTATAGAACCGGTGAAGTCTATTTGATTCATGTAAATAGTTTAAAAATGTATACCTGCTCCTTGGATTCGCCATTGTGACAAGGTCTGCTAAAAAGGAAACTTGCAAATCCGTTCCTTTGATCAGCATACCAGGATGCCAAGCAAACTCAGACTCTTGTTCAAAAAAACAGCATGAGACACCCTCATACTCCTCTAACAAAGCGGCCAATCCTAAATTGGCGGGCCCAATCCCAATTCCGATCACATCTATCATATGTACACCTGCTTTAACTTTTTATCACTTATATACCCTTTTACAAATGAAAAAAACACTGCGTCATCGCAGTGTTTAAACGTGAGAAACAAATAATGATTCAAGGAATTGAATTTTCTCTTCTGTATAGTGTTCATAGCGGTCATTATACGATTTTGGATCTTTTGGATTGGCATACTGCGTAATTTTTCCTGATCGTGGATCAATGAATTTACTTGCTGCACCGCATCCAATGCCAATGATCGTCTGTACTTCTTCCATGATAATGATATTATACAAGCTTTCCTGTCCATCTAATGAATACCCGACATTTTCGAGATTCCCCAAAATATTTTTTTGTCTATATAAATAATATGGGTGATAATGATGTGCTTTCGTCCAAGTGACCGCTTCATCCATCATACGTGTGATTTCTTCTCGGTCTGCTACTTGGTATTTCTCCTTATTGCGCGTCATTTCAGATGCTCTTTTAAAAGAAAGTGTATGCACGGTTAAAGATTCAGGCTTGAGCTCTTCAGTCTGCTGCAAGGAGTGCTGGAATTCTTTGAGCCCTTCTCCCGGCAGTCCAATGATTAAGTCCATATTGATATTATTCATGCCGTACTGTCTTGATAAGTGATACTTTTCAATGGTTTCTTCCACACTATGATGCCGGCCAATAGCCTTTAGTGTTTCATTCTCATACGATTGCGGGTTAATGCTAATCCGGTCAATATTGTAGCGGTTTAGCACCTCTAGCTTATCAGGCGAAATCGTATCAGGACGCCCTGCTTCGACAGTTACTTCCCGTATATGCTTCACATCAGGGAATGAGCGATACATTTCTTCATACAGCAAATCCATTTCTTCCGCTGTGATGCTCGTTGGCGTGCCTCCGCCAAAGTAAACGGTCGTCACTTTGATCCCATGTTCTTTTAGCCATTCGCCCATTTTTTGCATTTCATAATGCAGACCAAACAAAAACGTTCCCACTCTACCAGCTTGTCCTTTAATGGCGTAAGCAGGGAACGTACAATAAGCACATTTTGTGGGACAGAAAGGAATGCCAATATAAATACTCACTTCCTGCTGAAGGTCATACAGATCTGGAATGGCTTGAAGCTGACGGTCGACAATCTCCTGCATCAAATTGATTTTTTCATCATGAATCAAGTAATCACGCTTTAACGCCGCATGTGCATCTTCCTTTGACATGCCTTCTCTCAGCATCTTATGAAGCAATTTCGTAGGTCGTATTCCTGTGAGAATCCCCCACTTTTGTGTCATTCCTGTGTGCTCCTGAAGCAAGTGTAAATAAACAGACAGCACTGTGTTTTTGATTTGCTTCCAGCGCTCCTTATCGTTCAAGTTCTCTGGGAGATCCCGTGAAAAACGACTGGTGATATCTGATCCATCGATATGGCCAGATGCTTCCACCATTCCATTTTCTTCCTTCCAACTAAATTCCATGACCAAACCATCATCAAATTCACTTGGTTCAAATATCACTTCACTATCTTCTTCAAATAAATTGGCTATATTGACAAGCGGGCGATGAAATCGTTCATCTGACAGCCCTTTAATTAAAATTCGCATCATATCACCTTTATCTTCAAACTTGTTTCATTTTACAAAATTCATGTAGGAAAAGCAATGAAGGGAACAGACGAAGGCCCTGTCATTTGTTGATTGACAGAGCCTTCACTGTATTATCGTTTAGTATCGAATTGATGTAAAAATCCTTCTCTTTGCTGCATTCTAAAGTATTCCTTGATCATATAAGCCACACCCTGTTCATCATGCGAGCGCGTCACCCAATCGGCTTTGCGCTTGACATCATTGGGGGCATTCCCCATAGCAACGCCTAAACCAGCCAATTCAAGCATTGGAATATCATCTGTTCCATGTCCAATGACAACCGTATCTTCTAAAGTAAAACCGAGTGCAGAGGTTAAAAGAGAAAGTCCCGCTTCTTTCGAAACCCCTTTGCAGACAATATTCATTTTCTCATCACTGATCCTAATAAGGTCAACAGATGGGAATGCTTGTTGAATGGTCCTGTGAATCTCAGGCTGAAGCTCCGCTGTCGAATATACTTCAATCACTGGTGTACTGACCGGTTCATCCATCAGCATATCACTTAATGATTCAACAAATTGAACGGGATAGAAAATTGGATCAGACGGATGAATGAGCGTCTTTCCCATCAGCTGAGACTGCGTTTTTTTCCGGTTGCCGATCGAGAATTTTTCATGCAGCAAGCGGACATTACAATCGAAGCTTTCAAGGATTTGCACAAGATTAAATGTCTTTTCTTCCGTTAATTTTTTCACATGAAGCGGCTCATCGAGTTTATCCGCGATAAATGCACCACTATGCGTCACAAGGGTTGATGTTGGAATCTTCAACGCCTTGGCAATTTTTTGAGCAGAACGAAAATGCCGGTTGGTGACAATCGTCACGTAAACCCCTTTTTTCTTTACATATTCCACAGCTTCTTTTGTAGCGGAATGGATTTTACCATTGGAACGGAGTAACGTCCCATCTATATTGAGTGCAAGTAGTTTTTTTGACACTGAGGCATCCCCCTTCTTGATGACTGTACTTACGATGAGGATATGCCCTAGCTTGGTGCTTTAGAACATGCAGTTGAAAGAGCCACAGGTTATGAATGATTCATAAATAAAAAAAGCCTACCCCTAGGCTTTTTTTTATGTATGGTTTGGATGCGTTACAATGGAGTGATGAAGCTCCCCATGATCCCCTTATCTTTCACACACCAAAGCATTGCTTATATCAGATCCCCTTATGATGCTTTGCGTTTCTCCCAGAAGCGCTTCTCTCTCGTTTGGCTCACTGCCATAAATCCCAAGTGAAACGCACCCAATTGTCCCTTGATAGCGCCTTTTTGAAAGCACTTTCAATATAAGTATTATCGCAGAATTTATGTGCTTCGACAACCTTTTTTTAAAAGATATTGAAGAGAAAAGATAAAACAAAAAAGGGCGAATGACATCGCCCTTTCCATTAGTTTTCTTCTGGATTCCCATAAAGCTCTTCAAGTGGCTTCATGATAATTTTATTTAATTCACCGATAAGAACACTCACACGTTGTTCTGCTTCCATCAACTGAGAGATTTTATCATGCTGCTGAACAAGCGCAACTGTTTTTTGAGCTTGCTCCACTTCTTCTTGTGTGATCTCTTGACCAGTCATTTGTTTTTGTTGAAGGTTTACTTGAATGTCACGGAAGTTCTCAAACATTCTTTTAGAGGACTCATCCGCGTTTACCTCATCATAAAGATTTCTTAAAGTTGAATATTCTTCGCTATGACGTAATGCTTTTTCAAGGTCATATGCAACATCGTAAAGATTTACAGACATGTTATGTCTCCTTTCTATCCGTTATCACCGATATGATCGGCGGACACCACTCCACTATAACAAACTATGGCTTTCGTTTCACATATATACAATGAATTCATCAAAATTTCTCTAACTCGTCTTAGAATAGCGCCACAAAAACAGCCTGGATAGCACCAATCATCCCGCCTAAAAGACCGCCTAGAAATGTAATCATCTTCAGCTCCTTATTGGAGATGCTGACTACAAGCTCTTCCATTTTTTCAAGCGGGAAAAGTTCAATTTGTTCACGAATGATTTCTTCAAATTGCAGCTTAGCAAGCAGACCCTCTATAGCATTTGAAGCCGCTCCTATCCCCTTATCAATCAACACTGGCACAAAGTGTGTTTTAAGATCATCCGCGACAGCACTGACATATGTTCCAACTGGTTTGTCTAATATCAGCTTTGTAGAGAAATGAGAAAGCAATTGGTTTTTCACACTAAAAATAAGTTCCTTCACATTCCATTTTTCATCAAGCTCATGAAGAGAAAATTCCTTCACCTTGTCCCATTCTTTAACAAGCAAATCTGATAAAAATCTTTTTGTTTCTGCGTTTCTTAAAAACTTGATGATTTCAGGATGTACACGATCAATTAAGCTTGAATTCCCTAGAAACATTTGGACCATACTGCCAAGCATTCCCCGTTCTTTTAAGAAATCATCAATCATATTGCCAAGCCTGGCTTTGCCTTCATCACTTTCAAAATAATGAATGCCTCTCTTTAAAATATAATCTGCTGCATCTGGAATTTTTGATGATATTTTGTTTTCCACTTCTACCGGGAGCAATTCAGATAAAGTTTGCTGGTTATATGTTTCAAGCAGTGAAGCGAGCTTCTGGTCAGACCACTGATGGAGCCATTCATCTGCTTTGATATCAGCCTCTGTAACGCCAAATTTTTCTAGCAAGGAGAATACGGTGATCTCCATATTTGCGCCTTTGTCAATATATCGATGGACTGTACGCAGGATTTCCTGCTTTGACTCCGATGATTCAAATCGTTTTTGAATACCTTCTGGCGTGAGCAAATGCTCCATAACCATGACACCAACCTGCTTGGCTACTTCGTCTCTTCTTTTAGGGATAAGCCCTGGTGTAAATGGAAGCTGTTTTCCGAATAAGTAATATGGCTTATAAGGCCGAAAAAGCATTTTAATTGCAAGATGGTTTGTCGCTGCTCCTATGACTGCGCCGATAACAATCATAAAGATAAACGTTGTGAATATATTCAAAGTCGTCATCTACCTTTCAAACAACACCTGATGTTTATTGTTTTGATCTATAGGTATTATAGTTGTTGTCAAGTTCCCAAGCAAATGAAGCATGCAGCGAGACATATGATCAAGCGATCTGTCGTAATGATAAAGGAGCGTAAGCTTTATGTAAAATCATAAAAAAATGTTTTTGTGGTGGTAAAAAAAGAAGTTGAAAAGAAGGTGTTTTTTAATGACTACATTAGGTATTGTAACCCTTTCTGCGCAGTATGAAGAGGCATTTACACGTCAGCTCGCCAAAGCTGCCCCTTCTTATCGTTTAAAGGTTGTTCGATTTACTCCACTTGATTTAAAACCGGCTTCAAATTTGATACAAGGCCAAACATATACGCATGACCAAGGGTTTGCTGACGCACAGTTTCCAATCCCCGACTTGATTTACGACCGATGTCTTTACCGACATGACGCACAATCTAAAAAAGCAAAACCCATCATGGAATGGCTAAAAAAGTATCCAAAAACAGATTTTTTGAATACCGGCATTTCAAATAAAATGGTGCTATTTGAGCAGCTCCGTCTCCTCCCTTCTTTACATCCATATTTACCTGGCTGCTCATTATTAAAAGAGCCCGCAGACCTGATCAATATGGTAAAGGAGAACGGGGCTGGCGGTTATTGCAGAATGCAGCCTCTCTCCCAGCAGCATGCAGCATATACTTACTTCATTTCCTTTGATGGCAAATCAACATTCACCGTTCAGCTAAGTTCCAATCAAATCATTACATTTTCTCGTGCGTCAGAGATTGAGCGCTGGTGCAAAAAATATGCAGGCAGGTATTTCCTTCAATTTTTCAACACGAGTGATCAAAAAGAACTTTTATTCAATGAAATCAGGATTTCTCTTATGAAAGATTCACAAAATCAATGGAAACGCATGGGGATTCACACAAAATCACCTGCAGAAAATATTCTTTTAAGTCATACACAAAAATCACCTCCTGTGATAGGCTTTGAACACTATCTTAATACATTACAACCACACATTAAGGAGCTCCTTTTAGATGATATTGCATCCATTCAGGCATCAATCCCAGTATATATAGATAAAACCTACTCTCCTTTCTTTGAATTCGCAGTAGACTTACTTCATACAAGTGAAGGCAGGCTATTCATATCAAATGTCAGATCAAAGCCAGGACGGTACGCTTTTTTAAAAGCTTACCCTGAAAAGGAACATCAATTGATTCATAACATTCTTGAACATGCGCAATCGATGAAGTCTCAACCGAAGGAGGTTTCTTATGAACAAAAATCGCTGCATCATCGCCCCACACCTCACAAGTGAAAAAACAATTCATCTTCCCGACCATTATAAACAGAAAGAGTCCATCTATTCTCTTGCTATAGGGTCACGTTTAGTAGATGGCTTCAACATTTCCTATCACCGACATCCAAATAAAATTTTATTATCAAAAGATCTATACAGAGATTTACTGATTCCTTATCAATCAAAAGCTGATGTGATCATCATTGACCATACACTTTTTATAGGGCCGTTGATGGGCATTTTCACTGCAGGTTTTGAGCAAAGCACACAGCCATTAGGAACGAGATCAGAATTTTTTATCAAACTGCTGCATTCTTTCAGACAGCATGCTGGTTTTGCCTATCTTTTTGGGTCACATTCTATTGATTGGGAAAAAGGAATTGTAGAAGGACTGTTGTACCAGCAAGATTCATGGGTTAAAAAACAGCTTCCCCTTCCGTCAGTCATTTATGACCGGCTTCCAAATAGAAAAGCTGCTCAGTCGGCACTCATTCAAGAAACGAAGCGAAAACTCACTCAAGACTATGATATCCCTTGGTTCAACCCTTACTTTTTTAATAAATGGGAGATTCATGAACAACTATTAACAGATGAAAAAACATGGTCCTTTCTCCCACATTCTGTACAATTAGATCCCGTGGACGCTCTAAGTAAAATTGAAACATTTCTCCACCTGCATCAAGTTATATACTTAAAACCGACGAACGGAAGTCATGGAGACGGTATTTATCGGTTAAAAAAGGAAGATCACGGAATCACTGTATGCTCAAATTTTGGCAGGGCTATTCCATATGATTCAATAGATCAGTTTGTTCAAAGGCTGCGAAAAGATCATGCAATTCATGATTTTATTGCACAACAAGGCATTGAGCTTCTTCAAATAGACAATCAACCGATGGATTTCAGAGTTCATACGAATAAAAATAAAGAAGGTGATTGGACAGTCACAGCAGCAGCAGCAAAGGTTTCTGGAGATCATACCATCACGACTCACCAGTTACACGGGGGAACGGTGAAAACACTTTATGCTGTCTTTCCAGAAGAAAAGAAGTGTTTGCAGATTTTACAGCAGCTTTCTCATACTGCCATCATGCTTAGCCAGGTGATAGATAAAAAAATGTCCGGGCATATTGGTGAAATTGGTTTTGACTTAGGCATTGATCAAAAAGGTGCAATTTGGATGTTCGAAGCCAATTCTCGCCCTGGCCGAGAGATTTTCCAGCATGTCTCTTTGAAAAAATCAGAATGGCTGATTGGGAAAAGAATCATGGAATACGCATCTTACCTTTCAAAAACGGCACTCACCACTTCAGATCACGCGAACGTCTACTGACTGCATTTTTGCCACATGTCGTGCTCTTAATTTTATGCTTTTTCTATGCTCTTTTCATAAGATGAGATACAATTAAATCAAGTTCAAGGTTGTTTCCGTGTTGTCGTGTTTGTTTATTGTTTCATCAATAAAAGCAAGGAGGCAATGATGATATGATTTCTCATTTCCAATGGAAACCCCTTTTTAAGAAAGCACAATTGCCAGGCTGGAAAATATCCTTTTTCCACAATGGTGCGCATTATGAAGGCATCTACCACAAAACAGGTGACATTGAATGGGGCTCTCAGCTTCCGCCCCATGAAGTTGAACCAACCTTAAAAGAAGAAATCCACGAATTAATGCTATTCCATGTCTATGATTAAACTGTTTAAGGAGCCCCGCCATGTTAGAAAAATTAAAACTTGTTTACGGAGACCATATCATCAGCACACCTACTCATGACAAACAAATTCTTTGGTATCAAACAGACGAAGGCGAAATATTTGGAGTAGACAAATCGGAGCTTACAGCAAGAGAAACACTTCTTCTCAACTCTTTTCTTACACCAATTGATCTATTTCAAAAAGCGCAGACCGAGGGTGAACAAAGATGGTTCAGCTATCTTTTTGAAAACAAACCACTAACTATCCAACATCCCGTCCGTGTTTATTATTTTCAAATGATCCATCAAGAAGAACAAAGACAGCAAATAAAAGAGGCTGTGAATAACAGCCTCGAACATACTCATTTCATATGGACAGGCCCTAAAACAGCTATGCTGATTCAACCAAATGCCACATCAGAAAACAGTCAATTAGATCAGTTAAATGATTTGTCTTTGGCTATTACAAGTGATTTTTTAACAGACTCAGTCTTTATACAAGGGCAGCTACATTTGCCAAATGACCATTTACAGATAAGATTATTAAATGAACAACAGCTCTTTGTATGCCACATGCAGCGAGAAAAGCTTAGATCAGGGGTAGCAACATTTTATCAATGCCTGCCATCGTTCATTTGTTATGATGCATCCGCCCTCTCTCATGCTATATCAGATGCTTTTAAAGAAGCGGTCTTTGACCGGGATGTTTACCGCACTCTCATGACCTATATGCAATGTAATTTAAACGCATCCAAGGCAGCAAAAGCGTTATATGTTCACAGAAACAGTCTTCAATATCGAATTGATAAATTTATTGAGCGCACTGGGCTAGATATACGACATTTTCCAGAAGCATCAGCTGCTTATTTGATGATGACTCTACTTGATCATTCATAAAGAACGAAAGCATGAGCATCCTGCCCAAAAATGAAAATAGGATGTTGTGCACGTTGTCCATTTACAGACTCTTCCTCATTTTATACACTTTATTTACTAGTAAAGCGCTTTCAAAAAAAGAGGGCTGGGGAGGCTGACATCAAATGGCGGAAATGATGCTGAATCAAATTTATAAAGTGTACGATAACAAGGTAACAGCAGTAGACAACTTTAATCTACATATAGAAGATAAAGAATTTATTGTGTTTGTTGGTCCATCTGGCTGCGGAAAGTCAACAACCCTTCGCATGATTGCAGGTCTAGAAGAAATTTCACAAGGAGACTTTCTGTTAGATGGAAAACGGATGAATGATGTAGCACCGAAAGACCGGGATATCGCAATGGTTTTCCAAAACTATGCATTATACCCTCATATGAATGTGTACGATAATATGGCTTTTGGATTAAAGCTTCGGAAGTTTCCGAAAGCAGAGATTGATGAGCGGGTTCGAAATGCCGCTAAAATATTGGGGCTTGAGCAATATTTAGACAGAAAACCAAAAGCACTGTCTGGCGGCCAAAGACAGCGTGTCGCCCTTGGCAGAGCGATTGTACGTGATGCAAAGGTTTTTCTTTTGGATGAGCCGCTTTCTAATTTAGATGCAAAACTCCGTGTTCAGATGCGTGCTGAAATTTCTAAACTTCATCAGCGTCTGCAAACGACATTTATCTATGTGACACATGATCAGACTGAAGCCATGACAATGGCAACCCGCCTTGTTGTGATGAAAGATGGTTTTATTCAGCAGGTTGGAGCGCCGAAAGATGTATATGAAAACCCAGAGAATGTGTTTGTAGGTGGATTTATCGGCTCACCTGCGATGAACTTTTTTACAGGAAAGCTCTCTGACGGCGCCATCGCGGTTGGAAAAACACATATTCGTGTACCAGAGGGAAAAATGAAAGTATTACGCAGTCAAGGCTATATTGGAAAGGATGTCATACTAGGCATCAGACCAGAAGATTTTCACGATGAACCAGTATTTATAGAGGCGTCTGAAGGCACAAAAATTAATGCTGACGTAGAAGTAGCTGAATTGATGGGAGCAGAAACGATGCTTTATTCTTCTATCGATGGTCAATCGTTTATTGCACGTGTTGATTCTCGTACCGATGTACAGGCCGGACAGTCTATCCCTCTTGCGATTAATATGAACAAAGCCCATTTCTTTGATTCGCATACTGAGTTGCGCATTCGATCAGCACAATAAAAAGATATAAAAGCAGCGCCATCACTCATAATTGGGTGATGGTTTTTGTATGTTCACACAACATTTACCATGTTCTTTTCTCGTATGTTTTTTTCGGAAACAACCATAATACTTAGTACAAAGCAGTTACTGCATTGGGTTTCGCCAAGTGGCAAATGACTTGATCATTTCGCTGGTGCGATTCCAGCAAACCCAACCAAAAAAATAAATCATATACAAAAAGGAGAATCACATCATGGCAAATTCTAATAGTTCAAACCAATTACTAGTTCCTGGAGCAGAGCAAGCGATCGATCAAATGAAATACGAAATCGCTTCTGAATTTGGTGTAAACCTTGGAGCAGAAACAACATCTCGTGCTAACGGTTCAGTTGGTGGAGAAATTACAAAACGTCTTGTGTCTTTCGCTCAACAAAACCTTGGCGGAACAAAAGCTTAATTTCATATTTGGATCATAGAAGGCACCTCTTATGGTGTCTTCTTTTTTTTGTTTTTATCCCTCACCAAACTCCTTTCAGCTCATATCATGTAATAGAAAGGAGCGGATCTTCATGGACATTATTTCCGGTATGAACTTTGAACTTTTACAATTTGTAGGGATCTCTCTATTATGTGAATATGCTCATAGTATTCGGTCCTTTCATCTTTATAAAAAAAGCATCACATAAAAGTTGTACCATTTTGGGTTCTTTTCACTTATAGTATGTAGTGGAGGGATCGAACAGATGAAAATAGCTCTTTTCGGTGCTCATGGACGTGTAGGACAAGCATTTCTTCGTTTCGTTCAAGTAGATGATCGTTACATGGTTCGTTCATTGATTCGGACAAACCGAGAAGAAATGCTTGCGGGTATGTTTCAAGTCACCGGCAATTCAAGAAATCGAGAAGATGTGCTTGAGACAATCAAAGGAGCAGATATTGTTGTGAGCTGTCTATCAACAGATGGTGATGATACATTATCTGTTTCAATGGAGCATATCGTACAAGCCATGAAGCAAACAAATACATCAAGAATTATTACAATTGGTACAGCAGGTATTTTAAAAGCAAGGCAGCAGCCGGAGCTTTTCCGTTTTGAAACAAATGAATCAAGGCGGACCACTTCCCGAGCGGCTAAAGAGCATGCGAAAGCGTTTGAAATCCTTCAATCGACTGATCTAGATTGGACCATTATTTGTCCAACCTATTTACCAGATGGAGAAGTGACACGGTCATATCGCTATGAGAAAGATTTTCTCCCTATAGATGGAAAGATAATTTCAGTTGAAGATACCGCACACTTTTTATATCAGCAGTTAAATTCGAAGGAGTTTGTACATCAACGCGTCGGCATCGCTTATTAATGGTGCAGCCTGTCCAAACAATATAATCAGTAAAAGTCGAGGACAGAATCCTCGACTTTTTCATGCAAATGAAAAGAGCCTCATTCAATTTGAAGAGGCTCTTTTTTCTACTATTCATCAACTGTTTGCAACAGCACCCTTTTGCAGTTCATACATTTGCGCATACAGTCCTTCTTGCTGCATGAGTTGTTCATGACTGCCACGCTCGACGATCTCACCTTTTTCTAACACCAAGATCATATCGGCTTTCTTAATCGTGGATAATCGGTGAGCAATCACAAAAGTCGTTCGTCCTTCTTTAACTACATCAAGCGCCCGCTGAATGATCGCTTCTGTTTCTGTATCAATGTTGGCGGTGGCTTCATCTAAAATTAAAATCGCTGGATCGTACGCTAATGCGCGTGCAAATGAAATCAACTGACGTTCCCCTGAGGAAAGGGTGCTTCCCTTTTCAACGACTGGTTCATCAAAGCCTTGCGGCAGGTGCTTCAACAACTCTGCTGCGCCTACTTGCTTTAATGAGGATTCAATGGTTTCTCTTTTGATCTCTTCATTTCCTAAGCTGACATTGGAGGCAATCGTTCCCGAAAATAAATACGGGTCTTGCAGCACAATGCCCATTTGTTTACGCAGCGTTTGACGCGACTGATCATAAATGCTTTCGCCATCTATGAGAATGTCTCCTTGCTGAATGTCATAAAAGCGCAGCAGCAAGTTCATGATCGAGCTTTTCCCAGAACCAGTATGCCCCACAAGTGCAACCGTTTGACCTTTCTTTGCTTCAAACGTAATGTTCTTTAAGACATTTTTTCCTTCATTATAAGCAAAGGTGACATCTTTGAACTGAACGTGTCCCTCCAGCTTCTTCTGAACTGGTTCTTCCACTTCTGTTCCTGGTTCATCTAATAATCGGAACACCCTTTCCGATGAAACCCTTGCTAATTCCAATCTGGAGAATTGATTCACAATACCTGTAATCGGCTGAAACAATCGATTTAAATAATCGACAAACGCATAGAGCACACCAATGGACACAATGCCTGTCGCACTTAACGATGCACCGCCAAAATACCAAATGAGCGCCACATAGGCTAAATTTCGCAGCAGGTTAACCAAGTTATGTGAAAGAAGTGAATTTAAATGCAGCATCTTTCGCTGATACCGAAAGTGATTGTTGTTCAGCTCATCAAATTCCTCTTTCGTCGCTTTTTCATGACGAAACGCTTGAATAATGGTCATCCCTTGAATAGCTTCATTTAGCTTGGCATTGATTTCACTGATGATCGAACGAATTCGGTGATTGTACACGGATGCAAACTTTCTGTAAGTCATCGACCATAGGAAAATAATCGGGACTGCGACCAAACAAATGAGTGCCAGCTTCACATTTAATAAAAACATGGCAATGTAAATCCCAATCATGTAAATGGCACTCGTCACAAAATTAGCAAGGACTGTGACATATAGGTCACGAATGGTTTCCGTGTCATTGGTGATTCTCGCGACAACCTTTCCAGCCGGTAAATTATCAAAATATCGGATCGGCAGCGTTTGGATGTGCTCAAAGACGTCTACCCTCATTTTTTGAATAATTCGATTTGCAATCCTCTGGAGCAAGTAATGCTGCCCATACTGAAAGAAAATCGCAACGATGAGCAGCCCTAGATAAAATAGAACAAGCTGCACCAAACCACTGATTTCTGGCTGATAAAAAGCAAAAATCTCTTCTTTTGATAAACGCTGTACCTCGTAGGTCTCACGCTCGTTCCCATTTTCAATGGTGAGCTGATCTCCCGATATCTTTCTGTTTCCATCAAAACGAATCGGCTCATTCACAAAATAGTAACCGAACCCGACTTGCACCACATTAATTTGCTTTCCAGATTCCATTCCATTGTTTAATCGATCGCTTCGTATATAGTTATTTCCCTGGTAATAAACGGTTTTGTCTGTCTTTTCATTGACCTCGACATACGGTTTTTCTACACCTAAAATATGATCATCAATCATTTTCTTCCCAATAAAAGGTCCTGTCAGCTCAGCACCAACTGCAATCATCAGAAAGATTAAGGCAACAGACAGTACTTTCTTATATAGGAGTGCGTAGGCAAGAAGTCTTCTTCCTGTTGTCATGCCTCATCCCCTCCTTCCAGCTGATTTGTCAGCTGCTGACGCAAAAATTGCTCTTTGTACCACCCATCCTGCTGGATAAGCTCGTTGTGGGTGCCCTTTTGGACAATACGTCCTTCTTCCATGACAAGAATAAGATCCGCATGTTCAACAGCTGATAGGCGATGAGTCGTAATAAACGTCGTTTTGCCATGACGGTTTTGTCTTAGATTCTCTAAAATAGCGGTTTCTGTTTTTGCATCTACCGCAGACAATGAGTCATCTAGAATTAAAATGTCTGGATCAATTAATAAAGCACGTGCAATGGATATTCGCTGTTTTTGTCCGCCTGACAGCGCCACACCTTTTTCCCCAACCATGGTCTCCAGACCCTCTGGCAGAAGGCGTAAATCCTTTTCAAAGTAAGCATCCTTGATTGCTTGTGCTAACTCATCTTGTTTCGCATCCCGATGACCAAATCGCATATTCTGTTCCACACTTTTTGAGAAAAGAATATGATCCTGAGGTACGTATCCGATCCATTGAAATAACTGATCTAATTCAATGTCTTGGATTGGAACACCTGATAGCAAGATTTGCCCATCACCTGCCGGGTACTGGCGCAGAAGCTGTTTGACAATGGTCGTTTTTCCGCTTCCCGTTTTGCCTGTAATCCCAATCGTCTGCCCTTTTCGAACGGTAAAGGACACATCAATGAGATTATCTTTAGGTGAAGTTGGATACCTGAATGTCACATGATCAAACTCAATATCTCCAGGCTCTTGTAACGTTTTCGGCTGAGCAGCGTCTGTTACGTCCGGCTTGTAGCTGAGTGTATGATTCAACCGGTCTAACGACGCATTTCCTCTTTGCATAATATTAATCAATTCGCCGATCGCAAACATTGGCCAGATCATCATGCCAAGATAGACGTTAAATGCAACAAGCTCCCCAATGGTTAAATCACTTTGGAATACGAGATAGGCTCCGTAGCCGATTCCGATTAAATAGCTGATTCCTACAAGTAATTTCACTGTCGGTTCAAACAAGGAATCAATGATCGCCACTCGCATGTTTTTTTGGAATACATCATCTGTCATTTCGCGAAAGCGTTCGACATCTTGTTTCTCCTGTACAAAAGACCGAATGACTCGAACGCCTGCCACTGATTCAAGAACACGATCGTTCATATCACCAAATGCATCCTGAGCGACAGTAAAGCGCTCATGGATTTTGCTGCCATAAAACGCAATCAAGAGCGCCATCAGCGGCATAGGGAGAATCGCCATTAAGGTTAATTTCCAGCTAATTGTCAGACCCATCGTAAAGAAGATCATCAGCATATAAGCAGTGGAATCAACCAAGGTCAGAACGCCAAAACCTGTCGTTAAGGCCACAGCATTTAAATCGTTTGTTCCTAATGCCATTAAGTTACCGGTTTTTTTCTTTTCATAAAAGGTCGGTGTCATCTTCAGCAAGTGGCGCATCAGTTTCCCGCGCATCACACGCTCCATGACATTTGCGCCGCCAAATAACTGATACATCCAAAAATATGTAAGTGTATAGACGACGACACCTAGTAAGCAAAAAATGGTCACATAAAACAAAATACTGGATGTTGTAAATTGACCAGAACGAATGTCATCCACTGCCTGGCCAAGGTATCTTGGCGGAAGCATTTCAAGCACATTCACAATGAGCAGAAGCGTAATAGCGATTGTATAACGCCTCCACTCTTGTTTAAAGAACCAGCCTAATTTCGCAAATACTGAAAACATGTTTGTCTCTCCTTTTCAAGCTAGCCGCTTTCTAAATTTTCCTGCAAGTCACCTTGTTTCGTTTTTTGAGTTTTTGTCATTTGTCTTGATTTTGGCATGTTCACATGCTTTCACTCCTCTTCATTTACTTGTTGTTTTCCATCCCTTTATTTCGGAATGCGAAATGAATACAACAAAAAAAGAGGCCACCAGCTGGCTGGTACGCCTCTTTTCGTCATGTAAAAAGGCGCATGTTGACAAATACGCAACATACGCCTTGATTCATCCGATCAATTGGAACATACGAGTTCCTTTTCAATGACCAATGAAGGTGTAATTGTCACGTGAATCAACCCATTCATGCAGTTTGATTTCATTCTTCCAATGTTGCACATGACATTTCCTCCTTTTGGCTCTTGAATCTTTTTTTATCTTATAGTGGCTGTCACCATTTTGTCAATAAATATTTTTCAATAAATGAAATTTTCTAACAAAAATCAATCTCCCTTATGTGTATCTTTTTCTATTAACGGGTATACCATGAGTGTAAAGACTCCTTTTGAAAGGAATGAGGACATTGTTTCAAGCTGATCGGATGGTCGTTGCATTTGATGGACATGAAGACAGTAAGAAAGCATTAAAGAAGGCAATCGCTTTAGCCAAAACTTTGCATGCCAAGCTGACCGTTGCCTATGCCCATGATGGCAAAACAGGCAGACAGGTGTTTGATGCACCGCGCCCAATGACTGGCGGAGCTTATATCGGCGGCGGTACGGCAGATCTTCAAACACCCCCTGTGTATGTGCCTCATGATGAACAGCAAAGTCCCTTGATTTTTGAAGACCATACAGAAGAGGTCGTTGCGGAAGCAAGAATGCTTTTAAATGAGGAACAGTTTGAGGCTGCCATTGAAATTGTAGAAGGAGAACCAGCGGAAGCGATTATCGAATTTGCTGAGGAAATATCAGCAGACCTCATCGTCATGGGAGCACGTGACCAAAGCAGATTGAAAAAAATGCTATTTGGCAGTGTGAGTGAAAAGTTATCAGCAAAATCAGATATACCTGTGCTTATTGTGAAATAAATGCATCACAAAAGGCTGTAAACTAATGTTTACAGCCTTTTTTATTTATGAAGAGATCGATGCTTCACTTTCATGTTTAATTTTTTGCTGGAAGCCTTCCTGTACGCGCTTTGTCAGCTTGCCTGGAACACCTTCCCCTACTGGCGCACCATCTATTTCAACAATCGGAATGACTTCAGCCGTCGTCGAGCTGATGAAGATTTCCTGAGCGCGCAGCAGTTCTTCTTTGCTTATTCGATTTTCTTCAACAGTACATCCTTCTTCCTCACATACCTCCAGCAGCTTTCTACGGGTAATGCCGTTTAAAATGAGATTGTTTGCAGGGTGAGTGCGAATCACGCCATCAATCACGGCATATACATTCGAGGAGGTTCCCTCAGTCACAAAACCGTCTCTTATCAGGATTGCTTCAAACGCACCAGCTTCAGATGCTTTCTGCTTTTCCATGATGTTATATAAAAGATTTAAGCTTTTGATATCACACCTTAACCAGCGAAGATCCTCAGATAATATGGCCTTTGCACCAGCTTTCTGCTCTTGAACAGGCTTTTTCACCTGGAACGTATATGCCGTGATTTGAGGAGTAAGAGTATTACTATATTGATGTTTACGAGGGGCGACACCCCGCGTGACTTGAATATACACACCGCCATCTGCCAATTGATTGTGAGCGACGAGCTGTTGTAACTTTTCTTCCATATCAGATACTGTACCTTGCAGATGAATACCAATTTCCTTTGCACTCTTGAACAGACGCTCTGTATGCTCCTTTAACGTAAACAAAGTACCATCGTATACACGAATGACCTCATAGACTCCGTCCCCAAATTGATAGCCTCTGTCCTCAATATCAACATGTGCATCCTTTTTTTCAACGAAATCTCCATTGTACAATACTTTCATATGGAATCTCCCCTTCGCTTTACAATAATGGTTGAATCTGATGCTATCTTAGCGGATAAATGAGTACGTTTCAATGATTATTCAGAATTATTTCACATCATATGAAATGGATAACTTTCTATTGTAACAAATATAGATTCATAACCAAAAAGATTCCAATTTTTTAGCATCTTCTATATTCATAGGCTCTTTTTTCCTGTATACTGACACCATATAAACATGACAAAAAACAGCGGAAAAAGACAGAATCCACTACATGATTCGACACAAATTTTTGATTTATTGGAGCGATTGTAATGCAACGGGTTAAAAAAAAACAGACACCTTCAAACACAATGCTGCTCTCAAAAGCGATTGGTTTTGTCATCCTGACACTGATCCTCTTTTTTATTTGGGATATGTCCAAAACCAATATGCAGGCAGCAGATCAGCCGGCGAAATTGTCTGCGAGCAGTCAATTTAGGGACACAAGCACTAGTATGAAAGCAAAAGATGCTTCTAGGAAAACATTAGATGCACATTTTAAGATCGATTCAAATAAACATATAACGGATCAAACAATCTTTTTAACCTTTGATGATGGGCCATCAGCGACTTCAAATCAGCTGTTAGATGTGCTAAAAGCGCATCAAGTGAAGGCTACATTCTTTATGCTCGGGCCGCAGATTAAAGAACACCCGGCAGCTGTGAAAAGACTCCATCAAGAAGGTCATCAATTAGGGCTTCATGGTATTACCCATGATGTGAAACGCTTTTATCAAAAAAGTGATTCTCCTGTTAACGAGATGAAGGAAGATCAGCGCATTTTGGCTTCTGTCACAGGTGAGTATACCCATCTTGTAAGAACACCTTATGGCAGCACCCCAAATTTAACCGATCAGCAAAAAGCACGTTTAAAACAAAAAGGCTTTGTGTACTGGGACTGGACCATTGACAGTCTTGACTGGAAATATAAAAGCTCAAAATATGTACCAGAGGTATTAAATCAACTGCAAGTGCTGGAGACAAAATATCCAAAAGAACCAAAAATCATCTTAATGCATGATCAGCCGGCGACGGCAAAATACTTAAGCAGCTTAATCACGCAGCTAAAGGCAAAAGGCTATACATTTGAAGTTCTTGATGAAACAATGAAGCCGCTGCAGCAATAAAGAAAAACCCGCACCTTTAGGATGCGGGTTTTTTAATGATTTATAAAGCTTTCACGAGATCGCCAATTCGCTCATGAAAGACAAGATCAAAAAGCGGATCGAATTCTGTTTCACTCAAATTCATCATCACCATGAAGATGGAAGAATCGTGAGCTGCATCTTCTGGAATATATCTTGCTGGCGCTACTTCTAGGGAAGTCCCCATGACGAGCAGCATGTCCGCTTTCTGAAGTGATGTCTCCACTTGGTCTAAATGTTTGACCATATCTCCAAAAAGAACAACATCTGTTTTTAGCACACGTCCACACGTACTGCCGTCAGAGAAAACCCTTTGACAGACCGGCACCGCTTCTTTTAACAAATACGGCAAATCATATACCGCCTGGCACGATGGACAAGTAGCTGTTTGAATGGAGCCATGGAGTTCATATACGCGCTGGCTTCCCGCCTTTTTATGAAGACCATCAATATTTTGGGTGAAAATATCCACATATTTCCCTTGTTGCTCAAGGCTGGCTAAAAAGATGTGCCCGCTATTTGGCTCGTATTCCCCGCTCATTTTCATCTGAAACAATTCCTTAAATTTCGGCCAAAATTGATGAGGATTTGATAAAAAGTAGGACCGGCTCATCGCCTCCATGCGAGAAGTATCTTCCGTCCACAATCCACCCGTTGATCTAAAATCAGGAATACCCGATTCTGTACTCATACCTGCACCTGAGAGTACTGTGATATGTGAAGCCTGCGATATTCTCTCTCTTAGCGCTTCCACCTTTTTTTGATCCACGTACCATTCCTCCTTTATTCACCCAGCTGTTTCTCGCCTTTTTGTTTCATATAAATGGTCTGTCCAGGGAAAGCAAATTCTACACCTTCTTCGTGGAAAATATCTATGATGCGATAGTTAATGTCCTGCTTAATATCAAGGTTTTCAGACCAAGCTGTCGTGTTTGTATAAAAGTTGAAAAACAAGTTCAAATAGCTGTCTGCCAATACATCGAGATTCACGATAATCGTCTCCTTATGCACACCATCATGCTCGTGAAGCATCTGTTTGAGACGCTTAATACACTGATCAATGTTTTCCTTTGGTGTATTGTAGGAAACGCGAACAGAAAACGTAATCTGACGTTTATTCATTCTCGTCCAGTTTGTGATCGGCTCCTTAGAAAGCGTAGAATTCGGAACGGTCACAACGGCTTCAGCAGGTGTTCGAAACTTTGTGCTTCGAAATGTAATATCTTCAACAGTCCCAAGAACACTTGGTGTCTCCACAAAGTCGCCCATCGTAAAAGGCTTCTCTGTAATAATGACAATCCCTCCAAAAAAGTTAGCCACTGTATCCTGAGCGGCAAGCGCAAAGGCTAGACCACCTAAACCAAGACCTGCCACAAGTCCATTGACATCATAATTAAATTCTTGTGCAATGATACTAATACTTAGTGCGATAATAATGAAACGAAGTACCTTTGATAAAAACGGTGCTAAAATATCATCCATTTCTAATTCAAATTTCGAATTGACCTTTTGAAATAAGAAGGAAGATGCTGCGGTTAAATTACAAAGTCCCCACGTCAGCATCAAAATAATGGAGGATCTATACAATTTAATGATGACATCCATATGATGCTCAAAGTATGGTGCCTGTCTTAACGCAAAATATAAACCAAGTGCCACGAAAAACAGCCTCGCTGGTTTTTCAAATGCCACAACGATTTGGTTAATGACCTCCGTCTTAGACCGATTTGTCAGCCTAAACAGAAGTTGAAATAAATACTTCGTAAATACTTTCCGAAGCAATAAAAAAAGCAATAAAATACAAAGGCTAATTCCAATTTGGATCGCAATATCTACTGTAAAATATGTATCCATCCATTTTTGTGTAAACATGTCTGTCTCTCTCCTTTAAAACAATCCTCTCTAGTTTATAATATAACCTTCGTTCATGTCCTCTCTTAAATGTCTGACCTCTACATAAAAAGCCTCGGGACTGATCCCGAGGCATGATGTTCAAATATGAAATTTTGGCTAGAGACATATCGACGGGCAGCAAACTACTTTTTCTTCTGAGCCTGATCAAGGAGAGTCGCTTTAAACATTTCAGCATCCGTTTCGACCTTAATACGTTCTTCCACTCTAATTCTCCCTTTACCCAATCATCTCGCCTCCTTTTCATCATTATAAAACATCAGAATTTTCAGTCAACATGACGAAAGCACTAATATTTTGACGAACACTGACGATTTGGACAAAATTGATCGAAGAAAAAATGATGTAGTTCAGATTTACTCAATAAGAGCTTGGGATATTCCTGCAACTTTTCACCTTTCATACACGATGCTTCTCACCACATGCCATGTTCCATTACATACAGCTCTCCCTCGTTCCATATAGTAAAGAAGGAAAAACAGCAAAAATTTGATATGATAAGACCAGAACTTATGTCAGGAGCTGGAGCATGTGTATATTATCGCGCATAGAGGGTCATCAAGCGCTGCCCCAGAAAATACAATGGCCGCATTTGATTTAGCTGTTCAGCAGGGTGCGGATTATATTGAGTTAGACGTCCAGCTAACAATGGATCAGCACATAGCCGTCATCCATGATGATACCGTTGATCGAACGACTAACGGAAGCGGATTAGTGAAAAGTTATACACTTGATCGGCTGAAGAAACTGGATGCAGGAAGCTGGTTTGGTTCTCAGTACGCCAACGAACGAATTCCCACCTTACAGGAAATCCTTGAAAGATACAGTCAGCGTGTCGGGATACTGATTGAGATCAAGCATCCAAAACGGCAGATTGGGATTGAAAAGGCAGTTGTCGACATCATCAACCGGTTTGCCTATTCCCGTCACATCATGGTTCAATCTTTTGATGCCTATGCCCTTCAAAGAGTCAAAGCTTATGCCCCTTCTCTTCGAACAGCTTTTATTATAAAACCCTCTGCCTTCAAACTGACGAAAAGGAAATTAGCGGAGTACAGCTCCTTTGCGGATTGCCTTAATATGAAGAAAACGATGATCAACAGATGGTGGATTGATCGCATCCACTCATTTGGAATGGATGTCTTTATATGGACAGTGAAAGACCAAAAAACAGCCGACAGGATTAAAACATACCCCATTGATGGAGTGGTGACGGATCACCCGCCATTTTTTCTAAAGGAGAAATGATGTAAATGAAAGCATATCTCGCCGTATTTATCGGTGGACTGGTTGGTACCCTTTGCAGATATGAACTTAGCCAGTCCGTTGTCAGCCACACATTCCCCTATGCAACGCTGATTGAAAACATTACAGGCAGTCTGCTTCTTGGCTTTTCAACAGGGTATTTTATGTTTCGGAAGGGAAAAAAATATCTTGCTGCTTTAATCGGAACAGGATTTTGCGGTGGTTTTACGACAATGTCCACTTTTTCTAAAGAAACAGTTCTCTTATTACAGGATGGACTGTTTACATCAAGTGTCATGTATATTCTACTCTCAGTGATTGCTGGAGTGGGCGCTGCCTTATGTGGACTGATTACCGCTCAGCGCCTCTTTCAACAAAATGAGCAGCCGAAAGGAAGCAGATAAATGATTGTATTTTATACAGCTGTTGCTGGCGGGATGGGCAGTGCCCTTCGTTTTTTCCTCAGTCAATCGATTCAGAAAACCAAGTTTCATACTCGTTTTCCGTATAGTATTATTCTCATCAACTTACTCGGCGCAGCCGGTTTAGGTTTACTGACAGGTGCAGTGACTGACAATGATCCGGTGCTTATGACCATTGGGACTGGTTTTTTCGGTGGTTTTACAACATTCTCTACATTTAGTGTAGAGGCTGCGTCCATGCTACATGAGCGGCAAATTGGACAGCTTGCTGTCTACTTATTGGTTACAATCATCGGGTCTTTATGCCTCTTTGCTGCGTTTTATCAAATAGGACAGCATCTTTTTAAATATTGGTGATGGCGGCTAAGCTGATGAGCAACTGATCCATGAGCTGGCGCTTCATCAAAAAGAGTGTTTTTTCACTATAGCCGATTTCCATTGCACATTTTGCCATCCGCCAATCTCGAAAATATTTGTAATCGATGAGCTGCTGCTCTATTTCATCCAACTCTTTTAATGCCGTTTCAATACAAGCAACGATGAGTTCATACTGACTTTTTTGCTCTTCTAACTTTTTCCGTGTCATGTGGTCGAGATGATGCGGGCTTCTTTTTTCAAGCTGCCTTTCGATATTTAAGATCGCTGCTTGATAATTTTTGAAATTCTTTAAATGAAACTCAATTCGTTTCATTGATGTTTTTTTCTCCGTGATACTTGCTGTTTCATACCAAAGCATGTCCATCCCCCTTTATCGAACGTTTGTTCTCATTATATACCGAACACACATTCGTTTAAAAGAGACTAAATACCTAAAAAACCTTGAGCTTATTTTTCGCTCAAGGTCATTTCGTTTACTAGCAGCGGCTCCTTTATATCAAGCCCAGTGCGTGCACTGCCTTTTTCTGCCGATGTGATGCCTTTTTTCAAATCAATCTTTTTAACGTAACGTCCATCCATTTCCAGCACTTTCATTCGAATATCATCAAGATAGACGGATTGTCCTTCTCTGATATCAATATTCTCTTTTAAGATAAGCCCGCCGATTGTATCAATTTCCTCATCATAATATGAAATCTCGATCAAATCTTGAATTTCATCTAATCTCACTTTGCCATCTAAAACATAATGATGGTCGGCTCTTTTTTGAATAACTGGCTGCTCATCTTCATCGAATTCATCTCGAATATCACCGACAATCTCTTCTAAAATATCTTCCGTTGTGACAAGTCCAGACGTTCCACCATATTCGTCAGTTAAGATCGCCATATGCATTCGATCACGCTGCATCTTGACGAGAAGCTCTTGAATAGGAATCGTGTCGATGACCTCAATCACTGGATATATATAATCTTGAATTTTCAGTTGATCTTTTTCTCCTTGATATACAAGATCTGCAAAGAGCTGCTTTTTGTTCAGCATGCCGATAACATGGTCTTTATCTCCTGAAAACACAGGAAAACGAGTATACTTTTCCTGCGTCATGATGGCGAGGATATCATCTAACGGCATATCTTCTGGAATCGCACAAATTTCTCTCCGCGGTATCATGATCTCTCTGGCAATTCGATTATCGAAATCGAAAATCTTGTTCATATAATTATATTCTGATGGGTTGATTTCCCCATTTTTTAAACTCTCAGATAATAAAATCTTCAATTCCTCTTCAGAATGGGAATGTTCTTTTTCAGACCCCATATCGATGCCCATCATTTTAGTTAACAAACGGGCTGACCCGTTTAACACATAAATGAACGGGAACATAAGGATATAAAATGCATGCAGCGGGCCTGACAGCCATAGCGTCATTTTTTCCGCCTTTTGAATGGCAAGCGTTTTTGGTGCAAGCTCACCTACAACTACATGCAAAAAGGTAATAATAGAGAACGCAAGTGTTGCTGAGATCAGGCTGATTGCTGAATCAGGAATGTTTGTCAAACCAAAACCTCGAACCAAAAGTTCTTTCACAGCCGGCTTACCAATCCACCCTAAACCAAGGGATGTCACTGTAATACCGAGCTGACAGGCTGACAAATATTCATCTAGCCTTGATGTCACCTTTTTCGCCATGATGGCCTTTTTGGACCCTTCGGCAACAAGCTGATTAATTCTTGAACTTCTCACCTTTACTATGGCAAATTCAGATGCAACAAAGAAAGCTGTTAAAGCAATCAAAACACCGACTATACTCAGATTAACAATATCGTCCATTTAACCTTGCTCTTTCTTAGAAGAACAAGGAGTCACCTCCTGATTGATGTGTTATGTTTTGCAAAACGGTTAACTGATTAAATAAGACTACATTGAGGGCCCCACTTAACCACCTCCGGTTCACGTAAAATTCCGCCTCTCTACATATATATGAAACGGTATTCATTTTATCTTACCATAAATAATCTGAAAATTCCTGTATCATCATGCTGTTTTTGACATGACTGACTAAATTGAGGGAAAGCCTCCTCTGTTTCTTCTTATTGGCAGGAATATGAACAATTAACTTGTGTTTCAGACTAGAATTATATTAAACTATTTTCATAAACTATAACGTGACGGTTAGGAGGAGATGTTCAGATGGGGCTGAGAAAAAGTATCGTATTGGTGAACTAGCACAGATTGCACAGGTGACGAAACGAACTGTAGATTATTATACAAATCTAGGTTTGCTTGCGCCTGTTAGATCATGCTCAAATTATCGTTATTACGATGAATATGCTTTAAAACGATTACAATTAATCGTTCTTTGCAAACAGCAGAGATTGGCTCTTTCTGACATCAAATCCAGATTAGATGAACAATTCCCTTCTCAAAAGGAAGATCATGATGAACTTGTCCATTTAACCTCTGATATCGATCGGATGAATGAGCATATGGACCGCATTTTGGCACGTTGTAAGCAGCTTCAGCCAGAACAACGTGAAAAACTAAAAGAGCAGCTTACTCCTGAAAAAATGACGGCTGTCCAATCATTTTTACTGCTGTTAAGTTAAAATTTTTACTAAACAGGAGGTGTTACCTTCGTTCTCAAAGTCAGAACGAAGGCCTTAATTGGACATAGTTAATTTACTCATAGTTGCTTTACTTATAGCTTTAACCGCATTTTTCGTTGCATCAGAGTTCGCGATCATTCGCTTAAGAAGCTCAAGAATTGATCAGTTAATCGCAGAAGGTAATAAAACAGCAGTTGCTGTCAAGCATGTAACGACTCACCTTGATGAGTACCTATCAGCTTGTCAGCTTGGTATTACCATTACCGCTCTTGGAATTGGTTGGTTAGGGGAAGAAACAATTGCGCATATGCTTGCTCCACTATTTGTAGAGCTGTCGATTCCTCAATCAGCTAGTTCTATTGTCACTTTTATTATTGCGTTTAGTATCATGACGTTTTTACACGTTGTTGTTGGAGAGCTTGCACCAAAAACACTCGCCATTCAAAAGGCGGAGCAAGTATCCCTTCTATTTGCTAGACCACTGATGATCTTCTACAAAGTGATGTTCCCGTTCATTTGGGTATTAAATGGATCTGCTCGTTTGTTAACGAAAGCGTTTGGTCTTCAGCAAGTATCTGAGCATGATATGGCGCACTCTGAAGAAGAATTGCGGATTATTTTATCAGAAAGCTATAAAAGCGGCGAGATTAACCAGTCTGAATTCAAATATGTAAATAAAATTTTTGAATTTGATGACCGTCTGGCGAAAGAAATTATGATTCCTCGTACCGAAGTTGTCAGCTTTCCTCATGATATTACCATTGAGGAAATGCTGAAGGTAACAAAGGTAGAGAAATATACACGTTATCCAATTGAAGATGGCGACAAAGACAACATTATCGGTGTTCTAAACATTAAAGAGGTTCTCACTGCCTGCATTAGTGGTGAGTGTTCTACAAGCGATACGATCGAAAAGTTTGTAAATCCGATTATTCATGTGATTGAAACGGTTCCTGTTCATGATTTACTGCTCAAAATGCAGCGTGAACGTGTACACATGGCCATTTTATCAGATGAATATGGCGGTACAGCAGGTCTTGTGACCGTTGAAGACATCCTTGAAGAAATCGTTGGTGAAATTCGTGATGAGTTCGACATTGATGAAATCAACGAAGTGCGTAAACTTGGAGAAGACCATTACATCTTTGATGGCAAGGTCCTTGTTGATCAAGTCAACCTGCTATTAGGTATACAGCTTGATAATGAAGAGGTCGACACAATCGGTGGCTGGTTCCTTACTCAGAAATATGAAGTAGAGAAAAATGACGCCATTCGTGAACAAGGCTATGAATTTATCATTAATGAAGTCGATGGACACCATGTGGCATACATCGAAGTAAAAAAGTTAAATGAACAATTATTAGAAGCAGCTGAAGAAGGCGCTTCTTAATAAGAAAAACGACCCTTGCCTAAGCAAGCGGTCGTTTTTCTTATGACTTTTCGATTAATTGAGCTTCTAGCTCTTTGATTCTTGTGTTTAATACTTCCGTCATGGCACCTAATCTTTCTTTTGGCGGGAGATGGTCAAATTCAGACAGTTCAATCGGTTCACCGATGATTAAGCGCATTTTCCCTTTTTTGAAAAGACTTTTCGCATTTGAAGGCCCTTTATATGCGGCTGGAACAATTGGCGCTTTACCGAGCTGCGCAATGGTCACTGCCCCTCTTTTTAAAGGAACATCCTCTGTTGTACGTGTTCCGCTTGGAAAAATCCCAACGATCTTTCCCTCTTTTAATAATTTAATGGGCGTTTTAATACTGCTTGGCCCAGGGTTCTCTCGATCAACTGGAAAGGCATGAATCTTTTTTAAAAATCCACCGATCCATTTATTCGCAAACAATTCTTTTTTCGCCATGTAATGGATCTCAAACGGAAGAATTCCTGCGCCTAATGCAAGAACATCAACAAAACCCTCATGTGTACAAGCAATGACAAACCCCCGATCAGTTGGCAGATTCTCTTTTTGATATACTTTGATTCCACCTCGGAGACCAAATATTAATTTGACGGTATAGCCTGAAAATTTATACATAGTGCACTTCCTTTGTTTGAAGAATGAAGGATTTGTCTCTATTATAACAAATTTTTTATTACCTGGTACTAAAAATTTATGAGCAGCCCAATCCTCCCTGTCTTTTTCGTTTAAAATGAACGTTCTGACTGTATTCAAGCACATAGTTTTAGGGGAGAATAGAATAGGAATTGTGTCCAATTTTGTCGTTTTTCGATGTTTTTTCCTGATTTGTTCTATTGAAAATACTTTATAAATGATGCAAATTTCGCTATGATAAGGAGAAATGATTTTGATTCGGCGAAAGAAATGAGTAATGTACGGTAATGAGAAGTTTCGTGCAACTTTATGCCTTTCTTATGCGTGTATAACATAGAGGGGAGAAAAATCAGTGACGATCGATGAAATTTATCAAATGTATATGAACGATGTTTACAGGTTTCTGCTCTCCATGACAAAAGACAAACATTTGGCAGAGGACTTATTGCAGGAAACCTTTATGCGTGCGTATATACATATTCATTCCTACGACCATAGCAAAGTGAAACCTTGGTTATTTCAGGTGGCACGAAATGCTTTTATTGATTATGTCAGGAAACATAAAAAAGAAGTGACCATATCGGATGACCTCATTGGCGGTCTTTTACAAACGTCTGTACAAAGCCCTGCTGAACAGGTTGAAATAAAGGAAGTCCTCACCATGTATTTGGAGCAGCTTCCAGATAACTACAAGGAAGCGTTGACATTGTATTATTTAAAAGAACTAAATTACAAGGAAGCATCCAAGGTCATGAATATTACTGAAGCAAATTTTAAAAGTGTTTTATTTCGTGCAAGGCAGCGCCTAAAAGCACTTTACAACAGAGGTGTTAATGATGAATGAAGAGTTTAACAAGCGATGGGAAAAATATAATAATGGTGAGATGAATGAGGAAGAAATGATAGCGTTTGAGGAAGAGCTTGAAGAAAACGAAAAACGCTTAAGCCAGGAACTGAACGACTCGGATTGGACAGATTTTTCCATCAGTCCTGAGAAGCAAAAAGCCATTTTACAATACGGAAAAAGAAAGTCATATTTACGTATTTCCGTACTTGCTGTCATATCGACACTCATTATTTTACCGCTTTGTACATTAGGAAGTTATCTATACTACGGCGTTGGCGGAGCCGAGAGCAAAGGCAATCACTTCATGGAAACAGCCGCTGTCACCGTCGCTTTGACCAAACCAAACGTGGCTATAGATATGAAGGATTTAAAAGGTCAGGTCAAACTTTTTGGAATGAACACCGAATTGAAGCTGCAAAAACAAATTGGCAATAAAACAGAAGCCATTGGCAGTGAACAAATCGAGATGTTTTTCGATAAATTAAAGCAGCCTACTATCTCTTATTATGGTGACAGCGCACGCGAAACGGAAGGTTTCTTTACTCATCCTTCGGCGCAGGCAGATGCCTCAAAAAAACAAACACTCACTACGTTAGACAAGCTTCCTGAAGGAACAGTAAGTGAAGTGTATGTATCCTATGACAAAGCTTACACACCAAAGGATGTTTATTCCTTTGCTAAAAAATACGATATGAAAGTGCTGTGGAATGCGATTAAAACAGAGGATTCATTAAGTGGAAATCAGCGGCCAATCGGCTTTCCTGGGAAAGACTCTGAATTTTTAAAAGAGCTTCAGCACACATCCAAAACTGAGGTAGATCAATTCAAAGATGCCCTTGCTTATGTCAATCAGCACCCGACCTGGGCAACAACGATCTCTGGCAGACCTGATCTTGATCTGTCTAATCGTATACGCTATATCGATCAAAATGGCGTCACGGTTTATGGCTCTGTGGTCACTGGACCTTCTAAAGAAATTGAGAAATTTGTGAAGACAAAACGCATTAAAACGGCAAAAGTGAGCGAGGTGGAATTATGGAATTGGTAAGAATCTTTAAAGAGCATAATGTATTTGGCTGGATTTCTGTCGGCACAGCGATATTATCTCTGCTCATGCTAAACCTCGCCATTATCAGCAACGTGACATTTTATTCTTTTCAAATGCTTCCTTTTGCAATGGCCGCAGTTCCATTTGGCATTATTGAACTGTTCATTAAAAAAGGCCGTACGGGTCCAGGTTTCCTCGGTGTCGTACTGAACATCTTTGTCATTGTTTGTGTCTATGCGATCGTATCAATCGATGTCGATCTTCAGTTAGGTTTTTAATCAGTACTCAAAAGCAAAAGCCCGTGTTACTTGACTGCACCAAGTAGCACGGGCTTTTTTAATTTATTTTTTATTCAATTCTGAGTGCTTTCTTGAATATAAGAAATACACAATCAGCCCAATGGCAAGCCAGATTAAGAAACGAACAAAGGTAATTGCACCAAGCTTATAAATAAGCAATCCGCAAGATAGAATAGCCAAGATCGGAATAAGCGGAACTGCTGGGCATCTGAATGCTCTCGGTAAGTCCGGCTGCGTTTTTCTCATCACAATGACCGCCACTGAAATCAAAATGAATGCTGAAAGTGTCCCGATGTTCACTAGGCTTGCCAGCTCATCAAGTGGAATAAACCCCCCCATTAATGCTGACAATGTACCGAAAAACAGTGTATTGATGTAAGGTGTTTTATGCTTTGGATGAACCTTTGATAGAACCTTCGGCACCAAGCCATCACGAGACATAGCAAACATCACGCGTGTCTGGCCGTACAGCATGACAAGCATCACGGTTGTCATCCCTAGAATCGCTCCGACATCGACAATACCAGCCACCCAGTTTTGTCCGGCTACTTGTAAAACGAGAGACACTGGATGTGATACTCCTTCAAAATTCATGAAAGGAACGATGCCCGTCATAATTGCACTAACGACAACATAAAGCAGCGTACAAATCAATAAGGAAGTAATAATCCCTCTAGGCAGGTTGCGTGATGGATTTTTTGTCTCCTCTGCCGCGGAAGCTACTGCATCAAACCCGATAAATGCAAAGAATACTAGGGCTGCTGCACTTAAGACCCCTGATGTCCCAAATGGAACGAATGGTGTCCAATTTTCAGGTTTTACATATTTTACAGCGACTAAAATAAAGAGCAGAATCACAGCGATTTTCATAATAACCATGATGTTATTTACTCGTTTTGATTCTTTAATACCAAAGTACAGCAGGAAGGTGATGACCATTAAAATAATAAATGCAGGAAGATTAAAATATGTCACTTGCCCCTTTAAACCACCTGGTGCTGCTGTTAATTCAACTGGTATATGAATCCCTATCCCATTTAAAAATGACACAAAATAGCCTGACCAGCCCGCTGAAACGGCACTAGCGGCCAGCATATATTCTAATATTAAATCCCAGCCAATGATAAACGCTAGAAATTCTCCCATTGATGCATACGTAAATGTATATACAGATCCTGATACAGGCACTGTGGAAGCAAATTCCGCATATGACAGTGCTGCAAACAAACAAGCAAGACCTGCGATGACAAATGATAGAACAAGTCCTGGCCCCGCAGTGACGGCTCCTGTACCTGTCAGAACAAATATCCCTGTCCCAATTATGGCTCCAATGCCAAGCATGGTTAAATCAAATGAACCCAATTCCTTTTTTAACGCTTTTTCCCCTTGTGTTGCCGCAATGAGCTCTGAAATGCTCTTTTTTCTAAACAACGAATTGCTCATACCATCACTCCCAAAACTTAGTATCAGTCTAAAGACGCCACAATCATATAATTAACATTATTTTCTGAATATTTAGATTAAGTTTAGCACAATAAATTGGTGGCGTAAAATTATTATATATGAAAATTAAAAAATGAAAACACTTTTTTAAAAAATAGAGTGGAAATTCTTATATATCAACGAAATGTTTGTCAATAAGTGGGTTAGATTTTCTCCGTTCCTTATTCAATTGATAGCTTGTCTTTCTCTATTTATTATACAACATAGAAGATTATATTTTTTTAGTATACTTATTATGCAACAAAAATAAGACCCATTTTTTAAAAACGGGCCCACAATTATGTTATTTTAAAGTCTTTAGACTGATAGCGAACTATGATAAAAGACCAGTTATGCGGCACAAATAATATATGAAAAAATAGACTGCTTCATAGCAGTCTATTAAAATGAATTAGTTTACAAATGTTTTCGCTCCAAGATAAATTGGCTTCCAATAGCTTGACGTCATATCACTGATCGTTACACCGTCAGAAGCAGCATGGATAAACTTGTTGTTCCCAAGGTAGACACCCATGTGAGATGGACCCGATTTATACGTTGTAAAGAAGACAAAATCTCCAACCTTTGGTTTGGATACACTTTTCATCGATCCCCAGAAGCCTTCAGTTGTTTGTCTTGAAATCTTTTTTTGTTTGTTAATGATATACCACATAAATCCGCTGCAATCAAAGCCCTTCGGTGTCGTTCCACCCCATCTATATGGAGTACCGTTTTGCGCTTTAGCATCTGCTATGAGCTTAGACGTGTTTAAGGAAGAAGTAGAGACTGTTTTTTCTTTTACAGGTTTCGTCTTTACTTTAGACGTCTTTTTCACCTTTAGCTTTTGCCCGATTTTAATGAGGTCTGTTTTAAGTTTATTTAACGATTTCAGCTCTTTCACAGTCATCCCATATTTTTTGCCAATCTTCGATAATGTATCGCCTTTGACAACTTTATGAGTGGCAGTCGCTGAAGCCGTTTTTACTTTTGTTGTTGTTTTTGATGTTTTCACTGCTTTTTTCGAAGAAGTGCCATTCACTTTTAAGGTTTGTCCAACATAAATTACGTTAGATTTCAGCTTATTGTCTGATTTAATTTTGCTCACGCTTGTTTTGTATCTTTTCGCTAGAACAGAAAGAGAGTCACCTTTTTGAACTTTTACTGATTGTGCTGAGGCAGCTCCGGCAAATAATGTCGTCCCAAGTAGAACTGCACTTGCAGCTGTGATCAATTGTTTTTTCATTTGTTCCTCCTGTATGTATCTATCTGATCCGATTTTTTATCTACTCCCTATTATAAGGATCAAATACCAGAAGAAATAGTCTTGACTTCCTACGACATTATGCTTATTAATTCGGCAAAATTTATTTTTTTTTAGGGTTCTTTTTATTTCATTTTCATTACACAATCATGACAAAATAATCGTATCTTGTCATGGATAAATGATACATTCATTTCTCTTTTTGGTTCATTCTATGTAAAGTGGACCTTTACAATTTTAAAGTGAACTTTACGATGCTGTAAAAAGGAATCCACACTTCTGCTCTACCATTGTAAACGTAAGAGCGATACATAAACAATGAGGAGGCAAAATGAATGAGTGTGTTGAAAAACTCAAAAACGAAAATCGCTGCAGTGGCAGCAGCATCTGTTCTATCGATTGGCATTTTTTCAGGGATTGAATTTGGACAAGCTGACAAAGCTGAGGCTAAAAAGAAGCCAAAAAATGATGTACAAAATGTGATCGTGCTGATTGGAGATGGCATGGGAACACCTTATCTTTCAACTTACCGCTCATTTAAACACAACGGTGACCTTTCAAAGCAAACAGCGTTTGACCCTTACCTCACTGGCATGCATAAAACATACCCTGACGACTCTAAAAGTAACATTACCGATTCAGCAGCGGCTGGTACAGCCATGGCCACTGGTAAAAAGACATACAACAATGCCATTGGTGTAAATAAAAACGGCAAAAAATTAAAAACTGTTTTAGAAGAAGCCAAACGCAAAGGAAAATCGACGGGTCTTGTCGTGACATCTGAATTAACAAATGCCACGCCTGCTGCGTATGCAACTCACGATGTGTCTAGGAAAAACACAGCAGCCATCGCTGATGATTTCTTCGATGAGAAAATTGGAAAACAGCATACAGTCGATGTCATGCTTGGCGGAGGACTTGTCGATTTTGTCCGGAAGGATCGTGATCTGACGAAAGAATTCAAAAAAGCGGGTTATGATTATGTCACCAATAAAGCCGCCTTACAAAAAAACAAAAATCAAAAGGTGTTAGGCATTTTTGCTGATGGAGGTCTAGATAAAGCCATCGATCGTGATAAAACGACTCCTTCCCTGCAAGATATGACATCTTCAGCCATCAAACAGCTGTCTAAAAACAAAAAAGGATTTTTCCTTATGGTTGAAGGCAGTCAAATTGACTGGGCTGGACACGATCATGATATTGTCAGTGCGATGAGCGAAATGAAGGATTTTGAGAAAGCATTTGAAGAAGCGATTCGTTTTGCGAAAAAAGATAAAAACACGTTAGTCATCACGACAGCAGATCATTCAACTGGCGGACTTTCCTTCGGAGCAGACGGTTCAGGCAGCTGGGATTACAAACCGGTCAAAGCAGCAAAAAAGACGCCTGACTTTATCGCAAACAAAATTGTCAATGGCATGCCTGTTGAGTCAGCTCTGAAACAATATATCAATCTTGATTTCACAAAAGAAGAAACAGCCGCCATTCAAAAGGCCGCTGAAACAAAGGATGCTGTTAAAATTGATGATGCGATTGAAGAAGTCATCAACACGAGATCACATACAGGCTGGACCACATCGGGTCATACCGGTGATGAAGTTCCATTCTTTGCGTATGGCCCAACAAGCCAGCAGCTAAAAGGTCTGATGGAAAACACCGATCAAGCAAAACATATTTTCAAACTGCTGAAAAACCAATAAAACGAGCAAAAAAGATGTCTGCTAACAGACATCTTTTTTAGTCTTTTTTATGCAAGGTATTTCCTATGAACCCCTTTTCCATCATAAGAAAACATGACTTCTTTTCCTTCAAGAACTGACTCGATATGCACACTTCTTCCCCATAGCTGATATAAATACGGAAGGACTTTTTCTAAGTATTTCAGATCAAGTTCAATGCCTTCATACCAATGCTTGATATAAAGTTCATTATTTTTTAAATAGTCGCCATCAATCACGGTCAAATACGGAAAGCCGCCATTCACTCTCATGCTGACTAACTGATCACGTACCGCCTTCCATTCTTTATCAATGACTTTATAATCTCTCCCCTGCTTTTGAAACAAGTACAAGTCTTCTCTCATCACAAGGTCTTTCGTTAAGTAGTTTCGAATAAAGGAAATATCCGATTCAATTTCCCTGACTTCAAACATTTTGCTACGGCCAGATCCTTCTGTGACCCCTGCTTTTTTTAATTCTTCACACGGGTTGTCATAGCGCTCTTCGATATCTTCAAAAATCTTCAGCCCTAAATAGTAAGGATTGATGCCTGTTTTAGATGGCTGCACAACACCTGCATTTAATTTCGCGAACTCTATCGATTCACTTGAATCCAAATCAAGCTCCCGCATAATTCGCTGGTGCCAATACGATGCCCAGCCTTCATTCATAATCTTTGTTTCCAGCTGCGGCCAAAAATAGAGCATTTCTTCTCTCAGCATAGTAAGAACATCCCGCTGCCAAGGCTCTAGCTCCCGGGAATGCGCCTCAATAAAGAGTAAAATATCCTTTTCCGGCTTTGGCGGAAATTGCTTGACGGCTTTCTTTTTCTCACGCCTCTTCGGCTCATCCATTCCCCACAAATCATCATAAGGCGTTTGACGTTTTGGTTTATCATCTTCATATTCTTCATCGTCCATACTCCAGCTTAATTTTGATCGAACAAGAGACGGATCAATATGCTCTTGGATAGCCAATACCGCGTCTAAAAAGGATTCGACTTCTTTCGTTCCGTGGATATGCTCATATTCTTTGATCCGCTCTGCCGCTGCTGACATGCTTTCGACCATATCTCGTTTTGTATTTTGGAAACGGCAATTATTTTTGAAGAAATCACAGTGTGCCAATACATGAGCCACAATTAATTTATTTTGAACAAGCGTATTGTTATCAAGTAGAAAGGCGTAACAAGGATTTGAATTGATCACCAGCTCATAAATTTTACTTAACCCTAAATCATAATGAAGCTTCATTTTATGAAATTGCTTCCCAAAGCTCCAGTGGCTAAATCGTGTTGGCATTCCATATGCACCGAACGTATAAATAATTTCCGCGGGACAGATTTCATACCTCATCGGATAAAAATCTAGACCAAATCCTTCTGCAATTTCTGTAATTTCATCAATCGCTCTTTGTAAAAGACGTTTTTCAGATACGCTCAAGGAAACCATCCCTCCTCATCGGACTTATCCCTACTATATGAGCGTATGTAAAAAAACATGATGTTCCCCCAACCGTTTAGACGACTTCCATTTCTTTCGTGGATTGCCCGCCGAATGCTTCGAAATGAATATGGTGTGCTGGGATTCCCAGCTCTTTTAGAATATGAATGATCTCCTGTGTAAACACCGGGGAACCGCATAGAAAAAATTGGCCTTTCCCTTCTCCGATCACCGATTGGAGAAATGGACGATCAATGCGGGAAGCCGCTTTCTCAACAAGCTCTCCCTTTCCAGACTGCGTAAATTGTTCATTACATAGAATGATGCGCCCATAGGCAGCTGAAGCTAAAACGCGTTCAAACTCATTTTCAAAAGCGATGACATCCTCTAATCGATCAGCATGAATCATCGTAAATGTCTGGTTGTTTTGTGCTGCAGTTTTCACTAAACCAATCATTGGTGTGACACCAGACCCTGTACTGATGAAATAAACAGGCTCTTTTATGTCATCTTGCAAGCAGAACATTCCCTGCGGCATACTCACTTGAAGAACGTCCCCTTCTTCCATTTCATCATGCAAAAATGTGGACACATGACCATCACGCTTCACTGTAATACGGTAATAAGATGGATGATGCTCGTCTGATAAGCTGTATTGTCTGCTGCACATATAGGCTTCTCCTGGCATATCTGTCTGAACCGTAATGTATTGCCCTGCTTTATACATTGGCAGCTCTGATTCATCTTCTGGTACTAAATAAAAGGAGATAAGCGATGGAGATTCTTGCTTCTTTTTCTTTATCACAAACGGCTTCACATCTGCCCATCCGCCTGTCTGCTTCACATTTTCATCCATCATTTCTGCTTCAATGGTAATGAAAATATTCGCAATGATGTCATATGCAGCTTTCCACGCTAATAGAGTGTCATCTTCTTCTCTTAAACCAAACACATCTTTCATCGCTTCAATCAAATGATATCCGACAATTGGGTACTGCTCTTTTTTGACCATGACACTGACATGCTTATGGGCAATTTGTTTGACCGCAGGAAGTAATTCCTCTAATCGATCAATGTGCAGTGCAGCTTGATATAGTGTCGCAGCAAGTGCCTCTGGCTGACTTCCGTTCATAAGATTTGTTTTATTAAATTGATTGAGCAGCTCCGGGTGCTGGCGAATCATATTTTGATAAAAAACGGTGACAAGTTTGGTTCCCTCGGCTTTTAGTAGAGGAGCTGATTGCTTTATTGCATTCAATTGATCTGTAGATAACATCGTCATTCCTTCTTTCAAAAGAAGTATTTTAAATACATCTTTATCATAATGGAAGACAGTCTCTAAAAGCAATATTTATAATACATGTTTTAAATGTTGTCACATTTCACACTTTCTCGAACAGTTTTTGTCTAAAATGTGTTACGATGATACAAAACTCTATTAGGTTTAGAGGTCGTCAAAATGAAACTTACGAATTACACAGATTTCTCACTAAGAGTACTCATTTATTTAGCATCAAGAGAAAACAATGAACTGTCAAATATTCAGCAGATTGCCGATGTTTATGGCATTTCTAAAAATCATCTGACGAAGGTGATTTATCATCTTGGAAAACGCGGGTATGTAGACACGATTCGCGGAAGAAATGGCGGGATCAGGCTTGGAAAAAGCCCAGAAAGCATTAACATTGGAGAGGTTGTCCGTTATACAGAGGATGATTTAGTCATGGTTGAATGCTTTGATCCAAAGAAAAATGGCTGCATCATCTCCCCGATTTGTTCATTAAAGCATGTACTTCATGAAGCACTCACTGCTTATTTAAGCGTTCTTGACCGATACACACTAAAAGATTTAACACAAAACAAAGATGCTCTCAGGGAGCTCCTGCTTTAAGACGAAAGAATTTTATTCTTTCGTCTTTTTCTTTACCTTCTTGTAATAATAATTTATTTAAAATTATTATAAATAAATATTGACTATCATGTTTGATTCAATATAATTAGGGTATATAGATTGCTAGAAAACACTTTTTTGTTTACAGGAGGAGAAAAGAATGACAAATTCAAAACATAAAAATTTGACAACGAACCAAGGCGTACCTGTTGGCGATAACCAAAACTCAAGAACAGCTGGTCACCGCGGACCTACCTTTCTTGATGATTACCATTTGATTGAAAAACTCGCACACTTTGATCGTGAACGTATTCCAGAACGTGTCGTTCATGCTAGAGGCGCCGGCGCTTACGGTGTGTTTGAAGTAGAAAACAGCATGGAGAAACATACAAAAGCAGCCTTCTTAAGTGAAGAAGGAAAACAAACAGACGTTTTCGTTCGCTTCTCCACTGTTATTCATCCGAAAGGTTCACCTGAAACCTTACGTGACCCGCGCGGCTTTGCTGTCAAATTTTATACAGAAGAAGGCAACTATGATCTCGTTGGTAACAACTTGCCGATCTTCTTTATTCGTGATGCATTGAAATTCCCTGATATGGTTCACTCTCTCAAGCCAGATCCTGTAACCAATATTCAAGATCCTGACCGTTATTGGGATTTTATGACCTTAACACCTGAATCCACTCATATGCTCACATGGCTCTTCTCTGACGAAGGAATTCCTGCAAGCTACGCTGAAATGCGCGGTTCTGGTGTGCATACATTTAGATGGGTGAACAAATACGGTGAAGCAAAATATGTGAAATATCATTGGAGACCTTCTGAAGGTATTCGCAACTTATCTATGGAAGAAGCAGCAGAAATTCAAGCGAACGATTTCCAGCATGCGACAAGAGATTTATATGACCGCATTGAAAAAGGCAACTTCCCAGCATGGGACTTATATGTTCAGCTTATGCCGCTTAGCGATTATGATGAACTTGATTATGACCCATGTGACCCAACAAAAACGTGGAGCGAGGAAGATTATCCGCTTCAAAAAGTAGGACGCATGACACTCAACCGTAATCCTGAAAACTTCTTTGCTGAAACAGAACAGTCTGCTTTCACGCCAAGTGCTTTTGTTCCAGGAATTGAGGCATCTGAAGATAAACTGCTTCAAGGTCGTCTGTTCTCATATCCTGATACGCAGCGTCACCGTCTTGGTGCGAATTACATGCGTATTCCGGTTAACTGCCCTTATGCACCTGTACACAATAACCAGCAGGATGGCTTTATGACAACGACCCGCCCAAGCGGTCATATTAACTATGAACCAAACCGTTATGACGATCAGCCAAAAGAAAACCCTCACTACAAAGAAAGTGAGCCAGTTCTCCACGGTGACCGTATGGTGAGACAAAAAATTGAAAAACCGAACGATTTCAAACAAGCTGGGGAAAGATATCGAAGCTACTCTGAGGAAGAGAAACAAGCATTGATTAAAAACCTAACAGCTGATTTGAAAGATGTAAATGACAAAACAAAATTACTTGCAATCTGCAACTTCTATCGTGCCGATGAAGATTACGGCCAGCGATTAGCGGATTCACTTGATGTGGATATTCGCGCTTATCTTCAAGGAAGCATGAAGTAAATCCATCTCGAAATAAATTGTTGGACAAAGGGCTAAAATGATCTTAATTTTGGCCCTTTGTCTTTTTTTGAGCGTGCTAGTATGGGCAGTTATTGAGGTTTTGTCAGAACGCCTCGAGCACCTTTTACAAAAAAAGGTACTTCTTTATAGTCGAAACACGTTAATACTAATCAAATGACCGGTCACCGGATGAAAATAAATTTCAGCATGTGCGGCAAAGTGAGTTGAGCCTTCCTTTACAGTGACGCGGAACACATCTTTTGTCTGCTCATCATTCACTTCTGTACGGCCAATGTATTGATAATCGTTTAAAGCGGCACCTTTATATTCATCTTGCAACGCTGTGTACGCAAGTCTTTCCCAATTTTCAAACGGCTGCACCACTGCTTTTGATACAGGATGAATCATCAAACTACCAAGCAAAACAATTCCTGCTGCAATAAGCATCCACCATTTCGGCTGCATGATATTATTGATCTCACTTTCATATATGTTTTGTTTAGGTTTAGCTGGCCGGTCCTTTTTCATACATGAAGCAATTATTCAGCCTATAATTCCCGGTACACGATTGATGCGGGCACCAACTTTTCCCCTGAAAAAGTCGATATGATCCGAGCAAACTAATGAGGACTTCTCAAGGGAAAGGAGAAGGTTTAATGAATGTGGCGGATTATGATAAAGCACTTTATTATACGCATCGCTCGCAATGGGATAATTTACTTATTCTTATGGTACGTACGCAAGATGATTTGCTCTCGAAACGTATTGAGCATTTCTTACATGCGTATCAATTTAACCGGAACGATGCAGATGTTGAAAAATGTTTATATGGGCTCCTGCAGTACATTGACCACGCTTCAGAGGCTGCTGCTTCTGAAGTTTATTCACAACCGATGTACACATAAAGAAAAAGGGCTAAAATGAAGTTTATTTTAGCCCTCCCTTTTTACATATTTAGCAGTGCGCTGTGATGGGAAACATAAAGTGGTCTTTTGCCAATGTTCCTTTGTGTAAATAAATAGTGCATCCTCGTCATTTGGCTTTGTAATCGCGTGTAAACCTTCAATTGTCGTATCAGGCGTGAAATAGAAGATCACTTTTTGGTTGTTTCCTTCACAATGCTTTCTACAACTTCTTCTACATTTGGCGTTTGAAGCGAGATGATATCGAACACATGCATCGTTTCATTTTCTTCATTCATCAGCACAGAAGCGTTAGAGATTACCTTCCCGTTATGTACAAAGGAATAAGGTATATATTTTTCATCCCAATAGCCTCTTTCATACCAGTCACTCAACTCCAAATCAAATGTATCGATCGCAAGCTTATTAAAGCTCTCTTTTAATTTGACATCATGGCGATAATCACTTACTAATTCATATTTTCCCACTTTGATTCCCTCCCATTTTAAATTCACCTGTGATTGACCAGTTCATCACCTCCTATAAAATAAAAAAAGACTTGATGAGCATCCACTCGTCAAGTCTTTTACGTTTTTCTATTAGAAATTAGACTGTCCATGCTTCTCTTTTTACGCAAAAGGGCACAACGAATAGCCAACATCTGTGCTCTTTTTTATTCAATTCATTGAATTGAATGTGCACTTAAAAGTTTTAGCATAACGACTAAATCCCCTTCTGTCATAGCAGCTCTTTTGGCTGATTTTTTTGATAATCCACTGCATACAGAGCCGCCTGGGTTCGATCTGCCAGCTCTAACTTTGATAATACGTGAGATACGTGCGTTTTGACAGTCTTTTCAGAAATAAACAGCGATGAGGCAATTTCTTTGTTGCTTTTGCCTTTTGCAATCTCAAATAAAACATCTCGCTCCCTATTGGTAAGCTCTTTCATCAATGCCCATTTCTTTTCTTTTGGCTCTGTCAGATGCTGCACAAGAAAGGTCGTGATATGACCATCTAACTGATAGGTGCCATTTTGTACTTCAATCATGGTCGAAAGCAGCTTTTCTGGTGCTACATCCTTTAATTGATAGGCTTTCGCCCCTGCTTGAATGGCGGGAATCACATAATCTTTGTCCGCATAGCTTGTTAGGATCACAATGCGGGTGTCCGGCATTTCCAGCGTCATTTGTTTCGTTGCCTCAATGCCATTCATGACAGGCATAGACAAATCCATTAAGACAATGTCAGGCTGAGTTTTTCTAACAACCTCTAATGCCTCTTGCCCGTTGGACGCCTCACCAACGATGTCCACATCAGGCTGTGTCTGTAAGAAAAACACCAGACCTTTTCTCACAATATGATGATCATCTGCAATGACAACTCTCATGACGATCCCTTCCTTTCTTGTGAAAATGGCACTTTTACATGAAGCGTTGTTCCTTTCCCTAACTCTGAATGGATACAAAATGTACCACCTGCTCTTCGGATGCGGTCAGACATCCCTTTCAGCCCAAGTGAAGGAAGGCTCATCTGTTCGTCATATTGAAAACCTTTTCCAAGGTCAATGATTTTCATCTCGAACATGTCTTTTGTTTGCTCAAGTTTGACCTCGACTTCTTCTACTTCCGCATGTTTTTGACAGTTATTCAGCGCTTCTTGACATACCCGAAACAAAGTTTCATTGTGTGAATGATCCATTTCTATACAGCCTGATAAGGATAACGTGCATCGTAATCCTAAAAGCTGTGCATACTCTTCAATTGCTGTCGTAAACCCTTTTTCAAGGCCTCTTGGTCTCAGCTGCCAAATGAGTGACCGCATTTCAATCAGAGCGTCTTGTGACAAATGCTGAATAAAATCAATCATTTCCCCTAGATTCTGATCGCTTGTCATTTGTCGTGCAGCCTTAGCAGTCAGACTCACAGAGAATAGCATTTGGTTGACAGAATCATGTAAATCTTGTGCCAGCCGGTTTCTTTCTTGTAAAAGGGCGTGCTGCTGTTCATTTTGCACAAGCTTCATCCGCTGAATCGCTGTGCCAATTTGAAGCGCAATGCTTTCAAGCAAATTCAGCTCTTCTTGTGTAAATGTGACTTTTCCCTTTGCCGCAACATTTAATAAGCCGAACGTTCGCTTACATGCTTGTAGCGGCACCGTCGCATGATGTGTAATCCCTTCTGTATCGCCAAGCTTTTGTTCAATCGCCGTTTCAATCCGTTTGCAGTTCATAATATTCGTGGCTGATTGCAGTGAGCCTTTTGTGTATCGATTGATGCAATAACAATCATTTTGACACATGAGCTGTTTTTGATGCTTTGCGAGTGCTTCAGGTAAAGAAACCTCTGCCATCAGTTCATATGACCCGTCTTTTTCTATAAAATAAATCCATGCTGAATGAAAGCCTGTGACATCCATCAGCATATGGAGCACTTCATGGAGCGTTTCTTTCATTTCCATGCCTTCATTTAGCTTTTCAGCAATTTCTTTTAACGTTTTTAATGTTTCAACCTTCTCTTGGTATTCTCCCATACTGTTTACCCCCGGCATTTACAGCCTTCACTTATCATTACGCTCATTATACCATGAGCCCCCTAGTGGCTCTTTCTCCAAAAGAATGACTTTTTCTCATCCTTTTGACTGAGAAAAAAGCCATCATGTATTCATACACGATGGCCTTGTCTTTCGTTATTTCGCTGTTTCTTCCACAATATCATAAACGACTTTCATCACTTCTTCTGACAGATGCTTTAGCTTTTCTTCACTATCTGTTAAAGATGTGCCTTTGACTGCAATATAAAATTTCACTTTAGGCTCAGTGCCGGAAGGTCTTAAGCAGAACCACGAACCATCCTCAAGGAAATATTTCAGCACGTTTGATGCTGGCAGATGAATGGTTTCCTCTTTCTTTTCAGCCACAAGATGTCTTTGACTTGATTGGTAATCCTCGATCACTGTGATGCGCTGCCCTGCGATGACAGCTGGCGGATTTGTTCTAAAGGTATGAAGGATCGCTGAAATCTGCTCTGCTCCCTCTTTTCCTTTTAAGGTTAATGACTTTAATCCTTCACGGTAAAATCCAAACTGCTTGAAAATATCGACAAGCGCGTCGTACAAGGACTTGCCCTGTTTTTTATAGAAGGCAGCGACTTCAACGGCTAATAATGCCGCTTGCACCGCATCTTTATCTCGGGCAAAGTCACCGATCAAATAGCCATAGCTCTCTTCATAACCGAATTGAAACGTGTATTCTCCGCTCTTTTCAAACTGCTTAATTTTTTCTCCAATAAATTTAAAGCCTGTAAGTGTATCTATCGTGTCGGCACCAAAAGCTGATGCTACAGCACGCCCAAGCTCACTTGTGACAATGGTTTTCATCACAACGGGACGAGGCGGCAGCTGACCCAGCTTTTGTTTTTCAGACAATAAATAATGGAGCAGCAGGGCGCCTGTTTGGTTGCCTGTTAAAACGGTAAATTCTCCTTCGTGATCTCTGACTGCAATGCCTAACCTGTCAGCATCTGGGTCTGTTGCAATGAGGATATCGGCATTTTGTTTTTCGCCAAGCTTGATGGCGTACTCAAATGCTGCATGCTCCTCTGGGTTAGGCGAGGTCACTGTTGAGAACTGTGGATCTGGTTTTTCCTGCTCAGGCACAACCGTGACATGCTGATAACCTAGAGCCTGAAGCCCGTTTCTGACAGGGTGATTGGCCGTCCCATGAAGCGGAGTAAACACGACTTTGACATCGACCTCATGTGCCAGCTCAGGGTGCACACTTATGGTTTTTAATTTTTCAATATAAGCATGGTCGATTTCTTCTCCGATCATTTTGATCAGTCCTTGCTGTTTCAGCGTTTCTTCAGAATCAACTGAAATCGACAGTTCATTTTCAATTGCATCTACTTCTTGAATGACTTGATCTGCTTCAAATGGAGGCAGCTGCCCGCCATCTTCACCATAGACTTTATAGCCATTATATTCTGGTGGATTATGACTTGCTGTCACAACGATTCCAGCAAATGCATGCAGCTCACGAACCGCAAAGGAGAGCTCTGGTGTCGGACGCAATTCATCGAATACGTACGTTTGAATGCCTTGTGAAGCAAGTGTTTTGGCTGCTTCCATCGCAAATTCAGGCGATTTATGACGTGAATCATATGCAATGGCGACGCCTCTTTTTTTTGCATCCTCTCCATGTTTCGCAATATACGCAGCAAGACCTGCTGATGCTTTACGAACAGTATACACATTCATTCGGTTCGTGCCTGCACCAATCTCACCGCGCATTCCTCCAGTGCCGAACTCAAGGTTTTTGTAGAAACAGTCTTCAAGTGCTTGATGATCATCTTGATGCGTCTCCAGCCATTCCCTTAGTTCAGTATCCAGGTGCTTCTCATTGATCCATCGCTCATAACTCGTCTTCCAACTCATGGTCGTCCTCCCCAGCTCTTATCATCAATAAAATAACATCTACTGTTATTTTATATGGAATCACCCTTTATGTCATGCTATATCATTGGCAGTTGGAAAAAATACTGAATAAATAAAAAAAGCCGATACATGATCGGCTTTTCCTTTTATTCAGCATCAAGCGGTACGACTGCTTCATGGAATAATTGATCTAATTCTGTTTGATGTTTCTGTTTTGCTGCTTCATCCCAGCCAAAACGCTCTGCCATATAATCAACAACAGGCTGTGCGTATTTTTTTGCCCAATTGATGTTAAATAATAGGCTTCCTGTTCTTCTTAAGAAGAAATCGACAGGTGTTACAGCTAATTCTTCTTCGATCGCATAGACAAGCTCTGCCAGCACATATGCTGGAATGTTTCGTTTGTCTGCTTCCACTTGAAGCTGCTCTACTCGTTTGTAGACACTGCTGACGTTTGAACCATATTTTTCAGCTAGCTTTTGTGCAATCGGTTCTGTTAAACCAACAGATGCTCCTTCTGCTGTTTTCGCTTGAACAAAAGCTGCCATGTTTTTAGATCCGCCTACATGACCGCCTGAGATTGGCATATGCTTTGTTTTACATGGTCCGTAATCTTTGCCAGTCTCTTGCTTCAATCCATCACGTACTAGATCAACAATATGCTCAGCCATTTTGCGGTAGCCTGTTAATTTACCACCAGCAATAGTGATTAAGCCTGAAGATGATGTCCACACTTCATCCTTACGAGAAATTTCTGAAGGATCTTTGCCCTCTTCATGAATGAGCGGACGAAGACCGGCCCAGTTGGACTCCACATCTTTTTCTGTAATATTGAGATCAGGGAACATGTACTGAATCGCTTGGATAACATAGTCACGATCGGCTTTTGTCATACGCGGATGCTCCAGCTGTTTTTTGTACACTGTATCTGTTGTTCCAACGTACGTTTTGCCTTCTCTTGGAATGGCAAAGACCATACGTTTATCAGGTGTATCAAAGTAGATCGCTTGTTTTAATGGGAAAACCGATTGGTCGAATACTAAGTGAATTCCTTTTGTATGCTGTAAGTGTTTCCCTTCTTTTGAGTGATCTTTGTCTCTAAGCTGATCTACCCATGGACCTGTCGCATTGACGATCTTCTTCGCATACACATCATATGTTTTCTGCGTCATGACATCTTCAATGACAACACCAACCACTTTGCCTTTATCATAAATAAATTCTTTTACTTTCGCATAGTTGACCGCTTCTGCTCCGAATTTCACAGCCTCTTTCATCACTTCGATTGTGAGGCGTGCATCATCTGTACGGTATTCAACATAGTAGCCGCCGCCTTTTAAGCCGTCCTTTTTGACAAGCGGTTCTTTTTCAAGTGTTTCTTTCGCACTTAGCATGCTTCTGCGTTCGCTATGCTTTACGCCAGCTAAAAAGTCATACACTCTCAGTCCAATAGAGGTTGAAAACTTCCCGAATGTCCCGCCTTTATGCATCGGAAGAAGCATCCATTCTGGCGTTGTGACATGAGGACCATTTTCGTATACGATGGCACGCTCTTTACCGACCTCTGCGACCATTTTCACTTCAAATTGTTTTAAATAACGAAGTCCTCCGTGCACTAGTTTCGTTGATCGGCTAGACGTACCTGCTGCGAAATCCTGCATTTCTGCAAGACCGACACGCATTCCGCGTGAAGCCGCGTCAAGTGCTGTTCCAGCGCCTGTTATACCCCCACCAATGATAAACACATCATATGGTTTTTTTGTCATTTCCTGTAGCATTTGTTCTCTTTCTAAGCTAGAAAAAGTCATCTCTTGTTCCTCCCATGTTGTACGGTAAAGAAAAAGAGACCGCAAACACCCAAAGCGTATTTCTACACTTCGGTGCCTGCGGTCTCTCCAGTTCTCCAACCGTTCTATTAACTTACTTGAAGTATACCATACTTTTGGTTTATTTGAAAGCTTGAGCTGCTTTTACAGCCTTTTTCCACCCGCTGTATAACGAGTCACGGCTGTCCTCTTCCATTTTAGGGTCAAAGCGCTTGTCAAGGTTCCATTGTTTTGCAATGTCTGAACGGTCGTTCCAGAAGCCAACTGCTATTCCCGCAAGATAGGCCGCACCGAGTGCCGTCGTTTCATTAATTTCTGGACGCTCTACAGGTACATCCAACAAATCACTTTGGAAGCCCATTAAGAAATCATTCTTCACAGCTCCGCCATCTACACGCAAAGTTTTTAATGAGATGTTTGAATCCTTTTCCATCGCATCTAAAACATCCTTTGTTTGATAAGCAAGTGATTCTAACGTTGCACGGACAAAGTGCTCTTTAGAAGTACCGCGTGTTAATCCAAATACAGCGCCTCTGACATCACTGTCCCAGTATGGTGTGCCTAGACCAACGAATGCTGGAACGACATATACGCCGTCTGTTGACTCAACGCGCTCCGCATAGGCTTCGCTGTCTTTTGAGTCTTTAAACATTCTCAGTCCGTCGCGCAGCCACTGAATCGCTGAACCAGCTACGAAAATACTTCCTTCTAAAGCATATTCAACTTTACCGTCAATGCCCCATGCAATCGTCGTTAATAAACCATGATCCGACTTAATTGCTTTTTCCCCTGTATTCATCAACATGAAACATCCTGTACCATACGTGTTCTTCGCCATTCCTTCTTCAAAGCAAGCCTGACCGAATAGTGCAGACTGCTGGTCTCCCGCCGCTCCTGCAATCGGGATATTTCTGCCGAAGAAGTGATAGTCTGTTGTTTCACCATAGATGTGTGAAGATGGTTTCACCTCTGGAAGCATAGAAGCAGGTACACCAAGAATATCAAGTAATTCTTCATCCCATTTCAGATCGTAAATGTTGAACATTAACGTTCTTGACGCGTTGGAGTAATCTGTGACGTGTGATTGACCGCCTGTCATCTTCCAAATAAGCCATGTATCAATTGTGCCAAACAGCAAGTCGCCATTTTCTGCTTTCTCACGAGCACCTTCTACATTGTCTAGAATCCATTTAACTTTTGTCCCTGAGAAATAAGCATCAATGAGAAGTCCTGTTTTATTTCTAAACGTTTCATTGTGTCCTTGCGCTTTTAACTCTTCACAAATGCCTGACGTTTGTCTAGACTGCCAAACTATTGCATTATACACGGGTGCGCCTGTATGTTTATCCCAAACAACAGCTGTCTCACGCTGGTTCGTAATTCCGATACCGGCGATTTGATCTGCTTCAATGCCTGATTCAATTAAAGCAGTTGAAATGACGGATAGAACAGAGCTCCAAATTTCATTTGCATTATGTTCTACCCAGCCTGGGTTCGGAAAATATTGATTAAATTCCTTCTGAGCTGTATGTGCAATTTTGCCTTCTTGATCAAATAAGATTGCTCTTGAACTTGTTGTCCCTTGATCTAAAGCGAGAATATATTTTTCTTTTGCCATGGTGTTTTCCTCCCCTTACATACTTTCATTTACAGCATTTGTTTGATTTTTCGTAGAGACATAGAGTCCTAACAATACCACAACTAAAATAACGCTTACAATCCAAAAGGCTGGAGTGATGTTCGCTTTAAAGGCTGCATTGTAGAAAACACCGCCAAATGCGCCGCCTAAAATTGGACCAACGACTGGCACCCACGCATACTTCCAATTGGATGGACCTTTACCTGGAATCGGCAGAATCGCATGTGCAATTCTCGGACCTAAATCACGTGCAGGGTTGATTGCATAACCAGTTGTTCCGCCTAATGAAAGACCAATTGCGACAATTAAGAAACCAACAATCAGCGGATTGATTCCGTCTGCGAATTTATTTGCACCAATCGCTAAGATTCCTAGAACCAATACAAATGTACCGATGACTTCACTAAGTACGTTTGCAAAAGTATGCGGAATCGCAGGACCAGTTGAGAATACACCCAGCTTTGCACCTGGATCGTCTGTTGCTTTCCAGTGCGGTAAGTAATGTAAAAAGACAATAATAGCTCCTAATAATGCGCCAAGCATTTGACCGGCAATATACATTGGTACATCAGCCCAAGGAAAACTTCCTTCTAGCGCAAGCCCGATTGTTAGTGCTGGATTCAAATGTGCTCCGCTGATTCCACCTGTTGCATAAGCTGCTATAGCTACTGCAAATCCCCATCCGAAAGCGATTACAATCCAGCCGGACTGATATGCAAGCGATTTCTTTAAATTGACTGCCGCACAAACACCGCCTCCAAAAATAATAAGCAGCATTGTCCCTACGACTTCACCCCAAAATGGTGTCATGAAAATTCCTCCTCTGGTTCAGTTGCCATCCCCTATGAATGTTTAAAAAAAGATAAAGAAAAAAGATCCACAACAAACATACTTTACATCAGGGTCATTTGTCACCTAGTAAAGCGCTGTTGTGGATCTCCGTTTCTCCATCACATGATATTAACTTAGTGCTATAGTATCAGAGAATGAAAACGTTGTCAATCAATTTTCACATTTTATCTTTTTCACTTTTGGAACGCTTTCCAAAGGGCTGTATTCGATGTTGTCACAGCTGTAGCACCTGCTTCAAGCGCTCTTTCTACATCTTCTTTTGTACGGATAAATCCGCCTGCAAATATTGGAATCCCAGCTCGCTCGCGCACTTCTGTAATTAAATCCGGTACCACCCCTGGCAATACTTCAATAAAATCTGGGCGATGCTTTCCTACGAACTCCATGCTTTTTTCCATAGCACTTGTATCAAGTAAAAACATTCGCTGAATGGCATATACCTTCTTTTGTTTGGCTTTTACTATGACAGAAGACCTAGTAGAAATAATTCCTGCCGGCTTCATTTCCTGACAAATAAATTCCGTTCCATACTCATCATGTTTGATCCCGTGAATGAGATCGACATGGACAAACATTTTTTTATGATGGGCATTTGCCTCATTCATGATGCCCTTTAGCCGGCCTAAATGGACATCAAGTAAGACCCCATATGTAAATGGACTTTTTAAAAATTCCTCAAATTGCTTCATATTGCGAACAGCAGGTAGAATGGGTTGATCATGAAAACTCATATGCCGTCTCCTTCTAAAGTGTATTGGTTCTCCTAACAGTAATAGAATCTCTTCTATTTTTCAATACACCTAGTGTATCCAATGTCGATTTTACTTAGCAGCATCTGAATGGATCTATGTATGTGCTTTTTCCATAGAAAAAAGCAGAGAAATCTCTCTGCTATAACTGTGCCATACTTTCTTTAAGCGTGTTTATAATAAATGAGGCGTCTTCGTCTGTTATATTTAGCGGCGGTGCAAGCTGGGCCACGTTATTATAGCCGGCAACCGTATCACCATTTTTCCCGATGATCAGTCCGCGTTTTTTACATTCTGCAATCAATTGACCGACAACCTGTGGATCAGCTGGTTTTTTGGACTGTTGATCCTGGACAAGCTCAATTCCAAACAGCAGGCCTTTTCCTCTGACATCACCGACAAATGGATGCTCTTTTAACTCTTGCAAACGTTCAAGCATGTCTTGCCCAAGCGTGTCAGACCGTTCTACTAATTTCTCGTTTTCCATGATCTCTAGGTTCGCAAGGGCAACCGCACAGGAAGCAGGGTGACCGCCAAATGTATTCACATGGCGCAGCCTGTCATACGTATCTTCCCCTGCATAGGCTTCATAGATTTCTCGTTTCACGCACGTTGCAGAAAGAGGTAAATAGCCGCTTGTGATCCCTTTTGCCATTGTGATGATGTCCGGCTTTACATCTTCATGCATAAAACCAAACCGCTTCCCTGTACGGCCAAAGCCGCAGATGACTTCATCCACAATGAGAAGCGCTCCATGAGCCTCACAGATGTCTTTGACCTTCTTCAAATACCCTTTTGGAGGCATCAAGATACCGCCGCCTGTAATGATCGGCTCCATAATAACTCCAGCAATGGTCTCACTTAGTTCCCACGTCATGGCTTGATCGATTGCCGCTGCACTTGCCAAATTTTCTTGATCCTCAGGATGACGATACATATCAGGCGGTGCGACATGGATAAAACCTTGACCTAATGGTTCATATTTATATTTACGCTGCGCCTGCCCCGTTGCGGCAAGGGCAGCTGCTGTATTGCCGTGATACGACCGATACCTGGAGATGAACTTTGTTCTTGCGTTCTCTCCTTTTTGCGCATGATATTGTTTGGCAATCTTAAATGCGGCTTCATTGGCTTCAGAACCGCTGTTAGAAAAGAAGATGACATAGTCCCCTCCAAGCCATTCATTTAGCTTTTCAGCCAATTGAATCGCTGGCACATGGCTTTGCGTCAGCGGATAGTAAGGCATTGTATTTAGCTGCTTATATGCCGCTTCTGCAAGCTCTTTTCTGCCATAACCGGCATTTACACACCAAAGACCTGACATACCGTCTAAATAGCGATTCCCATGAATATCTGTCACCCATGCGCCTTCTGCCTCGTGAATAACCATGCTTTCATTTTCCTTGTTTGTCCCTTTCATATGATGCCAGATCAACTGATCATCTTTCGCCTGAAGATTTTGAGCCTGTTCATGTATTTTCATCTTCCCGCCTCCATGTATCCGTTTTCATCACTAAAGAAGCTTAGACCGGTTCAGCAGCACATTGCCTCTCCATTCACTATATGGATGAAAAGTGAGGCATATGAAACTGAGACTAGGCCGCCTGTAAGAGAGAACCAACCGTTACTTTCATTATAAAAAAGGGGCCGGGCTGATTACATTAGACAGATCGTCAACTGATTGAAAAGAACGATAAGACATTCTACTCGGGTGCCTTAGCAAATCTAACAAATCTCGTTAACGGCGATTTCCTTGCAGGAATTCATATGCAAGAATCGCAAATTCAAGCGCCTGTCGTTTCGGCGCCTGCATCATATCCTCGCCAAGCAATGCATGCAGTTTATCTAGTCTATGATAAAGGGTCTGCCTGACAATAAAGAGCTGGCTTGCAGTTTCCTTTTTAGAACCGTTTGTCTGTAAAAAGATATTCAGCGTTTGATAGAGTCTTCCGCTATTTTGCTTATCATATAAAAGCACAGGCTCCAAATACTCTTTCACCATACATTCAAGCAGTCCGCTTTCCTGCATGACAGGCATGAGACGGAGCATATGCAAATCTTGATAAAATGGGCTTTCCACCCGCTGGGGCATCACTTTCTTTAAATGCAGCATCTCTTTGGCTGCTTGAAAGCTTTTTCTCATATGCTGAAATTGCTCACAATATGGACCGATGCCAAAATTGATCACGGTTCCGCGTGGCTGCTCCCGATCATACAATTGTTTAATGTCGCTTGCAGCCTTCTCTGCACGCTCTTTCCAGTCCTCCTTTTTTCTCGTGTTCAATAAAATAAACAAGGTTTGTCCTTGATGCTCATACGGAATCAAATGGAAACCCGCACGCTGAAAGATGGAGCGGCACGATACGAGAAAATAAAGATTTCCTGCGATTTCTTCGATTTGATGATGCTTTTGAAAGAGCATCACGACACAGCCGGTTGGCTTTTTCAATCCTTCTGTTTCTTCAAGATGCTCTAATATATCTCTTTCTGTATGCTCTTCTTGGAACCATTTTTGCAGCCATTCGTTCTCTTTTGTCTTCTTCAATTCTTCTGTATAAAGTTCTCTTAGCGTTTGCTGGGCAAGAGCATTTGCCCCTTTATCCATTACGAGCAGTTCGAATTCTGAGAGCGCGTTCGTTTGATGAATGAGCACAAGGTCTGCAAATGTCTGCTTGAGTGCAAGCACTTGTTTTTGGGTCACTTCGTATCCTTTTGGCAAGGAAGCAAACTGTAAATAATTCATGACCAGCTCTTCGGTTTGTTTGGAGGAATCACATAAAATAATTGGCTCCCCCTGAACAGGAATGAGTAAAAGAATGCCCCTTACGTGCTGATACACTTGATCCAAAATATCCATCTGCGGATGGGGAGTCAGTAAAAGCTCATTCAGCTTTGATGATAGTGCTTCTAGATCAGCCATCATTTGATACTGGCGTTCAATCATCATCGTATGGAGATGCTGTGTGATGTTGACGAATTTCACTTCTTTTGTAAACAAAATCAGCGGAAAATCTCTTTCTTCTGCATACACAATCAGTTCTTCCGGCACATCGAATCTGAGCGGAACAAATTCAATACACAAGCCTGCCGCACCAGAATCGATCAGCTGTTTTAAAAATGCTTGAAACACATCCAATTGATCATGGAAGCCTGCGGCTGTTGTTAGTATGAGCTCTCCCCCATTTAACAAATCTTCTACAGCAGGCACTTCTAACACATGAACCCATCTGACCTGCCGAAACAATCCCTTTTCTCCTGCTAACACTTTCGCATGGGCAAAATACTTTGTTTTCAACACATCACTCACTTGAAAATGAACATCTACATTCATTGATATGTCCCCCTTTATTTGCCGCCCATCCCCTATCCCAGAGGGTGCATAGATAAAATCCATAATAAAACAGGTAAAGTCACGATACTTAAAACGGTACTGAGAAATGTCGCGCTTGAGACAAACTCAGGCTTCGTTCGAAATTGTACTGCCATCAGCGTAGTATTTGCTGCTGTCGGCATAGCTGCAACTAAGATCATAATTTGTTTCACTAGATCATCTACCGGTAAAATGAGTGTAAAGCCAAATGCGATGAGTGGTGAGATAAACAGCTTCAGCAATACAGCATAAGATATATTGCGATAATCCACCTGCTTAAAAGAAATGACAGCAAGCTGCATACCTAAAATAAGCATAATCGTCGGTATGGCGGCATCTCCCACAAGCTGGACACCCGTCATCACCTCTTTAGGTAATGAAAGATCAATCAGCTGAAATAATAGACCGAGGAGTGCCCCATATGCAACCGGCAAACGCAGCACTTTTTTCAGCACGACCTTTCCGTCCCCTGCATCCTCTCCGCCCTTTGCTGCATAATACATACCGATCGTACTCATGACAAGCTGCTGCAGCACCATTAAAACGATGGCAATATCTAAACCAGCTGCTCCGAAGACAAGCAGGACAACAGGCGTGCCGTAATTCCCATTGTTCATAAATGCTGACGACAGTATCATGGCACAATACATTTCCTTCGAATAACCATAGATACGAGATAAAATAAAGACACATAAAACAAGTGAAAGACAAAGTCCGACGACAAAAATAGATAGGTACACATAGTCCATCGACACTTTGTTTTGATAGAAGGTTTCAAACGCAAGAAATGGTGACATTAAATATAAAGACATTGATGAGAGTGTATGTATGTCAAAACCAATGGCCTTCTGCCCAATATACCCGATAAGAAAGATACCGAACACTGGCAGTAAGACAAGTAAAAACTCCATGCTGCACCTACTTTTCTCTAGAAGAATTTCTATTTTTTGCTTTCTCATTATCATACCACTGTTAAACAATAAAAAAGAAGCACCCTTATGAAAGGCCGCTTCTCTCCTCATCCAAATAGAACACTTCCCACAAATGACCATCAAGATCCTGAAAGCTCCAGCCATACATGAACCCATGATCCTGCTTTTCCTTAAACGGTGAGCCGCCTGCTGCCATCGCCTGCTCCACCAGCTCATCAACCTCTTTTCGTGAATCAACTCGCATAGAGACAATGACCTCTGATCCCTGCCTTGCATCCACCAATTGTTTCTCTGAAATGGTTTGAAAATGCTTATGGGTTAACAGCATGACCGTGATGGTGTCACCAATGACCAAACAAGCTGCCTGATCATTCGTCAGCTGCTCTTGAAAGTCAAAACCCAGCTGCTCAAAAAAAGCCTTTGATTCCTTGACATGCTTTACCGGCAAATTGATATACAAATGTTTAGCTTGTCGTCCCATGTTCCTCTCCTTTTTGAACACATGATCTCCTTTCAGTATATTCGGATTTTGCTCCGGCATCCCTTTATCACAAGAAAAAATAAGCTCTCCTCCTTCTTTAGCTTATTTTTACAATACATTATGATGAATCTTGAACAGGTAGCAGCGAAAGCCTTAGCTCGTCCAGCTACTATGTCTCTTAAAAAAATGTAATCAAAAAGAAGCGCCTTGTGATAGGCGCTTCCTTTCATTATTTCTTATATTCAATATGGTACACATCTCTTCTTCGGTCTTTGAGTTGACGTACCGTTCCATCTTGCCGCTGTCTTCTTAAAATTTCTAAATCGACATCGCCCACGACAACCATTTCTATATTCGGATTACACTCTCCTACAATCCCATCTCTTGCAAATTCAAAGTCAGATGGAGCAAAAATCGCTGATTGTGCATATTGGACATCCATATTTTCGGTTTGCGGTAGGTTTCCGACAGTTCCTGAGATGACGGTATAAATCTGATTTTCAACCGCTCTAGCCTGTGCACAATAACGTACTCTTAAATAGCCTTGACGGTCTTCTGTACAGAACGGAGTAAAAATAATTTTTGCTCCTTTATCAGCTGCAATCCGAGCCAGCTCAGGAAATTCAATATCGTAGCAAATTTGGATCGCAATTTTACCACAGTCCGTATCAAATACCCGAACCTGATCACCTGCTGAAATCCCCCACCATTTTCTTTCATTCGGTGTGATATGGAGCTTATATTGCTTTTCAATCGTTCCATCACGTCTAAATAAATAAGCGATATTGTAGATTTTCCCTTCCTCTTCAACGAAATGGGATCCTCCAATGATATTAATGTTGTACTTCACAGAAAGGTCTGTGAACAAATTAATGTAGTCCTCGGTATATTCCGTGATACGCTGCACTGCAAGACTTGGGGAGCGCTCCTCTAAATAAGACATGAGCTGCGTTGTAAAAATTTCTGGGAATACGGCAAAGTCAGCTGACGCATCTGATGCGACATCAACATAATACTCCACCTGATTCATGAATTCCTCAAAGGAATGAATTTGTTTCATCGCATATTGAATGACGCAAATACGAACTGGGAACGCCGATTTATAATATCTTTTCGATTGCGGACGATAATCGACGTTATTCCATTCCATTAACGTCGCATATGTGCTGGATGCCTTATCATCCGGCAAATAATTCGGATTAATCCGCATGAGACTGAATTCATTTAACAGCTGAAAAGATAAAACAGGATCATAAATTTGGTGAAGCATGACCTGCTCCACATATTGACGAGGCGTCATTTCCTCTTGGTATTTATGATAATTCGGGATGCGTCCTCCAATAATGATACTTTTCAAATTTAATCTTCTCGCTAAGTCTTTTCTTGCTTCATATAAACGATGGCCAATTTTCATGCGGCGGTACTCAGGACTAACCATAACCTCAATTCCGTACATATTCATCCCATCTGGATTATGATTTGTGATGTACCCATCATCTGTGATGTCCTGCCAAGTATGACGGTCATCGTATTCATCAAAGTTAATTAATAAACTTGAACATGAGCCAATGATTTCTCCCTCAAATTCAGCACAAAACTGACCCTCTGGGAAATGCTCAAGATGACTTTCAAGGTGCTCTCGTTTCCATGGGTCCATTCCCGGAAAGCATACCTCCTGTAAGGCAATGATTCGGTCAATATCTTCTTCCCGGATATTACGGATCACCATTCTTTTTTCAAACCGCGTTAAATCGAGTTTTTCTGCCATGATGTTGTTGCCCCCTTACTGATCCTCTTTTTCAAGCTGATGGAATAGCTGGAGCAATTCGATTTCAGCCATGGATTCTAATCTCACATCGTATTCTTCAAATTGCAGCGTGCTCGTCACTTTGTTTGGGACGATGACGCATTTCATGCCTGCCCGTTTGGCAGCCACTGATCCATTCACTGAATCCTCAAAAGCCACACAATCCTTTGGCTCTACACCTAAGCAGCTTGCGGTTTGCAAATAAAGCTCTGGATGAGGTTTGACTTCTTCCACATCATCTGACGTGCGGATACATTCAAAGTAATCAAAAAGACCAATTTGCTTCAGGTGATCAGACACCCATTTATAGTCTGAGCTGGAAGCAAGTCCAATCTTGATTCCAAGCTCTTTTGCTGCCTGTAAATAAGCTTCTACGCCAGGTCGTGCTGATTCATCCTTCATTCTCTTTTGAAAACGAGAACGCCGGTCCGCTGTGAGTGCCTCATGATCGAGCGTCTTTCCTAGCTGCTTTTCCAAGTATTCAAACGGCTTAAAGCCTGCCTGCGTCCCGATGACGTTGCCCCATACGGAAAGAGGCAGCTCTGACTCATGCTCCGCAAACATTTCTTGTAAAACTTCATATTCATGTGTTTCTGTATCTAAAATTAATCCGTCAAAATCAAATATAATCGCCTTTACCAACGAGGCCACTCCTTTTTTTACGAAAGTCTTTAATATGATACTCACTGCTATCATATCGTGAATAAAATTGACTTTCAAAGATGAATGTCTGCTAAAATAATTATGTATAAAAGGAGCCTGTACCATTTTGTCAGGCTCCTACCCGTGTTCGGTTCATTCTGCAAGAGGTCCAAGCGCTCCGATTCGTGGAGAAATAGGCAATGTTGAAAAAGAGCGGGTTTGGTATTACAGATCTAAAGGTTTCTCCGTTCCTTAAAAATAGTATGTGCGGCAGCCTTGTAAGTTAACAAGGAAGTTCACACCAACTTTTACGCATTTTGAAGGCGTCGGCTGGCAAAATCGTCTAAATCAAACGGAAAAGAAAAGCCGCATGCATTGACCTGCTCACGGTTTCGCTCGAATAGCTCACGATCACTCTTTGTAATATGGCGTTTAGGTTTTACAATAATGGTATGTAATAGTTGAAGTCCCGATAAAATACGAAAAGCATCGTCCATCGTTCCGTTATAAACCCCTTCAACAAAGGTTAGCGGGCGTTCTTTTTGACGCGCAGCTGGGTCTTCACCGACAGCATGGGATAGAAGATCTTCAACATCCTTTGATATTTCTTCAATTGCCTGCTCTTGCAGGTCTGTAGCAGCTTTCATTATTCTCACGTGACATCTACCTCTCTGTCGTTATTTCTCCATTCAGAATAGCACAGAAAAAAAGGCGTTCGCCAAGGTAAGTGTTTCCTATATATACCCAAAGAGAGGAACGGATATCATGAACATTCAAGGACACACGCTCTCGCTAAAAGTAGGTGAGCAGCATCAAGATTCTTCACTGAGTCAGTTTTTAAAAACAGCCGTGTCGGCTTCAAAACCGATTATCCATTTTTGGATGGAGCATCAAAAAGTACGTTTAAATCAAAAGCCTGCCCATCACGCGGCAAAAGTCAGTACAGGTGATCACATACTAATCGATTTATTTGAAACGGAAGAAAGTGATGTGACGCCAGAATATGGTGAATTAGAGGTGCTATTTGAGGACGAGCACTTATTGATTGTGCAAAAACCCGCTGGACGACCGACGCACCCGAATGAAAAGGAACAAACGGGCACACTGGCTAACCTTGTGGCCTTTCATTTTCAAGCAAATGGTGAGGAAAAGCGAGTGAGACATATTCACAGACTTGATCAAGACACAAGCGGCACGGTCATTTTTGCTAAACACAGATTAGCCCATGCTGTGCTTGATCAAATGCTTTCTAAAAAAGCGATCAGCCGAACCTACATCGCCATCGCAGAAGGACTTTTCAAGAAAAAGAAAGGCACTATTGATGCAGCGATTGGCCGTGACAAGCATCATGCCGTCAGACGAAGAATCTCTCCTACTGGTCAAAATGCTGTCACTCACTTTCAGGTCATGGACAGCAATAAACGGCTGCAAATGACAGCCGTCAAGCTGCAACTTGAGACCGGAAGAACACATCAAATTCGAGTCCACCTTAGCAGTCTTGGGCACCCTTTAGCCGGAGATACACTTTATGGCGGAGCTCGTCATCATATCAACAGATGCGCTCTCCACGCCAAACAAGTAGACATGACACATCCTTTTACAGGTGAGCACCTGAGCATAGTAGCACCGCTTCCTCTAGATATGTCCCAGTTTATGGACGAGATCATCCATTAAAAAAAGAGCCTGCTGATCAAATGCAGGCTCTTTTTCTTTAGACAGATGCTCTTTTTGCATAAATAATGTACCGCTCTGGTGCATTGCCGACGAAATGAAATGGATAGCATGTCGTTAACACCAGCTCTTCCTTTTTATTCTGCAAAGTAATAATGGAAGTATCATGCTGATCCACGATTTTCGTATGTGTGATTTCATAAACAAACTCACCATACGGCACAGTGATTTTCAGCTGATCCCCAATATTCAGTTCACCTGTTCGGCGAAACACCGTGTCACGATGGCCAGATAGGACGATTTGTCCCTTCTGATCTGGGTAATAACTGCCTTTGTAATGCCCGACTCCTTTGGCAAGATCATCCGCATCTGTCCCTTCGACAATGGGAAGGTCTGCTTTTAATTTCGGAATCGTCAGGATGCCAGAGGCTTTCCCCACACCAGGAGAAAACTGCTTCTTTGACATCCCTTGATCGTCCGCTACCGCTTTCTTTGCATCTTCTAATGATTGTGCTGTTTGAAGGTGCGTAGAGGTGATTTGCCAAATTCCCCAGCCGAGCAAGACAATTCCTGCTGTCATCACAGTAAGTGCAAGCCACTTTTTCATGCTTAAACTCCTTTGCCTGTTACATTTCTCTAGATGATATGGTCATTAGCTTGCTGCTTTTTCTTCTTGTTTTGCTTTTTGAATGCGTCCCTCTTTTTGATACACAATGGAAGCTCCTTCAAAGCTCTTCACAAAAGCGACAGTGGCTTCTAAATCCTCTAGACCTGTTTCAGGATTTTTCCCCAGCCGTCCTATCGGTGCATATTTACTGCCAGTTGCAGTTGCCATAAAATTATTCACCGTGAGTGTATACGTTTGATCGAGCGCAACGGCTGAACCATCTGGAAGCTTTAAATCGACTACTTTATATGTTACCGGATCATAGGAATATGAAAAGCCCGAAATGCTATAATCTGGTCCAAATTGAGGAGAAATTTGCGCTTCAATGATCTCAGCCAAGTCTTTCCCCTTAATCTCAAGTTTAACTAAAACGTTGCCAAAGGGCTGAATATTAAACAGATCTCCCCACGTAATCGGCCCTTTTTCAAGGTTTTGCCTGATCCCGCCGCCATTCATCATGGCAAAATCACTTTTCATAGAATATCTCATACCATCGGCAATCAAATTACCGAGCGGCGTGTCTCCATCATTTGAATAGCCGCCTTCCATTTTGACACCCGCTTCTCCAACTACCTCACTAATAATCGGCTCAACTTCTTTCCCATAATGAGCCAAGATGCCGGCTGCTTCCTTGTCCTTTTCAATACCAGACTGGTCTACATACTGGATATTTGCACTCTTTTTGACAATATTCTTTGTTTTGCGGTCAAGTGTTACATTGACTTCGCCAATGGCCTTCCCATATTCAAAGGCTTGAACAATTAATTTCCCATTGACCTCTCCGTTTACGACTTCGTGATTATGCCCTGCAAAGATGACATCAATTTCATCATCGCCTTCTTTGGCAAGCTTCGCACTCTCTCCAGTGATGGTATCTCCATTTTGCGAGGCTGTCATATGAGCTAAAACCGCAATGGCCTTGATCCCTTTTTGTTTTAATTCCTTCGCGGCTTCATTTACGGCTTTAACTTCATCTGTAAACTGAATGTCTTTAATTCCTTCTGGCATGACCATTCCTGCGGCTGATTTTGTCACAACACCGATAAATGCTACAGGGATTCCTTCGACATCCATGATTTCATATGCAGGTAAAAGTGGTTTACCTGTATCCTTGTATTCACAGTTTGCACAAACGAGCGGAAAATTCTGCCCGTCATATCCCTTTGTGCCTTTAGGATGATCTCCGCCATTTATGATACGTAATAGCTCGTCCATCCCTTCATCAAATTCATGGTTGCCGACCGTGCCAACATCAAAGCCAATGTTCTCCATGAGTTCAACTGTTGGTTCATCTTGCAGAAGAGAAGAAATTGGAGAGCTGCCGCCAATCATATCTCCAGCATGGACTGTGATCGTATTTTTGTTTGCTGCTTGTTTTTGTTTCATATAAGCCGCCACATAATCCATCCGACCGTACGTTCCTTTATTGCCATCACCTTTCAGATCCAATTCGTATTGTTGATCAATTTTTCCGTGTAAATCATTCATGCTTAAAATGGTTAATGGGACTTCCCCAGCTTCCTCTGCCGGCTGATAGCCAGCCTGTTCTGCTTCTTCTTTTGAAGCAAAAAAGATGCGTTTATCTACAGCGATTTCTTTCCAGCTGTCAGGCGATACGTACGTTTTCGCTGATGAATCACCGACGTAGCGTGTCAGTCCTTTTTTCTGTTCACGTGCTCTAAATTCAAACGGCTGTTCCAGCAACGGATCCGCTTCATTCCAAATGCCCAGCCCTTTTTCTTTCGCCTCTTTTACAGCTTTTTGGAACGTCTGATAGTCCTTTTCATCTCCAACCGGCCAGATGAAATACGTAGGGGCATATCCTTTTTTCACAAGCTCTAAATTCGTATTAACCCCTTTTTTGGTTTTCACTTGAGCTAAAAGACGTCCATAGCCGTCCTTCGCTTCTGGACCAATCTTTAATGTGACTTTTTCTCCGCTTGAAAGAAGTGTGTTTAAATAGTCCGCCGCCTTCTGTCCAAAACGCAGCTGATTTTGATCTAATTCATTTTTGGGCTTATGGTACGTTTCCGGCGTGTCCATATTCACAAAGCGCACCTTTGTTGTACCAAGCACGGGCTTCTTTAAATGAATCGTATCTCCATCCACCACCCGGTCAACCGTTGCCTCGTATTCTTTCTTGATTTTTGGCGGCTTTGGCTGGCGTTTCAGCAGGCTGACATCACCCTTGTGTCGTGGAAGCACCTGCAGCGTATCATACCTGCTTAACACTCCTGTAAACTCATACCATTTCCCTGTCTTCACTTCATCAATGGCACTTGTATCCACCATCACTCTAAGGATGGTACTGTGATATTTTTTATCAATGATCACCACATTGTATCCACCGCCAGCCGGCTGCTCTGGTTTTGATTCAACATAGCCTTTGACCTTCACAAGTTTTCCTTCATGTTTACGTGCCTGATCCGTTTCTAGTTGTTTCACGGAGACTCGCTTCGGTTTTGGCAAGGTTTGATTCACACCATCGATCTTCAGGCGGTCTCTATCCGGCACAACTTCAATCAGTCCTTTATAAGACGTGATCTTCCCCGATACTGTCACCTTCATGCCCGCTTTTAGTTCTGGGTAGTTGTCAGGCTGTGCTGAATATATATTGATTCCAGCTGATTTGTCTTGAATGTACGTTGACAGTTTCCCATTGCCTATAGCAGATTGATCTGCTGTCACAATTCCGCTTACCGTCACTGTCTCTCCGATTAGCTGACGGGCTTTCTTGATTTTCATTGGCTTCTTTTGGTTCCATACCGTTTCCTTCTTTTCAGACGCACTGGCTTGTTCTGCTGTGATCATGCCAGGCAGTAAAGATTGCAGACTAAAGATCACCAAAATCAAACAGCAGATCATTCGAATGGATCGAACACGTTTCATTAAACATCTCCCCTTCTGAGCTTCATCTCTCATAGTGTACTAAGTAAATATTGATGGTAGATGGATTTCTTGTAAATCTTATGTCTGCTAGCTCATTGAAAACGTAATAATCACCCGTGTCCCCTCAAAGCTTTTGCTTTCAAAACGAATGCTGCCGCCATGGCTTTCAATGATTTTAATCGTCATCATTAAACCAAGGCCAGTCCCTTTTTCTTTCGTTGTATAAAAAGGTTCACCCAGTTTCCCTATTTCGTCTTCTGGTATGCCCTTTCCTTGGTCTTCAAAGATCAGCATCATCTGATTATGTTCCAATACGGATGTGACCTGAATGACACCTGTCACACCATCCATCGCTTCAATACCGTTTTTAAGAATGTTTAAGAAAACTTGTTTCAGCTCATTCGGTATACCTTGAATGTTTGGCAGCGACGGAGACAAATTCTTTTGAATAGACACGCCTTTTAAAACCGCCTGTGATTCAACGACCATGATCACTTCTTCGAGCAGAAGATTGACTTGTACCGGCTCAAATTTCACCGATTTGCTTCTAGAGAGCACAAGGAATTCATTAATAATGGCTTCAAGCCGATTAAATTCAGACATCATCACATCTGCATAATCCTTCTGATATTTCTTACTTTGAATCATCAGCTGTAAAAATCCCTTTAATGACGTCAGCGGGTTCCTTATCTCATGGGCGATGCCGGCTGCAAGCTGACCAACCGCGGACAGCATCTCTGACTTCATCAGCATCTTCTCTGACTGCTTTTGATTCGTAATGTCCTCTGAAATCCGCATCACGGTAGACTGCATTTTGTCAGGATCATCAATTCGATGTAAAGAGACCCTCTCCCATCGTTCACGGCCTGATAAATCCTGAAAGTACAGCTCACCTGTCCAGCTGCCTTCTTTTAAACAAACGTCCCATTGCTTTTCTAAATCATCACATTGACACAGCGAATGGTAGACAGAAAAGATATCTTTTCCGATCAGATCATATTCATGCTGCTGTACAAACTGGCAAAAACGCTGATTCACGCATTGGATGACCCCTTCCTCAGTTGCAACAACAATATGGATATGGCTGTTATCCAGTGCTGTTACCGCTAGATGGAGTGACTGTTTAATTTTTGTCATTTCCGTCATTTTAATCCACGTCATCACCGCTCCCTCATGATTTTGGTCAAGGATAGGTGTGATGTGAACAGTGAATTGTTCTCCTTCATTCGTTTCAATTTCTCGTTCGATGACGCGCTTGTCCGAGATAACAGATTGTATGTCATGATAGAGCGTTTCCTTCGTAAGCTTCTTAGCCATCGACTGAAAGGATTGCTGGTGCCTTATTTGAGCTGAAGTAAATAAAGAGGCAGCTGTAGGAGTGTAATAGCGAATATTCATGTCCCGGTCCACAAACAACGTCGCAAGCTCCGGCTTGACAGAAGGTTTATACAGTTCTTCCCTTGTTACCCTTAAGTTGTTTATGATATTAATAAAATGTTCGTGTTTTTTCTCAAGCTCCGCTATTTGCGTGTTTTTCGCTTTTAATTGAGCCCTTGCCTCCTGCTCTTTTTGTTTGACTTCATTGAGTTCATTTTCTAAATCGACAATACGCTGTTGATAGACTGAATTCTGATCTGGCATCCCTTTTTCCCTGCTGTTCTTTTGATTTTTTTCTCTCTCATTCATTCGAATGAGAATGACGTATACCCCTTTAAAACGGCGATCAAAACTCTTTACAATAAAATCCGCATACTGCTTTTTTCCTTTTTCCGAAATGAGAACATGCTGAAACACAACCTCTGTCTCGTCAGTCCACACCTTTTGAAAGGTTTGACTCAACATCTCTTTCAAATAATCAGGTGTCACATATTCACATGATTGATCTGACACTTCTGTACGGTCTAAGAAAGAATAGGCCCCATTTGACATCGCAAGAATTTTGTCACAATCATTGATCACCATGCATGCGTCATATTCTTCGCTCACTTCTTGCATATATTGTGCAGCTCGCTTTTTTAACTCGGCATCACGAGCATCATGTACCCAAGGGACACTAGATGCAGGAACATTTGAATAGGTGTAAATGTTCCACTTCTCATTAAACAATTGAAACAATCGAGGAATATTGTGGACAGTTTCATTTGGCCCTAAGATTAACACCCCTTGATCTTTTAAAGCATATTGGAATCGGGATAATACTCGTTTTTGTACTTCTGGCTCAAAGTACATCAGAACATTTCGGCAACTGATAAAATCGAGGTGGATAAAAGGTGAATCTATCAATAAATTGTGAGGAGCAAAAACAATATATTTTCTAAGCGACTGCTTCACAATAAAAGCGTCACCTTTTTTTTCGAAATATCGCGCCCGCCATTTTTCCGGTATGCTTGCCATAGACTCTCTCGAGTAAAGACCTTTACTAGCTATTTGAATGGCTTTTCGGTTGATATCTGTCGCAAAGACTTGAAGTTCAATGGACACATCTCTTCGCTTCATTTCTTCTAAAAATAAAATCGTAAAAGAATAAGCTTCTTCCCCTGTCGAACATCCCGCAATCCAAATTCGGCATCGAGATTTCCCGTTGTTCATCGAATGGTTAATGATTGACGGTATGATCTTTTGTTCACAAACTCGAAAAGCCTCCATATCTCTAAAGAAAGTAGTTGTGCCGCTTAAAAGTTGGGCGTGCAGGCGATCAAGCTCATCTGGTTCTCTTTCTAATAAACGATCGTACTCTGATAATAATGACATCGGTTGATTTGCAATGCGCATACGTTTTTGAATAACAGAAAGCAGCCTTTTCTTTTCATAGGTTGAAAAGGCAATCCCTTTATACATTTCAAGACGTTCAATGATTCTTAGTAAAGCTGGATCCGTCTCATCAGCATGCGGGATATTGATAATTTCGGCCATATAAGCTGCAAGGATGGATGGGTTTTTAAATGTGTGATGATACATGCTGTCAAAACCACTCTCTACCTCACTGCACGATAAGGCTGTGCCGCCTTGCTCAACCAACTGAAGCAATCCACTCCCTACACAATGACCTTTTTGAAAAAAGATCGCAAACGCCTCTTCCTTTTGAACTCTGGCTAGTGACTTAAAAAGCGAGTCGACAGAGCATGCCTTGTTTGTTGGCAGCTGCTCAGATACATGAAGCCGATGATCTTCTGTTAACGTCACAGCTGCATGCTGCGGACAAAAATAGATGGTCTTCTTCGTGACTTTCTCACCATGTTTAATCGTTTTTGCCCGGTAGCCAATCGGTAAAACAAGTGCTTCCAAATCTGTTATACAATCGCCTGTCACATGATTTTGCACAACAATAAAAGAGGCATTTAATTCATGTGGTAACGATTGAAAAAAAGCCTCAAGATGATGCTGTTCATACGGCGAAACACCGATGCCGATCACTGGTGCCTGCACATGTTCGTCTTCTATCAAACGATTAATGATTTTGTCCTGCATCTGGTACCCCCATGTTCATTCGTCTGATACTTTTTTTCGACAAAAAGAAAGAAAACCCTCTAATTGTAAATAATGTTTTTTGCATGAAAACATGAAAACATCCTCACATTAAAACAGATTGTATAAACAGAAGGAGGAATCTCAATGCAAAACGATCAGCAGCCAATGTTTCAAGGAAGTGCTCAGCAGCCTGAGCTCAACCACGGCGGGCATGAGTTATTCGATTTACATGAAATTTTAGCCGGCACAATTAATATTTTGGATCAATATATGATCCTGCGGCAGTTTATTCAAGATCCTGCATTATCCGACATCCTGGATCGACAATATCAATTCGTTTTATCCCAGTACAATGTCACTGTAGATTGTTTTTCTACCGGACAAAAGCCTAGTGAAGAAACCGCTACTTATATGATGAAAGAACACACACAAGTGACATACGGAATCAAGCCTTCTCAGCCTAAGAAGCCGAACCAGTCATTACAGGATGTAAAAGACTTAGGCATCACAGGACATATGCTCAGCCTAGTCAAATCACACGCTGGGTTACTTTCGATGTCAGCATTAGAAGTAACAAACCCTGTTGTCCGACGTGTGCTTGCTGCGCAAATTCCGAACTTTATCGAAATGGCCTATGAAATTTTCTTGTATCAAAACAAGCATGGCTACTATCAAGTTCCTCAGCTTTCCAAACAAGACATGACAGCCATGACTTCAGCTTTTGCACCGCTTCAGGGCCAAGTTCAAATGCCTCCTAGCAAGGCCGATCAACAAAAGCCTCTGCATTAAAAAAACGGCTGACCCCCTTTGCTGGTCAGCCGTTTTTTCTTTGATACATCACTTTAAACTGTTCTTCAAAATCTGTGAGCCTCTCCCCCGTCGCCTGTTCAAAGCCGGTAGCAAATTGGCCCGTTTTCGCAGTTTCCTCCATGATCTCATGTATGACATCTCGTCCGTAAAGCTGCACCAGCTCATAGATCATATAATAGCTTTGTAAATAGACATCAGTCTCATACGTCACCCGGGAGTCCTGCCAGTCTTGATCAGAATGAAGAGATTGAAAAGGAATCACGTCGAACCTTTCAGAAGTAGCATTTAACACGTCATAGGCCGTCCATTCTGCTGTTCCTTCGTGGAACCAAAGCGGAAAAATGCCTGGAGACACTTCATATGAATGGACCTTTTCATAGAAAACAAAATGAGCATACTCATGAATAAACAACGTATTGAAAAAGTATAAAGGCAGTGTCTCTTTCTTCAATAATGCTTCCCGCTTATCTGGATATAACCCAATCATTTGATCATGATCAGAGTAAAATCCCGTAATATGCTTGATTCCAGCCATTTGTTCGATCGTCTCTTTATCATCAAAATAGATAACGTCTAAAGGTCTGTCAGCTTCAAACTGAAACACTGACGCTGTCCTCTTCTCTGCCTGTTTCATGGCCTCTATTGTCAGATCAACAAAAGCGTCCTCTTCCTCTGCATAGTAGATTCGAATATGTTCATAGACTTGCTTATTGAGTCCCTCCGTTATAATCGTTTTAGGAGAAGACTGCTGCTCTAAATATTGTCCTGTCAGCTGAAACGCAACATAAATCAAGTACGCGGAGAAAGCATAAAAAATCAGACCTGCTGCAATCATTCCACCTACAAGTTTTTTATGAATCAATGACGGCTTGGCTTTCATTTGCTCCCCACCTGAATTCATCCTGCACCCTCTTTCTCTTTCTATGAAGAAACAAAGATCAACAAGAGGTGATATATTTTTTACTTTATGCAGTCAGGTGCGCGAGGTGCGATTTCAAACAAAAAAGCCGCATATGACATACGGCTTTTGTCGTAGCTATTTTGATTCAGGGAAGACACGTCTAATCGTTTCAGTAAATTCATCGAAAAATCCTGAAATTGGCTCTCCGCTTCTAATACGTTTTCCGTACCCTTGCATACGATCAACAAAGTCTGGATTAGCAGATACATACACGTTGTCAATTTGTTGATCAGTTGATTTGACTTTGTCTGAAATTTTCTTTTTCAGATCGTCCGTCACATCGCCACTTTTATTGCCTTCAAGCACAACAGCAACAAATGCATTTTTTCCTGTGACAAGCACGTTCGCTGTTTTCACTTCAGACATATTGGCTACAAGTTCTGACGCCTTATCTGCCTCTTTGACCTTCTGAGGTGTTTGAACATCTGGCTGATCCTGTCTCATGTTGTCATTCTTATATGTGACATTTTCATACTGCCTTTTCATTGTTCCTCTTCGCTCATCGCCCTGATTGTTCATTCCACACCCAGCGGTGATTAATGTTGGCACAAGCAGTAAAGATAGCATCCATTTCTTCTTCATCAATTATTCCCTCCTTTTGATCATAGGTTTTTCATCCAGCCGGCTTTTTATGCACACATCCTCTTTTTTGCAAAATGAATTCATAATTCAGCTGGGTTTGGTCATCCTAAACATGATGAAGGATCATCACGATCAAATGGAGGGATTCGTTTGTTTAAAAAAAGAAAAGGTATGAGCACTGGTGCAATGATCGCAGTATCCACAGCCATCATTGCATTATTCTCCCCGGTTTTACGAAGAAGGCTGAAAAGCATGACACAAATGAATATGTCTTCAATGATGAAAGGTACAAGCCATCAACACCAAGACTCATCTCGCCATGAGTCACACTCACAAAAAGCATCAAAAAGTACAGGTGAAGTTGGACAAATGATCAAGCAGGCATTCACCGCTGTCCAGCCAAATCAAACGAACCAACACCAATCACCATCAAGAACCCATCAGCCAAGAGAGTCTTATGCGCAATCTCTTCACATTGATGAAAATGTGATGAATGTGATGGATGATGAATCAATACAGCAAGTCATCAATGACATTGAACACAAATAATAAAACAGGAGCCTTCATAAAAAGAGGCTCCTGTTTTATTCTCCAGAAAAATGTTCTTTGACCATGAGACAAAAGGAAGGTAGAAATATGATTTCGATGGTTGTGAGGAAGTCGTCATGATGCTCTAATATCAGCAAAAGCTCCTTTTCTTCCTTCATATCTTTTTTTATCTCTACATGCTGCACAGTTTTAAAATCATATATGCCTAAAACGGATTCGGTCTTTTTTCGAACGACCTTTAAGGTAAATTCCTTCATAGCAAGCGACATGTTCACAACAAATCGCTCCTCCTGATTCTCGAACCGAAACGTCAAATCTTGATATTCAATCGGCATTTCTTTTTCAAATCCGGCATCTGGCATTTTTTCAAAAAAAGAAAGCCAGTCCGTTTGATCTGGAAAGCGTTTTCCTCTCATTTTCTTCAATTCCTCATCATTAAAATTTTTATTAATTATCCTTTTTCCCCTTTTCTTTTGCAACAAATTTTAGTAATTTTAAAAAGGTGATTCTATTTTGCTAAGAGACCTCTTTATTAATTTAACAATTCTTGTCACTTTCCATTATTTATTTATGCTTGTGTTTAAAGAGAATTTTCTGAAGAAAGAAGATACCTTGCTCAGACAGCTATGCAAAGGCATGCTTTCTGGGTTACTAGGTGTCCTTTTAATGTTCTTCTCTATTAAAATAGGACCAGCGATCGTCGATTTAAGACATATTCCCCTTATTTTAACGGCCTTTTATGGAGGCATCGTCCAAACAATGATTGCAGCCTTTGTTGTCATCATTGGCCGATTATTAATTGATGCCAACATCGCTTCTTCCATCAATATTTTTTCCATGATGTTTATCGCAACCTCTTCGTTTTTGATTGCTGAGCGTCATATGAATCATGTTGTGAAAATGCTGTTATCCATTACGATTGGTAATGTGATGGCCACAAGCCTTTTTATCTTGATCGTGCATCAGACATCATTTAAACTGCATTTTGCTTATTGGATTTTCTCATATATTGCTGGGTTGTTTAATTTTTATGTCATTGAGCATCAAACAAAAGCATATCAGCTGTTAAATTTGTATAAATTCCAAGCTCATTATGACTTTTTAACAGGTGTTTTAAATAAACGGAAGTTCGATGAGGTATTAAGTGATGCTTTTACTAATAAGTTGAAGCAACCTATCCATCAAATGTCCCTTATTTACCTAGACATCGATTACTTCAAAACCATCAATGATCAATATGGGCATCATGAGGGAGATATCGTTTTAAAAGAAATCGGTACAAGGCTGATTAAAAACACAAGAAGCTCTGATTATATTGGTAGAATTGGCGGTGAAGAATTCGCTGTCCTTCTACCAAATTGTACAATTGAAAAAACATGGCAGATTGCAGAACGCTTACGAAAAAAAATAGCAGATCAGCCGATTTATTTAAAAAATGGCATGTCGATTTACACTACAGTATCAATTGGGTGTGCTTATTCTCATGGAACTGGTGCAGACATCAAACAATTACCGATTATAGCTGATCAGGAGCTCTATAAAGCGAAGGAGTCCGGCAGAAATCAAGTGAGCTTTTCAGAGAGAAAAAAAGCCCATTTGACATAGGCATTTTCCTCAATTTGTTAGCGCTAATTATTTTTAAAAAAGTTTTCGTATAACAGTTGTTTTTTCCCGCAAACACTGGTAAAGTAAAGGTAATTATTTTTGTTCGTATCATCTTTAAGAAGAAAGTTTTGAAAGAGTTTTCGTCTTTGAAGTTTGTGTAAGAGCAAGAATAGTGAATTTAAGCGTTAAGATCGCTTTAGGAGGAAATTTCATGTTAGAAGGTAAAGTAAAATGGTTCAACTCTGAAAAAGGTTTCGGATTCATCGAAGTAGAAGGTCAAGACGATGTATTCGTTCACTTCTCTGCTATCCAAGGCGAAGGCTTCAAAACTTTAGAAGAAGGTCAATCAGTTTCTTTCGAAATCGTTGAAGGTAACCGTGGACCACAAGCTGCTAACGTTAACAAAGCGTAATTTAAGAGCATCTGCTCTTTTAGCACTTTATAGAGTGAAGGAAAACCGCTTGGCTTCTGCCGGCGGTTTTTTTGTGCCATAAAAAAAGAGAACCTGATGAAAGGTTCTCTTTTTTATTTTTCCTTCTGCTTTAGCTTCTGCAAAGCAGAACGATACATATCATCATTCATTTTTGTCTCTGGTTCTTCTTCTTTGACAGGTGGTTCTGGCTGTTTAAACTTTTGAAGCGCCTGTCTATAGAAATCGTCGCCAGACGCAGCATCATCTGTTTGAGAAGGCTCTGACGGTTTTTTTTCAACTTCAGGCTCTACATGTCTCGCCACAGCTTCTGGCTCGCTATGCGGCACGTCAGGCTGATTGGAGACATCTTCTTTGATCTCTTCCTTATCGGCCGATGCGTGTCTGACATTGAACGCTACTAATCCAATAATGACTAGAACAGCAGCTACTAACGCTACAATAATCGTCGCCAAAAGAACCCTCTCCTTATCGCTTAAATGATGCAGTGACTGATGCTACACGTCTTCCTAGTGCTTTTCCGAGTTCAATGCCTTCAGTCGAAATCAATTCATCAGAATCGATCGGACATGTCACACCAGCTCCATAGTAAGAGCCGTATAAAGCATTCTCAGGAACATTACCAGGAAGGCCGACAACAAGCATTCCTTGGTGGAACATTGGGGTAATCAAATTATGCATTGTCATTTCTAAACCGCCGTGTGTTGTAGCAGTTGTACAGAAAACAGCACCGACTTTATCGATTAGTTTTCCTTCTGCCCATAAGTAGCCGAGACGGTCAATCCATGTCTTTAACCCAGAACTAATGGTACCAAAATGACCAGGGCAGCCCCAAATGATCGCATCCATTTGATCGAGCTTGCGAATATCCGCATCTTTCACGTGATCAATGAATACTTCAGCTTGCTCTGTTTCACCTGCGCCTGCTGCAATCGCTTCTGCAAGTGCTTTTGTATGGTCACCTTCACTATCGTATACAACATAAATTTTCATGTACGGTCCCTCCACACTTATCTTGCATCTTGGTTTGCTTCTTTAGGTGCTGGAAGCAATGATATTTCTTGTTTCTTATGCTGCTGATCTTTTCGCTTTTTATCCTTACGAACGTCTCGCAGGAACAAGCTGAGAATGACACCAGCCGCACAGAATAATGTCACCCACATGTAAGCATCATTGATACCCATCACGTTTGAATCAACCTGTGCTTTCGTAAAGAGCTGGGTGGATACATATTTTTGAGCAGCTTCTGCTGTCATGCCCATATGATGCATCACATTCGATACAGCCGCCTGGAATGAATTCATAAAGAACGGGTCCGCTGTATTTGTTTGATCCGCCATATTGGAATAATGGAATGTCGTCCGATTCGTATAAATCGTTGTGATCAAACTCGTACCGATGGAACCACTAATCTGTCTTAATGTATTAGACATCGCTGTACCATGGCTGTTTAAGTGCTGCGGTAATTGGTTCATCCCCGCTGTCATAACTGGCATCATAAGGAGTGACATACCAAATGCACGTACTGCATACATAAGCACAATGTGACTATAGGAAGTATCAATGGTCAGCCTTGTAAACTCATATGTCGTGACAACGGTAATGAGCATCCCCACAATCGCAAGCGGACGAGGTCCAAATTTATCAAACAAGATTCCTGAAATCGGGGACATAATGAGCATCGCAAGTGCCCCTGGAAGCATTAATAACCCAGATTGCAATGCCGTAAACCCAACGAGGTTTTGTAGATAAATCGGAAGTAAGAACATCCCCGTATATAAGGCAACCGTAATAATAATGTTAATGACACTTGATAATGAGAAAATGCTGTATTTAAATACGCGGAAATCAAGCATCGGATTATCAGCTTTCAACTGTTGGAAAATAAAGAGAATGATCGCAATCGCACCAATAATAATCGTAGATAAGACGATCGGATCTGTCCAACCATCACTACCTGCCTCACTCACTCCGTATAGAAGGGAAGCAAAACCGACGATTGAAAGAATCGCACCAAGACTGTCCAGCTTGATTTTTTTAGGCTCTACAATATTTTTAAACATAAAGAAAGCCGCGATAATGACAATCGCACCGATTGGTACAAGTCCATAAAACATAATACGCCAAGAATAATGTTCAATAATATAACCCGATAATGTTGGTCCTACTGCAGGAGCAAACATCATCGCAAGACCAAAAATCCCCATTCCTTTCCCTCTGTTTTCCGGAGGGAAAATAAAAAGGATTGTTGTCATGACGAGCGGCTGTAAGATACCGCCGCCGACAGCCTGAATCAAACGGCCGATGAGCATCGTTGAAAAGTTTGGCGCAATACCGCAAATAAATGTACCTAGTGTAAACGAGATCATAGCCACTAGGAATAAGCTGCGCTGTCCAAAACGTGTGATTAAAAACGCAGACAACGGAATCAGCACACCGTTGACAAGCATGTAGCCTGTTGTCAGCCACTGAATCGTCGTTGCACTCACATTAAATTCTGTCATTAAATGGGGCATAGCTACGTTCAAAAGCGTTTGGTTTAAAATCGCTACGAACAAACCGGCCATTAAAATGATCAGTAAAGACAAGGAGCCTGTTCCCTGTTTTGTCGCTGCAGGTTGATTTGCCATCTCAGACAACCTCCTTTCATTTTTTGATATCAATCATCATTAAGATGAAATTTTGACAGAAGCATTCATACCTGGAAGTACTTTGTCTGATGGATTTTTAATTGAAATTTTCACTGCTACTTTTTGCGTTACTTTTGTATAGTTACCACTTGAATTCGTTGCTGGCAGCATATTGAATGTTGAGTTTGTCGCATAACCAATTTGTTCAACAGTTCCTTCAAATGTTGTATCAGGATCTCCATCTACAACGATGTCGACTTTGTCGCCTTTTTCAATGTTTTTAATATCTGTTTCTTTAATATTTGCTGTGATGTAAAGCTTGCTTAAATCAATTGTTTCACCAAGAACTGTACCAGGCTGCACTTGTTGATTGTTTTGTACTTCTTTTTTGACTAATGTGCCATCAGCCACTGCTTTAATGTTTGTTTTTGTTTGTCCTTCAACTTTTGCAACTGTGCTGTCTTTTTCCACTTCGTCACCTTCGTTGATATCCCAGCCTTTGATTTGTCCAGCTGCTGGTGCTGTAATTTGATACATGTCACCTGTCACTTTTGCCTCGTCTGTTTTAACAAAGTTTGTGCTTTCGTAGTAGTAATAAGCACCTCCGGCAATAATGGCAAGAATCACAATAAGGCCAATAATGTTCGTTAGCAATAAACGCCCTCTGTTCATGTTTTGTTTCTCCTTTCATGTATAAAAATATAGTGTCATCTGCTTTAGCAAACTTAGAATGCCCATCATCTGACAGAATATGAAACAAGCTCAACACTCTGTCCTTTTCCCTTCATCTACTCCCGCCCCTATCATGGTGTGCAGCCCATTTATACTTATTGTTCACTTATGAGCAAAAAGCAGAAAAAGAAGAAAAGACGATCGGCATCTTTTTTGAAAAACTTATATTTAACAAGATTAAATATTAATAAATGAAAATTGAAATGTCAAAGAGAAAGTTTTACTTTTTTTTTGGTGATCCTTTCCTTCTCCACACAAAAAACCTTTCAGCCCTTATGCTGAAAGGTTTTTTTAAATGTGCTCATTATGAATGAACTTCTTCCTGCTGAAAAAATTTTTTTAGTGCGAGAAAAACGTCAGATTTTTGCTTCAAAATATAATGCTTAAATTTCTCATCCTGAATATGCTTGTATGCTGACATTAACGTAGAATGCCGATTGTATTGATTCACTTCACCATAGCAAAATAAATTGGCTTTTTTCATGATCTCAGAAACAAGTTTCACACACCGGGCATTGTCTGAGGTCAAATTGTCACCATCAGAAAAATGAAAAGGATAAATATTATATCGCGACGGCGGGTATCGTTCGTCTATGAGCTCTAGTGCCTTTCGATAGACAGACGAGCAAATGGTCCCCCCGCTCTCACCCCGTGAGAAGAAATGTTCTTCGTCTACCACCTTCGCCTCTGTATGGTGAGCAATAAATTCAATTTCGACTGTCTCATACTTTGTCCGTAAGAAACGTGTCATCCAAAAGAAAAAACTTCTCGCCATATATTTTTCCCAGAGACCCATGCTTCCGCTCGTATCCATCATCGCCAAAACGACGGCTTTCGACTCTGGTTTGGTCACTTCATTCCACGTTTTATACTTGATATCCTCCGGGTAGATGGGATAAAAAGAAGGACTGCCTGTCATCGCATTTCGTTTAAATGCCGACAGCATCGTTCGTTTTTTGTGGATATTTCCAGTTAACCCGGTTTTGCGAATATCGTTAAACTCAATTTGTTCGACAATGATGTCGTCAAGCTCCTTTTGCTTGAGGTTTGGAAGCTCCAGTTCACGAAACAGCGCTTCCTCGAGATCCATTAATGAGACTTCTGCTTCGTAATAATCCTCACCAGCTTGATCTCCAGCGCCCTGCCCCTTTCCTTGGCCCTGCTTACTGTCTGAGCCGTCGCGCGCAACAACATCGCCAACCTCACTGTCTCCATCCCCTTGACCCACATGCTTATTTTTATCGTAGTTATACCGAATTTTATATTCATCTAATGAACGAATCGGAATTTTCACAACATCTTTTCCATTCGACATGATGATGCTTTCTTCTGTAACAAGATCCGGCAAATTATTTTTAATCGCCTCTTTGACTTTTTCCTGATGACGCTGCTGGTCGTCATAGCCTTTTCGATGGAGGGACCAGTCTTCCTGAGACACAATAAACTGACTTTTTTCTTGCCGGGACATCCATCCCCCTCCTCACCTTTTTGCACAATTCTTCTAACCATCGATTCCTTTATCCTATGCTGCTCGTCATCCAAGTTGACGATCATTTCTAAAAAAGACATTACCGGTGCTGATGCGACAATAATGCCTCCTTCTTTTATTAACGATTCAGAAGACTGCCTACATATTTTAAAAGTTCATTTGCACTTGTTGAATTATAGCCATGCTCATCAATCAATCTAGCCACTACTTCATTGACCTTCTTCAGCTGCTGTTCATCAGGTGTCTTCGTCGATGTCGTAATTTTCACCACATCTTTTAGATCGGCAAACAGCTTCTTCTGAATGGCCTCTCTCAATCTCTCATGCGAATTATAATCAAAGCGTTTTCCCTTTCTCGCATAAGCCGAAATACGAATCAGAATTTCTTCTCTAAATGCCTTTTTGGCGTTTTCAGAAATGCCGATCTGCTCCTCAATTGAACGCATGAGCTTTTCATCAGGATTCATTTCTTCACCCGTTAACGGATCACGCAGCTTGTTTTTATTGCAGTAAGCCTCGACATTATCTAAGTAATTATCCATCAGCGTTTTCGCAGACTCCTCATAGGAATACACAAATGCCTTTTGCACTTCCTTCTTCGCAATATCATCATACTCTTTTCGCGCGACTGAAATGAAATTCAAATAACGCTCCCGGTCCTCGCTGGAGATAGATGGATGCTGATCGAGCCCTTCTTTTAAGGAGCGAAGAACATCCAGTGCATTGATCGATTCCATATTCTTTCGAATGATGGTGGATGAAATTCGGTTGATTACATACCGCGGATCAATTCCGCTCATCCCTTCATCATGAAATTCCTTTTTCATCTCATCAATATCGACTGATTGGAAGCCTTCAACACTTTCTCCGTCATACAGACGCATTTTTTTCACCAAATCAATATCAGAACGTTTCGGTTCTTTAAGTCTCGTTAAAATGGAGAACATTGCCGCTACCTTCAACGTATGCGGGGCAATATGCACATCTGAAACATCACTTTCTGAAATCATTTTATGATAAATGCGTTCTTCTTCTGTGACCTTTAAATTATAAGGAATTGGCATCACAATAATTCTTGAATGCAAAGCTTCGTTCTTTTTATTTGAAATAAACGACCTGTACTCGGTTTCATTCGTATGGGCGACGATCAATTCATCTGCACTAATCAAGGCGAATCTTCCTGCCTTAAAATTCCCTTCCTGCGTTAATGACAAGAGGTGCCAGAGAAATTTCTCATCACACTTTAACATCTCCTGAAACTCCATCATCCCTCTGTTTGCTTTATTGAGTTCTCCATCAAAGCGGTACGCACGAGGATCTGACTCTGATCCAAATTCGGCAATGGTTGAAAAATCGATGCTGCCTGTTAAATCGGCAATGTCCTGAGATTTCGGATCAGACGGACTAAAGGTACCAATGCCGGTCCGTTTATCCTCTGAAAAAAAGATCCGCTCGACCCTAACATCCTCAATTCTGCCGCCATATTCCTCTTCCAGTCTCATCATGTTCAGAGGCGACAAATTTCCCTGCACACGAATCCCATATTCTCTATAGAAATCCTCACGCAGATTTTGCGGAATGAGATGTAGCGGATCTTCATGCATAGGGCAGCCTTTGATCGCATAAACTGCGCCATGATCTGTCAGTGAATATTCTTCAAGACCTCTTTTCAATCTAGTGACAAGTGTCGATTTCCCCCCGCTTACTGGTCCCATCAGTAATAAAATACGCTTCCTGACATCTAGCCGCTTTGCAGCAGGGTGAAAATATTCCTCCACTAATCTTTCGAGTGATTCCTCTAATCCAAACAGCTCCTGATCAAAAAATTTGTAGGTTCTGACCCCATTCTCCTCTTCAATCCCGCTGTCTTTAATCATATGATAAACGCGAGAATGAGCAGATTGAGCGACAAGTGGATTTTCCTTAATAATGTCTAAATAATCGCTGAATGTGCCTTCCCATTTGAGACGCTGCTCTTCTTCTCTGTGCTGTTCGATTTTCTTTAAAATATCCATATGAACCTCCTCTTTCAAGATTGAAGCTAGAAATCAGATACTGTTTTACAATCTATGCGGAGGCGTCCTATTACATGCTTTCGTTCTTCAAAATGACGAATTGGCAAACTGAATTGACAACCATCCGCAAGACCCTTCATAATAAAGGAAAAATAGGAGAAAAATGATTTTCTTCTCCTGCTTTTCAAGGTGAACTTCACATCATATGAAACAGGCAGCGAACGGAACAAAGGGATAAGGGGGAGCTTATATGAGAACGGTCATTATGATGGGCGTCATCATTACGTTTTTAGTATCCATTTTCACTGCTGGCTACGAAGGCAAGCCTGGTAAATGAAAAAAAGGATGTTCCTTTTGCGGAACATCCTTTTCATTTTTAACATGTCAAAAAAGGTATGATTAACCTTGTATTTCTTATCTTACATAAAAAAACCGAGATCAGTATCTCGGCTTTTATCATGATTTTATATGAGATCGCGATATTGCTGCTGGCGAAGTGCCTCATATACAAGAATGGCTGCCGTATTCGACAGATTCAGAGAACGAACATGCTCTGTCATCGGTAAACGAAGACAACGGTCCATATTCTGTTCAATCAAATCTTTTGGCAATCCACTTGTCTCTCTGCCAAACACGAAGAAATAGTCTTCATCCAGCTGAGAGTAATCAAATGTCGTATGCGGCTTTTGGCCAAATTTTGTAATATAGAAAAATTGCCCCTTCGGATGAGCCTCAAACAATTCATCAAGTGAATCATGATAGACCACATTGGCATATTTCCAATAATCGAGTCCTGCACGCTTCAGCATTTTGTCATCTGTCGAAAAACCAAGCGGACGAATCAGATGAAGGGTTGTATTTGTTGCTGCACATGTACGCGCAATATTTCCAGTATTAGCTGGAATCTCTGGTTGATATAAAACGACATGAAGTCCCAAAAAAATTCACCTCTAATTTTCTTTTCCGCTCAACATTATACCACTAACTATCCTTCGCGGCATCGTCCAAAATGTGAAAAAACATATATCGAATAGCAGGTGTATAGGCCGTCGAATCCTCGTATGACCAATAACGCATGCGGCAGTCATACGTCTGTGCATTCACAAGAGGCATTCCGCCTTTGTCATGATCAACGACAATGGTTGTATGATTATATCTTCCATCACCTTCAAAATCGTAGCAAATGACATCTCCAATTTGAAGCTCGTGCGCTTCTTTGAGTTTCTTTGCTCTCAAACCCGCTTTTGAATTCGCTAAATAATTTTTCATCGCATGAGCCACCGTCCAGCTATAGCTCCACGTATGCGGACGCACCCACCAGCCAGTCCCGCGGTTCGGATATCCTCTCGTTGGCGCATTCCCTGCTTTCAAACATTGTGAAATAAAATTTGTACAGTTATCTTCAAAGTTTTTATAGGCTGGATTCCGTTTATTCCAGTATGTCTCCGCATACTGTACGGCTGCCCGCCGGTCATAATGAAAGGCTCTGCCGAATTGTTCTTCGGTCTGAAGGCGCTCATCCATCTGCTCTTCTCTTTGCCGCTCTTCTAGCATCATCCGATCTTTGACAAGCATGTTGTTATAAAGGAACGCTTCTCTTTTTTCCACCTGTTCCTCTAAATAAAAAGAATCGTCTACATCCTTGCAGACATATGTGAGATGAGCAAGGTACTGCACATGCTGAGCCCCATCATCTTGAATGGCTGAATCGAGAAGTTTAGTTTTTGCTTTCGCCTTCACAATCTCAACCTGTCTTCTAGCAAAAAGCTCTTTTTTCCGTTCTACTGCTTCCACATCAGACATAAGCTGCGGCTGCTTGATTGCACGGTCATTGATTAAATACGCCAGCCTGTCTTCTAAAGTTTTCTCTAATAATTGTTTCACACAGACACCACCAAACATTTTTTAAAATCTCTGTTTGGTTCATTCTATGTTCACAGGGATGTTATTTAGTATTTAAAGGTGTCTGCAGGAGCTCAATCCCTTTCACAATCTCCTCTTTCGCTTCTTCATCACTTTCTCGCTCAAGGGCCTTTTCCAGCTCTGGGAGCTGCTGATCATCGCCAATTTTGCCAATCGCCCAAGCAGCCGTTCCCCGAATGACCGGTCTTGGGTCCTTGTGCATCAACTCAATTAACACTGGTAAGGCAGATGTATCTTTAAAATGAGCGAGTGCCAAAATTGCATTCCGCTGAATGGGCTTTTTCCCCCTCCATGAACCTGAAACATGACCGTATTTTTCCTTAAACTCACGATTGCTGATCGTCAGAAGCGGCTTTAACAGCGGCTTCGCAATTTCAGGATCCGGCTCCATTTCAGGATGCAGATGAAAGTCTTTTCCTTTATTGATCGGGCAGACAGTTTGGCACGTATCACACCCGTACAATCGATTTCCTATTTTCGAACGAAATTCGTCAGGTAAAAACCCTTTTGTCTGCGTTAAAAATGAAATACACCGCTGAGAATTCAGCTGTCCTGGATTCACAAGCGCACCTGTTGGACAGGAATCCACACATTTATTACATGTTCCGCACTGGTCTTCAATTTTCTCATCCGGTTCAAACGGGACATTTGTGATCATTTCAGCCAAATACACATAGGATCCAAACTCTGGCGTGATAATCATACAGTTCTTTGCACTAAAACCAATGCCAGCACGTTCTGCTACAGCACGATCAGACAATTCTCCTGTATCCACCATTGATTTTGTCCGTATATCGACATGCTTGCTTCGCAAAAATTCCTCGAGCATATCAAGCTTTTTTTTCAGCACGACATGATAATCTGTTCCCCATGAAGCCCGGCAAAAGATCCCCCGTCTCGCATCCTTTGTACTTCGAGGAGCATCTTTCATTTTGGAAGGATACGCGAGCGCTATCGCAACAATTGATTTGGCCTTCGGAAGCAGCAAAGAAGGGTTTGTCCGTTTTTCAATATCAGGCTCTTCAAAGCCTGACAAATACCCTAACGATTCATGTAAGATGAGGCGATCCTTTAATGAATCAAATGTATCGGCGCTTGCAAATCGAATTTTATCGACACCAATTTCTTTCGCATATTGAATCAATTCTTCTTTTAATTCTCCAACATGAATCACCTTGCAAACCTCCTTTCTTTGTTTCTTCTGTTGTTTTCAGTATAATACGAGTGTATCATGACCGATTGGAGTGAGTCACTGTGAAGATACATATGGAAATTTCTCATCCTCAAAACCCGTCTGTCCATGTTGGACAGATTGAATATTCGCATATTGAAGTTGGCACATCACCTCAAATGTTAAAAGGCCGATTACGCCTGTTTCAAGAATCTTTATTTTTTGAATATGAAGATAAAGTATTAGAAGAAGTACCAGCCATCAAAGAATGGACGGATCTTTTAAAAGATGTTCCTTTCCTTCCACTTCTTTCTGATATCCAAAAGGAACAATTTATTGACTCGACCAATTCCGTACAGGATTTGTCGATATTTTTCTCACTAAAATATTTCTTACCCATCCTGACACTAGATGCCGATCGCATCAAAGGACCGCTTTCACTGACAAAACATGAGGCTGGTCACATCGAATGGCAGGACGGCGCAGGACTGAATGGATTATTTTCTCAAGCAAGTACCGCACACATTTCTTCAGACACAAAGAACATTCTTCAAATCATCCTTTTCCCTCCATCTATTTCCCGGGAAAAGAGTGAAGCTCTTATTCAATCCTTGACGAAGATGTTTGTACAAATACATGGCGGAGAAAGCAAATATGAACTCATTGAAAAAGCACTGTAGCCTGACAGTGCTTTTTCACATTATACTGACATAATAAAAAACGCAACACTTCGTTTATCTATGAAACGAAATACTGCGTTATAAACAAAATTATGTATTGGAGCGGGTGATGAGAATCGAACTCACGACATCAGCTTGGAAGGCTGAGGTTTTACCACTAAACTACACCCGCATCAATCTTTTAAAAGCAACGTCATCGCGTTGACTTTTATTATGTTACAACTTTCTTAACAATTCGTCAAGAGAATATGAAGATTTTTCGTCAAAAAAATTCATATTCTCCGTATATATTACGATAGTTATTTATCTAGCTGGATATAAAATAAGTATGCATGTGACATATTTTTCAGCGCTTGCTTTGGATTCTTCTCAATCTCATCAAATATAGTTGAACCCCCGTCTTTCCCCATCGCTGCTGTATACGCAATCAGAGCCTTTTCTCCAGAAGCAACTTTAACAGTTTCAGATTGTGCAGAAAATACATAGTCACTGACTTTGAACGGAAAGCTTGATGTCGCTTTCGTCATCCCATCATTCTTTTTATCTGACCAAATACTAAATTGTGATTCATATGTATCTTTCTCATGAAGTAATTGAAGAAGTACATTCACCGTTTGGTCGGTGCCATTCTGGTGTAAAGTAAAGGTAGCAGATGATGCTTCCTTATTCACTAATCGGCCATTTTTGTAATGGCTTCCGATAAACGTAATACTCTTGTTCTTCTTCGTTAATCCTTTCAGTGTCAGAGCCACCTTTTCATTAGTCGTTGCTGCTTCTAGTAAGTTTTTTTCTTTTTTTGAGAGTTTCATTTGTTCGATGGTTACTTGTTTTTTAGTGGCAGACTCTGTTTTAATTGTCGAAACCGTCTTTTCGGTTGTCGTTGTTTCTTCGGCCTTCTCGCCACATCCTGCTAATAGAAAAACTGTGAATAAAAGAATGCTCCATTTTTTAAACATTGTGATCCCCTTTGATGTTTTTTATTTCTTATTATACTAAAATTTGGTTTGTTATACAAAAAAAGATTAGGAGAATTCTCCTAACCTTTCGCTCTTTTCTGCTTTATTGCTGATAGGCATGCCACAATGAGAAAACTCGCAGCAAAAATCACAATCATATAAATAAAAAAGTTTGGCTTGATCTGAAAAGTAAATGCGGACGAGCCTTCCATTTCAAAAGCGAGACTGTTAAATAATAAAGCATCATTCGTTTTTGATTGAAATAAATGATAGAACAGTACGCCGATTGTCAGCATCGGAAAGCCTAAGAACCCTAAAAAACCACCAACTATTGCGCCTTGTTTCATCGCCTGTACGTTCATGATCGTTGTCCTCCCATTCCCCCAAGCAATAGCTGCTTCATAATGGATTTACCATCCCCCATAAACGGAAGAAGATAGAGTAATTGAATAAAATACGAGATTGAAAAAATGAAAAAACCTGTCGAAACCGGATTTTCTTTTAGAAATAAAATGGTCACTATGATGCCTGCTGCGCCAATCACACCGGGAACGAGCGGTCCAAGCAGTGTGATCCACACCTGCTTCTTCTTAAACGGATCTAACACGGGTCTTACAAACTTCACTGACATCATGTCACTCGCAAAAAAGCCTTGAGGACCATCTCGCCCTGCAAATTTTCGATGCGCATAGCCATGTGCCGCCTCATGTAAGGCAGTTCCGGTAATTAACCCGAAATAAATAATCGTAAAATAAATGGCAATGGCTGCAATCGATGGATCAGGAATGAATAAAAAGGTGAGCCCTGCCATGATCATAAAAAGCATCCAGAAAAAAATGATTTTACGCGTCACCATGAGCAAAGCCGTTCCAAAAATGTGAAGGAACGAGTGACCAGTACAATCAAATCGTTCCTTCATTTTGACTTGATATTGCTTGAAAAATTGACAGCAGGCTGTCACAATCCGATATGGTGAATGATAATGAATAGACAGCAAGTGATGCTGATTCAATCCCGTCATCAGCTGATAAAAGTCACGAGCAATCACCGACTCATCGACCTGAAACAAATCGGCGAGCTCTGCGGTAATACTCGCTTCTGTTCTTTTACCGTCCACTTTTGTTAACATATGATAAGCACTTTCATTGATCGGGAGTGTGCTTCCATACTGCGTATCCGTAAGATGCCTCTTTTGTAAGGTCACATACGGCGCTAGTTCCGGTACCCGCTCAATCTTTAGCTTATTGTTAAGAAGTTGAATCATGTGAATACCTCCATGAAAAACCTTTGTATATGGCAAAGATGAGCAGACCCTCAAATGCAGCCACAAGCAGCCATTGAAGCGTTTGACTCGATGCCCCTATGACATAGTTCCCAATAAAAACAATCGGAATCATGAGTAGAATAAGCGCTCCAAATGAAAATATGCCTGTGTAGGGATTGTTTCGATCAAGAGGAAGTAAAATACCTACTACATAAAAGAGCGCAGTGGCATTGCATAAGACAGCGGCACCAATCAACACGTGCCAAATTTGATCAGGAAGCGTCAGCGTTGTCAGCATGAATAAAACAATTTGCAGTACACCAACAAGCAGAAGACCGATAAACTTATACAAAGCCACTTCCCAGGATCTCAGGCCAAATGTTTTATACATCCCCAGCATTCGTTTATCATTGCCAAACGAATTGAAGGCTGTTAATCCAGCAAGAGCACATAGAACAAAAAACGCTTCTTCTTCAAAGCGGAATCCAAATTGATAACGAACGAATAAGATCACTATGAGAAGAATAAGAAAGTTTAAAATGTTTTCTTCATTCCGTACCTGTGACTTCATTTCCTTCACAATAAGTGACCACTTTTTTGAAGAAGAGAATGGCAGCTTGTGTAAAAAGGTTAACGCTTTTTTCTCTGCCATAATCGGCATCATCGCAAGAGAAAGAAATGCGCCGCCTGCTGATAAGAGGATGAACAGAATCAAGATGGCATAATTCACCCCTTCAGGTGACATTCCTTGTGCCGCTAAGAAAAACGGTGCTGTAAAATACATCAAATGATAATCAAACTGTAGATATGATTGCTGAATTTGGCTAATATCAAAATGCGTCAATCCATACGCCACAACGAGTGCCAATAAAACAAATATCGCTGCAAATTTTTGCAACGGTAATTTTAATTTCAAAACGAGTAAATAAGTGATATTGTAAATAAACTGCAGGAGCATTAAGACAAAAAGCGACTGCAAAAGCACCATCAAAAAGAAAGTAAAGATAAAGAAAATACCTATTCCCTGGGCAATAAAATTAGGTAAAAGCAGAATACCGATAAAAAATAAAACAAGTCCTGCCACCACTGTCACCATCGGAATGAAGTATCCAAAACTTTTCTGAAAGGTAGAGAGCGGAAACCAGCTGAGCTGCATAGAAAACCGGTCTTGTTCAGGTGTTCTGACCTTGATCAAAACGAATAACAAGCTTGTAAAAATAGAGACATTGATCGCCATTGAGACAACGAGTAATCCAAGTGACCGTTCATCTCCATTTAAAAAAGCCTTCATAAAGACACCTGTAAAGCTGTATCCGATAATGGCCCCCATTGTGACGGCAAACAAAAAGAATAAGACCACAATGATCCGCTTCGTTTGAGTATCAAAGAGCTTATACATCTCCTGCTGCCACATTTTAAGCATCATTTTAGAAATGATTAATGATTTCATCAAAATGTGCACCCCTATCACTTAACATTGAAGCTTTCAGAAACACCTGTTCCAATGTGCTTGATTGATACTTCTCCTTTAAGGCTGAGACTGTCCCTTCATCCATTTTATTTCCCTTAGAAATAATGGCGATTTTCTGGCACAGCTCTTCCGCTGAAAGCATATCATGCGTTGAAAGCAAGATCGCACCATGGTGCTCGGCATACCGCTTCATCAGTTTCTTTGTGTTTATAACCGCTTCAATATCAAGTCCTCTAAAGGGCTCATCCATGATCACCAATTGACTATTAAGCATAAAGGCAGCAATCAGCTGTGTCTTTTTTTTCATACCATGTGAATAGGTTTCGATCGGTCTTGATAAAGCCGAGTCCATATCAAACAGTTCAATTAGTTGATTTCTTCTGTGAATTGTTTTACATTCATACATAGAAGAAACAAACTCTAAATATTCAGCACCAGTCAATGCTTCAGGGAGCAGCAAGTCATCTGGAACATAGGCTACTTGTTTTTTAAAGGATGGTTCATCATTAGTGACGCCCTGCAAATGAATTTTTCCTTCTGTATGCTTAATGATGCCAAGTATACAGTTAATCATCGTTGTTTTACCCGAACCATTCGGTCCAGCAACAGCAACGATTTGATGAGGGTCGATCTTTAAATGAAAATCATTGACAGCAGTCACGTTATTTTTATACGTTTTGGTTAAATTCTCGATCGTAAACATATAACCTCCAAGTGTCTGCATATTCTTTAAAAACAGATCAGGCTAAACCGCCCGCCACAGACGGTTTAGCCCTGGTGTCTTATCTAAGAAGTAAAAAGATGAATCCTAAGTATAGCTACTTACATTCAATTTGGACTTTTAAGCCACTTTCCCACTGAACGGCACCTGTAAAGCTACCCTTGCCGTTTGCGATACACCAAACTGCTGCTCCTAGAACGACTGTTGCTCCCAATCCAAGAAGGACAGCAACAAATACTAAGAACCAAGCTTGGTCCATAATAGCAGGTTCCATAGTGGAATAGTCAACTTGCGGCGCTGCATAAGTCATACTTTTCACCTCCCAGCTTATGATGATCGTATCATAGGCGTCACACGCCAAACATCTACAGAACATCCCATTTTTGACCGAACATACATTTGATTAAAATGTGACTTTTTATTCAATTATTCACTTTCATCTGTTTAAACCCTCTCTTATTTACTAGATTTTAACACCTCTTAAGAACTACAAAACCCATATAATGTAATTTGAACCATCTTTTATCTTCTCTTTTTCAAATAGTTCATATTTATCATCTATCATTTTCATTCTTTCTTTTTTGTAAGATAGAAAGAATTCCTCCGATATATCAGATATAAAAGTCCTGATTATATGTCGCAATAACACCAATTATGAAATATTTACTGATCATTCCGATAAAAGAGTGAGTATATTTTCCTTCTTCTCTTGTCTCTGAAAATATGTATATACAAGAAAATCGATTGGGAAAAAAGCCCTTACTTTGTTCAGCGGTACACAACATATGACTCGCTCCTATTCTATGAAAAAAAGCAAAGCAGCCATCGCAGACTGCTTTGCTTTTTCATATTTATGAGGAACTAGCAGCAGAGGCTGCATCTGGAAAATGATTGTTCCCAATGATTTCACCAGCTGGCACAGAGAGTCCTGTATCCCCCGATCTTTTGAATGGAAGGAGCGGGAAAACAAGCTCTGCTAAATAATAAGCTTCTTCTAGGTGCGGGTAGCCAGAAAATATAAATGTATCAATACCTAGAGACTGGTATCCTATGATCCGATCTGCTACTGTTTGCGGATCTCCGACGAGTGCTGTTCCTGCACCGCCGCGTACTAAACCAATACCTGCCCAAAGATTTGGGCTGATTTCAAGTTTGTCTTTCCTCCCTTGATGCAATTCCACCATCCGTCTTTGACCTACTGAGTCCATCCCCTGTAAAACTTTTTGCGCCTCATCAATTGTTTTCTGATCTAAATGAAGAATCAGATGTTCCGCTGCCTGACCTGCTATGACAGGTGAGTTTCCAACTTGCGAGAAATCTAATTGATTTGCAGCAAGTCCTTCAAATTGGGGAGGACCACTTTGAAACTCCACCCACTTTACCTTCACTCCTTCTTTTTCAAATGATTGTTCAAACCACCCTTTTTCCTTTGCTAAAAGCAGCGGGCTCAAACTTTGCTGAATCCCAATCCGAATTTCTTTCACCTTGTTTTCTGAGCCGTCTGCTGCTTGACCACACCCTGCTAAAACAAGGAGAAGACTCAAAAAAATCACGATCATTTGTATCTTTTTCATGCGATTTCCCCTCCCTAAATCCCTGATCCATCAGTTAGTAACAATTCATCTGTTTTCTCAAATTCTGAAAGCACCTTTTGTCTTAAATGTTGAAAAGAGGTTGATGTTCTATCACGCGGAAAAGGCAGGTTTACAGGAAGAATTTTATGGATTCGGCCAGGTCTCGCTTGTAAGAGCACAATTTCATTTCCTAAATAAATCGATTCATCAATATCATGAGTAACGAGCATCATCGTTGTTTTTTTCTCCTGCCAAATGTCCAGCAGCACATCCTGCAAGTGTTTTCGTGTGAATGCATCCAGCGCACCAAATGGTTCATCAAGCAATAATATCTCCGGATCACGAAGGAGTGCTCTCGCAATAGCAACCCGTTGCGACATTCCTCCTGAAAGCTCATGTGGATAGGCATGCTCAAATCCTTTTAATCGAACAATTTCTATCAATTCATCCACTTTACGGCGTACATCCTGTTGTTTTAAATTGAAATTGGCCGCTATGTTTTCTTCGACTGACAGCCATGGAAACAGGCGGTGTTCCTGAAAGATAAAGCCCTGTTTCATTCCTGGTTCTGTGACCCGTCTGTCCCCTATCAAAATTTGCCCATCATACGCTGTGTCGAGCCCGCCTATGATTTTTAGCAACGTACTTTTTCCGCATCCACTTGGACCTATCACTGTTACAAATTCCCCGGGAATGATGTTCAATCTTAAGTCTTCAAGTACCCGAATGGTCTGTTTGTCTTTCCAAAAGGATTTATCCGCAATATCAATTGAAATCGTCATTGAAACCCTCCACTCCTCTTGCCATCAGATACATACACAGAAAGGCCCTTATCCCCAAAAAAGAGATAAGAGCCTTCGTGTTGTCCGATCAGCTAATCATATTGATTTGTTAGCACCATCCTAAATCATATTAATCCCATAAATCAACTCAATTTTATAAAATAGTTATTTTGTCCTTGTATGCTTTTCATCAATCCGATCGTAAATCGCTTCTATTCGTTCCTTGCTGCTGTAAATCTCATATTTGTTCCGCTCAATTAAGATGTCTAGTGTGATATCCATATGTTTTCTGTATTTTTTTCGTTTTTTCTTTTTTTCCATCTTCATCATCCTTTCTCATTCAAATAAAAAAAGGCTCTTCACTCATGCTTGAGTGATAGAGCCTTCGGTTAACCGATCAGCCATTCTTGTTCGCGTTTTCAGTATGCTCATGTTAATACATATTATTCCTACCTGTCAACTATATTTATTGTTTTTTCAGATTTATCTAAAAAATGATTGACCGAGCAGGGAACAAGATTTATAGTCTTATTAAATATTTCTTATCAAAACAGTTGGTTTTATCTAACAAAAGGAGGATACACACATGTCAGAAGAACGTCCATTTCGTTTAGAAACAAAAGCCATTCACGCAGGTCAGGAGCTTGATTCAGCAACCTATTCAAGAGCCGTACCTATTTACCAAACAAGCTCCTTTGGTTTTAGAGATAGTGATCATGCAGCGAATTTATTCGGTCTTCAGGAACCGGGAAATATTTATTCACGTATTATGAACCCGACAAATGACGTATTTGAAAAGCGTATCGCAGAGCTTGAAGGTGGGATTGGTGCACTTGCTGTTTCTTCTGGGCAAGCAGCGACGACTTATTCTATTTTAAACATTGCAGGAGCCGGGGATGAAATCGTTTCCTCAAGCAGTCTTTATGGAGGCACCTACAATTTATTTGCCCATACACTCAAAAAACTCGGAATTACAGTAAAATTCGTCGACTCATCCAACCTTGAAGAACTTGAAGCAGCGATCACAGACAAAACAAAGGCAGTGTATGCAGAGAGCATTGGGAATCCAAAAGGCGACATTTTACATATTGAAGCCATCTCAGCCATTGCACACAAGCATCATATCCCGCTTATTGTGGACAACACACTCGCCAGTCCTTATTTATTAAGACCTATTGAGTTCGGTGCAGACATTGTCGTCCATTCAGCGACGAAATTTATTGGCGGTCATGGTACATCAATTGGCGGCGTCATCGTTGATAGCGGCCGATTCCCTTGGGCTGACAGCGATAAGTTCAAAGGGCTGACTGAACCAGATCCAAGTTATCACGGTCTGACATATACAGAAGCGATTGGAGAAGCGGCTTATATCACAAAAGCACGAGTACAGCTCTTACGTGATTTAGGGGCAGCTCTGTCTCCATTCAACTCATTTTTACTTCTGCAAGGCTTAGAAACATTACACCTTCGTCTTGAGCGGCATAGTGAAAATGCGTTGAAAACAGCACAGTTCTTACAGGATCATTCTCTTGTCGATTGGGTAAGCTATCCGGGCCTTGAAAGTCACGAATCCTATGAACTTGCTCAAACCTATTTACCAAAAGGACAAGGCGCGATCCTTACATTCGGTATTAAAGGTGGACGCGAAGCGGGTAAAAAGCTCATTGATTCTGTGAAGCTTTTCTCCCATCTCGCAAACGTGGGCGATTCTAAATCTCTCATCATTCATCCTGCCAGCACAACGCATCAACAATTAAGCGAGGCAGAACAAAAAGCGACAGGTGTCACACCAGAGCTCATTCGTTTATCTGTTGGAACAGAAGCGATTGAAGATATTCTTGCAGATCTTGAACAGGCGATTACCAAAAGTCAGTCTGAATGACATAGAAAAAAGCACACGGCTGTGTGCTTTTTTCTTGTTTATTAATGATTGAGTAATCGAATGTCTTGGAAAGGATAAAATACAAATGAGGTAGTTCCTTGAATATCACGCTTTGTAAAAAGACCTAAGCCGTTGCGGCTGTCCATTGAATTTTGGCGATTGTCCCCCATGACAAAGTACTTTCCTTTTGGAACAGTCAGAGGGCCAAAATCAGGTGTCAGCAAAGTACCAGCCGCAGCTGCTTTCTTTTTGTTTGACGCTAAGTAAGGCTCTGCCACTTTTTGACCATTGACATATAGCTGATCATCTTTCATTTCAATTTTATCACCAGGTAAACCAATCAATCGTTTGACATAATGAGTGCTGCGATCTTCCCCATCAAGAACAATGATCTGTCCCCGTTTATAATCACCGAAATAATCAACCGTTTTATTCACAAAAACCCGCTCTGTGTCTTGCAGTGTTGGTTTCATAGAAGTCCCTTTCACAATGTACGGTGCGAATAAAAAGTTCCGAATGATAAAAACAGCAATAAATGCGATTAAGATGGCTTTGATCCAGCCCCATAATTCTGATTTCTTTTTTTGTGTTGTTGTATTTGTTGTCATAAGCTCCTCCTGAATTCCCCAAGGACGAAATGTGTTTCACCAGCAACCAGCCGGCGTCACGCTTGTTTCTCCCTAAATATAAACATATTTTGCCAACAAATCAAGCAAAGAGAGAGAAAAAGGCAAGCACCTTTCTGTGCTTGCCCAAAACTCAGTTAGTTAGCAGAAGAATCCGCTTCTTTTTCTTTTGATTTACCATAGAAATAATCAGATGGATTCACTGGTTTAAAATCAGACAGCTTATGGAATCGAAGAAGATCCCGGTAAAGCACTTTATCTGATAGGCTTAACTGATTATCGACACGGGCTTTAATCGCCTCTGTCTTTTTATTTTGTTTCACCACTTTGCCTGTCTTCGTATCATAGACAGTGTTATCTACAAGTGTATATTTCGGCGTCACATAGTTTCCGTTACGGAATGCAACAGTTTGATCATGCTTCTTAGAGAATAAATCTGTTCCAAAATTCACGTACTCATTTGAATCAATACCTTGTAAGTGAAGAAGCGTTGGCATGACGTCGACTTCTCCGCCAAACGTATGGTTCACGCCGCCCTCTTTACCAGGAATACGAATCATAAGCGGAACACGCTGGTTTTGTGCATTTTGATAAGGAGTAATTTCTTTCCCTTGAATTTCACTCATAGCACGGTTATGGTTCTCAGAAATACCGTTATGGTCACCATATAATAAAATGACTGAGTCTTTATACATACCTGATTTTTTCAAGTCTTTGAAGAATTGCTCTAATGACTCATCTAAATATCTTGCTGTTTGGAAATAGTTATCCACTGTTTTATCGCCAGTTGTTGCCTTAGCGATTGTCGCATCTTTTTCATCTAAATTAAATGGATAGTGATTTGTTAGTGTCATTAAATGTGCATAAAATGGCTTTTTCATTGATTCTAGCATTGGAATTGATTCTTTGAAGAACGGTTTATCCTTCAGACCCATATTCACAAGGTTTTCTTCATCCATGTTGTAATAGGAAGCATCAAAGAATTGATCATATCCCATATGTTTATAAATCGTGTCACGGTTCCAGAAAGATTTATAGTCCCCATGAAGCACTGCGCTCGTATAGCCTGCTTTTTGATCTAGAATGGCAGGGAGTGATTGGTAGGTATTTTCACCTTTTGTCACAAACGCTGCTCCCTCTGGCAAGCCGAACATACTATTATCCATCATGAGCTCAGCGTCAGCTGTCTTTCCTTGACCTGTCTGATGGAAGAAGTTATCGAAATACGTAAAGTCATCTTTACCATGAGCCAGTTTGTTTAAAAACGGCGTTACTTCTTCTCCATTGAGTTTGTAGTCAATTAAAAAAGTCTGGAAGCTTTCCAAATGGATTTTAATAATGTTTTTCCCTTTTGCTTTACCGAAATACTCTGGGTTTGGCTTCGCATAGTGAGAAGACGTATAGTTCACAACATCCGTTAAATCTTCACTGCTCGCATTCGCTACCTGTGTTGCGTTTTGTGCTGACTGCACCCCGTCATAAATCGTATAATTATAAACGCCTAAGTATTTCACAACATACTTGTGATCAAACGTTCTTGTTAATAATTCAGGGCGGTCCTTTTCAGCTAAATGAAGGTTTACAAAGAATAGTCCTACACCTGCAGCCACAATCAGTAGTGCAAATGTTTTTTTCATTTGGAACTTCTTCACTTCTGGTCTCCAAATGACAATCGCAATTAAGATGATGATATCAAGGAAGTATAAAAGGTCATGCGGCTTAATACTTGATAACACACCGCCAGTCATGCCTCCTCCAAGATTACCTGCCTGCTTCATTGTGGAGAAAGTCAAAAAGTCATCAAAGAAACGGTAGTACGCTACATTCGCATATAAAAGTGCGGTCATAATAAAGTCAATGACAATTAAAACAATGGCAGATTTACGACCCTTCAAAAAGAGAGCCAGTCCCAAAAACACAATGGCTGAACTAAATGGATTTAATAAGAGAAGACCCTCTTGAAAAGAACCTTTCACTCCTAAATTAAAGTCCATTTTGTAAGCTGTGTACGATTTTGCCCAAAATAAAAGGACAGCCAATACAAAAAAGCTATATTTGTTCGCAAATATTTTTTTCATAAAACCTCTTCTTTCTTATCATCGTTCTGATATAAATGAAATCATAAAAAATTTACATTCATTTTGCAAATGTAAATCTTCTTCGCCGAGCATTCCGATTCTCTGTCTCCGCCGGATACATGCGCTCCTTTAATATAACGAATGAGGAGCATCATAAGTTTCAAAAAAAATACGAGTAAATAAAAGGAAAAATATCCATTTACATAAAATTTACGCACACTTCATGTTTTAGTGGACGAAGAAGGTTTTGTAAATCACTCAGTACTACTTTACTTTTTTCATCTATTCGTGTCAAAGTAATTATAAAGAAAAGGAAGAATAACCTAGGCTTTTCGACTCATTTACCCAAATTTATACAAAATTCGATCCATGCTTCTTTTATTGTGACTCAACCTCCATTTATCCATGTACCACCCTAAAAAAGCAGTTTTAAACAAAAAAAGCTTGATTTCCCCTACTGATGTGCGGTGTGATTAAGAGGTAGATTTTGATCATATCATCCTTATGTTCATAACAAAAATATCGAGCTGGAGGACATCACATGAAGATTAACAAACAAATCAACACTTTTGAAGAAAGATTTTCAGAAGATATAGTCACTATCATTGCTGTTACAGGACCTTCTGGCGTAGGGGCAGGGAAAGCAGGACAGGTACCTCTTTGGACCGCTTCTATTCCACTGATTGCTTGGAAGGAAAACGGACATATCACAACCGAAGATGTAAGACTTTGCTGGCTAACAGATGACGATGGATTAAGGGAAAAGCAGGCACAATTACATAAAGAATCAATCGTTACACTTCAGATTCGAAAAGGTGAAGGTGAATTCATGCTTGTATCTTTGATCAATACAGGTACACAGGATCAAGCACTTCAAGAAATTTTAGAAGCAGCCCAAAAGCCTGTGTTTTATCATGATGACATACTTGGCACCTTTGAGTTAGTAAAAGGGCTAGACTTATTTGAAAAGACAATCCAATGGAGCAATGAAGAGTGCCTTCTCTACTTCAACCTTGAAGAAGATGAAAAAATAAATGACTCTCTTTCTACAGCAAAACAACTCATACAAGAACAAGCCAAATGGGATTCTTCTATTAAATCATTTGCCGCGAATCAGCTGATAGATCTAGCAAAGGATTGGCAGGAACAAGACGAATCAGCTGAAAAGCAAGAAGAACTCACACTGAATCAATTTATGAGCCGCATTTCACTTGAAAGCCTGCATGTTTACCCTGAGGGAGAGTTTGAAGTCTACTATCATGACGGTGATTTATTTTGGGGACATGTCATTATTGTCACAGGAAATATAAATGGAACATTTCTAGATGCACACATTGCAGGTTAACAGCTGGAGGGACAATAAATGGAGATCAAAGCTTTTCAAGAATTAAATTTAATTGGGAAAGCGCCAGCCATCGCCAAAATTGGCGGCTTCCGTCCTGATCCAGCTGTACACAGCTGGTTTGCTGGCCATTTTTTCATCGATCCTCATCAAGGCTGGCCGACAGATCAAGATGGCGCCATGATTCCGATTTTACAAATTTATTTACCAGAAGTGCCAGGAGGATTGAATGGCTTCAATGATTGTAAGTTGATTCAAATTTTTCTCAATCAGAAAACGCTTCCGATTGATATCACCAAAAACGGCGAAGGCTGGAAGCTCATTGAATATTCATCAATCGGTGGTTTAGAAGTAGCTGAGACTCCTGAAGAAGTGAGAGGACTCAAACCCTTTCAAATCCACTGGAACGAAAGTGAGCAAAGGGACTTCCCTTGCTGGGAAGAAGCATGGTCATATGTGGATCTAACAGAAGTAAACGAAAGTGAAGAAGCGACGGACCACTTTTTTAATCAATACACAAATTATTCGTTCACAAAAATCGGTGGATATGGGGCGTATATTCAATCCCCACCCCATCAACAACAAGGCGAATTCATGCTGCAAATCGCCTCAGAAGAAAAACCTCGTTTCATGATTGGTGATAACGGCACAATGTATTTCTATTATGACAAAGAATCAAAAGAATGGTTTATGCACTGGGATTGTTTTTAACGTTTATTGAATGAAACTTTGCCTTTCTCCTAAGCGTAATGAATAATATGAAAGGAGGAAGCAAAATGGGATTCATTTTAGACATGTTTTCACTTGCTGTGTATATCCCTTTTCTACAAGTGGACGAAGAGGATATCTCAAGGAACGCGGTACATCTCAAAAAATATAGCTGGTTTCAAGCACTATTACATGATCAAACATGCAGGGAGCTCATCATTTATGATCCCGGTGTCCGGCGTCTCATAGGCAGGTTTAAAACGGAGAAACTCCATAAGAAGCGATACAACTTAAGATGCGAACGTAAATTACTACAAGCATTACAACGCGCAATGTAAACTGACAACAAGAGCCGCACTTTCCTGTGGCTCTTTTTTTATCAATTGAATCGTTCCTTTTGAAGAAAACATTTGACGCCTGGACAACTCTCCCCGTATATTATGTATAAATCCATCTTTTTCAAAGAAAAGGGGGCCTCACATGCGCTTGTTTAAGAACTGGAGAAAAAAGCAGCCTGTACAGCAGATCGCTTCAGAAAAGCAAGAGGACAGCATCCCAATCAACTTCTCCACACTTCCCTTTGGCACAGACACCGTCGATGATTTTTTGTTCAACCTAGACCTGACCTCCAAGCTCACAGATCCCTATAAAGAAACAGATACGAACAAGCTTACCTAGATCTTCGTAAACCCTCATCCAATACTGGATGATTTTTTTATACTCAATGAAAGGTGTATCCAATGAAAACATATTATATCGTCAGACACTGCCAAGCAGATGGACAATCTAAAGATGCAGCTTTAACGCCACAAGGCATCACTCAATCTCATGAACTGGCACAGTTTTTTTCCAGCATTCATCTCAATCAAATTATCTCAAGTCCTTATAAACGAGCGATCCAAACTACTGAGCCACTTGCTCATGCAAAACAGCTCGAGATAAAAATCGATCAGCGCCTCTCTGAACGTGTATTAAGCAGCAAACCAATAGACGATTGGTATGAGAAACTAAAGCTCAGTTTTACGGATTTACATATGACCTGTGAAGGCGGAGAATCGAGCCAAGAAGCCATGAATCGTATTGTAGAAGCATTCCACGAACAAATAAAATTAGAAAAAGATCATACCCTATTCGTCACACATGGCAATATCATGAGCCTGCTTCTTAAACACGCCGATCCAACGATTGGATTCGAAGAGTGGGAGAAACTAAGCAATCCAGATGTCTATATCCTGAAATATTTCAAACCAGATCATGTAGAAATAGAACGAATATGGCATAAATAAACGGCAGAATGAATTCTGCCGTTTCCTCATCTATTGTTGATAATAAAAAGCCTCTACCCACTCATACGGCTTCTTACGCTCCGCACACCATTTCATAAAGCCTCTTGTCTCCGTTTGCTGAAATTTCTTCCAGTCCGATAAAAGCTGATCATAATAGGCTGCTTGTTTTTCAACATTAGTGCGAATCCTCTTATCTTCAATCAGCATCATGACATCTTCAATACCTTGAATTCGCTCTTGGTCTTTCTCATAGGTGCTTAAATAAAGATCTTCATGTATATGATGAAACGAATACCATAAAGCCGATAAATAGGTTTCGCAAATTTGAACAATGACACGCTGCTCATTGCTGCCTCCAAGCTCTAGCGCTTTCAATAAATAGGGCAGTCCTTCTCCCTGATGTACAAACAAGCCCTGCCAGCGATATGGTCTCACATCCATTGGACCAACCTTCCCCCATTCTTGTAGAACAGGCTGTATCAACCCAATTACCAATGGATACATAAGCAAATGATGACCATCCTCAAACCGTTCAATCTTCTCAAACAGCCAAGCAACAAATGAACGCTGTACTTCAAAATCGTTCTCTTTCATCTCTTCAATAAAGGCCTGAAGAACTTTTAGCGCATCTTTACGCAGGCCCTGTTCTTTTCTCACACAGTACTGTCTAAAAAGCAGATAATCATGTAATCCCTCGTCTTCAATGATGGTCTGTAATATCGTCTTCGTTTGCAATAACATCGCCGCCTCTTTACATCCATTCTTTTCTGTGTTCATGAATGAATTGAATGTCTTTTTGATAACGCTCAAGGTGCCCCTCATGAATCATTTTTTGAAAAGCTATATCCCCTTCACTCGCTTTTCGTTTCATGTACTGACATAACCCTTTTAAACGCAGCAGCACCATATCCAAATAATCTTCTGCTATGTCCTCCCCATAAGATTCAAAAAACAGTTTCACTCTATGCTTTATCTGGTCCGCATGGTCTAATGAAAGATAATTCACGACCTCCCCTGTTTCAGTGCGAAAAAATCTACTGAGAGGCACACATGTATAAAGGGTATAAGCGATATCCCAAAGTCTCGGACCAGGAGCAGCTACATCAAAATCAATGATTCCTACTGGTTTTTCGTTATTGAAAATGATATTGTACATAGCAAAATCATTATGGCATACAACCTCTATGTTGTTAGGCGTATTGTCCATTCGTTCCCAATCGTCTGAAATGGGGAAATCCTGAACAGCATCATGATACAGTCTAAGCATTCTCGCTATTTCTTTTAAGGCTTGGTGAGAGCACATGTATTCTTTTAAGGGATCATGACCGGCTACGCCATCAATAAAGGACAATACCTCTCTACCTTGTTCATCAACCCCTAAATACCTTGGAGCATAGGAGAAATTCTTTTTTTCTAAATGCTTTAGCAGATTTCGTATATTGATGTTGTCTGACCTTACTTCTCGACGAACCGTATCTCCCGAACGATATACGCTCGAGACATTGCCACCTGTCAATAACTCTTCATGGTCATTTTGTTTTTTCATAAATTCTCCCCTAAAATTGGGTCACAATGATGATGTCAGCTATAGATGTGTATGTATCCCCAAATATTCATTTAGTTACACAAAGGTAGTACACTATTTTCTGTGAATGTGCTACCCCATGTTGTTTCCTTACATGGTTAAATATATCCTATCAAATGTTGCAAATCATCTAAAGATTATTCTGCTAAAAGAAGTACATGCTCATTATTTTCTAATAGTTTTCTATTTTTAATAACCACAAAAAAACGTTTACCACAAGGGTGAAACGTTAGATTCACGGTAAAAACCAATCATGAAACTTTTAATAGATACCGATGGCCGGGGCTGAACCGGCAATCCATGATAAATTATTCCTAAAAGGCAAGGTATACCCTCTTAAAGTAAGCACCCGTTTATGAAATAAGAATCAAAGTTCTTCTTGATATATTTCTGATTTTATCGGCTTTAAACTCAAAGGTATTTTAAACTCATGAATACTTTCAATATGATTAAAAAAATGATCGATATCGTCATAATCCATTGACCATTCTTCTATCACCTTTAACTTTTTTAACTCGCTTGTTGGTTTAAATAAAAATTCACAGTGCAGTTGTTCCATGTGAGAATAATCATCTTCTTCATAAACTGTAAACTGACGTACAAGGTCAAAATGAAATAGTTCCTCTCCTGTAAAATCATAGACACCACACTGAAATAAAATTTCTTTATCTTCTTCGCCTTCAACTGTCTCCTTTGAAAAAGCCTTAAATGTTTCCCAAACCTTTTTTATATCATCGGTATCTTCACCAATGCTATCTTTAAGATAACTTTCAGCATTTTTAACCGTAATCATGACAACACCTCTCCTATGTACAATTTATCTCATCCTTCTTCAATTATCCTGCCCCTTTAGTTTAATAATAAGGTAACCATCAATAAAGTAAAAGATAATCTCCTCCTCTGTCATATTGTAAGGCTTTAATTCAGAAATATAATTCCTTGTGCTGTTAGAGAATTAAGAAATCTTTATTCTTGTAATACTGAATAGAAGGTGATCTCAAATATTTTTACGTCTTGCCATTTAGCTTATTCCCCTTTCATCAGTGAACACGATTTGAGTAATTTTGTTGTGTGAAAAACCAGTTAAAAAACAAATAAAAAACGTCTTTCTACAATTTGTAGAAAGACGTTTTAAACGTTGATATTCCTTAATTCTTCTGTATTTGACGATAATAAAGAATATCTAAAACTAGATACCGGTGGCCGGGGTCGAACCGGCACTCCGTGAGGAACACGATTTTGAGTCGTGCGCGTCTGCCAATTCCGCCACACCGGCATGATCATTAAAGAGCGCAACTTATATTAAAAAAACACAATGGTGCCGAGGGCCGGACTTGAACCGGCACGGTAGTCACCTACCGCAGGATTTTAAGTCCTGTGTGTCTGCCAATTCCACCACCCCGGCAGTCTTTTCAAAAAAGGCGACACCCGGATTTGAACCGGGGATAAAGGTTTTGCAGACCTCTGCCTTACCACTTGGCTATGCCGCCATTATTGGAGCGGAAGACGGGATTCGAACCCGCGACCCCCACCTTGGCAAGGTGGTGTTCTACCACTGAACTACTTCCGCACATCAACTGGGCTAGCTGGATTCGAACCAACGCATGACGGAGTCAAAGTCCGTTGCCTTACCGCTTGGCTATAGCCCAATAATAAAATGGGGCGATTGATGGGAATCGAACCCACGAGTGCCAGAGCCACAATCTGGTGCGTTAACCACTTCGCCACAACCGCCATAGATGTAATGAATTATAAAGTATAATTGGCAGGGGCAGTAGGAATCGAACCCACACCGGAGGTTTTGGAGACCTCTGTTCTACCGTTAAACTATGCCCCTATGAAAATAAAAAATGGTGGAGGGGGGCGGATTCGAACCGCCGAACCCGGAGGGAGCGGATTTACAGTCCGCCGCGTTTAGCCACTTCGCTACCCCTCCACATTTGGAAAACAGTGCCGGCAAGAGGACTTGAACCCCCAACCTACTGATTACAAGTCAGTTGCTCTACCAATTGAGCTACACCGGCAAATAGTGGTGGCTCGGGACGGAATCGAACCGCCGACACACGGATTTTCAGTCCGTTGCTCTACCAACTGAGCTACCGAGCCAAGTATTCTTTTGAAAAATGGCGGTCCGGACGGGACTCGAACCCGCGACCTCCTGCGTGACAGGCAGGCATTCTAACCAACTGAACTACCGGACCATTTTGGTTGCGGGGGCAGGATTTGAACCTGCGACCTTCGGGTTATGAGCCCGACGAGCTACCGAACTGCTCCACCCCGCGACGATATAAAAGATATGGTGGAGGATGACGGGCTCGAACCGCCGACCCTCTGCTTGTAAGGCAGATGCTCTCCCAGCTGAGCTAATCCTCCGAATAAAAAATGCTGGTATATATTGTATAAAAATGGTGACCCGTACGGGATTCGAACCCGTGTTACCGCCGTGAAAGGGCGGTGTCTTAACCGCTTGACCAACGGGCCCTTTATTATGTAAATTGTGGCGGAGAGCAAGGGATTCGAACCCTTGAGACGGGGTTACCGCCTACACGATTTCCAATCGTGCTCCTTCGGCCACTCGGACAGCTCTCCAAATTGGCTCCGCAGGTAGGATTCGAACCTACGACCGATCGGTTAACAGCCGATAGCTCTACCACTGAGCTACTGCGGAATGAAGAAAGCCTGGCGATGTCCTACTCTCACAGGGGGAAACCCCCAACTACCATCGGCGCTGAAGAGCTTAACTTCCGTGTTCGGTATGGGAACGGGTGTGACCTCTTCGCCATCATCACCAGACAATTTAGTGACAAAAGATATTATACTATGTATTGAAAATAAATCAAGAGATATTTTAAAAATGTTCTCTCAAAACTAGATAACAATGTTCATGCTTCACAATCGAATATAGGTTAAGTCCTCGATCTATTAGTATCTGTCAGCTCCACGTGTCACCACGCTTCCACCTCAGACCTATCAACCTGATCATCTTTCAGGGATCTTACTTCCTTGCGGAATGGGAAATCTCATCTTGAGGGGGGCTTCATGCTTAGATGCTTTCAGCACTTATCCCGTCCGCACATAGCTACCCAGCGATGCCCTTGGCAGAACAACTGGTACACCAGCGGTGCGTCCATCCCGGTCCTCTCGTACTAAGGACAGCTCCTCTCAAATTTCCTGCGCCCGCGACGGATAGGGACCGAACTGTCTCACGACGTTCTGAACCCAGCTCGCGTACCGCTTTAATGGGCGAACAGCCCAACCCTTGGGACCGACTACAGCCCCAGGATGCGATGAGCCGACATCGAGGTGCCAAACCTCCCCGTCGATGTGGACTCTTGGGGGAGATAAGCCTGTTATCCCCGGGGTAGCTTTTATCCGTTGAGCGATGGCCCTTCCATGCGGAACCACCGGATCACTAAGCCCGACTTTCGTCCCTGCTCGACTTGTAGGTCTCGCAGTCAAGCTCCCTTGTGCCTTTACACTCTGCGAATGATTTCCAACCATTCTGAGGGAACCTTTGGGCGCCTCCGTTACATTTTAGGAGGCGACCGCCCCAGTCAAACTGCCCACCTGACACTGTCTCCCTGCCCGATAAGGGCAGCGGGTTAGAAGGTCAATACAGCCAGGGTAGTATCCCACCGATGCCTCCACCGAAGCTAGCGCTCCGGTTTCCAAGGCTCCTACCTATCCTGTACAAGCTGTACCAACATTCAATATCAGGCTGCAGTAAAGCTCCACGGGGTCTTTCCGTCCTGTCGCGGGTAACCTGCATCTTCACAGGTACTATAATTTCACCGAGTCTCTCGTTGAGACAGTGCCCAGATCGTTGCGCCTTTCGTGCGGGTCGGAACTTACCCGACAAGGAATTTCGCTACCTTAGGACCGTTATAGTTACGGCCGCCGTTTACTGGGGCTTCAATTCGCACCTTCGCTTACGCTAAGCGCTCCTCTTAACCTTCCAGCACCGGGCAGGCGTCAGCCCCTATACTTCGCCTTACGGCTTCGCAGAGACCTGTGTTTTTGCTAAACAGTCGCCTGGGCCTATTCACTGCGGCTTCTCGGGGCTTTAACACCCTAAGAAGCACCCCTTCTCCCGAAGTTACGGGGTCATTTTGCCGAGTTCCTTAACGAGAGTTCTCTCGATCACCTTAGGATTCTCTCCTCGCCTACCTGTGTCGGTTTGCGGTACGGGCACCTCTCACCTCGCTAGAGGCTTTTCTTGGCAGTGTGGAATCAGGAACTTCGCTACTAAATTTCGCTCGCCATCACAGCTCAGCCTTTACGGGAAACGGATTTGCCTATTTCCCAGCCTAACTGCTTGGACGCGGATATCCAATACCGCGCTTACCCTATCCTCCTGCGTCCCCCCATTGCTCAAATGGTGAGGAGGTGGTACAGGAATATCAACCTGTTGTCCATCGCCTACGCCTTTCGGCCTCGGCTTAGGTCCCGACTAACCCTGAGCGGACGAGCCTTCCTCAGGAAACCTTAGGCATTCGGTGGACGGGATTCTCACCCGTCTTTCGCTACTCATACCGGCATTCTCACTTCTAAGCGCTCCACCAGTCCTTCCGGTCTGGCTTCACAGCCCTTAGAACGCTCTCCTACCACTGTTCGTAAGAACAGTCCGCAGCTTCGGTGATACGTTTAGCCCCGGTACATTTTCGGCGCAGAGTCACTCGACCAGTGAGCTATTACGCACTCTTTAAATGGTGGCTGCTTCTAAGCCAACATCCTGGTTGTCTAAGCAACTCCACATCCTTTTCCACTTAACGTATACTTTGGGACCTTAGCTGGCGGTCTGGGCTGTTTCCCTTTCGACTACGGATCTTATCACTCGCAGTCTGACTCCCAAGGATAAGTCATCGGCATTCGGAGTTTGACTGAATTCGGTAACCCGGTAGGGGCCCCTAGTCCAATCAGTGCTCTACCTCCGAGACTCTTACCTTGAGGCTAGCCCTAAAGCTATTTCGGAGAGAACCAGCTATCTCCAGGTTCGATTGGCATTTCACCCCTACCCACACCTCATCCCCGCACTTTTCAACGTGCGTGGGTTCGGGCCTCCATTCAGTGTTACCTGAACTTCACCCTGGACATGGGTAGATCACCTGGTTTCGGGTCTACGACCACGTACTCATGCGCCCTATTCAGACTCGCTTTCGCTGCGGCTCCGCATCTTCTGCTTAACCTTGCACGGGATCGTAACTCGCCGGTTCATTCTACAAAAGGCACGCCATCACCCGTTAACGGGCTCTGACTACTTGTAGGCACACGGTTTCAGGATCTATTTCACTCCCCTTCCGGGGTGCTTTTCACCTTTCCCTCACGGTACTGGTTCACTATCGGTCACTAGGGAGTATTTAGCCTTGGGAGATGGTCCTCCCGGATTCCGACGGAATTTCACGTGTTCCGCCGTACTCAGGATCCACTCTGGAGGGAATGACATTTCAGTTACAGGGCTGTTACCTTCTTTGGCGGGCCTTTCCAGACCTCTTCGCTTATATCATTCCTTTGTAACTCCGTATAGAGTGTCCTACAACCCCAAGAGGCAAGCCTCTTGGTTTGGGCTGTTCCCGTTTCGCTCGCCGCTACTCAGGGAATCGCATTTGCTTTCTCTTCCTCCGGGTACTTAGATGTTTCAGTTCCCCGGGTATGCCTTCTCATACTCTATGTATTCAAGTATGGATACTACTCCATTACGAGCAGTGGGTTTCCCCATTCGGAAATCTCCGGATCAAAGCTTGCTTACAGCTCCCCGAAGCATATCGGTGTTCGTCCCGTCCTTCATCGGCTCCTAGTGCCAAGGCATCCACCGTGCGCCCTTTCTAACTTAACCATTTCTTACTTTAGAAAGAATCACTATGTGTGATGAACTTTGCATTGCATTCAATGTGAATGTATTACTTATTGTTATCTAGTTTTCAAAGAACAATCCTGTCTCGCTAGAGACATGTTTTGAAGGAATGATCCTTCAAAACTAAACAAGACGAAAACGCACGCTGCTCCATATATCCTTAGAAAGGAGGTGATCCAGCCGCACCTTCCGATACGGCTACCTTGTTACGACTTCACCCCAATCATCTGCCCCACCTTCGGCGGCTGGCTCCATAAAGGTTACCTCACCGACTTCGGGTGTTGCAAACTCTCGTGGTGTGACGGGCGGTGTGTACAAGGCCCGGGAACGTATTCACCGCGGCATGCTGATCCGCGATTACTAGCGATTCCAGCTTCACGCAGTCGAGTTGCAGACTGCGATCCGAACTGAGAACAGATTTATGGGATTGGCTAAACCTTGCGGTCTTGCAGCCCTTTGTTCTGTCCATTGTAGCACGTGTGTAGCCCAGGTCATAAGGGGCATGATGATTTGACGTCATCCCCACCTTCCTCCGGTTTGTCACCGGCAGTCACCTTAGAGTGCCCAACTGAATGCTGGCAACTAAGATCAAGGGTTGCGCTCGTTGCGGGACTTAACCCAACATCTCACGACACGAGCTGACGACAACCATGCACCACCTGTCACTCTGTCCCCGAAGGGAAAGCCCTATCTCTAGGGTTGTCAGAGGATGTCAAGACCTGGTAAGGTTCTTCGCGTTGCTTCGAATTAAACCACATGCTCCACCGCTTGTGCGGGCCCCCGTCAATTCCTTTGAGTTTCAGTCTTGCGACCGTACTCCCCAGGCGGAGTGCTTAATGCGTTAGCTGCAGCACTAAGGGGCGGAAACCCCCTAACACTTAGCACTCATCGTTTACGGCGTGGACTACCAGGGTATCTAATCCTGTTCGCTCCCCACGCTTTCGCTCCTCAGCGTCAGTTACAGACCAGAGAGTCGCCTTCGCCACTGGTGTTCCTCCACATCTCTACGCATTTCACCGCTACACGTGGAATTCCACTCTCCTCTTCTGCACTCAAGTTTCCCAGTTTCCAATGACCCTCCCCGGTTGAGCCGGGGGCTTTCACATCAGACTTAAGAAACCGCCTGCGAGCCCTTTACGCCCAATAATTCCGGACAACGCTTGCCACCTACGTATTACCGCGGCTGCTGGCACGTAGTTAGCCGTGGCTTTCTGGTTAGGTACCGTCAAGGTGCGAGCAGTTACTCTCGCACTTGTTCTTCCCTAACAACAGAGCTTTACGATCCGAAAACCTTCATCACTCACGCGGCGTTGCTCCGTCAGACTTTCGTCCATTGCGGAAGATTCCCTACTGCTGCCTCCCGTAGGAGTCTGGGCCGTGTCTCAGTCCCAGTGTGGCCGATCACCCTCTCAGGTCGGCTACGCATCGTCGCCTTGGTGAGCCATTACCCCACCAACTAGCTAATGCGCCGCGGGTCCATCTGTAAGTGACAGCCGAAACCGTCTTTCATCCTTGAACCATGCGGTTCAAGGAACTATCCGGTATTAGCTCCGGTTTCCCGGAGTTATCCCAGTCTTACAGGCAGGTTACCCACGTGTTACTCACCCGTCCGCCGCTAACATCCGGGAGCAAGCTCCCTTCTGTCCGCTCGACTTGCATGTATTAGGCACGCCGCCAGCGTTCGTCCTGAGCCAGGATCAAACTCTCCGAGGTATGCAGGATGCATATCACACATGCGTTGCTACACGATGTAGCGAACTTAGCATGTGATCATTTCCTGCCTCGCCAGTTTGACTGACTACCTATGATGTATCATAGGATTTTTTTATAAAAACTCGAATTAACAGGTACGTTTTGTCTTGTTTAGTTTTCAAAGATCATGTTCATTATCGCTCAGAGGCGACTTTCTTAATATAACATTTGAGCACCGTATGCGTCAAGTGTTTTTTAGAATTTCTTTTTGTCAGCTTTTCTTTCAAAGCAACTCAGTTGCTCGTTAGCGACGTTTAATAATATACCATCATAATATTCATGCGTCAATATCTTTTTTCACAAAATATCCTCGATGGTAGATTTTTTGTCCCTTTGTCTCAATCGGCTCCACTTGAACAATTCCTTTTTCCACAAAGAAATCAATCATCACGCTAAGGTCAGGCGTGAAATACTTTAGATCAGGGTGTGCAAGAAGCTCACCAAAAAGCCATATATCCTTCTGTTCCATGACATGACGCAAATGAGCGGCGCCAATTTCTGCTTTTGAGTGGATCAAAAAATCATTTGCTAAAAATAAAAGTTCCAAACGCTTATGCAGACTTTCATGGCTTTCAATCAGTTCTGAATAAAGTTTGTATACTTCCGGCTCCATATGACGCACTTGGTTCCAAACGGTCACCTCTGGGTGGAAGCCTTTATCAATTACTTCAATACGTGCTAAGTGATGCAGGGCATGCACAATGGAATTATATGCATCAAGGAATTGATTTGACTCAAAAAATGCTTTTCCTTCTATATATCTGCGAATGAGCTTGCCATATTCTAAACCGATTTTGAGCTTGCGGTTTGAAAACGGGAATGTACTTAATTCATCAATTAAGTTGAAGATATATTCATTTCGATCAAACAGAACTTTTCCATTTAAAATCCAATCGATGATTCGTCGGTTAGTACCGAGGGTAATCCATTCCTTCAGTTGATCATCTGTGACAACGTTTAAAGAAGCTGTTTGGTGATCGGATTCATAGTGCTTGATAAATACCGGCTCTTCCGCTTCTTTTACGATGACTAAAAGTGCTGCATCAAAGTTATCCGTCTCAGAAGATACTTTATGTCTTCTTTCTACTATAATCACAGCTAATGTATCTGGATGGCTTGCTCTCTCTTGATAAATAGGACGGAGAAGATTTTCCATAGTGATTCCTCCAATACTCGGGTGTAAAGTTCTTCTCTAATGCTATGTATTTCTCCTCATAGAATCAAAATTCCTTCAATACATGAAAAAAGATCATTGAATCATTATAAGCAATTTATTCACAAAACTCTATAACTAATTCAAACGGAAAGGTAAAATGTGCTATATTGGAGATAAGGGGGACTAGGGATGGCGAAATACTCCAGTAAGATTAATAAAATCAGAACATTTGCACTTAGTTTGGTTTTTGTTGGCTTTCTGATCATGTATATCGGTGTGTTCTTCAAAGAATCGATCTGGCTGTCGACTTTCTTTATGCTGCTTGGCGTCTTATCGATTGGATTAAGTACAGCCGTTTACTTTTGGATTGGTATGCTTTCTACGAAGGCAGTACGTGTCGTTTGTCCAGGCTGTGAGAAAGAAACAAAAGTGCTTGGGCGTGTGGACATGTGCATGCATTGCAGGGAGCCGCTTACACTTGATCCAACATTAGAAGGTAAAGAGTTTGATGAATCCTACAATCGAAAAAAGTCATAAAAATAAGCTGACCATTTAACCGGTCAGCTTTTTTCATTAATGATTTTCTTTTTTCGCACATTCTTGACAAGTTCCATAGATCTCCAAGCGATGATGACTAACTTTAAAGCCCGTCACATGGGATGCAAGCTGTTCAACTTCATCAAGGCCAGGATAGTGAAAGTCCACGATTTTTCCGCAGTTTTCACAAATCGCATGGTAATGGTCAGATGTCGCAAAATCAAATCGGCTTGAGGAATCACCATACGTTAATTCCTTTACTAATCCAGATTCCCGGAAGACTCGTAAATTGTTGTAAACCGTTGCGACACTCATATTTGGAAATTTTCCTTCAAGTGCTTTATATATATCGTCTGCGGTTGGGTGAGTCATAGAATTTACGAGAAACTCCAAGATGGCATGGCGCTGCGGAGTAATTCGAACACCGGTTTCTTTTAGAGCATCTAAAGCGTCTTTTAGTTCGTGAGCAGCCATTTCATCATGCACCTCTCTTCAAAAATATTCTTATATTGTAATCTTTATAAATAGTGTACCCCCAGAGCCGAAACTTTGTCAATTACAATCCTCTTTTTTACCTATTCTTCCTTACAAAAAAGACCGGCATGACTGCCGATCTCATCCTGTTAGGATATTAAGCGTGAGCTTTCAATTCCTCAAGCGCTTCCTCTACGTGGTCTTTTACCTTTACTTTTCGCCATTCTTTCACAAGCGTGCCCTCTTTATTAATAAGAAACGTTGAACGCTCGATTCCCATATATTCTTTGCCAAAGTTCTTTTTCAGCTTCCATACGCCAAAGGCTTCAGACAATTTCTGTTCATCATCTACAAGGAGCAGGAACGGCAAATCATGTTTTTCTTTAAACTTTTGGTGCTTGTCCTGACTGTCTGGGCTTACGCCGATAATGACAGCATCTAGCTCTGCAAAGCTTTGATGGCGGTCGCGGAAATCACATGCTTCTGTTGTACAGCCTGGTGTCATATCTTTTGGATAGAAATAAAGGACAATATGTTTTCCTTTAAAATCAGAAAGCTTTACTTTCTCCCCATTGTCACCGGTTAATTCAATGTCAGGTACTTGCTGCCCTACTTCGATTGTCATGACACAATCCCTCCAACCTATTTTTTAATTAGCCTATCCAATTTTGAAAGGATATTCAACTAAGGACGCTTGCATCGGCATGTTAAAATAATGATAGACGACGTGATACGTTGAGATAGGAGGCTATTTATGAAATTCACAGAATCAGAAAAATTACATCAAGAGGCGCTAGAGCACATTGTTGGAGGTGTCAACAGCCCGTCTCGTTCATATAAGGCAGTAGGCGGCGGTTCACCCGTTGCGATGGAAAGAGGAGAAGGCGCTTATTTTTGGGATGTTGACGGAAACCGCTATATCGACTATCTAGCAGCATACGGTCCAATTATTACAGGACACGCCCACCCGCATATTACAAAAGCCATCACGAAAGCGGCTGAAACAGGTGTCCTTTACGGAACACCAACGAAGCATGAAGTCACTTTTGCTAAAATGCTGAAGGAAGCCATGCCTGCTTTGGACAAAGTTCGTTTTGTCAACTCAGGTACAGAAGCGGTGATGACAACGATTCGAGTGGCTCGCGCATATACAGGCAGAACAAAAATTATTAAGTTTGCCGGATGCTATCACGGCCACTCTGATCTTGTGCTAGTGGCAGCAGGCTCTGGTCCTTCCACTTTAGGAACACCTGATTCCGCGGGCGTACCAAAAAGTATCGCCAATGAAGTCATTACGGTTCCATTTAATGATATTGACAGCTATAAAGAAGCATTAGACCGTTGGGGAGATGAAGTAGCAGCTGTCCTTGTCGAACCAATTGTCGGGAACTTCGGCATCGTGGAACCTAAGGACGGTTTCCTGCAGCAGGTCAATGACCTCACACATGAAAAAGGCGCACTGGTCATTTATGATGAAGTCATTACCGCTTTCCGCTTTATGTATGGCGGTGCGCAAGACTTGCTTCAAGTAAAACCGGACCTTACTGCATTAGGAAAAATTATTGGCGGCGGACTTCCTATCGGCGCGTACGGCGGTAAAAAAGAAATTATGGAGCAAGTTGCTCCGCTTGGACCAGCCTATCAAGCTGGCACAATGGCAGGAAATCCTGCATCCATTCTTTCAGGTATTGCCTGCTTGGAAGTGTTAAAAGAAGACGGTGTTTACGAGCGTCTTGATCAGCTTGGCGCTATGTTAGAAGAAGGCATTTTAGCCCATGCCAAAAAGCATCAAGTAGATATTACTGTGAATCGCTTAAAAGGTGCTCTCACAATTTATTTCACAACAGAAACGATTGTGAACTACGAGCAGGCCGAAAATACGAATGGCGAAATGTTTGCCCGCTTCTTCAAATTAATGCTCGCGCAAGGCATTAACCTCGCTCCTTCTAAATATGAAGCTTGGTTCTTAACGATCGCACATACTGAAAAAGATATTTCTGAGACGCTGCAAGCAGTAGATCATGCATTTGCACAGCTGAAACAATCATAATGATGTCCAAAACAGGCGTAAAAACATGCGCCTGTTTTTTTATTGACCAACTCTTGTTTGTCAAAAGCGTGCGAATCTGTTACATTTCTTCTCAATACCTTCTTTAGATGTTTTCATGAACTTTCAAAAATCACTTGAATATTTCGGAAGACCGCTGTATATTACTTAGTTGTTTCATCAAAATATGAATGATAAATGACGAGTGATCATCTATTATCGAAAAGAAAGGAATGCAGGGACAAAACCAATGAAACTTGGAGCCCGTATTTTAAAAACTGGTATTGCCATTGTACTCGCGCTTTACCTGGCAACATGGCTTGGGTTGCCAACGCCCGTCTTCGCGGGAATTGCAGCTGTATTTGCTATCCAGCCATCTATTTATCGATCTTTTTTAACCATTGTTGATCAAGTGCAAGCCAATATTATTGGAGCAGCGCTTGCCATTACGTTCGGTCTGCTTTTTGGCACAGGACCAGTCATTATCGGTTTAACCGCCGTCATGGTCATCGCCATTAATTTAAAGCTGAAGATTGAACACACCATTCCGATTGCACTTGTAACCGTCATCGCGATTTTAGAAAGTGCAGGGGATCATTTCCTTTCCTTTGCCTTAATCCGAACAGCTACTGTGGTGTTAGGAGTTCTTTCTTCATTTTTAGTGAATTTAATCTTCTTGCCGCCAAAGTATGAAACAAAGCTTGTTCATCACATTATGGAAAATACGGAGGAGATTTTAAAATGGATCCGTTTGACCTCCAGACAGTCTACTGATCATTCCACTTTAAAGGATGACATCGATCAAATAAAAGAACGCATGATCAAATTAGATCACATTTACTTGTTATACAAAGAGGAAAGAAGCTATTTAAAGAAAACCACCTATGTCAAATCAAGAAAGCTTGTTTTGTTCAGGCAGGCCATTATGACATCAAATCGCGCGCTGTATTTGCTGAAAAAGCTTCATAAATTAGAAAATGAAATTCATTTGATGCCAGAGCATTTCAGGGAAAGCTTAACGGATGAAATTGATTATTTACTGTATTGGCATGAGCGCACCTTGATGAAATTCGTCGGAAAAATGAAGCCGCAGGACGATGAATTTCAAAATGAATGCTCTCTTCGCCTTGAGACGTTAACGAAATCATTTATTCAGCATCAGCAAAACCAAGAAAACGACTTACTCGATTACAACATGCTGAATGTCATGTCCAGCATCATCGAATACCGTGATGAATTAGAACATTTAGATACATTGATTACAAGCTTCCAGACGTATCACCCAAAAGATAGTGAGATTGAGACAGAAGAAAAAGAAGCATAAATAGAAAAGACCGATTCCTAGAATCGGTCTTAAATTGTTGACAAAGAGCTAAAATGATCTTGATTTAGCTCTTTGTCTTCTTTTCAGCGTGACCTGAAAACCTTTGCAGTCTAGGAAGAACGAGTACCGGAGCGGAGCGAATTGAGTATTCGTGAGCACCGGCACGCAGGACTGACACTGAATGCGAGGGTTTGCCCGCGCGCTGAGACCGATTCTGAGAATCGGTCTTATTTTATTTTCTTCATTTTAGGATCCAGTGTGTCTCTTAATCCATCCCCCATCAGGTTAAAGCCTAGAACCGTCAGCATGATTGCTATCCCTGGGAAGAATAATGTCCAAGGGGCTTGAACGAGATAAGGTCTCGCATCGGCGAGCATTTTCCCCCATTCTGGACTTGGCGCCTGTGCACCTAACCCTAAAAAGCCTAAAGCGGCTGCCTCAATAATTGCCGTTCCGATTGCTAGCGTTGCCTGTACAATGACTGGGACCATACTATTTGGCAGAATGTGACGCAGTACGATGCGGCGGTGTGACATTCCCACCGCCTTTGCTGCCAGCACGTATTCTTCTTGTTTAATACTCAGCACTTTTGAACGAACGAGCCGTCCAAAGGTTGGGACATTGATAATCGCAATGGCAATAAGGGCATTTTGTAAGGAGGGGCCTAGAATGGAGACAATAGCAATCGCTAAGAGAATGCTAGGAAAAGCAAGTAAAATATCAAACAATCTGGAGATCACAGCATCTAGCACTCTTCCTCCATAGCCAGCTATCAATCCAAGCAGTGTGCCTAAAATGACAGACCCGAGGACCGAGAAGAAGCCGACCCATAAGGAAATCCGTGCACCATGCACAACTCTTGAAAAGATATCTCTGCCAAAATCATCCGTACCAAACCAGTGTGCAGCTGAAGGAGCACTAAATCGCTCACCGAGTGATTGTTCATTGATTCCATAAGGAGCAATGAGCGGGGCAAAGATTGCTAGGATGAGAAATAAAAAGACTATTACACTGCCGATAACCGCCAGCTTGTGCTGAAAGAACTGTTTCATCGATTCAAGAATCAATGATTGAGGGCGTTCATCTTTTGGCTGAGGTGGGTCAAGCTCTTTTTGTGCTTCCATATTGTCACTCTCCCTCCTTAATATTTAATCCTTGGATCAATGACCGCATACAAGATGTCCACAATGAAATTGATCAGGACAAATATAAACGCAACGACGAGAATGCCTGTTTGAATGACTGGGTAATCACGATAACTGATGGCGTCATATATATACCGGCCAATCCCCGGCCAAGCAAAAATGGTTTCTGTTAAAATCGCTCCACCAAGCAAGAGGCCTGTCTGAAGACCAATAATCGTCAAGATCGGAATGAGCGCATTTTTCAGACCATGCTGATAAATGATGAACAATGAACGTACCCCTTTTGCTTTTGCTGTTCGAATAAAGTCTGAATGAAGCACTTCCAGCATACTTGCCCTTGTAATTCTCGCAATAATCGCAGCAGGGATTGTGGCGAGTGCTGTACTTGGTAAGATCAAATGCTTGATACTGTCAGCGAATTGATCAAACCGGCCTTGCAAAAGCGTGTCCAGTGTATGAATATACGTGATCGACTCCACTGGATTCCTTACGTCTTCTCGGCCCGTTGTCGGCAAAATACCTAATTCGATCGAGAACAGCCACTGCCCCATTAAGCCTAACCAGAAAATCGGCATGGACACTCCGATAAGTGCAATAAACATCGCGGCATAATCAAAGAAAGAATGCTTAAACCAAGCACTAATGATTCCGGCATTCACTCCCACAACAATCGCCAGCACCATGGCAAAAAAGGTCAATTCTAACGTCGCAAATAAGTAAGGCTTCATTTCCTGGGCAATAGCCGCTCCTGTTCGAATAGAAGTCCCTAAATCCCCTTTTAAAAGGCCAAGCATATAATGACCGTATTGAACATACCATGGCTGATCTAAACCGAGCTGGATCGTTAATTGTTCTACTGCCTCTTTCGTTGCCCGCTGTCCTAAGATGACCTGCGCTGGATTTCCAGGTATAAAACGAATAATTGAAAACACGACCAATGTCATTCCGATCAGTACTGGGATGAGCATTCCTGCCCGCTTCATACAATAAGCAAACAAACAGCTTTCACCGCCTTCATCTTTGTTTGAATAAGGGAGATACAAGATCTCCCTTATTTGCTTATTCGAAATACACGTCAGTTAAAGCCTCTGAGCCAGTTGGATGCGGCTGGTAGCCTTTTAAATCATTAGATGCGGTAAGCATTGGAATTGAATGCACCAATGGAATCCAAGGCGCTTCGTCATGAATGATTTCCTGCGCTTTTTTATACAGCTCATTTCGTTTCTTTTGATCTGTGTCTGTTTGCGCTTCAATGAGGATGTCATGCATTTTATCGTTTTCGAAGAATGTATAGTTGTTTCCGCCAATGCTGTCTTTGTCCAGCAGTGTGTAAATGAAATTATCAGGATCGCCATTGTCGCCTGTCCAGCCTAATAAGAACACATCTGCTTCCCCTTTACTTGCTTTATCTAAATAGGTCGCCCAGTCATATGTGACAATTTCTGCTTTGACACCGACTTTTTCAAAATTTGACTGAATGACTTCTGCTACCTTCATCCCATCTGGCATGTATGGACGTGGTACAGGCATCGCCCAAAGTTTGATGCGAAAGCCATCAGGGAAGCCCGCTTCTTTTAATAGTTCTTTCGCTTTTTCTGGATCATACGGATATGGCTCAATGTCATCATTGTAGCCTTCTAAAGCTGGCGGCAATGGATTTTTTGCGGGCTCAGCAAGTCCGCCATAAAATGACTCAATAATCGATTCTTTATCGACCGCATAATTGAGTGCCTGACGAACCAGCTTGTTATCAAGCGGCTTTCTTGTGACGGTCAGACCGATATAGCCTACGTTCATCGATGGTCTTTCAATGAGCTGGAGTGCTTTGTCGGTTTTAATGCCATCTAAATCTGACGGATTCACGCCATCCATTAAGTCGATCTCGCCTGTTTTAAGGGCATTTAAACGAGCAGAGTTTTCTGGAATGGAGCGGAAGATGATTTGATTCAGCTTTGGTTTATCCTTCTCCCAATAATCGTCATTCTTTTCTAACACGATACGGTCGTTTTGCTTCCACTCTTTAAACTTGAATGGTCCTGTCCCCACCGGATTTTCTCTAAATGAATCACCGCTTTTTTCAACGGCCGCTGGACTGGCAATGCCAAATGGTGACATGGCAATGTTTTTGAGGAATGTTGCCTGCGGACGCTTTAGCTGAAATTCAATTTCATGCTCGCCCTTGACGATGATGTCTTTAATGACATGCCCTTTATCTTTTTTATAGCCGCCAAACATGCCATAGTAAGGGAACTTTTCTGCGTCTCCATTCATCCAGCGGTCAAAGTTGAATTTCACTGCTTCTGCGTTAAAATCTGTGCCATCATGAAATTTCACACCTTCTCTTAAGTAGAACGTGTATGATTTTCCGTCCTTTGCAACATCCCAATCTGTTGCGAGGCCAGGATGGATGGTCGTGTCTTTCTCACCGTAATTCAAAAGCTTTTCAAATATATTCTCTGTGACCTTGAAGGTTTCGCCTTCTGTCGTTGTGATTGGATCTAGTGAAGTGGAATCTCCCCCTCTGCCAAATACGAGGGTGTCTTTTGTTGCTTTTTCTTCCGATGTCGGTGATGATGAGCATCCCCCTAAAAAGAGCGCCAGTGCCAGCACAAAAATGAAACTACTGAATAACCATGTCTTCTTCATTGTGTTCCTCCTTTTGATATAAATAACATGCAGCCGCATGTCCCGATTCCTTCTCATACAAAGCAGGAACTGCTTTCAGGCATTTCTCCCATCTTTTTGGACACCTTTTGTAGAAAGGACAGCCGCCGCGTTCCGCCATTGTGGTCTCTTCTGCTGCCACATCTTGCGACTCTAGTACGTGATCCATATGTGGAATGGATTTCAGAAGCAGCGACGTATAGGGATGAAGCGGGCTGTGAAACACCTCTTCGGCAGGCCCCATCTCGACAATGCGCCCAGCATACATGACGGCGATCCGGTCGCTCATATATCTGACAACCCCAAGGTCGTGAGAAATAAATAGATACGTCAGAGAAAGCGTCTTTTGTAATTCAAGCATCAAATTCAAAATTTGCGCTTGAACGGATACATCTAGAGCCGAAACTGGTTCATCGGCAATGACAAGACTTGGGTGCGTAATGAGCGCTCTAGCAATGCCAATACGCTGCCTTTGTCCGCCGCTGAATTGGTGCGCATAGCGTTCCCCGTAGGAAGGATCAAATCCAACAATGTGCAGCATCTCTTTAACCCGTTTCCGTCTTTCTGCTTTCGTCCCATGATGATGAACAATCAGCGGTTCCTCTAAAATATCTTTGATTTTCATTCTCGGATTTAAAGAAGCATAAGGATCTTGAAAGATCATTTGAATATCTTTTCTTAAGGAACGCATGTCTCGTTCTTTCAGAAGGGTGATCTCCTGCCCTTTTAATTGAATAGAGCCTGACGTCGGTTCAGTCAATCTCATTAGGCTTTTGCCAAGTGTTGATTTCCCGCAGCCTGATTCACCAACAATGCCAAGCGTTTCTCCTTCTTTCACGTGAAAGGAGACTTGATTTAAAGCCAAAGTCGATTGTTTATGTTTAGAAAAAAAAGCAGCTGTGTCATACCGTTTTGTCAGCTGATTCACTTGCAAGAGTGGGTGACTCAGTGTCTTCTCCTCCTTCCATTAGAAAACATGCCACGCGGTGATCGTGTTCAATGGATTGTAAGGCTGGATCTTTTTCAAGACATTGCGCCATTTGATATGGACAGCGTGGTGCAAATTGACAGCCGGACCGGATGGCCCCTGGCTTAGGCACATGACCTGCAATAGAGATAAGTTTTTCTTTTTTCTCTTTAAACGATGGGACTGAGGCGAAAAGACCTTTCGTGTAGGGATGCAGAGGTTTTTGAAAAATACGGTCAACGGTTCCTTCTTCTACAATTCGACCGGCATACATAATCATGACTCGCTGGCATATTTGCCGCACGACGCCTAGATCGTGGGTAATAAATAAAATAGCTGTGTCCATCTCTTCGTTCAGCTTTTTGAGCAGACGAAGGATTTGCGCTTGGATGGTGACATCAAGTGCAGTTGTCGGTTCATCAGCGATCATGAGCTTTGGGTGACAAAGCATTGCCATCGCAATCATGACACGCTGGCGCATGCCGCCTGATAATTCGTGTGGATATTTTTTCAGCAGTGATTCTGCTTGCTTCAATCCGACAGTTTGAAGCAGATCAACCGCCTTCGCTTTTGCTTCTTTTTGACCGATTGCTTGATGTGTGAAAAGGGCTTCCGTCATTTGTTTGCCGATGGTCATTAATGGGTTCAGAGAGGTCATGGGCTCTTGGAAAATCATCGAAATGTCATTTCCTCTTATCTCTCGCCACTCTTTCTCTGAAAGTGACAGCAGATTTTGCCCTTCGAAATGAATCTCGCCCGTTGTATCTGTTTGCTGATTCAGTCCCATTAATGACATGCTTGTGATACTTTTCCCGCAGCCAGATTCGCCCACAATCCCTAACGTTTCTCCTTTTTGAATTGAGAACGATATGTGATGGACGATGGGCACTTTTTGCTTTTTCTGCTGAAACGCAATGGACAGCTGTTTGACATCTAGCAGCACGTCTTGTTCTTTCACATATTCACCACCCCGTCATACTTTTTTAAATTGTATTGAGACAAGCTGGGAAATATGTCATGTTTTTGACAACATAAAAAAGCCTATCCGCTAGAATCGGATAGGCTTCTACTAATTTAATGTTTGAATGGTAAATAAATGACGATAGTGGCTGTCTCGGTTCATTAATTCTTCGTGTGTTCCTTTTTCCACAATTTCGCCTTGTTCCATGACCACAATTTGGTCAGCATGTGTAATGGTTGATAAGCGGTGTGCGACAATAAAGGTTGTGCGGTCCTTCGCCAGCTTTTGCATCGCTTCTTGAATGTAATGCTCACTTTCTAAATCAAGTGCAGACGTCGCTTCGTCTAAAATCAACAGCGGTGGATTTTTTAGAAATACCCTTGCAATGGAAATCCGCTGTTTTTGTCCGCCTGACAGCTTTACGCCCCGTTCTCCTACTTTCGTGTCATATCCTTCAGGAAGAGACATAATAAAATCATGTGCATTTGCCGCTTTTGCAGCCGACACGATTTTTTCAAAAGGTGCTTCAGGGTCACCAACCGCAATATTTTCTTTAATCGTGTCACTGAATAGGAATGTATCCTGCAGCACCATTCCGACTTGATTTCGAAGACTTCTTGCTTTGTACTCTTTTATATCAATGCCGTCAATTTCAAGTGACCCGTTTGTGACATCATAAAACCTTGGAATTAAGCTGACGAGTGTCGACTTTCCTCCACCACTCATTCCTACAAGCGCAACCGTTTGTCCTTTTTCTACTTTTAAGGAGATATTGTGCAAAATCTCTTCCTGCGTGTGTTCATAACGAAACGACACATGTTTAAACTCGACCTCTCCTTTTAAATGATTGGCTTCTTTTGCATGCGGCCGGTCTGTGACCTCATATGGCTCATCAATAAACTCAAAGATCCGATCCATTGATGCAACGGACTGGGTTAGCGTCGTGGATGAGTTAATGAGACGGCGAATCGGATTGTACATCCTGTCAATATAGCCGACAAAGGCGATCATCGTCCCAATTGAAAGCGACCCGTTAATCACGGTGTAACCCGCAAATGCAATGATTAACAGCGGCGCAATGTCGGTGATGGTATTGACGACAGCAAATGTTTTGGCATTCCAATTCGTATGGTTGATTGCTTTGTTTAAGAAATTTTTGTTTTCATCATGAAAATTCTCTTGTTCATATTCTTCAATCGCAAAGCTTCGAATGACCGGCATTCCTTGAACACGCTCGTGCAAATGCCCTTGCACTTCTGCCAGCGCCTGTGACCGCTCTTTTGTCAGCTTACGAAGCCGTCCGTAAAAATACTTTACTGCAAAAGCGTATAGCGGAAAAATAATGACAGACACGATGGTGAGCTTCAGATCCAGTGTACACATAATAGCAATCACGATTAGTACGGTCATCATATCCAGCCAAATGTTCATAAGACCTGTGATGACAAATTCCTTTGTCTGCTCCACATCGTTGATCACTCTTGAAATAATTTCTCCTGTTCTCGTGTTGGCATAGTAACGAAGACTTAGCTTTTGAATATGCGAGAACAGCTTCTCCCGAATATCAAATAATACCTTACTGCCTGTCCACTGTGCGTAGTATTGTCTATAGTATTCAACAGGCGGCCTCATCACTAAAAATAATACGAGCATGATTCCCATTATGATCAGTAGAGTTGATGTCTTTTCTTCAGGCGACCCCGAGCCTTGAATGACATCATCAATGACATACTTTAAAAGCAGAGGCAATGTTAACGGAATCGAGAATTTAATCATCCCGATGACCATTGTTAATGCAATCTGTTTTTTATACGGTGTTACAAAAGCCATGTAGCGTTTAATGACCCCCATGTAAATCTCCTTCCCAATCTATCAGTGCCTCTTATCCGTACGCAGTCAAAAACCTGTTAGCCTAAAAAGCCAAACAGGTTTTTTGATGCTCTTGCTTATTTTGTATAATGTAAAAAACGTTCATACCACATATCCACAAATTCAGGAGCAAACGGACCTTTCCGCTGGTGAATCCAATGCAGTAATGTATTCAGATGCTCTCTTAAGATACTATCGATTTCTTTTGGATAATTCATCTGCCTCTTATGATCTGCATATTCGTCCTCATCCAAAATATTGTACGTCATGTCTGGAAAGACTTTGACGTCTAAATCATAATCAATATACTTAATTGCCTCATCATCTGTCGCAAAAGGAGAGCTGATGTTGCAGTAGTAATATACCCCATCATCTCTAAGCATCCCAATTACATTAAACCATTGTTTTGCATGGAAATAGCAAATAGCCGGTTCTCTCGTCATCCAAGTACGGCCGTCGGATTCAGTCACCATTGTACGGTCGTTTGCACCAATGATACACAATTCCGTTGCTTTCAGAATGGTGGTTTCATTCCAAATCCTGTGGATCAAGCCATTGTGTTTATAGCTTTGAATTTGGATGGTTTCTCCTTCCTTGGGATAGCCCATATTTTCTCCCCTACTTTCTATAACAAACAAACCTAACAGTCCAAAGACCTAATTTCCCAACTAAACATGTCTCTATTATATTATACCGTTACATCATTAAAAAATGAAATGAAAAAGCCATTCAACCCAATTGAACGGCACACTGACTTACATCACGCTAGAACTCTTTTCCATCTGTTTATATGAGTTGATGACCTCTTCTGTCTGTTTTGTAAATAAGGTTTGCACTTTTTGCAGTTCCTCACGTTTCTGTTTGATCTGATCACAAAGACTATGCCACTCTTCTTTTTTTTCATCCTGCAGCAATTGTTTTTCTGTTTCTAAGCATAGATCGAGTTCTCCCTGCACATCGAGCAGCTGATCCATGAGCTGCATTTGTTCTTTTACAAGCTGATCGAAATCAGACATCTAACTCCTCCCTTTTCATCGAATCCACTTTTTGTCTGTATACCATTTCTTGAAAGAAGGAGGAAATCCTTTGACTGTTTATGTAGAGGTTTTACAGGTTTTGTCGGATGGTGGTGAGAGGCAAAAAGAAAAGCACTTCATTCGTATATGAAGTGCTTTCCTTTGTTTCAGTGATTAGCTGTTTTGTTGTTTGTTTTGCTCAGCTTTTTGGTTGTATTTTTTTACTTGCTGTACGTCAGTCTCACTAGCAAATTCAGTGCCGTATTGACCGCCTTGTGCAGAAGCTTGGTTTTGTTTCTTCACTTGTTGTGCGTTTGTTTTGTTTTGTTGTTGATCCATCATTATCACCTCCACGCACATTAATTTGTGCAGAAGGTGTACATCCTATTCATGATTTTTTTAAACAAGCAAAGAACGTCCGCCATCGACAATAATCGTCTGGCCTCTAATCATGTCTGCTTTGCCTGATACAAGGAATTCCACGCTGTCGACCATGTCTTTAATTTCCACCATTCGGCCGGCAGGTGTATTTTTCTTCGCATCTTCTAAAAGCTCTTCTCGGTTCGGGAAGTGCTTGAGAGCATCGGTATCGATCGCGCCGCCTGATACAGCGTTGACGACGATATTTTTTTGTGAAAGCTCCACTGAAAGGTAACGTGTCAAAGCTTCTAGTGCTGCTTTTGATACGCCGACTACTGTGTAATTTTCAAGGTAACGGATGGAGCCAAGAGAGCTAATGCTGACGATATGTCCGCCGCCGTTTTTCTCCATTAGTTTCGCCGCTTCTTGTCCGCAGAATAACAAGGCTTTCGCATTGATATTCATCGTCCAGTCCCAATGATTTTCTTCAAGGTCCATGATTGGACGCTGAACACCTGATGCCGCATTGTTTACAAATACATCTAAACGGCCAAAGGTTTCGTCAATTTGCTGAAACATGTCTTTGATTTTCTCAGGCTGGCCAACATTGGCTTTGACAACCAATGTTTTAACGCCCATCGCTTCAATTTCTTCCGCTGTTTCAAGTGCGGCTTTTTTGCTTCTCGCATAGTTAATGACAATGTCATATCCTTTTTCAGCGAGGCGAAGGGCCACTTCCTTCCCTACTCCTCTGCTACTTCCTGTAATTAATGCACATTTACGTTGACTCATTATAGTTCATCTCCTGATTTGAATAGTTTTCGTTCATTCGCTTCACACTAATAGGAAAGTTCCTATTAGGAGGTTACATTCATGTATGTCGGACGCGATTTAAGCCAGCTTGGCATGATGTCCAAGGATCAATGGAAAGATACTGAGCTTGCTTATTTTCATCATGCTTTCCAACAAATTTTACCTTATTTGAATGAAGAAGGGCAATCTAAGTATCGAGAAATCATATCAGAAATCGAAGACCGTGGGGGTCTGCACCGGAATGAAGCTGATTATACCCACGGTACAACGGTTAAATACGACTAGGCTGTTCAAGTGCCAGCTTCCAAATTTTTTGGTGTGAGACTGGCAAAGCATACGCCTCAAATTCTTCTGTTGTGACTTTTTTCAGCATCGTGTCATCAGATATAGAGGTAACTCGTCCAAAGAAAACAGAAATATTCCATATGAGGTGGGTAAATACATGCTGGATGGTGCCTTCTAGATCACCAAGCTCCGCTTGTACACCCGCCTCCTCTTTTAAGAAATCAATGAGCTGCTCTTTTTCCGTTTTTCTTCCCTTTGTTGTTTCCATGTTAGGGAATTCCCATAAATTCGCAAGGAGGCCTGTACTTGGCCGCTTATGAATATATAGGTTGCCTGCGTCATCAAATAACACCGCTGCTGCCATTGATTTCGCAGTCGGCTTTTTCTTTTTGCTTTTCACTGGGAGCTCATGCTGAACGCCTTCCTCGAATGCCGAGCAATGCATGTTCACAGGGCAAATGAGGCAGGCAGGGGATGTTGGGGTGCAAATGAGCGCACCTAGCTCCATCAGCCCTTGATTAAATTCTGACGGCTTTTCCCGGGAAATGAGCTGATCGACCGCAAATTCGAAAATATTTCTCGTTTTTGGTTTTGCAATATCATCCCATATGGACAAAATACGAGAAATGACCCTCATCACGTTGCCGTCTACAGCAGGATACGGCTTGTTATAGGCGATACTCAGCACTGCGCCGCTCGTATATGGGCCTACACCTTTAAGCTTTGAAAATTGCTCTTTCGTATCAGGGACAATGCCACCGTAGGATTCATATACTTCTTTCACAGCTGCCTGTAAATTACGCACTCTTGAGTAGTAGCCAAGACCTTCCCATGCTTTCATGACCTTTTCTTCATCAGCTAAAGCGAGATCCTTCACCGTCGGGAATTGCTCCATAAACCGGTTGAAATACGGAATGACCGTATCCACTCTCGTTTGCTGAAGCATGACTTCTGATACCCAGACGCGGTATGGATCTTGATTTTCACGCCATGGTAATGTTCGTTGTTCTTTTTCATACCAATCAATTAAATCATGCTGAAAGCCCGCAATATCTTTGCGGTCCAGCTTTTCTTGAATGTCTTTCATATCTATACTCCTTCTCATTGGACCGAGGGCTAACGTTCTGAATAGAACCTTATTTGTTGTATACTGTTTGTAGATACGTTAACATGTTACATTAAATCGGGATAAAGCAAAAGTGATTTTGCACATAGTCTTGATTGGAGACGTATACTTTGTATGATTGTTCCTAAGCATGACAACTAGGAGGTAATCAATTGGACACTGGCACTCATGTAGTAATGGGCATTTCTCTTGGGGGACTTGCACTTTTAGATCCAGCCGTCAGCGCAGATCCACATATGGCACACGCCGTGATGATTGCGACCATCGCCGGCTCCCAAGCACCAGACATTGATACTGTGCTAAAACTAAAAAATAATGCGGTTTATATAAGAAATCACCGAGGATTTACACATTCCATTCCGGCAGTACTGTTTTGGTCATTGCTGATTCCGGCTGTGATTTCCCCATTTGTGCCAGAGGCGAATTTACTTCACCTTTGGTTATGGACACTATTAGCTGTTGTGCTTCATGTGTTTGTCGATATTTTCAACGCATACGGCACGCAGGCCATTCGTCCATTTTCGAAGAAATGGGTCGCTCTTGGGATCATTAATACGTTTGATCCGTTTATCTTTTTTACACACCTTGTCGCCATTGTCGTTTGGGCGATTGGCGGTCATCCCGGCTATACGTTCATAACACTGTACGCCGTGATTTTCTGTTACTATATCGTCAGGGTGATCATGCAGCTTCAAATTAAACGTCAGCTGCGTGCACGATTCGATGAAATTGAAGAGATTATCATTTCGCCTACAATGAAGTTCAGACAATGGCGCATTGCCGTGAAATGTAAATCCTCTTTCCATGTTGGACGCAGCATGAATGGAGAGGTCGTCATTTTAGACACCTTTAACCGTGTGCCGGTCCCTGATACTGAAATTATGAAAATTGCTAAGCAAGATGAAAACATTTCAGCCTTTCTCTCCTTCTCCCCTGTCTATCGGTGGGAAGTGGATAAATACAAGGATCATTATGAGGTGCGGTTCATTGATTTGCGCTACCGCAGCAAAGGTCACTACCCTTTTGTCGCAATCTGCCATATCGACATGGACCACCAAATCAAAAATTCCTATACCGGCTGGATTTTCAGTGAAGAAAAACTGCAAAAAAAATTAAGACTCGGCTCTGTGTGAGCGAGTCTTTTTTTGTTGTGTAGGGCTTGGATTTAGGGGGATAGATATTTGAATTTATGTAATTCGCAGAAACTGTGAACTATGCACTTATGTTGAGTGTGACGACGAATTACTGCGCTATCTCGATATCCAAGACATTTCAATCCACGCACTCATGTAGAGTGCGACTATGATCACACACCGACACGTAACCTTACTATGCAATTTCAATCCACGCACTCATGTAGAGTGCGACATCGTTCGTCAAAACGCTGGAATCACTTGGGTATATTTCAATCCACGCACTCTTGTAGAGTGCGACCTGCATTTGATATAGGAGCTAAACGCAGATACTTTGAATTTCAATCCACGCACTCATGTAGAGTGCGACTGGCGGCTTCATTAAACTGCTTGCGTTTCTGCGTATTTCAATCCACGCACTCATGTAGAGTGCGACGTAGATCAGCTTGGAAGAGTTGTGCTTCCTAAAATTTCAATCCACGCACTCATGTAGAGTGCGACTGCGATTTCCGCCCTAATTATAACATTTTTCAGGTAATGATCATCAAAACCCACAAGTTTCTATATAGAATTTTGTTTTCACTCCTGAAAATATACATTTTTTCTCATTTTTGTCGAATAAAACGGTGCGAATGTTCCAGGGATTTTATGTTCACCTCACATTCGCACCGAATTTTTCTAGTCTGAAATCTATTTGAATCTTGATAATCATATTTATTATTTCAGCAACAACTTTGAATTTAATTAAATACATGACTACTGAGAGGCAGAGTTATGTTTTTCGCAATTATTAATCTACACACTCATGTAGAGTGCGACATGTTAAACAGGCAACTGCATACGAAGTCATTAATTTCAATCCACACACTCATGTAGAGTGCGACCAGGAGAGCAAAAGAGCATCTTCATTACGTTATATTTCAATCCACGCACTCATGTAGAGTGCGACATCCGATCGTGATTAACGGACTGAGTACGAAGACATTTCAATCCACGCACTCATATAGAGTGCGACGATGATAATTGGTCCACCTTTAATTTTCCTGCTGTATTTCAATCCACGCACTCATATAGAGTGCGACTCCGACCTTTAATTCAAACAAGGCAAGCGGCATATTTCAATCCACGCACTCATATAGAGTGCGACAAAAAAATTTGGATACATTGATCCCTTAGTATGATTTCAATCCACGCACTCATATAGAGTGCGACTGCGATTTTCGCCCTAATTATAACATTTTTTAGGTAATGATCGTCAAAACCCTCAATTTTCTATATAGAATTTTGTTTTCACTCCTAAAAAATATACATTTTTTCTCATTTTTGTCGAATGAATAGGTGCGAATGTTCCAAGGATTTTATGTTCACCTCACATTCGCACCGAATTTTTCTTAGTATGAAATCTATTGAAACTTGTTAATCATACTTATTTATATTTCAGCAACAATTGAATTCAATTAGATACATGACTACTGAGGCAGGAGGCAGAGTTATGTTTATCCATCCACTCATGTAGAGTGCGACAACATCGCATCTACAATCGAAAAAACGATCAAGAAATTTCAATCCACGCACTCATGTAGAGTGCGACGCGACGATGGGGAAATTACGTGAAATAGCGCATAAATTTCAATCCACGCACTCATGTAGAGTGCGACGGTTACGCTACCGTTTGAGGACGGTAAGAAGGCATTTCAATCCACGCACTCATGTAGAGTGCGACAGCGATTTCTGCCCTAATTATAACATTTTTTAGGTAATGATAGCCAAAACCCTCAATTTTCTATATGGAATTTTGTTTTCACCTCTAAATAATATACATTTTTTCTCAATTTTGTCGAATAAAAAGGTGCGAATGCCCCAGGAGTTTTATGTTCACCTCACATTCGCACCGAATCTTTCTTAATCCTATTTAATTAAAAACTATTATTGATGATAATCATACTTATTTCGCTGTTTCATCGACAGCTTTGAATTCATTAATAAAATGGGTGAAACAGAGTTATGTTTTTCACACCCATATCAAGCGCAATTGTCAATATATCTTTCAAGCTACCTTCTGACAAGAATTTTATTCCTCACACTCATATAGAGTGCGACTAAAGTCACGCCAATCTTCGGCACCGGTCGTCTCAATTTCAATCCACGCACTCATATAGAGTGCGACACCGAACTCGACTAGATGAAGTGGGGTATTCAGATTTCAATCCACGCACTCATATAGAGTGCGACTGCGATTTCCGCCTTAATTATAACATTTTTTAGGAAATGATCGTTAAAATCCTCAAGTTTCTATATAGAATTTTGTTTTCACACTCAAAAATATACATTTTTTCTCATTTTTGTCGAATGAAACGGTGCGAATGTTCCAGGGATTTTATGTTCACCTCACATTCGCACTTAGTCTTATGAAATGACGTCGTCCATTTTAAGTCTTCCATAGCCTGCATTTGTTTTAGCGCCGATTCCTTCGTGTTCTAAAGCTCCTAGTAAGATGGTTTTGGCGAGCTCGAGCCATTCCGCATCTTCTGGTAGATTCTTTTTTGTTATCAATAGAAGTTGAAAGCGGCCGTTGACCACCGTTAAGAAATGAATCGGTGTCGGTGAGTCATCGTCTCGAGGGGCTGGAACACTTCCCCCTTTGTTCATCTTGTCTAGCTTGACGCTGTTATAGTCTGAATGATGTGGTGTCATCACATCCACTTTGAATGCTTCTCCTACCGTCTCAGGCATCATGAGCGCATCATGAAATTCGATGATGCCGGCACGTTCGTTTGTTCCAAACAATGTGTTGTAATCACTACCACCTTGTTTTAGTTCTGGAAAGTTTTCACCTAATACAGAGTGGGCATAGTGAGAGGCTACGCCTTTTAACGCAGTTCCTGGTAAATAAGGAACGCCGTATATCGGGTGTAATAACAATCCCGTTTCAAGCACACCCTCTCCTCCGAGTCCAATGACTAATGGCGATATTGATTTGACTAAGCATGTGGGGTTCGTATCGGCATAATATCGCTCCACAAATTTTTCATACAATAAGCGATTTTCCCCCCATTGTTTTCGATGTAAACTCAATACGTTTTCAAAAAAGGATTGCTTCTTCGAACTGTCCTTTATGACGTTCGACAATGTAGAACCACCAATCTCCCATTTGCTTTTGTTTAAGGTTAATGACAGATTCATTGGATGTCCTCCACATTTTCCGCCCCTTGTTCCACCTTTAAAATTGATTCCGCATATCTTTTTAACCAAACAGATGCACTTAAAGCTTGTCTTGATTTGATTAAGTAATCTCGATTGGAAGCTGACCAATCCCCTTGTATATCTAGTGTTTCTTTTATATCCTGAACGAATTGTTGATAAGCATTTCCTTTTTTTGATTTTGCCTCAAAAAATGTAATGGTGAGCCTTAATCCATTTGTTAAGATCATTGAGGCGAATCTGTGACAGAGTTGTCCATATTGATTTGAGAAATTCTCCTCATTCGTTTTGGCATTCATCACATGTTGATACGCTTTCTCAGCATATTGATGTTGAATGAGTTTCATGCTCCTTCCCCTCCTGTCATGCGCCAGGATACTCTTCCTTTACCTACGTTTGTGTTTCCACCTAATTGAAGATACATCTGTTTTTCTAGTTGATTTAAAAGTTGATGTCTAACGGATAAATCATTGCTTCCATCGACACGATCACACCACATGAGCCCATAAAATATGGCTTCTGCTGGTACATACTCTTCATACCAGAGAGCTCCTTTACTAACTGTTTGGGTTTCATGATCAATTCTAATACGAGGTGTCACTTCAGAATTCATGGTGACAATGTATTGAAAAACGTCATCACTTACAATCACAAATCGTTCTATCCAAAGAGTTTGTGATTGTTTATCGTCGAATAAAAGTTTGGCCATCTGTTCAGCAAAATCGGTGAGTTGTTGAGATTTTTTGGCTGCCCCTTGGAATTCACCTAGATATAATTCGTCATTCTCTACTAATGTAGAATTCATGGTGACTAGTGTGCTTGATTCTTCTATGAGATCAGGGATATCCAGTGATACGCCTAATGCTTTTGCATCGCGAGCTAATCTTTTCAATATGAGTGGGCTTGCCACATATCCAAATGTACCGTATCTACTCGCCACCGGGAATGAAAATAACCTGCCATCTGTCATCACGATTGCCCCAGCGCTTCCATCTTGATCTCCTTGTGTACCAAATACTTTTTGTACGAATGTGTCTTGTCTTTTCGCGCGATAATGCTCACGCTGCACACCTTTGATACTGCTTCCAGGTATAATCGGCCATTCTGTGACTTTTTCTCGTTGAATAGGCATATCAATCACGCCAACTCCTTCACCCGCTCCAATATGAAGGGGGGATAAACAATGTATCCAAAACCAACGGCTTGCTTCCATCATCTCACTCCTCTTATTCATTCGGTTTCCATGTTCCCCAAAGTGCTAACCCGCAGCCATCTTCACGATCAAACGCTTCTTTGCGCCGGTTACGATCGGATACTGATTGAAGCCACATTTCTTCGGCCAGTTCTGCTGGATCTCCTTCTTCTACTGTAAAGAAGTAAACGCTACCCGCGGGGACTAAGCGTCGTATTGCTTTTTCACGCCCTTTGTCTTTATTTGCTAAACTCCATCCAGAGATTGGCTGCCAATGTGGAACAGAGGCCCAAACCAATTTCAGTCGTACATTTGTATCAAATAGTGGTTTTGACATAAGCTGTTCATCCAGCCAGCCGGGCTGCCATCCTTTACTGAAATAAGCGGGTGTCGCCAATATCATGCGAACATACGGCTTGTTTTTGAGCGATTCTTTAATAGCATCCGGACATATCCAATCTTGTTGGTATACATGTGGCCTGTCTTCTATATGAGCCAGCCGACGTTCACCACCGATTGGGTGAAGACTTGAGAAAGGCTTTAATTCTTCTGACTCTTCAGTAGATAACTCTATTCCCGCCTCCAGTTTAAAGTCATCTGGGAATAAGAGCGATTCTGTTGAAAATAGATGCTGATCTTTTGCTCTTTTACTGCCAGTTTCCACCTCAATTTGTGTTCGTTCCTGACGCTGTAATGCTGGAATAAATGCCGGTGGTGTTTCCTTTTTGAAAGAATGATTTTCCTTCTGCATGTGTTGATATTCAGTCAAGGCTTCCTTCACCTGACTCTCATCCACTGCATCTGTCAGCCAGTTCACCATCCACTTTAGTGATACAAAAGCAGGCGGCGATTTCATTTTTTTACGAGCACCAGCTCCAATTGGCGGCCATAATGCCTCACTAAAACGGCCTGTTTTTCCTGTACCAAAAAAGCCCTGTCCTTCCGACATCATTGGCTTTGGTCTCACTTGATTCATCCCATACTCATCATCGAATAACTCAAGGTCATTAGGCATTGGCACATATAAATGATCATGCCAGCGATATAAAGGACCTCGCACAAGAGATTTTGAATAATAAGAAAGTGGCGTCGTGTGTTTGATTGATTGTCGTTTCTTTGCTAGAGCTGTACGAAGTGTTCCTGCGACCACACTCGGCGGAACATCGTTTAATGAACGCGCCCGTATACCCGGTACACTTTGAAATGGGCGTGCATCACGAATAAGCAGCGGATCAAGCGGTTGAATGTGAAACCATCTTTCAGGCATGTCCACTTACCTCCTCTAGTTGAAGAGCAATGATCATACATTCAGCGATTGTATGTAATTCTTCTAATGTATTCTTCTTCGGTATATACTTCGCAATCAATTGATCGATCCACTCTTTCGTTTCTTGCTCTGTTTTTGCTTCCGTTTTCTTTTTGAATGCAAGACGTCTTATCTCTAGTGGAATGAGTTCATCTAAGATTTCCGGCTGTTTTCTAAAAGAAGACTGTTCGTATGTTTGATACAACTCTCGTAAGCCATATGCAAAGCCATTCGTGAAATAAGACTGTTTTAACCACGTCGTCATCTCTTGGATAGAGGCCACTGGATCTATTTGAAATGAGACTGAGATATTCATTGTGTCTCCTCCGCCTCGCTTTTGGAAATGAATCGCTAATGAATTTCGCTCTTGTTTTGCATATTGTTCAGCCTGACGTGCCATGCTTCTTACTTCTTCAAGAGGCTCAAGCATATGAACGATGGCAATTCCAATTGAAATCGAAGGAGGTATTTCACTATGTTGATGAGCCTTCATCGTTGAAACAAATTCTCTTTGTAATTTCCCAGCTGCTTCTAAGCATTGGTGCACCGGTACATAAGCCATGACATCATCTCCACCGCCATAGATCAATGTACCTTTACATTTGGAAATAATCCCACGAGCCTTTGAAGCAAAAGTTGAGAGCGTTTTAGATAATGCAATATGGCTTTCTACATGCTGTATATTTCGCAGTTGGCTGCCCATCTTATCTCCATCCGCCATGAGAAAGGCATAGTAAGGTGAAGGTGCTGGTGGTTTGATCAGCTGGCCGTGATGCTTGCTGTATTCACCTTTGAAATATTTTTCGAGCAGCTGTGTGATATCATTTTTCGCTTCTGTTCGTGTGTTCCCGACAAGTCCACGTTGTTCAAGATAATCTTCTATTCTTCTTTTATAAAAAAGCGATGCCTCACTCCAATCAATAGGAGCTACTTTTAGATTCATATTCTCAAGATATGTTTCTACATCTTTCACATATTGTATGGCTGTTTGCTTCATCTGTTCATTTTGGTCCAACATATTTTGATAGGGAGCAAAAGCTTTATCACATACAGATGGAAATGTCATACTCGGATGCTTATGTAAGGACAATCGTTTGATCACTGAAATCGCATCTAATGATTCATGTTCACCAATTCCCCATTTCGCTAGTTGCGCCACTTGCTGTGGTGTTTTTTGCTTTTGGAAAACAGACTCTCGTCCACCGTCAAGTGATGATTTTGGTTCACCGAATAACGCCCCTGGTTCATTTTGTTTAAAATCTCTTAACGTCTTCCTTGCCGCCATTAAACCTTCGACTTCTTGAAGAGCCATATGATATGAACTTGCGGACGCATTTGCCGCTTCCTCTGGAGTTTGCATCTCAGTCCACACAGCATAAAATTCCAATAAATCATCCACTTGTCGATTCCATGTGCCTTTTTGAATATAAGGATCAACTTTCCCTCTTACAAAGTCTGCGTATTCCTTCCATTTATCATATATTGCTTTTTTTACTTGTCTTGCAACGGATGAAGGCTGTTCGTGTGAGATTTCCCCCAGTATTTTATTTGGTGCGTTGTTTGATTCTGCAGAGGATTCGTTGAACACAGGGAAAATAAGCGTTCCACCCAGTTCCTGAAATTTCTTCGCACCTGCTTTACTTAATTCAGATAGAAGAAAAGAGCCAAACCATAAATCACGCGTCCGCCTTGCTTGCGCAATGAATTCTTGAACAGGCCCTACAGAAAATAGCATTAATGTTTGTTTTTTTGATTCTTCTGACAAAATGTTTGCACCTCCTTGCTATGTAAAAAGGCTTGAATCGCCGATGAGTGCGTCTGGCCACTCTCGTCTTGTAATGGGTTTTTTGAGTAGGTGGCTGTTGGGTAGATACTTTGTTCATCTGTCACATTGGGCAAAGGCTTTCCTTTTCCTAAAAGCGATAAAGCTTCGATCTGTGGTTGCTGCAGCACCATCACCATGCCCACTGATTCCTTTTGATTAATAGCTAACGGTTTTAAGATGAGTGGTGACGCCAAACGATCCTTTCCTTTAGGTAGGAGCGTTACAGGATCTGGATCTTTCCCACTATCTTTAGGAGCAAATCGGAACTGAATAGGCAAACCAAATTGAGCTCTAGGAAATGCTTGATATTTAAATGGTTTCTCTTTTGGATAAGGGATATGATGACCTGATTTAGCCTTACCTGTTAACAGACGAATAGTATCTGCTTCCGGCCAACAACTTCTTCCCCTTTTTTTGTTCGGGTTTGATCTTCTTCGAAATGTTTCATATGTCTGAATGACGGATTGCCAGCTTGAGATCATAGATGATGGAAATGCCTGTACTTTGAATTCACGACTAAGCGTCGGCCATTCTCGACTTGATGCTGGCAATTGAATGTCATATTCTAAAAGCTTTTGCTCAAACCATTTTTCCAATTGGCTTTTTGTCCTCTTGTTGTATGGTGAAAATTGTTTGCAATATAAACTGCCACACCCACGTCTCGTTCTTGACCCAAGTCCACCGAAGTTGATCCAAGCCCATAATGCTGCTTCAACTTCTTTTTTGATTAACTCATATTGGGTTGTTTTTTTAGATAACCGGATATTTAAAGAAAATTGCGCCTTCATGAGGTATGGTGTTTTATCTTTCATATTTGAAAGAACATACCGTGGAAAAGGATGATTTTTCTTTTTAAAAAATACTTTTGAATTTCTTTTCACTTCGTCCTTTTCATAATGCGTTACCACTTGAATCTGGCTCGCTTGTTCTGTATGACCAAATATCTCTGCTTCTCTTTTAGATAATTGATTCGCATTTTTGCAGACAGCTCCTCGAGTTGCACGCCACCAGAAACGAAGATGTCCACGAATCGCACTTTCTCGAATCGGTCTGTCTTCATCAATTGAGTTTGATTGGGGCCCTCCCCCAAACATTGGCGTAACTAAATGAATAGTAAGCGGCTCTAAAAAAAGTCTTTGGTCTTCATGGATTTTCGTGTCAATCGCATGTTTCACATCATGCCAATTGGTTTTGGGTTTACTAGATTCCCTTGTCATGTCGCTCTCCTTTCTTCACTTTGTTATCTGTTTCTGAAATAGCTCGGCATATGCATAGTGAGGAAAAAACATGGGATTGTTAATGAGCATCAGCAATTGATTTAATTGGAAGTTTAGCGTTAACAGATCGTATCCATCAATACGTAAATCGCTGAGTTTGTTTTCATCTAAAAATTTTTCTTCTTCCTTAGATCGTTTTTCTTGTTTGAAACAATTTAATTCGTTTGACCACCATCTTAGATGTTCATGTTCATTAGGTACTTTCAATTGAAATTCATTGCTTTTTTTCATGAGCATGAAATCAAAGGACGCCGCTAATTTAGCTGCTTTACTTGAAATTGATTGGTCCCCTTCTCTTTTAAAGTTACTTGCTAAAATGAGTAAAGGACGCGTCCTCTTTTGTGTGTTACTTTCACTTGTGAAGTAACCTGTAGCCATTCTAGCAATTCCTGTTGTTTTTGGTGTTAGCTGTTTTATTTTTTCAGACCATTCTTCTAAACCTTTTTCTTTCAAATTAGAGCTTTTACATTCAATTGCAACCGCAACCGCCTCAATCGGTATAAATTTCAAGGAATTGTGTTGGAACACATACGGCGTATACTGCTCATCAAATACGGCAATATCGACTTCGTTAGAGTGATTTCCTTCTGAGTCAATAATGATGACACCTTGTGCTAATGAATATTTTTTAGGAATGATTTTCCGAAAAAACTCCATCCACATCACTTCTCTAGAATCCCCTGTCAGCCCACCATGGTTAGAAGCAAAGTCCACTTCTTCTGATATCATGCTGTTTAATCTTTGATAATTCTCTAAGATCAGCTGCTCAACTTTACCGGTTTGCTCCGTTTCACCCAAACCAATTCCTCCTTCACCATTCATTACGAATGGATAAAATTTGAATCTAAATGACTACTTTTCATTTCGACTTATTTTGACATTTTTTAAGGTTTATTTAGGAAAAAGAAGAAGAAAAAAACATGACTGCAAGGAGTCATGTTTTCACTATACAAATGAACAGTATATTTGATGGCTATTTGAAAGAGGATATTGTAAGAAGATGGATTTGAGGTGGCCATACCCGTTTAAGAGACAATCATTTAAAATCGCGCACTCATGTAGAGTGCGACCACCTGAACAAATAGAAAAAGCGTACATGGACAAATTTCAATCCACGCACTCATGTAGAGTGCGACCGAGAGCCAAAAGCATTGATGTCACAGCACGTAAATTTCAATCCACGCACTCATGTAGAGTGCGACACGGATGGTTTTAAGGATGCGAATGAATTATTGATGGCATTTCAATCCACGCACTCATGTAGAGTGCGACTGCGATTTCTGCCCTAATTGTAACATTTTTTAGGGAATGATAGGCAAAATCCACAACTTTCAATAAAGAATTTTGTTTTCCCCTTTATAAAATACACATTTTTTCTCAATTTTGTCGAATAAAAAGGTGCGAATGTCCCGGGGATTTTATGTTCACCTCACATTCGCACCAAGAGCTTCTCTTACATCTTCGTCATATATTCCACAATAAACTCCCAAAAGCCAGGTCCTTCTTGGTAAATCAGCCGGTCTATTTTTTCGATGAGTTTGATATAGAGTTCTTGTTCGAGGTCCTCTCTTTCTTGATATGCCGTGTTTTGTAGTTTCTTTTTGATCATGGGTGTGAAGGTTTCAATGAGTTCTTCCATTTCTCCATTGGTCATTTTGTCTTCTTGCACGGACATCTCCCCCTGTTTCTTCTTTTAGTTTGTTGAGTGCTTTTTTGTGGATGTTTGAGATGTTTTGTCTTGTTTCGCCTAACTGATCGGCTATTTCTTTCATCGTTAGACCTTCGACATAGATTTGGGTTAAGATCATTTTTTGTTTGTCTGTGAGCTGCTGGTAGGCCTTGTACAATGTTTGGTCTTGCAGGTGTTCTCCTAGGTCTTGCTGGTTGAAGAGTACAGCTTCATACGTATCTGTTTGAACAGGGTCTTTCACTTCTTGCGTATCAGGATGATCGAGTATGAGCGGAAAACGCTGCTGTTTCTTTTTGACTCGTTTGTCAAAGTCGACTGAAAAGATGCGTATCATTGTGGAGATATACTTGATGATGCGGATTTTCTGATAGAACTGTTTGAACTCGGAATCTAGTTTTTTGGCATTTTCCTCGTTTGGCTCTTCCATGACTTGCCGGAGCAGCTGCTCGTTTTTCGGGTTGCTTAAAAACTGCTGAATGAGCGGGTGATCAATGATTTCCTTCCATTTTGCTTTCAATAACAGCCGATAATCCATGTGCATCCTCCCCTTTGTTCCCTCTACTAGCATTAAGTGGACAAAAGTTAAAAAAAGTAAACTTCGTGAAACGGGTCTAATGGTTCATTTTATCCCCCTCTGCTTTCCTTTTTCTTCTCTCATACCACTTATATAGAAGACGAGTATCCGCTGGGGGGTGAGATAAATGGAGACCTTTTTTTCAGAGGAATGGCTGAAGCAGCTCAGTCAGGCTGGCTTCCCTGCCATTTTGACGGTTTACTTGCTGACACGCTTTGAACGAAAGTTTGATGAATTAAGCAAGCTCATCCAACGATTAGTCGCTGCTCAAAAAAATGATGAATCAGATTGACATCTGCTTGATTCGTTTCACCTTATGAAAACGAGGGCGAAATGAAAGGCCTTTTAGTCACCTCACACAATAAGATGTTGAAAGGGGATTTTATCATGAGTGAAAAGCCAAATGGAATACCACAGCCGATTCGAGGAGAAAAAGGAGCAACTGTCAAAATTCCACGTAATCTCGAGCGGGACAGACAAAATCCAGATATGCTCACGCCGCCAGAAACCGATCATGGAACGGTCTCCAACATGAAATATTCTTTTTCTGATACACACAATCGTTTAGAAAAAGGCGGCTACGCCCGCGAGGTAACGGTCCGCGAACTGCCGATCTCTAAAAGTCTTGCATCTGTCAATATGCGGCTAAAGCCTGGTGCGATTCGTGAGCTGCACTGGCATAAGGAAGCGGAATGGGCGTACATGATTTATGGAGAAGCCCGGATTACATCGGTTGATGCAGAGGGGCGCAATTTTACAGAGGATGTGACTGAGGGTGATTTGTGGTACTTCCCTTCTGGCCTGCCGCACTCTATCCAAGCACTTGAGCCGGGAGCTGAATTCTTGCTTGTGTTTGATGATGGGTCATTCTCAGAAAATAGTACGTTCCAAGTAACCGATTGGCTTGCCCACACGCCAGAGGAAGTCGTGCTTAAGAACTTCGGTATGACAAAGGATCAGTTTGACAAGCTGCCAGAGAAAGAAAAGTATATTTTCCAAAAAGGAATTCCTGGTTCCCTTGAATGTGACAAGGTGAAAACAGAGCAAGGAGAGGTCCCGAATTCCTTTAAATATGAGCTGTTAAAACAGGAGCCGTTTACGTCAAGCGGCGGACAAGTGTGGATTGCGGACTCTACCAATTTCAAAGCGTCTAAAACGATTGCATCCGCTCTTGTGAAAGTTGATCCAGGTGCCATTCGCGAGCTGCACTGGCATCCAAATACGGATGAATGGCAATATTTTATTTCTGGAAAAGCACGAATGACGGTATTTGCTTCTGATGGACATGCGAGAACCTTCAACTATCAGGCGGGAGACGTTGGTTATGTCCCATTTGCGATGGGGCATTATGTAGAAAATACAGGCGACGAACCGCTTTATTTCTTAGAAATCTTTAAGAGCGATCATTATGCAGATATCTCACTCAATCAGTGGCTTGCGGTCACACCGAAACAGCTTGTTCTTGATCATTTAGATCAAGGTGAAGATTTCTTAAAACTGCTTGATACTGAAAAACATCCTGTGATCGCTGCGCCTAAAAAAGAGGATTAACATATGACTTCCTGCAAAAAGGCTGTCCTTTTTGCAGGTATCTTCATGTAAGGGAGTGTTTGTTCACCTATGCAGCAATCTGTTCACGCTTTATGGCAAGGGCTGAAATGGCTCATGGCGGCGTCAGCTGTCTGTTACATATTTTTGTTGTTTTGTGTACTGTTCTTTCATTTAACAGGTGCTTTTTATCAATCGATTTTATCGATGCTTTTATTTATGGGCATCTATGTGGTACTTGGGATATCCTTTGAACATGTGGAGCATGTGCTTATGAGGGTTGTTAGAAAGTGCCGTTCCAAAAAACGCTCCATCGTTTTCTATGCCATTTCCATTCATCTCTTGTTTATTTGGGGGGCTGTCTATTTATCAGATGAATTGGTGGGGGGCATTTTACTTTCTACTTCTGAGGAAATTCTCTTTGCCCTGAGTCTTTGGTTGTTTCATTTTTTGTTTGATTATGCGACGTTTTCGTTTGAGAAAGAAGCTTAGTGATTTGCTTCATATGAGGGTTCAATCAGCCCTTGGAAGATAAAAAAAACACCACTTATGATGAAAAGTGGTGTTTCTTGTGTTTTCTTCGTGCATATAGGATCGCACCGATCAAACTGACGAGTGAAATCAACGCGAGAATTCTGATATAAGGCGGATAGTAGGTTAGCACAATCTCGTTTTTGCCTTTTTCTATTGGAAAACCGATAAAGGCGTAATTGGCTTGTTCAATATCTGTCTGCTGTCCGTTTACTGTGAGCTCCCAGCCTTTTTCATATGGTACTGGCAAGATCATATAATCATCACCGCGCTTGTTATCATATGAAATCGTAAAGCGGTTGTTTTCAAGCTTTACTTGCTGGCTGCCATTATCCTGTTTTTCTTTTTCATATGCCTTTTCTAGGATGCGGTAAGGCTCTTGATACAGCTTTAGTTGATCGAGTTCATACGTCCCTTTTGGTACTCGAATGGAAAGGATATTTTCTGCAGGGACTCGAATCGTCACTTCATTGACGCCTGTTTTGTAGATGGATGTATTGCTTTTTCGTGAGGTGACGTAGTTGTCAACAGATAACTGAAATCCTTCGTTACGGTCTGTCCGCTTCACATAAAAGCTCACATACACATCTCCAGCGCGGGCCATATCATCTGGCAGCGTGATATTCAGGCCGCCTGTTTCTCCGTATACATCAAGCACGCCATGTTCGTATACGGCTTGTTCCGTATGAATCTTTGTATCCTTGACTCGATCTGGCGCGTGCTCAATTTCAGCGTTTCCTTTTTTGTCTAAAATCACACCCTGCAGCATCGCATGCTCCCTATCAAGTGCTGAGGCATCCTTTAAGGATTCTTCTGAATAAATCGTGCTTGTTGTTCTTGCAAATGGCAGCGGCCGTGTATTTTCATACACTTTATAATGCTCGCTTTCCAATATTGGCTTAAAATAAGCTGGCGGTGAGTAAGGCATCGTATTGTCTCTCATATAATACTTTCCGTAGGTCAGGCTATATAAATTCGCCCTGTCCCCCATTGTTGCATAACGGCTGACACTTTCACGCCCCATATCGATTTGCAGGTCATTCCAGTAGAAATTGAGCAAATGCTGATTCAATATACTTGAATACGCGCTCATGCCTTGAAAGCCTTCAAATAACGGGGTATTGTTGCGCACGCCATTCATCCAATCAATCCGGGCAAGCGGATCTTTTGAAGAGCGGCTTTGAATCTGCTGAATGAGCTTCATTTGCTCATGTCCAGCATATGCCTCACTATTCAGATACGTATCTGATACGCTCTTAATATTGCTTCTTTCAGATAAGTAGCCCTGCTGATACACGCCTGCTGTCAGTAAGCTGACAACGATGAGCACAGCTGAAAAGAGACGAAGGTGCTGGCGTTTTTCCGCATGAATCAACAGGAAAAACAAACTGATCACAAGCAGTCCTATGCCTGTAAATACAACAACATCCATATTTCCCTTTGCTCGTTCTGATAAGATGACTGCGAGAAGAAACACGATCCAAGCGCCTAAGACCGCACGCTTTTTCCACTTCCACTCAATTTGCGAGAAATGCTTGATGGTGATGGCTACGACCGCTCCAACTGTAAAGGCAAGAATGTATTCAAATCTGTACTGCGGTGCTGAAAAACCATTAAACACGCTCGCCATCTTTGGACTGTAGTGAAAAACAATGAGCAAAACGCTGATCGATGTAAACATGAAAAACCACCTGTTCCGGTAAAGCGGAGCAAGGAACATACAAATGAGAAAGATCACAGGTAATAAATACACCCTGCTATTAAACAAAAGATGATCATGCAGATCAAACCAAGGTATAGATTGATCATATGGCGGTCTTATATTATTAAGAAATCCATAGACAGACGGGACAAAAAAGGCAGCACTGATACCAAAGGATAACAGCGTAGAGACCGCCAGCGTCCAGAACACCTTCCACCCGTTCTCCTCACTTCGAAGCTTGATGATATATCTGAAGACAAGATAGATCGCTAAAAAGATAAAATGAATATAAGCAAAGTAAAAATTGTTAATAAGCATCAAGCTGCACGCCGCAATAAACCAAGCCGGCTTACCCGTTTTGAAAATCCGTTCAATCCCAAGTACAAGCAGCGGGAGCCACATCATACTGTCGGTGAAAAACTCCCAAAATGTTTGATGCCGAAAATACACAATAGACAATCCGTAGATTGCGGCTCCTGTTAATGCGCTCAGCCTATGCTGAACCATTGAAAGAAGCACACGGTAAGCGATGAAAAGAATAAGCGTCAGCTTCATCACACTCAGCCAAATGACGGCATTTGCCCAGAAATGGATGTCCGTTGACTGAATAAGATGAAGCGCATTCATCAGCCAGACGACAGCGACTGTGACCATAAAGACAGTCGACGTTGTGAAATAATAACCTAATTGCGTATATGTACCGCCGCCTAGACCGAATTGATAGGAATAAAAGAAGTTCCCTTTGACGTATTCATCGTAAAGCAGCTTTTTAAATGGGAGCATTTGTGATATCCCGTCTCCATCTCCTGTCATATACCGGCCTTGCGTATATTCATATAAGAAAAAGGAGTGTCCTAGTAAAGCGAGAATGAGGCACATTCCTATCATTATCCATCTACGTTTCATCATCTAAATCCTTTCCACAAAAGATCCACTGTTCTTTGAAACAAAACAACCCAGCAAGCGATTCGTGCTTGCCGGTTATTTGACTCCACGTTATTTAAATAACTGCGTTAACACTCGGTCTTGTTTCTTTGAGCTTGTCTCTTGTTCCATCACATTTGATTCCTGGATTAAATAATGCGGCCTCTTTTTCGTTTCATAATAGATACGGCCAATATATTCTCCAATCACACCTAGACTCAAAAGCTGGACACCTCCGAGGAACAGCACAGCCGAAATTAAAGTAAAATAACCCGGCACCATAATGCCCGTTCTGACGATTTGAATAAAGGTGGCCACGATGTAAATCAATGAGAGAAATAAGATCAGTATGCCAGTATAAAAACAAATGCGCAGCGGGCGGTTGTTAAAAGAAATAACGCCATCTATGCCATAGTTAAATAATTTCTTCAGTGACCATTTTGTATCACCATGCTGTCTTTCTACATTTTCATAATAGATGACCTTTTCTTCAAACCCAATCCAGCAAAAAAGCCCTTTCGAAAAACGATTTCCCTCTTTCAGCTGAAGCAGTGCATCGATGGCTTGGCGTGAAATTAAACGGAAATCCCCGACGCCATCACGCAAGTCCACTTCTACCACCTTGTTCATCACCTTATAGTACATAGATGACAGGTAAGAGCGCAGCTTGCTGTCACCTTTACGATTTCGTTTGGCAATGACTTGATGATAGCCTTCTTCATACCCTCTGACAAAGTCCTGAATTAAATACGTCGGGTGCTGCAGATCGGCGTCCATAATAATCGCAGCTGCTCCTTTTGCATGTTCAAGACCTGCCAAAATAGCGGCTTCCTTTCCAAAGTTACGTGAAAAGGATATATATTTGACCTTTGCACTTTTGCGAGAGAGCTCTCTCATGTATTGAAGCGTGTTGTCTTTGCTTCCATCATTCACAAAGATGATTTCAAAGTCATAATGAAAATCGCGAAACTCTTCCTCGAGTGCCTCAAAGATTCGTCTGATGTTTTCACCTTCATTGTAAGAAGGAATTATAACAGAGAGCAGTTCCCGTTCCATATCGCACCTTCTCTTCACTTTTTTCACATAGTCTGATATGTTCATTATTCCTTTTTTTTCAGAAAACGAAACCCTTTTTTATTATCCATAAATTACATGTCTCTTTAATCGTTTCATTATATCAGAGTTTTATTTCCAGTGATTTTCAGCAGGATGAATTTAATGTAATTTTAAGTTTAACCATTGTAAAAAGCCTGTAATTTCGATCACAGACTGGGTATTGTTTCATAAAATTATTTGTTCATTTGTATATTTTCCTAATTATTGAAAAAGATGAATGGAAGTGAAAGGGCAACCTTTTAGTGAAGCAGCCCTCGATTGTTTTGTTGCAGATGCTCATTTGCCTTTGATTGTTTATTTTGAAATAAATGAAGCTGCGCGCCGTAGCTCTCGATCCACTCTTGGACAATTCGTTCTGTTGTTTCCTGTCCTTTATACTTGCGGCCAGCCTTTGCATAAGTCGTTTCAAAATCACTCCAAAGCAACTCTACCCATGTACGTGCTTCGTCATATGTCAGCATATTGTTTTTTTCCATGAGTTGTTCTGTTAGTCGCTCAAAGTATTGTTCCATGCCTGTTCCTCCTTCATCTAGCAGAAAGTGCCTTTTTAAAAAAACTTCTTTTTTCATATACTACCCTTACGTCTTCAAAAGACGCAAATGATTTGTATTGTTTGGAGGGAATCGATATGCGTAATAAAGCAAAAGGCTTTCCAAATCAGGTAAATCACAAGTTTGAAGGCGAACCAGGCGCTACAGATGCTTATGCGTCTAAACGGCCGAATGGTGAAACGAATACACGTCCACAGGAACGTATGAGGGCATCAGGGAAACGCTAATTTTTCCAAAGGGAGTGCTTGAGATATGAGTTCAAATGGGAAATCGTATATGGCAGACTTTGTTCAATTAAGGACAACCGCTTACCCTCAACCATGGGCAAATGCAAAGCATTCTGCCTCTCAGGTCAACGGAGAAACGCAGCAAACGCAGCACGACATCGTACTTCAGAACAACGTCCGTAAACAGCGTTCAAAGTAAAGAAAAGGACTGATCTTTTAGGATCAGTCCTTTTGCGTCAGCATTGAAATCGGCAGGGCATCTTCCTTATTTGGAGCCGATACTCTGTATCCCCACGCAAAAACGCCATTTAGATATTCTACATAAAACTCTTCTTCTGTGTCTTTAATTTGATAAGTTGTTTTCGTTTGAATCGAAGCTGGATCTAATAAATAGGCTTTCGCCATATCGATTTTCCGTTCTAAAACTGCGTATTCATTCACAATGCCAAGCTGCTCAGCCTTTCGTGCTTTTTCAGAAAGGGCGGCAATTTCCTGCTTCAATTCGTATTCTGTCATCTCACTATAGCGTTTTTCCATCTGTCATTCCCCTTTGTCTAAAACGTGATCAATTGTATCGAGATCAAAGCCTTTTCTGAATAAAAATTGCTTCACTTTCATCTTCTTTTCAAATGATCCGTCATATCCTACCTTGCGTTTTGCCTTCTCCAGCATATAAAGGAGAGCTTCTTCTTCCTTTTCCTCTTCTTGTCCATCATAGGCTTCTTGAAGGGCTTTATCAATGATCTCAAACGAAAATCCCTTTCGCTGCAGCTGCAGCTTGATGCGCTGCTCGATCTCTTTTGCAGAACGATTTTTTTCTTTTTTGACAAGCTTGAGAACCTGCTTTACAGCTTCCTCGAGCTGTAAGTCATCAGGGTATTGCGATAGCGCCTGCTCAATCGTGTCATCGTCTATCCCCTTGAGCTTCAATTCTTTTTTTAGGACGGACGGTCCTTTGCTGTTCGTTTTGCGGTGGGTGCTGACATAGGCTTCTGCAAATTCAAGATCATTTACATACTTATAATGCTTCAATTTGTGTATAATTTCACTAATAGCAGGTGCCGGGATTTCTTTTTTCGTTAAATAATCGGTGACTTCTTTCACTGATCTCATACGGTAGGATAAATAATCAACGGCCTGCTGAAATCCTTTTTTCACCGAATCACCGAATTGAATCTCAATGATATCTGCTTCGTCCAGCTCTTTGCCTTTTTTCAAATCGTGCTGGACGAGCACATCTAAATCAACGCTAAAGGCGTACTTTTCATCAAGAAAGATGTTGACCCGCTCGGTATTGTTTTTCTGAGCAGAAATTTTTGTAATATAGGGCATCCTGTGATCACTCCTTTTCCAAAACAGTCAGGATGTTTCTTCTGATTCAAAATCGTGAAAGATATAGGTATGTATATGAGAGGAGAGATGTCAATTGAATATCGCCATTACCGGAGGAACCGGTTTTATTGGCCAGCATGTTACAAAAGTGCTCGCTGCTGAGGGACATCATCTATATATTTTAACAAGAAATCCAAAGGAATCCGAACAAAATCATTTACATTATGTGCAGTGGCTGACTGAAGGTGCTGCGCCTGAGCATGAATTGCCTGCCATCGATGTATGGATTAACCTTGCTGGAAAATCCATTTTCACACGCTGGACAGACAAGGCAAAAGAAGCCATCCTCTCCAGCCGTCTCAAATCAACACAAGAGGTAAGACGCATAATAGAAGCGCAGGAATCAAAGCCATCTGTACTGATTCAAGCAAGTGCTGTCGGGATTTATGGCACTTCTCAAACAGGAGATTTTACGGAGAAGTCACCTCCTGCAGATACTGATTTCTTAAGCCATACATCAAAACTTTGGGAGGCTGAGGGGCAAAAGATTGAAGCCCTCGGCATTCGTACGGTCTACACACGCTTTGGCGTCGTGTTAGGAGAAAAAGGCACACTGCCGCTGATGACACTTCCTTACAAGCTGTTTGCCGGCGGGACAATTGGCGCTGGCTCGCAATGGGTTTCATGGGTTCATGTTGAGGATGTCGCACATCTCATTGCTTATGCGATTCATAATGACGACCTGTCAGGTCCGATCAATGTGACATCACCGAATCCTGTTCAAATGAAACAGCTTGGACAAACCATTGCTTCTGCCCTTCACCGTCCCCATTGGCTAAATGTGCCATCTTTTGTGATCAAAACGGCACTCGGTGAAATGTCATTACTTGTTTTAGAAGGCCAGCGTGCTCTACCAAAAAAAGCGCTGCTCTCTTCTTATGACTTTTTGCACCCTGAACTAAAAGAAGCGATTTTGCATTCTGAGGAATAAATGTTGTCAAAAACACCCATCCTATTAGAAATGATATGAGGGGGCGATTTTGATGAAGAAAAAAGAACACCAGCCAACTTCAAAGCTGAAGAAAACTCAGGAAGTCCTGTATCAGCAGGAATTCAAAAAAGCGGAAAGAGCAGCAGAAAAAAGAAACAAATAAGACGGATATTCCCCTCCAACAAGCACATAACTAAAGTGATCTTGTAAAGGAGGGAAAGGCTTTGAAAAAAGACCAACACAAAAAATCCAACCACGAGCTCGCAGCACAAGAGACGGATGGCGAATATGTTGAATTTTCCAAAGAACTTGCAGATCCGAATGACTTAAAAGCAATGGCACGTATGAAAGCAGCCGACCAGCGCGCCAAAAAACAATAAGTAAAAAAGCAGACCTTATTCAGCGGTCTGCTTTTCTTTTATTTGATTTCAGTAAGAAGACTTGATGCTTTCTGGCGTGATTTTTCCTCTGGCACCTCTTCTGGATAACCTATATGAAGGATCGCAGCAAACCGTTCGTTTTCCTTTAATCCCATGTCTTGTTGAAAACCTTTATCGTATAAAATACGTCCGCTCTTCCATACCATACCGATTCCTTGATCCCACGCAAGCAGCTGGAGATTTTGAATGAGTGCGCTCACAGCTGCAAAATCATCATTTCTCACTACAGGGTTCTCGTCTTCTTTTAGCACGACAAGTAAAAGCGCTGGAACCTTAGAAAAGTAATCTCTGTATTGATTGATTTTTTCTTCTTTTGCATCTGGGTTGTTGCGCTGAAAGAAAGCAATGAAGCGCTCTACAAATGTGGCTTTGGCTTCATCCGTCACCGCATATAAAAAGCGCCACGGCTCCGTGATTTTATGATTAGGTGCATAGACTGCATCTTCTAATAGCGGCTGAAGCTGCTCAATCGTCACCGGTGTGTCTTTGAATTTTCGAATCGATCGTCTATATCTGACAGCGTCTCGAACCGTTAATGCTTCTGTTTGTTGTTTCGTTTCTGGCATATATGTCATCCTTTCAATCAACTTAATTGAAATTGATTCTCATTCACATTATAAACGTCATCGTATGCAGTTGCAAATCAAGTATCCCTCCCCCCTTCTGCTAAATAGTTGTTTGACTTTTTCAAGTAATGTTACAATCATATTACGTTATAAACAAATTTTGAGAAAAAAGCCAAGATGATGAAATGTTTTTCAAGTATTCCCATTTTGTCTAATCTGTTTTTTTGTCAAAAGGCTTTCAACCATGATTGGAAGGGAGGCTTCTGGATGGAATGAAAATCAATATTGGACAAATCATTAAGCTCTACCGTTATAAACAAAATATGACCCAATCTGAATTGGCAGAAGGAATTTGTTCTGTCTCTCATTTAAGTAAAATTGAAAATGGCTCAAAGGAGGCCAATCAAGATACGATCAATCTACTGCTTGAACGGCTAGGCATCAGCCAAGAAACGCTGTCACAAAAGGCGCGTCATCTACTGTCACTGTTGGATGAGTTTCAAATGAATATGTACTTCTATGCTCTCGATCAGGCTGAACAAAATGCAGAAATGATTATTCAGCACGAGGAGCAGTTTTTTTCGCTCGATTTAGGCATTCAGTATCATTTGTCCTTATTTCAATTTTATTTATTAACGGATAAACAGCCGCTTGCCTTAAAAACACACCGTGTGCTCAAAAAATTCGAAAAAACCTTTATTGAAACGGAAAAAGAAATTTTTGAATATCTAGACGGCATTCATCAAATTAAAATTGGTCAGCTTGAAGATGGACTGAAAAAGCTTGAAAGCTGCTTTTCCTACGCCTCAGTTGAACAAAGCGATTTGTATTATCACTATGCAAAAGCACTCGGAAACATGGGGCAGCTGGGTGATGCACTTGAAGCGACACATCAAGCGATGGATTTATATAGACAAAAGAACAATTTCAAGCGGATTATTCACTGTACACTCATTCACGGCGTGATCTCACTTGAACTAAAAGCCTATCAAACTGCGAAGAAATATATAAAGGAAGTGATTTTGCACACGTCCCTTCATCCTGATGCCTATATTAAAATGTCCGCTTATTTTTATTACGGGGTGCTCTTAAAACGTGAAGGCGATTTCTCTTCAGCTGTGCCTTATTTACTAGATTCACTCAATTACTTTAATCAAGAACAGATAGAAGATCGTTACTGTGAAACGCTATATGAAATTGCGACACTATATGCTGAATATGACCGTAAAAAAGCACTTCCCTACATACACGAGCTGTTAAAACAGCCTCGTATTCAGCCAAACTGTTTATATATGATCAAAATCTATAAATTGATGATTGAGGAAAATCCTCTTGATTTGAAAACTTATTTGGTCGAAGCAGCCCTTCCTTACTTTGAACACAATGAGCTGCACAGTGAATATTTGTTTGCTCTTAGAACCTTGCTTACCTATGCAGGTGCTGTGCTTGATGAGCAGGCATATAAGTCCTACACAAAGAAACTGCTCGATCATTTAACAGGATATCTTCCCTATTACAAAAAAGCATGACCTTCTGCCGATCGAAGGTCATGCTTTTTCTATTTATTAAATGGTCTCTTGTTGATCTGTGTCATGATGGTTCACCCGTTTGACAGAATGAATATACCGTCTTTTTGCAAAGAAATCGTACGCATGCTGTCCAAAGCCAAGCCAAATACTAAGCACGATAAATGGGACCGTTCCCCATAAAGCAGGGATATGGCAGGCCATACGCAGCCAAGTATAAATCCCTGAATTTTTTTGATTTTTGGCTAGGGAAATAGACACAATTCGTTTTTCCGCCTTCTCTTCACTGATTTTATTCAGCCTGAGCAGCTGCGAGTGTCTAAAGGATTCAAAGTGAATCCGATTTTTCCAATCGAGTGATTTTAACAAATCAATCATTTTTGCACATGAAGGACTTTGTCCATCATAAAACACAAGCAGCCTGAGTGATTTGATGGAACGCTGTTCTCTTTTTTTCGATTCAGCGAGCTTCTTTTTTTCTTGATCGAGATAAATGATTTTTTTCATAAATTGATCGCCTGTCCTTTTCTGTCATTTTTTTAGTTCGTTCAAAGGAGATTACAACTAGATTACTATAGTTGCTGGGCCTCTTGTATTGGGAAAAAGCCAACCGTCGTGCGTTATATGAGCCTTTGGATAAGGGCAAAATCATTGATTTCATGGCATATATGAGGTTTTTCAACTAAAAGTGGTTGGGAAAATCGTGGTCCTTTGCGGTTTTCTGCGGTATTTGATAGAATTCTGCGGTTTTCTACATCTTTATGCGGTGTTTTGTAGGTAAAACGCAAAAACAAGATAAAAAAAGACTACTTCCCATTGCGGCGAAGTAGTCTTTTGGTTTATATTTTTGCCAAAACTTCTACTATTTCTTTCTCAATATCTTTCCATAAGTAACGGTCTGTCGTATAGTGATGTGCGGCTTCTTTCGCAAATACTTGAAAAGCTTCTTCATAATCAGGTGCATCTTTGTCCGGTTTTTTCTCGTCCACAAAGCGCTGTGCTTCTGCTGAGCGAGGTCCCCATTTCCCCACTTCATTCCCGTCCTGATCAATGATGACGATAATCGGAATCGATCTTGCGGTCCCGTTCGTTAAATACTGATCCATCAGGTCTAGATTCTCATCCCGAATGAAATAGCGCGCATCTATGAGTGCTTCATTTGCAATACGCATGAAAATCGGAACATTGACCATTGCATCCCCGCACCAATCCGCTGTGATAACAAGCGCTCTGAGCTTTTTCTTTTGCAGCTTTTGAAGCAGCTCTTTTTCTTTTTGATGAATTGCGTACTGGTTGTACACCGTGAGTAGATTTTCCCGGTTTTTCTCCATGTTGTGTACATATGTACGTTCAGCTAATCCCTTTGTAAACCATTCATTTAATGTCATATGAACATCCCCCTTACCCTTCAACTTTACCACTTTTGCTATTCTTTTGTCTAAAAAAACCTTCACCTAGTGAAAGGTAAAGGTCTTTTGGTTTATCGACGCCGATTTCGATTTGGGTCCGTCCCAATCAGCTTGGTGACAAGCACCATTGTGACAGGCAGTGACGTATTTTTTTTATACGCTAAATATTTCCCACGCCATTCAGGCTTATATTTCTGTTTAAACGACCGTAAACCGCTGAAGCTGTACATATATCTGACATTGTTGAAAATAACACTCGCCAAACGCTCCGTGAGAAAGGACTGATGGAACGTCCCCACATTCGATAAAGGTGCCATTCCCATGTTAAACGATTTGTAGCCTTTTTCTTTCGCCCATTGAAACAGGTGGATAAACAGCGCATCCATCATCCCGTTCGGTGCATCATGCATATGACGCATTAAATCGATGGAAATCTCCCCTTCTTGATACATCGGCATCAATGATACAAAGGAAATGATCTGTCCTTGTTCATCCTTTAGAATTGCAATCGGCGCTTTTTGAAGATAGTCTTCTTGAAAATAACCGAGCGAAAACCCTTTTTCTTTCTTCTTTCCGAGCCAGCTGTCAGAGATTTGTTTTAAGGTTGAGATCAACTCATCTGAAAAAGGAGGTTCCAGCATTTCAAAGGTGTAGCCTTCTCGTTCAAATTTATTCGCCACAGCTCGTAAATTTGATTTTTTCTTACCTGACAGAGTAAACGTTTCTAAATCGACCATGGCTTCTTCCCCAAGCTTAAAGAAGTGAAAGCCTAAGTCATGATAAAGAGCCATTCCTTCTCGTTCTACTTGATAAAAAGCGACGCGGTAGCCGGCTTTTTCTGTCTCCTGTAAAAACTCTTCAAGTACAAGCGGATAAGACGCCTCACGTCCAGATGGATCTCCGAGCACAATGACGCAGCGGCCAATTCGTCCAAACTGAAGCATCGCTTCTCCATCACTTGAGAAAAATAGTTTTTTGTCGCCTAAAAAACCAAGATGACTGAGGGCATTTCCGCCCTTTTCTTCTAAAAATGTTTTTAATTTTTCCTCATCTGCTTTTTCTCCAATCGGAAATGCTTTCTTATTAAAAATCAATTTACTAATGAAGAAGAAAAGCGGGACACCGATGAGAGCAATCATGCTTGTCATCGTGATATGCCGTTCATTATGCACCAAGTAATCCTTACTCAAGAAATGCCCGATTTTTGTCCAAATAAAGTTGCCAATGACATTATAGTTAAAGAGCACGAGTAAATATCCAGCGGCAGCCGCCACAAACTGGTTCAAAGAATAAGGTGCCTGCTGCTTCACAAATTGATTTCGAAGAGAGAAAAACACAGCCATGATGACTGGCAAAATAAAGATCAGACTGAGGTTAAATCCCTTTAACAAAGTAAACACAAAACCGCCTGCTAAGGAGATCATTGTCAGCACGTACGATCTTTTCGTTCTTTTATACACTTCAATGGACAAAATCATCAGAATGATTCCGAACATTAAAGAAAGACCATTAAATCCCGATAACAGAAAGCGTGGAATGCTGGTAATCACACCTAATCGATCGACCGGAAGCACAACAGACGCCATGATAAGCAAGCCGCTCCCAAAGGTTAAAATCGATAATGATCCGTACAATAAACGGATTAATAAAGCACGGTGTAAAACAATTAAAACGTTCGTTGTTTCAATGGCAGGTGCCATTTTCGGATTGCCTTCAAGACGTCTAAGCGTCGTGCCCGTTAAATCGTAAGCAGCTAGACAAAGCCCTAGGATAAACGGGAAGATTGAGTACACGAAGCGGTACAAGACGAGCGCCGTCAGCACCATCTCTTTATCAAAACCAATGTACTGCATGCTCAGTAAAAAGATGAGGTCAAACGAACCAAATCCGCCCGGAACCATACTGATTAAACCACCAATTGATGCAATCGCAAATACACCTAATACAATTCGGACATCGACATTCATCCCCATAGAGACGACAGCCATGTACATAACAAGTCCAGCTGCCAGCCATTCTAAAAACGATGCACCGATATAAGCGTAAATTGGATGCTTCAGTCCATTTTCACCGCTCTCAATCGAGCTTTTTCGAATGGATGCCATGACGATATATATTGGTACAATACAGGCAAAGATAATGACAAATGCCCATAGCCACGGCTCCTGGCTGATAATACTTTCAACAGGAAGCACCCTGACCAAGATCAGATCACTGAAAATAGATAAGCCCAAAAGGACAGAGGAAGTCAAAAGGGCAATGCCTTTCAGCAGTTTTTTCGTATCTGTTATGTACTCCTTATAGAGAAGCGTTCTAAGCCCTGCTCCTGATAGACCGCCAAATCCAAGAACACTGTTAAAGGAGTTTGCAATCCAGGAAATGCGTATCGTTTTCCAGCCGCTGATCGGCATATTCAGGCTTTTTCGTAAAATAAAATCATATAAGGACATCGATAAAACCGCGACTAGTCCAAGAAAGACAAGAATAAACAAGTCCATTCGGTTCAAGCTGTCAATAATATAAAACGTCTTTTTAATGGAAAGTCCGCTTAGCTCCTGCTTCGCGACAAAGATCAAGACAAGGATAATCACGATCGGAAAAAGCATTTTTAAGATCGTCATACCCGTTTTTTTGTTCCACATGTTTTTCCCAACTTTCTAGGTTGCTTCAATTATTTCAACTGAACATTATTATACAACAAATACCACTTGATTCATGCAGTTTAACATTCAAAAGCTTGACGAACCTTTCAATTAGAAGTAAAAATCAGTAATATAAAGAAAAAGAGCCGCTTAAAGGAAGTGAACAAGCGTGGAATATAATATTCATGACACCACCGTATTAAAAGAAGAGATTCTATCTCCAGAGGAAAAAAAGACATGGGTTCTTTATATGAAAGTGCTCACAGCTGCAGGTCTTGGAGATGTTTCTGAATGGATGAAGCTTGATATGAGTATGCCTCAAATGAAGGTGCTGATGCTGCTCAATAACCATGGCTCTCTCAAAGTATCCGAAATCGCTGAAAAAATGGGCGCTTCTTTGTCCAATATGACAGGTCTGCTTGACCGGTTAGAACAGTCTAACTTTGTCGTGCGAAAGCACTCTGAGCGTGACCGGAGAATCATTGTCGTAGAGCTGACAGAGGAAGCGAAAAATATTTTCAGAAGTATTTATCAAAAAGGACACGAAAAAATCAAAAATTCCCTGCAGCGGCTCAATGACGAGGAAAAAGAAAAAGTCAATGAAGGCCTTGCTATCTTAGAAAAAGCACTGCGTCCTGAACGCGGCTAAACATGAAAAGGGAAAAAGACGGTCACTTGAGGTCCGTCTTTTTTGTTTCTTCTACTTGTCGATCTGGGGTGACAAGATTTTTACGAATGACTTCCCTATCATCCCATAAAAGATAGGCTAAGCCGATGATGAGAAAAAAGATGCTGATCCACGTACCGCCAGGAAGCACTTCTTCAAGAAGCTGAAATTTACTGACCTCATCATCAAAGCTCGTTCTAAAAAAATGAATCTCAAAAAGAACATATTTCGCTATATAAAACAATGCCGCCATACAGATAAACATGGCGCCGACAATTCTCCTTCCAGACATGCGTTTACTCCTTTACTTCCACTGATTTCTTTTGATTAATTCCGTAATATGGGCAAGGTGATGCTTTGAATGCCAGACGTACATTCCCGTTGCATCATATAAGGACACTGTTTGTTGATCGGCAGGGTGATAATAAGAAGCGTTGAAGTCTTCCTCTGACATTCCCCGCAGTAAAGTGACCCACCTGCGATGCAGACTGCTGATCAAAGGCAGGGATAAACTGATGGGCGCCTTGCTATCAGGAAGTGAGGCAAATCCCTCCTGATCATATGGACGTATGTCCGGTGTATCTTCTGTGAGAGCAAGTTTGAATCGTAAGTATGCATTCAGATGGCTGTCTGCTACGTGGTGAATGAGCTGACGAACAGTCCATCCTCCCGGCCGATAAGGTGTATCAAGCTGAGCATCTGTCAACGGTGCAGTCACTGCTTCATACTCTTCAGGGATTGCAGCCAGCTCATCAATCCATGCTTCCAGCTGTGCTTTCGTTTTTGTTTCTACTGGTTCATATAAGCCAATCGGATATTGTAATGACGTCATACGTTCTCTCCTCTCTCAAATCCTTCAAGCACAAATTTTCCAATCATCTTTCCTTGCTCAAGTGTTTGATGTGCCTGCTTCAAGTTAGCAGCATTGATCGGACTGAGAACCTTTGTTAAGGTATGCGTTATCTTTCCTTGCTCAAATAACTCACTCGCCTCTGTCAAAAGCTCATGCTGTTTGATCATGTCCGCTGTTTCATACATAGGACGTGTGAACATGAATTCCCATACAAATGCCGCACTTTTATTTTTGAGTAACTGAATGTCTAGGTTGTGCTTGTTCTCGACAATGGTACAGATCGTGCCTTGCGGTTTGATGGCTTCTGCCATGCCTTTGAAATGTCCATCTGTATCATTTAAGCATAAAATAAAATCCACTTCGCCGATTCCTTTTTCCTCGAGCTGCGCGAGAAGCGGCTGATGATGATCAATGATATGATCGGCACCTAATGACAGACACCACTCTTTTGTTTCTGGTCTTGATGCGGTTGCGATCACAGTTGCCTTCGCTAATTTGGCTAGTTGAATGGCAATAGAACCAACCCCGCCTGCACCCCCAATGATCAGCAAGGTTGAGCCTTCTGCATTCCGCTTCATATGCATCCGGTCAAATAAAGCCTCATAAGCCGTAATTGTTGTAAGAGGCATCGCTGCTGCTTCTGCAAAGGATAGATTAGCAGGCTTTTTCGCCACAATACGCTCATCCACAAGCTGGTATTCACTATTCGAGCCTTGACGCGTAATATCTCCAGCATAGTATACGTGATCGCCTGGCTGAAATAATGTACACGCTTCGCCCACTTCAACAACCGTACCGCTTGCATCATAGCCAAGGATTTTCAGTTTTTCTTCCTTCTGATCCTTCGGTGATCTCACCTTTGTATCAACTGGATTCACGGACACAGCCTCTATCTTCACCAGTACATCCCTGCCAGACGCTTTAGGCTTTTCAACCTCTTCATCCATCAGGCTTTGCTCATGCTCAATCGGCAAATACTCCAATAGTCCAACTGCTTTCACTCGCTCGCACTCCCTTTCTCCATTCTTTCTTTCCACATTTTATCATAATTTTCTGATGTTTATGGCTGGATCAAACGAGTGATGGCACATTTATGACCTTTTCAGGGCCTTTCGTTCTCTTGACATGTATGAAGGACGTGCCTTTTGCAAAGAAGGAACATAAGTGAACCAGCTGTTGGATTTAAAAAATAACTGAACGTAGTAAAACTGAATGTGCTGCAGAAAAACGATGATTAATAGAAAAAGAGTGAATGAGAGAGTAGTTATATCTACTCTTCCCTGTATCCATTCATTGATCAAAAGAATCACAAAACCGACGATGAGGAGCTGTTCAAGTCTTTGCACGAGCTGGCTAAAGACATGCCCGCGTTTTGATAAATCACCAGACTGGTGCTTTCTAATCTTTCTCGATTTGTAAAACAAAATGATACTTTCTGTTAGATTATGAATCATAAAAAGAGCGATGAGGACGATCAATAAAGGTGATGGTGTATAAAGGACTTGTGCAACGAACGGAAGCACTAAAAAATAACAGGCAATCAATGCGTGTCTGACTGATAAAAGAAATAGGACTTTTTCTATAGATGTTTTCATCTGTTTCACCTCCATATGTACTACGTTTCATTTGCCGAAAAGTTTCCCAAACTATAAAAAAAGGATACCCCTAAAAAGGCATCCTTGATGAATCAAACTTAAAAAGCAGCGCTTAGTACGACTGGACCTTGCGGAAGCTTGTTATCCTTTTTTGGTTCCAGGGTAACAGCCACGGTATCCCATGATTCGCTTGCTTCTTTTTCAGATAACGCATAGGTGACGGTTCCTTCCCCTTTGTTATCTGTTTTAAAAGCACCAGCTGGCACCGGCTGATCTCCTTTAATGAGCCACACTTGATAAACAGCAGATGAATCAAGCTGACCCTTTAAGCCGTCTGCACTCACAACAAGTTCTTTTTTGCCGTTATGCTCTATCACTGAAAAAGCACCTGTCGTTTTTGGTGATGCGGCAGAAGCCAGTGATTTTGTGGCAACAACCCTAACAGGCTCTTCCGCCTGCTGTTTTCCATTCGATAATAAATACACATTTCCAGCTGCTGAAATAAGAAGCAGTGCGGCAACGAGCGGTAAGAGCCACTGGTTTCGTTTCTTTTGCAGCGGTTTGATTTCGTTTGGCTCAGGTGAAGCCTTGAGCTCTATTCTATCGCTATTGTTTTCTTCAACTGTCTCTTCTTCAAACACCTGGGATAAAATACGGTCTTTCATCCCTGCCGGAGGTGTTTGGTCTTCGGCTAGAAGTGGAATGTCAGACATGAGCGCTGTCAATTCTTCAAGCTCTTCTTTGCAAGCTGGGCAGTGCTTGATGTGCTCTTCAAATAGCGTTTTTTCTTCTCCTTGTAAATGCCCGTTGAAATAATCAATCACTTGATGTTTACACTGAGTCATGCCTCTTCCTCCTTTCCTCCGCGAGACAGTTTTGATCGCAAATGCTTCAATGACAACCGAACCCTTCCCTTTACCGTACCAATAGGGATGCCCAGCTTTTCCGCGATGCTCTTTTGTGTCATCCCTTTAAAATAGACATCTTCTATGATGGTTTGCTGTTCTTTTGACAATGTAGATACTGCTTCACGTATGATTTGTTTTTCCTCGTTCCATTCCACTTCTTTTGATACATCTTCTTGATGATCGGCTAAATATTCAATATGTTCATCTTCCAAAGCCGTTTCATTCCGGTGCTTTCTTAAGAGATCAATGGCCGTGTTGCGTGACATCATGAATAACCACGAGGAGAATTTCCCTTTATCCGTATGATATTCTCCTATGCCGCGCCAGAGCTTGATAAAGACCTCTTGAAGCACTTCCTCCGCGAGCTCACGGTTTCCAGTCATTTTATAAATAAACGAATATAATACACGTTCATAGCGATCGTACAGCACTTCAAGCGAGGGCTTGTGACGATCATATTTGATCTTGTGATACAGCTCAAAATCTTTCAGTGTGTCCATGGTCATCTCCTTCCTTTTTCATGAGAAAGAGCATGCGCATCCATCATGAAATCCTTCACGTATTGCTTATCACTCGATTTACTGAAATAAGCCTACCTTGTACTTTACTCTTTTTTCAAGGAGAAAAAAAGAGCGCTGAAAAAGGAAGTGTGCTCCTCATGAGAATGTACTTACTTTACGACATAACAGAACGTTTGGATCACTCATGATACAAAAGTCAAGAATCCATGTGTGACCACTCTCTCATCAGCTGATTTTAGCAAAAATCTCGTCTCCCTCTCCATTCAATTGAGGTAGAACGCATTGTTTCCGCATGTCATAATAGGGTGTAAATTGGAGAAATTGGAGTGTCCATATATGATGGTGCCAGGGTAAACTGATCAAATGTGATCATATAAATCGCCACCTGTTCGTTGGATAACGATTGGAGCATTACGTTTATACCTGAGCGGATCAACATACTGTCTTTTGCGTTTAGCTGATATTGCAATCCTTCCATTTCAATTCTCACAGATCCGTCGCATGTCAAGAACATAGGGAAAGATGTATGCCAGGAGACTGTTTGTTTGACAGAAAGAGATCGCTCTTTACTTTCTTTCATGCGCAGAATGGTATGAGTACGGGTTGTCATTTTCTCTTTCTCCTTCCATATAAAAAAAGTGCTAAAATTTTAGCACTTCAATGTTTGACTGGATATTCATCAGCGAGCTCCAGCTGTTTGTAATTCTTTGTTTTTCTCCTTAAAGCGTTCATTATGAGAGGAAACGTATGCCACTTTTTCGGCTTCTGGTTCGATGTAAAGCTTTGCGCTATTCAGCGCATTGACTCCATCAACAAATGTACCAGCAATTAAGCGGACCTTGCTTTTATGTGTACACAAGTCGCCTACCGCATAGACGCCCGGTAAATTGGTTTCCATTTTTTCATTAACCTCGATCAGTCCCCATTCACCTTGCTTGAGACCCCATTCTGATAGCACGCTTAAATCGCCTTTCATCCCGTGATTAACGATCACAGCATCTGTTTCGATTCGTTCTTTTTCACCTGTCTCTATGTTTTGAATGGTGACGGCATCAATTTTGTCACCTTGACCATGCAGCTCTGTTAGTTCATGCGGGGTTAAAATTCGTTTGCAAGTTGCCTTCATATTGGCGACGTTTTTCTCATGTCCGCCAAACATGTCACGGCGATGCACAACGGTGACACTTTCAGCAATCGGAGCAAGGGCATTGGCCCAGTCAACCGCTGAATCGCCGCCTCCAGAAATCACAACCCGCTTCCCTGCAAATGTCTTGAGCTCCTGGACAGTGTAATAAAGGTTTGTCACTTCATAGCGGTCTGCATGCTCAATTTCAAGTTTCCGCTGAACTGGAATGCCGTGACCCATCGCTAATATGAGGGTCTTTGTCAAATGACGATCACCATTTTCAGCCGTCAGCAGGATATGATTATGTTCATCTCGCTCGAATGATGTGATTTTTTGATTCAGTGCAATCTCTGGTTCAAATGTTTTCGCCTGTGTTTCCAGCTGCTGTATCAGCTGTTCTCCTCTTGTTGGCGGTAAACCGCCGACATCCCAAATGACCTTTTCAGGATACAGAAGGATTTTCCCGCCAAGGCTTTCGTTGTACTCAAGTACCTTCGTCTTTAAGTCCCGCATCCCACTATAAAAGGCGGTGTACATGCCTGCTGGCCCGCCGCCAATTATGGTGACGTCAAACAATTCAAGCTGATCTGTCATTTGAGTCCCTCCAGTTTTCCATCGAATGATCTATTTATCAGTGATATTGATTCTCATTATCATATGTATCTATTGTAGTCTACTCTAGTGAAGGGAATCAATAGCTTTCTGCAAAAAAGAACAGGACGAGCGCTCACTCGTCCTGTCATTTATCACACGATGGTTAAACCAAGGTCTTTTAATTCAAGAGAAACAAGTCTTGCAATCGCATCTGCGCCTTCTTTTGTAAAGTGCGTGCGATCCTCAATTCCTGTTGACAGCATAAAGTAAGAGGTCGTTTTCTCTATGCCGGAAATTTGATAAAACTGAAGACTTGCGGTATTTAAATCGACGAGAAGAACTTCTTCTTCATCGGCTAATTCTTTCATAGCGGCACAGTAATCAGGAAAATCATTGATATATTCTCCGTCTTTTTCATGAAAACGGCCGACTGGGGTGAGTAAAAGTGGTGTTGCCCCTTTTGCTCTTGCTCCATGAATATATTGAGACAGGTAGCTTTTATACGTTGTGAAAGGATCTGTATGGCGCTCAGGCTTCTCCTTTGAAGCATCATTGTGCCCCATTTGTGTGAAAAGCCAGTCTCCTGGCTGAATGTCAGCCAATATGTCATCAAGGCGTCCTTCTTCAATGAATGTTTTTGAGCTTCTTCCACCAATGGCACGATTCTCGACGTGAACGCCGTGCGCTGTATAGCGGTGTAAAAACTCTCCCCATCCTCCTTGAACAGGACGATCTGGATAAGATGAAACGGTCGAATCACCAGCTAAATAGATGGTTGTCATTGTCATGTTCATACGCCTCCCTTTTTCATTGAGCCACTTCACCCGAGCGATACGGGCATCCTAGTGGCTGCTGAAAAGATATGAAACAACTCAGCATCGCTATTTCAATTATTCTCTTTTTAATGATCAAAACCCTGCTTACCGGTAGATGTGAATGTGTTAAATATGCGGCGGAAGTTCTATTTTTGATTCTACTGCTTGATGTAACGCCTGAAGCATATAGCCAATTCCTTTATATGGAGCCAGCGGGTAATTCGCTTTTTGATGAGGATGTAATAAAGGGTCGATCACTTTTCGATATTTCTTCCCACCTAGTACCACCAGTTCATCATATGCGAAAAGATTTTTTTGATGAAATTGTCGGCTCAGTTCTTCTCGTGTGATCTGTTTAGCATGCGGTATACCAAAAGCCACATCATAATTTTCATGTATGATATCATCTGCCTTTAAGAATCCGTGCTTCGCTGATAAGATCATCCAGTCTGAAAAGAACGTTTGAGCATAGCTTTTCGTACGCTGATGCAGGGGACTTAAATAAACAAGGTTCGCTGGCTGGCTTCCTGCCTCTGGATCGACGTCCCAAATTTTCTTCGCGCCACATGGAATGATACAAACTCGCTTCACTCAGGTTTTCTCCTTCCTTTTTCGATAGATCTGATACATGATACAGCCTAGCGCTGTGCCAAGTGTATTTAAAAGAATATCATCAATATCGCTGCTTCTTGTAATGATACCAGATTGCGAGAACATCCATTGGAGCACTTCGATCATTGTTGACAGGAGAAAGCCGCCAAGAACCGCCTTTTGCCAGCGCATGGTTCGAAAGGCTTGATAAAGAAAAAAACCGAGTGGGACAAATAACAATATGTTCCCTGCTAAATTTAAAAAGACGAGATTGGGATAGCCGTGATGGTAAGCGTGAAGATTTTGATAAATGGACTGCAAAGGCATGAGATTCACACTCACCTGATCCCTTGGGGCGGAAAAACGATTTGGAAAGACCGTCAAATATAATAAAACATTCGTATAAATAAACAGACAGGCAAGGATCAATTCTGTTCGTAAATAGATAAAACGCTGTTGCTTTTTTGCCTGTCTGTATCTCATATGTAAATAGAGCGGGACGAGCAGGAGAAAATAAGCAATGGAAAACATAGCACTGGATGTCATACAGAGAGCTGCCCCTTTCTCACATGATGATGCTTGACCATATTTACAGCTTATTCAGGCTTGCCCGCATCTATTCATCACTTATTCTCACATTCAATGAAGAGAAAACCATATTGACAAATCGTCATTTTCTCGCTAAACTGAATGACATTCAGTCATTTAAGGTCGGTGATGATATGTCGAAACGAGAAAAGATTATGCTTGCTGCGATTGATGCGTTTAAAGAAAAAGGCATTGAAAAGACGACCATTTCGGATATTGTGAAAGCAGCAGGAGTAGCGCAAGGAACGTTTTATTTATATTTTCCTTCAAAGCTTTCCGTCATGCCTGCCATCGCTGAACATCTGATCGCTCAAATGGTGCCTGCGATCGAAAAGGAATTCACTCAGCATGCAGATGTCCTCGATCAAGCAGATGCGCTTGTTGAATTCATTTTCGCTTTTACAAGGCAATACCGTGATGTCCTTGCCCTGACCTACTCAGGCTTAGCCGCCACCGAGCATTTAAAGGAATGGGAAGATATTTATGAGCCGATTTACAAATGGGTCGCTGCTTTTCTAGAAAAGGCAAAGCAGGACAAACGAGTCCGTGCGAATTTGAACTGTCATTACGCGGCGAAATTCATTATTGGTTTACTCGAATCGTCTGCTGAACAAATGTACTTATTTACGGAAACAGATACAGAAGAGGTTCTGATTCAAAAGCGAGAGGTGAAGCAATTTCTTCTTTACGCACTTGGCATAGAGACACCTTAACTTAGTACAGCACTTGCTGTACGCTCTTTTTTGGCTTTAAAATGACGAATCGTCAGTTTTGAGTTTTAGGAGGAAATACAATGAAAAAAAGCTGGATGTATGTTGCACTCACTTGTTTATTCGAATTACTTTGGGTGTTTGGTTTAAATAGAGCAGATGCATTGTGGGAGTGGGCCATCATTATCTGCCTGATCCCGGTTGATTTTTATTTTTTAATGAAGGCCTGTGAAAAGCTGCCGACAGGAACCGTGTACGCCGTGTTTGCCGGTGTTGGAACGATTGGGACATCTTTGATGGATTATGCGCTGTTTGGCGGTTCATTTTCATTAGAAAAGCTCTTATTTATGGGTATTTTAATTCTCGGAATTATTGGACTGAAAGTGTCTGATGGAGATGCACATGAGCAGAAAGGAGAAGCGGTATAACATGGGCTGGTTTTTTGTACTGTTAGCCTCTGCCTGCGAAATCGGCGGGACCATTGGCCTCAATATGTTTAGTAAGAAAAAACAAATCACGACAGGCATTTTATTTGTCGGCGGGTTTGCGTTATCCTTTTTGTTTTTATACGCCTCGTTTTCTTCCGTTCAAGTATCCGTCGCTTATACGGTCTGGATCGGGCTTGGAACGGCGGGCTCTGTCTTGTTTAATATGATTTTATTTAAAGAGCCGAAAAACTTGATTCGTATACTCAGCCTGCTGCTGATTGTGATTGGTGTGGTTGGGCTGAAGTTGTTTGCATAATAGAAAAAGCAATGGAATTGATTTTCCATTTAATATTCATCAAAAAAGCTGCTGAGGAGCTCTCAAGCAGCTTTTTGCTTCTGTATTAATGAAACGCTATTTGTTCATTCATCAAATCAATGGCGTAAAGCGATTGCTCATATTCATCTAATAGAAGGTAGACTTTGAGCGGTGCAGCGGTTTGATCTGTCTGCTGCGTGAATAGGACACAAGTGAATTTTTCGATTCCTTCTGGCAGCTTGCTTTTCAGAAAAGGATGAAGAATAGGAGAGATTCGAAGGGTATCAACATCTTGCAACCAAAGCTCATCTTGTAACGCAGGATAATGGTCAACCAAAAACTGACGAAACACTTCCAATGTACTCAAGTTAGATATCCTCACTTTCTTCTATTTATAACTTTAAGCTTACCTAAAACAAACATGTTCAACTCATCCTATGATCTCAGTCCGCGTAGTTTCGCTTACTACTAGAGACATGATTTCATTTTTTCTACTAAAAGATTTGTAGATCAACTTTACTGCAATGGGTTTTCAATATGTATGACGTTTATTATATGAAATACGAATTCCAACCGATGGACCTATGATCATATTCTTATCTGTTTCTTTCGTGATGAAACGACAACTTCCTTCTACAAAATTCCATTTTTATTCTAAAAAGAGGAAAATGGGACAAAAAAGAACAGCTACTCACTGTTCTTTTAGAAGTTATGAAAGGTCTGTCAAAGAGAAAACTTCGCCGCTCACTGCATCAACGCCATCATGACAGTCAAGCTTGCCGCATAAAATATATTGTTTTTGCACATCGTCATAGACGTAGATGGGTGTAAGTTCGAGGCGTTCTCTCAATGTTTCAAAGGCTTCTTTCTGAGATATGGTGATTTCACTAGCTGTTTGAGATGGATTAAGTATCCCGCATACTTGAAACATCTCTTTTTTATCTATGTAATTAATGGCTTCAAAAGTGCTGGCATCAATGAAGACCTTGATCTTATCCATAAATCCACAGCCTTCTTGCTCATTCGTTTTTAATATCGCTTCGATGTAGCCATGGTCACGGTGGAGTGTTTTTAGCACCCACTTCCCTGTATCCTTTGAATATTTTTGCGCCAAAAAGGTGCGAACCGCTTTGATACACTCAGCTTGCTCTTCTTTTGAGATCGGGAATGTATCTGGTGAAGGCTCTAGTGAGAAGGCTTGTTCAGCAGTAATGTCCTCGTTTATATTGATTTCCTTTTTTTCAAAGGATTTGTTTAACGGTTCATTCCACTCCATGACCTGATTCATGTGTATACAATGTGTTTCTTCACGCCCAATTTCAAATGGTATCGTTCCCGTTCCATCGTTCTTGACATAAATTTCTTCTAACGCATATATAGGGCGGATTCGATTCTGCTCGAAGGCTGGCCAATCAAACCGCTGCACTTGCTGCTGAGCTAAATCCTCGATCCTATCAATGGAAAGCACATATTCTTCAGCTCTTAGTCGTTTTTTTGCCATAAATGGCCCTCGATGTGTAAAGTGAATGAGTTGCCCATGTTCATCCCATTTCACCTCGATTCTACCTGAAGGCATCACTTTCACACCATCAATTGCTTCTTCGAAAAAAAGTTCCCCTTTCTCCTTTTGATGCAAGTGAAAATGCTCACCATCAATCAACCCTGTTTCTTGTTCAATCCATTGAATGGCATGAGCTGGATAAGGCCTCTTAAATGTGACACCATTCTTCGCGAAGGTTTTATCCATGACAAAAATGACCGTTTCAATCTGGCCTGTATTCAAATTCACGTCAATCACAGCTGTGCCGTCCGGGTTTAGATCATCGTCCTCGGGTTCAGCTTCATGAGAGGGAAACCATTCCATATTCAATGTATAAACCGTTTCATTGAACATATTGACGTAACGATGAAAACTGTGTCTTTTTAGATAGTAAAAATCTAAGCCAAATTTCGCCTTTGTCTGATCGATCAGTTGTTGTATGTTTGCATTCATTTGTTTCACCTCAAAATTCAGTTTTATGGAAGAAGAAAGATGACGATAAAGCCGAATATGACGATCGCTGATAATATTCCTAAAGCCATTGCCAGCATATTTGATTCCTTTGTAAAGCCTTTTAATCCATGCGCTTCCGTCGATCGGTCGATTTTTCTAAAGCGAAAAAGCATGCTTATATTGATAAGGGCTAGAGCCATAACAAATAAGAAAATGAGAAACTTAGGTTCTATATGAAAGAATGGATCTTGTAACGTTTGAAAACTAAATGATTGGAAGAACATAAGCGCGCTCAATATCAATTTCCAAATGTTCTCCATTCTCTGTTCCTTCTCCCACTCTTTCCCCAATTTCTCTTTTTCATAAATGGCTACCTGCTCAAAAATGGGAATGAAAGACTTTGTTGATCCTTTTTTGATCAAGCCGTAAATGCCTTGAAGGAGCATGAAGATTCCTAAACAAAGAAAGAAATATGTAAATTGAATCTCAACTTTTTGAATCAAAATAAAAAAAATCAAGATCATCACGCCGAATAGTAAATTAGAGATAACTACTTGTTTTGTCCTCATCTTTTTCAGTGCAGCTTGTTCCATGTAATACTCCTCTCCGTTTTAAAGGTTTCTGTTAAACGCCCTATCTTTATTACGATTTTACCGAAAAAATGTTTCAATATTTTCCCTTTCCATTGCAGATTCCGTTTTTCTGCAAATGAAAAGACGCCCATCATTTCATGGTCGTCTCATCCTTCGTAACATTATATCTGAGCAGCCGATCTGTCTTTTATTTGCTGAGCTGCCAAGTGTTTAAAGTCCTCAACAGACAGCTGCTTTGAAATCTTTTCTCCGTGCTGTCTAATATTTAGTGATTTTTCTTGCATTTCTATATCGCCAATGACAGCGATATAAGGGATTTTTTGCATTTGTGCTTCTCTCATTTTGTAGCCAAGTTTTTCATCCCGTTCATCGATTGTTGCTCTTATTCCGATACTTCTTAATTGCTGCTGCACCTCTAAGCAGTGATCAAGGTGAACAGTTGAGACTGGGATGATTTGTACTTGTACTGGTGCTAGCCATAATGGAAAGACACCCGCAAAATGCTCAATGAGAATGCCAAGGAAACGATCTAGAGAACCAAAAATGGCGCTGTGAATCACAACTGGCCGTACCTTTTCATTTTTTTCATTGATATATGTTAAATCAAATTTCTCAGGCATTTGAAAATCCAGCTGAATCGTGGCGCACTGATGGCTCCGCTGCAGGGCATCTTTAATATGAAAATCGATCTTCGGGCCATAAAATGCCCCATCTCCTTCATTTAGCTGGTAGTCGACCTTTAGACGATCAAGCACATTTTTTAGTGCCGTTTCGGATATTTCCCAAATGGCATCATCCCCTAAGGCTTTTTCTGGACGAGTGGATAGCTCGACTGAATACTCAAACCCAAATGTCCGATACACATGATCAACTAATTGGAAAATCCCTTTGATTTCAGCTTCGATTTGATCTTCTCTTAAAAAAATGTGAGCATCATCTTGGCAAAATGTCCTGACCCTGAACAATCCATTTAACGCTCCGCTAAATTCATGACGATGCACCTGGCCAAACTCAGCCATTCTGATCGGGAGGTCTCTGTATGAATATAAGCTGTTTTTGAACATGAGCATATGCCCCGGACAGTTCATCGGTTTTAAAGCAAAGCTTGTTTGGTCTACTTCTGAGAAATACATATTTTCATGATAATGATCCCAGTGCCCTGACTTTTCCCAAAGCTCTTGGTTCATCATAAACGGTGTACTCACTTCTTCGTATTGCGCTTTTCCTCGCACTTCTCTTGAAAAGGCCATTAATTCATTTCTGACAATCTGACCTTTTGGTAAATAAAACGGCATGCCTGGCGCTTCTTCTGAAAACATAAAGAGGGATAACTGCTTCCCTAATTTCCGGTGATCACGTTTATTTGCTTCTTCCATGAAATGAAGATAATCAGCTAGATGATTTGTATGCTGAAACGCTACACCATACACTCGCTGCAAGACATCCTGATTGCTATCTCCCCGCCAATAAGCCCCTGCAACACGTGTTAGTTTAAATGACTTTAAGTACCCTGTAGAAGGTACATGCGGTCCGCGGCATAAATCTACAAATTCTCCTTGCTGATAAACTGTGATGGCTTTTTGAGAGGGCAGATCTTTTAAAATATCCAGCTTATATGGATCATGTGCAAACAGCGCTTCAGCTTCTTTGTAAGAGACCTCTTTTCTTTGGATAGGATGATTCTCATTTATGATATTTTTCATCTCTTTTTCAATTCCTGCTAAATCCTCAACGCTTAATGTTTGATCGAGCTTCATATCGTAGTAAAATCCATTTTCAATGACCGGTCCGATCCCCAGTGTGACATTGTCATATAACCTTTTCACAGCCTGGGCTAATACGTGTGCAGATGTATGGCGCAGCACTTCAAGCCCTTCTTTTGAATCAAGTGTGACAATAGACAGCCGAACATCGCTGTTTAACTTTTCACTTAAATCAACCATTTGATCATTGACCTTTCCCGCCACTGCTTTTTTTCTTAAGCTCGGACTAATATGGGAGGCAACATCTGCAACAGTCGTACCTGCGGGAAACTCCTTTATCTTTCCATCCGGAAATTGAATCTTCACCATGTTTTCTCTCATAACTGACACACCTTTCCTATTTTTTGAAATAAAAAAACACACCCATCCCTCATAGAGGGACGAATGTGTAATCCGTGGTTCCACCCAAATTCCCATAACGCGTATTCGCTTTATGGCTCTGGCGCCGTAACGTGACATTGACGGTATTGGTTACTGCAATTTTCCCCAATACAGCTCAAAGGTGGTAAGACAGCTTTTCTGCGTTAGGAAGATTTCAGCGTGACTTCCCTCTCTGGTAACCGATAAAAGCTGCTCATGTCCTTTTCAAAGCAATGATCCTATATGAGCGTACAAAAAAACACACCCATCCCTCATAAAGGGACGAATGTGAGATCCGTGGTTCCACCCAAATTCCCATAATGCGTATTCGCTTTATGGCTCTGGTGCCGTAACGTGGCGTAAACGATATTGGATACTGTAATTTCCCCAATACAGCTCAAAGGTGGTAAGACAACTTTTCTGTGTTAGGAAGATTTCAGCGTGACTTCCCTCTCTGATAACCAGTAAAAATTGCTCATGTCCTTTTCTTCGCTTTTAATTTCTCCATATCTTACATGATGATAATGGATGATGTAAAGGGTTATTTTGTGAAGAGCTTTTGAAATTCATTCTTTAAATGTAATATTGTGTGTATTCACTTGGGCTATATTCAATTTGAAACGCAGGTGATAAGGCCCGTTTCACTTCTTCAGTGATTCTCTCTCCTTCTTGATTGAATTTCTTTTCCATGTCTACACCATTTGGCAGCAAATCATCGGTTTCTTCGTCAAACCAGCGGCCATACTGTATATTCCAATTCCATAACTTTGAGAAAAGGGTATCACTCATTGGTAAATCATCTCTTTCTAAATGACATTGACAATGCCCGCAATGAAAAGGTTCACCACCGTAATCTCCTTCAATTTTCACAAAAGGATGATCCTCAAACTCTCGACAGCACACCCATTTTTTGAAGTTCTGACCGAACTCTGTCAGTTTAATCGAGTAATAACGCATGGAAGTTCGTTTTCCTTTCATGTCAAACATCCCTTGATCAATTAATGTCTTCAATCGATATTCAATAAAATCATCACCGATATACTGATCTAAATGACCAATGACTTCTCCTATTAAGCGTGGAGTGACGATATACTCCTCTTCTGGCGCGGACTGATGAAGCCGCTTAGCCATTTTCACTAAATAAGCATCAAATTCATCTTCTGGTACGCTGATCACTTGTCCTTTTTGCCATATCCGCAGCGTATGATTTTCTTTAGCAAGTGAAAGCCATTCGTTTTGTAATCTTTCTCTCTCTTCTTTTGTCACTGGGTGAATATGCTCTTTACTCTCATACAAAATTTTAAATTTTTCAGATGCGATTTCTCCGGAATGTCGAAGGATCATTCTTCTTGTATTCGTATTGAACAGCTGATCAAATGCTGTCGTTATATTGATTACAGACAATTCAATGCTTTTTTCTTTTAATAAATAGACGGCATATCGTAAGCCAATTTGCTCATGTGCATTACTGCCTGTCCAGATGAGTATACGACTGCCAGCTTTTATTTCTTTTATTTGCTGAAGCATTCTATGCTGATCGTTGACCATGTCGTCAAAATAGCCAAATTCATTTGACATCACGTTACGCAGCCATTCTATACGGTTCGCTTGTCCTTCATGTTCGTGTAAATGTAGAAGTGGTCCAATCGAATAAATATCATCAAAAGCGATGACATCATCTATTTGATTTTGCTTCATTTCACGTATTGCTTGTTTTAAACTACCGGCAGCTGCCGCCCCAAATATGATATGTATCATCATCCGTCTCCCTTTATCTTACAGTTTATTTCATCTTCACCTATTCATGGTTCTTTCGTCAATTCTATTGAGTCAATTTCATTCAAAAGTATGACAAGGAGATGATTAGATCTTTACAGAAGTAATCATGGCAGAACAGTGGAAGCTAGACTTTTACGAAAAACGAAAAGCCCCACGAAATGGGGCCATTTGCGTACAACTCTCTGAGACTTTCTTTCCGATTGATTTATCGTAGAAATCTCCTCATAAAAGGAATGTAGATCATGCTCTAATTCACAAATTCCCCTTCACACTCGTTCTCTTGGCTTTCTTAACAATTCTGCTAGTCGCTTTTGTATCAGAATCCTTTGACCACTGTTCGCACAGATTTCGTACCCAATCAGGCTGTGTTTTACTAGCGTCATTCAGCCAGTTTCCTACAGAATCTTGAACATATGTTGATGGATCAGATTTGAGGTGATTTAGAATTGGCAGTGCTCTTTCTGGCTCCTCTTTTAATAACTCAATATGCTTTGTCCATACACCTCTTGGACGGATTGCCTCTACAGAGAATCGACGAATATTTTCATCCTCACTTTTTGCCCATTCTGTTAAATATTCTATACTTTGATCGAGCTGCTGACTTAGACTTTCTCTCACTGACATCCAAGCAATTTCGCGTACACCAAAATGATGATCAGCTGCAAATGGCTGAATGTACGCTAGTTTCTCTTCTAAAGAGGATGAATGCTGTTTGTTCATATAAGCAGCCCAGCAGCGGGCGCTATCAGATATGTGACAACTGCATGCCTGTATGACTTCCACTCTTTTTTCCTCATTTTCTTTCCGCAGCATTTCATCTAACAAATGACCGATAAGACGAATCGCTTTCATGCCTGACTCCGCTTTTTGTTTGGCGATTTCAGCTGAAAGATCGATTAAATGTTTGTCTAAACCAATGGACGGCAAAACATGTTGTAATAGAGTCACGTGATTGACAGCCAACCATTCAGTTAAATTGACACTCTCTAACTCTCCCTGATTCAAAAGAATCAAGACGTCATGAGGAATGTCACTCCCCTTTCGAGCGCCTTTACGATTGATGATGTCCTCGCTTATTGGCATTATGTATTCTCTCCTGTCTAGTAGTACATTTTTGGCATTATTTTTTGGAGCCATTTGTTATTAACGCTTAAAAACCTTTGGATATTTACTCCTATTGTAGCAAACAAACTTCCTCAACTGGTGCATTCTTCAAATCAAAAAGGAACTACCCGAAATAAGTAGTTTCCTCAATAATAGTGAATCTATGTTACCTTCCTTGCCCTATCACCTTCAAACCCTTACGCTGAAAAAATCGATCAAACGCCACCATCAGGATGGTCATGAGCAAAGCGAGAAGAACCGTTCCAGCGCTGATCCAGCTCAGGTTCAATATAGATGTCCTGCTCAATACAAGCCCTCCTAAACCCGAGCCTAAAGCAAATCCGAATTGAATAAATGATGTATTGACACTTAATGCGATATCAGGAGATTTAGGGACAAGTGTGACGAGATATAGCTGCTGAGCTGGAGATGTGCTCCATGTAGCGATCATCCATATCATGATCACCGCCACCATGACCACGAGATTCCCTGTCACAAATGCTAGCAGCATAAGCATGATGATTTGTAGAATAATTCCGGAGAAAATCGTGAATATTGGGCCTTTTTTATCTGCTGCTACCCCTCCAAGACTGGAGCCCAAAAAGCTGCATATTCCCGCTAGCAATAAAATGCCGCTGATTTCTGTGATGCTGAGGTTTGCTGATTCTTGCAGGAATGGCGTTAAATAGGTAAATAAAGTGGAATATCCCCCAACATAGAATAGCGTCACTGCCACTGCCAGCAAAATTCTCTTATCTTTTAAAATTGATAACTGCATACCTAGCGTCACCGGTTCTTGTTCTTTCATAGAAGGGATGCGCCTGTATACAACAATCAGCGGAATGAGCGTGATCAATCCAATGGCTGCAAATAATGCTTTCCATCCAATCATGCTGCTTAGAAATGTCCCGATTGGCACCCCTAAAACTAAGGAACTGCTTAATCCCATTAAGATGATGCCAATGGCTGTTCCTCTTTTTTCTCGTTCGACAAGCCGAGTGGCCACAGCCATTGCCACCACAATGGCCGTCCCTCCACTAATACCTTGTAAAACCCTTGTCATCAGCACCATTTCAAACGAATGGCTGACACTTGTGATGATATTACTTAAAGTAAAAATGATCAGCATCCATGATAATATTTTTCTGCGGTCGATATTGATGGTCAGTGCAATGACAATTGGTGTGCCGATTGCTGCTGAGAGCGCTAAGGATGTAACCAATAAACCAGCAGCTGATGTCGTGACCTGTAAATCTTCTGCGACCATTTGAATAATCCCTGTAATGATATATTCGATTGTTCCGATTAAGAAGGCTGCTAAAGCAAGTAAATAAACAACGACTTTATTTTTCATCGTGACGTTTCTCCTTTGGGCAATGTTTACGATTTGACTTCATTTTTTATAGGAATTTGAATTTCAATGAGTCTTCCTTCTTCATTTTCAGACAATGGGTAATAAATCTCTCTGCCCGGCTGATCTTCTTTCACGCGATATCCGTTATTTTCGATCCATGTCGCCAGGTCAACACAAGCAGTTTGTGCAAATGGAGAATCTGAATGAAATAGGAGCGTCGCCATGGTTTCTTCAGCTGGTAACGTGCGCATCGTAATTCCCTGAGGAAGAGAACCCCTTAACGCTTTAGCGGAATACCCAACCTCAAATTCGAACTCACTTTCTTTAGCAAGTGATTCCCTCCACAGCACGATTTGTGGCTCAGAGTTCAATTCTTGCGGATGTTTATGTAACAAATGATGAAATGTTTCAAAGAATAATGGGATTTCGTCAACAGTTCCGTTGGATTGAAAAGACATGATGCGTTTGCTTTCAACCGATTTGATGATGACCTCCTGCTCTTTTTCAACACAACCCTCTCGTTTGATGAGGTGCATCCGCTCCTTAATACGCGCTAATTTCTGCTGTTCTCTCTCGATCAATTGCTGAATCTCACTTTCTTTCAAGAGAAACATGCCCTGAATCTGTTCAACAGAAATATCTTCACGAAGAAGCTGACTCATTTGCTTTAACGTAAAGCCTAATTCCTTGTACAGAAAAATTCGATTAACCTCAAGCAGCTGTTCAGCTGAGTAATACCGGTATCCAGAATCTTGATCGATCTGTTTAGGCTTTAATAAATCGATTTGGTCATAATACCTTAAGGTTTTGACAGGGACTTTACTTAACATAGAAAAATCGCCAATCTTGAACATCCTGATCTCCTCCGTTTTGTTGATCTGATCAAAGTATAAACCTTTCAGTAAAGGGGAAAGTCAATAGAAGATTTTAAAATACAATTTATTCGCATATAAAAAAGCCCTATCTCAAATAGGGCTCGTTGTTTGATGAATTTTATTTGTCCTCCAAAATATGTTTAGCCGCTTCTAGTGCTGAAGCTGCTTTAGGCCATCCGATATAAAAACTAAGATGAGTGATGACTTCAATCAATTCGTTCTTCGTGACACCATTTTCTTTGGCAAGATGTAAATGGTATTCCAGCTGATTCAGACTGCCCGTACTTACTAAAGCTGAGACTGTAATCATACTGCGATCTCTAAGAGAAAGTTCCTCCCTTCTCCACAAATCTCCAAAGAGAACTTTTTCTGAGTACTCAACAAATGCTGGAGCAAAATCTCCGAGAGTGAATTTTACAGTTTGCTTGATTGGTTGATGCATAGCTATTTCCCCTTTCAATCGTTCCGTTACTTGATCATCTGCGCAAGCCCTTCTCCAAAGGACCAATTTTCCAAGCCTGTCTCAATCAGCATAATGAATACATTTTCTTTTGATATATGGAGTTTGTTATACAACTGGTCAGCTATTTCCTTATATAAAGATTGCTTCTGTCCCTCGGTTCTTCCTGAACCACATGTAATTTGGATATATAAAAGACGATGATCTCTTTCATGACGAACAAGATAATGGGGATCATAAAAAAATTCTTCTTTCTTATGTGAACTGAATACCTGAAAGTAGTCTTTTTTAGGAACTTGAAATTCTTTTATCAGAGCCTTCATGATCGTTTGGCTAATAGAAGTTAAGCTTTCTTTATCGTACTCATCTTCCATATAACTGACTTTTACAAATGGCATGTATGTCATCTCCCTTTTTCTGTCTCACTTCATTTTACATCCCAATACTCGTTTTATATAATTGAATAATATATAAAATCATATTCATATATCGAATGGAGAATATTAGAAATGGACCTAAAAGAGTTAAAAGCATTTCAAGCCGTGATTCAGGAAGGGACCTTCTCAAAAGCCGCTCAAAAATTGAATTATGCACAGTCGACCATAACGAATCAGATTAAACGATTAGAAAAGGAATTAGGATTTCAATTGTTTGTAAGAGGATGGGAGGCTGAATTAACCCCTTCAGGACAATTGTTTGCCAAAGAGATTGATCAGTTGATACTCCATTGGCATTTTGTATTAGAGCAATCACAAAAACTCCAAAAAGAAGAAATCGGAACCTTGAATATAGGCGTCATAGAACCAATTGCTGTCTCTATTCTTCCTTCCGTCCTTCAAACATTCAGAAAGCAAAAACCGAATATCACATGCCACTTTATCATTGGTAATACAGATTTCCTTCACAAGCAGCTCCTCAAGGGAGAGCTCGATTTTGCCATTGTAGGGGAACCAGTGATGAATACACTTCCGTTTGAGGAGTTGTACAAGGAGGAAATGTCTTTTATTATCGCAAAACAGCAGGCAGATCAAGTTGGAACGATCTCATTGATCAAGGAACTTTATGAACAGCCTCTGATCATAGGCGGGGAAAGTTGTTTATATCACATGAAGTTACAAAAGGAACTTTCAAGAATAAATGTGGAGCCCTTCACTTATACCGTCAGCCAGATTTCAGCCATTCCATCATTTCTAAAGGGATTTCCCTCTGTCGGAGTCGTCCTTTCCTCTACCCCATTGTCAGACGAGTTTGTGAAAGTTCCAATTGAAATGGAGGACCCTTTTATCCCGATAGGAATCTTAACTCATAAGGACCCCCATCTCTCTCTGGAAAACACCAAGCAGCTGCTGCTTAATCTATTTCGTCAAGAAGCGGAGCAATTCACATGCTCGTGATCTCGTATCAAAAACAAAAAACCTAGATTTCATACATCTAGGTTTTTTAATCTTTCAAGCCATTTCAAGATCGCCCCACTTTTAAAGAAATTGAAAATGGCTCCCTCACTAAATCGCTCAGCTCTCAAAGCCCCCATGATGAGAGCAAGTACACACTGCGCATTTAAATTTGAAATGTCCACATGCTCCATATCGTTCGTTCCCCATTCAATTCCATTTTCTAAGAGGATTTCACTATAGCGGGTAAGTTCCATTTCTTGATGCTGTTCTGCAAAGGTATAGACATCATCAATCAAGCTTTGGACCGTTTCGGAATAATTTACAAAAGGCATCTGGATTGGGCGTTCAGCTGTTCCATCATTTTCCTGATCGATCACCCATTCTCCGATATGGTCCTCCTGAAGCATCGGTATGTATTTTGTGAGCATCTCAAATTGACTCATCGTTATCCTCCTCTATTTTTTTAGAATGCTTTCAAGCCCGACAATAATAAAAGGAAACATTTTCAGGCCATGTATCGTGCATACAGGAGTGACATTAGTTCAGAATTAAGCTGGAGCCTTCAAATAGATCAAAGGCTCCATTTCCAACTAAATTGCTTTAGCTAAAATCATAAATCGGTGTTGTTTTGCGTCAAAATAACCCTTCTGTTCAATGGTTTTATGAATGGTGTATAATTCATCCTTGAAATTACTTATTTCAAAACCTGGCACTTGCCAAGGAATTGCTTTTAGATAATACACCAATGCTCCGATATCATAAAATCTTAGAATGGGGAACTCTTCAGCACTTTTCAACACCTCAAAATGATTCTCCTGTATCTCTTTTAAAGCTAGCTTTAAGTTCCAATCAATAAATTCTTCATTTATTGGTACCCTTAGATTCTCATTAATCTCTATGCAATCGAGTCCACCGACTTGTTGAGTTAGAAAAATACCTTCTTTCGAGATAATTCTTCTCACCTCTTGAGATGAAAATGACTCATGTTGATTGATGATAAGATTAAATTTTCCAGTCTCAAACGGCAAATTTTCATCATTAGAAATTTGAACTACCTTAACTCCTAAAGGGGTTAATCGTTCTTTTGCGACAGGTACATTAGGTAAGTAACCTTCTGTAGCATAAACTGATGTTGGAAAAGGTCTTAATTTTGATAAAAACTCTCCACCACCTGTTCCCATGTCCGGCATTGATTTTGCATTTTGAACAAGAGAAGTAGCTATACTACCATATGACCATGAAAGCAACTCACTTTTCATTCTTCCAGTTTCAGATATGAATGAGAAATCCCACCCAACAAAAGGTTCATCTGCTTGTTTTATAAATGAAGAAAACTGTTTGTCATTCATCATAATCCCTCCAATTATCATTTTGCAGTTTTAATGATTAAATAATTGGTGGGCCTCTTACGAATATATAAAGTTGTTATATTTCATGTTCTTTTAGTCTCATATTCAATAACTCCCTGTAAGAATCTTGATTTTTGACATTCATTTCAAAATTCATTCAACTGATATTTGAGTAAGACATGATTTTGTTTGAGAATCGAGAGCTCATGATAGATGTCTCATTATAGAGGTCTAAGTACAATGATAGAAGAGAATACGAAAAAAGAGCTTAAGAAATAGATTGTTAGTTAAAGTAAAACCCCTCCTGTTGGAAGGGTTTTTTCATTTAGTTACTGCCTTTTCTATTGCTGTTTTCGGTCCACCAATTTCGTCTGCTGTGGGTCCATATATAGTTGGAATCGTTTGAATGCATTTTGGTCTATCATAGCTGTCATTCCCTTTTTATTTAAGAGATAAAGACACTACACACTCCACATGCGCCGTATGCGGAAACATATCAACTGGCTGCATGTATTCGATTTTGTAGTCTTTTGACATGTATTCAAGGTCTTTTGCTAGTGTGGATGGGTTACAAGAGACGTAGACAAAGCGTTTTGGTTTGACTTGTTTGACGGTGTCTAAGAAGGTGCGCTCGCAGCCTGTTCTTGGCGGGTCGACGACGATGACGTCAGGACGGAAGCCTTCTTTGACCCATTTTGGCAGCCAATGTTCAGCTGTTCCTGTCACATAGGTCGCGTTTTTCATGCCGTGTTTTTTGGCATTTTTCTTGGCATCATCAATTGATTCTTTGATGACATCCATTCCTCTTACTTCTTTTGCGCCATCTGAGAGCCACATCCCAATGGTTCCAACGCCGCAATACGCATCGACGACCTTTTCTTTGCCAGTCAATTTGGCCGCTTTTTTCGCTTCATCGTAAAGCTTTAGCGTCTGCTTTGGATTCAATTGGAAAAAAGCACGTGCACTTAGTTCAAAAGAGACGTCTCCTAAAAATTCTTGGATGACCATATTGCCAGCTAGATGAGATGTTTTATGGCCGAAGATGACTGATGTTTTTTCGCCATTGATATTATGCATAATGGACGTCACTTCAGGCAGACGTTTTTGAATGGCTTCGGCGATTTCTTTTTTCTTTGGAAATTCAGGTTTTGATGTGACAAGAACGACTTGTACTTCCCCTGTTTCAAAGCCGACACGCACGACAATCGAACGTACGTCGCCTTTTCTTGTTCGTTCATTGTAGACCGATACACCGAATTTCTCTAAAATTTTGCGGACAACGCCCGTTGTTTTGTTCGTTTTTGGATGCTGCACGATACATTCCTTGATCGGTACAAGCTTATGAGAATTCAGTCCATAAAGTCCTGCAATGATGTCTCCGCTGTGAGAACGTCCTACTTGGAACTGACTTTTGTTTCGGTAATGCCACGGGTCTTCCATACCGATCGTTGGCCGAATATCAAGCTTTTCAACCGATAGCTTTGTATGGCGCTCCATTGATTGAATGACAATATCACGCTTTTCATTTAGCTGCTGCTCGTACGCCAAATGCTGAAGCTGACAGCCGCCGCACTCTTCGTATACTGGGCATGGCGGTTTGACTCGATGCTCGGAGCGCTTTCGCACTTTCCTCACTGTACCTTCTGCATATTTTGCTTGGACATTCGTTGCTTCAACCACCACTTCCTCACCCGGAAGCGCGCCTGGGACAAAGACCACTTGCTTTTTAAAATAACCGACCCCTTCACCATTAATGCCAAGGCGTTTAATGGTAAGCGGGAACTGCTGTCCCTTTTGCAAAAGGGCACCTTGCTGTTTTTCTTTCACTTTATTCTCTCCGTTCTATTTAAACCATTGATAGGTTGTCTTCATTTTATTCCATCTCCTTAGTATATCACGTCTTGGACAAAGAGAGAAAATGCCTTTCATTTATTTATCTGTCTCAATGCTTCTCCATAAATATAGAGAAGCGTAGCTTAAATATGGAGTCCATTCCTTGCTTAGCGCTGCCATCTCTTCTTTTGTCGGTTTTTCAGGCAGGTCGAAGTGCCGTTTGATTGCATTTTGAATGCCTATATCTGCCATTGGAAAGAGATTTGGTCTTCCAAGCCCATTCATGAGCACATTTTGAACCGTCCAAGGTCCAATCCCTCTAATCGGAAGCAATCGCTCTTCTACCTCCAGGTCAGATAAGTCGTGTAATTCCTCTAAACAAAGTGAGCCGCTCACAATTCGTTTCGATACATCGATGACATATTCTGCTTTTCGCTGACTAAATTGAAGCTTTCTCAAATCATCTGTTTCAAGAGAGGCAATGGTTTCTGGTAAAGGATCAAACCATACACCTTCTATTTGCTCACCGTACGTATGGACAAATCGTTTCGTGAGCTCGTAAGCAAACGAAAGATTAAGCTGCTGATGAATGATGCATTTCATGAAACAATGATATAAATGAAAATCCAGCATGAGCGGCGTTCCGATATGCTGCTCAAAAATGGGTGCTAGATTGGTTTGAGAAAAATGGTCTTGAATCATGTGTAATTGATGCTCCATGCCAAATATCCGTTTCACCTCAGAAAGAAGGGGTTCCTCCGGGCCGTTTGATCGCACCCGGAACATAGGCGCATCTTTTGTTCCAGTAGCTTGAACGATGACCACGTACGGTTTTTGCTTTAATCTGATCGGTACTTTTATTTCTCTTTGACTCAAATCAACTGCTTTTAATGGATCACTTGATAAACGTCTAAGCACTTGATCGAAATGATACGGCGGCTCTACCACCAGCTGTTTTTCCCACATACATGTCCTCTTCCTTTCTGCAAACATACGCAGATGTGATTGTTTCATTTTGCATGAATGATTCTCTTTATTGAATACTTTTAAACATAAAGAGTACAAGAATTTATCAGTTATATCTTCCTTATTTGTGGTCATTCTCCTATTGGATAGACGAAATTTTTTAGTCGCATTCAGCTAAAATTCGACAGCATCCTTCAACATTTTAGGATCATTTTCCTTAAATTAGAAATAGAACCTCTGGGTGATATCTTCCTCTCTGAATATATTTGTATAATTATGACATATCAAGGAGGTGAACAAAGGAATTAGCGGATTAGGCAATCATTTGTTTTATCTTGCAGGAACATATTTACCTCATTGATAACCGGCTTCACCTAGTTTCACATTTTACAAAAAAGAAGACCCAAAATTAAAAAACAAAGGAGATCCGACCAATGAAAAAAACCATTCTTTCTGTTGCACTTGCCACTGCTGTTTCTTCGACACTGCCATTATTCGCTGACGCTGCTGAGCCAAAAACTTCAGCACCTGTTTCTACTACACTTCAGCAAACTGTCTTAAACAAAGCTGCTGCTGAAGGTAAAGCTGGCACTACGGCTAGCCCTAATGTTAACGTAAACTTTGATGTTCTTGGGATTGCCAATGCCATTGTAAACGCAGTAAACGCAAATGCAAACCGTTCTGGATTCGTGAAAAGCGTCATGGAAAGCACATTCTACGCTGCTGGCGGCAGATATAATGTCATGGTCTTTAACCTAAGCCAGAACTACGAAGACCGTTTTAACGGCGTCAAAACTTTCGCTACTGCTAATCTTGGTAATGTTGTTTACGGAATTTGGGTATTCGAAAGTGGTACATTTAAAAACAACGGCGATGGCGGCTGGGATAACTGGGCGTTTAGAGGCTGGTTTGACCGTCAAGATAAATTCGTTACGTTCCATCGTCCTTAATTCTCGGTTTTATCCATCAATCATACACGCACATTTAACCGATCTCTTTCTGAGATCGGCTTTTTTTATGGAGAAAACGTATAAGTTCACCGGCGCTGCTTCATGATATAATGCAAGTCTGGAGGGGTGCACATGCTGAGAAAACTTGCAGTGACAAAAAACGGCGACTTGATTGAACATGCAACAATGCAGCAGCTTTCAAGCCCCGATATCGCCTGGTATTGGATTGATTTTCATGCACCAACGGAAAAGGAAGCAGCGCTTTTGAAGGAATATTTTCAGTTCCATCCGCTTGCGATTGAGGATTGCTTCCATTATTTGCAGCGGCCGAAGCTTGATTTTTATGAGGGGTATTTATTTTTCGTGCTGCATGCCCTTAATCAAAAAACGCTGCGTTCTGAGGAAGTTGATCTGTTTGTTGGTGAAAACTATATCGTGACCTTTCATTTAAAGGAAGCGCCATACATTGAGCGTGTCATTCGAAAGCTCAAGGGGTCTGATAAAGAAAGAAACAGCGGACCTGAGCATATTGCCTACATGCTGATTGATCAGCTTGTTGATGATTATTTCCCTATTATTTATCAAATAGAGGACAGGCTGAATGAAATTGAGGATGAAGAAGGTCATAAAACGTATGGGACGTTGATGAACGAAGTATTCGGAATCCGATCCGATTTGCTCAAACTGCGAAGAACGATTATCCCGATGAGGGACCTTTTATATCGTATTGTGAACACAAATACGATGAAAAGCGATACAAACCGCCAAGCGTATTTTAATGATATTTATGATCATCTATTAAAACTAACCGAAATTGTTGAGTCAAACCGTGATATGACAGCTGATTTACGAGACAGCTATCAGACGCTAAATTCCAATCGGATGAATGCGATCATGATGACATTGACCATTGTGTCGACCATTTTTATTCCACTAACCTTTATTGTTGGTGTGTACGGAATGAACTTTGACAACATGCCTGAATTACACTGGAAATACGGCTATTTTGGCGTGCTGATTTTCATGGGTCTCCTCGTCTCGGGTATGCTTTTGTGGTTTAAACATAAAGGTTGGTTTAGGATTTTTAAATAATGTTTTGAGAGAAGTGCTTGGGAGGAAGATAATTTGGAAAACTGGATTCCACTGAAAGACAAAGAATTAAAATTCGCCTGGAAGACATTTGCTCGAGAGTTCAAATTTAAACCAAGCATCTCTCGCTTTCCAGCTTTTCAAGCACCCTCTCCTTACATCACATATGACATCTCTGCGTATTTTGAGGACTCTTTTCTTCTACATGCAGATGAAGATCTTGAAAAAAAGGCACTGCTCTCTTTTCAGGAGAATATCACCGGAACAGACGAATATATGCTGGCACTTGATTGGCAGCACGAATGCTACTGGATCACACCATATGGCTCGTTTGAAAAAGATGAATTTGGAGAATGGAAAGTTCCTGTTCTTCCTAATGGGGATTACTATTTCTTTTTATCAAAAGAAATGAATTGGGGCCTGCTAGGACATCCTTGGGAGCAAAGCATCACAATTTTCGGTGAGGGCTTAATTGACTCTTTTTCACGTCATCACCCTCTTTTGTTTCAGCGTAAAATCAGAGAGGGATAATCAGAAAGCCTGCAGGTCTTCTGCAGGCTTTTTTCTATAGCTGAGGCAGCTGCCATACTTTTTCAAGCATGAGATCGTCTAGGCTTTTAAAGGAATATCCTTGTTTTTTCAGAGCGGTGATGGCATCATCCAGCGCTTCGGCATTGTCTCTTGAGACGGTATGAAGTAAGTAAATGGCACCTGGGTGCGCCTGCTTCATCATTTGATCATAAGCATACTGTTTTCCTTTTTGATGATGGATATGCCAGTCTACAAACGCCACTGACCAGAAAACAGTTTGGTAGCCGAGCTGTTTTGTTTCTTTTAGTACCCTTTCACTGAACACACCGCGCGGCGGACGAAGATAGAGGTTATCTTGTTTTCCTGTGATTTTGTACACAGCTTCATTGACACGGTCCAGTTCTTCTTTGATTTCTTTCGTGCTCTTTGTTGTTAAATCTGGATGATGATAGGAATGGTTGCCAATGATATGACCTTCTTCTGCCATACGTTTGACAAGCTCCGGCTGGTCCTTTACAAAGTGACCTGTCACAAAAAAGGTGCCTGGTACTTGATGTTTTTTCAGCACGTCTAATATCTTGGGTGTGTACCCATTTTCATAGCCGTTGTCGAAGGTGAAATAAATCTCTTTCTTTTTCGTGTTACCTAAATAGAAGGCATCATACTTTTTTAAGAGTGCCGTCAATTCTTTGCCCGCATCCGGCGGCCTGTGCTCTTTACTTTTCGCAAATCCCCAGTGGATGGGCTTATTAGACACGGCTCCTGCTTCTGAAAGAGGCATGGAAACAAAAAGCGCACATAAACAGATCAGCATGAATTTTTTCATTACGTCACTTCCCGGTTTTTCTTCTATTGTGCAGAATAAGACCGAGACTCATACACCGATTCACCTGCCAATTTAAAGAAAAAAGCCCGCACTGCGCGAGCTATTCTTCCTTCCAATCGTTTTTAAACCGTTCATATTTTGCTTCCAGATCGTCAATCATTTGGATCAGTCTGTCTATATCTTCAACGTCTGTTGATTCAGGATCTAATGAATCAATCACATTCATAAACATATCTAATCGGTTCTTTAAATAATCAACCTGCTGCTCTTTGCTGTCTGCTGCCTTGCCCATCGATACACTCCCTTTAGCATTTGTTTATAGCTTATCTTTTTTTCCTTTGTAAATCAATTGTGTCCCTCTTGCGTATAACCGTGATGAGGCTTAAAATTAACTGTTGGCGGGTCTACGTTTGCCCGAATGAAAAGGAGATAGATACCATGAACCAAAAAACAGCACTTCGTCCGATCACACCTGCATACGACCCTTGGGAAGCCTATCTCGATGTGCAGGATTACGGAGAAATGAAGCTGACTAATATTGAATTTACGACAACAACGCTCTGTAACATGAGATGTGAGCATTGTGCGGTCGGCTATACCTTACAGCCTAAAGACCCGAATGCGCTACCGATAGATTTGTTACTTCGCCGTTTAGATGAAGTTCCGCTCCTGCGCTCACTCAGTATTACAGGCGGAGAGCCTATGCTTTCTCTTAAATCTGTACGGGAATATGTCGTTCCTTTATTAAAGTATGCCCATGAACGTGGCGTGCGTACACAAATCAATTCAAATTTAACCCTTGATTTGGCGCGCTATGAAGAAATTATTCCATACTTAGATGTCCTTCACATTTCACATAACTGGGGCACTGTCGAAGAGTTTGCAACAGTCGGTTTTGCCATGATGGATCGTAAACCAACCTTTGAGCAGCGCGAGAAATTATTTAACCGCATGATTGAAAATAGTCAGGCACTTGTCAAAGCAGGCGTAACCGTATCCGCTGAGACCATGCTGAATAAGCGCACGCTTCCATATATTGAGCACATCCACCGGCAGATCGTCGAGGAAATGAAATGCCAGCGCCACGAAGTTCACCCGATGTACCCAAGTGATTTCGCCAGCGCCCTTGAATCATTGACGCTTCCGCAAATGCGGGATGCGATTCATCAGCTGCTTGATATTCGCGATCAAAACACATGGATGCTGTTTGGCACCCTGCCATTTTATTCATGCAGCACAGATGCAGAAGACCAGCGTCTCCTCAATCGATTGCGCCAGGAGAAAAATGTCACAGTACGAAATGACCCTGACGGACGTTCACGGTTGAATGTGAATATTTTTGATGGGAATATTATTGTGACAGACTTTGGCGATACACCGCCGCTTGGAAACATTGAAACTGATACATTGCAATCAGCCTATACACGCTGGATGGACACGAAATTAGCAAAAGAACTGAATTGTCATTGCCCAAGCGTGCAGTGCCTCGGTCCGAATGTTCTAGTGAAAAACAGCTATTATCAAGATGTTGATTTTACTTCTCGAACAGCCAGGGGGTAACCGATAGATGGACGATACATTTCTGACAGTAGTCAAAAACAAATACATTGAAATTCTCCTTGTTGGGCTCGTTCTTTGGCTTGCTGTCTTTATGATCAACAAAGCCCTGCAAATTTTCTTTAAACGAACTGAGTTTATAGAGGACAAAAAGAAGAAAACAATTGAGAGCTTGGTCAAATCGGTCACGAAATACACCGCTTCGATTTGCTTTGTGCTCTATGTCATTTCTCTTTTCTTTCATGACTTTGGGAAAATTCTTGCGGGTGCTGGTGTCGCTGGGATCGTCATCGGTTTTGGCGCGCAGACGCTCATTCGTGATATTTTAGCAGGCATTTTTCTCATCTATGAACGCCAGATTCATAAAGGGGATTATGTGACGGTAAATAACCTCTTTAATGGAACCATTGAAGAGATTGGTCTCCGCTCTCTGCAAATTAGAGAATGGAGCGGCAAGCTGTTAACCATTTCTAACGGGGATATCAGGCAAATCCAAAACTATAACATGCAATATATGCGAATTACGGAATCTGTGTTAATTAGCGCGAATCAAAACCCAGATATCGCCTTCCAAGCACTTGAATCAGCATGTGACAATTTAAATCAAATGCATCATGATTTTCTTAAAAAAGATGAATTCCAAAACGCCATTGAACCCTTTCAGGTTCATGGAATTATGGGCTTGAATAAGCTGAATCGCGGGATTGAAATCACAGTTAAGGGAATGGTCGAAGACGAAAAATACTTCGAAGCCGCTCTCGCTGTGCGAAAAGAAATGATCAAGCAACTTCATCAGCATGATGTCAAATTGCTTGAGGATCTCGCTTATCCCCAGCCTGCAAAATAACCTCATTCTATATGGGGTTATTTTTTTATTTGTATTTTGTTAACCAGTTAATTATAATGTTATTTAGTTAACCAGTTAATAATAGAGAGGATGTATGGAATGACAAAAACAGAAGCAATTTCTTTCATCAAGGAGATGTATCAAGAGGTATTAACCAAGTTCGATGTAAAAAAGGTGGAGACATATTTTTCACCTGACTATCAGCAAGTGACCGATGGGAAGGTTTCCACGCTTGATGAATTTAAAAAGCATCTATCCACATTAAAAGAAATGACAACACAGCTTGCGATCCCCGCCTTTCATGATGTGTTATTTGATGAAGAAACGCAGCAAGCGTGTTTTCGTTACACGGTACATGTTGACCTCGCAAGCGGAGACGGGGGTTTAATAGATGTCACAGCTCTTTTCACCTTATTAGATGGCAGGATCATTCGGTGCGACGAGCTGACTCGGGCTCACGAAAAACATGAAATGCTTGAACAGCTGGGGCACATCAGCTAACAATTCTCTTCATTTCAGCCCTCTTACTTCTATCCTCTTGACTGATTCATGTATAATAGATAGCAGAATGATTTCATGCAGCATGGGGACCCTCATACTGTGTATTTTCTAAGTGAAAGAGAGTGAATAAGATGGGTCGTAAGTGGAACAACATTAAAGAAAAGAAAGCATCAAAGGATGCCAGTACAAGTCGTATTTACGCAAAATTCGGGCGTGAAATCTATGTGGCTGCCAAACAAGGTGAGCCAAACCCAGAATCAAACCAAGCACTTCGTTTTGTCCTAGAACGTGCAAAAACATATAGTGTCCCAAAACATATTGTGGACCGTGCCATTGAAAAAGCCAAAGGTGGTGCGGAAGAGAACTTCGATGAGCTGCGCTACGAAGGATTTGGTCCAAACGGATCAATGGTGATCGTTGATGCCCTCACCAATAACGTCAACCGCACAGCGTCAGATGTTCGAGCAGCATTTGGGAAAAACGGCGGAAACATGGGTGTAAGCGGCTCTGTTGCTTACATGTTTGACCAAACAGCTGTCATCGGTGTCGAAGGGAAAAGCGAAGAAGAAACACTTGAGCTTTTAATGGAAGCAGATGTTGATGTACGTGACATCATGGAAGAAGATGAAACGGTGATTGTGTACGCTGAACCAGATCAATTCCATCAAGTCCAAGAAGCGTTCAAACAAGCCGGTGTTGAAGAATTCACTGTCGCTGAAATCACAATGCTCCCGCAAAACGAAGTGACATTAGATGATGAATCTAAGGCACAATTTGAAAAGCTGATCGATGTTTTAGAAGAGCTTGAAGACGTGCAGCAGGTTTATCATAATGTGGATTTAGGGGAATAAAAAACTTAAGCCATAGTAGTCGTTGAGTTCATTCAACTTCTACTATGGCTTTTTTATTTTCTCAAAAAAATGTAATATATGTATAAGATGTTAATGTCTACAATTTTCAAGGAGATGAGTTTCATTTTTAAAACATGGTGGTTTTCTTATTATGGATTTATGATCATCCCTTATCTTGGCCTATGTCTTATTTTCAACGACTTACCGATATTGACTAAAGTTATCTTCTTTCTTTTTATCATTTGGTATTTATATAACGCTTTTGACTTTTACAAAAATGAACTAAAAAGAAAAAAAGAGAAACCCTATTAGCAAAAAACAGTCATCTCCTCTGTTGAGTAAGAGGAGATGACTGTTTTAATTCATCCCTTGAAACCCAAACGTCAGGTGATCCTGAACTGGAATCCAAGCGCCGATTCCTTGTGAGGTCACGTTTTTCACGACGAGTTTGCGTTTATTTCCCTTGAGCACAAGGTACACTTCTCCGTAAGTAACCTTTCCTTTTTCGTTAATGGCTGGAGCGTATGCATGCAGGGATGCTGCTTTTTTCGGAGAGACATGGTAAGACTGATCTCGTTTTGTTCCTGCACCAATCACGGTGTCAAACGCGAGGGGCAGCTTTGTTTTTTGAATCGCTTTTTGCATCATCAATGTTTTCACATCTTCTGGGCTTGGCACTTTTGCTGTGAGTCCGCCGCTTACTTTCACTTGCTGCTTTTGAACGTATTTGCCAATGGCTGTTTTGTTTCCGCCTCTATTATCAATGTGATTTGTGTTCACTCTTTTGTATTCCCAATTGGCGACGGTTTCGTTTGAATCATAGCTCAGCGCCCATCTCCCGAGGAAAATGGTCGCTCGGTACCCAACTGCTAATGGCGTCCCTGAAATGCTGGATTCATTCAGCATTTTAATCAGATGAGTATTCTCAATCGGGACACTTGTTGTTTTGAACAATTCAGCCGTCAGCTCGCTCGGCTGGAGCAGCGGCTGATCCTGTGACGCGTTCGGATACGTATTCTCCTTGGAGATACTGGCGACAGAGGACGGCACTTTAAATGGCTTTGCCGCCTCCGCTGGAAAGCTGTATAGAAAACTTAAGGATAAGAGAACAACAAACATGATGCGGGGCATCTTCTTCATATCATCACTCTTTCTCATTCATTTTTCCATAGTATTTTCCCGAAAGACGTCCCTTATCCACAAAAGATTATAAAAGGAAAAATCCAATCGCCATAATAAAATAGGCAGCGAGTAATGTGGCGCCTTCAAACCAGTTTGTATCACCATCATTTGATAAAATGACCGTGAGCAGCACAGAGGATGCCATCGCAATGAGCTCTGGCAAGGAGAAAATGAGCGGCATCTGCTTGTCAAAAAATAGAGAGCTGATGACAAGGATTGGCGCGACCATCATGGCAACCTGAAGCGTGGAGCCAAAGGCAATTTCTACTGCTACATCCATTTTGTTTTTATATGCCATGATGACAGCTGAGGCATGTTCTGCTGCGTTGCCGACGATGGCCACAATAATGACACCGATAAACAGCTCACTCCAGCCAAACTGTTCTCCTACCGTATCAAATGTATGAACAAGGCGCTCTGAAATGTACGCAACTGCGATTGTCGAAAGCAGCAAAATGACAGTGGCAAACTTCCCAGACCATTCAGGTGTTTCTTCTTCCGTCTCTGCTTCGCCTTCCATACTCTCCTGCTTGGCAACATACACCCCGCGGTGGCTGACCAGTTTGAAATAGAGCGCCGCGACATAAAGCAAAATCATCACAATGCTGATCCCAATGCTTAAAACAAACTGTTTATTCTCTTCCATCTCCATTGAAAACACTTCTGGAATGACAAACGCTACAATAATGGCAAACATGAGCAAGCCTGAATTGTGCCTTGCATCATGGACATTGAATACTTGGCGCTTATATTTTAATCCGCCAACGAAAAAAGACAAGCCAGCCACAAGCAGTAAATTTCCGATGACCGATCCTGTTAATGATGCAAGTACGATGGCCGTCAATCCTTGCTTTAAAGCAAAAAACGAAATGATTAACTCCACTGCATTTCCAAATGTAGCGTTTAAAAGTCCGCCAATTCTGGGCCCCGCAATGATGGCAAGACTTTCTGTGGCTCTCCCCATAAAACTAGCAAGACCAATTATGGCGATACAATAAACGGCAAACATGACAACCTGCGGGAAATGAAGAAAACTGCCAATCACCGATAGCGGAACACCGATTGCGACAACCACAAGAAATAAACGATTCATACAGCCATTCTCCTTTACATATGTCTGACTGTTATTCTTTCGTGAGTGCCGGCATCATATACATTTAGATTTGCGCGTGTGAGAAGGTGATATCAATACTTCCTTTCACGGACTGCACCATAGAGCAATGCTTCAATGCAAGGGTGATCACTTTATCGATTTGTTCATCAGATGTATTGATGTCTTCAAATAAGATATGTAAATGAATGCAGGAAATTTTGTTTACAGCTCCTGCCCTTGTCGTTTCAGGTGTGATCGTCAGCCCTTCATAGGATATTCGCTTTTTACGGCATACATGAATGAGCATTTCTCCAAAGCAGCCTGCAATGGCTGAGGTGAACAATTGAGCTGGACGGTACCCCATTTCTTCTGTTCCTGAAATAGTCAGCTGCCTGTCCTCAATATGTGCAATCCAACGATCCTTTTCGTATGTCAGCTTCATTCCTTTTCCACCTTTCTATTGAAACCCCTATGGTTCCATTGTACGATGAAAGCATGAACTTGTAAGGAGCTTCTTATGTCGAGAATTCACTTTATGATTTTAATTTTACTTGTATCCGTATCTGGTTTTTCACAGGGTGCATTACTTCCTGTCATTTCCATTATCTTTGAACATGCCGGTACTTCTCCTACGTTAAACGGCCTGCATGCCACAGGCTTATATCTCGGTGTGCTGCTTGCGTCTCCTTTTATGGAAGCACCGCTTCGCCGGTTTGGATTTAAGCCGTTAATCGTCATTGGAGGCGCTGCTGTCTTTTTAAGCTTGTTTAGCTTTGTGTTTTTTGAATCTTATGTCGTCTGGTTCTTCCTCCGGCTTATGATCGGGGTTGGTGACCATATGCTGCATTTCTCTACACAGACGTGGGTGACCTATGCTTCATCATCAAGAAATCGCGGAAGAAACATTTCACTGTATGGATTATCGTTTGGACTCGGTTTTGCCGCCGGCCCTTTTTTAACACCGCTCATTGAGATCAATCCATCTTTGCCTTTTATTGTTTCTGGTGCCGTTAGTTTATGTATTTGGCTGCTTGTGTTTGTCTTAAAAAATACATATCCAGATACAGGTGAAGTGCAAACGTCAGAGCAGACAAACAGTTTAAAGCGCTTCAAAAAAGCCTTTCAATTTGGCTGGGTCGCCTTTATGATGCCATTTTGCTATGGCTTTTTAGAAACGACACTTAATAGTAACTTCCCTGTGTATGCACTAAGAAGCGGGGTGACAGTAGATGCGGTTGCATTTATTTTACCTGCGTTTGCCATTGGGAGCATTGTCTTTCAGCTTCCCCTCGGGATGCTCAGTGACCGGTTTGGCAGACGCCGCATCATTTTATGCGTGACACTCGCTGGATCATTCTTTTTCCTTTTAGCAGGGATCTTCATTCAATCCGTTTTGGCTGTCGCCATCTGTTTCTTTATCGCCGGAATGGCTGTAGGCTCTACCTTCTCACTTGGCATCAGTTATATGACCGACTTATTGCCAAAGCATCTGCTTCCCGCCGGAAATTTGATGTGCGGGATGGCGTTTAGTGCCGGCAGTATTCTCGGGCCGGTACTCGGAGGATTCTTTGTGCAAACGTTTGAAGGAATGAATTTACTTTACCTTGTCAGTATCGTGATATTATTTGTGTTTTGCTGCGTTCGGTTTGGGAGAACGACGGCAGTGCTGGAAAGTCCCAATGAATCCATTTCTAATTAAAAAACTCCCCTGCACTGCAGAGGAGTTTTTTTCATTTAATGATAACCATTTTGCCCGTTCGCACTGCCGCTTGTTTTGTGTTTTGGCTGATGGCCTTTGTTTTGTTTCGTGTTGCTTCCGCCTTTTTTCGATTGTTTGGACATATGTGATTCCCCCATCCATCAAGATTGAACATGTTCGTTCTTCTTTAGGATGCCCAGATTTCTTCACACCTTGCCTGGTACGATTTTACGCTTATGTAAAAGCGCATTGAGCTCGCCGCCAAGGATAATCATGATGCCGGTTAAATAGAACCAGATCATTAAAATAATGATTCCCCCAATACTTCCGTACATCGCGCTGTAATTAGCAAACTCGCCTACGTAAAATGAGAACAGCATGCTCACCAAAATCCATCCAATCGATGCAAAAATGGCGCCTGGCAGAACAAATTTCAATTTCAGTCTGATGTTTGGGGCGAAATAGTACAAGGCTGTAAACACAATCAATAAAATTAGCGGGCTAATGATCCACCTCATGGCCGTCCAAATGGTGAGAAAGGCATCTGACTGCCCGACTAATTTAGCGACAAATAAGCCAAGTTCTTTTCCAAAGACAGGCAGCATTAAGGCAAAAATAATCGTAAGAACCATCGCTATAGTTAAGATGATTGATGTTAAACGTACGAGAATGAAGGAACGATTTTCCTCAACTTCGTAAGCATGGTTAAATGCTCTGACGACGGCATTAATCCCGTTAGATGCAGACCAAAGGGCGGCAATAATCCCGAATGACAACAATCCGCCGTTGCGGCTGTTCAGTGTCTCTTCGGCGATGGATTCAATCATCGAAAGCGCTCCTTCTGGCGCATAACCAGAGATGACGCTCAGGACATCCTTCGACGTCAGCGGCAAATATCCAACGAGTGTCAGCACGAAGATGAGAAACGGAAATAATGAAAGCAAAAAGAAGTAAGCAAGCTCAGCAGATTTTGCTGGTCCTTCATGCAGCAAAAAGCGTTCAATTAACGCTTTAATAAAACCCATACGCCTCATCTCCAATGATCATTCTTTCTATTTCGATCGAAAGTGATCCTTTGTTTCTTCAATAATCTCTAATACTTTTGGGGTTGTTTCCTTTAACTGATTGACTTGTTCATTTAAAAATGACAAATCATCTGAGACTGTTCGCATCAGCTGCTTCGTTTCTTCCATTTTTTCTTTCACGCAAGCAGAAATTCTGGCTGGCTCCTGACGGTATTCCGCCAGCTTTTCCTGACAGTCATCCCATTTGTCTTTAAGCGCAATTCTCGTTGGCCGATGAAATAATGTCAGCAGTGCGCCGCAAGCTGCTCCTATCACAGCTCCTCGAAGCATGATTTGATTTTTCTCTTCCATCTCGTCTGATCTCCTTTCAGTTAAAGGTGTTTCTCTTTCTTTACATACGTCAAAAAACGATCAATTCCTGTTTCAATTAAATCATGTACTTCCTCAAAGTTTCCAGTGTAATAAGGGTCTGGCACATCATCTCGATCATCGTCTTCAACAAAGTCAAGAAGACGGCCAATAAAGTGATGTTTCCCATAGCCGGCTATACTGCGAAGTGCCCCTACATTTTCAGCATCCATCGCAATGATATAGTCGTATGCTGTGATGTCCTCATCTATGATTTGTCTTGCGGACATCCCTTCATAGCTAATCCCTTTTTCATCAAGCAGCTTTCGTGTTCCTTCATGCGGAGGACTGCCTTGATGCCAGCCGCCAATGCCTGCTGAATCAATGACAAAGTGTTCGCTTAATCCTTCATCTTCTACTCGTTTTCTAAACATGGCCTCTGCCATCGGTGATCTGCAAATATTGCCAAGACATACGAATAATACATGAATCATCCTTCATTCTCCTCCTATCTTTTCCCTAAGACTCCCTTTTGAAAACCTTGACTTTATCATATCAAGTCCTTTTTCTTTTGGAAACTTTGCAAGAAAAGCTTTCATCACCATTGACAAATTACACAAAGACAGGAGAAACTTTAGGAGAATTACACAAACAAAGGGGGATATTAGATGGGAATAATTGAGCAGTTTGTCACAACGATGAACAATTTTTTGTGGGGGCCTCCCCTGTTGATTTTAATTGTTGGTACCGGGATATACCTCACCTTTCGCATTCTCTTCATTCAAGTTAGATTACTTCCTTATTCTTTAAAGCTCGCCTTTTCTAAACAAGACAAAATGTCAGAAGGAGACATTTCTCATTTCCAAGCCTTAATGACGGCTCTTGCTGCAACTGTCGGTACAGGGAATATCGTAGGTGTGGCTTCAGCTGTTATAGCTGGTGGCCCTGGTGCAGTATTCTGGATGTGGTTTGCTGCATTTTTCGGGATGGCCACTAAGTTTGCAGAAGCCGTTCTTGCTGTAAAATACAGAGTCAAAAACGAAAAAGGAGAAATGTCTGGCGGACCTATGTATTATTTAGAGCATGGATTAAAACAGAAATGGCTAGGGGTGCTATTTGCTGTTTTCGGCGCCAGTGCTGCCTTTGGGATCGGCAACCTGGTACAGTCTAATTCCATCTCAGGCGTCATGAATTCTACCTTTCAAATTCCAACATGGGTAACAGGTATCATCATTACAGCATTTACAGCACTTGTGATTTTAGGCGGAATTAAAAGCATTGGCCGGGTTACATCTATTTTCGTACCAGTCATGGCTTTATTTTACGTCATTTGCGGTCTGATCATTCTTGTTATGAATGCTGATCTTGTTCCAGGCGCAGTCAGTCTAATTTTCTCAGATGCCTTTACTGGTCAAGCCGTAGCAGGGGGTGCAATTGGGACTGTCATTCGCTGGGGTGTCGCACGAGGAGTTTTTTCCAATGAAGCAGGTCTTGGGTCAGCACCAATTGCTGCTGCAGCTGCGAAAACGGATATGCCTGCCCGCCAGGCTCTCGTCTCTATGACTCAAGTGTTTATTGATACCATCATTGTTTGTTCTATCACTGGCATTACCATTGTCATGGCAGATATGTATTTAACAGTGAAAAGCGATGCGCTGACTTCGTTATCCTTTGCTCACTTCCTCGGTCCAGCTGGCTCAACCATTGTGGCAATCGGACTGCTTTTGTTTGCCTATTCAACCATCATTGGCTGGTCCTATTATGGAGAGAAATGCTTTACATATTTGGCGAAGGATTCGTACGTCATGTATTATCGTATCGTCTTTGTAATGGCTGTCTTTTTTGGTGCCGTGTTTAAGAATGACTTCGTATGGGGCGTAGCAGATATGCTGAATGGTCTGATGGCCATTCCAAACTTAATTGGCCTTATTGGTTTATCGGGCGTTGTCGTATTTGAATCAAAACGAATCATTGAAAAAATTAAACAGGAGAAAAAGGAGAAAAACATCTCGGTGTCGTCTTAATAGCCCTTTTATTCTTTTGCATTTCTGTTAAAATAGACATATTATTCAACACATATGCAGGAAAGGACGTGCCGCCCTTGTCAGAGCAAAAAGCGGCTGAAGTCAATCAGCTGATTGAAGACATTTCGCAAAAGTTAAATATGCTGAACATTGGAGTCATCAAAGCCGAGGACTTCAGTCCAGACAAGTACGAAGATATTGAATTTCTACACCAAATGGTGATGAAAAAATCTTCATTCAGCCCAAGTGAAATGCAAGCCATCGCAAGCGAGCTAAAAAACTTAAGAAAATAATCGTGCAAAGGAAACCAGATTGCGGTTTACGCCGCTTTCTTCCATCCATGCACAGAAAAAGCCAGCACCCCGCAAAGTGCTGGCTTTGTTTATTCTGTCAAAACTGCTTATTTTGCGAGCAGTTTTAATGATTCACGGTTAAATGCTGGAATGTCATCAGGTGTACGGCTTGTCACAAGCTGATCCTGACAAACGACAACTTCTTCATCTTTGAATTTTGCGCCTGCGTTTTCCATATCTACTTGAATGGATGTATAACCAGTCGCGCCTCTGCCCTCCAGCGTCTTCGCTGTAATGAGCAACTGCGGTCCGTGACAGATCGCAAATACTGGTTTTTTCTCGTCCATAAATGCTCTTGTGAATTGGACATAGCGATCATCTGCACGCAGAATGTCTGGTGAGAACCCGCCAGGAATCAGCAGTGCATCGAAGTCTTCAGGCTTCACGTTATCAATGGACGCATCCACTCTCACTTCTGCTTCTCCTTGCTTGCCTTTCACTGTTTTTCCTTTTTCGTTTTCAATTACTGTGATCTCATGGCCTGCATCTTTAAAGGCTTTTGCAGGCTCGGTGAATTCAACATCCTCAAAGTAATCTGTTAATACAACTGCAATTTTCTTACCCATGTAGAAACCCTCCTGCTTGATTATCGTTACACTACACACTATACCCGGGTACATTGAAATCAAACATCCTATCCCGATCAGAAAACCCCTTATGATGAAAATAAGCATTTAGACTTATTTATATTCCCTCAACAAGGTAATTCGTATGATTTATGTTATCTTTACAATAATCTGCAAAAAATAACTACAAAAGTTAACGAAACATTTCTACAATAGGTATTGTGGTCAAAAAAATTAGAAAGGCGGAGATCAGGTGAAGAAGCAAACAAATAGGTCTAAACGAAGGAAAAACCTGTCTATTCTGCTCACTTCCATTATGATGATTAGTCTCATTCTCCCAGCAGTACCTACTCATGCAGCAATAGAAAACGGCAATGCCGTAAAAGTCAGCATCTTAGCCACAACGGATGTTCATGCGAACATGATGAATTACGATTATTACAGCGACAAAGAAACAAATGAATTTGGTTTGGCAAAAACAGCCGAGCTAATTGAAAAGCACCGTTCACAAAATCCAAATACACTCCTTGTTGATAACGGAGACCTGATTCAAGGAACCCCTCTTGGAGAATACGTTTACAAAAATGAGAAAGACCGCATCATTAATCAAACAAAGGTTCACCCCATTATTCATACACTCAACAAACTAAAGTACGATGCAGGAACACTTGGCAATCATGAATTTAACTACGGATTAGCATTCCTTGATGGTACCATTGCCGGCGCTAACTTCCCGATTGTCAATGCGAACGTCAAAAAGTTAAATGGAGAACACCGTTTTACGCCTTATGTGATCCAAGATAAAACCTTTAAAGACGCAAACGGAGCTTCACAAACAGTGAAAGTCGGTTACATAGGATTCGTTCCACCGCAAATTATGACGTGGGATAAGAAGCATTTAGATGGACAAGTTCAAGTGCAGGATATCGTCGAATCTGCGAATGAAACCATTCCTGAAATGAAGGAAAAAGGCGCAGATATCATCGTCGCTCTTGCCCATACTGGAATTGAAAAAACCGCTTCACCTAAAGGATCAGAAAATATGATCTTTGACCTTGCCACGAAAACAAAAGGCATCGATGCAATCGTGTCCGGCCACCAGCACGGCACATTCCCAAGCACTGAATATAGCGGCGTCGACAAATTCGATGTCTCAAAAGGAACCATCAACGGCATTCCTGTCGTCATGTCAAAAAACTGGGGAAGCTACCTCGGAGTCATTGATTTAACATTAGAGCCTGACGGCAGCAAATGGAAAGTCACAGATGGAATAGGAAAGATTGAATCTGTTGCAGGAGTCACCTCTCAAAACAGCACTGTGAAAGATGCCATTCAAACGACGCATCAAAACACACTTGATTATGTAAGAAAACCTGTTGGTAAAACAGAAGCAGACATTAACAGCTTTTTTGCTCAAGTGATGGACGATCCTTCTATTCAAATTGTGACAGATGCACAAAAATGGTATGCACAAGAAAAAATGAAGGATACATCATACAAAAACTTACCGATTTTATCTGCAGGCGCCCCGTTTAAAGCCGGCGGCCGAAACGGTGTAAATTATTATACGAATATCGCAAAAGGTGATTTAGCGATTAAAAATATCGGCGATCTCTACCTTTACGATAACACCGTGCAAATTGTCAAACTGAAAGGCAGTGAAGTGAAAGACTGGCTCGAGATGTCGGCCGGACAGTTTAATCAAATCAAACCAAACGATTCAAATGAACAGCCTATTTTAAACGAAGAATACCGCTCGTATAACTTTGATGTGATCGATGGTGTCACCTATCAAGTCGATGTGACGCAGCCTGCTAAGTACAGCACAACAGGCACTCTGGTCAATGCGAATGCAAACCGCATCAAAAACCTGTCCTACAACGGGAAACCAGTCTCTGACAATCAAGAATTTTTAGTCGTAACGAACAACTATCGAGCTTCTGGCGGCGGGGGCTTCCCTCATCTGACGCAAGATAAAGTGGTGCTTGCCTCAGCTGATGAGAACCGCCAAGTGCTGATGGATTATATTATCGAACAAAAAACCATCAACCCAAGTGCGGATCAAAACTGGTCCATTGCACCAATCAAAGGCGCAACAGTCACATTCGAATCTTCTCTTTTAGCTAAGCCGTTCGCTGAAAAATCAAACAGCGTAGACTTTGTTCGTAACGCCAGCACAGATGGTCTTGGCGTGTACAAGCTAGCCTTTAAAGAGGATGGCCCCACAGAACCGCCTGCATCGGACAACTGGAGTTTAACGGTGATGCATACAAACGATACACATGCCCACCTTGATGATGCGGCAAGACGTGCAACAAAAATTAAAGAAGTTCGAGCCGAAAGCAAAAACAACATTTTATTAGATGCTGGAGATGTCTTCTCTGGTGACCTATATTTCACAAAATGGCAAGGACTTGCCGACCTCAAACTGATGAACTTAATGAAATATGATGCCATGACGTTTGGTAATCATGAATTTGACAAAGGTCCTTCTGTACTTCGTCAATTCCTGACAGGTGATGCATCAGATGTAGATGCGAAAAACCGTCATCAATTTGAAAAGCCTGCATTCCCGATTGTGTCATCGAACGTTGATGTCTCTAAGGAGAAACAATTGAGCAGCTTAGTGAAAAAGCCAGTCACATTTAAAGCTGGTGAGAAAAAAGAAGCTGGGATTTACCCATACATCCTGCTTGATGTAAACGGTGAAAAGGTGGCGGTATTCGGCTTAACCACTGAAGACACGGCCATTACATCCAGCAGCGGCCCTAACATTCAATTCAAGGATGCATACAAGAAAGCAAAAGAAACAGTCAACACCATTCAAACAGAAGAAAAAATCAACAAAATCATTGCTTTAACACACATTGGCTATAACCGTGATCTTGAGCTGGCTCAAAAAGTAGACGGTATTGATTTAATCATTGGCGGTCACACACACACCCTTGTTGAAAAATTAAAGGTCGTCGATAAGAAAGAACCAACGATTGTCGCGCAGGTAAAAGACTACGGACAATTCTTAGGAAAAGTAGACGTGGCCTTTGATCAAAAAGGAGTCGTACAGCCAAAGAATTCTTCTTTTGACCTCATCACCATCGATGACTCTGTCAAAGAAGATGCCGATGCAAAAGCAATCCTCGATCAGTACAAGGCAGATATTCAAGATTTAAAAACGGAAAAAGTCGGTTCTACCGATGTCCTCTTAGATGGACAACGAGAGCATGTCCGGGCGAAGGAAACGAACCTTGGGAACTTTATCGCTGACGGTATGCTGAAGAAAGCGCAGGAATCTGCTGGTGCTGATCTTGCCATCACAAACGGCGGCGGTATTCGAGGCAGCATTGAAAAAGGAGATATCACTTTAGGTGATATTTTAACGGTCATGCCATTCGGAAACACCCTCTATGTCGCGGATTTAAAAGGCAGCCAAATTAAGAAAGCGCTCGAACAAGGGCTTTCAGGCATTGAGGAAGGCGGCGGCGCATTCCCTCATGTAGCCGGCATTGAATATACGTTTACACTGAGTAAACCAGCTGGCAGCAGACTCATTGATGTCAAACTGAAAGACAAAAACGGCAAACTAACAGACATTGATGATAAGAAAACATACCGCGTGGCAACAAACGCATTTGTCGGGACAGGCGGCGATGGCTACAGCGTCTTTACAGAAGCCTCTCACGGCGAAGACTTAGGCTATGTTGACTATGAAATCTTCAAGGAGCAAATTGAACAGGCAGACGGCGGGCATATTTCTCCTGTCATCGATCATCGAGTGAAAGAAGTGTTCCTTCCACGTGCGAAAGGAAAAGGCGCCTATGACATTCAAGATGATGAGAAATTCCAAACGTATGTGCAGCATACAAACAAAGCATTGCTCTATTTAGACAAAGCGAGCGAAGCGAAAAACGTTCAATTGTCTCTATCAAAAGCACAGGTAGCCGAGCTGAAGAAAAGAGAGCAAGATCCGAACGTCACTATCTATCATGACAAAGTGGGACTCGCATTACCGCTCTCTAACTTGTCCGAGAAAAACGCAGAAATATCGATGACAAAGACGGATAAGGTGAAAAATGCATTAACGGATACGTATGATTTCCAAATCAAACAAGATCAGAAAAAGGTTTCTACCTTTAAAGATCCAGTTACACTATCCTTTACATTAGATGAGCCTCAAAAGGCAAAGAAACCTGGTGTATATTATGTAGACCGCAAGAAAAATCGTTATGCCAAAACAAGTAATGGATCATTCGAAAATGGGGTCGTTTCAGGTCAAACTGAGCACTTCAGCGAATACACCGTACTCAACCAAAGCGGGGCAGCTGGAACAACGCCAGATCAAACTGGTGGAGACGGCGGAACTTCAGCGCCAGGCGAAGGTACAGGTACAGATCCAAACCAAGATGGAACCGGACTCCCAGGCGGCACACTGCCGAATACAGCAACAATGATGTATACAGCTGTATTGATTGGCGTACTCATGCTTGCCTCAGGCGGTATCCTCTATTACTACCAACGTAAGCGTACAAGAAAAAATGTATCATCCTAAAAGAAAAGGACAGAGCCTATGCTCTGTCTTTTCTCAACTCAATCTTGAGATAAATAAATCCAATTGCGTTTATCAAATTGTTTCACATCATCTGATCCTATATGACGCAGCATTCTATTAAAGAACGTGATATCATCTTCATCATCGATGGCATATAAATCCTCTTGAACATAATCTCTTATAATAAAATTCGTTAAGTTCGTATTATTCACAAAATCAGCAAAATAATCCTCTACAAGAGTTAAATCTTCTTCACTTAACTTTTCATCATTAATAATTGAAATATGAAACACATTCAAAATCGCCTGTATATCGTCTTCATCCATATAATAATGGATCTAGTTTTCTATCTTCTTCCGTAAACGGTTTTCGAGTATCTTCAATGATGACGTAACATAATATTCGATGATCTTTCATCACGCTAAAAATTTCTAAATCCCGTAATTTTAGTGGTCGATTCAGTCTAATCATTTTTCCTCCTATAAATCAAAATTTTGTCGTTGTGTATATCCCCGTTTCTCCAAAACCTGAAAAGGACAGAGCCTATGCTCTGTCCATTTTTTCTCTTCTAGCAAAGTCGACGAATCTGAAGCGGTCTAATCGGTGACGGCTTTCTGTGTATTGAAATAGACTCGTATCCTCTAAGAACACATAATTCTTTACCACGACGACATGGTCAAATCCCTTCAAATCAAGGTACTTCGCATCCTCTTCTGTACATGGCTCTACCACAAATTCCTTTTGAGCATAGCTGATTGATACACCGAGTTCTCCTTCAATATACTCGTAGATTGATCCTTCGCATATGTCTTTAGACAATACTTCGACATGCTTTTGCAAAAAGTAGTCCTTGTCTAAAATCACTTCTTCCCCGCTAATATTGCGAGAGCGAATGACTTTCCAGACGTCCGTCTGTTCGTCAATTTTTAGATGAGACTGAATATACTGATCCGGTTTGATTAAACCAAATTCATGAACCGTTGTAACTGTCTTTCGGCCAAGCGTTTTGGAAAGCTCTTTAAAGCTGACAAGACCTGATACAGGGAACTGCATTTTCTCCCGATTCAGCAATACAGAGCCTTTCCCGCGGATTTTTTGGATATAGCCATTTTGCACAAGAATATTTAATGCCTTTCTCACCGTCTCCCGAGACGTGTCGTACATGATCGAAAGCTCATGCTCTGATGGAAGGATACCTTTATCCTGCCATTCACCTTGTTCAATTCGTCTTGCGAGCTGATCATAAATCACTCGAAACTTATTCTCTTTCATTTTCCCTCCGCCCCATTTTCTAGCGTTTGGTTAAATGATAAACGATTGACTCATATGGGCGCAACGTAAATCCCCTGATATTTACCGGCACATCCTCATAATTGGATAACAGCACTTGACACTCCATCTCATCAGCAGCCTGCACAAGCTCATCAGGAAGCGTAAAGTGCGCCTCACCTGCATAAAAGTGGTTGATCACGAGGAGCTTCTCATCCTTGCTTTCTCTAACATAAGCAAAAATCTTTGGATCTTCTGCTAGGAGTAAGGAGAAGCTGCCATATGTGATCACGTCAAGTTCTTTACGCAGTCTGCAAAGGGCTTGGTAATGATAGAAAATGGACGTCTGGTCTTTTAATGAAGCCTCGACCGAAATGTCGTTATTGGCTGGCTCAATCCAAGGCGTTCCTGTTGAGAAACCTGCATTCCTCTCTGAGGTCCACTGCATTGGTGTCCTCGCATTATCTCTTGACTTGACCTGTAAAATGGCGAGTGCTTCTTCCTTTGATTTCCCCTTTTCAAGCATGACTTCGTACATATTGAGTGATTCGATATCACGGTATGACGAAATGTCCTCAAAGCGAGGATTCTTCATGCCAATTTCCTCACCTTGATAAATATAAGGAGTCCCCTGCATGAGATGAATCGTGGTCGCCAGCATCTTCGCTGATTGCTGATGATACGTGTCATCATCACCATACCTTGAGACAATACGCGGCTGATCATGATTGCACCAGAACAGCGCATTCCAGCCGCCGCCCTCATGCATTTTCGTCTGCCATTCAGACAGAATCGACTTCAATTCTTGAAAATCAAATGGTGCGATCGCCCACTTTTCACCGTTTGGATAATCCACCTTTAAATGATGGAAGTTAAACGTCATATCCAGCTCCTGCCGATCAGGTCTTGTATACCGAATGCAGTCCGCGATATTCGTTGAAGACATTTCTCCCACTGTCATGCTATCGTATTTCGAAAAAACCTCCTGGTTCATTTCATGCAAAAATTCATGAATTCTCGGACCATCCGTATAGTACATGCGGCCGTCCCCTTGCACAGATTGGCCGGCATCATCTAAGAAACGCTGATCCTTTGAGATATTGTTAATGACATCCAGCCTGAACCCATCAATTCCTTTTTCAAACCAAAAGTGCATGATGTCATATACTTTCCTGCGCACTTCATCCTTCTCCCAATTGAGATCCGCCTGAGTGACATCATATAAATGAAGATAATAATCTCCTGTTACTTCGTCCAGTTCCCAGGCTGGACCGCCAAATTTCGACTGCCAATCATTCGGCGGAGATCCATCCGCTTTTGGCTCCTTCCAAATATAATAATCTCGATAAGGGTTATCCTTTGACTCACGCGAGGCTTGAAACCACTCATGGAAAATGGATGTATGGTTAACGGCTAGATCCATAATGACTCGTATTCCCCTCTCATGCGCTTCCTTCAGCATGCGTTCAAAATCTGTCATTGTGCCGTACATGTCATGGATTTTTGTATAATCACTAATATCATAGCCGTTGTCATGCTGCGGGGACTCATACATTGGCGTGAGCCAAATACAATCCGCCCCAAGCTCTTTGATATAATCAAGCTTTTTCGTCACGCCATTGATATCACCTGTCCCAGAGCCGGTTGTATCTAAAAAGCTTTTCGGATAAATTTGATAGACCACCGCTTTTTTCCACCACGGTTCATTTGTTTGTTGATTCATTTTCCTTCACCACCACTAGTTAAGTTCGTCTGAAAAATCCTTCTTCTTTTTTAGTTTTGCATATAAAAGAGTGCCGATGAATGGGAGGATGAGTACAATGACCATTCCGATTGCAAATGCACCCCAATATTTCGGGATAATGGAGAAGATTCCTGGAATGCCGCCAACACCAACTGAGCTTGCCAGCACCCCTTGAGATGCGATAAACATACCGGCTAATCCTGAGCTGATTAGTGCAAAAATAAATGGGAATCGATATCGCAGATTGACCCCAAACATGGCCGGTTCAGTAATTCCTAAATAAGCAGAAATACTTGATGTCAGCGAAAGTCCTTTTTGCTTTTCATCTTTTAAGACAAACATCATTGCCAGTGCAGCTGATCCTTGTGCGATATTGGACAGCGCAAGCATTGGCCAGAGGAACGTGCCGTGCAGCTTTGAGTTAATCAATTGAATATCAACAGCAAGGAACGTATGGTGCATTCCTGTAATGACTAATGCTGCATATAGTCCGCCATATAATAGACCGCCAAGTGCTGCGAATTTCTGGAATACCGCTACAAGTCCAGATGTTAAAACGTTACCGATTGCAAATGTAACAGGTCCAATGACGATAAATGATAAAAATCCAATGACTAATAACGTAATCGGTGCAACAACTAACAGCTGAATACTTTCAGGTGTCCGTTTTGTGATAAATAATTCGAGCTTTGCAAGTAAATAGGAGGCAACGAGTATCGGAAGAACCTGTCCTTGATAGCCAACCTTCTGCACTTCAAGGCCAAACAAGTTCCAAACAGGAATGTCACCTGTCTTCTCAGCCGCTCCATAGCCCCATGCGTTTAACAAGTCTGGATGTACGAGCATCAGACCGAGGACCATCCCTAAAAGCGGATTCCCCCCAAACCGCTTCACAGCTGACCAGCCAATTAATGCTGGCAGGAACGTGAAGGCAGTGCCAGCAATTAAGTTGATCATATTCGCTAAATCAGCCCATGCCGGGTAAACATCCACAATCGATTTTTGATCGAAGAAAATATCAGGAGCTGTTAAAATATTATTAATCCCCATTAATAAACCGGCTGTGACGATAGCAGGAAGAATCGGTATAAAGATATCCGCAAGCGTTTTCACAGCACGCTGCAATGGATTCAATTTTTGATCAGAGGCACGCTTGACGTCCTCTTTTGTGGCTTCCCCAATTCCCGTCCTTTTGACCATTTCGGCATATACTCGATTGACGACCCCTTGACCGATAACAACTTGGTATTGACCGTTCGCTGAGAAAGATCCCTTCACTTCATCAATTTGTTCAAGTGCTTTTTCATCCACCTTGCCTTCATCTTTCAGCACAAAGCGCAGCCTTGTTACACAATGTGTCGCTTGATCAATATTTTCTTTGCCGCCGATGGCTTTCACAATCTGATCTGCTGCTGCCTGATAATCAGCCATACTATCCCCTCCGAGATCGTTTTTTTATATAAGAAAAAAGAACCAAAAAACTTGTATATACATGTTCACTTCATATTTTATATTTGTATATACATGTAGTCAACAATAAAATGTAGCGCTTACATAAAAAAAGCCCCCTCAATGTGTTCAGGGAGAGGCAGCGTGTCATCATCTTTTTTTATGCTCTGTTAATTTCTCGTAGACCTTGTTTTTGTAAAAGGAGGAGGCTGGGCGGGCAAAAGTTTGACGCTTAGATGTAAGTTCATCCAGACGTTTTTGTTTTTCTTCACATATGAGAGACAGTTTCTTTCTTTCCTCTCCATCTATACTCGATTGAAGTAATTCTTTGACAGTCATAAGTTCTTTTTTCAGCGCTGTTTCTTCTCCAGCAAATCCGGCATTTTTCATGATGCGGTAGCCCATTCTAAGTTCTTCTGGTACATGAGCAGCGTCATCTTTTGGCAGAGGCTTCCCAAAGCCAGATAATCCTTCAAAAGCCCCGTTATCCATCGCTTTTTTGATCCGTTCTTCTGATAATCTCTGCGCAAAATCCATGGCGTATCTCCTTTCGCCGCAAGTATGGATTAAGCATAGCAAAAAAGCTGACTCTCTCACAAGAGCCAGCTTCAGCGTCTAGACAAACCGCATTCGGTGCTCATCCCTACTTCACTGAAAAGAGAAAAAGGGCTAAAATATTTTAGCCCTTTCTCGTTATTTCTTGTCGATTTTGAAAGTTGAGACCATTTGTGCTAAGTCCTCTGACATGTCAGAGAGCTGTTCAATTGCACTTGAAATTTGCTGCATACCAGCACTTTGCTGTTCTGTTGCTGCGGCCACTTCTTGTGAGCTGGCTGCATGTTCTTCCGATACAACAGAAATTTGCTCAATCGATGTAGAAATCGTTTGATATGCTCGCTCAACTTGCTTAATAGAAGCAAGCAAATTGTTCGTTCTTCTTGAAAACTGAGATACACCGTCGTAAATCACAGCGAAGTTCTGTGACGTGCCTTCCATTTGCTCACGTCCCTCTTCCACTGCTTTACTACTTTCCTCTACGCTTTCAAGAACACGCTGGCTGTTCTCCTGTGTACCGATAACGAGGTCTGAAACAGTTTTAGCTGCATCTGCTGATTGCTCTGCTAATTTACGTACCTCATCTGCCACAACAGCAAACCCTTTTCCTTCTTCCCCAACACGTGCCGCTTCAATGGAAGCATTCAGTGCAAGAAGATTCGTTTGTGCTGAAATGTCCGTAATAATTGAGATCACACTTTCAATCTCCGTTGAATGGGATTGTAATTCTTCTGCTGCCTGCTTTGAGTTGGTCATCTTGTCATGTAACAAATTCAGATGCTCAAGCACATGGTTCACAAGTTTTTGACCAGATTCTGACTGCTCCTGTACGTCAGATGAAACAGATTTCATTTCATCGACTTCTTTTGTGACGCCTTCGATTTGAGTATCGATCTCTGCAACAGATGTCGTACAATCCGTAATATTTGCGACAGAATCATTGATTCCTTCACTCATATTCGTCATGGCTTCTGACACTTGCTGCGCACTTTGACTTGATTCGTTCGTCACCGTGCGAAGCTGTGAAGACATTTTTGATACTTCACTAGATGAGTGCGAGATTTTCGAAATGAGCTCTTTGATCCGTCCCTGCATCTTTTGGAAGGATGCGGCAAGCTGGCCGATCTCGTCTTTACTCTCAACTTCTACCATTCCAGTTAAATCACCGTCAGCAATTCGGTTCGCTGATTCCATCAATGAACGTGCTGGTTTCGCAATTCTTCTTCCCATGATAAAGGAGAAGAGCAATCCACCGATGAGCACAATAGCAGATGCAACCGTAATGTAGATTGTCAGCTTCTTCGTTGTGGCTGGAACAATTGACGCATCTAAATCTATCCCTAAAATCCCTGTCAGCTCACCGCCTGAATCTTTGATTGGCAAAAAGACTGATTTATGTGTTCCATATGAATCATGGTAAATATCACTTTTGACCATTTTATCTTCAGAAAGAGCTTGCTTCATCTCATCTGAAAATGCATAATCCTGGTCAAAATCATTGTCTTCTCCAGTTAATACGATAATTCTTTCTTTACCACCTTTATTAGATAACACGTATAAGTTCTCAAGCGTATGATCTTTTTGAAGCTCTGTGAATTTCTTCTTGATATCGACATAAATGGGATCATCCTTCCCGCTAATGCTGAGCACGTTTCCATCGATGTTATCGATTTCTTTTTTGGCGGTATCAATATCTGTTGTTAATCGATAATCAAATTGCTTTAATAACTGGGATGATAAATCCTGGCTGACTAGATAAAATGTTAGAACGAATAATGCAACGGTTGCGAGTAATGTTACGGTAACGACTGACATGATTTTAGAGGATATCGTGTATCCTCCAAATTTCCTTTGTTTCGCCATTTTTTCCTACATCTCCACTCTCAGATTTAATTTAAGCATGTACATTTTCAAATTGTCCACAAACAGATACAATCACATCTTTTAAATAGGATACGATATGAGGGATATGCTCTGGTAACGTATAAGGTGAGATGACAAAAAACTTACTAACACTTAGATAGAAATCTTGACCTTCTTTTGAGTTTACAAGTAAAAACTTCGTTGTATCGCCAAAGAACATCTCGTCTCTTTTCTCTCCAAGTTTTTCAAACAGCATTTTGTTCAATTCATTGTTCCGCTCAATTTCCATTGAAGTCGCCACGCCAGAAATCTCTTCTTGAAAACGCGGTGAGCCGCCTAGGTAAATTCTAAATAATGTAGCCATTCCAACATTGTCATCATTGACGACTTCTGCTTGCGGAATTTCCCTACTAAGTGCTTCTCTGAAGGCAAGGTTTACTTCTAAGAATTGACCGAGCAAACGCTGGTAGCCTTCAATCCCAAACGTTAACAGCACACTCAGCATGCTGATTGAGCTTCCCATTCTTGAGCACTCTAGTGTATAACCCGTATGGTATTCCCCGTATCCTCTATGGCCAACATATGGAGTCTCTTGTTCTTCCAGATCCAAACGCTTTAGGTCAGCAGCGTTTTTCACTAAGAATAAACTGGATGTGTAAGGTGTTTGGCCGAGCTTTTGAAAATCAAAGCACATCGAGTCTGCAAGAGAAAGATGCTGGAATTTCGCTTTGATTTCTTTTAGCATACGAAGAACACCGTCTGAGAATTGCAGCGGGTTTTCTGATACATCATACTCATTAAAGAAAGCAAAGAATCCACCCAGCGCCGAATCTGCATGAATATGCGGCACCTTCAGATCATACTTTTCAGCAATCGCTTCTGCTGTTTCACGTACCCCTTTTACATCATCAATTGCAATGGCATCTGTTGTTCCGGTTGTTGCCACAATATAAACGGGAATCCCGCCACCCTGTGCAACACGTTCCATTTGACAACGCAAATCTTCCATATCCATTGAATGATCTTTATTTGTCTTAATTCTGATTAAGTTGTTTGTGCCAAGTCCTGTTGCTTCCATTGACTTAAATAAGCTGTAATGTGCAGCATCAGAACAAAACGCATAAAGATTTTGCGGAACTCCTTTTCGCAGTGACTCCGGCGCTGCTTTTGCGATCGCTAAACGAAGTCCTGAAAAAATCGCTCCTTGACCTCCCCATGTTGTGTATCCCCCGCTCACATTTGGATCATATCCGATGAGCTTAGACATCATTGAGACCACTCTGACCTCAGCTTCCGCACCTGCTGGTCCATAAACATCCCATAGGTTGTTTCCGTTTACCAGCATAGCTGTCAGCATGCCTAAAATTCCTGGTGTACTTGCCATTGGCAAAATGTTCGTGAAGAAATACTTGGTGTGGTATGGATGGTTATGTAGAAGCTTCAGTAATTCTTCATTCACAAGTTCCGCTTGCTGGCCGTTCATCGGAATTTGACTTGTTTCAGTGAGCTTTTTGTAAAAGTCCTCCCCACGATTCTTATCACCTTTAAGGTGTGCACGGTTGGGATCCTTCAGGTCATCGACCCCTGAAATGATCTGCTCCATCAATTTGACGAGTTCTTTACGCTCTCCTGCATTTCCGTCCTCACTCGGAAACCAGTTCTGAACGAGGTTCTCTGCTCGTACAGTCATATACTATCAATCCTTTCAATGGAAGATTTCCTGTCACTGTCTATATCGACCCCAATTCAGAAGTTTATAGTCTCGATATGTTCACTTAAGTATATTTAGATAATTTGTTCACTTATTAAAATAAATGAAACCCTTAAAAAACACATCAAAACCATTATGTTCGCGAAATACAAAAATATATCGATATATCTTACAAGAGGAATTTTTATCCATCATATTATTCCATTCCATTGCTCATTTTTTTTGCTTAACCTGCATAAACATTAATAAACAATGGAAATACTCTCTAAATAACCATTGTAGAGATTAAATTAATCCTTTAGGCTTACGCCTTTTTACCTGTTTTATTGATATAACAACTGGAAAATTACTGAATTTTCTGTCAATAATAGGTCGATTTTCTTAAAAAGTTTTTCGACGGGCGAATATTTTCATTTTCTCACCTTTTATTGCTCGGACATGCTTGAAAAGGCTCTTCTCCGGTTATGACTTTTCTATTTGTGCATTTCATGGTATATTCTAATGGTTCGTTTTCTTTCGTTCCGCCTCTTCCGTGTATCGGAGAAAAGGAGTGTTTATATGAAAACATTTATTCAAAAAAGAGGTCTCGGCTTCTTTCTGATTGCAGCCATCTTACTTTGGCTCAAAACGTATTCAGCGTATTTAATCGAATTTAAACTCGGTATATCAAATGTGCTTCAGCATATTTTGCTTTTCGTGAATCCTATTAGCTCCAGCTTGTTCTTTCTTGGCTTTGCTTTATTGTTCAAGAAAAAATGGCAGCCTGCCGCTATCATTGTGATTCACTTTTTCATGTCTTTTTTACTATACGCAAACATCGTGTACTATCGATTCTTCAATGACTTTATCACGCTGCCTACAGTGATGCAGGCAGGAACGAATGGCGGACAATTAGGTGATAGTGCATTTTCACTCATGCGTTGGACTGATGTGTTTTACTTTATTGATACAATCATTTTGATCGTACTTGCAGTCCGCATGAAAAGGCAGCAGCAAACAAGTACAGCCACGACTGTACCTGTTCAAAAGCCAAAATCGTTTAGACTCGTCCTTGTGTCCTCTGTTGTGATCTTTGTTTTGAACTTAGTTGCTGCAGAGATCGATCGTCCAGAGCTTTTATCAAGATCGTTCGACCGCAATTATTTAGTTAAATATTTAGGTGCTTATAACTTTACTGTGTTTGATGCCATTCAAAATGTGAAATCAAACAGCCAGCGTGCTCTCGCAAATTCAAATGACGTGACAGATGTAGAGAATTATTTAAAAGCGAACAGCGCTGATCCTAACCCGGCTTATTACGGGAAAGCGAAAGGCATGAACGTCATTACAATTTCTCTTGAATCTCTGCAAAACTTTGTCATTGATTATAAAGTGAATGGAAAAGAAGTAACGCCGTTCCTTAACTCATTGGCACACGACAACAAAACGTTTTACTTTGATAACTTCTTCCATCAAACAGGACAGGGAAAAACGTCAGATGCTGAATTTATGATGGATACTGGATTATTCCCATTATCACAGGGCTCTGTTTTTATTAACAAAGCGCAAAACACGTATCAAGCACTTCCTGGTATTTTGAAGAAGGATCAATATACGTCAGCCGAATTCCATGGCAATACGAAAACCTTCTGGAACCGTAATGAAATGTTTAAATCCTTTGGGTATGACAGATTTTACGATTCTGAATACTACGATATGAACGAGCAGGATACGAAGAACTACGGACTGAAAGACAAACCGTTCTTCAAAGAATCGATGCCAATGCTTAAAAACCTGAAGCAGCCGTTTTATTCGAAATTCATTACCTTATCGAACCATTTCCCATTTGGAATGGACGAAGGTGACACTGATTTCGAACCTGGTGACTTCGGTGACTCTGTCGTCGATAACTACTTCCAATCGGCTCATTATTTAGATGAAGCGATTGAACAGTTCTTCAACGATTTGAAAAAGTCAGGTCTCTATGACAACACAGTCGTCATTATGTACGGAGATCATTACGGCATTTCTGAAAACCATAATGAAGCGATGGAAAAAGTGACTGGACAAAAAATTGGAGATTATGAAAATGCACAGCTCATGCGTGTGCCGCTCTTTATCCATGTACCTGGCGTAAAAGGCGGTCAGATTCATAAATACTCTGGTGAAGTCGACGTCGCACCAACCCTTCTGCACCTGCTTGGCGATGATACGAAGAACTATTTAATGTCTGGTTCTGATATCTTATCGAAGAACTTTAAAGAGCTTGTGCCATTTAGAAACGGTGACTTCGTGTCTAAGGACTACACGAAAGTAGGCAATAACTATTACAGCAACAAAACAGGCGAGAAAATCGAGCCAACTGACAAAGCATCACAAGAAAATGAAACGGTGAAAAAGATGCTGGAGACATCTGATAAGATTGTCACCGAAGATTTACTCCGTTTCTACAAGCCTAAAGGCTTTACACCGATTGACCGCAGCGATTATGACTATACAAAAAAAGTACAGGATGAAAAGGATTCCTCTTCCGCCAAAGATGAATCCAGCTCTTCCTCAAAATAACTTTTTAAGAACCAGCCGATCCTTGATCAGCTGGTTCTTTTCACGTTTGATCATGATTGCACCGGGTATAGGAGAAGAAGGAGGGATTTATCATGAAGAAAACAGCAGCTTTTGTCGTGACTGCCTCGCTTGCTTCGTCCGCTTTATTCGGTTTCAGCCCTGCGGTCTCAGCACACGCCATGACCAAACCGGCAGCAGAGCAATCCGTTCCTCAAGGTCCAAAAGCCACGCTTAACAGCATTTATGAGCTGGCACATAAAGGGCAGATGCCTTACTATGCAAAAGGGCTCAAAATAGGCGTTCAAACCAAAAAAGACGTTCATCATAAGCTCGGAAATCCATATCCAGAAACAGGCCAAAGCAGCTTTGATCTCTATCATGCTGAAATGGGGAATCCCGGATTTGCTTTTCATTATGATGCAAAAGGCAAGATTGATGAAATCCGTTATTTCGGAACGAATGTAGAAAAAGAAACGAATATTGGCGGAATGACCCCTGCACTACTAAAGAAACAGCTCGGATCAGCGGATTCAGTGAGCACCATCCCGCAAACAAAAGAGAAAAAATATGTGTATCGAACCGGTGATTATGAGCTCGAATTTATCGTTGGACATGATCCTGATATCAGCCAGCATGAACTCACCGTGCTGCATATCAACTTGATAAAAGCCAATTCTTAAATAAAAAAGCATCCTGAGCACATGCTCTGGATGCTTTTCTTTATTATGATGCCACTTCTAATTGCGGCTTTCTTTTCAGTTTTCGTTTGAGGACTGGACCTGCTACATAATCAAGACCAAGTTTTCCGGCATTTCCTTTCGCTGCCATGATGAAGACCGCGATCAGAAGAAGAAGCGGATTCACAGAGACGGTTCCAGCTAATAAGAAAGAGACATTCATCACGCTTCCAAAAAAGGCTGCCGTTGTTGTAAACAATCCAACGATTAATCCTAGGCCTACTAAGATTTCTCCCCACATAACCATGGCACTGAATAGCCCGGCATTTGGCAAAGCGACATTTTCTAAAAACCATACATAGAATGGATACACAAGATGACCATCTTTGACGACAGGTTCAGATATCGCAAATTGCAAATAGCCTGATGCATCAAATCCACCTGTTAGTTTTCCAATACCAGATGTCAGCCAAGTCCATCCGATATAAAGTCTTGCTGCCAAAAGGATAACGGCTGCCCATACATTCGTTTGTAAGAATTTTGTAAACATGATGATGCCTCCTTTTAAATTATGTGAAATATTTCACATTTTCTTTATGATCTTATTATACTATGCTATATCTTATTTGTGATCTTTTTCACATATATATTCACAAATTGTTCATGAATATCTATTTGAGGTAAACTTTTCCCTTACGAAAACCGTCTAAGTCATTTCAAACAGTAAAAAGGGGTTTAATTTTGGATGAAAACACTATTTCATTTTGCTTATTTACAGGCCATCTCATGTCTATTTCCCGTCATGATCTTTGCGGCGCTTGCCCTATCAAAGACGGTGTCTATTCCTTTTCTTCACCGGTATGATTTCATTCTAATGCTTTGCCTCGCAGCTCAGATCCTGATGCTCACGCTGCGGCTGGAGACTTGGACGGAGCTAAAGGTCATTTGTCTATTTCATCTCATAGGAATCTGTTTGGAAGTGTATAAAGTACATATGGGCTCTTGGTCCTACCCAGAAGAAGCTTATACAAAAATATTCGGGGTTCCACTTTATAGCGGCTTTATGTATGCAAGTGTGGCTAGTTATATTTATCAGGCATTTTCACGACTTCATGTAAAAGTGACCGACTGGCCTCATCCATTTCTTTCAATAGGAATCAGTTTGTGCATTTATCTCAATTTTTTTACGCATCACTGGCTCTATGATGTCAGATGGTGGCTGACATGTCTGCTTGTTGTTGTGTTTCGGAAAACGTCGGTTTCGTTTCAGGTTGGCCCGTCTTCCTTTCGAATGCCGCTTGTTGTTTCATTTCTTCTGATTGGCTTTTTCATTTGGATTGCCGAAAATGTCACCACCTTTTTAGGCGCATGGCAATATCCAAATCAGCAGCATGCTTGGTCCATTGTTCATCTAGGGAAAATTAGTTCATGGTTCTTACTCGTTGTGATCAGTATTGTGCTAGTGATCGAACAGCGCAAACAAAAAAACGTTCAGCCCGTTTGAGCTGGCTGAACGCTTTTTTTAATCTCGATCGACTTCCTTGCGGAGATCATCTGCGACAAATTCTACATTCGTTCCAATGATTATTTGTACGGATGTTTTTCCAGAAGTCAGCACCCCTTTGGCACCTGCTTTTTTCAATGTACCTTCATTTAATAAATCAGTATCCTCTACTGTTAAGCGAAGACGTGTGGCACAATGATCAATGGTGGTGATATTGTCTTTGCCGCCGAGTCCCTCTACGAGCATACTTGCTCCTCTTGCCGTCACCGCACCATCCGTTGCGATATCTTCCATGTCATCATCTTCCCTGCCTGGTGTTTTCAGCTTTAATAGTTTAATGAGGAAATAGAAAACGACAAAGTACACAACGCCATAAATGATTCCTACTACAAGAAGCATGATCGGTTTTTGTGCTATGCCAAAGCTTAAGACGTAATCAATCGCACCTGCTGAAAAGGCAAAGCCGCTATGAATCCCGAGGGTGTTCACAATAAAAAGCGAAAGCCCTGTTAAAATAGCATGGACACCATATAAAAGTGGAGATAAAAACATGAAAGAAAATTCAATTGGTTCAGTGATCCCTGTAATAAATGATGTAAGCGCCATTCCAATCATCAGACCAGCTGTTGCTTTTCGCTTCTCAGGTTTTGCAGTCACAACCATGGCTAGACATGCCGCTGGCAGACCAAACATCATCACTGGGAAGAATCCTGTCATAAAGACACCCGCGCTTGGATCTCCTTTAAAGAATCGCGCTAAATCCCCTGTTGCCCCGCTGAATTCCCCGAATTGAAACCAAAATAAGTTATTCAAAACATGGTGAAGTCCTAATGGAATGAGCAATCGGTTAAAGAAACCAAACAGCCCTGCCCCTGTTGCACCAAGACTTAAAATCCATTCCCCTAAATCATTGATCACACTTTGAATCGGCGGCCATACATATCCGAAAACGGCTGCTAATAGAATGGTGAAAAGTGCGGTCATAATAGGCACAAGCCGCCTTCCGCTAAAGAAACCTAAGTATTCCGGCAGCTTCGTATCCTTAAATTTATTGTAAACATAACCTGCCAAAAGCCCGCACAAAATACCGCCCAATACCCCCATATTGTTGGTTGAGTTGATCGACGTGGTACCGGCTGACAAAATAAAATAAGAGATTGCACCTGATAATGCCGCTGCCCCGTTCCCATCCTTTGAAATACCAATCGCTACACCCATTGCAAAAATTAAAGCCAAGTTCGCAAAAATTGCATTCCCTGCCGCATGAATAAACGGGATATTGAATACATCCTCCCGGCCAATGGCCAAAATAATCCCTGCTGCTGGAAGCACAGCGATTGGAAGCATAAATGATTTTCCTAGCTTTTGAAAAAACTGAAACACCATCTGATTTCCCCCCTTTGTCATCATCATGACCAAATCATTCATGATGTTCATAAAAAATATATCATATGCACGTCTAGTTATCTATACCAATTTGTCCACATTCATTTGAATTCCGCTCTTTACTCTTTTAGCGTAAAATGTGGTAAGCTATTGAATAGAATGAAGATATAGAAAGCGGGAATGAACAGTGATTGTCAAACATGATCATGAGTTAGAAGCCTTAAAAAAAGTCGGCCGAATTGTTGCTTTGGCAAGAGAAGAAATGAAAAGCCAAGCGAAACCAGGCATGTCTACAAAAGAATTAGATTTGATTGGGAAAAAAATATTAGAAGAGCACGGGGCCAATTCTGCACCTGAAAAGGAATACGACTTCCCGGGTACCACTTGTATCAGCGTGAACGATGAAGTGGCACACGGTATCCCTAGTGAAAAAACCATTTTACAAGAGGGTGACCTCGTAAACATTGATATCTCAGCAGAGCTTGACGGCTATTATTCCGATACAGGCATTTCATTTGTTTTAGGTACAGGTGATGCTCGTCTTGAAGCATTATGTAAGTGTGCGGAGGATGCGTTCCTAGAAGGATTAAAGCATGCAAAAGCCGGTAAAAGACAAAACCAAATTGGCCGTGCAGTCTACAATACAGCGAAAGAACAAGGATTTACCGTTATTAAAAACCTGACAGGACACGGCATTGGGAAGAATCTGCATGAAGCACCTAACCATATCTTGAACTACTATGATCCATTCGATAATGCTTTGTTTAAAAATGGCACAGTCATTGCCTTTGAACCTTTCATTTCAACAAATGCTGAATCGATTTATCAGGCTGATGATGGCTGGACATTTAAAACACCAGATAAAAGTCTAGTCGCACAGATTGAACATACGATTGTGATCACTAAAGACGAACCGATTATTTTAACAAAGCTGTAAGCCAGCTATCCCCTCCTTCATTGGAGGGGATTTTTTCATGCCCGTTTCACGAATCTGTCACGACTAAACAAAAATGCCTGTGGTAAAATAGGCAAAGATATGCGAAAGGGGTCTTATTTGATATGTGGTTCATCATCATAGGTGTTATCTTTTTCATCGAAAGTATTATCTTAACGGTTGTAGGGATTAAGAAAAAACAATCCATGATGACCTATCTTGGTGTTGTCATCATGATTATGACGGTCGGCATGATCCTCGTTACCCTCAACCCGCCAAATTCATAAATCAATATTTCCAGCATATACATGGATCATAGGCAGATAGAATCAGTTTTCATTTCATGACACCTGCACGCTTTTCACGTCCTTTTTTGAGATGTTACAATGCAGGCAGTTTCAATTGAAAGGAGTTTTCTATCATGCATTATGGTAGCAAAGGCTGGTATGTCGAAGAATTAAAGAAGCTTGGTGTGACTAAGCATGAAGGAAGAAAGCTTCAAAGCTTAAAAACATATTTCCTTGCAAATCTTCTTGAGCAAAAGAAACGCAGCTCATAAGCGCTGAAAAGCCGTACATCTTAAGCTGATGTACGGCTTTTTTTAAATGTGCTGAATTCGTTTTTCTAAAGACTTCCTTACCACATCTGCTAAAGCTTCTACTTCAAGAACGGCTTTTAGTCTCTCTGGACTTGTTTGACGATATTTGACTTCATTGACCTCATGAACCGTAATTTGATGGGACGCTTTTTCTACGAGTTCAAGCGATGCATCAGGCGGCACCATGCCTTCTTTCAGTACACGTAAATAAAAGCCTGTATACCCTGTTTTCTGCACTTCCTTTACAATTTTCATGTTGCCATGCTTAACAGATAATTTCACACAAGGCTGTCTTGGCTGGCTCACCTCAACAAATGCATCTCCAAGTTGAAACACATCGCCAATATGCACATTCGTCTCGACTAGCTTGCGTACTGTTACATTCTCGCCAAAGGCAGCTTCCTGTAAAGGAACCCCTAAAAATTGCTCAAAGTAAGCATAATGATCATACGGAAAGACGCAGACAGCTTTATCATATCCCCCATGATGAACCAAATCACCTTGGCCATCTCCCTCAAAATTGATCTGACTTAAATACACAGGCTCATGAATGCGCTTTTTGTTGATGGCTGTTTTGATTTCTTTTCCGTTCGCATAGGTGATGATAGGTTGTCCCACTTGGATTCCTTCTATGTCATATCTCTTCTGTCCCACGATGGCCATCTCCTTTGGTTGTCTACTGGCTTTTATTTTACATCGTTTGACAAACAAATCATAGTCGAGGCGTGAAGATCAGATGCAGGCTATGGTACGATGTGAAAAAAGGAGAGATGACCATGGTTCATTATCACGCCATTGTAAAAGGACGTGTGCAAGGAGTCGGTTTTCGTTATTTTGTTCAGGGAGAAGCCGTCAATCGTGGAATGAAAGGCTGGGTACGCAACACAGATGAAGGTCATGTCGAGTTAAAGGTAGAGGGTGAGCAGCAGAAAGTGATTGATTTCTTAGAAACTGTTCGGAAAGGAAGTCCTTTTTCAAAAGTCACCGACATGCACATGGAGCCGCTCACGGAGCTTGCTCATTATCAAGATTTTCGAATACGGTCATAAAAAAAGCCTAGCTCTCGCTAGGCTTTTTCTGTCCGTGATAGGGCTTGTCCTGATAAAAATAGTTTGGTTTTACAATGGTATTGTCGTAATGCTTGTGGAATATGTGGGTAGCAGCTGGTGATACTGGCGGAATCAGCCATGTCCAGTCCCCTGTCAGCTTGCGGTCAGCCTTTTCTTCTTGCTTTTCAAACTGCTTGAATTGATGTGCTGCTGTATGGTGATCAACAATGGTCACCCCTGCTTCGCGATAAGAATGGAGAACCGCCACATTCAATTCGACAATGGCTTTATCCTTCCAAAGGGACGAATTCTTGGTTGTGTCCAGTCCTAAAAGAGAAGCGACTTTTTTCAGCATATTATAGCGGTTTTCATCCGCTAGGTTGCGTGCGCCAATTTCTGTGCCCATATACCAGCCGTTGAACGGTGCAGCGTTGTAATGAATACCGCCAATCTCTAATTTCATATCAGCAATAATCGGAACCGCATACCATTTTAGTCCCAAATCACGGAATCCATCATATTCAGGATGGGTGATCTCTACCTCTTGGACGATTTCTTTCGGAAGCTCATACAGAACAGGCGGATGACCTTTTAGCTGAAACATGAGAGGCAGAATATCAAAATGTGTGCCCTCTCCTTTCCAGCCATGGGCTTCACATAATTTTGTTAATTCAAGAGATGCCTCGTCGCCGATGATGCCATATTCTGTCTCATAGCCTGCATAACGAACGAGCTGATGATTATAAATGACGACTTCCTTCTGGTTGTTACTCTCTGGAGGAAAGATCGTGATGGACGGTTTGATTTTCCCGCCATTTGTCGCATACTCAATATGATGAAAGAGCGCCTCTTTCACCTCATCCTCTGTCTTTACATGCCGGCAGTCATGCACTTGCAGGGTCGACCAAAACAAACGGCCAATGCAGCGGTTACTGTTGCGCCATGCCATTTTCGCCCCGTGAGCTAATTCCTCTAGTGTATGAGTATAACTACCTTCAGACTCAATTTCTTTTTTTATTTCATGCAGACGTGCTGCTTTCTCTTCATTTGACTTATTTAATTCTTCATAGCATACAGAAATAAAAGCTTCTGCTTCATTCCACAACGCTTCTTGATTACTCAAACATACTCGCCTCACTTTAATACGAATATATCCATTGTAGCGGTTTCTATTGATAAATTCACTCGTTTCAAACCATTTTTTATCAAATCATCCGACCATTGTCCTTAGAGCATAGATGAATCAATACGTTTAAGGGTCTTTTGGAGCCAGCGGACATAGCCTTTTTCTCTTTCGATTGCCCTTGTCAGCACTAAGTAATGACCAAATTGCGCTGAATGCAGTGATTCAGCAGAAGGGTCTTCCTCTGTCAAAGCGTGCAGCTTTTGTTCCAGCATATCTACTTTCTTGGTGCGCTCTAAAAGTTGATAGGCAAACAGATCAGCCGCTTCTTTTTTGTCCATGGAGGAGATGAAAAATGTTTTGAGCATGAATTCATCCTTTGTTGTTTCCGGAATCGGATCTTTTGTTCTTAACCACTGACGCAATTCTTCTTTTCCTGCCGCTGTGATTTGATAGACCTTCTTCTCCAGCTTTTTTCCTTGTATGTGAATATCAAATTCAATAAACCCTTCCTCTGTGAGCCGCTTCAGCTCAGGGTAAATCTGACTGTGCTTCGCACTCCAAAACTGTCCAAGGGAGTCCTTAAAATGTTTCGTGATATCGTATCCCGTCAGCTCACGCTGATCCAGCAAGCCAAGAATGGCATATTTTAGTACTCTCATGATGTGCCTCCAACGCTTATTCTTTGACAATAGTATACCATAGACTTTAAAATAAACATGTAAATCACAACATGTTTGAAAAAACATCATTCTAATGAAAGAAGGAATAAACATGGATCAATTCGTTGGACTTCATATGATTTATACGTATGAAAATGGCTGGGAATATGAGATTTACATTAAAAACGATCACACCATTGATTACCGCATTCATAGCGGAATGGTTGGAGGACGCTGGGTCCGTGATCAAGAAGTAAATATTGTGAAGCTAACAAAAGGCGTATACAAAGTCTCTTGGACAGAACCAACTGGGACAGACGTCTCTCTGAACTTTATGCCTGAAGAAAAACGCATGCATGGCGTCATCTTCTTCCCAAAATGGGTGCATGAACGTCCAGACATCACCGTCTGCTATCAAAATGATTACATCGATCTCATGAAAGAATCGCGTGAAAAATACGAAACCTATCCGAAATATGTTGTCCCAGAATTTGCGGACATTACGTATATCCATCATGCAGGTGTGAATGACGAAACCATTATCGCAGAAGCACCATATGAAGGCATGACAGATGAAATAAGAGCTGGAAGAAAATAAAAAAGCGGCACGCCAAGTGCCGCTTTTACATTTGATAAAATCTTAGCGCCTTTTTATTGAATGCCTAACGTCTTTTGAGTAAGCACGAAACGATAGACTGGCAGTTCATCACCTGTTTTTGAAGCAATAAACCCTGATGACATATAGCTGTCCTTTGATTCTGGTTCAAGGGCAAGTGACAGCAAATTGGTTTGCGGCTGTGCCGTGACAAATACCTTTGTTCCTTTTGGCAGCTGACGTTTCTTGTCAACGAGTTTTGTTTCAAGCTGAATATCTGTTTTGCTCTTTTTCTCTCGTTTTGTCACCTTGTAGGCTTGTACCGGCACCTTCATGCCAACCGGCAATGTGACACTTTTTAACCCTAATGTTCTGAGTTTCCTTTCTACTCCCTCATGCCCCGGAAGAATGAGGTAAGCTGTCGGCCGTTCTCTTGTTAAGACAGGAACAGCATCGCTCGCACTATGAAAACGTACAGGAACATTGGTGGTCTGTCCTTTCTCAATATCAACCATTTCCAGCGTGTCATCAACAGGTGCTTTGAAATCATCTTGAATGACCACCTGATCATCATCTTTTGGATGAAGCCCTTTTTTCACAAGCTTCAACCGCTCCGTCACCATTTGCTGCTTCACCTGCTTGGCATGTTTCACCGTGGTCTCAATGATTTTTTCATGGGTGGCTACTTGCGCAGCGACGCGGCGGACAAAATCCTCTCTCCCAATCCCAATCCCTCTGCTTTCTACAAGAAATGACAAGGCTGGCGAAAGTGCAAGGGCATTACGGCCAATTCGCGCATCCGTTCCACCTTCATAAATGTCAATCTTGCCGTCCTTTCCTCTTGTGTTTGTATAATACAAATCATTAGAAAACCCTTTATTCGTCAGCGTTTCACGAACTCCGTTAACATATAACTCATTTGATGTCAGCCGGATGCTTTCAGGAATGTTTAGATTCTTCCCTGATAGAATAAGCAAATCATGATATTTGAGAGCGCCTGATGAACCGATATCTTCAAACTGCTTTTGACCCACATCGTATTCATGAGCATCAATGACCACTTCTGGCGCATGCCGATTAAATTCTTGATGCAGGGCTGTCAGTTCTGGGGATTCTAATGTCATATGATCACGGTTTCCATCTAATCCGTTTGCCAGTCTGCGGTCAAACGCATAAGAACCATCAGGATTGATTCTTGGGACAATGATGATATTGACATGATTGAGTATACGCTCTCCTTCTTCACCTGCTAATCGTTTTGCAATGACGAGAGCAGATTCACCAGAGGCTGGTTCATTTCCGTGTATTTGTGCTTGGAGCCAGATTGTTGGCTTTTTTGAAAGTGGAGTAATCGAGCGATCCTTTGTAAAGTACAGGGCCGGGATGGACCTGCCTTCAATGGATGTTCCAATCTGTTTCTGCGTGGCGTAAGGACTTTTGTGGACAATGTCTCGTAAGAAAGTTTGAAGCTCTTCTTGTGTTGTAAATGTTTCTTCTTTTTTCTGAAAGGCAGGGGTATCAAACGTCTCGTCAGGCTCAGGGTATAGCTTTTTCACTGAAGCCGGCTGTTCATAATTCTTTCCGTAATAAGGGGTTTCTGCATGAGCTGAAGCTGGGCTCACCATCGACAAACTGCCTGCCATGAGGCATACAGCAGCAAAAAGAATCGTGCCTTTTCGTTTGGACATGCTATCCTCTCCCTTCGTTGATTTGCATTATAAAGAAAAAAACAGCAAAAGTGTCAGTATTTTTCAAAAATAAATCTTTTGGAGGAACAGGCATCTCTTTGTCTAGGGCAAATGAATGGAGCCTCCCCAGCAATATGACCTAAAAAAAGTGCCTGCTCACAGCAGACACTTTTTATTTACCAGATGGAAATAGCCCCAATGAGAACTGCCATGACAGTCATAGCGACAACTGCCAGCACAGCCCATTTCATCCCAAATTTCTGATGCTGATCCAGTGATACGCCAACAAGTCCAACAAGTAAATGAGTCGATGGAACAAGTGGACTTAACATATGAATCGGCTGACCAATAATAGAGGCTCTGGCAATCTCAATTTTATCGACACCGTAAGCTGCCGCTGTTTCTGATAGGATCGGCAGTACGCCATAAAAGTATGCATCATTCGGCATAAAGAAAGTAAAGATCCCGCTTGTTAATGCGACAATGACTGGAATAAAGCCGCCAAGCTGCTCTGGAATTGCAGATACAATCGAAATCGCCATTTCATCAACCATTTTCGTTCCAGTTAGAATACCTGTAAAAACACCTGCCGCAAAAATCATCGAGGCAATGGCTAAAACGTTTGTGGAGTGAGCCGCAATTCGCTCACGCTGCTGGTCCAAGTTCGGATAGTTCACAATAATTGCCACACAGAAAGCAAGAACAAATAGAACAGTTAAACTGACTTTACCTGATACAAGCAAGAGCACCAATAACAAAGTTAGCGCCAGGTTAAACCACCAAAGCTTCGGTCGTTTGATGTCATCTTGCAGTGCAGCTGCCATTTCATTTGCATGAATCGGCTGGTCAAGTTCAATGACACCAAGACGTTTTCTTTCGGCTTTTCCAAGAAAATAAGCAACAATAATCATACTGAGAACCCCTGCACCAATGACTGGAATCATCGGGCCAAATAAAAGTGAAGGGTCGACCCCAAGTGCACTCGCTGCTCTAGGTGTGGCTCCTCCCCACGGAATTGTATTCATAATTCCCATGCCAACTCCGGCAATTCCGGCTAAAATAATTGGTCGGATGCCAAGCAGTGTAAATAGTGGAAGCATCGCTGTTGTTGTAATCATATATGTCGTAGTTCCGTCACCATCAAGTGCAACAAGCATCGTCAGGACAGCTGTTCCGACCACGATTTTTAATGGATCGCCTTTAACGATTTTTAAAATTTTCGCCACCATTGGGTCAAATAAACCCGCATCAATCATAATGCCAAAGTACAAAATCGCAAACATGATCATGACCGCTGTCGGTGCGACTTGCTGCACGCCTTTGACAATCATGTCTGAAATTTCAGTAAAATGAAAACCTGCAATAAGAGCAAATGCAATCGGTGTTAACACCAATGCCGTTAAAACAGACATACGTTTCGTCATAATCAAAACCATAAATACAATCATCATAAGAAATCCTAAGATTGCTAACATATTGTTCACCCCTTATGTTGTATACGCTTTCATTAATGTGTTGGTATCCCATTTCCAACCCTTTTTGTCATCATATCTGAGGTGGGAATTGAAGTAAATATTATGAATTTTAATTCTTTTTAGGTCGATAAATGCTTTTTGTTCATTTTGTTCAAACATAGTTTTTTTGATTACATGAAAACAAGCGGTCTTATTCGACCGCTTGTTCTCCTTGTATCAATTGCTCATATTGCCTTAATTGATCTTCCATAAAGATCTTTGCCTCTTTGCTGTTCATATAACGACTTGTCCATCCCTTTTGCTTTAATCGCTTTTTCCAGGACTTCGTTTTCGTCATTTTTTGAAGAAGCTGATCCCATTCACGAATGTCATGCTGACTCATTTGTTTTGGGCCCATCACACCGCGCCAATGAGAAAAGATGAGCGGAATGCCTTGCTCTTTCCATGTCGGCACATCTTCAAATCCATCTAAGCGTTGGCTGGTTGTTGTCGCTACAAGCTTCAGCCTCTTTTTTTCATAATCATGACGAACCTCTGTAATAGTAGTCGTTGCTGCATCTACCTCATGATCGATAAGCGCCTGAAATAAATCATCTGCACTGTCAAATTTCAGAAATTGAATGCGATATGGATCAATCCCTGCCATTTCTGCTGCCCGGGCGAATGAGATTTGATCATCATTTCCAAAGTCAGGCGCAAACCCAATTTTTAAGGAATCTGTTTTTTTCTTGAGTGCGTGTAACAGCTCCTTCCCATTTGAAAAAGGAGAATCCACTGGGACTGCGACGACCTGCCACTCTTCTGCAAGGATTGCCAGCGGTGTTACATCATTCATCGTCACGTTACTGCTGCCAAGCAAATTACGGCTTAACAATAAGCTTGAATTTAAACTGATATAGTTGGCTTCTCGCTCCATCATGTATGTCCATCCTTTATCCACTGTTCCGCCTCTTTGATAAAGAATGTTCACAGGCCGTTTCACCAGCTTCTCTTGTTCAAGCACTGATTTCATCACCTGAGCCGTTTGGTCAAATCCCCCCTCTGGTACACCCGACACCACAATATATAAGGAGCTTTGCTTCAGGAAAGAATCTCCAGCCTTTTTTTCATTAAAGGTGAGCGTCATACAAAGGCAGAGCACGATAACAAAAAATATTGCTTTTTTCATCTTTTATGACTCCGCTTGTTTGGCAGGATAATATTTCCGTTCAGGTCTGCCAATGATTCCATATGCAAGCTCTGCCCGGCATTCCCCTGTTGTCACGAGATACTCTACGTACCGTCTCGCAGTTGTACGTGATGCGCCCATCTTTTCCCCGAGTTCTTCTGCTGTAATTCCGCTATTTTCTGATGCCATCAATGTTTTCACTTTATCCAAGGTCAGTGAATTGATGCCTGTAGGGAGATCTCTGTCATCCCTTTGTTTTGGCTCTTCCTGCATCTGCCCAAAAAACAGATCGATCATCGTTTGATTGACTTCATCCTTTGAATTGATGATGTCTTTCTTTTCTTTATATTCGGTTAAAACTTGTGCAAACTTTTGTGCGGTCACCGGTTTGATTAAATAATGAACCACTCCGTAATGAAGTGCATCTCTTAAAAGCGTCGTTTCCGTTGCAGCCGTGATAATGATCACATCTACTTCAGGACAGCGTTCTCTTAAAAGCGGCAGCAGGTTGGTGCCGAGCTCATCAGGCATATAGACATCAAGTAAGATGAGATCAACTTGCTCCCTTTGGAGCGCCTCCCACATATCCTTTGCACTCTTTGCCTTTCCGGCGACCCTAAATCCTTCTATCTTTTGTATATAAGATTCATGAATGGCAGCGATTCGAAAATCATCCTCCGCAATGAGTACCTTAATCACCATCTATTCCCCCTTTGTGCCTTTCGGTATGTATACAGTGAAGATGGCACCGCCTTCTTTTTGGTTCGCAACTTCAATCCAGCCCCCAAGCTCGTCTAATACTTCTTTCACATTCGCAAGCCCGTAGCCTCGTCCTTCTCCCTTTGACGAATGGCCTCTTGTGAAAATCTGTGACAGTTCCTCTTCATTCACTCCATCACCTGAATCTGACACTTCTATGATAATATCAAACCCAATATCTGTGATGAATAGGTCTACCTCGCGCTTCTCCTTATTTAATACAGCTTCAAAAGCATTATCTACGAGATTGCCAATGATGGTGATAAAGTGAGATAGACTTAAATGAGCTGGGAGCGGCTCAAGTGAGCTATTTTCATCAATGTGAAATTGGACTTTCTTCTCAGATGCTTTCCCTAGCTTGCCAAGTAAGATGGCTTGTATTTTAGGAGACCGTATCTGCTTCATGAGTAAATCGTGCTGTCGGTTTTGCAGATGATATTCTTCTTTAATTAAGTCGATGGCTTCATCGACTTGATTCAGCTCAAGCAGGCCTAAGATGGCATACAGCTTATTTGAGAATTCGTGCGTCTGTGCCCTTAGGTCTTCTGAATATCGGCTGACCTCTGTTAATGTATCCAGCAGCTTCGTCAGTTCGGTTTTCTCCCTGAAGCTCACAATCCCTCCGAATACTCGATTGTCCTGCATTACTTTTTTCACATTTAAAACATAGGTTTTATCATTGACGACGGATTCGATGTTAGGTTCAATCGTCTCTTCATTTAAATAGAGAAGAAGTTTGGCATTTGGTAAGACTTGATCAATATGAAGGGGCAGTTCTGATGAGACGCGCAGCATATGTTCAGCTGATGTATTCATCATCGTAATCGCGCCTTTCTGGTCAAACGCAATGATCCCTTCTTTTATAGCGAGCAGCATCGCTTCTCTTTCTCGATACAGCGAAGCAATTTCATGCGGCTCAAGCCCTAATGTATCTTTTCGAATACTCTTTGTTAAAAAAATCGCACCGAATATTCCAGGCAAGAGCACAAGAAGGGCAATATAGCTAAGCTTCAATAGCTGATGAGCTGTCGCTTGATCGATTTCCTTTTTTAAAAATTCGACGGTGACTGTCCCAATAATTTCTTCATGACCTTCTGTTTCTTTCATAATGGGCGCACTGCCTCTGACAACGGTTTCACCATTAGAGTCATCAGTGGATATGGAGGTTCCTCCAAATAAGAGAGTACTTCTTCCTTCCGATACACTGATGGTTTTTCCTACGTCCTCATGATTCGTATGAATAAGAACCTTTCCTTTTCGGTTGGTAATGAAGATGGCATGTGCTCTTACTTGCTCCTTCATTTGCTCAAGCACTGCCTGTTCTTCATTTTGGGACGCTGATACGGCCACCGATGCTTTAATGGGCGGCATATATGATATTGTTCTAGCGGTCTGCACCGCCAGCTGTTCAGCTTGTCCCTGCCTTTCTGATGTCTGCAGAAAACCAAAACAAATGGTTAATAACGCAATGACAACAAGCAAAAGCCCGATAATTAACCCAAAAATTTTCGTTTGTAAAGTAACTTTCCTTTTGCCCATCCTCACCGCCACAACCCCTAATTCAGTAGATTCACCCGAATAGACTCTAAGAAAATGATATCATTTTTTCTTCCTAAGTTAAGAGAAAATTCTTTCAAACAAAAAAGGACGACTCAAAATCGAGTCATCCCTGTGTGCCTATTACGTGATCGATAAACCAGCACTCGCATAGCCTGCTACGGTATTCACTAAGGATAGACCTGTAGCTGATGCGGAGAATACAACAAGCAATCGTGTTTCCGGTGTGACTGGTACATTTAGACCAGTCGCAATACCATTTGCTATAGCACCCAGCGTTAAAACACCGGTTAAAGCTGGAGCTAAAGTGACACTCGCTACTTGGGTGAAACTGTTATTTGGTGTCGGTGAAGCAAATAGACTAGCTGTGACCGTAATACTCGTGCCGACCAATGAAAGAGCTGCTGTCGTACTAAAATAGCCGGCAAATGACGTGATTGTTCCAGCTCTCGGAACTGAGAACGCCATGTTGATTAATGTACCCGCAGCGCCTGTTAAATCAATCACTCCGCCTAAAATACTGACACCTGTCGCTGAGTTACCAAATCCGATCAAACTGGATGTTCCAACAAGTCCGCCTGCAATTGTTGTCAGGACAGCTGGTGTACCTGAAGCAAACGGAATGATCGCACTCGATCCTGTCACACCTGTTGGACCTGTAGCTCCGGTGGCTCCTGTACCTGTGACGCCGGTGGCTCCGGTTACTCCGGTTGCACCAGTGGCTCCGGTGGCTCCGGTTGCACCAGTGGCTCCGGTTACTCCGGTTGCACCAGTGGCTCCGGTTACTCCGGTTGCACCAGTGGCTCCGGTGGCTCCGGTTGCACCAGTGGCTCCGGTTACTCCGGTTGCACCAGTGGCTCCGGTTACTCCGGTGGCTCCGGTTACTCCCGTTGCTCCTGTATCACCTGTTACCCCAGTAGCTCCGGTTACTCCAGTGACTCCGGTCACACCTGCGGATGCCAATAAGGTATAATCTGGTGACGTATCTGGTGTACCTGTTGGTGGTGCTGTATTCACAACATAGGTTCCACCTTCAAATGTCACCACTTGACCTACTGGATAAGTTGGCGCTGTTGCCGGGTCAAATGTCAGAATGCCAGTTAAGCCTACACCGGTTACTCCTGTTGCTCCCGTATCTCCGGTTGCTCCGGTTACTCCGGTAGCTCCAGTTACTCCGGTTGCTCCTGTATCACCCGTTACCCCAGTGGCTCCGGTAGCTCCGGTTACTCCGGTAGCTCCTGTTACCCCAGTGGCTCCGGTAGCTCCTGTTACTCCGGTTGCCCCCGTATCTCCTGTTACCCCGGTTGCTCCAGTTACTCCCGTGACGCCGGTTGCTCCGGTTTCACCCGTTACTCCAGTGGCTCCGGTGGCTCCTGTCACACCTGCGGCTGCTAATAGCGTATAGTCTGGAGAAGTATCCGGTGTGCCTGTTGGCGGTGCTGTATTGACCAGATATGTTCCGCCTTCATATGTCACCACTTGACCTACTGGATAGGTTGGCGCTACTGCTGGATCAAACGCTGCGACTCCGGATAAACCGACTCCAGTCACTCCTGTTGCCCCGGTTTCACCAGTTACCCCAGTTGCACCTGTTGGTCCTGTGACGCCGGTTGCACCAGTTTCTCCTGTCGCTCCTGTGACCCCTGTTGCACCTGTTTCACCGGTGGCTCCCGTACCAGTAGCTCCCGTTGGACCAATTTCCCCCGTCGCTCCCGTAACACCAGTGGCACCGGTTGGACCAATTTCTCCTGTTGCTCCTGTGACGCCAGTGACTCCGGTTGGACCAACCTCTCCCGTTGGTCCTGTCACTCCTGTTGCGCCGGTGGAACCCGTGACTCCTGTACCGGTTGCTCCTGTAACGCCAGTCGCTCCTGCAGCGGCCAATAACGTATAATCTGGTGACGTATCTGGTGTGCCTGTTGGTGGCGCCGTGTTAACAAGGTAGGTTCCTCCTTCATATGTCACCACTTGACCTACTGGATAAGTTGGCGCTACTGCTGGATCAAACGCTGCGACTCCGGATAAACCGACTCCAGTCGCTCCGGTCACTCCTGTTGCCCCTGTTTCACCAGTTACCCCAGTTGCTCCTGTTGCACCTGTTTCACCAGTTACCCCAGTTGCTCCTGTTGGTCCTGTGACGCCGGTGGCGCCGGTTGGACCAATTTCCCCCGTTGCTCCTGTGACACCGGTCGCTCCCGTTTCACCTGTTGCACCGGTTGCTCCTGTGCCGGTGGCGCCGGTTGGACCAATTTCCCCCGTTGCTCCTGTGACGCCGGTCGCTCCCGTTTCACCTGTTGCACCAGTTGCTCCTGTGCCGGTGGCGCCCGTAACTCCTGTCGCTCCCGCAGCAGCTAAAAGCGTATAATCTGGGGAAGTATCAGGTGTACCCGTTGGCGATGCTGTGTTTACAAGATACGTCTCGCCTTCATATGTCACCACTTGACCTACTGGATACCCTGGTGCCGCTGCCGCATCAAACGGAACAACTCCAGTTAGACCTACACCGGTAGCGCCTGTTGCCCCAGTCGGACCTGGATCTCCCGTAACACCTGTTGGTCCTATACCTGTTGCTCCTGCAGCAGCTAAAAGCGTATAGTCCGGTGATGTATCAGGCGTCCCTAATGGCGGTGCTGAATTGACCACATACGTACTGCCATCGTATGTCACCACTTGCCCTACTGGGTAGGCTGATGCTACTGCTGGATCAAATGCCAGGATGCCTGTTAAACCTACGCCTGTTGGACCGATTGGACCTGCTGGACCTGCTGGACCTGCCGGACCTGCCGGACCCGCTGGACCCGCTGGACCCACTGCACCCGCTGGACCTGCTGGGCCTCTTCTTCCTCTCCCGCCTGGCGGACCTTGAATCACACAAACACAAGGATCTTTTCCGCAGCAAGGATTTTTCACTGGTTTCCTTGGCTTTTCTGTTTTCCCTTTTTTACAACTATCACATTCCCAGCCATCATCCTTATACGCATCATACCAGCTTCCTTTTTGGTAGTGGTCTGTCGAATGAGTTGGATATGTCTTACCACATTGCCTACATCTTTTCATGGAATCACCCCCATCCATCGTATTCATCATGGCTTGGAAAGGTGTATGTACACATTTATTTTTTTATTAATCAAAAAACCTTGCACTTCATGTACAAGGTCTTTCTTTCATTAAAGTCTCATCGTCATTTTTAAATCTTTTCCTACCATACTATAATCCATATCTACCGGCCGGATGGCTTCTTTTAATGTTTTCGTACCTTCTCCTTCAAAGAAAGTGGGTGCACCTTTCCCTCCAATTAATAATGGTGCCATATAAATAATGACTTCGTTCACAAGTGATGCTTCCAAAAAGGATGCACTCACACTTCCTCCCGCCTCCACAAGTACCGACATCACAGAACGCTTTTTCAACATACGTAACACCGCATGAAGGTCTGTCCGACTTTCTCCGCTTGTGACAAATACTTGATGTCCTTTTTGCACCAGTTGATGGTATTTTTTTTGATCGTACTTGTTTGAAGTACAAATAATGGTTTCTGCCATATGATCATTTAAACATTTCGCATGAAGCGGAATCCTTAATGTGGAATCTAAAATGACACGAATGGGCTGTGTCACGATTGAATCTTTCACAATAAGACCTGCATCATCTTGAATAATGGTTTCGACGCCTGTTATCACAGCATCTGCTTCTTGACGTAATTGCTGCACTTCTTTTCTTGCTTCTGTTCCCGTAATCCATTTGCTTTCTTGGTGAGCTGTTGCAATTTTTCCGTCTAATGAAATGGCTGTTTTTAATATGACATAAGGAAGATCTGATTGTATGGAATGAAAAAAAGGAAGATTTAAGCTGTCCGCTTCCCGTTTACATATCCCTTCTTCTACTTCTATCCCTGCTTGTTTCAACATCGTGACCCCTTTACCTGCTACAAGCGGATTTGGGTCCCCAGTGGCAATGACCACACGTTTCACCCCGCTCTTTATTATGGCTTCTGAGCAAGGCCCTGTTTTTCCATGATGCGAACAAGGTTCGAGCGTCACATACATATGAGCTCCCTTCGCCTTATCTCCTGCCATTTGCAGCGCATGAATTTCAGCATGCGGTTCGCCCGCCTTCATGTGAGCACCAATTCCAACGATTTCACCTTTTTTGACTACCACTGCCCCGACAAGCGGATTTGGCGAGGTTTGTCCTTTCATGGCCTTTGCGTTGGCAATCGCTAGCTTCATATAAAAAACATCGTCTTTCATGTAAGTCTCCTTTCCTCTCTTTCAAGGGAAAGAACTCCTTCAGGGAATGAAGGAGTTCTATTCTCATGTGCTATATTTTTTCCATCCGTTTCTTTTCAGATCGATCATAGTAAGGCAAGGAATAAAAAAGTTTATAAGATGCTCGTTGTTTACAAAAACAGCATTTGCGACATTCATATTTATTAATGAGGAGCACATGCGGACAATTGAGTACAGACAGACCTTTTTTCATATGTTCCTTGCAAACACTTATCATGAGAATCCCCCGCTTACATTCTTTTTCTTAATGAGAGATTACTTCTTTCGGAAATTGTTCAAATAAGCGTAGTACTTCGGTATGCGTCCCATCTTCTCTAACGTGATAAATCCCGCCGTCATATGAGCTTGCATATACATCATTGCCTAATTGTCTGATGGCACTAATCCCATTTTGAGCAATTCTAATTGGGCCGGTGTTTACATCCAGCTCTGGATTCCACACAACGATATAGCCCCAATAATCACCGCTTACAATATTGCCTGAGTCTGTAACTGTGACCGATTTAATCGAATATTGGTGTTCGTTATGCTGGTCTAAAATTCTTCCTGTATGCAAATCAAACAATCTCACATTCTTGTCACGGCTGACAATGGCGATACGGTCTCGTTTACTATCAATAAAGACATCATTTAACAGCTCTGTCGCACCGATGTATTCCGCTTTTAAGGACAAACTCTTTTTATCTAGAAGACAGATGGTTCCTTCAACTGCTGCTGTGATGATAAGATCTCCTTCTACCTTTAATGCTTTGACCGCACAATCGTGTGCTTTGGAACGACCGATTTCCTTTAAGTGTTCTGTCGAAATGACATGTACATAACCGCCGTAAGTTCCAATATAAAATTGACGATCCTCCTCGTGGAAATACACGCTGTTGACCGGACCTGTGTTGAGATCAAACGAAACCATTTGCTGTAATGACTCATGAACAATATGCACCTGACTTGCATGGTCTCCCCACGCATAATAGCTTCCATCCCGTGCAACAGCTACTCCATTTGTTAAAACGCCCGTCGATTTGGCAATTTCAATCCCGTTTTTTCTGAATTTTCCATCATCAGATGCGGTAATAATATCACCCGCATCAGTCAGCGCAATATCATTGATAGATGGCGTTGCCATTTCAATCTCATCTGATACGACTTCGCCCTTTTCGATCGACCATTCACAATATGTTTTTCCAAAGCTGGCTCCTAGTATTGACTTCTCATCCTCTGTCCAGACAAGCGAGCGCTCCCACTGATATTTATGAGGCAGTAGTGTATCAACTAAATCACCTGTTTCATAATTCCACAGCTTAATTAAATGGTCGTAGCCTGCTGTCAGCAAGTAATTGCCGCTTGGAGAAAAATTCACGCGCTTGACGCCCTGTAGATGGGCTTTGATGATTTTTTTCTCCTGTAAAGTAGCCGCATCATAAATAATGACGGTGCCATCATCTCTGCCAAGTGCGAATACTTCTTTTTGATTGCTGCCGCTGATCGTATCCAGCTCATAATCAAACGGGCCGATTTCCCCTACAATTTCTCCGGTCTCATACAGCCATACAAGGACGTATCCATCATCACCTGTTGTGTAAGCTTTATCACCATGTATCCATACAGCTAATACATCTTTGCTATGGCCATGGAATTCTCTTAAAATAGCGCCCGTTTCGATATCCCAGACTAAGCATCTTCTATCTCTGGACACGGATACAAGCAAGGTATCCTGCTTCGCAAAGGCGACGGCTTCTACATCATCCGCATGACCAAACAAAGTGCGGATTCGGGTATTTGTGCCTGTTTCATACAACTGAATGGTATAGTCTGACGATGCACTCGCTAAATACTTTCCGTTTTCAGAAAGAGATATTGAGTTAATGATATGCTCGTGACTGCCAATAAACGTACCTTCTCCCGTCGCCCGGTTCCACTGATAAATACAGCGGTCATAGCCGCCAGTGTAAACGATTTGGTCGTGCTGAGTTGATAAAACAGATGTAATTGGTCCTCTATGCATGGTTTTACACTCCCACCTTTATATGTTGTTTTTGACGAGTCACTAAACGAAAACCAGTAAATCGAAAAACGGGATCTGGGTGCTTCCCGTGTCGTCTTGCGACTCTGCATAAATCTCCACCTCTTGCGAAGGAGCCGCCTTTTAAAATGTAATAGTCACTTCCAAGTGTTTCCGTTAAATCATCGACGACCTCGATGCCGCCTTCATATACGTGATATTTGGTGTTGACCCATTCCTCGACGTTGCCGCCCATATCATAAAGACCAAATAAGGATCTGCCCTTTTCGTAATGACGGACAGGCGTCGTTTTTTCAATATTTGATTCGTGCGTATTGCAGTAAGAAGGATCAAACTCATCTCCCCACGGGTATTGATTTCTCGTGTTTCCGCGGGCAGCATACTCCCATTCTTCTTCCGTAGGAATCGACACATCCATCCCAAGTTTCCCGCTCAGCCACTGACAGAACGAGAAGGCTTCCTCAATGTCCATGCCCCAAGCTGGATGATCTTTTCCCCCGCCAAGCTCTTCATTCGTTAAACTCTCCGGGTATGTCTGGCCTGTTTCATCACAATAGCTTTGATACAGTTCATTATTGACGACCGTATCTGAGATAAAAAATTCTTTGATATACGGCTGATAGGATGGAAATTCTTTGTACAGCCATTTTTGAAATTTTTTCTCACGGCCGTAGGTTGGATTGAGCAGCTTGTCTTTCCAGTATTCTGATGCCTTTTTCATATCTTCTTCATTACTTCCAATCGTTGCATAGCCGCTTGGAATTTGAATCCAATTGATATCAGGTTTCACGCTTTTCTCCCGCCTTCTTTCAATAAACTCGTCTATTGATTAATTAATTTCTTCTCATCGACCATATGCCCTGAGGCTGCTTTTGCCTTTAAATAGGCTTCATTGTAGAGAGAGGCTTCGACCGTATGATCAAACCGCAAAACAGGAAGACCGTAAGCTGCAATAGAATCGACTTTATCTGGATTGTTCGTTAGTAAATGCAATGGTTTCCCTTTGTTTAAATAGTGCAAAACTGCTGCTGCTTCCTCGTAATGCCGATCATCATCCCCGCAGCCGATCAGGCGGTTGGCTTCAAAAGTATCCAGCTGCATTTCCTGTAATTTATACGTCAATGCTTTTGCCATCAGCCCAATAGACCGCCCTTCTTGATTGGCCATATACACAAGCATGCCTTTTCCGTAATCGGTGATTTTCTTCAGCGATAATGCAAGCTGTGGACCACAGTCACATTTCAGTGACCCAAACACATCCCCTGTTTGGCAGACACTATGGATTCGCACAAGCGGCGGCCGTTCATTTTCAAAGTCGCCAAATAAGAGACAAGAGGAAAAGGTTTGCTGCGCGGTACTCATTTGTACAATCGATTCGATCGTTGGTTTTGTATCCCGTGCAACAGGCGCGAAGGCATACCACTTAAATGGCACTTCTTCATGTTGAATGGAAATTGGCAAATTCACAGGACCCACGAGCAAATAGTGTTTTTCTTGAAAGGTAAAATGATGAATCATTGATTGTAATTCATCTACAAACTTGTTCATTTGTCTCCCCCCTATTCATCACTGCACCCAAATCGACTCCGATAGCGCAGTGATGGAGTGATGAATATGTGTACGCACTCCCTCAGCCTGTGTGCTACCGCAGAAGGAAATGGATGTGCAGTGTCTCTCATCGCTTTAGACCTTGTCCTTTTCCAGTACAAAGGAGCAGAAATCTTGGTTCATATGCTTTATTTTCTGTCAGAGCAGCAAACGCCCTTGATTGGCAGACGCTCTTTCTTCCCATAAACACCTCTGCTAGCTTTGAATCACTCGCCTTTGTACTAGATTTTGACGGCAATGACATGATGCTGGCTTATTCCGGCCTTCGCCTGTAACGGTGATATGGATACAAGCTCAAGACCTGATGTACAAATTTTTTCGCCAAGCTGAGAATCTGAAAATGAAAAATGGAAACGTCCATCTTCTCCGATCAATCCTGTTTTCCACCGTTCTCCCCAGACAACAAGTGAAAAGACACCGCCTTCATGAAGTAAAGAAGAGACCTGTTTTAAATAACGTTCATGATCATCAGGATGTTGATGATGAAAGCAGCCATGATCTAAAATTAAATCAAACTGCATCCCGCGTCCCTGATCCATGGACCATGACATAAAATCTTGATGAACAAAATGAACAGGAACTGTTTCTCTTTTCTGTAACCCTTCCCACTCCTCATGCTCATACAGGTCGATACCGACATATGCGGAAAGCCCGCTTAAATGCTCAAGTGCACGGCCGTTGCCGCACCCGATATCCAGCACAGAAGCAAGTGCATTCTTTTCCCTTGAACGCCATGCCTTTAATGACATCACTGCTGCGTCTGTTAAGGATGGATCAGTGGACCACATATCTGTTCTTTGCTCATAATGCTCTTGGAATGCCATGCGCATCTTTTCTAAATACAATCCACTGTCTTCATGGTACAAAGCCTTTTTCATCATGAAACCTCCTTCAATTCACAATCTTCTTTTCGGGCAAAGGTGGTTTTCAAGCCAAAAACCTTATGTTAAAATGAAAGATGGATTTTTTAGGAAAATCTATTTGTCTGAAAAAGGAGAGAAGCATCCCACATGTTCACTCTTCTTTTTCAGCATTCATCCTCATATGCAGCCGTTTGAAGGCCGCATCGCCTCAGCTTGTTCTCTCTTTTTTTCATATGAGTTCACCTCCTTCACCGTTCGATCAACTCACATTTCTTATTGAAACCGCTTTCTCTTTTTTATAAGGACTTAACGTCTTTTGACAATCTCTTACACTGTGCTTTTAGTAGAAAGATCAATCTACTGTTTAGAATGGCGATCATTTTTTCTTCAAGTAAACGACGATTTGCTCTGTTCTAGTAGACATTTTTGTAACTTAGAGGCGCTTACACCTTGGTTCCTGCCACCCCCTTTCACTAGATTATGCTTCAAATAAACCCGACGGAAATTTAACAACTAATTCCATAATGACTGGAATAAGCCAAATATATTGTTTTTAGTTTATTTTGTCAACAGATTATTTCCTAAACATTAAAATGAATTTTCTAATTGAAAATACAGGTAATTTTCGTGGTTTTTTGACCTTAAAACACTTATTTCTACACAAAAATACAACTTAAACCAATAGAACTAAGAAATTTATCTACTAAATTACACAAGTTTTTTATTTAATTTTAAATCAAAATAGAAAGATACAATAATTATTTCCCGAATGGTTTTTTGTGATATTTCGACTATTTTTTTCTGATTCTCCATGATTTTCATTGGTATAACGGCATTTTCAATTAGAGCGTTTACTATTTATTCCATACTTCTGTATTTACTTATTATCGTAAAAAAGATATATGTCTCTCCTTCAGACATGACGGCATGAAAAAAAGCCCCTTACAAAAGTAAGGGGCTTTTTCAGTTGGCGTTTATGCCCAGTTTTTCACTTTTTCATGATCTGTGACAAAGAGAAGGACTTTCCCTTCGTCTAAATGTTCTTCAAATGTCTCAGCTTCTTCTTTGGTGAAACCAATTTCATGAATTTTATTGCGGAGCTCATCTCCCTTTTTACTAAAGATGTTCCCAACCGCATGTTTGAGTCCAACTTCTCTTGAGCCTATCGTATTGGCATCTGCATTATTTGCAATACGCTCTGTTCGATCATCGTCATGGGACAGAACATAAATGTCCTCTCTTGCAACACCGAGTGATTTTAATTGCTCTACATCTCTTTGAAGTGTTTCATCATTTGAATACTCTCTTACAACAGGTTTCATTTTATATTCCTCCTTTAACGTCTTACGAATCTTTTACCCGTCACTTTTGACATTAAACCTTACAAGAGCACATCCAATTTGCTTAATGAACATACCATGCCTATCGACTTATTTTTGACAAAAAGCCTGTGAAAATGACTAAATTTTCTGAAATATCGTGTTCATTCCTGTTGATTTGTTGTACAATTCTTATACTGGAGGCTAGAAATGAGGGAGAGCTGATGTATTACTTTTCAGCGGAGCAGCAGTTTAATGCTTGGGTTGTCAGTGATTTGGTGAAACAGCTTTTTCAAAAGTGGAATCCTGAAGAAGCGAATACAAAGCCGCTTACATTGTTTGCCGAACAGCACTTTCGCATCTCCATTGATTATCTCTTTTCCATCATTATTAACATTGGAGATATCGAGTCAATTGATCAAGATCCACAAGACCTGTTGTCCTCATATTTGAATATCCTTTTTCCTTTTGTGACGCGCGATATGATGAAAGCCTCCATGCAAAATGCAAACGAATATTTGTTAAAAGAACGTGATGCGGATGTGTATCAGCTGTTTGGCTGTCTCCCGCCGCTCCTCTCTGTATCTTTTCAGAAAAAGTAGTCCCCTTCGATGAGATGGCGGCTGCTTTTTTGTGTGTGTTTTGAAAAGACCGTATGTTTTGAACGAAAAGAAGCATCATGTTAATGTAAATCTAGGCTGCAAGTGAAAGGGAGGATTTGACATGAGTCAACAAAAGCAAATTCAATTAGCTAAACGTCCAAAAGGATTACCTACAAAAGATGTTTTTCATTTTGAAACAGTAGATATACCTGTACCGCAAGATGGAGAGGTCTTGATTCATACGAAATATGTTTCTGTAGATCCTTATATGAGAGGACGAATGCAGGATACAAAATCCTATACACCTCCGTTCAAGTTAAATGAAGTGATTCAGGGCGGTGTCGTCGGAGAAGTCGTTGAATCGAAATCGCCTCAATTTGAAAAGGGTGATTTTGTCCTTGGATTCCTTGGCTGGCAAGAATATTCCACTGCCAAAGCTGAATCTCTGACTAAAATTGATCCGTCCATTGCGCCATTGTCCTATTATTTAGGCATTTTGGGCATGCCAGGGCAGACCGCTTATTTCGGCTTGCTTGCGATTGGCCAGCCAAAAGAAGGCGAGACGGTTGTCATTTCTGGAGCCGCAGGTGCCGTTGGTTCCGTTGTGGGACAAATCGCTAAGATCAAAGGCGCTCACGTCGTGGGTATTGCCGGATCTGATGATAAACTCGCTTATTTAAAAGAATTGGGCTTTGATGAAACGATTAATTATAAAACAACAAATGATTTAGATGATGCGATTGCAAAAGCCTGTCCTAACGGTGTTGATGTGTACTTTGACAATGTAGGCGGCGAAATTTCAGATGCGGTGATGAATCATTTGAACCGTTTTGCACGCATTCCAGTGTGCGGTGCCATTTCTTCTTATAATATTAGTGCAAGCGAGGACATCGGACCGCGTGTTCAAACAAAACTCATCAAAACAAGCGCATTGATGCAAGGCTTCATCGTTGCCAACTATTCAGATCGTTTTGGAGAGGCAGCGAAGGATCTCGCACAATGGGTAAAAGAAGACAAACTCACATATAAAGAAACAATCATAGAAGGCTTTGACAACATTCCTGACGCATTCCTTGGACTATTCAAAGGGGAAAATGTCGGAAAACAGCTTGTCAAAATTTCATAACAAAAAAGGACCCTCCATGTGGAAGGGTCCTTTTCTTATGCCTGCTTGGGCGCAAGCTGCAGCTGGCCTTGCTTATAGACAATTTCTTCAAGCGAAAGATTCAGCTTTTTCGCCATTTTTTTCAGCATTGATTGCTCTTGAGGTGTAACGAGACTGATGACTGCGCCTTCTTTTCCAGCGCGTCCGGTTCTGCCTGAACGGTGGATATAGCCCTCTTCATTTGGCATATCTGCATGAATGACGTATGGCAGATCATCAATATCAATACCTCTTGCTGCAATATCTGTTGCAAGGAGGAGCGGGAATTCACGCTGTTCAAATGATTTCAAGATCACAGCACGTTCAGCTTTTTTTGCTTCACTATGAAGGACACCAAGGTCGACATGATGGTACGCTAATTTCTCTGCATAAATGCTTAAGTTCGTAATGTCACGCACAAAAACGAGCGCCTGCATGTCCTCAAGCCGTGATAGCTTTTGCAGCAGTTTCACTTTGTCACGCTGATCACATAACAGATAATAGTGACCCACTTTCTGCGCTTCTTCCTCGCTTCTAGCAATTTTCAATACTTCTGGTTCAGATGTCATTTCTTTGATCAGCTGAACGGTTTCTTCTTTCAACGTTGCAGAAAAACAAAGGATTTGTCTTTCTTTTAATGTGGACTTAATGATCCCTTGGATCGTTTTCATATGCTCTGGCACAAGAAGCTGATCTGCTTCGTCTAATACAATCGTTTTGACTTCATGCATTTTCAGTTTCTTGATTTTGATTAATTCTTGTACTCGGCCCGGTGTCGCCACAACGATGTTCGGATGTTTCTTTAGTTTTTCTTGCTGCTTCTTGATGTTCGCTCCACCAATCAAGGAGACCGCTTTGATGTCTGACCCTTCTTTGAACTCTTGCACGACATCAAAGATTTGCATCACAAGCTCTCTTGAAGGTGCCAAGATTAAGACTTGCGGATGCTTGATATTGACATCTATTTTATTTAAAAGCGGCAGAACATACGCAAGTGTCTTCCCCGTTCCAGTTGGCGATTCTGCGATCACATCACGCTTCTCCGTAATCCACTCTGCTGTTTTTTCTTGTATAGCTGTTGGTTTTTCGAAGCCAGCCGCTTGAAAGTTCTCTCGAATAAATGGCTTTGCTTCTTTCAAAAATGCCCAATTTTCCGTCATGTCGATCTCCTTTATCCTCATTCAATCTATCCTTTAGTATCTCAAAATCAGCTTTGAAACGCAATTTTTCTTTTGATGCTTTTATCGAGCCGGACAGTTCGATATAATCATGAGAGGCACTAGCCGTTTTGAATCTATTTGAGGTGTAAAAAATGATATTATCTGTTAAAGATTTAAGTCATGGCTTTGGCGACAGAGCCATTTTCCACGAAGTGTCCTTCCGTTTATTAAAAGGCGAGCATGTCGGCTTAATCGGCGCCAACGGTGAAGGAAAGTCAACGTTTATGAATATTATTACTGGCAAGCTGGAGCCAGATGCAGGAAAAGTCGAATGGGCGAAAAATGTCCGTGTCGGCTATCTTGATCAGCATACCGTGCTAGAAAAGGGAAGGACGATCCGTGAAGTCCTTCAGGATGCATTCCATTATTTATTTTCAATGGAAGCCGCGATGAATGATATTTATGGCAAAATGGGTGAAGCCGATCCTGATGAGCTTGAAAAGCTGTTAGAGGAAGTGGGCGTCATTCAGGATGCACTGACAAACAATGATTTCTATATCATTGATTCTAAGGTCGAGGAGATTGCAAGAGGTCTTGGCTTAACGGATCTCGGACTGGACCGTGATGTGACGGAGCTCAGCGGCGGTCAGCGTACGAAGGTGCTGCTAGCGAAATTGCTGTTAGAGAAGCCAGAAATTCTCCTTCTCGATGAGCCGACCAACTATTTGGATGAGCAGCATATTGAGTGGCTTAAGCGTTATTTACAGGAATATGAAAATGCGTTTATCCTCATTTCACATGATATTCCGTTTTTAAACAGTGTCATCAACTTGATTTATCATGTTGAAAATCAAGAGCTCACGCGTTATGTTGGCGACTACGACCAATTTAAACAAGTGTACGAAGTCAAAAAGCAGCAGCTCGAAGCAGCCTATAAAAGACAGCAGCAGGAAGTGGCTGAACTAAAGGATTTTGTCGCCAGAAACAAAGCACGTGTCAGCACAAGAAATATGGCGATGTCCCGTCAAAAGAAATTGGATAAGATGGATATGATTGAACTGGCAGCAGAAAAACCAAAACCAGAATTTCACTTTAAACCGGCACGTACGTCTGGGAAACTGATTTTTGAAACGAAAGATTTAGTCATCGGTTATGATGAACCACTCTCCCGCCCATTGAATTTAAAAATGGAACGCGGGCAAAAAATTGCGTTGTACGGTGCTAACGGTATCGGAAAAACGACGCTGCTCCGAAGTCTACTTGGGGAAATCACACCTATTTCTGGTGAGGTGGAACGTGGAGAATTCTTGCATATTGGCTACTTTGAGCAAGAAGTAAAAGAGCAAAACAGCAATACTTGTATTGAAGAAGTATGGAGCACCTTCCCTTCTTACACGCAATATGAAGTAAGAGCCGCTCTTGCAAAATGCGGATTAACGACAAAACATATTGAAAGCCGTGTGTCTGTTTTAAGCGGAGGAGAAAAAGCAAAGGTCCGTCTTTGCAAGCTGATCAACGAAGAAACCAACTTACTTGTTCTCGATGAGCCAACAAACCACTTAGATGTCGATGCAAAAGAAGAACTAAAACGCGCCTTAAAAGAATATAAAGGCAGCGTCTTATTGATTTCTCACGAACCTGAATTTTATCAAGATGTGGCAACCGAAACTTGGAATTGCGAATCTTGGACGACCAAAGTATTATAACGACAAAAAAGCCTTATATCTACTAGAGATATAAGGCTTTTTCTAATTAATGACCTGCTTGGATATTCACCAAATGCTTACGTCCAAGGAGCAGGATGATCATGCCTAAGAGAACCACAGCAGCCCCGACATAATAAGGTGTACTTGCTGTATAGGATTCAGCGAGAACTCCGGCAATCCAAGGAGCAATCGCCCCCCCAATAAACCGTACAGCACTGTAAGAGGATGAAGCAATTGAACGTTCAACCGGTGCTGACCCCATCACAGCTGTCGTGAGCACTGTATTGATCATACCGAGAATTCCCCCAGCAATGACAATTCCGCAGATCACGACCACAGCATGAGACGTCCATACCCCAATACCGAATAAAATCACAGCAAACGAAGCAAACAGAACGACAAGCGAGGTCAATGTCCCAAGTTTGCGATGAATGACCGGCGCTGAGAAGACGGAGGTCACAGCCAAAAATAGCCCCCAACCAAAAAAGACATAACCAAGTCCATGCTCATCAAGATGGAGCACAAATGGTGAATACGCTAAAAGCACAAAGAAACCAAAATTGTATAAGAAAGCGGCAGATGCCATCGTTAATAGTCCTTTATATTTTAACGCTCCGACAGCCTCAAATAATTTCACTTTTTTCTGCGGCTTTTGCATAGGTGGAAGCATAAAGGTAATCGCTAAAAGAGCAATAAGCATTAACACGGCAACGCCAAAGAAAGGCCCGCGCCAAGAAATTGTGCCAAGCTCACCGCCAAGCAGCGGTCCAACCGATATCCCAAGACCTAGTGCTGCCTCGTATAAAATAATGGCCTTCGCACTTCCTCCAACAGATACACCAACAATGACAGAGAGTGCAGTTGAAATAAATAAAGCATTCCCAATGCCCCATCCGCCTCTAAAGCCAATTAATTCATTAATCGTTGAAGAAGTACCACCTAAAGCAGAAAAAACAATAATAAAAATGAGTCCAACTAATAACGTCCATTTCGCACCAATCCGACTAGAAATAAAGCCGGTAAAGAACATCACAAAGCCGGTCACAAGTAAGTAGCTTGTAAATAAAAGAGAGACCTGGCTTGGAGATGCGTGTAATTGCGATGCAATGGCTGGCAAGATCGGGTCGACGAGTCCTATTCCCATAAACGAAATCACACACGCAAAGGCAACAGCCCAAACGGCTTTTGGCTGCCTAAGCAGACTTGTACGCTGTTTCAACACTTCTTCTTCCCTCATTCCATCAGAACCTTTCCTTCAAATGTTGACAAAATAAAATAAACACGCAGAGGTGTTTATTTTTGTAATTGCTCAATTGCATGAGCCGCTCTTTCTTTCATCGCTTCAAGATCCTTTTTAAAAGATTGAATCGTATCAAGCTTTTTTGTTATCAATTGATGCTGCACAGTCAGCTGCGCCTCAATATCTAACAACTTCTCTAATCGTTCCTTCGGATCAAGCGACAGCAAGTAGCCTTCTTTATTCAGCTCTAGCTGCTTTCCGATTTCCATAAACGATTGAAGCTCCTGTAAAGAAAAGCCGAGTACCTCTTTTGCCTGCATCACTTTCTCTAGCTCTTCCATGTCGTCCTCTGAATAAAGTCTGACTCCGCCCTCTGTCCGCTTTGGTGCTGATAATAAACCAATCTCTTCATAGAAACGAATCGTCCGTTTTGTCAGTCCGCTTCTTTTCGCCACTTGATCAATTTTCATCCATTCCATCGCCAGTGCCTCCTGCTCATCAATTCATGTTTTATTATACACCTTTATAACCTTAACGTAAACGTCAAAGTTTTAACACTTGATTTATTCCACATCTTATCGCAGAATAAATAGTAATAATTACGATTTATAGGAGGTACCATATGCGCTCATTTCCACCTAAAGAAGAACGGCACCAGCTATTCGGATCTGTACCGCCAAGTCTTGGCACAAAGCCTTGGCAAAAAGAGGACATGACGGACATTCAAAAAACAGAGCAGGACTTTTATTTTCATCTTGAACAAGTCGGGATCTGCCACATGTTCTATCCCATACATATCGTATCTAAAACAGCACCACAGCGCCAAACAACCACTGCTGAATTTTCACTGAGTACATCCCTGCCAGCTCACCAAAAAGGTATTCATATGAGCCGTCTCACTGAACAGCTACACTCTTTTTATGAAAGCAACAAGCCGCTTGATGTGAATACCCTAAAAGAATTGACGGCTGCGCTCGCCCGGAAAATGGATCAATCCTCTGCTTCCGTTCAAGTTGCCTTTCCATGGTACATGGAAAAACAGAGTCCAGTCACCGAGCAATCAGGCTTGTTGCATGCAACTGTCAAATATGACGTCCATTTTCATGAGAAGGACGGATGGACCTGTCATGTGGGCTGTGATGCACAGGTCACGACATTATGTCCTTGTTCCAAGGAAATCAGTGAATATGGTGCCCATAATCAGCGCGGGTCTGTTTCCATTCTTGTAGAGTTGTTTGAACAAGCATCGCTCCCTGACGACATCAAGGCCGTTCTTTTACATATCATTGAGTCTAATGCGAGCGCACCGCTTTATCCCGTACTCAAAAGACCTGATGAAAAAAAAGTGACAGAAGAGGCTTATGAAAATCCGCGCTTTGTAGAAGATATCACAAGATTAATTGCCATCGAATTATATGAACAGCCATGGATTAAAGGCTTTCAAGTCGAGTGTCGCAATGAAGAATCCATTCATCAGCATGATGCGTATGCTAAATGCTTCTATCAAAAAAACCTGTAGATTGCTCTACAGGTTTTTATTTCCACACCTTTATTCATTCATTTCCTCAATCATAAGAGATAGTTCTGTCCAGCGGTCCATTGCTTGTTCTAGTTCTTCCGCAACGGCTTTTTGTTCGTCCATCAGCTCTTGAATTTTCCCAAAATCACTGCCTGCCTCTGCAATGCTGGCTTCGAGCTGCTGATGTTTTTCCTCTAATGCTTGTATCCGGTCTTCAATCCCGTCCCATTCAAGCTGGTCTTTATAAGAAAGTTTTTTTCTCTTTTTAGGCGCAGCTTCTACTTGTTTTTCAGCAGGCTTTGTCTCTGTCCGTTTCTGCTCTTTTTCCTGTTCCATATAATCGCTGTAAGCACCTTGGAAGTGTGAGATTCGCCCATTTCCTTCAAAGACAAGCAGGCGGTGAACCACTCGGTCTAAGAAATAACGATCATGGGACACTGTGATGACGACGCCAGGGAACTGCTCTAAATAATCCTCTAAAATACTGAGGGTTTCTGTATCAAGGTCGTTCGTCGGCTCATCTAAAAAGAGAACATTCGGCTCTTCCATTAAGACCTTCAATAAATACAATCTGCGGCGTTCTCCCCCTGACAGCTTTCGAATATACGTCCGCTGCATCGATCTTGGGAAAAGGAAGCGCTCCAGCATCTGCTCTGCTGTTACAATGGCGCCATCAGACGTCTTGACGATCTCAGCTGTTTCCTTGATGTACTCAATGATGGTCAGCTCATCATTCATTTCCTTGTGATCCTGCGTGTAGTAACCAATACGAACAGTTTGTCCAATGGTCAATTGTCCTGAAGTCGGTTCAATCTTACCTGCTAGACAGTTCAGCAGAGTGGTTTTACCGACTCCATTCGGCCCGATAAATCCGATACGATCGCCCGGCACGACTAAATCTGTAAACCGATCCACAAGGGTCTGGCCAGCAAATGAAATCGATAAGTCTTCTGCCTCTATCACTTGTTTTCCCAAGCGGTGTGAGCCGATGGCAAAATCAAGCTCGCCCTTCGTATCAGGTCCTTTTTGATCCTTCAGCTCTTCGACTCTGCCGATACGTGCTTTCTGCTTTGTCGTTCTTGCTTTTGCTCCTCGCCTGAGCCATGCAAGCTCTCGTCTAAGCAAGTTTTGACGCTTCGTTTCTTTCACCTGAGCTTCTGCTTCCCGCTCTGCTCTTTTTTCTAAAAAGACTTCATAATTTCCTTTATACGTATAAAGCTGTCCTTGATTTAACTCATAAATCCGATTGGCCACCCGGTTTAAGAAATAACGATCGTGCGTCACGAGGATGACAGCACCGCTATATTGGCTTAAGTATCCTTCAAGCCATTCAATGGTTGCATTATCAAGGTGGTTGGTTGGTTCATCTAAAATCAGCAAACCAGCAGGCTGAATTAAATTTTTAGCAATGGCAACACGTTTTTTCTGTCCGCCTGATAATGCATGGACAGAGCGGCTTACATCTTTCACGCCAAGCTTTGTCAAAATCGTTTTGGCTGAAAGGTTCGCATCCCATGCATCTTCCTGATCCATTCGATTTTGCATGCGCATCAGCGCCTCTTGTTTTGCCTCATTTTGCGGATCATGCTCTAAATCGGCGAGTGCCTGTTCATACGCCTTCATCGTTTGAATTATTGGTGCCGTTCCAGAAAAAATGTAGTCAAGAATCGTTTCATTCCCGCTCATTTCAGGATCTTGCTCGAGAAATTCAATATCAAGTGTCCCCGCTTTCGTGATGTCACCCTCTTCAAATGATTCAAGTCCTGCGATGACCTTTAAAAGCGTTGACTTCCCTGTTCCATTTGGTCCAATCAATCCGATGCGTTCCTTTGGTTCTATATGAAAAGAAATATGATCAAACAGCGTTTTCTCGCCATAGGTTTTATATAATCCTTCAACATTCAATAAACTCATTTTATCAGCCCTTACATAGATTCTTCCTTTATTTTAAATCAGCCAGTAGCAGAAAACTAGTTTTAAAAAACCCGCTGCTGAAAAGAATGTTTCCTTTTGATGCTCGATACACTATGAAGAGGTGATCTAAAGATGATAACCATTAGCTTATGTATGATTGTGAAAAATGAAGAGGAGGTGCTGGCGGACTGCCTTTCGTCTGTTCAAGACATTGTCGATGAGATGATCATCGTTGATACGGGATCAACAGATCAAACGAAGGAAATCGCTCATACCTTTTCAGCAAAAGTGCTGGATTTTGAATGGGTCCAGCATTTTGCAAAAGCACGTAACTTTGCTTTCTCACATGCCGCGAAAGAGTATATTTTATGGCTCGATGCTGACGATGTTCTGCTTGAAGAAGACCGCCAAAAACTGCTTCAGCTCAAGCAGACACTTGATCCCTCGGTGGATGCCGTTTCGATGTTTTATCATGTGGGATTCGATGAAAACGGTCAAGTCAATTTCAAATATAGAAGAAATCGCCTTGTGAAGCGTTCCTTGAACTTTCAGTGGTACGGGGCCGTTCATGAGTTTCTTCAAGTGTATGGAAACATCCTTCCAGCAGATATCGCCGTCACACATCAAAAACGCAAAAAAACAACTGCTGGTGAGCCTGGACGCAATTTGCGAATTTATGAAGACATGCTGGCAAAAGGAGAGGATATGACGCCCCGTGATCTCTTTTATTTTGCCAATGAATTAAGAGACAACGGGCAGCATGTCAAAGCGATTCGTTTTTATCATGAATTTTTAAACACAAAACAGTGCTGGATTGAGGATGAAATTCGCACATGCCAATATTTAGCGGATTGCTATTATGCGGAAGGCTATGAGGAAGCGGCCTTATCCTCATTATTACGTTCCTTCTTATATGATCAGCCCCGGCCAGAATTTTGCTGCCGGATCGGGGATCATTTAAAAATACAAAATAAACATCAGGCAGCCATCTTTTGGTATGAGCAGGCGCTGAAGGCTCCTGAAAATGAAACAGCCTTCACACTTACACAGTATAAAACGTGGTATCCTCACCTTCAGCTTTGCTACTGTTATTATCAGCTCGGCAACCTGGAACAAGCCAAAATACATCACCGTGCCTCTTCCGCCCATCATCCAACTCATCCAAGTGTGCTGTACAATGAAAAAATATTTGCTGAACAGACATAGATTGTCTGACACCACATCCGCCTTGGATTTCCCGGCGGATGTCTCTTTTTATTGCTTATTCGCTTGTGACGTTTAACACTTTAGTGATTTAAAGCGTTTTTCAACCAATTGACTAAATTGTCATTTGCGCATATACTAACATTCGTCTTACGAAAAGATTTATCCATTAGGAGGTCAACATGAGTTCTTTATTTCGAAAAAAATCTCTCGACCAGCTCATGCTTGAAAGTCAAACGAAGCGGCTGAGCCGTTCGTTGAATACGTTTGATTTAATCTTGCTTGGCATTGGCTGTGTGGTCGGGACTGGAATCTTTGTCATTACGGGGGTTGCTGCGGCAAATGATGCAGGACCTGCGATTATTATATCTTTTATTTTGGCTGCGATCGCATGCGCCCTTGCTGCTTTTTGCTATGCTGAATTCTCCTCATCCATTCCTGTGTCAGGAAGCGTCTATACGTATTCCTACGCAACACTTGGGGAATTTCTGGCCTTCTTAATGGGCTGGGATCTCATGCTTGAATATGTCATTGCGCTCTCTGCTGTGGCAAGTGGATGGTCGTCCTATTTTCAATCACTGCTCAGCGGATTCGGTCTTCACATACCGAAGGCTTTATCAGCTGCACCTGGAGCCGCTGATGGGGCCGTCTTTAACCTTCCAGGCGCACTCATTATTTTGCTCATCACCTTTATCGTCTCAAGAGGCGTCAAAGAAAGTACAAAGCTGAATAACATCATTGTGCTGATCAAAATTGCCATCGTCCTACTCTTTATCATTTCAGGCTTTGCTTACGTCAAACCTGAAAACTGGACACCGTTTATGCCAATGGGCTTTAACGGCGTGATTGCAGGCGCGGCAACCGTCTTTTTTGCTTACCTCGGATTTGATGCGATCGCCAATGCATCTGAAGAGGTCAAAAATCCGCAAAAGGCGATGCCGGTTGGGATTATCGGAGCGCTCGGTGTTTGTACCATTTTATACATCGGGGTTTCCTTTGTCTTAACAGGCATGGTTCACTATACGAAGCTGAATGTCAGTGATCCTGTCGCATTTGCTCTTCAAGTGGTTGGCCTAAATAGTGTGGCGGGTATCATATCAGCCGGTGCTATTATTGGGATTACAACGGTTCTCATTGCCTTGGTATATGCACAGGTTCGCTTAACTTTTGCGATGAGCCGCGATGGGCTTATGCCAAATATTTTCTCAAAGGTTCATCCAAAATCGCAAACGCCCGTTGCCAACACTTGGCTGACAGGTGCAGTCGCAGCGTGTATCGTAGGTTTTGTGAATTTATCGACGCTCGCGAATTTAGTCAGCATCGGTACACTGGCAGCCTTCACGGTGATTTCCATTGCGGTCATCATTTTACGGAAAAAACATCCGAATCTTAAAGCAGCATTTAAAGTACCGTTCGTGCCTGTGCTTCCGATTATCAGTGCGATCATTTGTATGACATTGGCTGCCACACTGAAATGGGAGACATGGAGAGCCTTCCTCATCTGGATCGCCATCGGTGTTGTTGTTTATTTCGCCTATGCAAGACGAAAAAGCCATCTGAATGAAACAAATTAGAAAAGAGACTCGGGGATTTCCCGGTCTCTTTTTTTCTTAAACCACGCTGTTTTTGACTGAATTTGAGTCCACCATATCTGGATCTAACACGCTTGAAATCGGAATGACAAGCGGTGAACAATCTCCATTGTCCTCACCAAAACCTTGATTCAATTTCATCGAGAGAAAATAATCAATCTGCTGATAAGGTCCTAGCGTCAGTGATGCACCCCGATCCATTGCATTGATTTTAAAAGCACCGACATTGACGACTGAAGGTGAGAATAACATCACACGTCACTTCCTTTGAATGGGTTTAGCTGCTGGTGAAAAAGAGGCAGGTGAGTCCACTTGATCTCGATCATCTACATGGCTTTTTGTACCGACAAAACCGCTGGCATCTCCAAAATTCTGTCCGTAACCCTGATTTTTTTTATCTGAGTTTTGCCACTCTGCTAACAAATTTTGTCCGACATTCACCGCCGACGCATTTTCAAAGGAATTAATTTTTAACATGAAAATATTAATATTGATATACGGAGTTGGTTGAACCACAGATAAACCTCCTTTTTATAGGTATATGCAAGCACCCATCAAGTATGTTAACGGGAGGTCTTCACATGGACTTCGAAAAAATGAAGCAGTGGATGGATATTGCCCAGCAAATGCATGGAGATGATTTTTGGAAAATGATCTTCGACGATGAGCAAAGATCCCCCTTTATGGCAAACGGTCCATCTCCATTTACATTCACACAGCAGGATCAGCGGGGATCAGATGCGTCGTTTCCACCAATCGACATGGTGGAAACCCCTACAGAAATTCAATACTTAATTTACTTGCCTGGCTACCGAAAGGAAGATGTTCAGGTGTTATCATATGGTGAATATTTGGTTGTGAAAGGACAGCGTTTTTCCTTTTTTAACGAGCAGGACTTTCGCCAAAAGCAAGGGAAGTATGGTCCGTTTGAAAAGAAAATCCGCCTTCCAGAAATGATTCTTGGTCAAATGAATGCTGCCTTTAAAGACGGGGTACTTTACATCCGCCTGCAAAAGGATGAAGGAAAAGCGACTGCTATCATCATAGATGACGAATATTGATACTCACTGCGTCTATTTGATCACGATCATCAATTGTTTCAATTGGCAGGATCGTGATCACGCCATCAGCATTCTGTTCCCCAAATCCATTGTTTCTTTTGATCGTACTGCAATGATTGCGAACAAACGTCGAGCCAAACGTCATAGATACTCCTGTTCCAATCGAGTTCGTTTTCATATGGGCAATGTGAATCTGAGTAGGCAGCATATGCTTCTCCCCTTTCTTGTCATCTCTATAAGTATATACCGGTCAGCTTTTCCATAGACTAGAGCAAGGCGGAAGAAAAGGTTGTGGTCTACTTGAAACATCTCATTCAATCACTCTTTAAAAAAACTGAATCCAGTCCATCCCCATCTGTTGTTGAACTAGAAAAAAGACTCGCCGCTCTTGAGCAAAAAATGTCTGCACCAGCTGCTCCTGTCTCAGAGGATACACATATCCATATCGAATCCCTGCACGTGGACAAAATTGATTACCATTTAGAATTTGGGGAGCTTTCTATTGACCAGCTCCAAGGCAGGCTCAATATTGGGGCAACCTATTACACGCCAAAAGACACATGCATCCAAAAATCCACACAACCACCGAAGCCCCAAAAAACAAAAACACCGGTTGTCTCAATTCGGTCAAAGCCTTCATCTTCTTAAGGCGCTCAGCTTTTCAGCACAATCGGCAGCCATAAATAGACCGCAAGAACAATCACCACAATACTGATGATATTTAACCAAAAACCCGCCCTGACCATATCAGATATTTTCAGCACATCCGCACTAAATACAGCGGCGTTTGGCGGTGTGGAAATCGGCAGCATAAACGCGCAAGAGGAAGCCAAAGCAGCAGCGGCCATTAACCCATACGGCTCGATTCCAATCGCAAGGCCAAGCCCTACCGTTATCGGAATAATCATATTGGCAACAGCCGTATTTGACATAATTTCAGTCATAAACAGAATCGCTCCCGTTAAAATAATCAACAGCATGATATACGAAAGCCCGTTTAAATGCTGTAAATTTTCTCCGATCCATCCTGTTAGATTGGTTTCTGCAAAGCCCGTAGCGAGCGAAAGCCCTCCTCCAAACAAAAGCAAAAGTCCCCACGGCAGTTGTTTCATATCCTGCCATTCTAATATTCTCTCTCCATTCGTTGCTGGAATGAGAAATAACAGCATGGCACCGAAAATGGCGATAGACGTATCAGATACGGTCATCCCTCCAAACAAAAAGAGCTTAAAGATCCACAAAAACGCCGTCATGAGAAAAACAACAAATACCCATTTTTCCTCTTGTTTCATTTTTCCTAAATCCTCTAATCCCTTTTGAATGAACGATGCACTCATTTCACCTGTGTGTTCTACCTTGAACTGTACCCTCGTCAAATACAAAAATAAGAGAATCAGCAGAATCAGCGCAACAGGAAAACCAAACATAAACCATTCAAAAAACATAATTTCCCGATCTAGCAGTTTTTTTGACATCGCAGCAAACACCGCATTTGGCACAGACCCGACAAGTGTCGCCAATCCTCCTATTGACGCTGAATACGCAACCGACAATAAGATGCTTTTACTGAATCGATCCAGAGATGGACCAGATAAGATTTCATTTGTCTTGACCTCTTTAATCACTGCAAGTGCTACTGGCAGCATCATTAGGGCTGTCGCTGCATTCGAAATCCACATAGATAAAAAAGCAGTCGCGATCATGACACCTAATACAATGCGGTCACTTCTTGTGCCAATCACCCTTAAAATGTGTAAGGCCATTCTTCTATGTAAGTTCCATTTTTCAATGGCAATTGCGATCATAAATCCTCCCATGTACATAAAGACGATCGGATCTCCATAAGACCTTGATGCCTGTTCCATAGAAAGCCCGCCAAGTGTCGGCAGCAGGATGATGGGCAATAAAGATGTAGCAGGAATGGGAAGTGCTTCAGTCACCCACCATGTGGCCGTCCAAGCCGTAATGCCCAAGACTACCCTCGCAGCATAGGTCAATTCATCTTCAGGTATGAGAAAAAAAGCGAGCAAAAAGAATGTGGGTCCAAGAACAAGTCCAATCAAATTCACTTTTTTATAAACGATAACAATTCCCCCTATTAAAAGCGCTTGTCATATTTTTTCTAATTTTCCACATTCGATGATCTCTTAAGAAATCCTTTAAATCATAAGAAAAAATGAAGATATCTTTCATTATGACCAGCTTGTTTTACTGCCATTTCCCAAACCATGACATGATCCCTTGGTCTATTTTCATAGGAGAAACTATACAAATCACGACCAATCACTGTAAAATATAGAGGATCTAATCAAAAATTGAGGTGTTTTCATTGTATACGGATCAAAAAAAATCATTTTGGAAACAGAAAAAAGTCATCATCCCTCTTCTTAGCATCATCGTAGTTGCTGCTGCGTTCTTTTTCTTAAAAGATACTCTTTTCTCAAAAGAAAAAGAGGCTTTAAAAGTCGCTCAAAACTTTACGGAACATATGAAGAAGAAAGACTTTACGAAGCTGGCAGATGAGGTGACAAGTGCATCTTTGAAAGCCAATGACTTTTCAAAAAAACAACTAGCCGAAAAATACGACAATATTTTCAACGGTATTGGTGCTTATGACCTGAACATTTCAAAGCTCAACGTTGAAAAACAGGACAAAGGAAATGGATATCAATTTTCCTATGATGTAACGATGAAAACGTCTCTTGGCAAGCTGCATAAGCTGTCTTACAAGGGCGTTCTTTCCGAAGAGGACGACCAGTGGAAAGTGGACTGGAAGCCGAATCTCATCTTCCCGCAAATGGAAAAAGGAGATACCATCAAGGTCAAAGCTGACCCTGCTGTCCGCGGAAACATTGTTGACCGAAAAGGGCGTACACTGGCAGAAACAACTGGTGGAAACGCACTTGGCGTCATCCCAGGAAAACTCGGAACAGGAGAAGAAAAAGAACGCAATATCAAAAAGATCAGCAAAGCTTTTGATATAGAGGAAGAACTAATCAACAATCAGTTGAAACAAGCATGGGTCACAGACGACACGTTTGTCCCGCTCAAATCGATGTTAAAACAAAAGCCGATTCCAAAGGACGTAAATGGCGTCACCTATCAATCAAAGGAAATGCGCTACTATCCATATAACAAAGCCGCCGCTCATCTCACCGGGTATGTCGGAAAAGCAAATGCGGATGATATCAAAAGAAATCCAGCATTAAAGGCGGATCAAATCATCGGCAAAACCGGCCTTGAATTTACATTTGACAAAAGCTTACGCGGACAAGATGGCGGAAGCATTCTCATCGTCCATGATGAAACAGGCATTGAAGAAACATTGCAAAAATCAGCTCGAAAAGATGGAAAAACAGTGAAGCTGACGATTGATGCTTCTTTACAGAAAAAAGCCTATGATCAGCTGAAAGGTGAAAAAGGGGCAGTCACGATCATGAATCCATCATCAGGCGATCTATTAGCGCTTGTCAGCGCCCCTTCCTATGATGTCAATCTCATGACAAACGGGATTACACCTAAGCAATATCAGGCATACAGTGAAAACCCAGACCTTCCATTCCAAGCTCGATATGCGAGCCGGTATGCGCCAGGGTCCACATTCAAAACCATTACAGCCGCCATTGGGCTGGAAACAGGTGTCACAAAGCCTGACAAAGTGCGTACCATTCATGGACTAAAATGGCAAAAGGATCAATCTTGGGGAAATTATCGCATCACACGGGTTCACGATAAAGAAAAAGTAAATATGGTCGATGCCCTTGTATACTCAGACAATATTTATTTTGGACAGGAAGCACTCGAAATCGGCAAAGACACCTACGAGAAAAAAGTAAAAGCATTTGGATTTGGCGAAGACTTACACATGCCATTTACGATGAAGCCTGCACAAGTATCAAACGATGGCATTACATCGGATATCTTACTGGCTGACTCGGCGTATGGCCAAGGCGAATTACTCATGTCACCGATTGAACAAGTACATGCCTATTCTCCATTTGCCACTGGAGGCAAGCTTGTCTACCCTCGAGTGATTCAAGATGAAAAAACAGCATCACCAAAACAAATCATCAAAGAAGGCTCGGCAAACACAGTGAAAGACGCGTTGACTAAGGTCGTGACCAGTCCAAACGGAACAGCCCACTCCTTACAAATCGAAGGAGCGGATATTGCCGCTAAAACGGGAACGGCAGAATTAAAGAGCAAACAAGGTGCAACAGACGGCACTGAAAATGGATTTTTACTTGCGTTTAATCCTAAAAAAGAAGATTACGTCCTCGTCGGCATGATCGAAGGTGTGAAAAACCGCGGCGGTAGTGGACTCGTCGTTCAAAAAATGAAGCCGGTGATTGCTTCTTTTTACAAATAACTCTTTAGAGACACAAGCTCAATCAAGCGCTTGTGTCTCTTTTTTTCTAAATCATGACAATTTGCTATTGTTTTATAGTTCACCTTATGAATAAAATGAGAAGAATGCAAAAATCAGAAAACAGATACATGAAAGGAGGAAGTCTCATTGGCCATTGCTGCTCGTACAAAGGATAAACCTCAACATTCTGTTACCGGCTCAACGGTTTATCCCATCCTATTGATTATTGGTATTTGTCATATGCTGAACGACACACTTCAAGCCGTTATTCCTGCGATGTTCCCTATTTTGGAACGCTCAATGGGGCTGACCTTTACACAATTAGGGCTGATTGCCTTTACATTAAATATGGTCTCCTCTGTGATGCAGCCTGCTATTGGTTGGTACACAGATAAACGGCCGATGCCTTATGCACTTCCGATTGCTTTATTTTCAAGTGCTGTCGGGATATTCGGACTCGCGTTTGCTCCATCTTTTGCCACCATTCTGCTTTGCGTTGTCTTTATCGGACTTGGCTCTGCGATCTTCCATCCAGAGGGCTCCCGTGTTGCCAACATGGCAGCTGGTCCAAGACGGGGACTTGCACAGTCCATTTATCAAGTAGGCGGGAATACAGGTCAAGCCTTTGCTCCGCTTATCGCTGCATTAATGCTCGTCCCGCTCGGTCAGACAGGCGTGGCTTGGTTTACGATTGTTGGAATGATAGCAGTCGGTTTCCTTCTTTATATTTCAAAGTGGTACGCCGGAAGACTTCAAACCATTCGGGCCCAAGCGAAAAAAACACCTGCAAGAGCTGCTAGATCTGATATTCATCGTAAATCAGCACTCATTGCACTCGGCATTATCGTCTTTCTCATCTTTGCCCGCTCTTGGTATGGGAATGCCATTTCGAATTTCTATGCGTTTTATGCGATTGAACAATACGGTTTGACGATTAAAGAATCACAGACTTATATTTTCTTATTTCTCATTCTAGGTGCAATTGGAACTTTTTTAGGCGGGCCGCTTGCAGACCGCTTTGGCAAGAAAAACGTGATTTTAGTTTCCTTATTGGCATCCTTCCCGCTTGCCCTGCTGCTGCCATTTGCCGGACCCGTTTTTGCCTATGTTTTACTCGGACTAATTGGGCTCATTTTGACATCAAGCTTCTCTGTCACGGTGGTTTATGCCCAAGAACTATTTCCCGGGAAAATTGGCACAATGTCTGGTTTAACTGTTGGGCTTGCGTTTGGTATGGGTGCAATCGGATCGGTTGCCCTTGGCTCATTCATTGATGCCTTCGGCTTAACGCCTACCATGGTCGGTGTTGCCTTTCTACCGATATTAGGCATCCTAGCCTTCTTACTTCCTAGCGATCAAACCATCTCCAAATGGAATGAATCATAAAAAGAAAACCGCTCAATAATGAGCGGTTTTTTCATCTCTCATAAAAATGCGTGTCAGGAACATGCTTCTTTGCAATAAACCCTTGCTTAAATTCTGGAAATACCTTTTGCACCTGTTTAATCTTTTGATGAACCAAGTCGGCATACGGAATATACAAATGATCCACAAGCTTCTGTTCTTTCATATAGTAATACCAATTAAGGTTAAAGGTATTCTCGTCAATGATCGTAAAAGCAGAAAAATGATAGAACAAAAGTGGACATTCGTCGAGATACATATCCCCTTTTACAACTGAAAGCTTGTAGTTTTCAATGTTCCAAATCGCCGCATTGGCTCCTTTAGATGCAACGATATGAACCCCTTCAAAATCATCAACCCATCTTTCCACATACCGCTGATCTCCGTACGTCTTTTTTTCTGTATCCATTTCTACTGTACAATGTGCAAGACAGTTTTCTTTCCATTGCGTGACTGCCTGTTTGGCAACATCTGTGTTACGGCAGCCTACAAACCCAGTATTAAAGCGGCCAGACAACTCGTAAAAATGATAGAACCGCTTGGAATTCATATGATCCGTTAAAAATAAATGAGCGCTTGGATTCTCTGCAAAAACCGCTTCTGGATCATGATAAAAATACAAATCTGTATCCAGATGGGCAAGATAATCCGCATCTGAGGACTCAAGAATGTTGAGTAGAAAAGCAGGCTTTAACGTCCAGCAATACTCATGAAACGTACGATCTTCTTTTGCCTTTCGAAGCGTGTCATCTTCAATGTCTTCAAGCTGTTCATATTGAACATGCGGATGAGGGAACTCCCTTAACACCTTATAAGCCAAAGGGTCTGCACATAAAACTGACAGCTTGAATGCATGAGCGTTTTGTTCAAGCGAATGAATCAGCGCCAAAAGCTTAAAGACATGAGTATTCGACACAATGGTTGTAAAGTGATAAGACGCCATTTACAACACATCCACTTGGAACAAATCAACGCGTAACAGCTCTTTCGTCAGCCCTTGAATGGCTTCTACAAGTACCGTGCAGCCATACTCCTGCCGCGCAAGCTGCGCCGCTTCTGCCAGCTTTTTCAAAGGAACATGCTTGGCTGTCAGCATATCTTTTTTATCCCGTTTGATGCCTACATTCCGCTCTGTGATCAAATGAATCAGTTCTAAAAAATAAGATAACAGGTCATCAAATGCTGAATTCTCACGCAGCTTCCGAACTTCTTTCACAATATCATTTGTCACAGTGTGAGAAAACGGACCAGAGAAAGCCAAGTGGACATCAATGGAATCAATATTGTTGTACTTCTCACACATATACAAAATGTTGTATTTGATGTCATCAAACGACGTTAAATTACTGGGGTGCTCTTGATGCACACTCATGATATCCTCTCTCAATTCAAAGGAGAGACCAAGCTGATTCAATCGAATCCCTAAATCATAATCCTCAAATCCGTACCGAACGATATTTTCATCAAACATCCCTAGTGCCATGACATGCTTGCGTTTGACAGAGGAGTTATTTGTAATAAAAAATCGCCATGGCAGCTCATAAGAACCTAAATCATGGTGGTACGTATTTAAAATGTCTTTCAGGATATCTATAAACTCAGACTGCAAATCGAAACTTTTCTCAAGAAATGCACCATTTTCGACTTCTTCCATTGATAAAAGAGGCGTTTTGTCCTCCATTTTCCGCTTATACAGCCCTTGCTTTTTCAATCGCTTCATATGATCTTTATCAAATGCTGTGTAAAAATAGCGATAAATCCGCTTCCAGCACACACCGCAAATAACGAGATCCTCTCTGTCAGCATGGGCCTCTGCATGCTTTTCAATAAATCTCGGTTCTGCCAGCATATCACTGTCATGAAAAATGAGCAGATCTCCCTCCGCCTCGCGAATGGCATGATTACGCCCCTTTGCAATCCCTTGATTGACAGGAATACGCACCTTTTTAAACGGAAAGTTCACCTCAATGTTCTCGAGCATTTCCATCGTGCCATCTGTTGAGCCATTATCGGCAACAATGACCTCAAACGGAATATCTGTTTTCTGAAGTGTTAAGGAAAAAAGGCTTCCTTCTAAACGCTCTTTGGCATTATAGCTTGGAATAATGACGCTTACCTTTGGCTTTTCGTTCATGCGTCATCCTCCTCCCGTTTGGCATAGCCGTTAAACAGCGGATCGACCTGCTCCACAGATTCAATCACATGGCGAAGCACTTCCCGATAGGCTTCTTGGAAAAACGGCAGGTCATTTCGTCCTTTTTCATGAATTTGCTGCATCTCATCCTTGCTCACAATCCGAAAGCCGCTGAAATGATAGCAAATGAGCGGATGCCCATCCTCCAGGAGAATACGTCCATTCTCCTCCCGATAAGAATGCTGCCCATAGTTCCAATGACCAATATTCACGCCTTTTGTCTCAATATCTTCTACATTGTCAAACAGCCTCGGCATATGATCCAGATATCCTTGATCGCCAAACTTGCCTTCTCCCGGTGCATTTTTACATTCTTTTAAGCATTCTTCTTTCCACCAGCTGAGGCATTTTCGTCCGGCTTCATCTCCTTTAAAATGTAGAAAGCCTGAGTTATAGCGTCCTAAAAGCTTCTGAAGCATCTTCACTTCCTCAGCATCAAAGCTTGGAATGACAATATCCCCTCTTGAGATTAAAACAGAGGCATTCGGCTGATGTTGAAAAATAACCTGAGGGCTCTCATAAAAGAATAAATCCGCATCAAGATAAGTGACGCTCTCTGCCTGCTCCTGTTCAAATAACCACTCAATCCAAATCGGCTTTAAGGTCCAGCAATATTCCGATGCATCCCGTTCCTCTTTTTTCTCTAGCAGCTCTGGTGTCTCGAGCTCCCGTACATGAACAAGATCCACATGCGGGAAATTCATTTGATGAAGCAAATCAAATGCAGCATCATCCATACATAACGTCTTGATGACAGCATCATCTTCTACTTGCTTCAACGATAAGAAAAACGCAATGGCTTGATAAAGTCTTCCACTTGAAAGAACCGTACAATATATGCTGTTCATCTTTTTACACCTCTATTTTTGAAAGAATTCGCGGTACCATTCAATCGTCTTCTCTAAACCTTCATCAATGGAGTAGTCAGGCTTCCAATCAAGCAGCTTTCTCGCTTTCTCTGCCGACAAATATTGATGCTTAATCTCATGTGTTCCTTGGTTCAAAATACGAGGCTTCAGCTCACTTCCCATTGCCTTTAAAATCTTATCCACAAGGTCAAGCACTGTCAGCTGAATTTCGTTACTAAAGTTAAAGGCTTCTCCCGCCAGCCCTTTTTCCTCCATCTTCTCAGCTAGCAGCAAATAAGCCTTCACTGCATCTTCAATGTAGAAGTAATCACGAATAAATGTCCCGTCACTTCTAATTTCCGGCGCCTTTCCTTCTAACACAAGCTGAATGGTTTGCGGAATGATTCTGTTAAAATTCAAATCTCCGCCTCCGTATAAATTACCGCAGCGTGTAATACAAACCGGAAGACCATATGTGTTGTAGTACGTATGAGAAATTAAATCTGCACAGCTTTTTGATACATCATACGGATGCTTCCCGTTAAGCGGCATGTCTTCATCATAAGGAAGCTGCTCCTGATCACCGTATGCTTTGTCACTTGATGCCACGATCACTCGTTTGATCAGCGGCTGTCTTCTGCACGCCTCCAGTACATTCCATGTCCCTAAAATATTCGCTTCAAATGTAGAAACAGGATGTCTATTTGCGACTCCCACAATGGCTTGGGCAGCCAAATGGAAGACGGTGTCAATTTCATATTCTCCTAACGCACGTTCAATTGTCTGCATATCCTCTAATGCGCCTTGCACCACATTCATTTTTTCAAATTGACTGCCTTGATATAAATTCGATCGAGGCACCTGATCACGCACAAGTCCAGTCACATTTGCCCCTTGATCAATCAATTCCTTGACGAGATAGCTCCCTAACAGCCCTGTACATCCAGTTACAAATACGTTCTTTCCATTCCAAAATCCGCTCATGCTGTCACCAAACCTTCCATGGTTGTTTTCCATCTGTCCACATGTCGTTGATTTCCTTCAGGTTTTTATACGTATCAATTGCTGTCCAAAATCCGTGATGCTCATAAACGGCAAGCTCTCCATCATCCGCTAGGTTTTGAAGAGGCTCCGCTTCAAACACGCATTGGTCATCGTCTGTCAAATAATCAAATACCTTTGGAGACAACACAAAAAATCCTCCATTGATCATCCCGATACTGTCTGTCTTCTCAGAGAAGGATTGTGCCATCCCGTTATACACCTTCAGTGTCCCGTACTGGGACTTCTTTTCAATGCCTGTGACAGTCGCAGCTGCACCAAGATCCTGATGACGTTTCAGCAAATGAAACATATTGATATTGGCCAGTCCATCACCATACGTCATCATAAAGGTCTCATCACCGATGTAATCCTGTGCCTGCTTTAAACGTCCGCCTGTCATCGTATCTTCACCTGTATCTAAAAAGGTGATTTTCCAGTTCTCCGATTTCCCTAAAAGCTTCATTTCTCCTGTTGCCATATCGAGCTGCATGCTGTGGTGCTGCCAGTCGTAGTTCAGAAAGTACTCTTTGATCTTCTCTCCTTTATAACCAAGCAATAGGATAAATTCGTCTACACCGTAATACTGATAGATTTTCATAATATGCCATAGAATAGGCCGATCTCCGATCATAGCAAGTGGTTTAGGAAGCGCTTGTGTGACCTCACTCATTCTCGTTCCCTTTCCTCCGCAGAGAATGACTGCTTTCATCTTCTCCCCTCATCTCTCTATGAAGATTTTTGATTAAAAACCCTATCTTTATGCGGAAAATCAGTACATGTACCCTCATACTTTGTCCGACATCAGGTTTTGAATCTACTCTATTCATATGTCGAAATAAGAGAGTGTGCCACCTAGCATTTAACTATTTTTACAAATAAAAAAGAGCGAGATTCATATTCTCGCTCTTACAAAGTTTAAATTGTATATTTTCAGGGTAGATGGTATGATAAACATGTGCATAACCAGCACAAACAGCCTCTTTCTACAAAGAGACTACTAGATTGAATGAATTCAAGTGGCAGCTTGTTTCATTCTCAATATGAATCACGGAGGTGAATTCCCATGGCACAAAACGTTCTTTGTGAAGTGAACTCTTGCCGTTTTTGGGCTGAAAACAGCTGTACCGCTTCTACCATTAAAATTGGTAAAAACACGATGACTGAAGTGACTCGCAATACTGAAACTGATTGCGAAACATTTGAAACAAAATAATCTATTTTTCTCTGAGATGAAGGAACTGGCAGGTTCCTTCTTTTCTTTTATCATTCTATCAAGAATGATAATTATTATCAAGGGTTTTTCAATAAACATTTCTCGGGAAATAATGACACGATATTTCTCCATTCGTTGACGATTTTCACTCCTTTTTCTATACTCAACATATCCGAAGAAGAAAAAGTGGTGACCAATCAATGGATTTTACGATACGTTTTCTATCATTCTTTGTCGTGGAAATCGAAGGCAAAGATGAACAAGCAAATAAACGGTTTAAACATTATCAAACACTAGATCAAGAGGAATTTGAACAGAGTGAGCTGAAGGACTTTTTAGACGGTGAACTGAAAAAAATCGTCAAACGAAAAGTGGACAGACACCCTAAATCTGAACAAGTACCGACCAAAATTGGCCGATTTATTGTAGAACCCGGTCATGAGCTCGATTCAAACCCAAACTACAACCTATTTCATCAAACGAGATTTGCAGATACAAAAGAATTGTTTAATGAATGCAGTGAACAGTTTGTTCGCACATATTTAGATACAAGTGCTGTCAGAGGCGGCGTTTTTTTAGTGGCTTCTGCCGTTCCTAAAAAGTATTTCGACGAATCCTTTGTCTTTATTATGAAATGCGATTTCGAACAGAAAGTGGCTTCAATTGCTGATACATCTACCTTGATCAGAAAAGTCGAAATGGCCATTACGACAAAAAACATGAAATCAATTCAATACCCGTTTATGCCAGAAGAGGGCATGACTGAGGAAGCGGAAGTGAAAATTCACCAATCCTCACACGCTCGTTATTTTGAGGACTTTTTGAAGTTCGTCGAATACGGTGAATCTATGCCTGAAATCATGAAATCACAGGTCATGAATATGGTACAGGAACAGGTTTTTGAAACATTACAGGATGAAAGTGAAGAATTAAAGCAGTTTGAAGAGGATCTTGAAATATGGGAAGCGAGTGAAAAACGAGAAATTAGAGAAACACTCGATACAGAGCAGGTTACACAAGCAGCCTCTCATATTGTTGAACAAACTCCTGATATCACAATGAAAATGCGTCTAGGCGAGACGGAAATCAAAGGTCTTCTAGCAGACTTTGGCCACTCGATCCATATTGCAAAGCTCAACAATCGGTATGTCGTGCTCGTTGAAGCAGATCAAATCGTCTTCGAAAAAGGAAGCACACCTGTTGAGTTTCATAAACCAAATGGGTTAAAAGAGGTGGTCAGCCAGCTGACGCAAAAAGCCTATGATTCAGATGTAGAATAAGAAACCATGACTGCCTCTTGCATTCAGCGCAAGAGGCAGTTTTTTTGTATAAGACCTGAATTTATTATGCTGGATCAGAAGAAACATGCAGCTCCCTGCCTCTTGCCCACATGCTGACAAGCAATAAGCTTATGATGAGCATCAGCCAAAAGACGCTGCTTGATCCAAAAAACTGAATCATCGTATATCCGAACAAGGGTCCTAAAGCTGCTCCCATATCTTGAACAAAGGAATAGCTTGCGAGGAAGCGGTTTTTATCGGTTTGAGCAGAGGCTTTTTGAAAGGCAAGCGTATCCGTTAATGTCGTTAAGACTGTTGACAGCAGCTGGATTAAAAGCAGCATCACAAGAAACCAGCCGCTGACCTTCAGCATGACCGCCAGAAGACTGAGACCTCCAAATGAAAGAAACATCCAGCAAAGCGTTCGTTCCTTCATCACAAGGCCATCAAACCATCTGCCCGTTTTCGGTGCTACAAATGGTTCCCACCCCCATCTGAGCGCTTGAATGATGCCACTTAAAGCCGAAGCTCCGATGACAAATCCGAACAGAGCAAATTCACCAACACCAATCCTTGCTTCAATGACATGACTGAGTGTTGATGCGAATAACCCTTGTATCACAAGTGCGATCAGCATACCTGTCATTAATACTTTTACAACATCTCGTGCAAGCCACCTCTGTTTGATGACTTGATACACCTGCCCCTCTTCTCCCTTTTCAATCTCATCCAAAGAGACATAAAAAATGACCCCTAGTAATGTGAGTAAACCAAAAACAAGTGTCATGGACTGGAAGCCGATCAGGCTGGCAAATATTCCGCCAAATAACATGCCAAATAAACTACCAAGCCGGTAAAGCCCATTATAAATCCCCGTATAATGCCCCTGTGAGCCTTCGTCCATCTCAGCAATTAACCTCATTCCACTCATACGCAATAACGTCCATGCCAGCCCCCAAGCGCAGCGGCAAATCAGCAGCAGCCAAAAACCGCTCACACCATATAGCATCGTGGTTACTGATGCAATCAATATAGCGATCAATACACCGGTTTTCATTGGGACAAACCGATAGAGCCACCAAACGACAGGTGTTAGCGGGATGCGGATGAATCGGTTGATGGACAGCAGCAGCCCAACCTCCCAAATAGATGATAAACCAATCTCTTTCCAATAGATCGGAAGAACAATATAAAGCATTGAATCCCCAATCAGTGCAAATGCTGTGATAAGCGATATTGACACCACTTGCTTTTGACGATGATCCATTTTCCCTTCCCCCTTCGCTATCTTTACAATAAGGGATGCCTTATAATAAATCTAATGAATGTTTTTGATTGAACCATCAAATTAATTGATAGGTGGTGCAAAGTTGAATTTACATGCCCTTCGAATTTTTGCAAAGGTCGCAGAGACAAAAAGTGTTACACAAACAGCAGACGTGCTATCTTTGACACAGCCAGCTGTGACGGCTCAGCTTAGAAGCATTGAAAGTGAGATCGGGTTCCGTCTTTTTAAACGAAATGGCAGAGGTATTACACTTACGGAAATGGGGAAAATTCTATACCCTTATGCCCGGCAAGTGTTCGAGGCTGAAAAGGAAGTAGAATATCAGATTACACTTTTACAAAACGGAAAAAAGGGGCGGCTCCGCATCGCTTCTACCTATGTACCACTCAACTTTTTACTGCCAGATTGGCTCGCTGCTTTTAAGACATCTTCATCAGAAACGGAAATTGAATTAAAAAGTGGAAACTCCGCTCAGGTTTTAGAGAGCCTGCTTCAATATGAATCAGATGTGGCCATCGCTGTGATCGAGGATTTGCACCATGAGGAGATTCTCACCTCTCATTTAACGAATTTAAGCTATGATTTTATTGTGCCGGCAGACCATCCATTGAACGGAAAAACCGTCCCGCTAGAGCGGCTGAGCCAGGAGCCTTTTTTGATGCGTGAAGAAGGCAGTTCCACAAGAGATAAGCTCTTCTCTCTTTTTACCTCAAAAGGAATCAAAAAACCGACCGTGGACTTGCAGTTCAGCGGTGTTCATGAAGCGATACAAATGATCAAAGCTGGATATGGTATCACGCTTGTTCCCCGTGATGCGGTTCAAGGCAGTCTCAAGCGGAAAGAAATTGGGCGCGTGTACATTGAAGGCATTGAGATCGTCAGACCAGTTGTTGTGTGTAAGCGGGCGAATGATCTTGAAGAAAATAGAACCGTTGATGCCTTCCTGCAAATGAAAGGTATCGGTCCATTTACCACGCCTGCTGCCAATTAAAAAAGTGCCTGCTTCTGAAACAGGCACTTTTTTTTATTCGGCTGGCTGCACGATGTCAAACGGTACAGCTTTTGAAGCCTTCACTAATTGTTCTGGTGTGATGAGGATTTCATTTCCCCATTCTCCTGCTCCAACCCCTAATATCTCTTCCTCTAACAACGAAGCTTCAATGATCGTTCGGAATCCTTCTGGCTGCCAGCAAAACGGCGGAATCGAACCAATTCGATAGCCCGTCACTTCAAGAACCTTCTCCGGTGAAGCCATTTTAATATTACGAGAGCCGGCCGCTTTCTTTAGTTTCCCTGACTTAATATGCTGGTCAGCGCCAACCATCACAAGCAGCTGCTCCCCTTCTCCTGTTTCAAAGATCAATGTTTTGATCATTTGTCTCTCGCGAAAACCAAGGGCTGCCGCTACATTTGCTGCTCCTTTTTCTGTTTCGGCAGAAAATGTTTTGATCTCATATGGGATGCCATGTTTGTCCAGAAAGTCATGTGCTGGTAATTTTCTCAAGTGATTGAACCCCTTTCCTTACAATGTCCTTCATTTAGCTTATCACAATCTTCTCATCCTTAAGATGTATTTTTCAATGGAAAGCCTATGAACCCTTCATCACCATGCTATACTAAACTTGTTTTTGAAAAGGAGCCGGTTTAATATGGGAAACAAATTTTGGTATTATACAAGCAGTAAAAGCCTTCTCATGCTGAGTGATATTTTATTTGTGATGACGATCACGTTTGTCATTTATCAAGATACACAATCTGTTGCCTATGCGGCTGGCTTTCCGCTGATCAGAACGATATGCCAGCTATTGGCTGGGCTCTTCTCTCCTGTTTTAACCGATCACTTTCAAGCTGGTCGGCTGTTGAAATGGGTACCGCTTTTACGTCTTGGGATGCTCATCGTGTTTACAGTTCAATTTCAATTCCTACAGCAGCATATGGTCTGGCTGTTTAGTGCACTCATATTGATTTCCATCACAAGCGGGTTGATCAGTCCTTTATTGCAGGCGATCATGCCAATGCTGGTGCCAGCAAATCAGCTTGTGAAAGCAAACAGTACAGCGTCCATATTTCATCAAACAGTTCAAGTTGCCGGCTATTCGTTCACTGGAATGCTCGTCCTATGGATCGGGCCATTTTCTTTAATGTGGGTTACTTGTGTCATGATTGTGTTGTCTTATCTATTTTTCATCCCTGTATTTCCTCTTCTAAAACAAGAAGAGACGGTTCGAAAAGCAAATAAGATGAACAGCTTTAAAGATGGCTGGACGATCATTTGGACAAATCAAACGGTACGTACCCTGACGTTTATGGATGTTTGTGAAAATATTGCGGGTGCTGTGTGGATCGGCGCGATTACGCTTGCCTTTGTCACACATGATTTAAAGCAAGGTGAGGAATGGTGGGGCTTTATCAATGCCGCTTATTATATCGGCACCATTCTAGGCGGGCTCTTAGCTGCATGGATGAGTCAATTTATTCAAAAGCAGCTTCTTCTCTTTATGGCAGCTGGGTCATTCATTTATGCAGTGCTGACTATTGTCTATTCACTGAACAGCCTGCCGTGGCTTGCTTTGCTGCTTTGTATTTTGATGGGGCCTGCTTATCAAATTCGTGATGTTTCGCAGCAAACCATTCTTCAAACGGAAACACCTGTCCAAGATTTATCAAAGGTGTACTCGGCTCATTACGTCCTTTCTTCTGTATCTGTCGGTTTATCTATATTCTTTGTTGGATTGATTGCGGATGCATATGGGGCGAGGTCTGTGTATTTGCTAGGCGGTCTGTTTGTGCTCGTCTGTTCCGGCATTGCCATCCTTTCTTTTATGAAGCAGAAAAAAGAGAGCAGCTGATTGATGCAGCAGCTCTTTTACTTTTCTTTTAACATCGCGAACATGTCACGGGCCATTGCTTCTAAAATATACACAACTGGCGTCTGTGTGGTGATATTGGCTCTGTGTACCCGCTCATCTGTGACGTAGTAGGCAATATTTAAATCTGAAATGCGCGAAATCGTGCAGTGCTGGTTATTCGTAATACTAATGATTGTGCTGCCTTCCCTTTTTAACTTTGAAATATGATCAATCGTAATACTGTTTTCCCCTGATACAGACAGCACAATGGTGACACTATTGTCTAAATACTGCATATTCATCGGGAAAAACGGATCATTGATGTAAAATGAAAATTTCTCAAGACTTGAAAAGTACCTTGCCCCATACTGCGCCAAAATACCAGAACTGCCAGTCCCGATAAACAGCACATTTTTTGCCTCAGCAATGAGCTTCGCTGCCTCCTTAATTTTCCCCTCAAAGTCTCCCTTTAATGTTCTTTCAATAAATTCATATAGAAAGTGCTGTGTGCTTTTTAAAGAAGGTGTCTGCTCTGATTCTAAATACATTTTGAGCTTCACTTTAAACTCTGAAAAGCCTTCACAATTTACTTTTCGGCAAAAGCGAAGGACAGAAGAGGTGGAAATATGAGCAGCATCTGCCAGATCTCGAATTCTCATGTACACGACCTTTTCACTGTTTTCCATGATATATCGATATAAAGCGCTTTCTAGTTCATTAAAGCTGGAAATGACCTCACTTGAAAACATCTGACTTCCCCTTTCTCCAACAACATGTCACAATGTGTTTCTTTTATGTAACAAATCTCTAAATAGGGCACCCTTGCCTAAAGACGCTGAAGTCATTTACGCATGAGATGCTCTCACGATAAGCTATAGATGAACAAAACAAAAAAGACTTTTCTCTATTATAACATTGCGCGTTACATTATTCGGAGGTGCAGAGCATGGCAAAAGGATTAAAGGTTGTCACAATTGGCGGAGGATCAAGCTATACACCAGAGCTTGTAGAAGGATTTATTAAACGGTACGATGAATTTCCGATTAGCGAGCTTTGGCTCGTTGATATTGAAGCGGGAAAAGAAAAGCTTGAGATCGTCGGAAATCTTGCAAAACGCATGGTCAAAAAAGCAGGACTTCCAATCGAGGTTCATTTAACATTAGATCGCAGAAAAGCGCTTGTAGATGCTGATTTTGTCACAACACAATTCCGTGTCGGACTTCTTGAAGCACGTATGAAGGATGAACGCATTCCTTTAAAATATGATGTCATTGGTCAAGAAACAAATGGTCCAGGAGGTCTATTCAAAGGACTTCGCACCATTCCTGTCATTCTTGATATTGTCAAAGATATTGAAGAGCTTTGCCCGGATGCATGGCTGGTGAATTTCACAAATCCAGCTGGTATGGTCACTGAAGCCGTTCTTCGTTATTCAAACCATCGAAAAGTCGTTGGCTTATGCAACGTCCCAATCGGCATTCGCATGGGAATCGCCAAAGGACTTGATGTAGACGCAAGCAGAGTAGAAGTCAGCTTTGCTGGATTAAACCATATGGTCTTTGGACTCAATGTATTCTTAGACGGCAAAAGCATCATGGACCAAGTCATCGAAGACATGGCCGATCCAAACTCCAGCATGTCAATGAACAACATTCAAGCGATTCCGTGGGATGCTGATTTCTTAAAAGGGCTTGGCGTCATTCCTTGTCCGTATCACCGTTACTACTACAAAACAAGTGATATGCTGGCTGAGGAAAAGAAAGCAGCAGCAAACGAAGGAACTCGTGCAGAAGTCGTTCGCGCATTAGAAAATGATCTGTTCGAGCTTTACAAAGACCCTGATCTAGACATCAAGCCGCCACAGCTTGAAAAACGAGGCGGTGCCTACTACAGTGATGCAGCTTGTAACTTAATTGCATCCATTTATAACGACAAGCATGACATTCAGCCTGTGAACACAATTAACAATGGCGCCATCAGTGACATTCCAAATGATTCTGCCGTTGAACTCAACTGCGTTATCACAAAAGACGGTCCTAAACCAATCGCTGTTGGTGAAATGCCGGTCGCTGTCAAAGGACTCATTTCTCAAATTAAATCCTTTGAGCGTGTAGCTGCTGAAGCAGCCGTGACAGGCGATTACAACACAGCCCTTGTCGCAATGACCATCAACCCGCTTGTCCCATCAGATGCTGTTGCAAAAAGCATCCTAGATGAAATGCTAGAAGCACACAAAGAATATTTGCCACAGTTTTTCAATAAAGTAGAAGCATAAAAAGAAGCCGCACTTGTCGAAAGTGCGGTTTTTTTATTTGGCTGCAAACAGCCGGTCCATCTTAGGACGATCATAGTCTAATAGCCAGTGCTGCAAGCCTTCATAGACTGGACGTAGACGCTCAGCATCTGCCGCAATGAGATCACAGCCTCGATCATCATATAAGTGAAAAATCATTTTTTTTGAGAGATTCATTAGGTAAATTTCATAACCCAGTTTTCCCTTCAAGATTTGATTCGGTGCATAGAAGTCCTCCTGGCACATCGCATGGAGAAGCGGACGCAATCGAATGTCTTGCAGCTGGCATTTGAGTGTAAATCTCTCTAATGTCAGTGAATCTTCTATTTCTGGACGTACATAAGTCAAAAGCTCGTGTCGCAATCGATTCCTTACTTGCCGATGCACATATTTTTGATAAACCAGGAGCTTACGCTTCGTTAATTCATGTTCATGTTCTGTATACACATCCGTTACAAGCAGCATTTCGTCTTCTGGATCAAAAGCATATTTTACAATCTCAAAAGCACGATCTCCCGCTTTTTCTAATACAACCGATTCTTTTCCTAATGACCAATCTGCCACTTCAAAGCGAAGACCAAAAGGCCACCCATAAAAAAGAGGCGGGGTGAGGAGAAGGTCAGGAAAATGACTTTTTAAAAATCTATTCGTTTGATCGCTCATCTCAATTCCTTCCATTGATTTTATTTCTTATTTTACCGTTGAAACATACAGGAAAACAATTGGAAATTAACTGTCATTTCTTATATGATAGAAAGAGATGGAGGTGTGACCAATTGAAAAAATGGTTTTTACAGGTGTTCCTCACCGCATTGATCACGATGTGGATACAGACTGGACTGGATCAGTCGAACATCATTCATATCACCAATGTATGGGTCGATGCCAGCAGCTGGATCCTGATCTTCTTTGTGATCTATGCACTTTTTGAATGGACAGCTCACGTCTTAGCAAAACAGAAAACCGCTCTCCGCTGAACATCTCTTTTCATAGAGATGTTTTTTCTTGAAACTTTTCTTGCACAAGTTCATGAATGACGCCCATTCCTGCCTGGCTTCCAGCTGCTGCTGCAAGAACTAACTGGGCAGGACCGCCTAAATTATCACCACATGCAAAGACACCACTGACGGTTGTACGTCCAAGAATATCTGTTTCAATCCCCGCATTCTTCGTCATTTGACAGCCAAGCTTTTCGGCAAATGGTGCTGACTGCTTGAATTCGCTTGCGACAAAACCGCCTTCCCTTTTCACCGTCTCCCCATTTGCAAGCTGGAGAGAGCGCAGCTGACCATTGTCATGATCAATCGATACAATAGGCACATCAATGACTTGAATAGAATGCGCCGTCAGAAGTGACTTGTCCTCTTCAGCCAACACGTGCCTATTCGTAAACACGATCAAATCCTTTGTCCAATTGGATAGAAGCTTAGCCATATGCAAGGCTCGCTGATTCTCTGCAATGAGGGCAAGTGCTTTGTCCTTTAATTCCCATCCATCACAGAAAGGGCAGCTAAACAACGTTTTTCCGTACACATCATGAATTCCTTCGATCTCTGGCAATATATCCTGAAGTCCAGTTGCCAAGATGATTTTTTTCGCTTCGAATGTATCCCCTTTGTGTGTCAGTAACGTAAAGAATTCCTCTCTCTTTTGTATATCATTAATTCTACTTCGTTTGATTTGGATATTAGGGTATTTTTGAAGATCTGCCTCTCCGGCTTGTCTAATCTCAAACGGTGTCATTCCATCGTTTGTAATAAATCCATGTGATTCCTGAGTCACTCGATTTCTTGGCAGCTCGTCATCAAATACAATGACCTGCTTTCTGCCCCGGCCCACAACAAGTGCTGCATTTAATCCGGCTGGCCCGCCTCCGATAATCGCACAATCTAATAACATATCAATCTCTCCTTTTTATTCAAGACTTTAAAGACTCTTAATATCTATAATTAGTTCAAAAAAATCACATCTTGAAAAATGGATTTTTTTCTGGCTGTTCAATTTGGTTCGCAATATCAATTAACCGTTTTTGACTTAACGTCTCCTGCATTTTTGTTTCCACATCCTGCATGACTTGCTCAATCAAACAGCCATCATGAGGCATGAAGGAGTCATGCTCTAAAGAGCAGCGAAATAAATTCGTTTGTCCTTCTACAGCCTGAATGACATCTAAAAATGAAATATCTTCCTTTCGTTTGATAACGGTGTATCCTCCCTTTGCACCAGGTGTTGATTCAATCAATCCCGCCTTCACAAGCTTTGTTAAAATTTTGGATAAATAGGTTGGTGAAAGGTCTTGCATCTTAGCAAGAGGCTCAACGCCAATCGCTTTACCCTTTGGCGCAAGAGTTAAAAACACCATCGTATGCAGCGCATAGTTGGTCGCTTTAGAATATTTCATGAGGAAACTCCTTTCTATCTATTATAGACCTTTTATATCTGTAATTGATCATAGATGATTCAAGAGAAAAAAGCAAGTGCTGTGGATCTGCTCCTCTTTTTTCATTCCACATTTCACATTTCCTTCCGATAATAGAAGTAAGCACGGAATAAAGTTTTGATTGAAAACGAGAAGGAGTGAAGAATAATGTCAGATCAACAGCACAATGTAGCACACGAAGAAGAAGAGGAATTTAACGTATACGACATGCTTCCGCCCGCAGGTACAATCATCGGAGAAGCAACAGAAGAAGAAATGGAAGCCGCAGCAGCACTAGAAGTGAGACATGTCGCATTCATGCGCCTTCAAGATATGTACATTCAATTTGACGGCTCGTCTTACAAAGACTTATTAAAAGACTTCCAAGAATTCGAATTGGATTCCACAAAATTCTGGAGAGCCATTGCTAGACGTCTTCAAATTCCATACGAATGGCCAATCCGAATCGACCACGCAAACGGCCCTATTTATATTGGTGAAACTGAGGATAGCCGTGAGGTTGAGGAGAGTGCGGAGTAAGGAATGGTGACCCCCTTTTGATAAGGGGGCTTTTTGTCTCCATTACAATAAATAAAGCAATATGAGCGCTGTGACGCCCATATTGCTTATTCCTTTGTTATGTTAACTCTGGCCAAAATGCTTGATTTGCCACAATTAAGTCGTCTAAAATATCTTTTGCTACTTTAGCACTCGGCACCGTTTTCGATAATGTGATGGCCTGCCATAGTTTTTGATAGGACCCTTCTTCAAATGCTTCTACTACTAATTTTTCTACGCCAACTTGCTGCTCCATGAGACTTTTTTGAAATCTAGGAATTTCTCCAACTACTAATTTTTCTGGACCATTGCTGCCAACGATACAAGGAATTTCGACCATGGCTGTTGGGTCAAAGTTTCTAATGGCGCCATTGTTCTCTACAATCATCAGCATCCGTTCTTTTTTATTAAAAGCAATGGCTCTTGCCAAATCAACGATATAGGAAGCGTGCTCATCAATGGTCAGCTTTGTTTCCTTTGCAGTTCCTTTATCAATGATGGCCTGACACTCACTAAAAACAAAAGCTTCCCGTCCCTCCATCACTTCATTGGCACGTGTGAACTCGATATTTGAATGTGCCACTTCTTCATCTGGAAATAGATAGTATTTCAAATACGTATTAGGGACCGTTTTTGGATCAAGTGCTTGAATATCTTTGGCCTTTTTTAATGTGCTGTTCCAACTCTTCTGCTGTTCTAGTTCGGATGTTCCATCTGTTGCATAACCATGCTGGCTTACATGCTTAATCACCTCAGGCATTAAGCTATTTCCTGATTTATCTCGAATATCTGTCCACCAGCCAAAGTGATTCAAACCATAGTAATCTACTTCTAGTTCTTTCCGTGAAGATAAGCCTAAATTTTTTGCAATTAATTCTTCGATGCCAATTGGCATATCGCATATGTTTAAAATTTTGGCATTTGGTCTTAGCTTACGTGTTGCCTCTGCTACTATCGCTGCAGGGTTCGAATAGTTTAACATCCAAGCTTCGGGTGAGTATTTTTCCATATAATCGACAAGTTCTAATACACCTGGAATGGACCGCATTCCGTAAGCTATTCCGCCTGGACCGCATGTTTCCTGTCCGACGACTCCATGCTTCAATGGAATTTTCTCATCTAATTCACGCATTGCATATTTTCCGACACGAATATGTGCCATCACAAAATCGACTTGAGTAAACGCTTCTTCGGGGTCCGTGCTTGCCAGTAATTGCACTTCTGGTGCTCGTTCTTTTAACATAATCTCACATGCATCTGCAATCGTCTTTTGTCTAGCTTCATCATTATCATAGAGTTTAATTGTATGAATTGGGAACTCCTCTAAATAGTCTAACAGCATCAAAATGATTCCCGGTGTAAATGTACTTCCGCCTCCAGCGATGGTAATGTTAAATTTTTTCATGATATCCAGCTCCTTTTTCAATCTAATGAAAGTTTAGTCTCAAAGGACTCTCTTACTTGCGGTACACTTAAGCCAACAATGATTTGAATGCTTTGACCACTCTTTGCCATGCCGTGTGCCAGTTTATTTTCTGTAAAGTAGTCCCTATCTTTCACCAAGCTAGGGTCAATCACTGTAATACGCAGACGCGTGGCACAGTTTGTCACATCTTTAATGTTTTCTTTACCGCCAAGGCCTTCTAAGAAATAAACGGCTTTCTCTTCATACTCAGACGCATAAACGGGCGCTTCCTTTTTGTCATGACCTTTTTTATGAGCATTCTCATAATCTTGTTTTGTATATAGTCTCGTCTCCTCCTCATCTTTTCGTCCTGGTAATGGAATATCAAATTTCACAATCATCCATCTAAATATGACAAAATACAATGCAGTAAAGAGAAGTCCAATCATCGCTTGGATCAGATAAATCCCTCCATGATTTGAAGAGAGCGGAATCCAGTTCAATGCGGCTATTTCAATCAGTCCGGAACCCATCATTCCGACAACACCAAACATATTCATGATTGTCACCATGGTCGCTCCAAGAAGTGCATGAATCACAAATAAATAAGGCGCGAGAAATAGGAATGTAAATTCAAGCGGTTCTGTAATTCCCGCAAATATGGCTGTCAATGTGGCGGGTAATACCAATGCCAAAACCTTTTTTCTATTTTCCTTCGGTGTAGAAAAATACATGGCTAGAGCTATCCCTAAACAGCCGAACATCTTAATATTCCCATGCAATAAAAATCCGTATGGATAAAGATCCTTCAAATCGGAAGTTGAGGACGCAAATTCATTTAAGTGAGCGATCCAATATGGTTTTAACCCCCCATTTACAGCCGCTGGACCAAACTCAAAAGGTGTATATATAAAATGGTGAAGTCCTGTTGGAATTAACACCCTTTCCAAGAAATGAAACAGCCAGACACCAATATAACCAGACTGTGCCATGAACCCTTGGAGAGATTGAATCCCCTGCTGAACATAGGGCCAGACAAACGCAACGGCAAAAGCAATAGGAATCATCACAAAGAATCCGATGATGACAACAAATACAAGCCCCTGGAAAATTCCAAGCATTTCAGGCAGCTTTTGATCATAAAAACGATTATGGATCCAAATGACGATTCCAGATATCATCACCGCACCAATGATACTTGTATCCAGCGTAGGTATACCCGCAATTTCTTTTACCCCTGCTACATTCTCAACACCTTGCGATAAATCAACACCAAAAGCAGACGGCCAAAGTGTCAAAATAGCATGAATATAATTGTTAAATACGAGATAAATCATCAAAGCTGCGAGCGTCGCACGGGCTTGCGCTTTTTTTGCAAGTGAGATGGGCAATCCAATCACAAAGGCTAATTCCATATGATTGAAAATCGTCCATCCTCCGCTTTCAATCAGTGTCCAAACCTTATACCACATCGTACCTTCTGCAGCCATTTCCCCCATAATCGCTGGATTCTTACATAAAGTCGCGAGGCCGACAACAATACCAAAAAACGCGAATAAAAGTACAGGAACTACCATAGCACTGCCAAACCGCTTGATTGCATTCATAAGCATTACCCCTTTGCTTGATCCATAACATCACTGTAAAGGCAGCGCTTACAAAAACCAATAGGTTTGACGTATTTAGAAATCAAGTTGTAACATTAGATTATATTTTCACAGGAAGAAAATATTTTCATGTTGGAGGGCACATCGCATGATACTGGACAAGCTGGTAAATGAATACTTCGAAGATTTAAATAAGAATGACCTGCACATTATTAAAACGATCCATGATCATCTTGAAGAAATGAAGACAATGAAAATTCAGGACCTTGCCCGTTATGCTCATACTTCCATTTCATCCATCCATCGACTTGCCAAGAAAATAGGGTTCGACGGCTACAGTGACTTAAAGTCTTATGTGAAATTAAATGCTTTCACTCAAGAGACAACACAGGATTTAATGCAGCTGCTCGATCAAGATATCCGGCAGACAAGAAAATATATGGAGCAGCTGGACTTTCATCAATTAAATCAACTGATAGATCGCGCACCGTATATTTATATTTATGGTACAGGAACTGCACAGCTCGATTTGGCCAATGATGTACAGCGGCAGCTATGGTCACTGCATAAAAAATCTCAAGTATTACGAAGCAAGCGGGACTTAACAGATGGAATCATTGAATTTGGTGAGGATGACCTTTTATTTATCATTTCTTTATCGGGTGAATCGAAGAATTTAGATGAAATCATTCAATTGGTGAAAACGAGACATATCAAATTTATCAGCATGACCACATTGAGGAATAACCTCCTTGCACAAAATGCCATGTTTAACATCTATGTAAGCAGCACCCCGTTTCACTTATATAACAAAGTGGACAACTCCAGCTTTCTGCCATTTTACATTGTGGCAGATATTATCGTCAGAAAATTTAGTGAGTGGAAAGTGAAGCAATTGAATAATAGGACTTAAACATAACAGGTACAGTTTTGGAGAGAGATTCAATGTTGCTTCGCAAAAAAAAGAGAGACTCTTTTGTCTCTCTCAAAAAACACTATATAACAGCGGATTTAATGAAATATATCTACTTGCGGCTGCCTTTTCCTATTCAGCAGTATAATGCCCAGCAAGCAGTTCATCAAACGAATCCGCTAATTTAAAATCTGTCTCATATTCTAGATCAAAGTAATGAACCGGCGGATGTTCCTTTGTTTCTCTATAATCCAATGCAATCCACGTATGACCATCCCCACAAATGAGCACAAGTCCCTCAGGCAATTCCCATTCTTCTATTAAATAATCACTATCCATAATGCCTTCATTCTTGGCAATTCCTCTTAAATGATCAAATGACACATGATCCTCTGCCCATCCATTCGGCTGGTCCGTGGGAAAAGCGTTATGCAGGGTATACCCGCCATTTTGTTCGAGAATCAGTTTTTTATATGTATCCGGCAAGATGACGCCTAGCTTCTTTTCCGCTTTTGCAATGCCTTTCTCATTGATTTTCTTAAATGTTTCATCGCTTTCACTGTCTTTATCCCAAAATGGTTTCAAATGAAATACCTCCAATTGTTATTTCTATCTCATTTTACCATTTAAGAGAACTAGTTTAATAGTCCTATTTAATAAAAAAAGAGAAGGGTTCGCCCCCCTCCTCTTGTTGGTCATGATTGTTCTTGATTTCTCGCTTCAAATTCATTTAGCATTGCACGCACTTCATCTGTTGATGATGTGTTCATTAATTGATTTCTTAAGAAACTCGCTCCTCTGAATCCTTTTACATAAATCTTAAAGAAACGGTGCAGTGCCTTGAATGGACGCAGACCTAGTGATGAGTATTGATCATGAAGGTCAAGATGTAATCTTAAGAGACCAAGAAGTTCATCACTTGTATGCTCCTTCGGCTCTTTTTCAAAGGCAAATGGGTTATGGAAAATCCCGCGCCCAATCATCACTCCGTCCACTCCATACTGTTCTGCGAGCTTTAAGCCTGTTTGACGATCTGGAATATCACCATTGATTGTCAAAAGCGTATCAGGTGCTACTTCATCACGAAGTTTTTTGATTTCAGGAATGAGCTCCCAATGCGCATCCACCTGGCTCATTTCCTTTCTTGTGCGAAGGTGGATCGATAAATTCACAATATCTTGCTCCAAAATGTGTCGAAGCCATCCGCGCCATTCATCGACCTCAGTAAAACCAAGTCTTGTTTTCACGCTGACAGGTAATCCCCCAGCTTTTGCCGCTTGAATCAGCTCTGCTGCAACGTCTGGGCGAAGAATCAAGCCGCTGCCCTTCCCGTTTTGCGTGACATTCGGGACAGGACAGCCCATATTAATATCAAGCCCCTGAAATCCCATTTCCGCCATTCCAATACTCATTTGTCTAAAGTTTTCAGGCTTGTCTCCCCAAATATGAGCAACAATCGGCTGCTCATCCTCTGTAAACGTTAAACGCCCCTTCACACTTTGAATGCCATCAGGATGGCAATAGCTCTCACTATTCGTAAACTCTGTAAAAAACACATCCGGTCTCGCCGCCTCACTCACAACATGACGAAACACAACATCTGTCACTTCTTCCATTGGTGCTAATATAAAAAATGGCCGCGGTAAATCACGCCAGAAATTTTTACTCATCTTTCATCCAATTCCTCTCATGACATAGCGCCTTATAGGGCATGTCCTTCTATAAAATCTTTCAGCAATTTTATCATTATATACTTTAATATGAACCGGGCAAAATTGCAAAAAAGGACATTTGGTAATGAATTGCAGGGTGAAAATATTGATTCCACTTCCAAATATCATTTTTTAGTGCCGATTGAACATACAAAAATAAAAACACCCCAATATCGATGTTTTTCACGAAATCGGGATGTCTCAATACATTACTGATTAATCACAAGACTTGCTACACATTCCACATGTGAGGTATGCGGAAACATATCCACCGGCTGCACTTCCTCTGTCACATACCCGCCATCTTCAAGAATGCGCAAATCACGAGCAAGCGTCCCGGGATTACAAGACACATACACAACTCGTTTTGGTTTCATCTTTAAAATGGTGTCAAGCAGTGCTTCGTCACAGCCTTTTCTAGGCGGATCGACGACGAGGGTGTCTGCTTTGATGCCTTCTTTGTACCAGTTTGGGATGACGGTTTCTGCTTCGCCGACTGCGAATTCGACGTTATTGATTCCGTTTAAGGCAGCATTGCGTTTTGCATCTTCAATTGCTTCTGGGACAATTTCAACCCCATATACTCTGCCTGCTTTTTGTGCGAGAAATAAGGAAATCGTACCGATTCCGCAGTAGGCATCGATAACAGTTTCTTCGCCTTGCAGCTCGGCATATTCAAGCGCTTTGTCATAAAGCACCTTTGTTTGGGCTGGGTTCACTTGATAAAACGAGCGAGCTGAAATGGCAAATTTGATGTCGCCAATCGTGTCATAAATGTATTCTTCGCCCCATAAAACGGTTGTTTCGTCTCCGAAAATGACATTTGTTTTCTTTGAATTCACGTTTTGTACAATTGACCGAACGTGTGGGAAGCGTGCTATAATCTGCTCAATCACCTGCTGCTTTTGCGGAAAGTCAGCCGTTCTAGTAACAAACACAACCATCATTTCACCTGTTGCAATACCGTAGCGAACCATCACATGACGCAGCCAGCCTTTGTGTCTCTCTTCGTTATACGCTTTGATGCCAAACGCATTGCATATGTCTTTTACTGCCTGTACCACTTCGTCGTTTTCTGACTGCTGAATCAAGCATTTTTCCATATCAATGATTTCATGGGTACGCTGCTGATAAAATCCTGCAACAAGTCCGCCTTCGCGTTCGCCAACTGGCACTTGTGCTTTGTTTCGGTAATTCCAAGGGTCTTCCATGCCGAGTACAGGATGAACTTTTACACGGCTCATATCAAGCTTGCCGATCCGCTCTAAAACGTCCTTTACTTGTTTTTGTTTAAATAGCAGCTGGCCTTCATAGCTCATATGCTGAATTTGACAGCCGCCGCACTGCTTGTAAATGGGACATGGCGCATCTTGCCTGTGCTGACTTTCCTTTGTCAGCTCCATGAGTCGTCCAAAAGCAAATCCTTTTTTGACTCGTGTGACTTTGATTTGCCCTTGTTCGTCAGGAAGGGCATTTGGTACAAAGACAGGGAATCCTTCAATTTTTGCTACACCTGCACCTTCATGCGTTAAGTCTTCGAAGGTTACATTGTAGTACTCATTCTTTTCAACAGGCGGTTTCATTTTCACCAATTTTATCACCTCATTTGCAAAGAAAAACTTGGCCGCCATAAGGAACCAAGTTCAGTCTTCACCCTATTTTTTCAGCTGTTTCTTTTGGCACAATAAATTCAATATGGCGATACAGGTTTTCAAATTCACCTGGCAGCATGCCGCCGTATTCACCATCTAAATTCAATTGCATTTTATCTTTTACATCTACCTTCACGCGATTCGCTTTTGCGTAGATGACATTGTTATCATGAATATGCTCGCCTCGCAGTGCAAGGCTGACCACTCGAATGGCTTCTGCTAGATTGACCTTCTTTAGAATAATCAGGTCAAACATCCCATCATCTAAAATGGAATCTGGCGCTAGTTTTTCAAAGCCGCCTACTGAGTTTGTGAGTGAAACAAGGAACAGCATGATTTCTCCATGAAACAATTTGCCGTCATATTCAATTTCGACTTCTGTCGGGCGGATAGATGGAAGCATCTCCATGCCTTTTAAATAATAAGCAAGCTGTCCAAGCATGGTCTTCAGCTTACTAGGCACCTCATAGGTGAGCTCTGTTAACCGGCCGCCGCCAGCAATATTAATAAAATAATGGCCATTGACTTTACCGATATCAAGCGGCTTCGCTACACCCTCAATAATGGCATCTGTCGCTTTCAAAACACCTTCTCTTGGAATTCCAAGTGCTCTTGCGAAATCATTTGTCGTTCCAACTGGAATAATTCCTAGTTTTGGTCTTTTTTCAAGCGGTGCTAGTCCGTTAACGACTTCATTGATCGTGCCGTCTCCACCTGCTGCTACAATTAAATCAAAATCTCTCTGTGCGGCTTTTTCTGCTGCTTGCGTGGCATCTCCTGCACATGTCGTCGCATGACAAGAAGTTTCATAGCCAGCTTGTTCAAATTTTTGCAAAACCTGCGGTAAATTCTTCTTGAAGAGTTCACGCCCAGATGTCGGATTGTATATAATTCGAGCACGTTTCATTCATCATCATCCTATATTCATTATGCAATCTATTTTCACCACTAACAACCTTTAATTATACTATGAGATTTGAAAATGGCAACAAAACAACCGCCTAATATGTAAAATCTCCAAGCACATTTCCCTCAGTAAGAAAGCATTCTGATAAGATAAAAGAAAACGCTGTAAAGGATGATATGCGATGAAAAAGCCTGTCTATTTTAATCATGACGGCGGTGTTGATGACCTCGTCTCTTTATTTCTTCTCCTTCAAATGGAACATTTGAAAGTCATCGGAATGTCTGTGATTCCTGCTGATTGTTATTTAGAGCCTGCGCTCAGTGCATCTCAAAAAATCATTGATCGATTCAGCCCTTATGAAATTGAAGTCGCTGCTTCAACTTCTAGAGGCGTCAATCCATTTCCGAAGGAGTGGCGAATGCATGCTTTCTATGTAGATGCTCTTCCAATTTTAAATGAAAAAGGTACTGTTGATACAAAGGTGTCCAAGCTGCCAGCACACCTTCATCTGATTGAAACAGTTAAGAAGGCAAAAGAACCTGTCACCCTACTCTTTACTGGTCCGCTCACAGATCTTGCACGCGCTTTAGAAGAAGACCCTTCAATCTCTAATAAAATTGAGAAATTGGTGTGGATGGGCGGCACGTTCCTTGAAAAAGGCAATGTTGAAGAACCCGAGCATGACGGGACAGCAGAATGGAATGCATTTTGGGATCCTTATGCTGTGAGCACTATCTTTCAGGAACCGTTTCCTATTGAAATGGTCGCACTTGAAAGTACAAATCAAGTCCCGCTGACACTTGATGTACGTCAGCGCTGGGCTTCTCTTCGCACTCATATTGGAATAGATTTTATCGGTCAGTGCTACGCCTTTTGTCCGCCGCTCATTCATCATGAAACCAATTCGACGTATTACCTATGGGACGTGCTGACGACAATTACTCTTGCTTCTACATCATTTACCCGTTCAAAAGAAGTGAATGCGATCGTTTATACCGAGACGCCAAAGCAAGGACGGACAGAAGAGCATCCAGATGGAAAATCAATTCAAGTGATTGACCATGTCGATCGTGATGCCTTTTTCCACGCATTTGAAGAACTTATGAGAAAAGCTATTTGCCAGATTTCAAAATAAAAAAAGCCCCGCCAATAGACGGGGCTTCCTCTTACTCTTCTTCTGCGTATTTCTTCTTACGTCTAAACTTGCTTAACATTTCATACACGATTGGAACGATGACCAATGTGAGAAGTGTAGAACTTGTTAAACCGCCAATTACGGTAACACCAAGTCCTTTTGATACGATCTGGCTTCCGCCTTCAAATCCTAATGCCAGTGGCAGCAGTGCACCAATTGTCGCAAGTGCCGTCATTAAGATTGGACGTAATCTTGTTGTACCTGCTTCAAGTAACGCTTCTCTTGTTGAGAGACCTTCTTGTTCTTTATGAATCACGCGGTCAATCAAGACAATGGCATTTGTTACAACGATACCGATCAGCATAAGCAATCCAATCATGGCATTTAAGCTGATGGTTTCTTTTGCTATAAACAATCCAGCGAGAGCGCCAATAACCGTAAATGGAAGTGAGAAGAGAATTGCAAATGGTGCAAGACCTCCGCCAAATGTGATGACGAGAACGAGATACACAATGGCAATCGCTGCAAGCATTGCAAGGCCAAGCTGTGTAAAGGATTCTTGGATATCCGCACTTACACCGCCTGTGTCAATCGTTACACCAGATTTTAGATCAAGCTTGTCGACTTTCTTCTGAACATCCTGCGTTACGCTTGAGACGTCGTCTGTTGTCATATCACCAGACACTTCTGCGTAGATTTTTCCATCACGTTTTGTCACCGTATTTGCTGTTGTCCCATCTTTTACTTTGACGACATCACCAATTCGGACTTCTTGCCCTGTTGGTGTGGTGATCTTTTTATTTTCTAAATCTTTTTTGCTCTTATATTCATCTTTTTCCGTTTGAAGCTTCACATCAAGTTCTTTGCCGTCCTCTGTGACTTTCGTCAGTGTTGTTTCACTATTTTGAGGTGCAATCGCTTGAGCGATTTGTGAAGCAGTTAGACCTAGTTTCGCCAGTTTTTCTTGATCTGCATTAAACGTATATTCGTCGTATTTCTCAGATAAGCTTGTGCTGACATTTTTCAAGTTTTTCTCATCTTTTAAAATGTTCTCAACATCTTTTACTGTGCCTTCAATATCGCTTGCTTTGTCACCGTACACATAGTACGTCACAGTATTGCTGGCGCCAGCAGATGAGAAGTCTTGTGATTTCCATTCCCCTTTAGACGCTTTGTCTTGCAGGGCTTTGACTACACGATCTTTTTCTTTATCAAAATTCGGTGTGTCCTCGTCATATTGTACGAAGAATAATGCACCGTTAGAGTTACCGCCAACACTTGCTGTCATGGCATTTGAAGAGCCAAGAGAATACTGAACTGTATTGACATGGTCACGTTTCATCAAATATTCTTCAGCTTTTTTCGTTTCATCAATTGCTTGCTCTCTCGTTTGTCCAGGTTCAGGTGTATATGTCACCATCGCCGTTTTCTCTGCTTCCTGTGGTAAGAAGCTGACACCGACAAGTGGTGCTAAGAATAAGCTTCCAACAAGCATAAGAATGGCAATTCCTGATGTGATCCATTTATGGTTGAGTGTCCAATTAAGTACACGTCTATAACCACCAGCAAGCTTGCTTGGTTTATGTTCTTTTACCTTTTTCGCTGTGCCGTACAGATTCTTTTTAAATAGAGTGTGTGCCATCATTGGAACAATTGTAATGGCGACAAGCAGTGAAGCAAGTAACGCAAACACAATCGTTAAGGCAAATGGGATGAATAGTTCACCAATCATTCCACCTACTAATGCTAACGGTAAGAATACCGCAATTGTCACAATCGTTGAAGACATGATTGGGATAAACATTTCTTTTGTGGCTTCTCTGACGAGTGCCTTGCCTTTTAACGGTTCATCCTTTAACGCCATTCGTCGATAGATATTTTCTATGACCACTATCGAGTCATCGACAACACGCCCGATGGCGACGGTCATGGCACCAAGTGTCATGATATTTAGCGTGATATCCAGCTGATTTAATAGTAAGACAGCAATCAACAGAGATAACGGAATGGAGATGACCGAGATTAATGTTGATTTGATATCTCGCAGGAACAAGAGAATGATAATGATCGCAAAGATTGCTCCGATGATCGCCTTGTTCAGCATTGTGCTGACAGACTCTTTAATCGGCTCTGCTTGATCATATGTGGTGCTTACTTTGATTCCTTTGTTGTCTTTTTTGAATTTCTCAAGCTCTTTTGTCACTTCTTCTGCAACACTCACTGTGTTGGCATCAGAGCCTTTGACAATTTGCAGACCGATACTGTCTTTCCCATTCGTTCTAGAGATCGATTCTGCCTCTTTGACGACTTTAATATCTGCAATCTCAGACAGCTTGATCGTTGGCAGCTCTACAGATTGACTGCTTGCTGCACCTGTTTGCTGCTGTGCTGCTGCTTGCTGCTGACTTGCACTTCCCGCCTGCTGCTCGGCACCTTGCGCACCTGCGCTGCTAGATGGCGCTCCAGCTCCAGCGCTTCCCGCACCGCCGCCTGCACTTGGTGTAACAGGAATTCGCATGTTTTTCAAATCTTTGACGCTTAAAATATTGCCGTCCACGACAACTGATTTTTGTTTGTTGCCAAATGTGTATAGACCTAATGGTACATTCACATCAGAGCCTTTGATCATGTTTTGGACGGTTTCTTCATCTAAACCGTATTCTTTTAGTTTCTTTTCTTTAAACGAAAATTCTACTTCTTTGATTTGCTGTCCTGAAGCTTCAACAGAAGAGACGCCGTCTAACCCTTGAAGTGAAGGAACGAGGTCATTTTCTACTTTTTGTGTAAGGTCTTGTAATGATTCTTTATCACCTGAGACACTAAGAGCTAGGATTGGAATCGCATTAATACTAAAGCGTGCGATTTTAGGTTTTTCTGCATTTTCAGGGAAATCAATATTGCTAATCGCATCTTCAATTTCCTTTTTTGCTTCATCCATGTCTTTGCTGTAATCGTACTCGATTTGAATGGATGATGCATTTTCAAAAGAATTAGAAGTGACTACGCTGACCCCATTGAGGTTTTGAATTGACTTTTCAATTGGATCTGTCACCTTATCTGATACTTCGTCCGGCGTTGCGCCAGGGTACGTTGTAGAAACCGTAATGACTGGAGTGTTGATATTTGGGATTGATTCTTGTTTCATATTCAATCCGGCATATAGACCAGCAACTGTTACGATAATCGTCATGAGCCATACAGCGAACTTATTCTTTAATACAAAATTGATGATCGAATTCATTATATCCTCCATTTTCCTTTATGTATTGACTGACTGGTCATTCTATATCATAATAAACGGTGATATACAATGCCGTCAACCATTTCACTTGCGTTTGACGTAACATTCTAAAGCTGAAGGGGCCTTATTTCATGAACGAAAAAAAAGAAAAAATCATTAAAGCAAGCATCCAATTGTTTGCGAAAAAGGGTTTTTCTTCTACGACCATTCAGGAAATTGCAGATGAATGCGGAATATCAAAAGGCGCATTTTATTTACATTTCAAATCAAAAGAACAGCTTTTCAACCGAGCGTTTGAATATTATATCGACACTTCGATGCAAACAATCGAAACGATTCGAAAAGAGAATCAGCATCTCGCGCCGAGAGAGATCTTTCAGAAACAAATTGCTGAACAGTTTCAGCATTTTGCTGAGAACAAAGATTTTATCATTCTGATCCTCAGCGAGAACATTATTCCGGAAAACCAGCAAATTAAAAAGTATTCAAAAACTGTGAAAAAGCAAATGAATGATGAAATTCAAATTTCCATCTTGACCACTTATGGACAGGAGATCGAACCATATATAACTGACCTGTCAGTCATGATTCAAGGAATTATCCAATCGTATGTGCAGGTTCTGCTTTTACAGGATCAAATGCAATTATCATTTGATGAGCTCTCATCCTTTATACTCGAACGGTTTGATGATCTGGTTCAAGGATTGCTTCGTTCTCAGACGAAGCCGATTTTGAAGCAAACCATTTGGGACGATGAAGCGCCTAGTGCTGCTTCCCTTCAAGAGGAGCTTCGTTTGTTAAAGCTGGAGCATCTGCTTTCTGATGATACCGTTGTATCCATTGAAGTGATTGAAGAAGAGCTGGCAAAAGCTGAACCTCGTAAGCCAGTCATCCAAGGAATGCTGACGAATTTAGAAAAGTGCGAGGATCCTGCTGTTCTAAGAGCAGTGGAACAATTGAGGCTGTTTCTTCAGTAACATAACGTGCTGTTTTTTGATTTAGCTCACCTTTCCCCCTTCGAATGTGCACTTTCGCTTATGCTTCATTATAAGAAAAGTATCTCTAAATTGATATACGGCTGTGGTCCGAATCTATAGTAAGACCCTGTCATTTCAATCAAAAAAACCGCCTTTTTCATCAGGCGGTTTTTTACTATTTAGCGTTTTTTGATTTCTTCAAGGAGAATCTTGTTCACCATCGGCGGGTTAGCTTGGCCCTTCGATGCTTTCATGATTTGTCCGACTAAGAAACCAATCGCGCGGTCTTTACCATTTTTAAAGTCTTCAATGGATTGCGGGTTGTTATCAAGTGCTTCTGTGACAAGTTTGAGCAGTGCACCTTCGTCAGAAATTTGGACAAGTCCTTTTTCTTTGACGATTGTTTCTGCATCTCCCCCATTTTCGATAAGCTCTTTGAATACCTTTTTCGCAATCTTAGAGGAAATCGTTCCTTTTTCAATAAGCTTGATCATACCAGCCAGCCCTTGCGGCGTTAGCTTTGTATCGTCTAGCTCTTTTTGAGCAGAGTTTAAGTAAGCAGAAACTTCACCCATGAGCCAGTTCGATGCTTGTTTTGCTTCTGCACCTTCTGAAATGGTCGCTTCAAAGAAATCAGACATTTCTTTCGTCAGCGTGAGTACCATTGCATCGTATGCAGGAAGTCCAAGCTCATCGATGTAGCGTTTGCGGCGCTCGTCTGGAAGCTCTGGGATGGATGCTCTTACGCGTTCTTTCCACTCGTCATCAATGTACAGCTCCACCAAATCCGGTTCTGGGAAGTAGCGGTAATCATCAGAGCCTTCTTTAACGCGCATGAGAATTGTCTTTTTAGACGCTTCGTCATAACGGCGTGTTTCCTGCTCGATCAAGCCGCCAGAAAGCAATACTTGCTCTTGACGCTTCTCTTCGAATTCAAGGCCTTTTTGTACGAAAGCAAATGAGTTCAAGTTTTTGAGCTCTGTCTTTGTACCAAACTCTTCACGGCCGATTGGGCGAAGAGAAATATTAGCATCACAGCGAAGTGAGCCTTCTTCCATCTTACAGTCAGAAACGCCTGTATATTGAATAATGGATTTTAATTTTTCTAAATAAGCATACGCTTCTTCTGGCGTCCGAATGTCTGGCTCAGATACGATTTCAACAAGTGGTGTTCCTTGACGGTTGAAATCGACGAGGGAGTAACCGTCGCCTGTGTGCGTCAGTTTCCCTGCATCCTCTTCCAAATGGAGACGCGTAATACCGATTCGTTTTGTTTTGCCTTCTACTTCAATTTCAATCCAGCCGTTTTCACCGATCGGTTTATCAAATTGAGAAATTTGATACGCCTTTGGGTTATCAGGATAGAAGTAGTTTTTACGGTCAAATTTTGTATCTGTTGCGATTTCACAGTTCAGTGCCATAGCCGCTTTCATCGCAAAGTTCACCGCTTCTTTGTTCAGTACAGGCAGTACGCCAGGATATCCAAGGTCGATGACACTTGTTTGCGTGTTGGCAGCTGCACCAAAAGGTGTCGGCGAGCTTGAGAAAATTTTCGATTGTGTTTTTAGCTCTACGTGGACTTCAAGTCCAATTACCGTTTCAAAGTTCATTCTGATTCACCCCTTACAGTTCAGGTTTTGCTTTATGATGATCTGTTGCTTGCTCAAAAGCGTGAGCCACGCGGTACACTGTTCCTTCGTCAAAGTGCTTGCCGATGATTTGCAGTCCTAACGGAAGGCCATTTGCAAATCCACAAGGCACACTGATTCCTGGAACGCCTGCAAGGTTAACAGGGATCGTTAAAATATCGTTTGCGTACATAGTCAATGGATCGCTTGTCTTTTCACCAATGTTAAATGCAGGAGTTGGCGTTGTCGGTCCTACAATGACATCATACTTTTCGAAAACATCTTCAAAGTCTTTTTTGATCAATGTACGGACTTTTTGCGCTTTTTTATAGTACGCATCGTAATATCCTGAGCTTAGCGCGAATGTACCAAGCATGATGCGGCGCTTCACTTCGTCTCCGAAGCCTTCAGAACGAGTATTTTTGTATAAATCAATCAGGTTGTCTGCATTATCTGTACGGTAGCCATAGCGGATACCGTCAAAACGTGCAAGGTTTGCAGATGCTTCTGAAGAAGACAGTAAGTAGTAAGTCGCAAGCGCATATTTAGAATGCGGTAGAGACACTTCTTCCCACGAAGCACCAAGTCCTTCTAATACTTTTAACGCTTGAAGAACAGACTCTTTTGCTTCCTCGCCAACACCTTCGCCAAGATATTCTTTCGGCACAGCGATTTTCAGACCTTTGATGTCGCCAGTTAATGAAGAAAGAAAATCTGGTACATCGACATTTGCACTTGTTGCGTCCATTTGATCGACACCAGAAATCGCTTGAAGAACATAAGCGTTGTCCTCTACATTGCGTGTAATCGGACCAATTTGGTCTAATGATGAAGCAAATGCAATTAATCCGTATCTGGATACACGTCCATATGTCGGTTTAAGACCTACAACTCCGCAGAAAGATGCCGGCTGACGAATAGAACCGCCTGTATCTGATCCAAGTGAGAACGGTACTTCACCTGCTGCAACTGAAGCTGCTGATCCACCACTTGATCCGCCTGGAACGGTGTTTAAATTCCACGGGTTTTTCGTCGCTTTGAAGCCTGAGTTCTCCGTAGAAGATCCCATTGCGAATTCGTCCATATTTAATTTACCGATTGTGACTGCTTCTGCGTCTCTTAGGCGGTTCACAACGGTTGCATCATAAATTGGATCAAAGTTTTGCAGGATTTTACTTGAAGCTGTTGTACGCAAATCCTTTGTAACAATGTTATCTTTCACACCGATTGGCATACCGAACAATAGGCCAAGCTCGTCCTTTTCACCAACTGCCTCGTCCAATTCCTTTGCATACGCACGAGCTTTTTCTTCGTCCAATGCAAGGAATGCTTGTACTTTCCCGTCTACTTCATTGATTCGTTTATAAGACTCGTCCACTAAATCAGAAACAGACAGTTCCTTTTTATGTAAAAGCTCTTTTAATTCAGAAATTTTGTGATCAAACAGTGACATGTCTCGGGCCTCCTTTAGTCCAAAATTGATGGCACACGAATATAGCCGTCTTTATGATCAGGCGCGTTTTTGACGACTGCCTCAATGGAAAGACCTTTATTCGGAACATCTTCTCTCATGACGTTTTTCATTTTTAATACGTGTGTAGTAGGTTCAACGTTTTCCGTATCTACCTCGTTTAACTGCTCTGCAAATGAAATGATGCTATCAAGCTGTTCTGTAAACATCTCAGCTTCTTCTTCTGTAATCGCAAGCCTTGCTAAATGCGCAACGTGCTTGACTTCTTCTATTGAAATTCTTGACATGCAGGTTCACCTCCAAAAATGATGCGTGATCGTGGTCATGATCATAAGTCATATACACTTTATCATATCAAATTTTACTGTTCTAAAGCAACTTTACGCAGGCTTGAGAAGGTAGCCATTCTCCCCATCACCCTTAAAACCAGAAAGTATGAAAATGATTTGTAACAGAAATTGATTATTTATCAGAAAATTTTTTCTTTTAAATGTTTTTGATAACGCTTACATATAGATTCTTATCAATCATTTATGCATTTTTTTATGTAAGAAAGAGGTTTAAGAAGGTTGATCAGCAGGGAATACTCTGTTAGGTTAAGTAACCATAGCAGTGAGCAGACAGACGATTGGAATGTTCTTGTATATTTTGAATGAGGTGATGTCAAATTAATACGAAAAAGGTGATATGGAAACATGAGTATTGAGATTGGAATTTCTCTAGCTATTTATTTTATTGGAATGCTGGCCATTGGCTGGTATGCATTTAGAAAAACAAATGACTTAAATGATTATATGTTGGGCGGACGAGGGCTGGGTCCTTACGTGACAGCTCTATCTGCTGGTGCTTCAGATATGAGCGGCTGGATGCTCATGGGGCTTCCAGGCGCGATGTATACAACTGGGCTTTCGTCAGGATGGCTTGCTGTTGGTTTGATTAGTGGGGCTTACTTGAATTATCTATTTTTAGCTCCTCGCTTACGATCGTATACTGAGGTTGCTGATGATGCGATCACCATTCCAGACTTTTTTGACAAACGATTTAAAGATTCTTCTACTTTATTAAAAGCTGTCTCAGCTGTCATTATTATGATTTTCTTTACACTGTACACCTCATCAGGTATGGTATCTGGCGGTCGTTTATTTGAATCTGCGTTTGGTGCCAATTATATATTTGGTTTAATTTTAACCTCTAGTATCGTGATCTTATACACTTTATTCGGCGGCTTTTTGGCAGTGAGTTTAACTGATTTTGTTCAAGGAGCCATTATGTTTTTAGCATTAGTGCTCGTGCCGATCGTTGCCTTTACTCAATTAGGTGGCCCAATTGCCACGTATCAAGATATCCAACAAATTGATCCAAAATTGCTTGATATATTCAGAGGAACGAGCGTCATTGGCATTATTTCCTTCTTAGCATGGGGGCTTGGTTACTTTGGACAGCCGCACATCATTGTTCGCTTCATGGCCATTACGACTGTAAAAGATTTAAAACCAGCACGTCGTATCGGGATGAGCTGGATGATTGTGTCTGTTATTGGTTCACTGTCTGTTGGATTAGTCGGTGTAGCTTATGTACATGAGACTAGTACCACTTTAGCAGACCCAGAAACCATCTTTATTGTGTTTTCTAAAGTGTTATTCCACCCGTATATTACTGGATTTTTACTCTCTGCTATTTTAGCTGCGATTATGAGTTCGATCTCTTCACAGCTGCTTGTGACTGCAAGTGCAATGACAGAGGATTTATACCGAACCTTCTTTAGAAGAAAAGCGTCAGACAAAGAACTAGTGATGATTGGGCGTATGTCTGTATTGGTGGTTGCCATTATCGCGCTTTGTCTTTCACTTAATCCAAGTGATACCATTCTTGACCTTGTTGGTTATGCTTGGGCAGGTTTTGGATCTTCATTTGGTCCAGTCATCCTTCTATGCCTATATTGGAAGCGAATGAACCATCACGGTGCACTTGCAGGAATGGTTGTAGGGGCAGTTGTAGTGTTAACATGGATTTCAACCGGCTTGAATAATACAACTGGTTTGTACGAAATGGTTCCAGGATTTATTTTGAGTGGTTTGACTGCCATCATTGTCAGCCTCTTGACCAATAAACCATCTAAAGCTTCTAAGAAGCTGTTTACCAAAATGGAAGATCATCTTGAGGAAGAAACAAAATAAAGAATTGAAGAGTCATCTGCCCTATGCGGATGACTCTCTTTTTAAATAAAATAAAAAGCTTTTCTTTCTTCAGAAACTGAATAAAATAAGAGTTGTGCAGCCATATGGGCTGTGAGAAGATCATATACATGTTGTGAAACGTACATGAAGTGAAAGGAGCGATACGCATGTTTTGGACAATTGAATGGGATACAGTCTTAAAATTAGCCGTGGCCACCTTAATCGGGCTGATTATCGGGCTTGAACGAGAGTTGAAGAAAAAGCCCCTCGGCTTAAAAACGTGTATTGTCATTGCTGTCAGCTCCTGCGTCTTAACCATCATCAGCATTGATGCAGCCTACAATTTCCCTCGAGTCTCTAAGCTTCAAATGGACCCACTCAGGTTACCGGCGCAAATTATATCTGGTGTTGGTTTTATTGGAGCAGGTGTGATTCTTCGAAAAAGCAATGATGTCATCTCAGGTCTCACGACTTCTGCGATGATCTGGGGAGCAGCAGGACTTGGGGTTGCAACCGGTGCAGGATTTTATAAAGAAGCCTTCCTCAGCCTTTTCTTTATTCTGATTAGTGTCGAATTCCTGCCATGGCTCTTCCAGCGGATCGGACCGATTCGCCTGCAGGAAAAAGAAATCCGCATCAGAATGTCTCTTTCTGACAGAAACCGCATGACCGATATTTTAAAAGAAATGAAAGCCCTCAATATCCGCATTCATTCTGTACGAATTGATGATTTAAAAGAAAAAGACTATCCAATCATGGAAGTACGCGTACGTGTGCATAAAGACCGCTATACAACCGATGTGTACTTTGATATTAAAGATCTAGAAGGCGTCGTTGGCGTGAAGTGTGATACGGTGTAGTCATAAAAAAACCCCTTGCTGTTTAACACAGCAAGGGGTTTCTTCTATCGTGCCAGCTGTTGAAAGTCAAAAGGAGTAATGGGTGTTTTTTGCTCAATTTCCTTTCGAAAACATGACAGCATGGCTTTTTCGTCAGAAGTCAATGTTTGGAGATCAAATGCTTGATGTAAAAGCCCATAAATCAGCATATGACGCAGCATGAGAAAATCAGGGATTGTTGCCAGCCACGCGTCATCAAGCTCATTCTCCTGTCGATAGCCTTTTAGAAAATGACTCATAAATTCTGCCGTAAATTCAGCTTTATCATCATATGGAATCACTGGATACCAAAGAACATTGTATAGCAAAATACTAATATCATTGATAAACCAGTGATATCCAATATCATCAAAATCGAATGCGATAATCTCTCCTTGATGATAATGAAAGTTCCCGTGATGCAAATCGGCATGCACCAGCCCATACACATCCTTCGAAATTCGGAGCTGGTGAAGCTTTTGCATTAGTTCATCTTTTCTTCGCAAAACAACCGTTTGATCAGAAGGGATATATTGTTCAAGCTTTAATTGCTCCTCTTCATACCACTCTTGACGCTTATAAAGAGGATCTTTTACTTGATATTGTTTTGTTATTTGATGCATTCGTCCTGTATAGGACCCTAACGCTTCAAACAGCTTCCCATTCCAATCTCCTTCATTCACTTTTCTCCCCGGTGCTTTTTCATACACACGGAGTAAAAATGCGCCTCCGGCTTGATCAGGAATGGTTTCAACGTCTTTTCCTCTTGCTGATGAAATCGGCTTTGCTACGGAAATACCATGATGAGACAGGAATCGAAGCCAGTCCATTTCTCCTAAAATATATGTGGGTGAGCGACGAATGGTATGGGTGATTTTTAATATATAATTCTCCCCATTCATTGCCTTATATTCATACACATAATTTTCTGCATCGGCTAGAAATGTCACTTGGTCAAGCTGAAAGTCATACAAGTGAGCCGCTTTCTTTAAGACTTTCTGTTCATCGTATCGTGCTTTTACTTCTTTATGCATGCTGATTCTCCTTTTATCGTCTTTTTAAATGTTCTTGACGGTAATCAGCATTATACGAGCATCAACATACCAGCCTTTCTTCTTGATTTATACTAATACTTTGACAAGAGTCTGGAAATTCCTCTTATTTAGTCATATATATGAACAGTCGGTTCTTTGTCCTCAGCACTTTTTGTGATCAAGGCTTCTTGTTGATCAGAAGATGTGATGTTGATTTCAATATTGGTACTCTTGTAGTAATCCATGACTTCTCCGGTTAAATATTGTGTGAAGGCTACGACTTCCGTTTTTCCATAGAACTGCATTGGAATTTCGATTTTCATTTTTTGCAGGTTGCCGTTCTTATAAAAACCTTTTCCTACAACACCAGTGTAATTCGGGAAGTAGTCTTCGACCTTTGTCTTGAAGCGGTCAAATCGCTCTGAATCATCTTTGTAGCTGCTTTTCGCACTATCTGAAGGGAAGAATACATTCTCCTCTTTGATTGTATCCCAATTTCCGATATCAGCGGAGCCTGCTTTCACATCTGTTTTGGCGATAAAGTTACCTGGAACGATAGATGATTTTGGTGCTTGCTTATAAAGGGCAATCATGACAGGCACTTTTTGCAGTCCGTCCATTTGACGAATGCGCTTGACCACTTGTTCAGCGATTTTTTCACCCTCTGCCAAAAGTTTCTTTGAATTTTTCGATGAATCGATGGTCACCTCTTGCTGCGGGTCACCGATCTTTTCACGGTAATAATAAACAGAGTTTAGCGCAAGACCAATGACAACTCCGCCAAGCTGTAAGCTGTTTTTGTCTTTTCGAATTAAGTAATTATGCTCTAGCATTGAAGCTAAGTAAATTGGACTATTTTCATTTTTAGACTTTGTTGAACCCGAGTTTGGAAGAGCAGGATTTAAGCCTAGATTCTTAAAGTCTTTATCTTCTTTTTCTGCCTTTTTCAGATCACTGCCTGTTTTTTTGCGCGCCAGCCAGCTGAGAACAGTGTCCTCATCTAAATGCTGTCCTTCTTGGAATAGATAGTCGTTTGTATTAAATGACTCTGTTGCAAGGCGCATGAGTCCTGTTTCAAATTCATCAATGTCCAAGCGTGTATTGAGACGCTCCGCCGTTAGACCTCTAGCAGCTCCTTGTTTAAACGGCAGCACCATTTTGTAATAGGAGTCTGAGATATTGTACATCGGGATGATGGCTGTTTCCTTTGTTTCCTTCGTTTCATCCGTTTTTTGTGTGACCTCTTCCTCTTCCTTTCCCCCAAAAGGTGCACACGCTGACAATACCAGTGTGAGCATTGTCAGCAGCAATAACAACTTTTTCAATAGAAAACACTCCTCTTATTTCTTTAGCTCCTCGAGCATTTTAGCTTCGTCCCAAATTTCAATATTGAGTTCTTCTGCCTTTGTCAGCTTACTTCCCGCTGCTTCTCCGGCAATGACTAGGTCTGTTTTTTTACTCACACTGCCTGCCAGCTTTCCGCCTAATGCTTCGATCGCTGCTTTTGCATCGTTTCGAGCCATTTCTTCTAATTTTCCTGTCAGCACAATGGTTTTTCCTGCAAAGTAGGAATCACTTTCTTCTGCTTTTACCGGCTTTGGCCCTGTGTAGGTCATATTGACTCCGAGCTCTTTTAATTCGTTCAGCAGATCAAGTATTTCTTCTTTCTCAAAGTACGTGACGACGGCATCAGCCATTTTTTCACCAATTTCGTCGACTTCAAGTAATTGTTCTTTCGTCGCTTGCTTTAATTGATCGATGTTTTCGAAATGCATTGCCAAGGTCTTTGCCGCTTTTGAACCAATAAATCGAATACCGAGTCCAAATAGTAAACGCTCAAGAGAGTTTTCTTTCGATTGTTCAATTGAACGCAGTAAATTGTCGACAGATTTTTCGCCCATTCGTTCAAGCTGAATGAGCTCTTCTTTCGTTAATCGATAAAGGTCGGACACACGAGAAACGAGCTGTTCCTTGAAGAGCTGTGTAATGACCCGCTCGCCAAGTCCATCAATATTCATCGCATTACGGGAAACGAAGTGAATGAGTCCCTCACGTATTTGGGCAGGACATTCTGGATTGATGCATCGCAAGGCCACTTCGCCTTCGATTCGCACCAGCTCACTATGACACTCTGGACATTCAGTTGGCATGTGAAACGGCTTTTCTTCCCCTGTCCGCTGATCAACAAGGACACCTGCGACTTCAGGAATAATATCCCCGGCTTTTTTCACAATCACTTGATCAAAATAGCGAATATCCTTTTCTTTGATCAAATCTTCATTATGAAGAGATGCACGCTGCACTGTCGTCCCTGCTACTTTGACAGGCTCAAGAATCGCTGTTGGTGTAATCACGCCTGTACGTCCGACACTTAGTTCAATATCAAGCAGCTTCGTTACGACCTCTTCAGCTGGAAACTTGTACGCAACTGCCCAGCGCGGGCTTTTTGCTGTGAAGCCGAGCTCTTCCTGCTGAGCCAGTGAATCGACTTTAATGACAATTCCATCGATTTCATATGAAAAATCGGCACGCTTTATTTTTAATGTTTCAATGAGGTCGATGACTTCTTCGATCGTTTGGCACATCCGTCTTTCTTTGTTGGTTTTAAAGCCAAGTTCGTCGAGAAAATCAAGTCCTGCGCTTTGCGTTTCAACACCAATTTCATCAAGCTCCGCTATACTGTAGACGAATATATCAAGGTTTCGTTTCGCTGCAATTTTCGTATCAAGCTGACGAAGTGAACCTGCAGCCGCATTACGCGGGTTTGCAAACGGCTCTTCTTCGTTTTGTATTCTTTTTTCATTTAATGCTTCAAAAGAAGGTTTTGGCATAAATGCCTCGCCTCTCACTTCAATCGACAGAGGGCGTTTGATTTTAAGCGGGATGGAACGAATCGTTTTGAGATTTTCAGTAATATCCTCACCCGTTGTTCCATCGCCGCGCGTCGCTCCTCGGACAAACACGCCATTTTCATAACGGAGAGAAACAGCGAGTCCATCAATTTTCAGCTCGACATTGTATGCGATATCGTCACCGACTGCTTGACGAACCCGGCGGTCAAAATCAAGAAGGTCCTGTTCATTAAACGCATTCCCAAGGCTGAGCATTGGTGTGCCGTGACGCACTTTTTGAAAGGCGTCTAAAACAGCGCCGCCTACTCTTTGTGATGGAGAATCTGCTGCTTTTAAGTCAGGGTGCTCTTCCTCCAAAGAGATCAGCTCACGCATCCGCGCATCATATTCAGCGTCAGGAACACTTGGACGATCAAGTGTATGATATTCGTAGTTGTATTGATTCAAAATCTGGTGCAGTTCCTCGATCCGGCGTTTCGCTGCTTCTTTATCCATCTGCTTCTTCCTTTCAATTCATCCGTTTTGTCAGTCCTATCAGTTTATTGCTTCTCGATTGGTGCAAATGCTGCTAGAAGACGCTTAATGCCTGTAGGGCTTGGGAACGCAATATCAAGCTCTGTGCTGTCTCCGCTGCCTTTCACACTCACAACCGTACCAACGCCCCATTTTTTATGGGCCGCTTTATCGCCCACAGCCCAGCCAATACTGCCGCCGCCTGTGTTTTGAATGGTTTGTGTTTGCGGACGTGAGACAGGTCCCCGTCTTTGCGGTCTTTCTCTTGTTTGGCCAAACGGTGTTTTTGTTTCTTTTTTCTCATTTAGGTTGTCCAATAAATCGGCTGGTATTTCTCGAATGAATCTTGATTCAAGGTTCATGTTCGTTCGGCCGAAAAGTGTTCTCATTTTCGCACTTGATAAATAAAGCTCTTCTTCAGCCCGTGTGATGCCTACATAAGCGAGGCGGCGCTCTTCTTCCATCTCTGCATCTTCCATTAATGAACGGCTGTGCGGGAAGACACCCTCCTCCATTCCCATTAAGAAAACAACAGGGAATTCCAAACCTTTTGCGGCGTGAAGTGTCATTAAGATGACAGCATCCTGATCTTCTTCTTCATTTTCATCCAGCTTATCAATGTCTGCGACGAGGGCGAGATCTGTCAGGAAGGTCACAAGTGACTTGTCTTCATTTTGTTCTTCAAAGTTCTTCGTGACGGATAGAAACTCGTCAATATTTTCTAAGCGGCTTTGTGCTTCAATCGTTTTTTCGAGCTTCAGCGCTTCACGATAGCCTGTTTTCTCTAAAATTTCTTCTGTTAATTCTGTGACAGATAAATAATCCTGCATGTTCGTCATTTGATCGATGAGCTGTTTGAACTCATCAAGTGCATTGGCTGCTCGTGCACTCAGTCCAATGAAATCCACCTGACCAAGTGCTTCAAACATAGACAGGTCATTCATCTCCGCATATGCTGCAATTTTATCAACAGATGTCGCACCGATTCCGCGCTTTGGTACGTTGACAATTCGTGCAAAACTAATATCGTCATCTGGGTTTGCCACTAGGCGTAAGTATGCCAAAATGTCCTTGATCTCTTTTCTGTCATAGAACTTCGTGCCGCCGACAATGTTGTATTGAATGTTGGCTTTCATTAACGTTTCCTCTATGACACGAGACTGAGCATTTGTTCGGTAAAGGATCGCAAAATCGGATAATTTGCGCTTTCCGCTTTGATGCAGCTGACGAATCTTTCCTGCGACAAATTGTCCCTCACCGAATTCATTATCTGCACGGTAATAGGCAATCTTCGCCCCTTCATCATTTTCTGTCCAAAGATTTTTCGGCTTCCGGTTTGCATTGTTTTGAATCACCGTATTTGCGGCATGCAAAATGCGTTTCGTCGATCTGTAATTTTGCTCAAGCAGAATCACTTCACTGGATGGATAATCTTTTTCAAAGGAGAGAATGTTTGTAATATCCGCTCCGCGCCAGCGATAAATAGACTGGTCAGAGTCACCGACAACACATATATTTTGAAAACGCTGAGCGAGCAGTTTCACAAGCATGTACTGCGCTCTGTTCGTATCTTGATACTCATCCACATGAATGTATTGGAATTTCCGCTGATAGTGCTCTAACACTTCAGGGATGCGCTCAAATAGACGAATCGTCATCATAATTAAATCATCAAAGTCGAGTGATTGGTTTTTGAGTAAACGCTTTTGATAATCTGTATAGACATCGCTGACCACTTGATCATAGAAATCACCGGCTGTTTTGGCGTATTCCTCTGCGTCAATGAGTTCGTTTTTTGCACTGCTGATCGATCCTAAAATGCTGCGTGGATCGAACTTTTTAGGGTCGATATTCCGTTCTTTTAAAATGTTTTTAATGACTGAAAGCTGGTCAGATGTGTCTAAAATAGAGAAATTGCGATTCACACCAATGCGGTCAATATCGCGTCTTAAAATACGGACACACATGCTGTGGAACGTAGAAATCCAGATGTCATCTGCGCCAGGCCCTAAAATAGCCTGGACACGTTCACGCATTTCACGTGCTGCTTTATTTGTAAATGTAATCGCTAAAATGTTCCACGGAGCCACATGCTTTTCTGCCATTAAGTAGGCTATTCGATGTGTGAGCACCCGTGTCTTCCCGCTTCCTGCTCCTGCCATCAACAATAAAGGACCGTCTGTTGCTTTGACTGCTTCTTTCTGTGCGTCATTCAGGCCTTCTAATAGATGATTCGATATTTCATTCATTCCATTCACCGCCAATTCGAACTTATGTTCTATTTTAACCCGTTTCGTCTAATTTGACTATGATGACTTTTTGACTGCATCCACTGTCTTTAATGCTTCTTTGAAATTGTCATAAATGACGTTTCCTACAACCACGACGTCTGCATGCTGGGAGAAGTCTTTTGCCTGCTCAGCATTCTCGATGCCACCGCCATAAAAAAGAACTGTTTCATCAAGCACTGCTTTTGTTTCTTTGACAAGCTCTATGTCTCCAAGCGTTCCGCTGTATTCCAGATAAAAAATGGGCAGCCTCATCAAATGCTCTGCCACTCTTGCATATGCCCTGACGTCATCGATATCCAGCGCTGTATTTGCCTCTGTGAGCTTGGCCGCTTTACAATCTTCATTTAAGATGACATAGCCTTCAGGCACAATCTCTTCCATTGACATCAAATCACCGAATTCCTTCATCGCGTCCTTATGAAGCCCAACAATCCAGTCAGGGTGAGTACTGTTTAAGACAGTCGGGATGAAATACAGATCAAAGCCCGGCACAATCATCTCATGTGTGGAGATTTCGAGCACACATGGCACTAGAAAGCGGCGGACCTTTGACATCAATTGAAGCACGTTGTCCTCTGTCACATGATCACTTCCGCCAATTAATATGGCATCCGTCCCAGATTCGCAAATCGCTTCTAGCTGTTCATCGGAAATTTCTTTATTTGGATCGAGTTTAAAGACATGCTTCCACTCGGTAACATCATACATGAAAAACGTTCCTCCATTCGTTTCATTCCATTTAAATATTATAACAAAATCAGTGACCGCAAAAAATGGGTAACCTCCTTCAGCTAAAAGTTTCATTCTTTTGAAAATGAGCGATTGTGACTTTAGATAAAATGGCTGGAGAATAGATGAAAAAATCGACTTGGAGAGGAGCTGAAAGAGGTTGATATTTTGGCACTTTGTCACATGCTATTATACAATAAAGGAATATTTTACTATAGATTTAAAAAAGATCTATTGAAAAGAGGTGACTCTTTTGAAAAGAACGATTACATATGAACAAAGTATAGATATCGGATACATCTATATCACCCCGCAATCGGAGCGTTTGAAAATCAAAGAAACCATTGAATTAGATGTCAATGAATGTATCAATGTAGATATCGACAAAGAGGACCGAGTGGCTGGATTGGAGTTATTTGCAGAAGAATCCGAAGTGCTGCGGAACGCTCCGGTTTATGAGGATCATCTTTCTTTACGTTTGACGGATCAGGAAGTTCTCTCAACCTATCATCTGTCAGGCGTTGAATTCCAATTCTCGACATCTGATCACAATGGGCTGATCGGTTTTACCATTGTCGATCCTCTTCGATATAACATCACAAGAAAAAAACCGTTTTGATCTTTCAAAACGGTTTTTTTTCAAACTATTGTCTCGCTTCATTAAAATAATGGACGGATGTCATGGCCCCTTCGTCGACCATCTTGTTGTCTTGGATATCTAATGGATCTGGGTGGCCGGCTTTTTCAGGAACCTTTTCATCTGACCGGAACATGCTTGCCCATTTTTTCAGATGCTGTTTATTTTTTACCGCTAATAACACAGCTCCTCCAACCCCTAATCCTGCAAGTACATACGTATTTGGACGCTTATTCATGTATGTTCCCTCCCCTTATGATCTTATTTGTAAGTTACCCCGCCTTTTCATTTCTAAACGTCACAATATGTTGATGTGGTTTCTCTTTTTATGAAAAGTGGAATAACAACAGCAATGAAAGAGAAAAGAGGGGATCTTCATGACCACAACCTTAATGATCATCGGCACATTGCTAATCATTTTTTTGATCATCCCAATCATTCTATTGATCTGGATTTGGATGAGGGATGAAAAACAAGAAGAACATTCAGTTCTACGAAATTATCCGGTCATTGGAAAGCTGCGGTTTATCTTTGAAAAAATAGGACCTGAGCTTCGCCAATATCTGTTTCTGAATGACCGAGAGGAGCTGCCCTTCTCAAGAAGAGAATACGAGCAGGCGGTCATGTCAGGAAAGTACAAAAGCCGGACAATGGGCTTTGGATCAAAACGTGATTTTGACAAGCCAGGCTATTACATTCGAAACGTCCTGTTTCCAAAGCAGCGAGATGAACTACGAATCGATCAATCTGAAAAAATCAAAACAAAAGTGTATCAAATTGATCAAGACAATTTACTGCGAAGAAGTGAACATTTCAAAGAAGTTGAAGCAAATCCTTACTTTCTCCATCAAGAGGATGTACAAGTCATTGGCGAACACACATGTCAAAAGCCTTTCCATGTGAAAGGACTGATCGGCCAATCCGCTATGAGCTATGGCTCCTTAGGCGACAGGGCCATTACAGCTCTATCCTCAGGATTAAAAATGGCCGGCGGTACGTGGATGAACACAGGTGAAGGCGGTCTTTCTCCTTATCACCTCAAAGGCGGCGCAGATATCATTTGTCAGATTGGGCCCGGTTTATTTGGCGTTAGAACAGAGGATGGCGCATTTTCTTTTGAAGAATTCAAGAAAAAAAGCGAACACGAGGAAGTCAAAGCCTTTGAACTCAAGCTGGCACAAGGAGCAAAAACACGCGGTGGTCATATTGACGGCGAAAAAGTAACGGAAGAAATTGCGAATATCCGTAAATTGCCGCCTCACCAATCCATAGACAGCCCAAACCGCTTTGAGATGTTCCACTCCATTCCTGACATGTTTGATTTCATTGAGGAGCTGCGGAGTATAGGCGGAAAGCCAGTTGGAATCAAACTTGTTGTCGGACATAAAGAAAATATTGAAGAGCTTGCCAGCTATATGAAAAAAAGCGGCAAACACCCTGATTTCATTACAGTCGATGGCGGAGAAGGCGGTACAGGGGCGTCCTTTCATGAATTGGCGGATTCCGCAGGGCTGCCAATTTTCACGGCACTCCCTATGGTTCATCAAATTTTGAAAGAATACGGTGTCAGAGATCAGGTGAAGCTCTTTGCTTCTGGCAAGCTTCTCTCACCTGATAAAATTGCGATTGCCCTTTCAATGGGAGCTGACTTTGTGAATATTGCTAGAGGTCTCATGTTTTCAGTCGGATGCATTCGCGCCCAAGTCTGCCACACGAATAAATGTCCAGTCGGGGTCGCCACAACTGATCCAAAGCTGCAAAAGGGTTTATCGATTGAAGAAAAAAAATACCGAGTGTGCAATTATATCCTGTCTCTTAGAGAAGGTTTATTTAACTTATCCGCAGCTGCGGGAATAGAATCGCCTATTCATTTTAATGAAAAACATATTATTTTTAGACAGGAGAATGGTGAAACAAGCGAAGTGCCGATGTTCTCAGGCACACAGCCATCTGTCTAGCTTGAAAAGGTGCGGAAACGCGCCTTTTTTTATTGACATTTTCGTATAAAGTTAGCAAACAGTAGAGTTTAAGAAAATCATCTCAAACGAAGATAGCATCTCCTATGAGGGAGAAAGATGGTTTATGGGCGAGCTAAAGTAAAAAAACAGGGACCATTTATCAGTCCCTGCCCGCTTTTAATAAAAAAACTGCAAACAAGTCCATTTTTCGTGAAAAGGATTGTTTACAGTGAAAGCTGCTTTATTTTGTTTCGTTATTTTCCTGCTGTTCGGCTACGCGGTCAAGTGCCATCGTATAGGCATCGTTGCCGTAGTTCAAGCAGCGTTTGACACGTGAGATAGTTGCAGTGCTTGCACCTGTTTCCGTCTCAATTTTATGATACGTGTTTCCCTCGCGAAGCATACGTGCTACTTCAAGACGCTGTGATAAAGATTGGATTTCATTGATGGTACACAAATCATCAAAGAATCGATAACATTCTTCCAGGTCTTTAAGGGATAAGATGGAGTTGAATAACTGATCTAAGCTTTTGCCCCTTAATTTATCAATTTGCATCTTAATACATCTTCTCCTTTACTATTGCCACACCGCTTCGCACGATCTTCTTCTAAGAAAGCGGTATCTTTCCTGACTAATTTTTTTAAAACCTCAGCAATGAGCTTTGAACAGATCATGACAGGTTTGGTTCTACGCTGAAAATGCCGTCAGGTTCTTTCGTAAGCCGAAGCTTCTTTATCGTAAACAAATTCGACAAGTTCTGTCATTTTCCTTGTATGACAATCTGACAAACTTGTTTGCTTCCTGTATAAAGATGACTTCTGCTTGGTTAGGTCTTCTGCCCTAATATATAGACTTTGCGAAAAGCTCAGCGAGACCCACAAATATGCGCCCCGCCTTGCTCGATCATTCAAAATATGCTGGCCGGTCAGCGTAACCGACAGAATCATTTTACAATTAGAGTACTTCATTCGTCATGTCAAAGCCCTCTGCTTTGTCAACAGCTCCACATAAGATCATGATCACTTACATGGCAGTGAAGAGAACCATAGCTCACTTCTGCCCTATAACAGCATTCAGAAATGCGGCAAAGATGATACAGCTCCACTCTGTTATATTTTAACGCATTATAGACGGAAAGAGTACAGTTTTTTTCATGACATCAAATATTCCTCTTGGTGTCACTCGAATATACGGCAAATGTGTACTTTGGAAAAAGACAAGTGTATCAATTGGGCAGTCAAATGGATAGCCGCGCTCAATGAGCAGCTCGCGTAATGTTTGTTCCTGCTGAAGAACAGTCTCAAATGGTTCAGCCGATGCACAGCCTGATAATTGCAGCGGGATTTCATGCAGTATTTTCCCGTTCTCTGTGAGGACGATTCCCCCGCCAATTTCTTTCATCCGCTTATGTGCCAGCATCATATCGTCTTTATTTTTCCCGATTACTAAAATGTCACCCGTGAGCGAAAATGAGCTGACAAAGCCTTGCACTTTGTTTGCGAATCCTTTTAGCATCGTATTCACACGCCACTCGCCTTTTCGGTCAATCAGGCTAAAGAAGCTTTGATCATGATCACATGACAGCTGGTTGATTGAGTTATCAATTTCCACTGTATAAGGCTCCATGATGACGGCATTTCTCATCTTCACACCTAGCGGCATAGAGAATTGCAAATCACTCATCGTCAGATCATACCCCAAATCTAATGGAAGAAGCCCGCCATTTTCCCATTTTGTTTCTTGGAATTGATGCTGGTTCTCGCCATCTAATTTGAGGATAACCCCTTTAGATATGACTGTTTCAGGATTTGGGTTCATTGGATCATCTAAAATATTCAAAGAAGCCAGCCGTCCAGGACCGACAACGCCTAATAAGTCATCAATTTGATGGTATTTTGCAATGTTAAATGTCGCCATATTATACGCATCAATGATCGGCACGCCTTCTTCAAGGGCAATCGAAATCAAGCGGTTAATCATGCCTTCCTCATAAAAGTGAGGAGCAGCACCATCTGTTGTATAGAAAAAGTGGTCATAGTGTCTAAAATCACGCTCATGCAGTTCTCTTAAAATGTTCACTAAATCTGGACGGATGGAAGAATGCCGCAATGAAACATGATAGCCAAGGGACAGGCGTTTTAACACATCGTCCGCATTCATCGCTTCATGATCACTGTCTGCGCCAAACAGCTTCATTTTTGTTAGCGTTTTCTCAGAAGCACCGGGAAAATGCCCTTCAATTCGTTTTCTCTGCTTCTTCGTTTCTTGCATGCAATATAAAATGAGATCATCACCGTCCATCAATCTTGGCCAGCTTGTTAATTCGCCGCCTTGAAGGACGTCAGGATGATCAATCCATTCCTTCCGGTAGTTGACAGGCAGCATCTCATCTTCATATCTGACTTCCGTTTGAAGATCGTATCTGGACCACCAGAAATACTGAAATGGCTGCTTTTTTAATTCACATAGAGTGGAAAGCGCTTTCTTTTCATTGCTTTGCAAAAGAAGAAATAAGTTATCGCTGACCATTGTTGTTGTGCCAAATTGAGACACATATTCTGCAAGTGATTGGGGATTATAAATATGGAACGGGTGCGCGTGAGGCTCTATATACCCAGGCACAATGTATTTCCCTTCACAATCAATCACACGTTTAGCTGATTTATTTTGAGGAAGCTCTGCTCCGACATAAACAATTCGATCATCATGTATCCAAATATTTGCCTTCACCCATTGCTTCAAAAACGGGTTAAGCACGAGTCCATTCGTTAAAAGGAGTGTTGGAACTATTTTTGAGTCGACTACATCGATTTGTGTGCGGATGTCATTATTTCTCCAATTAAAAGTACGTTCGGACATTCACATACTCTCCTTCATTTGTATTAGCCCTATCGTAACATAACGAACCACGTTACGCATTAATGAAACGTTACAATTTCTTGAAATCACACTTAAAATAATTTAAAAAAGGAGATTCACCTTCAATGAAACCTAATCTCGGCTTAATGGAAGCGCTCATTAGAATTGCCTGCGGAATGACAATATGTACTGTAGCTGGATCCTTATATGCTAGAAAACCATGGAGTAAAATGCTGCTTTTGGGCATCATGTTTGGCGGTATGAAACTAGGATCTGGCATTCTTCGTTTTTGTCCAGTGACATATATGTGTGAGCAGCAGGACACACATAAAGAGAAGGCTGAGTAAGGCAGCCTTCTTTTTTATGTTCATTTTCATCTCATTCCGCTGCTTCACACCATTCGACCATTGTCCCTGCAATAATTTCTGCTGCTTCTATCACATGCTCAATGTCGATAGATTCATTCGGAAAATGGGCAAGCTCTGTTGTTCCAGGTCCAAACACGATAATGGGAATACCTGCTGCCTGTGACAGTAATCCGCCGTCAGTTCCCCAAGGGGCGGCTTCGATCTTCGGCGGCTGCTTCATGACCGCTTCATATTGTTCCTTCAATAAACCTAAAAGCGGATGATCCGTATCGATTGAACCCGGAAGCCATCTTGCACCAAACCATTCGACCTCAACAGGCTGCTCTTGGAACCATTCATCTTTTTCTCCGAGTCCTGCCATCCAATTTTCTAGTTCCTTTTCTGCCTGTTCTACTGTCTCACCCGGCATCACCCCGAGCCTGCCTTCCATTGTGACAAGGTCTGCTACAGAGGATGGCCAATCACCGCCTTGAATTTTCCCAATATTGATCGGAATCGGAATTGGGATATGCTGAAACAGCGGCTCCGTGATTCGCTGATTTCTTTCTTCTTCTAGTGCCGCTATATGTGAAAGGACAATCGTACTCTTTTCAATAGCAGAAACGCCGTGATATCTTGTTCCGCCATGAGCAGCCCTTCCTTTAATATGCAGTCTGAACCATTTAGATCCTTGCTGAATCGGAAAGATTTTCATATGACTTGGCTCTGGGATGATGGCTGCATCTGCTGTATATCCTCTCAGTATGGCTGCAAGGGTGCCTGCACCGCCGCTCTCTTCTTCAACAACACTATGAAACACGACATCTCCCTTCAGCGGAATCTGAAGTGCATGCAGTGCCTCAAGTGCAAAGAGTAAAGAAACGTTTCCACCTTTCATATCTGTTGCCCCGCGTCCATAAAGTCTCCCGTTTATGATATGCCCGCTGTAAGGCGGATATGTCCATTGTTTGTGATCTCCTGCTGGGACAACATCCACATGCCCATTTAATAAAATAGATTTGCCGCCGCCTTTTCCTTTCAATCGTCCGGCGACATTAGGACTTCCTTTAAAAGAACGCCTCGGGGAATAAAAATACGGATGGTTCAGCAAGTCATCTCCGCCAATGTCCCATACGTCCACATCAAAGCCAATGGCAGAAAGTTTATTTGCTACGATTTGCTGTACCTCTTGCTCATTTCCTTGTGTGCTGTCACATTGCACCATTTGCTGAAGAAGCGTCACGGCTTCCTCCTTATGCTCTTTCATCCAGTTTCTGATACGTGTGGTTGGCTGCAAGTCGGTCATCCTTTCTACACAACAGATTTGACATCAGGCGCTAAAATGAGCGGCGCCTCTGTCGCCCTCATGATATCTTCCGGCTGAAACGGCGGCATGACTTCACGCAAAATGAGCAGCTGTGATTTGACCTCAATGACTGCCATATCTGTAATAATCAAATCCACACAAGACTTAGCTGTTAAAGGCAGCGTGCAGGCGGCTTTTATCTTAGATTGTCCGTGTTTATCAAGGTGGCTCATCACGACCACTACCTTTTTCGCTTTTTGCGCGAGTTCAATCGCTCCGCCCATACCCGGTACTCGTTTACCTGGTACAATCCAATTCGCAAGATCCCCCTGACTACTGACTTCTAGTGCACCTAAAATCGTCATATCCAGCATCCCTTTGCGAATGATGCCAAAAGCGGTTGTGCTGTCCATATATGAGCCGCCTTTTGTTAACGTAATAGGGAAACCTCCGGCATTGCACAAATTCGGATCCTCTTCCCCTCGTGCTGGTGAAGCGCCTGCTCCCATAATGCCGTTTTCTGCATGCAGCCACACCTCGTAATGTGCTGGGATGTATTCAGCTGCAAGGGTTGGGATGCCAATCCCTAGATTAACGATCATCCCATCTTCAATTTCCTGTGCCGCACGTTTGGCTATGCGGTGTCTTAAATCGATGTCTCCCATGCCCATGTCCAGTTCACTCCTTTTGATTGCACGATCTGGTTCACAAATACTCCTGGCGTCACAATTTCCTCTGGATGAAGCCTGCCCACAGGCACAATCTCTTCTACTTCTGCAATGGTCCAGTCTCCTGCCATCGCCACAATCGGGTTTGTATTCCGTGCACTTTTATCAAAAATCAGGTTCCCTGCTTCATCTGCTTTGAGGGCATTCACAATCGCAATATCCGCAGTCAGCGCAGGCTCAAGAATATACTTCTTTCCATCTAGCGGAACCAATTGTTTCTCATCAAGATTGAGGCTATCCATACCGACATCTGTCACAATGCCCGCTAAACCCATTCCGCCTGCCCTGATCTTTTCCGCTAGGATGCCCTGCGGGTAAAAAAGAACGTCTAGTGTACCCGCCTGCATTTTCTGCCCGGCAATTGGATTAGAGCCAATATGTGAAGCAATGATTTTCTTCACTCTTCCTTCTGTGATCAGCCTGCCAACACCGATTTGTGGGAAGCCTGCATCGTTTCCGATCAATGTCAGGTCTTTGATATTGGCTTCTAGGATGGCATCGATCAATGATGGCGGTGACCCTACACCGCCAAACCCGCCAAACATGATGGTCATCCCGTCCTTAAAATGTGTGATCACTTCATTAAGACTCGCTGTTTTGTTCATCCTCTTTCCTCCCTACATGGCAGATGGGAAAAACCCTCGATTGATGACTTCTTGTTCGACCTGTGTCATTGTCTGCCCGAATAAATGAATCAGTTCATCCATCTCCTGCTGCGTGATGGAAAGCGGCGGTGCGATCATGACTGCTGCACCTCCTACGCCATCCTCTCCAGCGCTTGCTGGGTAAACAAGCAAACCATGTTGCTTGGCCGTCTCCACAACTAAATGCGTCATTTGAGCATGGGCAGGAAATGGTGTTTTCGATAATCGGTCTGCGACAAACTCAATGCCAATGAGCAATCCCTTTCCTCTCACATCTCCTATGATGGAATGTTTTGATTGCAAATCCTTTAAAGCATTCATTAAATATCGGCCAGACAAATCAGCCCGTTCAGAAAGCTGGTGTTTTTTCATATATCGAATGACAGCCAGTGAGACGGCTGCTGAAAGCGGATTGCCGCTATATGTGTGGCCTGCCATCACAGAGCCCGAACCGCTGAGAATCGGTGCAATCACATGATCCGCTGAGACAGCTGCCGCAATCGGTGAATAGCCGGCGCTCATGCCTTTTCCGAGCACCATAATATCTGGTACGACGCCCCAATGTTCCATGGCAAACATTTTCCCAGTTCGTCCAAAGCCTGTCATGACTTCATCTGCAATCATTAAAATATCGTTTTCCTCACAAACTCGCTTCATCGCCTCAAAATATCCATCTGGCGGTACAAGTGCCGCGCCCGCTGCTCCAACAATCGGCTCTGCAATAAAAGCCGCAATTCTCTCTTTTCCTATACGCTGAATGACGGTTTTAAATTCCTGTACATACCATTCGACCTGCTTGCTTTCTTCCTTTGGCAGCCATGAACGGTAGCTGTATGGCGGAGACAGCACCGGGTGTTTTTCGAGCAGTGGTTCAAAGCGCTCTCTCCTTGCAATATGTCCTGACATCGACAGCGCACCAAGTGTGATGCCGTGATAACTCATCCATCTTGAGATAATGTGATTCTTCTCTGCCTTCCCCTGCTCCTGCCAATGCTGAATGGCAATTTTCATGGCGGTCTCTGTTGCCTCTGATCCGCTTCCGACAAAAAAAGACCAGTTTAGGTTCCCTGGGCAGAGCGTACTCAATTCATAGGCAAGTTCTTCAGCTGGTTCATTTGTGAATTGTGATCTGTACGTAAAGCTCACCTTTTCCGCTTGCTCTGTCATGGCATCAATGATGTCTCGTATGCCATGTCCAATACTTGCCGTGACAGCACCAGATGAGCCGTCTAAATATTTTTTCCCGTCCCGATCATATAAATAAATCCCCTCTCCTTTCACAGCCACAGGATAATGCTGATTCAACATTGGTTTGATTAAGTAATCCCGGGTCTCCACTTTGTTATTCCTCCCTCTCTCGTCAGCAGCTGCATCTTTCTTTTTTCATGAATCGCAAGAAAATTTTGTATACTTGTTATAAGATTAGCTTAATCAAGAGGGCAGTCATCCTCCATTCGCCACATGCCCGAATTTCACACGTATTTTTTATACATTGTGTATAAGAGTGTTCAAAAGGAGGTCATGAGTCTATGGCGATTCTCGTCAAAGATGCACTCTCGCTCGATATCATGAAGGAAACAAAGCTGCTTGCTGGAGAAAATGGACTGGATCGCCTCATTCAGTGGGTGACCATCGTGGAAATTATCGAAGATACTTCAAGGCTTTCAGAAGGAGAGCTGCTTGTCACAACCGGTTTTGGGCTTGCAGACAATAGGGAAAGGCGCACTCGGCTTGAGGAGCTGATTGAATCTCATCGTCTATCAGCCATTGCGATTTATAAAGGCGTGTACTTAGCGGAAATTCCTGCATCACTGATCGAAGCGGCCAAAAAAAGCGGCATTCCACTCATAGAGATTCCTTCACATGTCAACTTTTCAGACATTACAAAAGCCGTCCTAGAGCAAATCGTCAGCAGCCAGCTTCATCAGCTTAAATATTCTTCAGCCATTCACCAAAGACTGACTCATTTAAATGTCAGCAATAAAAATGTCACACAAATTACAGATGAGCTGGCACATCTCACTTCGGCAAACATCGTTGTGCTTGATGTTTTTTTACATCAAACAGCTGCTCACCTCGAAACAGACGAAGTAATTTATTCTCCTGCATTTGGCTTTCAAACAGATCACGAACCAATTGAAACGACACCTCTTCTCAAGCAGGCTGAGGAGAAAGGGCGGCTCGTCTATGACACGTGCGGTGCGTTTGTGCTGGCTGCGTGCCCCGTCATTGCAATGGGCGATATTTTTGGGTTTATTGTGGCTTTAAAGAAAAAAGAAACGTGGCACCATCTCGACGCAATCGCCATCGAGCATGCCGGAGCCGTGTATGCGATTGAATGGCTGAAGCAAAAAGCCATTCAAGATACAGAAAACCAAATGCAAGGTCATTTGTTAGATGATATTTTGCAGCAGCAATACACAGAAGAAAGCTATGTCATCGAGCAAGCAACAAAGCTGCAATATGATATGAGCGATGAGCAGGTGGTCATCTACTTTCAATTTCAGCATCAGCACACTCAGCTCGATCACCAAATGATGCAGCGCCTATCTCAATTGCTCACGTCGATATTTGAACGGAGACATATTCCTTTTTTACTTAAGACAAGGCTTGATTCCATTTTTGTTCTTACCCCCGCAGGAAAAAAAGCGTTTCAAGAAACGGAGTGGTATCGCGCAGCAGAAGAGTGCCGGAGCACTTGGTCTTATTTTTTTCCCGTCCATCCGATCGTGATTGGCATTGGGAGAGCCTATGACCAGATCGGTCTCTTTGCAAAAAGCGCGAAGGAAGCACAGTATGCAGCAAGGCTTCTTCCGCTTTTAAAGACAGACGAATGCATCATTCATTATCAGAAGCTCGGCTTATACGGGATGCTTCTTGAAATGAATGAAGCGGGTATGAATTTGCATGACTTTTACGTGGAGCTGTTAAGTCCTTTGCTTTATACGAAAAAACAGGGAGCAGACCTGATCCATACACTCGAAGTGTATTTGGCCCACAATGAAAATATTCAAAAATCTGCGGGAGAATTGTTTATTCACAGACATACATTAAGCTACCGGCTGAAACAAATTGAAACGAGAACAGGCTGCAGCCTCAAATCCACGGATGATCGGATGAAGCTGCAGCTCAGTATCATGGCGTACCGCCTATCTGGTCTGCTTGATCAGATGAGAACCATTTCATGATTCATTCGGCGTTTTGACCCATAGATTCATATCTTCAATTTTGTCAAAAATATAGCAATTATTTTGGAAGCGCCCGGTATACGTATAACCGAGCTGATAAAACACTTGATTCATTCCATAGGACAGTGCACGTGCGAGAGAATAAAAGACATAAATGTGCATGGATTGAAGTTCCTTTTCGAGTGCTAGAATCAAATGATGCATGAATCCTAGCTTTCTATATGATGGAAGGGTTGCACAATCTGTTAATTCCGCATGACCATACGGCGCATTGATTTCAGCGGATGCTGCACTCACAATATGCCCGTCATGTTCAACGGCATAAAAAACCGTCCCTTCCTCCATCACCTTTTGAATGTAATCTGGCTCGTTCATTGGCGTGGGATATGTTTCAAAGACGGTATCATAGAGCTTTGCCAGCTTGTGAATATCCTGCGTATCCGCTTTCCTCATCACATACTCATCCTGCCACGTGCCTTGATCTTTTTTGAGAGGCTTTTCTTGAATAGACGTAACAATTTCATCTTCCTTCAGCCAATACGGGCTGTTCATTCGACTCTCCGTCAGAAAGAGCGACATGCCGTACGCATCACTTCCAAGAAAATAATGAGAAAAAACACCTTCAAGCCGAAAGCCTTTTTCTAAAAAAAGAGGCATATGCTCACGCCTGACTTTCACAATGACCTTAGAAGCCTTACAGTCCGCCGCTTCCTGAAGAACCGACTGAATCACATCCCGCACCCTGCCGCTATAGTCATCCAAACGGATTCGCTCATTAAATGAATCAATACAGATCGAGGCAGAAAAACGCTCGTTCGCAAGTTCCTTCAATTGCACCATATACTCATCCTCTCTTATAAATCAGCTAATAAAAAAAATCCAAATGGAACATGAAACAATGACGATATCAGAAAAAATCGACATGATCATATACCTAATGGCTGAGCCTTTTTTGGCTTTGTTTTGCTTTCTCGCTTCATACATGATGAGATTTGAGAACAGTATAAATAAAATAAATAATACGATGGCAAATAGAATGATTCCTTGAATGACCATGCTGCCTCCTCATAAATTCGTCATCCCATATTACTTCTTCATATTCGAGCATCATCCCTTCTCATGAACAAAAAACACCTTTCCATCTCGTCAGATAGAAAGGTGTTTTGATTAAACGTTTTTCCCCGCAGCCTTCAGCGCACGGGCACCGATGTCACGGCGATAAAATAAACCTGGCTGTATGATTTCTTCAACCGCTTCATACACTCTTGATCTTGCCGCTTCAAATGTGTCGTCAAATGCGGTTACATTCGCTACACGGCCGCCATTTGTGACGAATTGATTGTTTTCTTTTTTTGTTCCTGCGTGGAAGGTCACGACATCAGAGACAGTCGTTTGCAAGGTACCAATTGGTGTGCCTTTTGCATAGTCTTCTGGGTATCCTTCTGATGCAAGAACCACACTGACAGCCGCAGTGTCTTTCCACTGTAAGTCCACATCTTTTCCATCAAGAATATCGAGAAATACTTGAACTAGATCTGATTGTAGTCGAGGGAGAACCACCTGCGTTTCAGGGTCGCCAAAGCGTGCATTGAATTCAATCACCTTTGAGCCTTCTGGTGTCAGCATTAAGCCTGCATATAAAATGCCTGTAAATGGACGCCCTTCCTGCACCATCGCGCGAGCTGCCGGTTTGACGACGTCCTCCACCGCTTTCTGAACCACTTCATCTGAAATTTGCGGAACTGGTGAATAAGCGCCCATTCCGCCTGTATTCGGCCCTTTGTCATCTTCAAAGGCCCGTTTATGATCCTGCGCAATCACCATCGGGTACACCTTTTCTCCGTTGACAAAGGCCATGAGTGAAAATTCTTCGCCTGTTAAAAATTCTTCGATGACGACAGATGCACTTGCATCGCCAAACTTTTCATCCTCTAAGAAATCATGCAGACAGTCGATCGCCTCTTCAAGTGTCATAGCCACTGTCACGCCTTTTCCTGCAGCGAGCCCGTCTGCTTTAATGACAATCGGCGCACCCTTTTCTTCCACATATGTCTTTGCTTCTTCAAACGATGTAAAGGCAGCATAGGCGGCTGTCGGGATATGGTAATTTTTCATTAAGTCTTTTGCAAATTCCTTTGAGCCTTCAATGACCGCAGCTTTTGCATTCGGTCCAAATACTTTTAGACCTGCTTCTTCAAATGCATCCACCACACCAGCAATTAAAGGAACCTCTGGGCCGACAATGGTTAAGCCGATTTCGTTTTCTTTTGCAAAACGAATTAATGCCTCATGATCGCCTTCGTCGATTGGTACAAGCTTCGCAGCATCTGTCATTCCATCATTGCCGGGTGCGACAAATACTTGGCTGACAAGTTCACTTTGATTCACTTTCCATGCGATGGTATGCTCTCTTCCGCCTCTGCCGATAATTAGTACGTTCACTCTGTCATCCCCTTAATGTTTGAAATGTCTAACGCCAGTGAAGACCATGGCGATGCCGTATTCATCTGCCTTTTGAATCGATTCTTCATCACGAATAGATCCGCCTGGCTGAATGATCGCTGTGACGCCTGCCTTTGCAGCAGCTTCCACTGTATCGCCCATTGGGAAGAACGCATCAGAGCCTAGTGCGCTTCCTTTTGCCTTTTCACCTGCTTGCTCAATCGCAATGTTCGCTGAGCCAACACGGTTCATTTGACCAGCACCGATCCCTGCTGTCATTTGATCTTTCGCAAGAACAATGGCATTTGATTTCACATGCTTGACAACTTTCCAAGCAAGTTTTAAGTCTTTCCATTCGTCTTCTGTTGGTTCTCTTTTCGTTGGAATAGAGATCGTTGCTTCCTCTAAGCCATACGTATCAATATCCTGAACAAGCAATCCGCCATGGACACTTGTCAGCTGTTTTTCTTTTTTCCCGAGATCCGCTTCTACATCTAATGTTAATAGACGAAGGTTCTTTTTCGCCGTTAACACGTCAAGTGCTTCTTGGCTGAACGAAGGAGCGATGACAATTTCTAAGAAAATCGTATGCAGTACGTCAGCCGTTTGTTTATCTACTTCACGGTTAAGTGCCACAATGCCGCCAAAAATAGAAGTTTCGTCTGCCTTGAACGCTCGGTCAAATGCTTCTGCAATCGTCTCTCCTGTACCAACGCCGCACGGGTTCATATGCTTCACAGCAACAGCTGCCGGCTCCGTGAATTCTCGTACAATTTGGAGAGCTGCATCTGCATCTTTAATATTGTTATAGGAAAGCTCTTTTCCATGTAATTGCTTTGCAGTAGCCAACGAACCTTTCGCTGGAAGAGCATTTTCATAGAAAGTCGCCGCTTGGTGCGGGTTTTCTCCGTAACGAAGGGATTGTTTTTTCTCAAACGTGACAGTGAACTGTTCTGGCTCTGTTTCGCCGACAAAGTTTGTTAAGTAATCTGCAATCAGAGCATCGTAAGCAGCCGTATGGCGGAATACCTTTGCAGCGAGCTCACGCTTTTTCTCTAGTGACACGCCGCCTTCTTTGATTTGCTGAATGACTGTATCATAATCACGAGGATCGACAATCACTGTGACGTCTTGGTGGTTTTTTGATGCTGCACGAAGCATTCCCGGTCCGCCAATATCAATGTTTTCAATCGCTTCTTCATATGTCACATCGTCTTTTGAGATCGTCTCTTTGAATGGATAGAGATTCACGACAACAAGATCAATCGGCTGAATGCCATGCTTTTCAATCTGTGCCATATGCTCATCGTTTTCTCTCACTGCTAAAAGTCCACCATGAATGTTCGGGTGAAGAGTTTTGAGTCGTCCATCCATGATTTCAGGGAATCCAGTGACTTCTGAAATCCCAATGACATCAATACCGTTCTCTTGAAGAAGCTTGTGTGTACCTCCAGTTGAAATCACTTCAACACCAAGTTCTGTTAATTCTTTCACAAAAGGTACAAGATTCGTTTTATCGGAAACACTGATTAATGCGCGTTTGATCGTCATGCCTTCGTCACCTCATTAAGATAATTCTAAAAGTGATTTGATCACTTTTGGATATAGTGTGTGTTCTAGTTCATGCATTCTTTTTTCAATCGATTCAAGCTCTTCCCCTTGTTCAATGTAAATCGACGCTTGGTCAATGATTGGACCTGTATCCATGCCTTCATCGACAAAATGGACAGTGATGCCTGCCACTTTGACGCCTGCTTGATAGGCTTGGCCAATAGCATCAAGCCCTGGGAAGGCTGGCAGCAAAGACGGATGGATATTAACAATTTTCCCTCTGAATGCTTCAAGTAATGTCGGACCAATCAGTCTCATATACCCAGCAAGGAAAACCCATTCCACTTCATGCAGCCTAAGCTGTTCAATGATCGTTTGTTCAAAAGCGGCTTTATTCGGAAAAGCCTTCGGGGTAAATGCAAAGGAGGGAATGCCCTCTATCTCAGCACGCTCCAGCACCTTTGCCCCCGGTTTATCACAAATCACAATGGCGGCCTCTGCCTGCCACTGTTCCTTTTTTAATGTATCAATAATGGCTTGAAAATTCGTCCCGCTTCCAGAGGCGAAGATCGCAAACTTCTTCATGAGAGGCTTCCACCGCCGAATGTGACACCTTCTCCTTTTTGAACACGGCCGATGAGAAAAGCTTTCTCTCCGTCTTCTTCAAGTCCTCTAATCACTTCGACAAGGTCATCTTCTTTTACGGCTAAGACAAAACCAATGCCCATATTAAACACGTTGAACATTTCTTCTGCCTTTAACTGTCCTTTTTCTTGAATAAAGGAGAAAATTGGCGGCACTGGCCATGAACCGTTATCAATCTCAATGCCAAGCCCTTCAGGTAGCATACGTGGTAAATTTTCAATAAAACCGCCGCCTGTCACATGTGCCATACCGTCAACCTTACCGGCTTTCACTTGTTTAAGAACAGGCTTTACATAAATTTTGGTCGGTTCAAGAAGCTCTTCTCCAAGCGGTCTTGTAAAAGGTTCATACGTTTGATGAAGGTCAAGACCAGCGTCTTCAAGCAATACTTTACGAACGAGAGAGTACCCATTGCTATGAATTCCGCTTGAGCTGAGTCCAATCAGCAAGTGTCCTTCTTTGATGCTCTCTCCTGTCACGATTTCATCCTTTTCAACGACGCCTACTGAAAAACCAGCAATATCATATTCATCTTCTGTATAAAGACCCGGCATTTCTGCTGTTTCTCCGCCGACAAGCGCTGAACCAGACTGCTCACAGCCGTCAGCCACACCTTTGACAATGGATTCAATTTTCAAAGGATCTGCTTTTCCGACTGCTAAGTAATCTAAGAAAAAGAGCGGTTCTGCCCCTTGTGCAAGCACATCGTTGACACACATTGCCACGGCATCGACGCCGATCGTATCGTGTTGATCCATTAAAAAGGCAAGCTTTAATTTTGTTCCGACACCATCTGTTCCTGAGACAAGAACGGGCTTTTTGTATGGCAGCTCAGATAAATCAAACATACCGCCAAATCCACCTAGAGCACCCATGACGCCTGCTCTTTTTGTACGTTCTACGTGTGTTTTCATTCGTTTGACGGCTTCGTATCCTGCTTCGATGTCGACACCGGCGTTTTTATATGCTTCTGACATCCCATTCACTCCTTTTAACTGCTTCTCTTCCATTTATTTTCAGCAGAATGAAAGAGCAGCATATCAAATCATCTTGACTGCTGCTCCTTTATTCGATTATTTCGTCAGTGCTGTTTCCTTCACATGCGGAAGAACAGTATCTTCATAAATTTCCGTCGGGTATTTCCCAGTAAAGCATGCTAAGCATTGACCGCGCTGCGGATCATCATACTTTCTGCCAATCCCGTCCATTAAACCGTCTACAGATAAAAAGGCAATGGAGTCTGCACCGATTTCCTGTCTAATTTCTTCCACTGAATGAGAAGAAGCAATCAGCTCTTCATGTGTGGATGTATCAATTCCATAAAAACACGGATGTGCAATTGGCGGTGAACTAATGCGGACATGGACTTCCGTCGCACCCGCTTCTCTTAGCATCGTCACAATGCGGCGGCTTGTTGTTCCGCGTACGATGGAATCATCCACCATCACGACACGCTTTCCTTCGACGACCCCGCGCACAGCAGACAGCTTCATGCGCACGCCCTGCTCACGCAGTGCTTGAGACGGCTGGATAAAGGTTCTGCCGACATAACGGTTTTTAATTAAACCGAGCTCATATGGAATACCTGTTGCTTCGGCATATCCAATCGCTGCAGAAATACTCGAATCTGGTACACCTGTCACAACATCTGCTTCGACATGCGCTTCCTCAGCAAGCTTTTTGCCAAGGTTCTTTCTCGCACTATGCACGTTGATGCCGTTGATATTGCTGTCAGGTCTTGAGAAATAAATGTATTCCATGCTGCACATACTGCGGTTAATATTCATGGAGAAGCGCTCAGATTTGAGGCCTTCATCATTAATAATCAGCATTTCGCCAGGCTCCACATCTCGTAAATACGTGGCGCCGACAACGTCAAATGCACATGTTTCAGAAGCAACGACATAAGCGTCCCCAAGCATACCAAGTGAAAGCGGACGTAAGCCGTTCGGATCAAGTGCCACAATCATTTCAGTTTCCGTCATAATTAAGAAAGCATATGCTCCTTTAAGCATGGACAGGGCATTTTTGATCTGCTCTTTCAATTCAATATAGCCGCTGCGCTTAATTAAATGAGCGAGCACTTCAGTATCAGAAGATGTCTGGAATATACTCCCCTGGTTCTCTAGCTGCTGCTTTAATTGCGTTGCATTCACTAAGTTCCCATTATGAGCAAGGGCAAGACTGCCGTTGTTTTGCGAGCGGAAGAAGAGGGGCTGCACATTTTCAAAGCCGCCTCCGCCTGCTGTCGCATACCGGACATGTCCGATTGCACCTTTTCCTTTCAAATCCTTTAGCTCACCGTTTTGAAAGACTTCCGTAATCAGTCCAAGGCCTTTATGTGCCGTCAGGTTTTCACCATCTGTTGCAATGATTCCCGCACCTTCTTGTCCTCGGTGCTGAAGACTATGCAATCCGTAATATGTGATTTGCGGGGCTTCTTCGTGTCCCCAAACCCCAAAGACGCCACACTCTTCGTTTAAGCCTCTGATTTCAGCAAGCATGGGATCGCTCCTTTCCATGCGCGTTCAAGTTCGTTGACCGCTGCATGAATCCATTGTTGTCCTTCTTGATTTTTGACGGTGAATACACCATCATTTGTGACCGTTCCAACTTCTTTCGCATCTTTGACAGCCGCAGCAAATGCTTCGCGGTGCTCTGGTTTCACTGTGACAACAAAACGTGACTGTGTTTCACTAAATAATGAAGCTTCGCTGTTTAAATCCATTTGGATATGAGCGCCAAGACCGTCTGTTCCAAATGTACTTTCAGCAAGTGCGACACCAAGACCGCCTTCAGACACATCGTGTGCTGATTGAACAAGTCCGTTTTGAATCGCAGCAAGAAGGGCTTCCTGACGCGTGAGCTCTACATCCAAATCAATTTCCGGTGCTTTTCCGTAAATACGGCCTTCTGTCATCTTTTGTAGCTCACTGCCTGCGAATTCTTCCTTCGTTTCACCAATAACGAAAATCACATCGCCAGCCTGCTGGAACGACTGCGTCGTAATATGAGCTGTATCTTCAACCAAACCAACCATCCCAATGACTGGTGTTGGGTAAATGGCTGTTCCATTTGATTCGTTATATAAAGAGACGTTACCACCGATAACTGGTGTGCTTAGCTTGCGGCACGCTTCGCTAATACCGTCAGCAGATTTTTCAATTTGCCAGAAAATTTCTGGTTTCTCTGGGTTACCGAAGTTTAAGTTATCTGTTACTGCAAGTGGACGAGCGCCTGAGCACACAATATTACGTGCTGCTTCAGCGACTGCGATTTTCCCGCCGACCTCTGGGTCAAGGTAGAGATAACGTGCGTTACAATCGGTTGTCATCGCAAGGGCTTTTTTCGTTCCACGGATTCTTAAAACGCCCGCATCAGAGCCTGGTGCAACCACTGTATTTGTCCGAACCATGTAGTCATATTGATCATAGACCCATTCTTTACTTGCAATTGTTGGCTGCTGAAGGAGCTGCTTTAACGTGTCTGCTGCATCTGTGATAGCAGGTGCTTCAACTTTTGTTTCTAAAAACTCACGGTAGTAGGCAGGCTCACTTGACGGCTTGTGATAAACCGGCGCTTCTTCTGCAAGAGCGTCAACAGGAAGCTCACATACCACTTCACCTTGATGAAGTAAACGAAGCATTTTATCGTCTGTCACATGACCGACTGATACCGCTTCAAGATCGTATTTTTCAAAAATATCAATGATTTCTTGTTCACGACCTTTTTCAATAACCAGAAGCATTCTCTCTTGAGATTCAGACAGCATCATTTCGTATGCTGACATGCCTGTTTCACGCTGCGGGATGAGATCTAGATTCATCTCGATACCAGAACCTGCTTTACTCGCCATTTCAGCACTTGAGCTTGTTAAGCCAGCCGCTCCCATATCCTGAATCCCAACGAGTGCATCGTTTTTGATGACTTCAAGGCACGCTTCAAGCAGCAGTTTTTCCATGAACGGATCACCGACTTGAACAGCTGAGCGTTTTTCTTCTGATTCATCAGAAAATTCCTCAGACGCAAATGTTGCACCGTGAATTCCGTCACGTCCCGTTTTGGCACCAACGTACATGACCGTGTTGCCAACACCTTTGGCCTGCCCTTTTTTGATGTCCTCATGGTTGATTAATCCAACACACATTGCATTTACGAGCGGGTTGCCTTCATAGCTTTGATCGAAATGAACCTCTCCGCCGACTGTTGGAATTCCGATACAGTTTCCATAGCCTGCGATCCCTGCCACTACTTCTTCAAACAAGTACTTCACGCGCGGTGAAGTCAGTTCACCAAAACGAAGAGAGTTTAATACAGCAATTGGACGCGCACCCATGGAGAATACATCACGGATAATTCCGCCGACACCTGTCGCCGCTCCTTGATACGGTTCAATCGCAGATGGATGGTTATGTGATTCGATTTTAAATACAACCGCTTGGTTGTCTCCAATATCAACGATTCCAGCGCCTTCCCCAGGACCTTGAAGGACATGTTCTCCTTTTGTCGGGAATTTGCTTAAAACAGGCTTTGAGTTTTTATAACTGCAATGCTCTGACCACATGACAGAAAAAATGCCCGTTTCTGTGTAGTTTGGCAGCCTGCCAATAATGGATTCGATTAAAGCGAATTCTTCATCACTCAATCCCATTTGCTGATACAATTTCTCTTCTTTAATTTGCTTGTGACTTGGTTCAAGCAGTAGTGACATGAGTGTCCCTCCAATTTTTCACGATAGATTGAAACAATTTAAGTCCGTCTGCGCTGCCTAGTAATGAATCAACCGCGCGCTCAGGGTGCGGCATCATGCCGAGTACATTGCCCTCTTCATTCGTTACACCTGCAATTCGATTCACACTGCCGTTAATATCGTCTCCGTAGGTGAAAGCGATTTGGCCGCGTTCAATGAGCTTCGCTAAAGTGTCTTCATCACAGTAGAAGTTGCCTTCACCGTGCGCTACAGGAATCGTAATGGATTCGCCTTTTTGATAACCGCTTGTAAATTGCGTTTCGTTGTTTTCTACAATGAGTTCAACTGGTCGACAGATAAACTTCAAGTCTTTATTTCGTCTCATCGCACCCGGAAGAATGCCAAGCTCCTGAAGAATTTGGAACCCGTTACAAACACCAAGAACAGGTTTTCCTTCCTCAGCTGCTTTCTTCACCGCCGGCATGATGTTTGAGAAGCGGGCGATCGCACCACATCTTAAGTAATCCCCATAGGAGAAACCGCCTGGTACGAGTACACCGTCAAATCCGTCAAGACTCGTTTCGTCGTGCCATACATATTCAACTTGTTCACCTAACTCATCTTGAATCGCATGGTACATATCGATATCACAGTTAGAGCCAGGCAAGACGATCACTGCAAACTTCACTGTGCGACAACCTCCTCCACCTCATAGCGGTAATCTTCAATCACCGTGTTGGCAAGTAATTTTTCGCACATTTCTTTGACGACTGTGTCTAAATCACGATCTGATTTTTCAATGACAAGCTCCATGTATTTCCCGATACGGACATCCTTTACTTCCTGATAAGACATGCTGTGCAAAGCGTGCTGCACGGCACTTCCTTGTGGATCAAGAACGCTCTCTTTTAAGCTGACAAAAATTTTCACTTTATACATGTTTATGGCCTCCAAGTCTTTTGAAAATTTCTTCGTATGCATTCGTTAAGCCGCCCAGGTTTCGTCTGAACACGTCTTTATCAAGCTTTTCGTTTGTATCTTTGTCCCAAAGCCTGCACGTATCAGGTGAAATCTCATCAGCTAGCAAAATACGATTCTCGTGATCTATTCCGAATTCAAGCTTGAAATCAATTAAATTCACATGACAGTCTGAGAAGATTTGCTTTAATTCTTCATTCACTTGTCTTGTGATCTGTTTCATTTCCTCTACCTGCTCAGGTGTCGCTGCATGTAAAATGCGAATATGATCTTCTGTAATGAGCGGATCGCCGAGTGCATCATCTTTGTAGTAAAACTCAATCAAAGGTGTGTCCAGTTTCGTTCCCTCTGGAATGCCAAGGCGTTTTGACATACTGCCTGCCACTACATTTCGTACAACCACTTCAAGCGGAACAATCTGTACCTTTTGAATGAGCTGTTCTGTTTCAGAGAGGCGTTTTACAAAGTGATTGTTGACCCCTTTTTCATGCAGCATTTGAAAGATTAAGCTCGAAATTTCGTTGTTCAATCTGCCTTTGCCTTCGATTTCGGCTTTCTTTTCGCCGTTAAATGCTGTAGCTGAGTCTTTATATTCGACATATAAAATATGCTCGTCATCGGTCTGATAGATTCTTTTCGCTTTGCCTTCGTAGAGAAGTTCTTGTTTCACAGTCATTCAGGTTGGCCTCCTAATTTGAATGTTGGCAATTTTCAGGATTGGGCGCCTGGCGAGCAGGCGGCCCGTTTCTTACGCAAGACCTAGACGTTCGAAAATCATATCGACATTTTTCAAATGATAATTGTAATCGAAGCAGTCAGCGATTTGTTCAGGTGTTAAACGTGACGTGATTTTTTCTTCTGCTTCTACTAATGAACGGAACGGCACTTGCTTCTCCCACGCTTCCATTGCCTTTGGCTGAACCGTGTCATATGCCTCTTCACGTCCCATGCCTGTATCGATTAATGCAAGAAGAACGCGCTGTGAGTAAATTAAGCCAAGTGTGCGGTCCATGTTGCGTTTCATGTTCTCTGGGAAGACCGTCAAGTTTTTCACGATGTTTGAGAAACGGTTGAGCATATAGTTCAGTGCAATCGTAGCATCTGGTAAAATGATGCGCTCAGCAGATGAATGAGAAATATCACGCTCGTGCCAAAGCGGTACATTTTCATAAGCTGTCAGCATATATCCACGAATAACGCGGGCAATTCCCGTCATATTCTCAGAACCGATTGGGTTACGCTTATGCGGCATCGCTGATGATCCTTTTTGTCCTTTTGCGAAGAACTCTTCTACTTCACGTGTTTCACTCTTTTGAAGACCACGAATTTCGACAGCAAATTTCTCAATGCTCGTTGCCACTAAAGCAAGAGTAGCCATGTAATCTGCATGACGGTCACGCTGCAAGGTTTGGGTTGAAATTGGTGCAGCTTTGATGCCAAGTTTCTCACATACATATTGCTCAACAAACGGGTCGATGTTCGCATATGTGCCAACAGCTCCAGAGATTTTGCCGTATTCAATGCCAGCTTTTGCTTGTTTAAAACGTTCTAGGTTACGCTTCATTTCTTCGTACCAAAGACCAAGCTTCAGGCCAAATGTTGTCGGTTCAGCGTGTACACCATGTGTACGGCCCATCATGACGGTATATTTGTGCTCTTTTGCTTTTTCTTTTAGTATGTCAACAAATCTCTCAATGTCCTTGAGCAAGATATCATTCGCCTGTTTTAATAGATATGAAAGCGCCGTATCCACTACGTCTGTCGATGTTAATCCGTAATGAACCCACTTTCTTTCTTCCCCTAGAGATTCAGATACAGCACGCGTAAAGGCAACCACGTCGTGGCGCGTGTCTTGTTCAATCTCCAGAATACGTCCAATATCAAAGCTTGCATTCTTGCGCATTGTCACAACGTCTTCTTTCGGAATGACACCAAGCTCTGCCCAAGCTTCACAAGCGAGAATTTCTACTTCAAGCCATGCATTAAATTTGTTTTCCTCTGTCCAGATTGCTGACATTTCTGGTCGTGCGTAACGTTCGATCATTTCCCGTTTCCTCCATCTCTTTCAGTCCATATCTTTGTGATGTTTGTCATCCATTCATCATCGAGCTGTTTCATAAACGTCATATGCCCCATCTTGCGGCCGGCTTTTACTTCATGCTTTCCATATAGATAAAGCTTTGCTTCTTTGAGAAGCTCAGGATGCTCTTTTGGAATGTCCACTTCATCGCCTAATAAATTCACCATCATTCCCTCTGATAAAAGGGCTGTACCGCCAAGCGGCAGACCACATATAGCACGGACGTGCTGTTCAAACTGACTTGTCTCACATAAATCGAGCGTATAATGACCAGAATTATGCGGGCGTGGTGCCAGTTCATTGACGAGCAGCTTTCCGTCATTTGTCAAGAACAGTTCTACAGCAAGAGTACCAACCAGCCACAGCTTTTCAGCCAGTGTTGTTGCCAGTTCTTTCGCCTTCTCCTGAATGCGGTTCTCTACCCTTGCAGGTACAATGCTTTGGAACAAAATATTATGCTTATGAATGTTCTCAGCGACTGGGAATACTGCGATCTCTCCATGAACAGAACGAGTGACGATCACCGAAAGCTCCATTTGGAATGGAACCCAGCTTTCTAAAATACATGTTCCATGTGTGAGCAGTGCAGCAGCTTCCTTCAGCTGTCCTTTTTCTTTGATGACGTACTGTCCTTTTCCATCGTAGCCGCCTCTGCATGTTTTCAGCACGGCTGGCAAACCGAGCGCGTCCACGGCATCTTCCAGCTCTTTTTCATCATGAATGATGCGGTAAGGTGCTACTTCACAGCCTGCGTCTACAATCCCTTTTTTCTCGGTCTCACGATTTTGAGTTAAAAGGAGAAGGTCGCTTCCTTGTGGTAAATAGGCTTCTTCCTTGAGCTGATTCAGTGCATCATAATCAATATTTTCAAACTCATAAGTCACCACATCGCTGATTTCTGCCAGCTTTCGAATCGCTTCAAGGTCACTATATGCGGCTGTGATTTCTGTATCGGCAACCTGTCCGCAAGGAGATTGTGTGACCGGGTCTAGAACTGCTGCCCGGTACCCCATTTGCTTTGCGCTGACAGCCATATATCTGCCAAGCTGTCCGCCGCCAATGATACCGATGGTTGCGTTTGGAAAAATGGTCTGCTTAGCCAAGCTGATCACTGCTTTCTAGTACAGTCTGTTTTGTCTGCTCTCTTCTTTCTTCAAGGCGAGCTGCAATTGTTTCATCAAATGCTGAAATCATTTGTGCGGCAAGAAGGCCTGCATTTGTTGCACCGGCTTTGCCGATTGCTACTGTAGCAACTGGTACACCGCCTGGCATTTGAACGATGGATAATAAGGAATCCAGACCGTTTAGTGCTTTTGATTGTACAGGCACACCAATGACCGGCAGTGTCGTTTTTGCTGCGACCATCCCCGGTAAATGTGCTGCGCCTCCAGCACCGGCAATGATGACCTTTAGTCCTTTACCTCTTGCTTCAGTCGCATATTCAAACATCAAGTCAGGTGTCCGGTGTGCGGATACTACCTGTTTTTCGTACGGAATGTTTAATTCCTCTAAGATGTCGCACGCATTTTTCATTGTTTCCCAATCAGATGTACTTCCCATGATGACACCTACAAGCGGCTTCATTTTGTCCCCACCTTTAAGCTGATATTCGATTTTGTATCGTTTGACACGCTTCCCAAACCTAAGCAGCTTGTCAAACGCCGAACAAAAAGGCCCGATTTGCATTGCATTGTTAGGAAGCAACACAAACCGGGCCATGGTAAGCGCTGTTCGCTTTTGAATTGCCATGTCAGTTTTGTTCACTATCCTGCATAGTCCAGTCATTTACGGTAACTGGGTAGAAACTTATGGGCCATATTCCCAAGATTATATGAGGCTCGTGTTTTGATTTCATGTTTATCTTAACAACGGATGTTCATGATGTCAACGGATTTATCGAACAATCTATGAAGTCGTCGTTTTAATGTTCGGATTTAGACTATTTTTCCTTCGAATACGATTTTTTTCCCAATCGGAATGATCTGAATCGACCCATTTTCCTTCTTTTCTTGAAAAATCGGTTCCTCCATTCGTCGGACAGGCGAGTAGCCTTCCGCTGCCATCTGGGACAACACTTGATCAATCGTCATGTTGTCTTCCACATAGAATTTTTTCTTCTTTGGTTTTGCGGTCATTCTTTAATTCTCCTTTTCTTCACAGCCTTCACCCAGAAGCCGCCGTGAATCGATTTGGGCTCATATGAAATGATAAACGCCTTTGAATCCAGCGTCTTAATCGTTTCATATAATTGCAGTTCATATTTTCTCGGTGTTAAAATTTGCAATGCTGTCCGGTCTCCTTCAAGACCGCCTGCTACCCAGCTGGTGACACCATATCCTTTTTCTCTCAATTGTCTTGGGAGATCGACATCCAATTCTTTTGTGATCACGTTAACAGTTGTGTAGCCAAGTGCCAGCTTCTCTTCAATTTTCATCCCGACAATGATCCCCATTCCATAACCTAGGGCATACGCAATGACATTTTGTATTTGATCTAAGTTATCTAGAACGATACTTAACCCAATGACATAAATGAGCATTTCGATCGTACCCGCAAAAGCAGCTGCGTACCGTCTGCCTTTCATCGTTAAAATCAAACGCATGGTGGAAAAAGAAACATAGACAATATTAATCACTAAAATGATTAAAACCATGGTGAACGCATTGGATAAAAGTTGTTGAAGCACGATTCGAACCCCCTGCACTAAAAAATCAAATAAAGCACCCCATATTCTACTAGAGAACATACCTTGATACAATCAAATTTACGCGATCAAAACACATATATCTTTCGACAACAAGGGTGGTGTTTGTTACCAAGAGTTTACCCGTTTTTTTCTCTTCTCAACATGAAAACCCCCTTTTTCAAAAAAGGAGGTTTTCAGGTGTGTTTTATCCAAATCGAACAGGAACAAGTGATGGAATCAAATACTCCCCGACTATGCCCCAGAGCAGCGCGATGATGACAAGCTCAACCAATAAAAAGACCCAGCCTGCATACATCAAATCTCCACGTTCTGCATCATGCTCCGATTGAATCGAGCGAAAGAGCACGACCGCAATCAACTGAAGGCCGACAAACATCATCACGGATAATATGACGGTCACATATGGAATATTCAGCATGGCAAATACAAGCCAAAGGATGGATAAAACCAACACCGGCACAAGCGCAGCACCAAACTTCATGATCACTTCTTTCAGTGATATGTTTCCTTTTAGCATGTATTTTCCGAGCAGCCAGACGGTAAGCATCATTAATGTCAACAAAATGAGTGTAAAGACTGCTACCCTCAAAAAGGCGTCGCCAAAAGAATAATGAATGCCAAAGCCTAATAAGCGGGTCTTTGACGCCTTTAATTGAACATAGTTGCCTAAAGCAAAAAACACGCTGAATAACACAATCGAGATCCAGGCGTACTTCATACGCAATGTTTCCGCTTGATTGATGGCCTGGCTCGGTGATTTTAACATCGCCAGTCCATATGAACCATAGCGCTTAAACGCGCCTCCTGCACCTTGCAGTATACGCTGGAAGGTTGAACGCTCATCATCTGCTGATTTTGAGGTTCTTCCACGTTTTGCAGCGCTGCGGCTGAGGCGGGATTGCCTTGTTTCTTGATCTATTGATGACTCTTCATTTTTCTTTTCAGATGTCCCCTGATCTTGATCTTTCTCTAACATCTCATATCAACTCCTATCCAATCCTTACAGGTTCAAGTGAATGAACTGTTCGGATGACTCCTCTTAAAGTAGCGGAGTCTCTCTATTCAGTCAAGATTCCTTGACGTTCATACGAATAGACGGATAAAAGGCAGCAGAGGTTTTAAATAAGACAAAACAAAAAAGCTGACGGCCTCCATCAGCTTTTTACCATGTTGAAATCCGTCAAGAACGATAGTGACTCCGCTTTCCTTGCTGAACCCGGATATTCTCCTGATGAGCGGGGAACCGAGTCTTTTTGGTCGAATCGACCTGTGTAATATGGCCATTATGAATGGTGATGACTACTGATCCATAGTCGATCCCTTTTAAGGCAGATAAAATATAATTCAGCTTTTGTTCATCCATCGCTCATCCCCCTATTTTTGTTTTCGCTCTTTTAAATAGAGAACCTCATTTTCCAGCTCATGAATCGTGTAATGCATGAGCGCCTCCTGCTTTTCTTCATGCCCCCATAAAAGGAGCTTTTGAATCAGCACCTGCTTTTTTCGTTCAATCACCTGTCTAAGCCAGTGTGACAAAAGACATCTCCTCCCCCTTTTGAATGTTTGCAAGAAAAAAAGGCACCCTGAAACCTTCTATTAAAAAAGGAAATCAAAGCGCCTTTGGTGATCCAATCAGCGAATTATGTCTTTTTATCATAAACACATAATTCCTATATGTCAACTATGTTTTGATTTTTTTAACAAAAAAACAGCAGCCCCATGAGCTGCTGTTTCAGATGTTCAATTAATGATTTAAGAAAGCGAAATATAGAATAAAGATGACAAACAATCCGTACATGATTGGATGCACTTCTTTCGCTTTCCCTTTAAAGATCATCGTAATCGGGTAGAAAATAAAGCCAACCGCAATCCCTGTTGCAATACTGTATGTCAGTGGCATCATAATCATCGTTAAGAACGCTGGTACCGCAATTTCAAAGCGATCCCATGCAATCTTCGCCAGCGGAGCGACCATTAGTGCACCGACAATAATTAAAGCAGGTGCTGTCACATTCGATGTAACGATAGATAAAAGTGGTGAGAAGAACATCGCAAGCAAGAAGAAAATACCAGTGACGACCGCTGCAAAACCAGAACGTGCACCAGCAGCAACACCTGAGCTAGATTCAACATAAGATGTCGTTGTAGATGTACCAAGAACAGAACCTACAACAATAGAAGAAGAATCCGCCAGCAGTGCTCTTCCTGCACGAGGAAGCTCATTATTTTTCATTAAACCGGCCTGTGTTGCCACAGCCACAAGTGTACCAGCTGTATCAAAGAATCCAACGAATAGGAAAGTTAAAATCACGACAAGCATTTGGATGGAGAAAATTTCTGGCAAGTGAATCAAGGCTTGACCAAAGGTTGGAGACAAGCTTGGAATACTTCCCACAATTTGAGATGGTACTGGCACAAGACCAAAGATCATCCCAGCAATAGCTGTCACAAGCATCCCAATGAAGACACCTGCATTCACTCGAAGAACCATTAAAATGACCGTCACAACGATACCAAACACCGTTAACAAGACAGGACCACTATGAATGTTCCCAATCGAAACGAGCGTATTATCATTATTGGCGATAATGCCAGAGCCTTGAAGACCAACAAACGTAATAAACAAACCAATACCTGCACCAACCGCCAGCTTCAGCTCAGCCGGAATGGCATTGATGATTTTTTCACGGAAACCTGTTAAAGAAAGGGCTACGAAAATCAATCCTGAAACAAACACACCCGAAAGTGCTGCTTCCCATTTAATGCCCATGCCAAGCACAACCGAAAAGGCGAAGAACGCATTCAGACCCATACCTGGTGCAATCGCAATTGGATACCTGGCGATCAATCCCATCAGGATACACCCTGCAGCAGAAGCTAACGCCGTTGCTGTAAAGACAGCGCCCTGATCAATACGTAATTTATCTGGAAAATCCGGTACCGACACTAATGCAAGTGTGATCGGATTAACAAACAGAATGTAAGCCATCGACAAAAATGTGGTTAAACCACCGATGATTTCTCTGCGGTAATTCGTTCCTAACTCATCAAACTGAAAAAACTGTTTCAAGCCAACTGACTCCCTTCATGTCCTTTTGTTTTAGTCTGTCCCATTCACTAGTCAAATAAAAAACGCCCCAACAATTTTGGGACGCTTGACTACATATGTGAATTCAGACTGTGACATAAAACAAGAACAATGCATGATTTATATCAAACGAGTGTGAATTGACGTAGTCAAGCCATTTACGGTAGCTTGGTAGAAACTTGCGGGCCATATCCCCACGATTATACGACTTCTATCTATTTGATTTCTGTGTCTATTGTACCAACTTCATTTTTAAAACACAATACGAAAAGCGAACATTTTTCAAAGAAATGTCCGCTTCATTCGTCTTATTACACGAATTTGGAAAATCACATCTAGTTCTTTATACACACTTCCCCAAATCCTTCTCTTTTGGCAAATACTGTTTCGGCTACACGGAAAAACTCTTTCACTGCCGGAGAAGCTTGAGTGAGTGAAGGACAGGCGAGCGCAACCTCCCGATGATGAGAGACATTCAGCTGACGAATATGCACAAGCTGCTGCGTTTTTAAAAACAACTCCGGACCAATTGTGACGCCGAGTCCTTCCCCTACCATACGAGCAATGGTCGTACAATCATGAACTTCAAATAAAACAGCTGGCTTCATTTGCGCCTCCGAAAAAATATCCTCTACATGTGATTGATACATGCCAGTCGGCATAATAAATGGTTCACCCGCCAAATCTGTTATATCTACAATGGGCTGCTGTTCATATCGATGATTTGGGTGATAGGCGACCACCATCTCATCTTTCATAAGCGGCAGTAAATCAAAGGCTTCATCCGCATGACCTTTCACAACAAATCCAACATCAATGATGCCAGAATCCAGCCACTCCAATATTTCTTCATACGTTCCCTCATAGAATTTAAATTCGATTTTTGGATGTTTTTTCTGATAGCTCACAAGCAGTTTAGGCAATAAACAAGCAGAGGCACTGGCAAACGTGCCAATACGAATCAAACCTGTTTCAATATTTTTCGTTAACGCAATTTCTTGCTGGATCTTCTCCACTCTATTTAACACTTCTCTAATATGTGGGAGAAGCGTTTGACCAATGTCCGTCAGCATAATGCCCTTTTTTCGGTCGCGAATGAATAAAGACACACCCCACTCTGACTCTAAACTCGCCACTGCATGACTCACAGCTGACTGCGTCATATTTAATGCTTCAGCTGCTGATGTAAAACTGCCAAGCTCCACAACTTTTGCGATAATATCAAAGCGAACAAAGCTCATGAGTATTTACTCATCTCCTTCATGAAAAACATCAATTTTACTTATGTTAGCACGGAATTTAAACTAAAGACAACGTATCAACATGAAGGAAGGGTTCAAAATGAAAAACACATCTCATCAGCTATTGATTGTTCTTTTAGCTGTCGGTTCATTTGTCACAGGCACATCAGAATTCGTCGTGTCAGGCATTCTAGATATCATTGCTGTCGATTTACACATCTCCATTCCTGCTGCCGGTCAGCTCATCACCGTCTATTCTCTTTTTTATGCAGTAGGCGCTCTCTTTTTAGTCATGGCAACGTCGAAACTGAACCGAAAAAAGGTTTTGTTAGCGGCTATTTTTGTGTTTATTTTAGGCAATATGCTCGCCTTTTTCAGCCATCATTTTGTGCTGCTCCTGCTATCTCGGGTCATTATGGCCATGAGCGGCGGCTTATATATTGTCGTCGCCACGAATTATGCAGCGCAGATCGCCCCGCCAGAAAAAAAGGGAAGTGCAATGGCGACGGTCATCACTGGATTCACCGTTTCACTCGTACTTGGTGTGCCGATTGGAACATTTCTATCAGGTCAAGTGGATTGGCACTATATTTTTCTCATCATTGCACTAGGTACGGCTTGTCTCTTCATGCTTCTTTATCAATTGCTGCCACGCATAGAGGGACATTCTCATCTGCCATTAAAGCAGCAATTACACATTCTTCAAGACCGCAGAGTGATCAGCGGCTTAGCAACGACGGTCTTTTGGATCTTAGGCTACACGATGGTCTTTGCTTATATCTCCCCATTATTACGACAGAGCGCCGGCTTTTCTCTTGAAATGACAAGCATGGCCTTGCTCATTTTAGGAATTTCTGCTTTTATTGGCTCACGCTTTGGCGGCTTCGCCGTCGATCAATGGGGACCAAACCGAACGATCTCAATCAGCATCACGATTCAGATGTTTGCTCTCTTTACCTTATTCTTTACGCAATTCTCTACAATTAGCGTCTTGTTCACGCTTGCCATTTGGGGCGTCGCCACATGGACAACAACACCAGCGAAACAGTTTTACCTGATCTCCCTTAAACCCCATGCATCAGAAACCGTGCTGAGCTTTAATACAGCGATAATGAACATCGGCATGATGCTCGGATCGTCTATGGGCGGCGTGATTATTCAGTATACAAATGTAACGAATTTAAGTTGGATTGGTGGGATAGCTAGTTTTGTGGCGTTGATGTTGATTCGGTATTCGTTCAATCGTCATCGACTGGTAGAACAACAGACAAAAAGCGAACATGTGTAATCATGTTCGCTCTCTTATTTATTGACTAGCTTTTGAAGTTTCTTTTTTGACTGGAATGGTTACCTTTATCTCTTTCTGTGGTGCCAACATGTTCAATTCAGTCAAATCAAGATAAAGCCCATATTCTTTAAAAGAAAAATGGTTTAATGATAAAGTCTCTAAATTCTTATCATCAAATTCAAAGGTGGATTGCATGGAAGCTGTCTTTAAATTCGTCACCTTCGCATGGTTACCCTTCAAGTAATATCCGCTTTCATAGTCTGCTTGTGGATCGGGCCATGATTTCATCTTTTCAACATCGCCTAATCCAATGAATTCACCTATATTCTCCATCACATCCTGATCTAATTCTTTTTGATCTACTCCAGTAAATTGATAATCAACAATCACAGAACGGTCTTTTTGCTCTATCTTAATGATTTTGATTCCGATGCCATGGTGTTTTGTTTTGAACTGAACAGGCAGCTTTGTCTTGAGAGGAATGATGTGGCTGTATTCTCGTTCGTATCTCACATCTGTGTAAAATGTCAATTCAGTCGCCTTTGGATTGATCGGCTGATTCAAAATTGTCAAATGATCTTTTCTAGTTTTGTCAGAAGTCAGTTGTTTTTTTCTTAAAACGGTTCCAATCTCAAGCTCATACTCATTCCCTAAATTATCCTTCATTCTATCAATACTAACTCTATCATCTTTGGCAAAACCATTGTAATCAATGGCATATTGAATAGCAGAGCCATTCACTCCATTTTCTACCTTTACGTTTCTTATTTGATAACTTCCATTTAAAATAGACACGTCTTTTTGTCCCGCTAGTAAGGTGGTTTTTTGCTTGACCACAGGTAACTTGAAACGCCAATTCCCTGCAATATCCCCAATCTTCGAAATGACAAGTGGCACTTGCTGACCTTGTTTGATCGTTTGTCCATTTGTATAGACTTCCGTCTGCCCAACATAGTGGCCATCTTTTAATTTTTTCAACTCTGTTTTATCATAATTAAGTTGGAAGTTTCCATCGATTTTTTCTGCATTCACTCTGAACGATACAGAATCTTCTTTTGTATGGAGATTCTCCACCGTAAACGTATAAACAAGCCGCCCGGCATCATAGTACACACTGTTTACTTTCACAGTCACCCCTCTTGATTCAGCCCCCTCATTGACATGCTTCACCAAATCACTCTGAAAAAGAGCCATTCCTACTTTATCGTGAAACATCATATAAAATTGCCCAACAATCGGGACACGTGCCATTGCTGTATTAAGAGAAGGAAAAAGGAAACCTGATGAAAAGTAAAGGACGATGAGAACAATGGCAGAGTATATTGGCGTTCTCCAGTTCCATTTGAACCAGTGTCTTTTTTGTTCCGCTTTTACATCTCCAATGGCTTGACGAATGGCAGAGGTCACTTCAACTGTTGGTACACCAATATCATCATAGAGCTTTTTCATTTCTTTTGTTTCCATTGACACTCTCCTCCTTCTCCAATGTTTGCTTTAATAGCTTTCTTGCTCGATACAAATGAGTTTTGACCGTTCCTTCAGGCACACCCATCTGTTCAGAAATCATTGAAATCGAATAATCTTGAAAATAAAATAGCTGAATCACGAGCTGATATTGCTCATCTAACACTTCAAGTGCATTTTTTAAATCGAGCTTGTCTTCTAAAAAATCATGTCGCTCCACGCTCTCATGATGCTGTTCAAACGGAACAACATCTTGCTGCTTTTTCTTCATCGCAAAAATCGTATGAATCAAAATCCGCGTCAGCTAGGTAGAAAAATAAGCCGGCTCTTTTAAGCCAGATAGATGCTTAAACGCTTTAATGACTGTTTCTTGAACAGCATCTAACGAATCCTCTTTATTTCTTGTGTAGAGAAAAGCCGTTTTATATAAACGCTCCTGATACATCAGCATTAATTTCTCAAATGCCGGGACATTCCCTTTTTGTGCTTTTTTAATTAGACGCACTTGCTTCATCTCACTCACACCTCCTACACCTGTTAGAGCAAGGTTTCTCTCAAACGGTTTCAACAAACGGAAATTTCTTTTCCTTAGCATATGTCGGACAAAAATAGAAAAAGTGAAGAACGAGCCGCAAATAACATGTTGAACATTTGATATAATGGAAGAAATATCTACAAAAAGGAGTAAGTCGATTGTTTCGATTTGAAGAACCTACGTGTGCCAGCTGTAAGAAAAAAATAGAAGGAAACGAGGAAGTGTACGTTAAGTTGGTCTATCCAAAGAGACGAGGGATGACAGAGGTGAAGGCTTGGCTGAGGAATGAAGGGGTTTTTTATTGTAAGGCATGTACAGAACAAAAGACATTGCATGGAGGATAACCAAATGAACAAAATCAACTTTCCACAAACATTTCCAACCATACATACCGAAAGACTAATCTTAAAACAAGCAACGATCGAAGACGCTGAGGATATGCATATCTATTTATCCAATGAAACTGTGTGCCGCTACATGGGCATTGATGCTCATGAAACGATTGAAGACACAAAAGGAGAAATCAAGTGGTATGACAATATCTTCAAGGAACAAACAGGCATCCGCTGGGGCATTTCTCTAAAAGACAATCCAGCCATCATCGGCAGCTGTGGCTTTCTCAATCTAGAAAAACAGCACTGCCGCACGGAAATTGGCTATGAATTGCATCAGGATCATTGGAGAAAAGGCATCATGAAGGAAGCGATTTCTGCGGTGCTACGATATGGATTTCAGGAAATGAACCTGAATCGGATTGAAGCGATCATTGATCCAGCAAATACGTCTTCAGTTCAATTATTGGAGAACTTTGATTTTGTACGAGAGGGTTTATTGCGGGAGTATGATCTTGGTCAGAATGGGTTTGATGATGTGTATATGTATGCGATTTTGAAGAGAGATTACAATACACAATAGATAAATAACAATAATTAGCGAGATGCTCACTCGCTTTTTTTATTTTTACTATTACAACCATTTTAGAGTCATATCAAATTTAAGTTAGTATTGATGGCAAAACAAAAAAGCTGATATCCTAAGCTCCATATCAGCATCATGTTATCTTGCTTATTCACTCATGAAATCCTCTTTCAGTATGCTGTATATTTCTAGATCAACAACTCCTTTGCCAGACCATAAAATAGCTTGTCTAAGCAGTCCTTCTTTGATAAAACCATTTTTCAATAGGACTTTTTTTGATACCTCATTTGCTGGCATGACTTCCGCTTGAATTCTATTAATATCAATCTCTTCAAAAAGAAATTTCACTAGTGTAGAGACAGCTTCTGTTGCGATGCCTTTGCCCCAATGTTCCTCTGCCAAGAAATAACCAATCGTCACCATATTCACTTTTTGATTGAGGTCCATTGTTTCGATGATACCAACTAGCGTATGAGGATTATCCTTTTGAAAGATTCCCCATTTCACTCTGCTTTTCTTCGTATAATCTCGTTCAAAATGTCCAATCATTTTTTTTACCGTTTGGAGATTATGTTTGGGAATGATCCCACAATACTGAAAGACTGTGTCATTGTCGTAAATTGAAAATAACTCTGGCAAATGACGCTCTTCCACCTTATTTAGCAATATATTCTTTGACGCAACTACAGGAAAAGTTCCAAACAGACTTTCTATTTGCATCTCTTAATCCCCCTTATTCCTCGATAGGAATATAGATTTTCATTTTGATATCGTTCGGGCCATTCGAATGTAAGACATCTGTTATTTCAAAATCTGGTCCACTCGTTCTTTCATAATTAGAATTTGGAAGCCAGCTACCATAGATATATCTTCTAGTGTTTTGCACCATTTCATGAGATCCACTCACTTTAAATTCTGCATATTTCCCCTCAGGAATCACTATTTTTACAAACCCTTCATTTAATTCTATATCGAAATCCTCCACTTCTTCCCCTACCACAAACGAAAAATGGCCATCATCTTGAAAAGAAGTAGATATACCATAAGCCATATGAGGTGCTATTTTCTTTTGAATCTGTTGATAATACTCCTTTTTTCCAAAATCCATATAAAACAAAGGAATGTCAGTGAAATATTCCTCGTTTTGAAGATTAGTTTGATACTCGTAACCAATGATATAAAAATTGCCTAATTGAGTGATAACAGGTTTATTCATATTGAGTTCACTGTCTAGCTTAGATTGGTACGCTAAAAAATCCATTTTGTTTTGTTGCTTTAACACCATTTCCTCTTTTCTAAACCTACCTGGTGTCACCCCAAAGAATTGTAAAAAAGCACGAGTAAACGCTTCTTGAGAGCCATATTGGAAAGCAATCGCTATGTGTAAAATGTTCTGTTTTGTTTCTTTCAGTAACCTAGCAGCTTCAGAAAGCCTTCTATTTCTGATATACTCTTGCACAGAAAAACCTGTAATAGCTTGAAACAGACGCTGAAAATGAAACGCTGAAAAGCAGGATTTCGAGGAAATATCCTTTATACTTATATTGTTTTGGAGATTCTCCTCAATAAACTCTATCGAATGTTGTATTCTCTCATAGTAATCCATTGTTTCTCCCCCCTCTATCTTTATTTTATTACTTACCTCATCTTTTTTTTGATCATTTGTGCTAATTGTTTATTTTTTAATAGCCTCTCACTTATTTTTTCTTAAAAAGCTTGTATTTCTGTCTCTATTCTTTGATATTGAACATAGCACAAAAAGTCAAGTTTCCTCAAAAGCATTTGCGCTATACTAAACTCGTAAGGCAAGGAGGTGCTCGGTTGTCCTATCAAGAACATGAGAAAACGATTCAAGAAACATTAAATTATATTGAACAGCATCTGAAAGATGATTTACCGCTTCAAACTCTAGCGAAACACGCTGGTTATTCTAGGTTTCACATTCACCGTTTGTTCAAAAGAGTGATTAAGAAATCAGTTGTGGATTATATAAGGGAACGACGGATGACCCAAGCGGCGAAGGATTTAATTCATACAGACCAAAGGGCGATTGATATCGCATTGCAGTATCGATTTGGTTCACAGGAATCCTTTACTAGAGCCTTTAAGAAGATATATGACATGTCACCCGCACGTTATCGGAAGTTACTAAGGAATGTCATTGATGAGGAGGAAACAGATATGGCTGATCATCAGAACACACCTACTGGCTGGATTATGACGGGGGATACCCCATCTGATTATGAAACAGGTTTGGATAACAGAATTGTACACAGTGGTACTACCTCAGCTTACCTGAAATCAAAGGATGAAAAAGCACGAGGATTCGCGACATTGATGCAGCAAATCAAGTCTGATCGTTACCGAGGAGAACGCCTTCAATTTTCTGCTTTTGTCAAAAGCGAAGATGTGAAAGGTTCAGCTGGTTTATGGATGAGAATAGATCATTCTTCAGGTGAAGTTCTTGCGTTTGACAACATGATGAACCGCCCCATTACAGGAACAAATGGATGGAATCATTTTAGTGTAGTATTGGATGTTCCAGTAAAAAGTGAAGTGATTGCGTTTGGCATATTACTACATGGTCAAGGTCAAATTTGGATGGACGAACTTCGTTTTAAAACGGTAGATGAAAGTGTGCCAGTGACAGAACAAAATACTGTGGATCATTTAGAGGATGAACCAGTGAATTTAAATTTTGAAGGCTAGCAGACTGAATTTAAGAGGAGGTTAATTGCCATAAAAAAAATTGGTGCGATTTTATTGTTCGCTATGAATTCACTCACCTTTATTTGTGGCCTTGGATTTTTATTTGGTGAAGAGGATTAAAAATGAAGATAAGACATCCATAGGACAAAAAAAATCAATTGAAAAAGATATCCCTGTCACTATCTCTTTTTTATAGACTTGGTATAATAGAAAAAATCAGAAAAATTAGAATGCGATGATAAGGAATAGTACTTGCCGAAATGTTTTCAGAAAGTTGCTGGCTGATGAGAAGCAATAACAAAAGGCAGGGAACTCACCTTAGAGTAGCCTTAGTGAAATGAAAAGGATTGATGTAGTTAAGGTCGGCACCCCACCGTTATATGGGAAGGATATAAGATCAAACAATCTGTATCCGAATAAGGGCATGATAATGTTTGTTTATCATGAAACAGGGGTGGTACCGCGTAAGAAGTAGTCTTTCGTCTCCAAGTTAAATCTTGGGGATGAAAGGCTTTTTTTATATTCCAATTACAGGAGGAATCGATGATGTTTAATCACAAAAAATACGAAAAGAAATACTTTTTGCCACCGAACCTTACTTATGATTGGGTGAAGAAAGAAACATTAGAAAGTGCTCCGATATGGTGCAGTGTGGACTTACGGGATGGTAATCAAGCATTACCTATTCCTATGAACTTAGAAGAGAAATTGGAAATGTTTCAGTTACTAGTAGAGATCGGTTTTAAAGAAATTGAAATCGCATTTCCAGCTGCTTCTGATACGGAGTTTAGGCTGTTACGGACACTGATTGATCATCATATGATTCCAGACGATGTCACGATTATGGTGATTACGCAAGCGAGAGAGCATATTATCCGCCGAACCTTCGAAGCCATTAAGGGGGTGCCGAAAGCGATTGTTCATTTATATAATTCGACTTCAGAAGCGCAGCGCAGACAAGTATTTAAGAAAACAAAAGATGAAATTAAACAAATTGCCATTGATGGAGCTATTTTAGTAAAAGAACTTGCCGAAAAAACAAATAGTGATATTTATTTTCAATATAGTCCAGAAAGCTTTCCAGGAACAGAAGTTGATTATGCGTTAGATATTTGTAATAGTGTTTTAGATATTTGGAAACCGACACCAAATCATAAAGCAATCATCAATATTCCGACAACAGTTGAATATTCAATGCCTCATATCTTTGCAAGTCAGATTGAGTATATACACAAAAATCTGTCTTACCGAGACAGTGTGACATTATCTGTTCATCCTCATAATGACCGTGGCTCTGGGGTGAGTGATGCAGAATTTGGTGTTCTGGCTGGCGCAGAAAGAGTCGAAGGTACATTATTTGGTATCGGTGAACGTACAGGGAACGTAGACTTGATTACCTTGGCGATGAATATGTATTCACAAGGTTATGATCCAAAATTGAATTTCAATAACCTAGAAGCTATTCGTGAAAAATATGAAAAACTAACAAAAATCACTGTTCCTGAGAGGCAGCCCTATTCTGGGGAGATGGTTTTCACCGCATTCTCTGGGTCACATCAAGATGCGATATCTAAAGGGATGAAATATAGAAAAGAAAATAATGTTGATAAATGGGACGTTCCGTATATCCCAGTAGATCCAGTTGACTTGGGGAGGAACTATCAAACGGATGTGATTCGAATTAATAGCCAGTCTGGAAAAGGCGGCATAGGCTATATACTAGAAACAAATTATGGCATTAAACTTCCTTATCAAATGAATGAAGCCATGGGATATGCAGCGAAAAAAGTATCTGATCAGACAAATAGGGAATTGTCTATCGAAGAAATATATCATGTTTTTGAAAAGCAGTATGTTGATTTTCACCCTCATTTCCAGCTGCTTGATTATCAATTTAATAAGGGAAATAAGCAGGAAGTCACCTTAACTTTGCTGAGAGATCAGCAACAAATTGACATACAAGGAACTGGCACTGGAAGTTTAGATGCCATCAGTAATGCGTTAAAAGCATATTTTCATCTCGAGTATGTTTTGGAAGTCTATGAACAGAATTCTTTGGGCAAGGATTCCGAAGCAAAAGCCTGTGCACAGATTGGAATTTCATCTCAAGGAAAAATGCATTGGGGTGCGGGAATTGATAAAGATATTATAGAAGCAACAGTGAAGGCCCTGGTGGTGGCAGTAAATAAACTAGAGGTTTGGATGTAGATGGAAAAAGATAAACTTGAAAAACATGAAGTGATGCAATATTTAAGAGAATATAACGAACAAGAAATCTTTTATCAACAATACCAACAGAATAAGCATGACAATACATCATTGCAATTATTTTTGAAGGATTATGATAAACACAGTCTAATGCATAAACAAATATATATAGAAGAATTTTTGCTAAAAGGACAGAATGAATTTGAAAAGGAAGATACCATGTGGTTAGATCAGGAGAAAGATATCGAAGTGAGAAAGTATAGCCGTTTTATGCCCCAATTGTCGGCTATCCATGATTTCTTTGAGATGATCTATGTTCTGGAAAATGAGATGTATGTAGAAGTGGAAGGCAAAAAAATGGCTTTAAAATCAGGAGATATTGCCTTTATCCCACCTAACACAATACACAAGCCAATTGTAATGGAGAATACAATCGCCATGCAAATCATGATCCGTAAGAGTACTTTTCAAAAAGTGTTTTTTAAAATGTTAAAAGGAAATCATGTCATTTCAGAGTTCTTTTTGAATGCATTGTATATAAAAGAAAATAAAAATATTCTTATTTTCCATAGTCACTTGGATAAACATTTGCTAGACTGCTCTCTTCAACTATTTGCAGAAAATTATAATCGGTTCCCTAGTTACCAGTTGATTATGAATAATTTGTTTGAGATATTATTATGTCTCTTATTAAGATTCAAACCAAGCCATATGAACGTCAATCAGGTCAAACAATCTAGTGATATACGTATGATTCAAATGCTACAATATATTCAGCAATGTTGTGAGCATATCACCATCCAAGAGATGGCAGAGAAATTTAACCTTTCACAATCTTATCTGTCAATATATAGCTCGTAAGCTTGGCAAATCTTTTCGTGAGATTCGACAAGAAATAAGATTGGAAAAAGCCTGCGAAATGCTCACTGGTAGCCATTTACAAGTAGATCATATTGCGGCAGCCGTTGGTTATCAAAATGCAGAGCATTTCATTCGTTTATTTAAGAAAAAGTATCACCTAACACCACATCAATATCGTTTAAAAAATAGATCATGTCAAATCAATACAAATAAAAAGGAGAAATGATCATGTCAATCAAAAAAGTAAAAGATTATTTTAAACAATATGATATGGATACTCGAATTCAAGAATTTTCAGTATCTAGTGCAACCGTAGACTTGGCTGCTTCTGCACTGGGCTGCGAACCTGAAAGAATCGCAAAAACACTCTCCTTTCTAGTAAATGGACAAGCTATTTTAGTTGTGACCTCTGGCGATGCAAAAGTTGATAATAAAAAATTCAAGGAATATTTTAAAACAAAAGCTAAAATGCTTTCTCCTCATGAGGTTGTTGACTTGGTCGGTCATGAAATTGGCGGAGTATGTCCTTTCGCTACAAAGAATGGCGTTTCTGTTTATTTAGATATTTCACTAAAACGTTTTGAGACAGTCTATCCAGCCTGCGGGAGCAGTAACAGTGCTATTGAACTCACAATAAAACAATTAGAAAAACACTCCGGTTATTCACAATGGATTGATGTGTGTAAAGGATGGAATGATGAATGAACACAATAAAATGGAAGGAACAAGTGCAATTAAACATAAAAAAGAGCTAGAAACCCTTGATACACAAAGGTTTCTAGCTCTTTTAGGATTTCAGGAAGTATTAAAAACTATAAAAACATGAAAATTGATAAAAAGTGTACCACGACTGTGCCACTGATTTTAATAAATCAGAAAGCTGGAATGATTTCTTATTTCAGCTTTCGTTTTGAATAAAGGTTTATCACTTCTCCCCTATCTTATAGAAGACAAACCAAATCAGACATTTATTTTGAGCGTCTTTTCAATAATGAAAACTATATTTCTACTATAATCAACGTGCTATAATATTAACATATATAGAATCTCTGGAGTTGATATTTTATGCCAATTAAAGCATTAGTTGTTGGAGTGAGTGATTATTCAGCTATCAGGCAAAGCGATCTTCCCTTTTGTGTTAATGATATAGCAGCTGTTACTAAAGCTTTGATTGATGGATTATCAGTAGAAAAAGAAAATATTTTCACATTAGGTAATGAAGGTGTTGTTAATACATCAGATTTTATTGAAACACTCCATCTTATGATAGCCAATATTAAAGAAGATGATACTTTTATTTTGTACTTCTCTGGACATGGAGGAAACTTACCTGATGAGCACCATTTATTATTTAGCGACAAACCAATTAGTACACAAGTAATTATTAAATTTTTAGACTCTATATCTTCTAAAAATAAGTTAATAATTTTAGATAGTTGCATGTCTGGAAATTTTAGAGTTGAAGAAACTTCTGTTTTTGATTTAAACGCAAACGTTATTGATTTTTTTGGAACAGGGTATGCAGTTATTTCCTCAAGTAATGCTACTCAATATTCTTGGGGACACCCAGCTAAACCACTTAGCTTATTTACAAGTTTTCTATGTGAAGCTCTCACAGATAGATTATTAATCAAAAAGGGAAACAAATCTTTGTATGATATTCAAAAATTACTTTTTCTATACTTGGATATTTGGAATAAAAACAATCCGGATATAATGCAGAAACCTATTTTTAGGGCAAATATAGGTGGAACAATACTATTTCCCGTTGAAGCATACACCCCTTATCAATCAGAAACTTATTATTATGAATCTGAAGATTATATTATTTATGATGTAGAACCATCGCATAGCTCTATAGCAAAAAGATATTCAGTTAAAATAATTCTAAAAAGCCCTTTTTCATTTGAAAAAATTTCCAATATAAATCATGAAATAGTTAAAAGAGTAAGTGGGTTAGAAATATATAAAGATAAACGCGAAGAAAATAAATGGAAAAATAAAACACCAAATATTATCTTCTCCTATTTTGGTAGAGATGAATTTGATATAATTAATACTAATTATATTTGTCATACAACTTGGGTAGATGAAACTCAAGACAAAAATTGGTGGTATAGATTATCTGGCACATGCGAAATTATAAATGACATACATTTTAATTTCCATACTTACTACAACACCTTGAAAATATTTCAACAAGATAATACAGGTGAAGAAATCTCTGTTATATCACAAACTAAAGAAATAATTAGCAATCTAATCTCTTTATCAGAAAAGGTTATTAGAAATTATAATGAGTTTTTAAATGAAACAAAAACTGAGGATGAATTTGTGCAAGAATTGAACAAACTAGTGCCATTTATTGATAAATGGTATTTTGCAGTATCAGAACTTGATCTCCCTCCCAAAGAATTGAAAAATTGGTCCTTAGCTTGTTCAGGGCTTGCAGGAACAATTCATGATTTTACCTTGTTTTATAATGATCATGGTTTAACTACAAGGACTTTTGATAATAGAATTGCATGTATGAATATTACTAAAGATAGATATTATAAAGAATTAGAAAACCTCCTCACAGAAGAACAACTAGTTAGCTCTTGGCTATATAGTTCATCAGATCAATAAATGAAAATATTTTTATAGATAAGGTCTTTATATTTGTACGTTTTTTAAAATTCTAAAAGCTTTAAACTAATAACTGTTCAATTATGAGAAAACAATGTGATCATTAGATCCTCCCCTTAAATAGGGAATTTGATACAAGAATATATCCCTTTCTTAGATTTGATTCTCTCAAATTTCACTGATAGAAGTACAACAGTGGGTGGAAAGACTCCATTAGATTTACTGTTACTTGGTAAAAATTCTTCAATATGAAATTCTCTTAATCGAAAATCTATACTACCATTCTGTTGAAATTATTGGAAAACAATGTTATTGAAATTTTGATTATTAGCTAGTATAGAAATTAGGCAACAAAGATAAGTTATATTCTGCAAGGAGGGGAGCAAAATAGAGTCAATAAAGCCTAATGAACAAGAAAAAGAAGCATTGTTGCTATTTTATAATAGATTCTATAATTTATTTGAAGAAATTGTTAATGATGATTTTCTCAATAAAAAAGCAAATGCAAGATTTTTTAAACTGAGGGAAGCTTTCTCAATATACAAAGAACTATTAAGCTATGAGCCAATAAAAATCTATCTTGAATGGATGAAAAAAGGTGGGAGACCTCATTTTGAAGGTGTTATTGCAGATGATTTATTTAGTTTTATAAGGAATTTATTATTGCACTTTCCCATCTTTGACACTTGGGATGAAGTATATATAAATAAAAACTTAGCTACATGGAGTAAAGTAGGACAAATAGATAAATTCTTAAACAAGTGTATTAAACTAAAAATTGATGGTAAAGGTACAGTGAAATATAGAATATGGGAAGAAAAAAACAAAAAATGACCTATTTTGATGTGAACTTTCCCGAAAAATATGATGATAATATTATTTATTTAAAAGATATCATCACTGAAGAAGTAGGAACAAAATTCTGTATGGCTTTAATGAGAGAAATACTGGATATTCAAGTAGAAAACCCAGAGGAACCAATAATAAGAATCATGTCTCAAGTATACTTCCCTAGTGGAAAATAGAAAAACTCAATTTTTCGAACAAGTTTAATTCCAGATATTCAAGCAGTAATCTCTTAAGGGTTTACTGTTTTTTTTATCTCTTATTAGAAACGAGATGATACCAAAATGTTGATAAAAATTAATATTACTAACTTAATAATCGCAATAATTCTGATAAACAGGTCTTTAAAAAGAGAGAGATTGGTTTTCACACAATACCCCTCTTTTTTCTCCGCTTCCTCTGGCAGGATTTTGGTTTAGAGCCTATCACCGTCAAATCAACGTTTTCACTTCTAATCACCCTAGTGAATTATTCCCACTCAGTACTTCGCCAATACAATATAGTGCAATACCGTTGATAAGCAGACACTAGTTAAATCGGAAGTTGCATGGGACTGCCACTTATATTGTTTTTATTAATGCACCACTTTGATAACGGTTATCTACTTCTAAACACTTCTTACTACTGTTCACACGACTCATTATACTAGTGGAAATTCTCAATTCTAGAAATATGCAGTACTGGAAAATAAATAGATTTGTAATTGCGCAAGTGGTATAATAACGGAAGTTAGAAATCGAAATTTTAATAACAATCAGATGAATAAAATTTTTCTTTAAAATTAGGAGGGTTAAAATTATGGTAAGATGCACAGCACCAGTTAATGGTCATCGTACAGCAAGTGGAAGAGCAAGCTGTCCAGCTTGTGGCGGAGGTGGTTACCGAGGTTATCACTCTCATTCCTCGTATCCTTCCTCATTTTCCTCACTATCCAGCAGTTCGACAAGCCGTAGCAGTGGTGGAGGACAAACCAGGACAAAAGCACGTTGGTCGTCAGCAGGCTCTACTATTCTATATACCCCTGCGGAAATTCGAACGCTTACTCCTGTACGAGAAAATGTTGAGAAGCGTTCAGAATTGCCAGATCTACGAGATGTTTTTCTCTGTCACGCTTGGGACGACCGTAAAGGGGCAGCCAAAGAATTACACGACATACTTGAATCTAAAGGTGTAACTGTTTGGTTCAGTGAAAAGGATGTTCTGTTAGGTTCGTCATTACTTCGTGAAATTGATAAAGGATTGGTAAAATCTCGTGTTGGTATTGTATTGGTCACACCCTCATTTCTTGAACGTGTTAAAAGAGAAGGAGTAGCAGATAAAGAACTTTCAGCTTTGCTTGCTCGTGATTTGCTTGTACCAATTATACATGATACGACTTTTGAAGATTTACGTGAAGTTAGTCCGTTACTTGGCTCGCGGAGTGGCTTAAGCACTATTGAGGAATCAATAGAAGAAGTTGCGGATAAATTAGCAGAATTAGTTGCTGTATAATTATATAAAAATAGTATAAAAATCAGTTTACCTACATACACATTGGATTTATTAATGCCTTGCTAGGATTAAGTAATCCGTTTCACCACTAATTTAATACTTTTGAATGAGTCTTGATACGACTATACATCCTAGAAAAATTAAGAACAATAAAAGATACGTCCATTATGAAAATTAAATATGAAATAGTTAGTAGTTAGGCACTTCAAATTGAGGTGTCTATTTTTTGTGTAATTATTTAGAAACAGACAGTTTTTTTTGCCAAATAAAAAAAGGAGAACGCTGCATAATGTCTATGAACGAACAAGAAATATACGAAGATAAAATCTTGGAATGGATTGAAGATCATTTCGTCATGAATGAGGTTGAAATTGAAGATTACCCATTTTTGCTGCATGGAAAATTGATTCGTGATAAACAAGGAGAAACAATGGTTATTTTGGTGTGTGATTTATGGGCGTGTAGATTACCGTTTTCAAGACGCATAAGGAAAGGAGTGGTTACTCATGCAGATGTCTTATTCTTATTCTTGTTCCTCTCCCTTCTACCTTTGTTTCTTCTATTGACTACAAGGAAAAGTAAAAACAAGAAAAGAGGTATTTATAATTGAGTTAAAATACGTCATTCCCAACATGGAAAAAACATTTGGAAACTTAGAATACGCAGGAGAAGGCAAAGTTGAACAGCGGCGTATCAATGGTCGCATGACGACACTTATCTCGCAGTAATAATTTGTATTCTGATATTCAACGAGCAGATGATATTGAATTCATACTCCCTAATGAAGCTAGGGAAAAATTCTTTGAATATGAGGAAAAAGTAAAATTAGTCAATGCACGTATTACCGTAGAAGGTTATAAAATCGAGGTCAAATTGACGACATCCTTTCCCTTTCAGTTCAAGTAAACAACCTCTATAATCATCTGGCGTTCTACTATTTGAATAAACCAATGCAGATATCACGCTCCAATAATACGATTGACAATTTCAATTTATTATTATCTGGCTTTTATTCATGACAGGTATGCGTATTGGTGAGGCTTCTGCTTTACAATGGGATGATGTAGATTTTGATGAATGAACATTAAACATTTCTAAAACGCTATATTATAAGAATGATTCCAATTACCGTTTTACAGAACCTAAAACAAGTGATGATACACAACTTGAACATTACAGCAGCAACCAATATATGAACACCACTTATCAAAGCGTGCCATAACTGTGCCATGAAAAATATAAAAGCCCTAAAAACCCTGTTTTACCAAGGCTTTTAGGGCACCTGTTACTATTCCCACTCAATCGTAGCAGGCGGCTTACTCGTAATATCATACACCACGCGGTTAATATGCTTCACTTCATTCACGATACGAGTCGAGATCTTCTCAAGTACATCCCAAGGGATTCTTGCCCAGTCACTTGTCATACCGTCAATAGACGTAACAGCACGGATACCGATTGTGTAGTCGTATGTTCTTGCATCACCCATAACACCTACGCTGCGGATGTCTGGGAGAACCGTGAAGTATTGCCAGATGTCGCGCTCAAGGCCGAAGTTGGCAATTTCTTCGCGTAGAATCGCATCCGATTCACGGACGATTTCTAGTTTTTCTTCAGAAATTTCACCTAGTACACGGATACCTAGTCCTGGACCTGGGAATGGCTGTCTCCAGACAATGTCATCAGGAATGCCAAGCTCTGAACCTAAGGCACGGACTTCATCCTTGAATAGCGTATTGAGTGGCTCAATCAATTCGAACTGCATGTCTTCTGGAAGACCGCCTACGTTGTGGTGAGATTTGATTGTTTGTGCTGTTGCTGTTCCGCTCTCAATGATGTCTGTGTAAAGTGTTCCTTGTGCTAAGTAGTCGATTCCTTTTAGCTTGTCCGCTTCGTCATCGAATACATAGATGAATTCGTTACCGATGATTTTACGTTTTTGCTCAGGATCAGACACACCTTTTAGCTTGTTTAAGAAACGATCTTTTGCATCTACTTTAATCACGTTCATGTTGAAACCTTCGCTAAATGTTTTCATAACCCCTTCTGCTTCGCCTTTGCGAAGAAGACCGTGGTCAACGAAAATACATGTCAGCTGATCGCCGATGGCTTTGTGAATCAATACCGCCACAACAGATGAATCGACACCGCCGCTTAGTGCGCACAATACTTGCTTGTCGCCTACTGTTTCACGGATTTTCTGCATTTCGATTTCAATGAAGTTTTCCATTGACCATTTGCCATCGCAATCACACACACCGAAGACAAAGTTTTTCAATAGGTCATTTCCGTACTCAGAGTGACGAACCTCTGGATGGAACTGAACGCCATAGAAATTTTTCTCAGCTAAGCTCATCGCTGAGTTTGGACAATGTGCACTTGTTGCATCGACTGTAAAGCCCTCTGGTACTTCAACTACGAGGTCACCATGGCTCATCCAAACGACTTGATTCGTTGGAAGGTCTTTGAATAAAGCAGGTGTTCCGTTAATATGAATATCTGCTTTTCCATATTCACGCTGGCTGGCCGCTTCTACTTTCCCGCCTAAATAGTGAGTCATGAGCTGCATGCCGTAGCAAATGCCTAGAACCGGAATGTCTAGATCAAAAATCTTTTCATCACAGCGGAAAGACCCTTCATCATAAACACTGTTTGGTCCACCAGAAAGGATGATTCCTTTAGGCGCCATTTCTTTAATTTCTTCAGCAGTTAAAGTGTGCGGATGAAGCTCACTGTACACACCAAATTCACGAATACGGCGTGTGATCAACTGATTGTACTGACTGCCGAAATCGAGAACCAAAATCATTTCATTTACTAAATTTGTCATGGTGTCACCTCTATGTCCAATATAGTTTTTTATAAACGCACAGAAAAAATGAGAGGAGAAAACCTGCTCTCAGTGTGAATCACGCTTTTGAAGCGCCCAGACTCACATCCGAACGCTTCAATTTCATGTATTTTAGAAGGTTTTAATATTCACCTATTCTAACAACAGGAAGGTACGCGGTCAAGACTATCTCCTGTTTATTAAATTTTCCCATAACTTTGCCGACTGCTGCCAAAGCGCCGACGAATCCTCTCGCCGATAAAGCGCACGTTCATAGAGCTGCGTCAGCTCTGACATGTGATGATCTCCATCCTTCTCATCGATCAAAGAAGCGAATTCTCTTAGTGTCATACCTGGCTTTTTCTCAATTCCCCTGCGCCCTAGCTGCTTTAATAGAGCCGCGTATGCATAGAAGAATGCTTCATCCTCTGGCAGACGTTTCACCTTTCTTACAATAAAGAATGGCAGCCATCTTGTTCTGAATCGATAAAACATCCAGCTGATGAATCCAAGCAGGACAATAGCTCCTGCCGCATAACCTGCAATTGAACCAGCATGCACCATATTTGGCTTTGCCTTCGCTGTTTGTTCCTTTGGTTGTGCCGGCTGCTCTGTCTCCTGCTGCTGCGGCTGGTCTTGCTGCTTTTCTTCACTTGCATCAGAACTAGACTGATTTTCTTCTTCCTTTTGATCATCTGTTTGATCACTTGAAACGGATTCATTTGTAAATGTCTCTGGGTTTGTAAATCCCTTTGTCGGTTCAAAGGTGACCCAGCCTCTGTTTGGAAAATAAACCTCTACCCATGAATGCGCATTGTTATTGGTTACTTCATACACATTGTTTCCATCCATTTGTGTTTCATATAACTGACCAGACGTATATCCCTTCACCCATCTCGCCGGAATCCCGATCGAACGAAGCATCACAATCATAGAGGTTGAAAAATTATCACAGTAGCCAATCATCGTATCAAATAAAAATTGATCCACATAATCTTCATTACGACCAGGCACAGCGACATTTTGCGTTTCATATGAAAACTTCGCAGATCCTAAATAATCCTCGATCGCTTTCGCTTTATCATACATATTATCCTTCGTTTCCGTTAAGCTGTTTGCCAAAGTTTTCACACGCTCTGGGAGTGAGGATGGAAGCTGCAAGTATTCACGGCCAACCTGCTGATTCACCTGCTTTTTTGTCGGTACTTTGATTCTCTGCAAATCCTCTAGGATAAATGTAGGAGATAAAAAGCTGACTTGATAGTTCCCTAAATTTTTGGGTGGGTTTTGCATAGACGGGACAATTTTCTCCGTTTTGCCCATGATTTGCAGCGGAATGTTTTCCATTGGCGTCAATGAAATCATCCCAATTGGATAGACGGCATGGTTAAATCGATAGTCCGATTCTATATCAACTCTTGTTTCATGTACCTCTGTTTTCACACGATTGGTAAACCATCTATTCGTAACCTCGGCGCCTTTTAGCCGAGTAGGCTTCGTATCATTTGATGCATCCTCCCAGCCCTTTCCTGTGTAAATACTTTTTGTTTCTACACGAAAATAAGACGGCTCCTTTCCGCTCCATTTAAAGACAGGTGTGCGGTCCTCACTAAACGGTCCGCCAAGCGCCGAATCATCTGCACTATATCCCACTTTATTCTGCCCAGCTGTCCCATCTTGATTCGTGACCGCCTTAAAAAACGGGACAGGATCGGGCCATTTCGGATCAGACTTTGGCAAAGAAGCGCCGAGTAACGCTGATAGAAGGACGAGCACCAGCATGGGGAAAAACCACTTTAGACGCGCTTTCTGTGACACCCGGACGCCCTCAGCTGAACGCAGTCGATCGAAATACAGCAATCCAAGCAAACAAAAGCCAAATACCATAATACGAACGATCGCAAAGGTCGCATCATATGGCGTAAACGTATCAAGAATCGTGACATACACAATCGTCATCAGTAAAAAGAAAAAGATACGCTGCTGATAGACCACCCAATAATGAAGCAAGTAGACAAGCAGCCACAGCAAAATATAAAACAACAATGTGCGGAAAGAGGGATACATATCACTCCACATACCCATGCTCATTAACGTGATATTATCCTTAATATCAGCAAACAAAGCAGACGGATAGCCTGGCGCTGATTGATAAAAGATCAAATATAAGGCGAGCAAAATCAGTCCAGCACAAATAGGAAACGTCACATACCACTTCAGACGAAAGAACGTAAACAAACACGTAAGCCCGATAAAAATGATGAAATAAGACGTATGGCTCGTCTCTGTAAAATCTTGAAGTGGACGAAGCCACTCCCATAGCAGCAGAAAAGCTACAGCATAATAGATGAACAATTCAAAACGGCTTTGCCGCAGATGCGTATGCAGCATAAATGTTTGTCACCTCACAGTTCTTTCGTGCAGCCGGTCTTCAAATAAAAGGGTGATGCGTATTCCAGAGGCCTTGAGCCGGTCTGCAAGCTGTTTTTCTTTTGTCGTCAAACGGTCAACGGCTTTCTTCACTAAAAGCACGGTGATGTTCTTTCTATTTCGATTTCCAAAGAGACTTGCCGCAAGCTCCTCCTGCAGCTGACCTGTGACGACATATTTTCCTGAATGCTGATACTCACTCGCTGCTAACGGTTTATATTCTAGTGCGCGGGAAGGCTGATGCTGCAACCTTGTTAAATAATAAAGCATGTCCTGTAAATGAAGTTCTCCTTGATCGACTCGAAAGGCATGCTGATCCCCTAGAGGGACAAGACCTGACGGCACTCCTTTTTTCACAGCCGTTTGAAGAACAGATGCTGTAATAGAGACAACTGTTTCAAAAACAGCTTGATCAGTAAAATCAGCAAACACGACAAGGTCCTTTGCTTGATTCTGTTCAAATTCCTTCGTCATCAGCTGGCCTCTTCTGGCCGTCGTCTTCCAATCCACCCAAGCAAAACGGTCTCCTTGCTGGTATTCCCGTACGCCTGTTGTCACATGGGTCGGTTCATTTAACCACGAGTGAACCGCTTTGCCTCCATTTTCACTGACTGACTCAGCAGGCTCTACAGGGATATCCAGCACTTTTGGGTAGACAAGCAGCTTTTTCTCTAGCGTAATGATGATTTCTTTTTCAACAAACCCAAACATATCACCTGTTTTGATTCTAACCGCTGTCAAATGATGCTCTCCCCGCGGAATATCATTCAATTGATAAGAAAAACTCCATGTTTTGCGAAACCAAGGAAACAGCATTTGCTTCATTTCAATCTGTTCCTGTAAATGAAAGGTGTCTGGCGGAGCATCCTCAATCATGACGTAAACGTACGGAAATGGTAGTGTCCGCTTGATTTCAAGGTCAACGGACAGCACATCCCCCGCCTTCAAACGGGTTTGCTGTAATGCCCTCTTGGCTGTCGCGCGAAGCGGTACGAGCGCAAACAGCAATGCATACAAAGCATATGGTAAAAATGCATAAAAAAGGAACCAGCTCACAAACCCTCCCTGAAACATGGCATAACAAAAGGCTGCCGCAGTGAGAATGATGAGCATCATCACCCGTAACCATAATGAAACTGCTAAACGATGACGTGACTTCATTGAGTCATCGACTTTTGAACTGGCACGCCAATTTGCTCAAGCATTTGTCGCAGCAGTGTCTCCGCCTTCTTCCCTTCATATGTCGCTTCTGATGTCAAAATCATACGATGCGGTAATGTATAAGGCACCAAATACTGTACATCATCAGGAATCACATAATCGCGCTGATTCAAAAGCGCATACGCCTGTGCCGCTTTCATTAAGGCGATCGATCCCCTTGGACTGACACCTAGATAAACAGATGGGTGTTTACGCGTCGCTTGAGCAATTTCAACAATATATTCTTTAATGGATGCATCCACATGAATGGTTTGAACAGCCTGCTGCAATGCATGGATATGTTCCTTTGTCATGACAGCTTGGAGCGTACCAATCGGGGATTGCTTCTCCTGCAAGTTGAGCACCTCCAGCTCCTCGAGCATAGTCGGATATCCCATCTGCAGCTTGAATAAAAACCGGTCCATTTGCGCTTCTGGCAGCGGATAAGTTCCTTCATATTCCACTGGATTTTGCGTCGCCATGACGAAAAATGGATCCGCAAGCGGCATCGTTTCTCCGTCCACTGTGACACTGCCTTCCTCCATCGCTTCAAGTAATGCTGATTGTGTTTTAGGAGAGGTCCGGTTGATCTCATCAGCTAAAATAATCTGCCCCATGATCGGTCCTTGCCTAAATTCAAATTCATTCGTCTTTTTATTGTAAATCGACACGCCTGTTACATCTGAAGGCAAAAGGTCAGGAGTGAATTGGATTCTCTTAAACTTACAACCAATGGATTTTGCCAAAGCACGAACCATCATCGTCTTCCCTACACCAGGCACATCCTCTAGCAGCACATGCCCCTTCGCCAAAATCGCAACAAGGCTTAATATCGCAATGTCTTTTTTCCCAACCATGACTTTATTGATGTTATCTACGATTTTTTGTAAATCTGAATGCATCGGTTCATCAAATGCCATCCTGATCCTCCTATCACGTTTCTGTCAAATTTCATATAGTCTAACTTTACCATACAACACGCATTTGCATATAACATCAGCACGTATAAAAAAGAAGCCTTCTCACGATGGAAAAGACTTCTTCTCTTCTTTCGGCTCACTTGCTGGCTCCATATGAACATGAGAGTGTAAAATATCATGCTCCTGTTTCATTCTGCGTTCAATTTCATCTGCAATATCATGGCTTTCTGCAATGTTCAAGTTGGGCTCGACCTCAACCACTACATCCACATGGACTGTACTTCCAAGATAACGCGCTTTAATATCCTTTAAATCGCCCACTCCTGGTGTTGCTTCAATGGTCTCTTTATATTTAGACATATCTTTGATATGAAAACCGTCTGTTAACGAATGAGAGGCATCTCTGAAAATTTCCCACGCAGTTTTACAAATAATTAAACCAATGACAAACGCTGCAAGCGTATCAATCCATGCCAGCTGAAATTGAGAAGCCATAATTCCCACAAATGTTCCAATACTCACATACGCATCTGATTTATTATCAGCAGCTGCCGCATGAAGAGCCTGGCTATTGATCCGTTTGGACAGATTGCGGTTATAAATATACACACCGTACATCACTACAGCACTTCCTGCTGCCGTCCAAGCTGCGATCATATCCGGCGTTTGATGCTCAGATGAGAAGAGCGACTTGCCTGCACTAAGCAAAACCTGAAGCCCAACAAGCATCATGATAAAGGAAGCCACAAGAGACGCAATATTTTCCGCTCTAAAATGACCGTATGGATGATCTTCATCAGGCGGCTTTTGAGAAATACGCAGCCCAATCAACACAGCAAGTGATGCAATTATATCCGTCGTGTTATTCAATCCATCTGCCGAAAGGGCCTCTGAATGAAACACGTACCCTATAATGAGTTTGACCGCAGATAAGATCACATAGGCAATGATGCTGACCCAAGCACCCGTTTCACCTTGTCTTAATTCGTTATAGCGCTCCATGTCGAACCGCGCCTCCTCACACATCACTTTTCTATTATTTATCTTACAAAGCAAAGCCCGTGTGGGTCTACAGCAACATGATTCGCTTATGTCAGCAAAATAGGATAAATAGAAATGTGTTGACCTAAGTAAACTTATTTTTACAAGGTCAAATGACCTCAAGACCTACTCCTATCAACCTTTTTCCAATTCTCTTCGAAATGGATATATCGTCAAATCTCTCTCCTCAGGGAAATTATCAGAATAATTTTATTTTGTGACACAACTTCCCCACTCCCTTTTTTATGTTATTTTAAGAATCATCCGAAGGAAAAGAGGGAACATAATCTCTCAAATCCTTTATACTTTTTAACATCATGTTAAGAGCTTTGAAATGTCAGTTTGATAACCTGTCCAATGCTGAATGACAATTCAGTATGATAAAATTTAAAATATTCTAAAAACAAATTCTCTATTCATGAGAAATGTTTGGAGGTAAAGAAATGTCCAACATGACAAACGGTCTTCAAAAAAACCTTAAAACAAGACATATTTCGATGATCTCCATTGCTGGGGTCATTGGGGCAGGGCTATTTGTTGGTAGCGGCGCTGTCATTCATTCTGCAGGGCCTGGATCCATTCTTTCCTATTCTTTTGCCGGACTTCTGGTGATCTTTATTATGAGAATGCTCGGAGAAATGGCATGCGCGTATCCGACAAGCGGTTCTTTCTCACAATATGCGAGCGATGCGATCGGTCCATGGGCCGGTTTTACAATCGGCTGGCTTTACTGGTTCTTCTGGGTGATCGTCATCGCCATCGAAGCCATTGCTGGTGCTGCCATTATTCAATATTGGTATGGAGATGCACCTGTTTGGCTCACAAGTCTTATCCTCACAATCCTCTTAACATTAACAAATATCTTTTCTGTTAAATCTTTTGGCGAATTTGAATATTGGTTTTCATTGATTAAAGTCGTCAGCATCATTCTCTTTCTACTCATTGGTTTTGCATTTATCTTTGGTTTTGGCGGTCATCATACTTCAGGTCTTGCCAATCTAACAGGAAACGGCGGTTTCCTTCCAAATGGATTCAGCTCTGTGTTACTCGGAATCGTCGTCGTCATCTTTTCCTTCATGGGAACGGAGATTGTGGCCATAGCGGCCGGTGAATCAGCAGACCCAGTCAAATCTGTGACGACAGCCACACGCTCTGTTGTATGGCGTATTATCGTATTCTATGTCGGATCAATTGCTGTCGTTGTCACCTTACTTCCATGGAATTCCGCAAGTATTTTAACAAGCCCGTTCGTTGCGGTATTAGAATACATCGGTGTTCCATCAGCCGCTCAAGTCATGAACGTCATTGTCTTAACAGCTGTTCTATCTTGTTTAAACTCCGGATTGTACACAACGTCCAGAATGCTTTATTCATTAGCAGAAAGAGGCGAAGCGCCGAAACGCTTTATGAAAATCAGCAAACGTGGTGTTCCTGTAGCGGCTACAGTCGCAGGTACCTTCTTTTCCTACATTGCCGTCATGATGAACTATTTTTATCCTGAAACCATCTTTTTGTTCTTAGTCAATGCATCTGGCGCCATTGCCCTTCTTGTCTACTTGGTCATCGCCGTTTCACAATTAAGAATGCGCCGTAAAATCGAAAAAGAAAATCCAGAACAGCTCAAAATCAAAATGTGGCTGTTCCCATACCTCACGTACTTTACCATTTTGGTCATTTGCGCCATCTTGACATCGATGCTGTTTATCGAATCCATGCGGCCACAGCTCATTTTGACGAGTATCATTACCTTTAGCGTACTGGCTGCTTATTTTATCTTTAAACCGAATAAAAAAGTGCCTGCAAATGCGGCGCTCGAAAATAAACACCCGTAATTCTCCCGCTGAAAAGCGGGTTTTTTTATTTTATTCACCTATTTGGATGTCCGCACTTATACTGTATCAAATTGTATTTAAGTGAGGATTAGTCAACATGAACCTAGAAAAATTTGTTGACGAGCTTCCAATTCCAGAAGTCGCGGAGCCCGTCAAAAAGAACCCAAGACAAACGTATTATGAAATTGCTATGGAGGAGGTATTCTTAAAAGTTCATAGAGACCTGCCCCCAACCAAGCTATGGACCTATAATGGCAGCTTGCCTGGTCCAACCATTAAAGCCAATCGAAATGAAAAGGTCAAAGTGAAATGGATGAACAAATTGCCATTGAAACATTTCCTCCCTGTCGATCACACCATTCATCCTGGGCATCACGATGAACCAGAAGTCAAAACAGTCGTTCATCTGCATGGCGGTGTCACGCCTGCAAACAGCGACGGCTACCCAGAGGCCTGGTTTTCAAGGGACTTTGAAGCAACCGGCCCTTTTTTTGAAAGAGAGACTTACGTATACCCAAATCATCAGCAAGCCTGCACATTGTGGTATCACGATCATGCGATGGCATTGACACGACTAAATGTGTACGCCGGTTTAGCTGGGTTTTATTTGATCTCAGATGCATTTGAAAAGTCCTTAGAGCTTCCGAAAGATGACTATGACATTCCTTTAATGATTATGGACCGTACGTTTCAGGAGGATGGCTCACTGTTTTACCCTAGCAGACCAAACGACACGCCAGAGGACAGTGATATTCCAGACCCATCCATCGTGCCCTTTTTTTGTGGAGAAACAATCTTAGTCAATGGAAAAGTATGGCCGTATTTAGAAGTAGAGCCGCGAAAATACCGTTTTCGTATTTTAAATGCGTCCAATACTAGAACTTATGAGCTGCATCTAGATAACGACGCTACAATCATGCAAATTGGTTCCGATGGTGGATTTTTGCCAAGACCCGTTCGCCATCAATCATTTAGCATCGCGCCTGCTGAACGTTTCGATGTCATCATCGACTTTTCAGCTTACGAAAACAAAACGATCACTCTCAAAAATACAGCCGGCTGCGGACAGGATGTGAATCCTGAAACAGATGCGAACATTATGCAATTCAAAGTCACACGTCCGCTAAAAGGAAGGGTACCTAAGACATTACGTCCGATTTTCAAACCGCTGCCACCGCTTCGGCCAAGTCGAGCTGATAGAGAGCGTACACTCACACTTACAGGCACACAGGATAAATACGGCCGCCCTATCCTATTGCTCGATAACCACTTTTGGAATGACCCTGTCACGGAAAATCCTCGTCTTGGCAGTCTAGAGGTTTGGTCCATCGTCAATCCAACTAGGGGTACACACCCCATTCATTTGCACCTTGTTCAATTTAGGGTTTTAGACAGAAGGCCGTTTGATACAGAAGTCTATCAATCGACAGGAGAAATCGTGTATACAGGGCCAAACGAAGCGCCTCCTTTACATGAACAAGGCTACAAGGACACCATTCAGGCGCATGCAGGTGAAGTCATTCGGATCGTTGCTCGATTTGTTCCATATACCGGCCGATATGTGTGGCATTGTCATATTTTAGAGCATGAAGATTATGACATGATGAGGCCGATGGATATCATTCATTAAAAATGAAACCACTCTTCCGCTAAATGCGTAGAACTTTTATGAAACTGCTGATTACAAAGGGGCTAACGGACATCTATTCATTAGCCCTTTTATGATCCATTTCAAAATGGAAAAATAAATCGCATGAATCATTCCTTTGAAGAGCATTACCACTTAAAAAGTTGACGCAGCAAACCGATAATACTACTATATACCCATTACATCTATCAAAAGGCACATAAGCCATAATGAACGAACAAATGGAAAATTGCGATAACAAACGGAGGAGTTCAATTTGAATGAAGAAAAAGAAACTTGCCAGGTCAAACAAGAAACAGCGGCAGGTAACAGAGAGAAGCTTTCAATTCATGAGAACGAAAGCATTCGGTCAAACATTGAACAACTAACCATTGAACTCAGTGAACAAAAAGAATTCAACCACTTCATATTAGATGAAAAACAAAAGGCCATCAGCACATTATCTTCCCTCATCACAAAAGGCGATTGTGATGAAGACTTAAAGACTCATTTTGAACAAGCATTACATATTGGACTTTCTGTCATAGAGATTATGGAGATTATTAAACACTGTACAAAGGTTGCTGGCTTCCCTCACTCTATTAATGCCCTGTTTATCTTTCAAAACTTATTAGATGAAAACAAATAAAACAGAGAAAACGAGATGTCATCAGCCCTCTCGTTTTTTTATGTTCACTCATATTACTCTTTTTCTTTTTTTCTGTCACATAAGCAAAATATGAAAATAGCCCTCGTATCACTGCTTAAAAACTAATTTTCTTCCTATAAATTCACCATTTCTTCAGCATTTCAAGTGACAAAATAAAAAAACGTCCAGTTATATAAATAACTGAACGCTTCCTTTATCGATTGACAGTGAAATTGTTAACGATTCCGCCATCCTTCTCCCAAGCGGCTTCAACCGTTTTCTTCTTCATATTGTATTCAAAAATCGTTCTTACCTTCGCCTTTCGTCCAGTGTCATCCTTTAATTCTTTTGCGTTCTTTGCAACACCTAAGAAATAAATAGACGACCCGTCCGTAGAAAATTGCGGCTGTGCAGCACTTAAAATATGAACATCCTGACTGTTTTTAACGAGTGTCGTCGTTTTTCCTGTTTCTATATCAAGCATTTTAATAGAGGATATTTCTTTTTCTTTACGAACCTTTACTTCTGTATAAATCAATTTCTTATGATCTGGAGAAAATGAAATATCATTGATCGTTTGTGAGATGCGTGCAATGCGTTTCCCCTTCTCACCTGTTTGAAGGGTGATCTTCATGGTTGTTGGTTCAGGATCTCTGCCCTTTTCATTTGCTTCATCAGTTTTTTGATAATCTTCTTTTAAAGAATAATGCTGGATCGCCAAATCATTTGAAGTCGGATCATATGCAAAAGAACTCACCGTATCGTCCTTGCTTTTTTCTGGATACAGCTCCTTCATTTTGTGTGTTTTCAAATCAAAAGACGCGACATAAAATTGCTCTCCAGAATCCTTGTTATACCTAAGAAATAACTTCTTCCCATCACCAGACAGCCTCATACTGTCGATGGAATCATCACTCGTAAACAGTGTTTTTTCTTCTTCAGATTTCACCTTTAATTCGCGAATACTCACCTTTTGCGTATCTTCATCTGTATACGTGTAATATAAAACTTGTTTCGTAGAATCATAAGCAATCGAAGGATATGCTGTCAGTTTCTCCGTATGAAGCGCCCGATCATGCAAGTAATAAGTATTGTTTAACTTTTGATCTGTAAATGAAACGAGCAATTCGTCTTTTGCATCTTGATTTGTTTTGACTTTCCCTGCATGTTTTGCCTCTTGCCCCGGCTTCATCATGAAGAAAATAACTGCCGCAATCACTGCGACGCCAATGACTGTGATGATCCACCATGTTGATTTTTTCATTGCCTTTCAGACCCTCTCTACAAGAAAAGAAGCCAGAAAATGAACTTTTCCCGCTTCTTTGCATGCCTATGTATTAATAAGTGTAATGCCCTTTTACGACACCTTTACTTGTTTTATACCCAAGTGCTTTGAATGCTTTTGGACTTACGTCTAGTACAGCATTTGGCATTCTGCCTACATCATATTTATATACTGTAATCACTTTATGTGGTTTCGCTTTTGTTGTCACTCTTAGTTTTGTACCTTTTTTCGGTACATCAAAGCCCATTTTAGTTGCTGCATCCCAATGACCGAGTTTTTTTCCATCTGCGCCTTTTTTGCCGACACCATTGTACCAAGTAATATTGCCGCTTACTTTTTTTGCACTTGCTCCATGTGAGAAACTGAATGCTAAAAATAAACTAGCTACTGTTACGATTGTCGTGATAAGCTTTTTATTCATTAAGAAATCCTCCGTTTTTGGTTTCTGAACTCATTATACATGAAGATGAACCCAGTTATTTTACAGACAGATTACAATTCAAATACAAGTTGACCACTTTATGACCGATTAAGTTCATAAATACTACCAAAACCAGCCAGAACATTGTAAGTAGCTCCCCTCTTTCATTTTATATAATGAAGGTGAATCAAATTTAAGGGGGAATTTTCATGAAAAAGTGGTTCACTGTTTTGATTGTAAGTTTGGCCTTCGTTTTGATGTTTTCAAGTCTTCCTGCCTCAGCGGCTAGTCCTCGTCACGGCGCCATTGTGACACAAACGGATGAAGCCAAATGGTCAGGTATCTCTGCCGATATTGTCCTGCCGAAAACAGCCACCATTAAAAACGGCTATGCGGACTGGTATCTCGGTCTCGGCTCTGCCGTTGTAGAGAGCGGTATTTCAAAAACGTCTTCTGGCTATAAGGTCTTTCTGGGCAGCGGCTCACAAGGCGGCAGTAAATACTGGAACAGCGAATACGATTCAAGTATTAAAGATGGCGCACGCGTCAACTTAAAGCTTATTAACAATGGGGATGGTACGGTGTCACTATATGTCAATGGGAAACTGCGCTATAAGCAGCCTGTTTACAACCCTAGCCGTCTGAAAAACCTTGATGTTGTCAAAATGGTACACGGCGTACAGGATAATGGAACAAACAGCTATTCACAAGCAAGCTTTTCGAATGTACAGCTTCGTGCAAATACATCAGGAAGTGTCTATAAAAATTGGGATGGGTCAATCAAATCATCGCTTTTACGTAAAAATTTAGAATCTGGTGCTGCCACTCCTAAATTCACCGTTATTTCTTCTATCCCATTAAGTACAAGCCTTTCAGCACAATAAGAAATAAAGCACCCGATAGAGGGTGCTTTTTATTGTTCACAGCTTATCAACACTTCTCTTTTAATCAAAACAAGGATTCGTGGTAACATAAGCATACATACTTCGAAGAAAAAAGGAGATCGAACGTGAAAAAAAGTCTACTTGCTTTCATGAGTTTAGCTGCAATTCTCTGCATCCTAGCAGCTTGCTCAAATACGACGAAAGAACAAAAAACAGAAACGAAGGCACTTCCAACAATTAATGAACGCATTCAAAAGGAAACGAAAGAAGTGATGGAGCAGTCTAAGCTCATCAAAGACACTGACATCACCGTTGATCAAAAGAAAAAAGTCATTTCTTTAAACGTAACGGCTTCCTCTGATACCAATAGTGATTACGCTGAAGTCATTGGTTTAAACTTTGCAAAAACGCTGGCCATTGGAGCATCAACCGAAAAAGAAAACAATCTTCATAAACCAGAAAATGACAGCCTCGGCGCCCTCTATTCCTTTTATGACCTAAACATCACCGTGAAACAAGAAAACGGCAAAGTGCTGGCAAAGGGAACGAAAAAAACAAATGAAACAAGAATCACCTGGGAAAGAGCCCAATAACTGGACAAGAAAATCCTTTATGGATTTTCTTGTTTTTTTTAACAAAACTATTAACATTATGAAAGAAATGCCGATTAGTAAGATTGTGTTGGTTCTTAAGTACCAATAATTCTTATTTACATATCGGAGGAAAGTATTATGAAAAGAACGACAGAATTTGTTTTAGGTTTAATTGGGGGGATTTTTGGATTTTTCGGCGCAATGTTCGCTCTTGCTTTCGGAGGAATCGATGCGGCATTTAGCGATTCAGGCACTAGTGAAATTACAGGATTAGGCTGGGCAGCAATGCTTTTCTCTATTCTTGCCATTGTCTCATCTGTCATTGTAAAGAAAAAAGCAAAGCTTGGTGGAATTTTATTATTAGTATCTGCTGTTGGAGGCATTATTTCTATTTCTATGTTCTTCATCCTTCCAGCTGTATTAATCATCATTGCAGGCTGCATGGGCGTGTTTAGAAAAGAGCCTGTCGTCAATAACACAACTGCATAAAAATAGAGAATAAAGCTTGTAGAGATTGCTCTACAAGCCTTTTCTCTCTACTTTTTGTAATTCATATTGAATGGCAACAACTAACTCTATTATGTTTTCATCTGTCCAAAGATCCAACATAAATAGTATATCACTCACCATCTGTGACAAATCTTCCCGGCTCATCAATTCTTCTTTGTAAGCAGGGACAACAAAGAAATAGAGCAGATCAGCCAATTCAAGAGCGACACGTACATCTTTTTCATCCATGATAGCTTTATGCAGAGAGTGGATCAGCCATTTGAGGTCTTCATGATTTTCAATAGGAACATACATCAATTGGTGAATTTGATCTATGTTCCTTACCTTTAGAATCCTCTCAGCTGATTCCTTTGAAAGAGCCCCAATTGTATTTGAAGATATATTCAGAAACAAGAATTCATGTTGATCCTCTCTATTAACCGTCTTGATTGACGAACCATCCATTTCAAACACTCCCAATCCCTTATAATAATTCTATTATAAGGAAATTCAAGTTCGTTTTAAGTCACAAGAAGTGAATTTTATGTAATTTTAAGCTAACTGGTTTATAAAAAAACACTTCAAAACAATTATTTTCTATTTTTATCATTTTTTGTTGATTTATAGGTTCTTTTATCCTATTATAATAGTCATGGTCAATGTATAAGCAAAAGACGCTTAAATAAATTAAACAAAAGGGGATTTTCATTTTGAAGAAATTCTATGCTTTATTTTTAGCTTTAGGGCTAACATTTACACTTGCTGCTTGCGGCTCAACAGAAGATGTGTCTACAGGTGCGTCTAAAGAAAAAGAGTCTACAAGCACAAAAACACAATCAAAAAACAAAAAAGATGATGGCTCAAAGAAAATAAATGCGAGCAAACACAAAACAACTGCTCAAGGAATGAAAGTAAACCTTGGCGAAATTAAAATTATGAAAGATAGAATCAATGTTGGAATGAATATTGAAAATACGACAGATAAAGTTCTAAACTTCTATCCAGATCAAGGTAAAGCTGTAGCGGGAAGCATGCAACTAGATGCGAATATGTTTATGACTGATGGTGATATTGGTGGCGAAGTTGAAGGTGGCGTTAAACAAGATGGTGTTATTCAATTCTTAGCTCCTGAAGGCAAAGAGATCAACATTAAAAACATCAAAGAATTAAAACTGAAATTTGGAAATGTCTCAACTGACGATTACATGAATAGAAAAGACGTGACATTTACAGTAAAAGTAAAATAAACTTTCACTCATGCCCTTGAATGATGAGGGCTTTTTTTATTTGAGAACGGCTTCTGTGTAAAGGATATGCTTTATGCATACGGTCTTTAAAAAATCACGATCGCCTTTTAAAACTCTTCAAATTCTTACCACTTAACAAAAAAACCCCTACTCCTATTTGAAAGTGGGGGTTAACTCTTTCATTATTTATCGCGCTTCTTCGATCCAAACAATCCAAACACGACGGCTAGTGCAACAATAATTGCCACCCAAGTAGTAAAGCCCATATGATCACCGCTTTTCTTTTAAAATCATCTAATTTCTTCATTTTAGATAAAAATTCATTAAATTACTGTCTCATATGTAAACGGTTGAGAAACGGTGAAGGTTTCAATTCATTTAGCGTTCTTAACCAATATAAATAGACATAACAAAAACCCCTATATTTCAAGGGGTTTTCGAGGGTGTTTACATCATTCCGCCCATTCCACCCATGCCGCCCATATCCGGCATTCCGCCGCCTGAGCCGCCTTCTTCTGGTTTGTCAGCTACGACTGCTTCAGTTGTTAGAAGCATTGCTGCTACAGAAGCTGCGTTTTGAAGTGCAGAGCGAGTTACTTTTGTTGGGTCAACGATTCCTTTTTCGATCATGTTTACCCATTCGTTTGTTGCTGCGTTGAAGCCTACGCCAATTTCTTCGTTTTTCAAGCGCTCAACGATAACGGATCCTTCAAGACCTGCGTTGTGAGCGATTTGACGAATTGGCTCTTCAAGAGAACGTAGAACGATGTTTACACCTGTTTGAACGTCACCATCTGCTTCGATTGAAGCGACTTTGTTGTATACATTCACAAGTGCTGTACCACCACCGGATACGATACCTTCTTCAACTGCTGCACGAGTTGAGTTCAGTGCATCCTCGATGCGTAGTTTACGCTCTTTTAGTTCTGTTTCAGTTGCAGCACCAACTTTGATGACAGCGACGCCGCCAGCTAGTTTTGCAAGACGTTCTTGTAATTTTTCTTTATCGAATTCAGAAGTTGTTTCTTCTACTTGAGCACGAATTTGGTTCACACGTGCTGCAATTTGAGCAGAATCTCCTGAGCCCTCTACGATTGTTGTGTTTTCTTTTGTCACAACGACTTTAGACGCGCGACCAAGCTGGCCGATTTCAGTTGATTTCAGGTCAAGTCCTAGATCTTCTGTGATTAATTCTCCGCCAGTTAGAACAGAGATGTCTTCAAGCATTGCTTTACGACGATCACCGAATCCAGGTGCTTTTACTGCTACTGCGTTGAATGTACCACGAAGTTTGTTCACAACAAGAGTTGCAAGTGCTTCGCCTTCTACATCTTCAGCAATAAGCAATAATGGTTTTCCTTGTTGTACAACTTGCTCTAATACAGGAAGGATTTCTTGAATGTTAGTGATCTTTTTATCTGTGATTAAGATGTATGGATTTTCAAGAACTGCTTCCATCTTATCAGAATCTGTCACCATGTATGGTGAAGCATATCCGCGGTCAAACTGCATACCTTCAACCACTTCTAGCTCAGTTGTGAAACCTTTAGATTCTTCAATTGTGATAACTCCGTCGTTGCCAACGCGCTCCATCGCTTCAGCGATTAGGCTGCCGACTTCTTCGTCTGCTGCAGAAATAGCCGCAACTTGAGCAATTGATTCTTTACCTTCGATTGGTTTAGAAATCTCATGCAACCCTTCAAGTGCTACTTTCACTGCTTCTTCGATCCCTTTACGAACGCCAACAGGGTTTGCACCAGCTGTTACGTTTTTAAGACCTTCACGGATCATCGCTTGAGCTAGAACTGTTGCAGTCGTTGTACCGTCACCAGCTACGTCGTTTGTTTTGCTTGCAACTTCAGCCACAAGTTTTGCACCCATGTTTTCAAATGCATCTTCTAATTCGATTTCTTTTGCAATCGTTACACCATCATTTGTGATAAGTGGAGAACCGAATTTTTTCTCAAGAACCACGTTACGTCCTTTTGGTCCTAAAGTTACTTTCACAGCATCTGCAAGTGCATCTACACCACGTAACATCGCACGACGTGCTTCTTCACTGAACTTAATATCTTTTGCCATAATAACGAAACCTCCTCAGTCTTTTTAAAAATATATCTCAATGCTTTTTTATGTGATTAACCAATAACAGCTAAAATGTCGCTCTCACGAAGGATTAAATATTCTTTTCCTTCATATTTCACTTCAGTGCCTGCATATTTTGAGAAGATAATGCGGTCGCCTGTGCTTACTTCTAACGCAACGCGCTCACCACTTTCAAGTACACGCCCTGAACCTGCTGCAACAATTTTACCTTCTTGCGGTTTTTCTTTTGCAGAATCCGGTAACACAATACCGCTAGCGGTTTTTTCCTCAGATTCAACGAGTTCAATGATTACGCGATCGCCTAATGGCTTTAACATAAGAAACAACCTCCTCAATTTTTATATGTAGTCTTTTTTAGCACTCATCACCAGTGAGTGCTAACACATTTATTATAATAAAGAATGTCTTCTGCAATTTCAAGTGAAAACCTTTAAAAATTTTTGCGCTTTCACGATCTTTTTGAATCTCAGATTCTTTCCTTTTCATCGAAAAAGAAGACTTGTGTTACAATAAATTTAGTTCTTTTAGTAAAGGGGTTTTCGTTACTTGAAAAAACAATATTGGTACATCATCTTAACGTATATATTGGTACAGGTATCTGCGTTTCCTTATTTTCTCATAATGAAATGGCTGGGATTCATTCAATCACCGATGACTCAAACAGAGCTTTCAAAATTATCAGGAACGTGGACAATCATCAGTTTCTGTATCGGATTGATCATTATTCTGCTCATCCTTCGAACCGTCCCAAAAGCTTCACTGCGAAATGAAGCGCCAGCTTCAATCGGTTCTGCTATCGCATGGATCATTGGCGGTTTCTTTCTTTCTCTCTTTGCACAATCAATTGCGGGGGCGATTGAACAATATGCATTTGGCATTGGACGAGAATCTGAAAATACCCAAAACATTTTATCCATTATGGATGCCGTTCCTTGGCTTGTGATCGTCATCGCCCTGATTGGACCGATATTAGAGGAAATCATTTTCCGTAAAATCATCTTTGGTGTGATTTATGAAAAAACGAATTTCTTCATTGGAGCACTTGCCAGTTCAGTGGTTTTCGCTGCTGTACATTATGATTTTCCCCATATCTTGCTCTATACCGCAATGGGCTTTACCTTTGCCTTTTTATATGCGAAAACAAAACGAATCATTGTCCCAATCGGCGCTCATATGCTGATGAATTCACTTGTCGTTCTTGTGCAGATTGAGCCAGTGAAAAAAATGATTGAAGAACAATCTCAAACCATGCAAATGATTATTGGAGGCTTTTTCTCATGAGAAACCCAGTCGTATGGGGCATCATTTATTTTGCCGTAGGTGTCGCTTTCACCTATATGGCCATTCAAAACCCAGGTGACATGTGGTCATTTTACAGCATTTTGCTGATGGTGTTTGCGGCCTATAATATCAATATCGCGCTTAAAATGTTTGCCTTCTCTGTCAAACTCAAAAAACAGCAGCAAAAATAAATTAAAAACCATTTTCCGCGTTTGGAAAATGGTTTTTTTATGGAGGATGTATCTTCATGGAACATGAAAAACTTCGTATCTTTAATGATCAGCATGAAACCATTGGAGCTGCCGCTCGTTCAGATGTCCACGCCCAAGGTCTTTGGCATGAAACATTTCATTTCTGGCTTCTCAAAAAGGAGCATGGCACCGTGTATCTCTATTTTCAGCTAAGAAGTTCTGCAAAAAAGGATTTTCCTTCTCTTTTTGATATCACCGCAGCAGGTCACCTTCTCGCAGATGAACAGCCTTCTGATGGCTTAAGAGAGGTAGAAGAAGAGCTTAGTCTTTCTATCCCTTTTGGGGACCTTACCTTTGCAGGCGTCATACAGGATGAAATCCATATGCCTTCTTTCATTGACCGTGAGTTCTGCCATGTGTACCTTTATATGAATGAAGAAAAGCACATGGAAGTTCATCTACAGAAAGAAGAAGTCGCTGGTCTGTACAGAGCAAAACTGCTTGATGCACAGCAGCTTTTAACAGGAACATGTGAAAGCATTCAAATCGAGGGCTTTGAAGTGGCTGCAAACGGAGAACGACGTGAGGAAAGCATCGAAGTGGGTGTTCATGATTTTGTCTCGCATGAGCCCGCCTATTATGAGCACCTCTTTCACGCGATCAATCAATTTCTTACGCAATAGAAAAAGCATCGTGATCCCTTATTGGATCATGATGCTTTTTTATGAAACATAATGTTTTTCTTTCTCCTCTGTTTGCTGCATTTTGCGATAGGTCACTCTTGAAATGATGATGCTCACTTCGTATAAAACGAGCATTGGCAAGGTGACCATGAGGTGAGAAACAAGCTCTGGCGGTGTAATGAGTGCGGCAATGACAAGGAGGACAAAATAGGCATACTTCCGTATTTTTGATAAAAACATCGGTGTGATGATGCCAAGTCTTGTGAGAAACATCAACACGACGGGCATCTGAAACAAAAAGCCAAATGGAAGTGTTAACTGCATCAGAAATGTAAAATACTCATGAATCCCAATGACTTGCTCTACATTTAAATCATTCGACATTCGCATCATAAAATCGACGACAAACGGAAATAAAATAAAGTAAGAGAAAGCCACACCGCTCAAAAATAAAAGCAGTGCAATCGGAATATAAGCAAGTGTCACCTTTCTTTCTTTTTCATATAAGCCAGGACTCACAAACGCCCACAGCTGATATAAAATAACGGGACACGTCAAAACCAAAGCAATGACAAATGCGAACTGCATAAACACGTACAGTGGATCTGTAAGTTTAAATGCATTCAGCGTCAGTGTTGCCGCTTCATCGGTATTTTGTAAATACAGAATGACCGGCTTAGCGAGAAAAAAACCAGACACCATAAAGGCGACAAAAAACATCGCAATGATCACTAAACGTTTTCGCAGTTCCACAATATGCTCCATAAGCGGCATATCTTTGACATTCATGAAGCTCATCCTATTCTACTGATCTTCTTTTTTCTTTTTTTCATCCTGATCATCAGCTAAGCCTTTTGTGGCATTTTTGAATTCACGTAATGTATCTCCTGCTGCTCTTCCTAATTCAGGAAGCTTTTTCGGCCCAAAAATAATGAGCGCTACAATCGCAATCAGAATCAAACTCCCAGGACCGATCGGACCCATTTGCTCCACCCCCTTTACCCCTTTTCGTCAGTCCTCCTGCGTAACAGAGTAATGCTTTAAGAAATACACAAGAGACTGAAGTTCAACCGCCAAATCTATATGATGAATTCGAATGTGTTCCGGCACATTCAATCGAGCCGGCGTAAAGTTAAGGATTCCTTTGATGCCAAGGGCAATCAAACGATCTGTAATGGATTGAGCTGCTACGGCAGGTACTGTCAAAATTGCAACAGGGATATCTCCTACCTCTTGAACATGCTCTTCAAGCTTATCCAAATCATAGACAGGCACGCCGCCTATCTCACTTCCTATTTTATTCTCATTGACGTCAAAAGCCATTGAAATTTTTGTATTATTATTTTTTATGAAATTATAGTGTAAAAAAGCAGTCCCTAAATTTCCGACACCGATGAGCATGACATTGGTCATTTCATCTTGGTCAAGGGTCTTTCTGAAGAAGGTCAAGAGATAATCGACATTATAGCCATACCCTTTCTTCCCAAGTGCACCAAAGTACGAAAAATCTCGGCGAATGGTAGCAGAATCCACTTTGACTGCATCACTAAGCTCTGCTGATGACACCCTTTGTTTTCCTGATGCATGCAGATTTTTTAAAAAACGGTAGTATAGCGGCAAACGTTTGGCTGTCGCTTGTGGAATTTTTGACTGATCTATATTCATATAAGGTCCTCCAACTTAAATATCAGATGCTCTGTGAAAATCACCATTTTTCCCGCCTGTCTTTTCAATTAGATAGGTAGGACCGATGATCATGCCTTTATCAATCGCTTTGCACATGTCGTAAACGGTCAGTGCACATACTGAAGCAGAAGTGAGCGCTTCCATCTCCACACCTGTACTTCCTTTTGTTTTTACCTGTACTTGTATGTTCAGGATGTGCGCATTTCCGTCTTCCTCCCAATCAAAGGAGATATCCACGCCTTTTAGTGCAAGCGGATGACACATTGGAATGATGGTAGATGTTTGCTTTGCTGCCATGATGCCAGCAACCTGTGCAACAGACAGCACATCCCCTTTTCCAATTTCATGCTGTTGTATTTTATGAAACACTTCTTTTATCATACGAACACTTGAAGCAGCAACGGCGGTCCTCACTGTAGACGATTTGTCACTAATGTCGACCATCTTTGCTCTTCCCTGTTCGTTAAAGTGGCTAAATTGACTCATCTTTCAACGCTCCCTCACTCAAATGATACACTATTTTTTCCTATCTGTCTTTCATTTGAATATGGCGATTGTATGTAACATTTGCCGGTTTACTGCTGATAAGCTACACTTAACATATTATAGCAGAGGTGAAGTTACATGATGATTCTACAAGTGAATCAGCTGTCCAAATCGTTTGGCGCTGATACTGTTTTAACGAATATAAAATTGGAAGTCAAAGCAAGGGATCGAATTGCCATTGTAGGTCGTAACGGCGCAGGCAAATCCACGCTTTTGAAAATCATCGCCGGTCAAATGTCTTACGAGCAAGGTGAGATTATCAAACCAAAAGACCTATCGATCGGCTATTTAGCACAGCATACCGATGTGACGTCTACACGTACGCTAAAAGACGAATTATTATCGGTTTTTGATCATTTAAAAGAGATGGAACAAGAGATGAGAACCATTGAGGAGAAAATGGCTTCTTCCACAGGTTCTGAGCTGGAAGCCCTGATGAAAACCTATGACAGGCTTCAGCAGGAATTTAAAGATCAAGGCGGCTATCAATATGAAGCAGATGTCCGCTCCATTCTTCATGGACTCGGCTTTAGTCATTTTGAAGATGAGACAACCGTCCAATCTTTAAGCGGCGGCCAGAAAACCCGTTTAGCACTTGGAAAGCTCTTGTTAATGAAACCAGAACTCTTAATTCTGGATGAGCCGACCAACCATTTAGATATTGATACCTTATCATGGCTTGAGCAGTATTTGCAAAATTATACAGGTGCCATTCTCATCGTGTCCCATGACCGCTATTTCTTAGACAAAGTCGTAAACCACGTCTATGAAGTCTCAAGAACTTCGATGAAAAAGTTTGCTGGGAACTATAGTAAGTATCTGGATCTGAAAGCAGAGCAGCTCGAGCGGGATATGAAACTATACGAAAAGCAGCAAGAAGAGATCTCAAAGCTCCAGGATTTCGTGGACCGCAACCTGGCAAGAGCCTCCACCACAAAGCGCGCTCAAAGCAGACGCAAACAGCTCGAACGGATGGATCGTTTAGATAAGCCTTTAGGAGATGAAAAATCCGCAAACTTTCATTTTGATATTACGAGACAAAGCGGCAATGATGTACTGAAGGTACATGATCTTGATATTAGTTATGATGAAAAAACACCGCTCCTATCCTCTCTTTCTTTTCAAATTAAACGCGAGGATAGTGTGGCACTCATTGGTCCTAACGGGATCGGGAAATCAACCCTTTTAAAAACGTTAACGAACACATTAACACCAGTAAAAGGCGACATCACTTTTGGATCTCATGTCACCATCGGCTACTATGACCAAGAGCAAGCCAAACTGACATCCTCGAAAAAAGTGCTAAATGAGCTTTGGGATGATTATCCTCATATGAATGAAAAAGAAATTCGGACATGTTTAGGAAACTTCCTCTTTTCAGGGGATGACGTTTTAAAGCCTGTCCATGCATTAAGCGGTGGGGAAAAAGCACGTCTTGCGCTGGCAAAGCTGATGCTCCAAAAAGCCAATTTTCTTATTCTCGATGAACCTACAAACCATCTTGACTTAGATAGTAAGGAAATTTTAGAGAATGCACTAATCGATTATCCAGGAACCATCTTATTTGTCTCGCATGATCGTTATTTTATCAATCGTCTCGCTACGAAAGTATTCGAGCTGTCGCCTACAGAAACAAAAGAATATCTCGGTGATTATGACTACTACCTTGAAAAGAAAAATGAACAACTAGAGCTGAAGGCACTTCAAGAAAATGAACCTGTTAAAAAACAAGCTGCCCAACCAGCAGAAACAACAAAGCTTTCTTATGCGGAAGAAAAAGAACTGAAAAAGAAAGAAAGACAAAAGCAGCGCAGGATTGAAGAAATTGAAAAATGGATTGCTGTCATTGAAGACAAGCTCGGTGAAAATGAAGAGCTGTTATGTGATCCTGATATTTTTCAAGATCACGAGAAGGTTCAAGCCATTCAAACAGAAAATGATACGCTCAATCAAGAGTTAGAATCACTTTTTGCGGAGTGGGAAGAGCTGTCAGATTCTTAAAGAGTGCCCTAAAGGGTACTCTTTTTTCTTTCAATGAAAATTTATTATCCACAACGATACCCACAATAACTTCTTGATTATTCTTAAACACTTTAGACTTATCCACTTTATCCACAGTGTTTTAATCACATATCCACAAAAAAGGTCGTATTTATACACATCCTCTTCACTTTAAAACAAAATTTTCTAACAATTGTGGATATATAACGTTTACATGTGAATAAATCGCTTTCATAGAAAAATAAAAACCCCTGTAATCCACAGGAGTTTTATTTATATGAGACTAGCGGCAATCCTGGCTGGCCATTCATCGCCATATCGCCTCTGATTCCTTTTTCAAACGCAATGGTTCCAGCGGCAGCGATCATGGCTGCATTGTCTGTGCAAAGTGATAATGGCGGAATAATAACCTTCACGTCTGGCAGTTTCGTGAATGCTGATGTTAAAGCTTCTCTTAGTCCTTTATTGGCAGCGACTCCTCCAGCTAGAACAACCTGCTTCACACCATAGGCTTCTGCTGCTTTCAATGTTTTCCCAACAAGCACCTCAATGACACTTGCTTGAAAACTTGCGGCTAAATTCTCTGGGGCAATCGTTTCTCCCTTTTGTGACGCATTGTGTAACGTGTTGATCACAGCTGATTTTAAACCACTGAAGCTAAAGTGATAAGACCCTTCTTCAAGCCATGCACGAGGAAGCTTAATTGTCGGCTCTCCTTCATGTGCTAACCGATCAATATGAGGTCCGCCTGGGTACGGGAGACCCATCGTCCGGGCCACTTTATCGTAGGCTTCTCCAGCTGCATCATCTAATGTTTCTCCGATGACCTCAAAAGATCCGTGCTCCTTCAATAAAACAAGCTCAGTATGTCCACCAGAGACAACAAGAGCTAAACATGGAAACTCTAATTCATCAACGAGCTGGTTGGCATAAATATGCCCTGCAATATGATGAACACCAACAAGAGGAATTTGATGGGCAAAGCTCAGTGCCTTTGCTGCATTGACGCCAATCAGCAGGGCACCGACGAGACCGGGTCCTTCCGTAACAGCAATCGCATCCAAATCCTTAAAGCTCATACCCGCCTGTGTCATCACTTCTTCTAATACGATGGTGACTTGCTCCACGTGATGCCTCGAAGCAATTTCAGGTACAACACCGCCAAATCGTTTATGACTGTCTATTTGCGAGGCGACCACATTTGCCACGATTTCCTTTCCATTTTTCACAATGGACGCAGCTGTTTCATCACAGCTTGTTTCTATTCCTAATATGAATCGATCTGTTTGTTCACTCATTTATATTCACCCACATGACTAACGCATCTTCTCCATTATCCGTATAATAATTCTTTCGAATAGAAGCTGGTCTGAAACCGAGCTTTTCATAGAGGGATTGTGCTGGTGTATTCGAAACCCGCACCTCTAAAGAAAGATGATCTGTCTTTTTTTCTTTGCAAAATTCCATGACATATCGAAGCAATGCTTCCCCATAGCCTTTTCCTCTATGCTCAGGGAGAATCGCAATGTTCGTAATTTGTGCATCGTCCATGACAATCCAGACCCCGCAATATCCAACAGGCTGCTTATCTTCTTCGATGAGGAAATAATGGCTGTATTGGTTATGAAGAATCTCATAGACAAACGATTCCTTTTTCCAAGGGGCTGTAAACGAATGCACTTCAATCGTATACACCTCTGGAATGTCCGCTACTGTCATTTGTCGTATTTCTGCTATGTGAAGATTATTTTTGTCCTTCAAGCCATTTCACTTCCGCTTCTGCCAAACGAATATAGTTAGGAACAAGCTGATGAACATCTTCAGCAGGACGATCTGCGCCTAAAAATGCAAGCACTGAAGGTCTTGGGTTATGAAATGTCCCCTCTGCCAGTACAGCCGTTTCTCCTAAAATAGAGCGAATGCTCTCTTCATGAAGGTGCACATCTTGTCCAAGAAATAGAACAGGCTTTCCTGTCTGCTTCAGCTCATGAAGCCAATCCGTGAGCAGGATATTTTGATCTGGTTCGACCTCTTTGATCTTACCTTTTTCAAACGTATATAGCCCAGTATAAACTTGTCCTCTTCTCGCATCAAATAGAGGTGAGATATACCCATCAAAATATTGGCCATTTGCCGCAAGCGCTTCTAAACTCGAAACAGCCGATATCGGGATAGACAGCGTCCACGCTAGTGTTTTTGCTATGGTAACACCGATTCTGACGCCAGTGTAAGAACCAGGTCCTTTTGCCACAACGATTTTACTTAGTTCGCTTGGTGCTACACCACATTCTTTCATCAATGCTTCAACAGTGGGCATCGCTCGGACGGAATGGTTCTTTTTTAAATACGTAATGCTCTCGCCAATCACAGTGAGGTCTCTTACAAGAGCAATTCCTAGTGTATGGTTTGATGTATCAATGGCCAGTATGGTCAAATTCTTTCATCTCCTTACAAAGGGACTCATAACGCTCCCCTTTTGCATCAAACGTGAGGTGCCGTTCTTCTTCACGTTCTGTTCTCAGCATTTCAATTTTTAAATAGGAAGAAGGCAATTGAGGTTCAATCAGATGTGCCCATTCAACCAAGCATACTCCTTCACCCTCAAAATATTCTTCGAGTCCGATCTCTTCTTCTGCATCTTCCATGCGGTACACGTCCATATGGTAAAGTGGCAGTCTGCCATCGGTATATTCTTTAATAATTGTAAAGGTGGGGCTGTTGACGATACGGGTAATTCCTAAGCCTTCTGCAAAACCTTTTGAAAAAGTGGTTTTGCCTGCGCCTAAATCTCCTTCTAATGTCAATACATCGCCTGGCATCACAAGTTTGGCCAAAGCAGCGGCAATTCGTTTCGTCTCATCCGCACCTTTTGTTGTCCATGTTAATTTCACCGTTGATGTCACCTCATTTCTTAAAATGATTATATCCTTTTTTCATTAACATTGTTTGTTGATCATTGTCTTTTAACATAACACTGGCTGCTTGATCATCTTTGACTTGTCCAATACGTGTGATCTGAATGTCTTCTTTTTGAAATTGAGATTCAAAGCTTTCCCAATCAGATTCTGGTATCGTACCAGTTAAAACAAAGTCTTCTCCCCCGAATAACACCCATTCAAGCCAGTCTTTGCGCAGCACCTGTAAATCTGGATGAATTGGAAGCTTATCAGCTTCTATCTCGATCCTCACACCGCTCGCTTCAGCTATCTCATTCAACTCACTCGCTAAGCCATCACTCACATCATTCAAGGTGACGCGCGGGAAACTTGAACAAATGTGACCAGCAGCAATATGAGGCTGAGGCATTTTGTGACGCTTAAGAAAGAAATCAGCGTCGACCGCCTTAGAAGGGGCTACTTCGTTCATTAAGATTGATAACCCAGCAGCTGATGAACCTAGTTCACCTGAGACAAAGACGACGTCTCCAGTTTGAGCACTGTGACGATAACAAGCTGTTCCCTTTGACACCTCACCAATGACCGTCACGGTAATGACAAAGTCACTGCGAGTGGCTACTGTATCTCCACCAATCAAATCCATATGATAGGTGTTAGCCAACGCTTTCATTCCCTCGTAAAGAGCCGTGACGATTGTTTCGTCACCATGAGGCGGGATCGCAATTGAAACAAGATAATACTTTGGGGTGCCTCCCATTGCAGCGATATCACTGACATTGACTGCCAGTGCCTTAAAGCCAACTTCAAAAGGTGTGGAAAAGTCAAAACGAAAATGAACATGCTCCACCATTGTATCAACACAAACGACCTCTTCACAGTGTGAATGAGGTTGATAAACACTTGCATCATCACCGATGCCCATGATCAAAGAGCGCTGATATGTATCTTTTGGTGTGATTCGGCGAATAAGATCAAATTCATCCATAAAAAGACAGCCCCTTCTTGCAATCAATTGGTTAAATAGACATGATGTCAAACACAGTTAGTATTAGTGTAGCGAATATAAGTCTCAGTTCCAACTAAAAATGATATAAAGAAAGCCTGGTGTGTAAAAACCAGGCTGGGTTGAAGTAATCTATCTATTCTTTCATATAGTGTAGCCAAACACAAATCATTTCATTGCATCGTGGGTACTTGTAGAAAGAAAAAGACATAAAAAAAAACGAAACTATACGTTTTCGTTTACAAGTCATAAAAATGGCGGTCCGGACGGGACTCGAACCCGCGACCTCCTGCGTGACAGGCAGGCATTCTAACCAACTGAACTACCGGACCATTTTGGTTGCGGGGGCAGGATTTGAACCTGCGACCTTCGGGTTATGAGCCCGACGAGCTACCGAACTGCTCCACCCCGCGATGATATAAATATTACAAGCTTGGCGGCGTCCTACTCTCACAGGGGGAAACCCCCAACTACCATCGGCGCTGAAGAGCTTAACTTCCGTGTTCGGTATGGGAACGGGTGTGACCTCTTCGCTATCGCCACCAAACCTGATGGAGAGAATGTTCTCTCAAAACTAGATAACAATGTTCATGTTTCACATTAGAATATAGGTTAAGTCCTCGATCTATTAGTATCTGTCAGCTCCACGTGTCACCACGCTTCCACCTCAGACCTATCAACCTGATCATCTTTCAGGGATCTTACTTCCTTGCGGAATGGGAAATCTCATCTTGAGGGGGGCTTCATGCTTAGATGCTTTCAGCACTTATCCCGTCCGCACATAGCTACCCAGCGATGCCCTTGGCAGAACAACTGGTACACCAGCGGTGCGTCCATCCCGGTCCTCTCGTACTAAGGACAGCTCCTCTCAAATTTCCTGCGCCCGCGACGGATAGGGACCGAACTGTCTCACGACGTTCTGAACCCAGCTCGCGTACCGCTTTAATGGGCGAACAGCCCAACCCTTGGGACCGACTACAGCCCCAGGATGCGATGAGCCGACATCGAGGTGCCAAACCTCCCCGTCGATGTGGACTCTTGGGGGAGATAAGCCTGTTATCCCCGGGGTAGCTTTTATCCGTTGAGCGATGGCCCTTCCATGCGGAACCACCGGATCACTAAGCCCGACTTTCGTCCCTGCTCGACTTGTAGGTCTCGCAGTCAAGCTCCCTTGTGCCTTTACACTCTGCGAATGATTTCCAACCATTCTGAGGGAACCTTTGGGCGCCTCCGTTACATTTTAGGAGGCGACCGCCCCAGTCAAACTGCCCACCTGACACTGTCTCCCTGCCCGATAAGGGCAGCGGGTTAGAAGGTCAATACAGCCAGGGTAGTATCCCACCGATGCCTCCACCGAAGCTAGCGCTCCGGTTTCCAAGGCTCCTACCTATCCTGTACAAGCTGTACCAACATTCAATATCAGGCTGCAGTAAAGCTCCACGGGGTCTTTCCGTCCTGTCGCGGGTAACCTGCATCTTCACAGGTACTATAATTTCACCGAGTCTCTCGTTGAGACAGTGCCCAGATCGTTGCGCCTTTCGTGCGGGTCGGAACTTACCCGACAAGGAATTTCGCTACCTTAGGACCGTTATAGTTACGGCCGCCGTTTACTGGGGCTTCAATTCGCACCTTCGCTTACGCTAAGCGCTCCTCTTAACCTTCCAGCACCGGGCAGGCGTCAGCCCCTATACTTCGCCTTACGGCTTCGCAGAGACCTGTGTTTTTGCTAAACAGTCGCCTGGGCCTATTCACTGCGGCTTCTCGGGGCTTTAACACCCTAAGAAGCACCCCTTCTCCCGAAGTTACGGGGTCATTTTGCCGAGTTCCTTAACGAGAGTTCTCTCGATCACCTTAGGATTCTCTCCTCGCCTACCTGTGTCGGTTTGCGGTACGGGCACCTCTCACCTCGCTAGAGGCTTTTCTTGGCAGTGTGGAATCAGGAACTTCGCTACTAAATTTCGCTCGCCATCACAGCTCAGCCTTTACGGGAAACGGATTTGCCTATTTCCCAGCCTAACTGCTTGGACGCGGATATCCAATACCGCGCTTACCCTATCCTCCTGCGTCCCCCCATTGCTCAAATGGTGAGGAGGTGGTACAGGAATATCAACCTGTTGTCCATCGCCTACGCCTTTCGGCCTCGGCTTAGGTCCCGACTAACCCTGAGCGGACGAGCCTTCCTCAGGAAACCTTAGGCATTCGGTGGACGGGATTCTCACCCGTCTTTCGCTACTCATACCGGCATTCTCACTTCTAAGCGCTCCACCAGTCCTTCCGGTCTGGCTTCACAGCCCTTAGAACGCTCTCCTACCACTGTTCGTAAGAACAGTCCGCAGCTTCGGTGATACGTTTAGCCCCGGTACATTTTCGGCGCAGAGTCACTCGACCAGTGAGCTATTACGCACTCTTTAAATGGTGGCTGCTTCTAAGCCAACATCCTGGTTGTCTAAGCAACTCCACATCCTTTTCCACTTAACGTATACTTTGGGACCTTAGCTGGCGGTCTGGGCTGTTTCCCTTTCGACTACGGATCTTATCACTCGCAGTCTGACTCCCAAGGATAAGTCATCGGCATTCGGAGTTTGACTGAATTCGGTAACCCGGTAGGGGCCCCTAGTCCAATCAGTGCTCTACCTCCGAGACTCTTACCTTGAGGCTAGCCCTAAAGCTATTTCGGAGAGAACCAGCTATCTCCAGGTTCGATTGGCATTTCACCCCTACCCACACCTCATCCCCGCACTTTTCAACGTGCGTGGGTTCGGGCCTCCATTCAGTGTTACCTGAACTTCACCCTGGACATGGGTAGATCACCTGGTTTCGGGTCTACGACCACGTACTCATGCGCCCTATTCAGACTCGCTTTCGCTGCGGCTCCGCATCTTCTGCTTAACCTTGCACGGGATCGTAACTCGCCGGTTCATTCTACAAAAGGCACGCCATCACCCGTTAACGGGCTCTGACTACTTGTAGGCACACGGTTTCAGGATCTATTTCACTCCCCTTCCGGGGTGCTTTTCACCTTTCCCTCACGGTACTGGTTCACTATCGGTCACTAGGGAGTATTTAGCCTTGGGAGATGGTCCTCCCGGATTCCGACGGAATTTCACGTGTTCCGCCGTACTCAGGATCCACTCTGGAGAGAACAACATTTCAGTTACAGGGCTGTTACCTTCTTTGGCGGGCCTTTCCAGACCTCTTCGCTTATATCGTTCCTTTGTAACTCCGTATAGAGTGTCCTACAACCCCAAGAGGCAAGCCTCTTGGTTTGGGCTGTTCCCGTTTCGCTCGCCGCTACTCAGGGAATCGCATTTGCTTTCTCTTCCTCCGGGTACTTAGATGTTTCAGTTCCCCGGGTATGCCTTCTCATACTCTATGTATTCAAGTATGGATACTACTCCATTACGAGTAGTGGGTTTCCCCATTCGGAAATCTCCGGATCAAAGCTTGCTTACAGCTCCCCGAAGCATATCGGTGTTCGTCCCGTCCTTCATCGGCTCCTAGTGCCAAGGCATCCACCGTGCGCCCTTTCTAACTTAACCATTTCTTACTTTAGAAAGAATCACTATGTGTGATGAACTTTGCATTGCATTCAATGTGAATGTATTACTTATTGTTATCTAGTTTTCAAAGAACAATCCTGTCTCGCTAGAGACATGTTTTGAAGGAATGATCCTTCAAAACTAAACAAGACGAAAACGTACGCTGCTCCATATATCCTTAGAAAGGAGGTGATCCAGCCGCACCTTCCGATACGGCTACCTTGTTACGACTTCACCCCAATCATCTGCCCCACCTTCGGCGGCTGGCTCCATAAAGGTTACCTCACCGACTTCGGGTGTTGCAAACTCTCGTGGTGTGACGGGCGGTGTGTACAAGGCCCGGGAACGTATTCACCGCGGCATGCTGATCCGCGATTACTAGCGATTCCAGCTTCACGCAGTCGAGTTGCAGACTGCGATCCGAACTGAGAACAGATTTATGGGATTGGCTAAACCTTGCGGTCTTGCAGCCCTTTGTTCTGTCCATTGTAGCACGTGTGTAGCCCAGGTCATAAGGGGCATGATGATTTGACGTCATCCCCACCTTCCTCCGGTTTGTCACCGGCAGTCACCTTAGAGTGCCCAACTAAATGCTGGCAACTAAGATCAAGGGTTGCGCTCGTTGCGGGACTTAACCCAACATCTCACGACACGAGCTGACGACAACCATGCACCACCTGTCACTCTGTCCCCGAAGGGAAAGCCCTATCTCTAGGGTTGTCAGAGGATGTCAAGACCTGGTAAGGTTCTTCGCGTTGCTTCGAATTAAACCACATGCTCCACCGCTTGTGCGGGCCCCCGTCAATTCCTTTGAGTTTCAGTCTTGCGACCGTACTCCCCAGGCGGAGTGCTTAATGCGTTAGCTGCAGCACTAAGGGGCGGAAACCCCCTAACACTTAGCACTCATCGTTTACGGCGTGGACTACCAGGGTATCTAATCCTGTTCGCTCCCCACGCTTTCGCTCCTCAGCGTCAGTTACAGACCAGAGAGTCGCCTTCGCCACTGGTGTTCCTCCACATCTCTACGCATTTCACCGCTACACGTGGAATTCCACTCTCCTCTTCTGCACTCAAGTTTCCCAGTTTCCAATGACCCTCCCCGGTTGAGCCGGGGGCTTTCACATCAGACTTAAGAAACCGCCTGCGAGCCCTTTACGCCCAATAATTCCGGACAACGCTTGCCACCTACGTATTACCGCGGCTGCTGGCACGTAGTTAGCCGTGGCTTTCTGGTTAGGTACCGTCAAGGTGCAAGCAGTTACTCTCGCACTTGTTCTTCCCTAACAACAGAGCTTTACGATCCGAAAACCTTCATCACTCACGCGGCGTTGCTCCGTCAGACTTTCGTCCATTGCGGAAGATTCCCTACTGCTGCCTCCCGTAGGAGTCTGGGCCGTGTCTCAGTCCCAGTGTGGCCGATCACCCTCTCAGGTCGGCTACGCATCGTCGCCTTGGTGAGCCATTACCCCACCAACTAGCTAATGCGCCGCGGGTCCATCTGTAAGTGACAGCCGAAACCGTCTTTCATCCTTGAACCATGCGGTTCAAGGAACTATCCGGTATTAGCTCCGGTTTCCCGGAGTTATCCCAGTCTTACAGGCAGGTTACCCACGTGTTACTCACCCGTCCGCCGCTAACATCCGGGAGCAAGCTCCCTTCTGTCCGCTCGACTTGCATGTATTAGGCACGCCGCCAGCGTTCGTCCTGAGCCAGGATCAAACTCTCCGAAAAAGTACAAAACCGAAGTTTTGTTTTTCGTCAGCGTTTGACTGACTACCTATGAAGTATCATAGGATTTTTTATAAAAACTCGAATTAACAGGTACGTTTTGTCTTGTTTAGTTTTCAAAGATCATGTTCAAAATGGAGCGGGTGATGAGAATCGAACTCACGACATCAGCTTGGAAGGCTGAGGTTTTACCACTAAACTACACCCGCGTGGTTTGTATTGGCGCGCCCGAGAGGAGTCGAACCCCTAACCTTTTGATCCGTAGTCAAACGCTCTATCCAATTGAGCTACGGGCGCTTAATCAGGCGACTTAATTATCTTAACATATCGTTTTTATTAAGTCAACATCTTTTTAAAATTTGTTTGCCGCATCCGTGTGAACGTCTGTGTTTCAAATACGTCATCAGCGACGAATAAAAATATACCATGGATCACATAAAAGGGTCAATACATTTTTCTAAAAAAGTTTCATGTTTTTTAAAATTGATTTTTTCTTAGATCAATAGACATGTAATAGCCCTATTTTCTTCTCTTCCTTCATAATTCCAATGATTCTTAAATAAAATCTTTCTAAATACAAAGGAGGACAAAACATGGCCACATAGAATTTTTATTTATTGGAAAATTCTTAATATTTTTCCAATCATTTAAAGGAGGTAGGAGATGATGAAGAAGTTTATCGCTTTTCAAATCATGATCGCTTTGGTAATAGGGGCTCTTATCGGCCATTTCTTCCCTGACTTCGGAATGGCCCTCAGGCCAATAGGAGATGGATTCATTAGGCTGATTAAAATGATCGTTGTTCCAATCGTTTTTTCTACCATTGTTATTGGTGCAGCCGGCAGCGGCGGCATGAAGAAAATGGGCAGCCTTGGATTAAAGACAATCATTTGGTTTGAGGTCATCACAACCATCGTTCTTGGGATCGGGCTATTATTGGCAAATGGTCTAAAGCCTGGCGTTGGTCTCGATTTCTCTAAATTAGCTAAGAAAGATATTGGGGAATTAGATGGTTATACTGAGAAGGTCGTTGACTTTAAACAAATGGTATTAGATATCATTCCAACCAATATCGTCGATGTTATGGCTCAGAATGATTTACTTGCTGTCATTTTCTTCGCCATATTATTTGGTGTAGCGGCAAGCGGCATCGGTAAAGCATCTGCTCCTGTTCTCACCTTCTTTGAATCAGTGGCACAAATCATGTTTAAGCTCACACAGATGGTGATGGTAACAGCACCTATTGGGGTTCTTGCATTAATGGCTGCTTCTGTCGGCCAATATGGCATTGTTTTATTAATCCCAATGATGAAGCTTGTCGGGACTGTTTTTTTAGGATTATTCATTATTCTCTTTGCTTTATTCCCTCTGGTCGCACTGATCTTCCGTTTTAACTATTTCGAAGTATTAAAAATGATTTGGGATTTGTTCCTTGTTGCCTTCTCTACTACGAGTACTGAAACTGTCCTTCCTCAATTGATGGAACGAATGGAGAAATACGGGTGTCCAAAAAGAATCGTTTCCTTCGTGATTCCATCTGGTCTTTCTCTCAATTGTGATGGATCAAGTTTATATTTATCAGTTGCCTGCGTATTCCTTGCACAAGCGTTTGGTGTCGACATGAGTCTGTCACAGCAGCTTTTGATGATGCTTGTTCTTGTGTTAACGAGTAAAGGGATTGCAGCTGTGCCATCCGGTTCACTCGTTGTTCTTTTGGCAACTGCTCATGCAGTCGGTCTTCCTGCAGAAGGCGTTGCCATTATAGCCGGTGTTGACCGAATTATGGATATGGCACGAACAGGCGTGAATGTTCCAGGGCATGCCGTTGCTTGTATTGTCGTATCTAAATGGGAAAAGGTATTCCGTGAGTCAGCTTGGGAAGTTCCTAAAGCAGGTGAAGAAACAAAAGGGATGTAATGTTAGTATGAAGGAAAGGGTTCGCCCTTTCCTTTTTTATGCTAAAAACGTTTGCTTTAGTACGGCTTTTCCTTGAGGATGCAGCTGCACTTCTGCATATGCCCCATTAATCAGCGTCATTTGCGGCGGGACATGCCCACAATCTATATCGTAAAAAATGGGGATTTGTAGTTCCTTTTGTAATTCTTCATATACATCCTGATACTGATACCCTTCAACAGGCACATCTACTGCACTTCGCCCAAACATCATACCTGAACAGTGATCAAACCACCCTGCTAGTTTTAATTGAACAAGCGATCTCTTCATGCTTGCAGCATTTAATGCGCAGTTTTCGAAATACCAGAGAATCGGTTCGCCCTTTATGAATGTTTCCTGAAAAGCTTTGACGTCTCCAAAAGGTGTCCCTGCTAAGTGACGTATAATATCAATGCAGCCACCCATCAGTCTTCCCTTCACTGTCATTTCTTGTTGATCAACAGTATGCCATGCGGTAGGTTCTGTTAAATGAAAGACATGTTTACTCGGATTATCATGCTGCCATTCCTTTTGATACATAGATGATGAAAACTGGGTTATCTCCGTCTCCTCTTTTGCGGAAAGTGTTAGCTCCCACATGGCAGTCGTTTGATCAAGCTCTTCTCCTCTTAGATCGACTAAGTTCGGTCCATGCGCTGTGGCAATGCCTGTTTTTAATGTGAGCGCCAGCAGGAGTGCACTCGTATCTGAGTAACCTAGAATCCACTTTTTTTGCATGGATGAGAAATCAAGGTGCTCTAACACTTCCATAAGCAGCTGTCCTCCCCATGGCGGGATGATGTGGTCAATTTCATCACATGTCATCATGTACTGAAGTTCGTTTGCTCGTTCTATCGCAGGGGCAGATTTTGCCTTTTCCTGCTGCCAGACCGTCTCTCCACATAAGACATCATAGCCTCTTTTTTTCATTCGTTCACATGAAAGCTGAAACATGTCATGCAAAGATGGCTGTACACCTGAGGAAGGTGCTGTGACGCCAATTGTTTGTCCTTTTTGCAAATGCGGAAATTGTATCATTCTACTTCCCTCCAACCTCTTACCCTATCCATTTTAGAAAAAATGTCCCTTTTATAAGGGACATCTCTTCTTATTCTTTTTGGCGCAGTACAGTATAGACTCCTGCAAAGATACATAGAATCCCAATGAATGAGCGTATCCCCATCTCTTCACCTAAAAGCAGCCAGCCAAGAGCTGCCCCTACGATCGGTTGAAAGAAGAAGAACAAACCGCCGCTCGAGGCATCCATCAATTGAAGCCCTCTATTCCACAAAAAGAATGCAAGAGCTGTTGAGATGATGCCTAGATAGAGAATACCGCCCCAAATCTCCGGTCTTGCCATCTGCTCCACATCTAGGTGAGGTAAACGAAAGAAAACAGGTGGTGTTAAGACAATGAATGCAATGATGATCGCATATGTGGTCGTCACCACTTGAGGGTACTTTCCTGGAACTCGTTTAAGCAAAACAGACATGAGCGCCCATGTAAAAGCAGCGACGACAAGTGAGAGACCGCCAATAAATTCATCTGTTTGCACTGCGACTGGTCCAATCATGGGCCAGACACCTGCTGTCGCAAGCAGGATGGATGCGCATTTTCTAACAGTCATGGCTTCTTTTAATAGAAAGAACGCAAACAGCACCATAAAAGCAGGGGTAGCAGATGTAATCACAGCCCCCATTTGTGCAGATGTATACATGGTGCCGATTTCTTGGGTTACAATTGATAGGAAATTTCCGATCAATCCGATCAATATAACAAGCGGGATATCTTTTTTATCTAATCGAAAGGAATAGCCCAAGCGCCATATGGTGCACACAAGCACAATTCCTGCTACAGCATATCTCATCCATACAAGCTCAAGCGGCGGAACCACCGCTACAGTTACTTTGACAACAACGTACATACCGCCCCAAATACTTGCAGCGATTGCTAGGTAAAGGGCGCCTATATATTTTTCATTCATCTTTTCCCCTCCGTTACTGGATATATTGATCGCCATATCCACAAACGGAGATCACTCTCCGCTATGGACGGAGGGTATTTGGTACATCATGTTCAAATAAAGGCTTCCATTGCATTGTCGTCACCTCATTTGTTTTTATTTTCAGACTACTTTATAACAAATTCTGGTCGACTTCAATCCTTTTTTGTCACCATTTTTCTTCATATAATAGAAGATAAACGGGTCTTGACATGCTGAATTCGTTTTCATATAGTAAGTAAAACTATAGGTGGTCACGCAGAAAAGGAGTAGAGGTCGTTGGATATTGAAGCGAGGAAACACATTCCCGGCACGGAACACGAACCATTTCTCGAGGGAATAAAAGATTGTGTGCCAACCCTGCTTGGTTATATGAGTATCGGGTTTGCCTTTGGAATTGTTGGAATTAGTGCACAGTTGAGCTTATGGGACATTGCACTTCTAGCAATCTTTATTTATGCTGGTGCTTCACAGTTTATTATCTGTGCACTGCTTGTCACGGGAAGTCCCCTTTCCGCTATTATTCTCACTACATTTATTGTGAATCTGCGTCATTTATTACTCAGCCTGACGCTGGCTCCTCATTTTACACGCTACTCTTTAAAACAAAATATCGGATTCGGTCTCTTGCTGACTGATGAATCCTTTGGCGTAGCCATGAATAAATTAGCTCAGCATGGAAAGCTGAATAACCGGTGGATGCACGGGTTGAACATAACGGCGTATTTGTGCTGGATTGCCGCCTGTGTACTTGGCGGCATTTTTGGACACTGGATTTCAAATCCTGAAGCGCTTGGTCTTGATTTTGCCCTATCCGCTATGTTTGCTGCACTGCTGGTTCTTTCTTTGCAAACTGTGCCTAAAAGTAAGTTAACCCATCGTCTGTCACTTGTTTTGTATATGGTCATTGCCATGTTTGTTCTGCTTCATTTCGTTCCTTCACACGTGGCTGTTCTGTTAGCCACCATGATTGTCGCAACCATTGGGGTGGTGACAGATAAATGATTAGCAGCTTTATGTTATGGCTCATTGTTGGTTGTATGATCGTCACCATCATTCCAAGAGTCGTACCCTTTATATTTGTACGAAGTATTCAGCTGCCTGAAGTGGTGCTGAAATGGTTATCGTTTATTCCTATTTGTATCTTTACAGCTTTGATTGCAGAGCATCTCTTCATCCATACAACAACAGGCACAGGCGTCACTATCCATTGGATGTATCTTGCTGTCTTGACTCCCACTGTACTCATCGCTGTTTGGACAAAAAGCTTGTCACTTACTGTTCTTGTCGGCGTCATGCTGATGGGCACTGCTAGATGGTTTTTCTAAAAGAAAAAGCTTAACCACATGTGGTTAAGCTTTGTTTCATTTGACGATTCCGTATACAAATCCATCATAACCTTTTTCACCAACAGTTTGAATCGCTGTTGCCTCTATTCTCGGTTCTTGTTTGAGTAAATCAAAAAATTCACGAGTTCCTTGCACTCGTTCATCCCCACTAGAGTCATGAAGGACTGCTCCATTTCTGATGACATTGTCCGCAATAATGACTGTTCCCTTTTTTGAGAAATCTAACGCCCACTTTAGATATTTCGGATTGTTTGGTTTATCTGCGTCAATGAAAATCAAATCGAATGGAAGCGCAGCCCTCTCTTTTAACTGAGATAACGTATCTAATGCCTTTCCTTGCAAAATGCTCACTCGTTCCGATAAGCCCGCTCTACTGATGTTTTGCTGTGCGATCTGTACATGATGGCTGTCAGCCTCTAATGTGATGAGTTCTCCATCCTCTTCAAGAGCACGCGCAAGCCAAATAGTACTGTATCCACCAAGTGTCCCGATTCTAAAATGCGCTTTGCATTCTTCGTTTTTGCTAATAAATAAAGCATTTTCCCTTGGGCTGGTGACACATCAATTGCTGGCAAATCCGCTTTTTCTTATTATGAGTAAGAGCTTGCTCCAATACATCATCATTAGGAATCAACTTGTCTGTGATATACTCGTCAACTTTCTCCCACACGCGCTCCATTTCATCCATCTCCCTTGATCATGTCTTCTATCTCAAGTCTACATGATGATCGTGAGAGCGTATAATCAATTCTTTTCACACATCTATTCATTTTTTTGATGAAAGACATGTGATGATGAATACATGGAGCAACGCACTGGTTTCGGATCTACTCGTTCAGCTTATTTTTGACATCGCCTTTTTTATCTTGAAGTTTTCCTTTTGCTTGATCCTTTTTCCCTTCTGCTTTCAGGTTTTGATGATCCGTTGCTTCCCCAAGCTTTTCTTTGACTTGCCCTTTGACTTGATTTGTTTTTCCTTTCGCTTTATCCATATGTCCTTTTTCTTCACTCATTTGTTCCACCTCCACGTTTGATACTATTTATTTAGCCTTTTTGAAAGATACAAAACATCTGAGTGTGCGATGTACACGTTTCAGGTATGATAGACATACTGGAAAGAAGGGTGGGTGTTCTCATCAATGATCATCTCTGAAAAGATATTCACAGTTCGTGGGCTGACCTATCATATTCGGTCCGCTTCAATGGCCGATGCCAAACAGTTATCAGCTCTCAGACTGAAAATCGATGGTGAAACAGAATATTTAGACCGTGAACCAGGCGAAGCCTTTCTTGATGAAAAAGCATTTGAGGCTTTGATTGAAGAGGATACCAAGCAAAGCCGGCATTTATTTTTGGTCGCTGCTATTGAAGGAAAGATTGTCGGTTTTTCAAGATGCGAGGGCCATGCACTCAAGCGCTCTGCTCACAAAGTGACATTAGGCGTCGCCATCCAGAAAGATGCTTGGGGCTTTCACATAGGGAAAGAGCTTTTAGCCGCTTCAATTGACTGGGCAGATCAGCAGGGCATTCAGAAGGTGTCTCTTCATGTGCTTGAAACGAACAAAAAAGCCATTCGGTTATATGAGAACCATGGATTTTTGATTGAAGGTGTATTAAAAAACGATAAACGGCTGAGTGACGGATTATATTATGATACTGTTGTGATGGGAAGGCAGCATCCTAGTTCCTGACCGCTTACATGACATAGCTCCATATCATCGAAATCGCACTGTATATCAGAAGCACCCCCATCACATACTGGAACGGTCTTTCATAAGCAGTCAAAAAGCGCTTATACAAAGAGCCAAATAAGCTCCAGCTGAATGTACCGAGAAAGCCAATAAGTGCGAGAATCAGCGTCCATATGACATACTGCATATTAGATTGTCCATATGGCAAAACAAATGTTGAAATCACAGTCAATCCATACAAGATGGCTTTTGGATTGATAAATTGCAGCATCATACCAGGGATAAAATGATTGTAGCGATCAAGTGTTTCGTCATCCCCGCCTTTACTTTTCATGATTTTGACCGCTAAATAAATCATGTATGCGGCTCCGATGAACGCCATGACCCAGCCTATTTTCGGCATCACTTGATAAAGAATGATATTAAAGAAGCAGCTCAAACACAAAATAACGAGAAAACCGATACCCACACCTAAACAAAATCGAAATGTTTGCTTGACCCCATATTTATTCGTAAAGACCATGGCCATGATGTTGTTTGGCCCTGGGGTAAAGCTGCTAACAAAAGCATAGATCAACATAGATACAATCAAGATGACGCCTCCCTTATACGTTATTTAGACTTTAATTACTTTATTGCGTATATTACGTTTTATTGTAACGTTCAGTCTTTATAAAGTAAATAGAGAAAGGAGCTTTTTTCATGGAAGACGTACAATCCATTATTTCTAAAAACGTGAGGCTTCTTAGAGATCAAAAAAAATTAAGCCTCGAAAAGATGGCAGAATTAACTGGTGTCAGCAAGACCATGATTGGACAAATCGAAAGAGGAGAATCAACCCCTACCATCACGACTTTGTGGAAAATCGCCAACGGATTAAAAGTATCTTTTAGTGAGCTCATTTACGCACCACAGCCTGAAATCAAGGTGGTACGCAAGGAGGATGCGCAGGTTTTAACTGAGGACGACGGCCGTTATCGTGTGTACACGACTTTCCCCTTCGATGACAGGGGGAAATTTGAAATGTACCGAGTAGAAATTGATCGAGGCGGGTCGCTGCGTGCGAGTGAACACATTGGGGGAACAGAGGAATTGATCACTGTTTTTGAGGGAGTTCTTGATTTATCTATTGGTGATGAACAATACACCTTAAAAGCTGGAGACTCTATTCGTTTTAAAGCGGACCGGACGCACACGTATAAACAAACCGGAGAACAAATGGTACGGATGCAAATGATTCTTTATTATCCTCATGAAAAAAGCTGACAGGCTTGTCCACCTGTCAGCTTTTTGTTTTCTTTAATTAAATCCCGGATCGCGTACCACGTATCACACTGATCCTTAAGCATAAGAAAAGGCCGATCAAGCCTACTCTCTTGATCGGCCTTTTTATTTATTTTTGCTCTGCTTCCCAGCGGGCAACCTCTTCTCTTACTTTAGGAGCCACTTCTTTTCCAAATAGCTCAATGGCTTTTAGCACTTGATCATGCGGCATTGAACCAACCGGTACATGAAGCATAAAACGTGTGATGCCTACATTTTTTCTAAGATGAATGACTTTCTCTGCCACGGTATCTGGATCTCCTACATACAGCGCCCCTTCTAAAGTTCTCGCTGCATCAAACGTAGAACGAGTATAAGGTCCCCAGCCTCGCTCTCTCGCTAATGTGTTCATCACATGCTGTGTGGATGGGAAAAATTGATCTGCTGCCAGGTCTGTTTCTGCCGCAACAAATCCATGAGAATGTGATGCTACAGTTAATTTTTCAGGGTCATGTCCAGCGTGCACTGCCGCTTGCTTGTACAGCTGAACGAGCGGTGCGAACTGTCTTGGACTTCCGCCAATGATTGCAAGTACAAGCGGTAATCCTAGTAATCCAGCACGTACGACGGATTCACGGTTTCCTCCACTGCCGATCCAGATTGGAAGCGGATCTTGAACAGGTCTTGGGTACACCCCAACATCCTGAATGGATGGGCGATGCTTTCCGCTCCATGTTACACGCTCTGACTGCTGTAATTTCAACAGCAAATCAAGCTTTTCTTCAAATAATTCTTCATAATCATCAAGGTCATAACCAAAGAGCGGGAATGATTCAATAAATGAACCACGGCCTGCCATAATTTCTGCACGTCCGTTTGATAGTCCATCTAGCGTTGCAAAATCCTGAAATACACGAACAGGATCTGCTGATGAAAGGACTGTCACTGCACTTGTCAGACGAATATTTTTTGTTTGTGTTGCTGCAGCCGCTAAGACGACAGCTGGATTCGATGCGGCGAAATCCTCACGGTGATGCTCACCTACGCCAAATACATCGAGACCGACTTGATCTGCTAAAATAATTTCTTCTACTACTTCTCGAATACGCTGTGCATGACTGACTGTTTTTCCTGTTTGAAAATCAGGTGTTGTTTCGACAAATGTACTAATTCCTAGTTCCATGATTGGAACCCCCTATCTTATAAATATGTCACAAATTCAGAAACTGGCTTTCTATAACCTCTCGCTTGTCTGCTCTCTACTTTTTCTTTTCCAAGTGTAATCATTAACACAGGAACCAAATCTGATTGAATGTTTAATACCTTTTTCATTGCTTCGGGATCAAAACCGATCATCGGGCAAGTATCCCAGCCTTTATTTTTAGCGGCAAGCATAAACAGCATGGCAGATAAGGAAGCATTTCGGATCGCTTCTTCCTTCTGGAAATCTGCCCCTCTCTGCTCATAAAAGCTCACGGTCTCTCTGACCATTTCTTCATATTGCTGCTTATTTAAAATGCCTAGCATTTTCAGGCCTTCATATATGTCCCCAGCGTGCTCATAAGCGTTTGGATCTCCGAGTACGATGATCGCTGCTGAAGCAGAGTGCACTTTATATTGTCCAAATGCCGCTTCTCTTACTTGTTCTTTCAGCTCTTCTGTTTGGACGACAACATATTGTGTGTGCTGTAAGTTAAAAGCAGATGGTGCGAGCTTGACCTCTTCAAATATGCTGTTAAGCTCTTCTCTCGAAATCGAGATATTTGGCAAAAAATTTGATGCGGATCGTCTTTCACGTACCAATGTATCAAAGCTGAGTGTCATCTTGTTTCCCCTTTTCGCGAAGTTGTTTTGCACCTAAACCGATTTGTTTTAGTAATTCAATCAGCTGCTCTTTTTCTTCTTTTTCAATAAAGGATAGATTTTGCGAAATGACCTCTGTGTGTTTAGGGAAAATGTCGTCAAACAATTGCTTCCCTTTTTCCGTAAGCTGTACATGGAATACCCGCTTATCTGAAGGCGCACATTGCCTTTTCACCAGTTCTTGTTTTTCTAGTTTGTTCACGACATATGTCATGCTTCCACTTGGGATTGACAAGATGTCGCTGATTTTTTGAACAGGCTGAGGCCCTTTACTGTAGAGCAATTCAAGGATCTGAAAGTTTTCAAATCCGATATCATAACGTTCAATGTCTTTTTGGATATTTGTAAAAAGGGCTTGATAGGCTTTCATCCATACGCGGAATAGCCTTAAATCTAATTCATGATCATGCTGCACCATGGCAACTACTCCTTTTTCAAGAAATCCTAAAACTAGGATAAATTTATCCTAACACTAGGATATTTTCTTGTCAATGAGTTTGTTTCATGAAAAAAAGACCACCTTGGTTCAGTGGTCCTCTTCTTTTAAGGTGAAATGCATTTCAGCAATTTGTTTATATTGATGTACTTCCTGTAATGAAAACTTGGATTCCAGATCCGCTGGCGAAAAGAGAGGAATTCCTCTTCCAATGATGACAGGTACGATTTGAAGAAAAAGCTCATCCACCAATCTTTCTTTTATGAAAGATTGAAGCAGTCCCCCGCCGCCGACAATCCAAATATTCCGGCCTGTTTCATTCTTTAATTTTTTCACAAATGATAAGACATCTTCGCGAATGATATGGGTTCCTTCCAGACTGTCTTGTAACGTACGTGACATGATATAACATGTCTTTCCTTCATAAGGAAACTCATCTGGTGACAGTTGAAGAACTTGTTCATATGTATTGCGCCCCATGATCAGTGTATCGACTGACGCATAAAAGGTGTCGTAGCTCGTTTCATCTTCGCCCTCTGTCCCTATTAGCCAATCGAGCCGGTGATCCTCTCTCGCTAAATATCCATCGATACTCATCGCCCCATAAAAAAGCAGTTTCCTTTTCTCACTCAATCCCACCACTCCCTTACTTCAAATAAGAACATATATTCTATTTTATCAAAAAGGAAAGACAAAGGCTACATAACTTTCTCCTTTTTACGATTCCTGTTCCACCTTGACGAGAAGCTCGTATAATTTATGCGCGAGCTTGCCGGCATCAATAGTCATTTCTTCATGAATCCATTCCTCGAGTACCCCCACGACACCAGACACGACAAAAGAGGCCTCTATTTGTTCATTCTCTGTAATAGGACGCTGATCAAGCTGCCACTCTTTCATGATTTTTTCTTTGAAAAAGGCTTTGAATTGATTGGTCGTTGGGCCATTTGGTTTTACAAATAACGTCAACATATATTGATTCTCTTTCAAGTATTCAGTCGTTTTGTTTAAAAAGGAAAGCATATCAAGAGGATCCTGACTTGGAAAGGTTTCATCATATAATCCCCCGAGCTGATCGAATAGTTCTTTCTCAAGCTGTTCATATAAATCAAACACATCTTGATAGTGCAAATAAAAGGTTCCCCTGCCTAAATCCGCTTTCCTTGATAGCTCTGATACCGTAATCTGCTGGACTTCCTTTTCCTTTAACAGCTCAAGGAAGCTTTCCCGAATGGCTCTTTTTGTTTTGATTGTTCGTCTGTCCTTCATGAAATCCCCTCCGTTTTTGAACAATCAGGCGTTAACTGTCTAATTATGAACAGGTTATCATCCATTGCCGATGTTCGATCTCTTTACTTCTTATTATAATCAACACATGTTCAATAATATATATCTGTTCAAAAAAGGAGGCCATCATATGCTTCATTTCAGACTTGCCAGAGAGGATGAACTGCCTCAAGTGGCAGAGTTGTTAGATGATTCGTTTCAGGACTATTCATTTTTTGACTTATTATGTGAAAAGGTCTCAAAGCGCTCTGCTTTCGCTCGTCAGCTGCATTTGGTCAATACAAAGGTGTATTTTCAGCATCAAATCTGTTTTGTCGGGGTTGAGAACGAGAAGGTTGTGTCTGCTGCCCTTTTAAAGCATCCGCATCTTCCTGAACCAGGCGTCATAAATTATGTATTGTCAGGTGGGTTAAAGCTGCTCTTCACTGGCGGTATTTCGGCCATTCAGCATGTGTTCCGTGTTTTAAAGGAGGCGAAAAAAGCGTGTTCTTCCTTAAAGCAGCCTTACTGGTATTTAGAAGCACTTGTCGTGGCAAAAAACCAGCAAGGAAAAAAACTCGGAAGCCGCATGTTAAAGCAATGCCTTTTTCCCTTTATCGCCCGGCAAGGCGGCGGGCTGTTCACACTGATTACACACAACGAGGCCAATCGTCATTTCTACCGGAAAAATGGCTGGATGGAGTTTGATGAAAGGGTATTGCGCGGAAAGGAAATATCCTTGGAAAGCTGGAGCTATAAAACCGTGATTAAATAAGGTATCCTCATCAGGTGATGATATAATAGAGTCAGTTCAATCAATGATCATACTTGGAGGAGAGACTGATGATACGACGACTTGATCATATCGTGTTGACTGTACAACATATGGAGGAAACCATTCGCTTTTATACAAACGTATTAGGAATGAAGGAAGAAACTTTTGGTGAAGACCGTAAAGCGCTTCGTTTTGGTTTACAGAAGATCAACCTTCATGAAGCTGGTCATGAATTTGAGCCAAAAGCGGCTCATCCTCTTCCTGGATCTCATGATTTGTGCTTTATCACCGATTTAGACATGGACAGTTTGCTGCTGCACCTCCGGAAGCAAGTGATCCCCATTGAAGAGGGGCCGGTCATACGCACCGGTACATTAGGTCCAATTGAATCTGTTTACATCCGTGATCCTGATCTGAATTTAATTGAAATCTCTCGATATATAGAGGAGGGTGATCCGTCATGACTCGTATATTTTTGAGACCGATTGAAGAGCAAGATTATCCTGGTATTCAAAGAGGGTGCCAGCATGCAGAAACACTTCATATGACTGGCACACGAAAAACGTTCACACTAGAAGAAATTCGATCCGCCTATACCCGTTTTTTGCAGGATGACAGCAGACGAGATTTCGCCATTTGTCTGCTGGATACGAAAGAGATGATTGGAGATGCGGCGATTGTGGACATTGATCCAATCAATCATACGGCAAGCTTCCGCATTGCGCTTCACGGGCCGGAGCATTTTCAAAAGGGCTATGGCACTGAAGCTGTTCGGATGGTTCAAGCATTTGCCTTTGACACATTAGAACTCAACCGTCTTGAGCTTGAAGTCTTTTCCCACAATCCAAGGGCCTTTCGAAGCTATGAGAAAGCCGGATTTCAATATGAAGGAAAAAGACGCCAAGCGCTCTATTTCAACGGTACATACTCAGATGTCATCATCATGGGCATCCTTCGTGAAGAATATAAAAACATGATGAATACAGATGCTCCTGCTTAAGAAGGGTCATCTTTTTTAAAAAATTGAATCCCAGTGACGATGATTAAACAAATGATGGAAGAGAGAACGATAGAGACGCTTGATAGACTGAGCGCCATGCCTTCCCATCTGCCAATAAAGAGACTGACAATCAATAAAACCAAACCAAATAAAATCAAACATATAGGGACAATGAACCCCGCATGGCGCTGCCGGCTTCTTTTCCCTGCCCACCATGAGAGACACAATACAACCATTGTAAAAATAGCTGTTTGCAGCCAGAACATATGATATCAACTCCCTTTCTCTTTTTTGAACCTTTAACTACGGAGGTACTTCAAATGAACATTAGACCCATCGAGCAAAAAGACAATCCGTATATCGCAGCGATTATCCGCCAGTCACTAGAATCAGCGAATCTAGCTATTGAAGGAACAGCCTACACTGACCCCCAACTTGACCAGCTTTTCGAATACTATCAATCATTGACTCATGCAGCCTATTGGATTGCTGAAGAGCATGGTGAGATTGTGGGTGGTGTAGGGATTGCTCCATTCACAAATGGAGTATGTGAATTACAAAAGCTTTATTTAAGTCCAAAAGCACAAGGAAAAGGTGCGGGCAAAAAACTGATGGATACGGCACTGGAATATGCCTCTACATACTACGAAGCGTGTTATTTAGAAACCCGCCGGGAATTAACAGCGGCTATAGGCCTTTATCAGCGATATGGCTTTTCTCGTCTTTCAGAACCGCTTGAAGGCTCTGAGCATTCTGCAATGGATGCTTGGTATCTCAAGACCTTCTCATCATGAACCATAAAACAATCGATAGGTTTTGAGCCTCTGAAAGCCTAACTTTTCTGCTAGTTTGATTGAAGCTAGATGATGGACATCGCAATCCCAATGCGGTGTCCTCTCTTTTTCAAGACAGATGCTAATCATATACTGAGCTGCCAGCAGCGCCAAACCTTTTCCTCGATAAGTCTCATCTGTCCAAATATCTATCTCCGCACGATCCTTACTTGAAAAAATAGAGACGCATTCACTTACCACGTTCTCTCCATTTAAAATGGCAATCCCGATTCCCTTTGATAGAAAACGAGCAGCTTCTCCCCAATAGGCTTCGTAATAGCTAGGAGGAAAAGTCCTGCTTGCAGTCATCACCTGCTCATTTGTCCGCTCTACTCTATAGCCTGGATGAGGCTGAGTGGCATGAGAATATGCCTGTGGATAAACGTACGCATGTCTTTCCATTTCATCCAGATGTAGCCCAAGACATTTTTTCATCATCGCATCTGTTAATGGATTTGCTGAAAATATGGTGAACCGGGCATTTTGTCTTTTCTGCCTTTCGTACACATCGACAATGAAGGCTGAGCAGCGTAACAGCTCCGCTTCACTCCTTCCTGCCACATAATAAATGCCGCATGAAGCTTCGAGAAAATATACAAGCGGATGCGCTTCATCATCTACATAAAGATGTCCTTGTATGACGCCATCCATGACCGCATCTACAAACACTGGATATGCCGGATCGATCTGCTTAATTCCTTCTTTCATTGCTGGTGTCTTTTGCCGTTCCAAGAGATGCACGATTTCTCCTCCTTTCCTTCCATTATAAAGAAAAAGCTGCTGACATACAGGACTCTTTTCAGCAAAAGCAATTCTTCTGATCAAAGGCACCATTTTAAAAAGAGACCTTAGTTAAAAGGTCTCTTACTTCTGCATGACATTATTCTCCCGCTGCCTCTTCTGTCACTTTTCCCTTCCAAATCAGGGTTAAGCCTAATCCAAGAAATAAGACAACACCAGCGAATAGAAATGGGAAGTGAATATTTTGGTCGAATAAAATGCCGCCAAGTGCCGGCCCGAAAATCGTACCTAGGCTTGTGTAGGTGGAGTTCATTCCTGCGACAAATCCTTGCTGGTTGCCAGCGATTTTGGATAAGAAGGTCGTTAATGCTGGACGCAATAAATCAAACGCAAGGAAAATGACACATGTGACAATCAAGACAACCAAAAAGCCTGACACCACGGTTGAAACGAAAGCAAGGACAGCCCCGATAATCAGACATAGCTGAATGACTCTTTTTTCTCCTAAGGTATTTACCAGTTTACCAAACACAAGTACTTGGATGATGACTGCCACAATCGAGCTGACGGTAATGATCACGGCAATATCTTTTGGACCAAATCCAAACTTATGATTTGTGAACAAGCTAAAGACTGTTTCATAAGCAGATAGTCCAAATGCGAGGACAAATACAATGATAAAGGCGATGAGATAGCTTGGATGAATTGATTTTTTCAAATCTTTAAAGAAAGTCGATTCTTTCACCTCATTCATTTGCTTCTCTCGCTCTTCTTTTGTTAAAGGCTCCTTCAGCATAAACATAGACGAAATGACGGCAATAAACGCAATCCCTGCTGCAAAGAAGAATGGCAGGCGTACGCCGTATTCTGCAATAAACCCGCCAATTCCCGGGCCAATGATAAAACCAGTACTAATGGCCGCAGAAACATAGCCCATCGCCTTTGATCTTTCTTGAACGGTCGTAATATCTGCGACATACGCAGTGACAGCAGGCATGATAAATGCCGCACTAATTCCGCCGAGAAGCCTTGCAACATACAGAACGTACACGTGTGTTCCAAGACCAAAAACGAGTTCTGATAACGCGAATAGGAACAGCCCAGACACAATCATAATCTTTCTTCCGTAGCGGTCTACCCATCTCCCTGCAATCGGTGATGCAATGAGCTGAGCAACGGCAAACGCCGCCACAAGGTATCCCATCGTACTTCCTGTTAGATGCATCACATTCATGAATAGCGGCATGACAGGAATAATGAGACCAATGCCTAAAAACGCGATAAATATATTACTTAATAAAATAACGAGTACTGCTTTTTGCTCACGAATCGGTTTTTGCATGATGTTTGTTTCCCCTTTACAGACTCACTTGTTACTCATGATGGTTGATTCCGTGAATAAACAATGAGATCGCCTCTTTTTGTAACTCTTTCTTCTGCTCAATGGTGTCATTTTTATATAACACGTCTAATCCATAAAAAACGGAAAGTAATATTTTCACTTTTGACTCCACATGCTGGATCGACCAGCTGCCATCTTCATTTCCCTCAAGTAAGATATCTCTCATCACATCATCAAAATCGACATCAATCTTGTTCAGCCGTTCCATGACTTCGTCTGATGTAAAGGCGCTGGCGCAAAATTCCTCACTCGCTCTCATTAATGGGTAGTTAATCCCCATTTGACTGAGCAGCTCTGCAAATCCGGCAAGCTTTTCAATAGCTCGGTTCAGTGTTTTCTTTTCCTCATGCCACGTTTCCATCATCAAACGATGATCCTCTTCCATAATATGAAGAAACAAAAACTCTTTTCCTTTGAAATGATGATAGAGATTGCCTTTACTCACCTCAGCAGCCTCTAAAATATCGCGCACGGATGTTTCTGAATAACCTTTTTTCGCAAATAAATCACGAGAAGCGGTGACGATTTTTTGCTTTGTCTTCTCACTCTTTCCAGCCCCGCTTTGTGTACTTGTCATGTTTCACAATCCCTTTCTACCCTACATTTCTTAATGCGAACAAAATAAAACCGACCAGTTGGTTTATTTTTTTATTATAAATGGATTTTCCTCATAATACAATGAAAAAGGCATCGATTCATAAGGCGTGATTCATGTGAAAACGAACAAAACAGTCATCTGCTCTATCATTAAAAAGGACTTATACGCATTTTTCTTCTGCACCTTTTCATGGCTGCCTTGGCCTACTACGTGTTCATCATTCATTTAATTTTCCTTTATATTTAACTTCACTTAAATATAAAGATTGCCTATAATAAAATAGAGGTGATGTCATTGGATGAGGAAATTATTCATTACAGTAAAAAAATCATTGAATACTCGAATGCTCTAGGCTCAATTTATGTAGAAGAGTATCAGCGATTTTTAAAACATGAGTATGCAGATTTATCAGCCAAACAAGAACTGACGCTTGAGCTACTGCGCACAAAAACGAGAACAATCAATGAATTAGCTGATTACTTTTCGATTTCTGCCAGCGCAGCTAGCCAGCTTGTATCAAGGCTTGAGAAGCTCGGCTATGTCAAACGAGAAATCAATCCGCATAACCGAAGAGAAATTATTGTTGATTGTGCTCAAAAGGGCCATGACTATCACAAGAATACAGAAGACATTCAATTGCACCTAATTCAAAAATATTATGCAAAGCTTCCAAAAGAAGATTTAAAAACATTACTATCTCTATACGAAAAAATCTATCAGATTGCGAAAGAAGCGCCTTAATACGGTGTTTCTCTCCCTAACATTTAATCTGACTAAACTATTAAGGGGCTGAAAATATGACAAGTATTCATTTACAAGATGGTCGGCACATCGGTTTGACTCAATACGGTGATCTTGAGGGGTTTCCAGTATTCTTTTTTCATGGAACACCTGGATCAAGAGTGATGTTTTTAGATGATGATCCAATCTCTCAAGAGCTCGGCATTCGTCTCATCTGTTTGGATCGACCTGGATTTGGTTTATCCCCCCCTCTACCTGACCGCACAATTTTAGACTGGACAAAAGACGTGCTGGAAGTGGCAGATGATCTTGGCATTCAACATTTTTCAGTGATGGGTGTATCTGGAGGCGGTGCATTTGCTGCTGGTTGTGCCTATCAATTGCCGGATCGCGTCCTTTCAGCCGCTCTGATCTCAAGTACAACCCCTTTTCAGGACGGAAAACCGCCGAAAAGCATGCTGAAAGAAAATAAATTAGCCTTTTTCCTTAGTAAGAAGTTTCCTTGGCTATTGAAAGCAAGCTATCGTTCCCAGAAAAAAATGATTGAGAACAAACCAGAGAAATTTAAGAAGCTGGCCAAAAACGGGAACAAGCATTTACATCCATGGGATCGGCAATTCCTTCAAACCGATGAGCAGTTAGAAATGATGATGACACATTTACACGAAGCGACTCGTCAATCGGTGGATGAATGTATTCGTGAACCAATTTTACTTTCGAAACCATGGGCATTCGATATGAAAGATATTCAGATCCCTGTTGATGTCTGGCATGGAAAAGAAGATACGATGGCTCCATTTGTAGAAATAGAAAAAATAGCTCGGGCAATTCCAAACGTCAAAACCCATTATATAGATCAAGCAGGGCACTTTCTTACTGATGTAGACGATATTTGGCGAGATATTTTACGCTCTTTAAAGGAGCGTGCTGAACATCAGAAACATGCATGAAAAAAGACCCGATATGACTCGGGTCTTTTTCTTCATTAATATTGTTCATAATACCTCTGCACTTTATCTGGATCCTTTGTCTTCGTCAGTGCCAGCATGAGCAGAATACGTGCTTTTTGCGGGTTTAATGAATCAGACGACACAAAGTGATGTTCATCATCCGTTTTTTCATGGGTGACAATCCCATTACCCGTACGGCTTGATCGCACGAGAACCACATCTTTTTTCACTGCATCTGTTGCTCCTTTGATGGCTTCTGTTGACATCGTTCCATTTCCTGCTGCGGCTACAACAATCCCTTTCGCTCCTGCTTTTACTGCAGCATCATACATATATTTTTGATCATTTTGATAGCCGTATAAAATATCAACTTGTGGCAATTCTTTTATCTTCGATACATCAAAATCGCTTTCAGTCGTATGTTTTCTTGTTGGTTCGTTATAAAAGGACACCACTTCACCAGCAATTTCTCCCATGTATCCTTGCTCAAGTGACTTGAAGGCATCAGTTGTGGTTGTGTTTGTTTTCGTAACAAAACGAGCTGATGCAATTCGGTCATTTAATGTGACCATGACCCCTTTGCCCTTTGCTTCTTTGGTGGATGCAATTTTCACCGCATGATACAAGTTAAGCGGGCCATCTGCACTGATAGCCGATGCTGGTCTCATTGAGCCAACGACCACAACAGGCTTATCACTTTTGACAACCAGATGTAAAAAGTAAGCTGTTTCTTCAAGTGTATCTGTTCCATGCGTGATGACAATGCCATCCACTTGATCATCTTTTAATAGCTCATTCACTCGTTTGGCTAATTTTAAAAGAAGAGCTTCATCAACATTTTCACTTCCAACATTCGCAACCTGCTCACCAGTGACATTTGCAATATCCTTCAGCTGTGGAACTGAAGCAATGACTTTATCGATGCCAAGTGCACCAGATTTATAGCCCGTCGTATCTGTATCACTGTCTGAACTGCCAGCAATCGTCCCGCCTGTGGCTAATACCTTAATATTTGATAAGGACTTATTCCCTGTTTCAACGGCATTGTTTTTCTCTTTTGTTTCATTGGATACGTTTTCTTTTTCGCTTTGATTATTCTCTTGAGAGCCTGTGTTCGCACAGGCTGCTGTCACAAGTAATAAAACGGAAAGAAGGACAGCACCTAACCATTTTGTCATGTTCATTGGATCATCTCTTTTCCTCATTTGATGGATTTATGGCTAAACTCTATCTATAGGCTTTACTTTATACCATACCTTCATTCATCGGCATGAGGCTAAAGATATAGAACCAAATAAAGGTAAAAAGGTCTTTATATTAAAAATTTATTCAATTCGTAATGCCTAAATTTGCTGTAATTAAATTAAGTATTGAAGGTTGCTTATTTTAAAAATAACCGATGCTTGATCATGAATTTATGATAAAATATAGTAAATTTTACAAAAAAGGAGTATACATTTTGCATTCGCTTCAACCCTTTTACAAAATCCTAATCTCACTATTCACTAGCTCTATTTTACTCGGCTTGTTTGTATGCTTATTTCCACCTATTCAAGCTGAGCCTGCGTTTCTGATATTTTACATTCCTATCTTTTTTGTTTATTTTTTCGTCTTTGCGGTTCCTTTGCAGTTATTGTTTTCTTTACAGCCAAAGGCTTTTCATCTACTTTATTTAGCTGCTTATTTACTGATTGCAATGGTTGTCATGCTCTTTTTCATTGATAGTATTGGGAGCCAGGCGTCTTTACCCATCATCATCATGAGCAGTCTTATCTACTGGACCTGTGATTCTTTGTTTTATCAAAGAATGCATGAAAAAAACACCTAATGCTAAGGTGTTTTTTTAAAGCGTGTATATCTTTCTCATCAAATAATCGGTATCCTTTTTGAGCGATCTTCCTAGGACGTACAAAATCCTGTTCTGTATAGTGACGAAATTCCTCCTACGCTTGACCACACAATCAATCATGCCATAAGAGGAAATCTACCTCAGTGATAGGAATTGTTATTTCATACTTGTACCAGCGTGTGAAAAAATCGGATCTTTCAATTCAAATTCGAATGTCTTTCCGTCCACAATACCGATTGTTTTTTCACTGTCATAAAGCTCAAGCATACAAGCTGCCATTTCTTTTGATGTATGATATTTCTTAAAATTCCCTTCATATTCAAATTCGTCTACATCCAATGAACGCTTTGCAAATTCTGATTCTGTCGCAGATGGCGCTAATACTTTTGCCTGTAATTTGGCACCTTTTCCTTTCAACTCTAGGGCAAGTCCTTCTGTAAAGGCGCTCACGTAAAACTTCGTTGCTGAATAGGTGACAGCATTGCCGACGACTGTATAGCCTGCTCGTGAAGAAATGTTAATGAGCTGCGCTCCCTCTACTTGCTCATAATCACGAACAAATAAGGTGGATAGAATCGTTAATGCTTCGATATTCAGACGAAGCATATCCCCAATTTTACTTAAATCTTGTTCTCCTATAGAGCCAAAGTGACCAAACCCTGCATTATTAATGAACGTATCCAGCTCATAATCTGACAATGATTCATAAAATGAATACACTTGCTCTATGTTTGTTAAATCGACTGACTGTATGACTACTTTGATATCGGGATATTGATCATGAATCTTCTTCTTCAATTCTTGGAGTTTATCGAGCCTGCGTGCAGCTAATATAAGATTTTCCCCTCGTGCTGCAAAGGCGAGAGCCGCCTCATATCCAATACCTGAGCTTGCTCCTGTAATGACTGTATAGACCATTTTATATCCCCCTATTCGTTACTCGCTACTTGACTGTTTAGAACCTTATAAAAAATTGGTGATTAATTCCTTATGATTACTTTTAATATTTGCAAAATTCTTTCTCACAATCAGCCTTTTTATCTGCTTCGACTGAAGACCCTCCAATTTCATCCATCGACTTATTATAAATTCCCCAGAATTCTTGTTTTGGATCTTTGTTTAGATACCCCTCAACACTAATTCCACCCATTGGGTCTATGTCATACTTCTCTCTATATGTAATATCACTGATATTTTCATAATTGGCTTTTAAAAACGATGTCATTCTTTTTTTGGCTGTTTCAAACAACTTTATTTCTTGTTCATTTTGTAGTTTAACATCATTTTGATGCTTCATGAAAATTCCTCCAGCTAATATAACACCAAAACAAATTAGGATCATTATGTTTCCCTTTTTATTAAACATATCATTTTTTCCTTATATTTTATAATAAGAGGGGTTATCTCTTCTGTAAAGACGCATAAAATTCGTTGTCAAATAGGTAACCTTGAAAAATTCACCTAATCCGAAGCACAGCTTGACAAAGATCAGGAACACAGCCTGCCCAATCTGCTGACCCAATACTCCTTAGAAATATGATATTTTTTTATTTTTCTTTTGCGTCGACAAGAGCTACTCCAATTTTTTTATTTGTAGGATCATATATTCCAGAAAATTTTTTATCCCTATCATTATTTAAATACCCTCTTACTTCTACTCCGCCAGTTGGATCAATATCATATTCACTTGAGAAATCAATTTGTTCAATAGATTTATATCCCTCTTTTATATACTGTTCCATATATTCCCTTGCTTCAATTACTAAAAATTGTTCTTTATCTTTTACGCGCTCTTTCTTATCAGATTCTAGCTTCATAATAAATCCTCCGACTGCTATAATAAACACCAACAGTATAAATATAGGGGTTTTCATTGAATATCACCCTTTAATATAATTCTACATAAATTAGTGGATAGATTAAATCAAAATGCGAAAAAACATTACAAGTTAAGCATGATAGAAAAGCTCTTTTATCAATATTGTTAGAACTAAATAGAGAAAGATAGTCGAATTCAAGTATTAGTAAATCAATCTCTTTAGACAGCTTGTAACAATTAAAGAGAAGTAAGAAGCACAGGTTGCACCTGTGCTTTTAGATTGTTGACAAAGGGCTAAAATGATGTTTATTTTAGCCCCATTGTCTTCTTTTCAGCGTGATAGAAAACCTTTGCAGTCTAGGAAGGGCGAGTACCGGAGCGCAGACCTGACACCGAATGCGAGGGTTTATCTACACGGTGCAAGCACAAGTGCACCTGTCCTTAACCTATTTATGCAAAGAAGCCCTCAAGGTCTCTGTTCAAACGCCTTCTTTAATTGATCCCCCATCAGATGCCAAGCTTCTTCAGCTATGGCTAAATCTCCGGCGTGCGTGAAGCCGTGTGGAACTCCTTTAAATTGTTTATACGTGACGTCTACCCCAGCTTCTTTTAACTTGGCAGCATATTGCTCAGCTTCTTCAGCTAGCGAATCCTTCTCTGCTGTGATGACGAGAGCTGGAGGCATTTGTGCCAAGGATGAACGATCTGCAAAAACCGGGGAAACGAGCGGATTGCGCGGATCTTGGCCTTGCAGATAGAAGGAATTAAAGAGTCTCGCCAATTCAACTGGAATCGCTTCTTCAAACGCTGGCTTTTCTGCTGGATCAGTGGCTAGATCAAGCGGCGGATAATCAAGCACTTGATAGGCAATTGGGAGTGTATTTCCTTTTTGAATATTCAATAGACAAGCAGCCGTTGCCAAATTTCCTCCTGCACTATGTCCGCCAATGGCTAATGCAGTCCGATCGATTTGAAGTTCATCAGGATGTTCATACAGCCACTTCAGTACATCGTAGCATTCATGAAGAGCCGCTGGGAAAGGGTGCTCAGGAGCAAGCTGATACTCGACATTGACCACGATACATTGCGCCCGGTCTGCAATGACTGGACACCATGGATTATCCATTTCAGCACTGCCCATGATAAATCCGCCTCCATGTAAATTCACAAAAACAGGAAGCAGCTGTTTTGATGTGTTCACTGGTTTAAATACCCACACCTTTGTTTCGCCAGCACTTGTTGGAATGTCATATTCCATTTTGTTCACTTCAGGAGGATTTACTGGCTTTAGTTCCGATTGGCTCGCTAATGAACCTTCAGATGGCTGGCGTAATGACGCAGCGATTTTGATTTGTTCTTCTAAGTTCATGATCTCAGACTCCTATCTTATTCATTTCTTAGTTACTCATTCGTTTCCTTTTCCTCTTTTCCTCTTTTCCTCCTACTAAACCAGCAGCTACTTTCATTTATTCACTTTTTACCTATCTCCCCGTTTTCACTCTCTTTGAAACAAGCATTGAGCAAATAAAAAAAGCACTGCGGCCCTATGTCCTCAGTGCTTTTCATTTCTCTTATGATACTTGCTGTTCTACCTTCACTCGTTTAATGAAGAAGGCAATAATCAAACCGATGATCGTCATGATCACTGCAAAGATAAATGCATGCTGGACGCCATTTGTAAAGGCGAGCAGCTGATTCACCGGATTTGCGGGATCAGCCACATTTTCCATAAAGCTGCGAGCTCCTGATGAAAGAATCGAGATACCAATCGCTGTACCAATGGCTCCTGCCACCTGCTGCAAGGTATTCATAATCGCTGTACCATGCGGATATAGCTCTGGCGGAAGCTGATTTAATCCATTGGTTTGAGCAGGCATCATGATCATCGCGATTCCGATCATTAAGGTAATATGAAGGGTTACAATGAATCCAATCGACGTATTCACACTTAGATTCGTAAAGCCAAACATCGTCGCTGCGACAATGACAAGACCTGGAATGACAAGCCATTTTGGACCAAACTTATCAAATAGACCCCCCATGATTGGAGATAGCAGTCCGTTGATAATTCCACCTGGCAACAGCATTAAACCTGCTGTAAATGTAGAAAGCGCCAAGGACGTTTGCAGATACAATGGCAAAATCATCATAGCAGACAGCATTACCATCATACACACTAAAATCAGAAGTAACCCAATGACAAACATCGGATATTTAAACGGGCTTAAGTTCAGCATTGGTTCTTTCATGTTCAACTGTCTTAAAGAGAACACGAGAATCCCTATGACACCAACTACAATTGCAACGATGACATGCATACTGCTCCAGCCGCCGCCTTCCCCGGCACTGCTAAAGCCATATACTATTCCACCGAAACCAATGGTTGAAAGCACAATCGATAAGATGTCGATTTTCGGTCTTGTTGGTTCTGTAATATTTTGCATAAAGATAAAACCAAAGACAAGTGCAGCCATTAATAAAGGAAGTGAAATCCAGAAAATCCAATGCCAAGTCAACGATTTCAAAATAAGGCCAGAGACTGTCGGGCCGACAGCTGGTGCAAACATAATCACAAGACCAATAATTCCCATTGATCGGCCTCGTTTATGAGGCGGGATGATGACCAAAATCGTATTAAACATCAATGGCAGAAGCAATGCTGTACCGACTGCCTGCACGACACGTGCTACCATTAAAATACTAAAGACCGGCGCAACCGCCGCAATAAATGTTCCGATGATCGAAAAGACGAGCGACGTAATGAAAAGCTGCCTTGTCGTAAACCATTGAAGAATGAGTCCTGAAATCGGTACGAGAATACCAAGTGTTAATAAATATCCTGTTGTCAGCCACTGAGCAGTCGTCGCTTCAATTCCAAAGTCTAACGTTAAACTTCTCAGCGCCATGTTTAATGCCGTTTCACTGAACAGGCCAATAAATCCAGCTGTGATAAAAGAAATAATAATGGGCAGCGTTCGAATTTCAGAAGCTGCTGCTTGCTGTTTGTTCATATTAAGTTGGCTCCTTTTCTTTTTCAATTTAGATGAACCTTAGGAAGTCAGGGTGGTCAGAAATGAGCCACTTTCATGTCTATTGAAAGACGGATAAAATCTGTTTTTCTGCAGCAAATTGAGCAATTTTGTCGATCGAATAGCCAGATTCATGTATATAAAACATGAGCTCAGGCGTCATTGGAGAAGACATACATAACGTTGTCAGTTCTATATCCTTTATATTCGCTTCTCCCTTTTCTCTCGCTTCTTCAAGCAATTCACGAATGATTTGTCTGAGTGATTGACTGTAATGACTATCATACACTTTACTTGTCTGCTCTAAATTCCCAGAGATTGTGAGCATCCGAATCCAGTCTAAATGGTGACCGACGATCAGATGAATTTCTTCGAGAACATAGCGTAATCGTTCACGGACCGGCTGATCACTTATTTTGCTCAAGTAAAGATGCAAAGCTGGGATCAGCTGTTCAAATCTCTCCCCAAGGATAGAAAGGCATAGATCACTTTTATTGGCGTAGCGGCGGTATAGAGTGCCCTGTCCAACACCAGCTGTTTTCGCAATTTTATGCATGCTGACATTTTCTACACCAAATTCTTGAAACAAGGAGAATGCGATCTCTTCAATTTCCTCACCAATATCCTTTTCCACGATACACACCTTCTTTACCTTCATCCACATGACACTCATCTCTATGTGTTAAATCAAAACACTTTAGGTTTTTCTTAGGACAATTGTCCCGATATTATCTTACGGACAACTGTCCGCATTGTCAATCATTATTTTTTTCTTTCAATTCTATTAAATGATGCACACAGTTTATCATTATTTAGACCGATTTTCCCTTTTGAAAGAATCATGTATGATCAATAAAGAAAGCGCTTCCATAAAAGGAGAGGAGAATGCGAATATGTACCGTATGAAACGAATGTTGATGCTGGTTGTCACTGGATTAGTCTTGAGTTTGTCCACATTTACTGTGGGTGCCTCGGCACAAACGGGTGGATCGTTTTATGAACCTTTTAACAACTATAATACGGGGTTATGGCAAAAAGCCGATGGATACTCGAATGGAAACATGTTTAACTGTACGTGGCGTGCAAATAATGTGTCGATGACCTCAGCAGGTGAAATGCGTTTATCGCTCACAAGTCCCTCCTATAACAAGTTTGACTGCGGAGAAAACCGCTCCGTTCAAACGTACGGCTATGGGTTATATGAAGTCAACATGAAGCCCGCCAAAAATGTGGGGATCGTCTCTTCTTTCTTCACTTATACGGGACCGACTGATGGCACCCCTTGGGATGAGATTGACATTGAATTTCTAGGAAAAGATACGACAAAGGTACAGTTTAACTACTATACCAATGGTGTAGGAAATCATGAAAAGATCGTCAACCTTGGTTTCGATGCAGCAAACTCTTATCACACGTATGCATTTGACTGGCAGCCAAACTCTATCAAATGGTATGTCGATGGACAATTAAAGCATACCGCCACCACACAAATTCCTCAAACACCAGGGAAAATTATGATGAACCTGTGGAATGGTGCAGGTGTCGATGAATGGCTTGGTTCCTACAACGGTGTTACACCACTCCATGCACATTATAACTGGGTGCGTTACACAAAAAGATAACTCTATCAAAAAACCTGTGACTTGTCACAGGTTTTTCTTCGTTTAATTTGAACTAGTTTTCAGCTGATGAGCGAGTTTTTTCTCATGATTGTGGATAATATCTTCATAACTTTCTATTTTGAAATCCAATCGTTTAATGGTCTCTTCGATTTCCTTTTGTTTTTGGACGAGTCTTTCTCGTTCATTGACCAAAATGTTTTTTCGCGAAGATAACGTATGATTATCATCCTCAAAAAATAAGGCTGTATATTCTCTAAGCGCATCAATCGAGAGCCCAGCATTTCTCATACACTTGATAAATTCAATCCATTGAAGATCATCCTCTGTATAATCACGAATCCCATGATCGTCACGTTTGATTTCCCTAATCAAACCAATATTTTCGTAATATCTAAGTGTCGCAGTGGATAAAGCGAGCTGTTTTGCTGCTTGTGCTATTTTCATTGTGCCCTCCCTCTTTCTCTTACCTTCCGATCTCCCTTTTCTCATCATCTCCATTTTAAAAAAGAAAGCAAGATGCTTTTGGCTCAATTCTCGATTCAAGAATGTTGTATCGTTATTACAGAAGGTTTTCTGTTGACTTATAGTTCACTTTAAGAAGTACAGTATAGAAGAAAGAATCGAATCTTATTTTTGAAAGGATGATCAAAAATGTGTCAGACGCACCAATCAAACGTTTTAAGTGTTTCACACGCAAAAGCGAATTTTGAACGGACGACCATTGAACGAAGAGCGCTTCGTCCACATGATATTTTAATTGATATTCAATTTAGCGGGATCTGTCATTCAGATATCCACAGCGCTTTTGATGAATGGGGCGGCGGCATTTTCCCTATGGTTCCTGGTCATGAGATTACTGGGGTCGTTGCAGCTGTAGGGGATGATGTGACGAAGTTTCAGATCGGAGACCGTGTAGGTGTTGGCTGCTTTGTGGATTCCTGCGGCACCTGTGAATATTGTCAAAATGGAGACGAGCAGTATTGCACAAAAGGGGTCGTCCAAACGTATAACAGCCGTGACTATGACGGGGAACCGACTTATGGCGGCTACAGTCAAAAAATTGTCGTGACTGAACGATTTGTCGTCAGCATACCTGATCAACTGCCTCTTGATGCCGCAAGCCCTCTTCTCTGTGCTGGCATTACAACTTATTCTCCATTAAAGCACTGGAAGGCAGGCCCTGGCAAAAAGGTTGCTATCGTCGGAATGGGCGGACTCGGCCATGTCGCCATTCAATTCGCACGCGCACTTGGCGCTGAAGTAACGGTTTTAAGCCGCTCTTTGAATAAAAAAGAAGAAGCACTATCATTTGGCGCAAAAGACTATTTTGCTACAAGTGATCCTGAAACGTTTCAGACACTAGCCGGTCAGTATGACCTTATTCTCAATACGGTCTCTGCCAACATTAATGTGGATGCCTATCTGTCCTTACTCCGTGTAGATGGAACCTTGGTGAACGTCGGTGCACCGCCTAAGCCGGATCAATTCCACGTCTTTTCATTAATTTCCGGCCGTCGTAGCATAGCTGGTTCACTCGTTGGTGGCATCCAAGAAACACAAGAAATGCTCGATTTCGCAGCTGCTCACAACATCGCACCACAAATTGAAGTGATTAACGCGAATCAAGTTGATGAAGCGTATGAACGGGTGCTGAAAAGTGATGTGCGTTACCGGTTTGTGATTGATATTGCTACGTTGTGATTGAGATTCTTTGAAATGACGATGTTTGGTTGCTTTATAGCTGACCGATGAGAATTCTATGATTTTTGATCAAACGTATAAAAGCCACTTCTCTATTGAGTCGTGGCTTTTTAATGGATAGCTATATGTTAATCTCTTTTTCTTTATGATGGCCACCCATAAATGTAACAACCATACTGGACAAGCTAACCAAAAAACCTAAAATTGCAATCAAAATAGTCATTCCCCCGTTTGGAATAAAAAAGCCGATAGGGATTAAGACAAAGAATGAGAACACGATAAAACATTGATAGATTCCAGATATCAATCTAACCACAATATGATCAAAAAACGACATCACCAGAGGAGGAATAAACAAGAAAACGACCATCCCTAGTGACAGCATGAAGGGTAATGGGTCATCTAACGAAATCGTGTTCTTCCCCGGTGAATCCTTTGCTGCGATTAACAATACTGCAATCGCCATGAGGAGCGTTGAAAAAATGAATAAGAATCGTTTTAACATTTCGATGTCTCCTTAAGTTGTCTTACATTGTCCACTAATAAACCTTTACCACTTTAGATTTGCTCTTATTTCCAGCAGCATCCTTTAAATAAACGGTTATCAACGTATTTTTCTTCTGTTTTTTTATTTTCACTTTAAATTGTCCATTTTTATTTAATTTTGCAGTTCCTAACTTTTTGTTTTTTTGATAAACGTATACTGTAGCATATTTTTCACCTTTACCTGTTATAACCGTTGTATTTTTTTTGATTTTATTAATACTTGGTATAGCAGGAGGTGTTCTATCTAACACTTTTATTGTTTTGCTGCCACTTCTCGCCCCATTAGAATCTACTATATACACAGTGATTAAAGTACCAGCTTTTTGTTTAGGAATTTTGATTGAATACTTCCCTTTTTTTGCATTTGTAGAGCCTAATTTTTTCTGACCAATATATGCGAAAACTTTGGCATTTGTTTCCGCATTACCTACGATATTTGTTGATTGATCAGTTACTGTGTTGATGCTTGGTGTTTTATCTGGATAAGATGCTTTTAAACGATATGTTTGACTGGATACACCATCCCAATGTCTAGGCTCAACAACAATATAGTATTTGCCCTTTTTTAGATTTAAATCGATAACGGGACTTGTCCCAAAGATATCAGGTAAATATTCCTTGGTGATTTCATTACCGTTCTTGTCGTATAAAGCAATAGTGGCTCCTTCCGTTATTTTATCTAGATTAATCTTTACTTTTCCATCTTTCACTGTTGAAAATTGATATACGTCTCTATCCAAATCCGATTCGTGCTTTGATTTGTAATATTGATTTGAGATGAGCGGAACTGCTGTTTCAAACGTGTCGTTTGGTTCGTAAGTATTTGAATCTCTTTTAAAAGAAGCTGGATACGTCACTTTAAGTCGGTACTTAGCATTTGATATTCCTTCCCAATTAGGGGTATATGGTTTTATTTTGACATAATAGGTTCCTTTTTTTATATTTTCGTGAATGACAATATTCTCTCCAGCATTCCACGTATAGTCAGATACAATTTCATTTTTGTTCTCATTATAGACAGTGACTTCTAATTCAGATGTTTCCTGATCTAAAGTAAGATATAACTCACCATCTTTGTTGGAAGTGAACTGATAAACATCCTTATCAATTTCACTATCAATCGTTGATTTATAATAGGTACCATTAGATACCTTCATGCTTGTTTCAAAAGTGTCGTTTGGTTCGAAGGTTGTTAAATTACGCTTAAAAGCACCTGGATATGTCGCTTTTAGTTGATATGTACCTTTAGTCACACCTTCCCATTCACTAGGATTGACTTCAATAAAATATTTCCCTTTTTTCAATTTATTATTGAGAACCAAGGCTTCTCCAGGAAATGAGGATTCATTAGAATCTATCCTATTCCCTTTCGAATCATATAGAGTGATACTAAAAGAGGCAGATGCCTTATCCATCCTGATGTATACTTCTCCATCAGTATTCGTTGTAAAATTGTATCGGTTTATTGAACTCTTGGATTTCAATTCTCCATTTATGGAGACTCCAGATGACATATTAACCTCTTCTGCACTTGCTAATAAAACAAAAGAAAAACTGAAGATAAATATAAAAACAAAAGATCCCAAAATACGTTTCAATATATCCACCACATTTCCATTTTTTATAGAAAGAACATATTGATTTTACCATATTCTACTCCGGAAAAATATTCATTTAATTGATTAATAAGTAAATTGAAACTTCATTTCAATTTTCTTAATGAAAGAATGACTGAACAGTCTGCTTTATGAAGAAAAGAAAAGAAAATAATTTATGGAAATTCCGCATATTGTCAATCCAGTATGTTATACTAAATTAACCTTTGAAGCATGAAATTTTCACGAATACCTTGTACCATCTCCCTACTTGTACGTTGAGTAGGGTTTTTTTATGCAAAAAAACAGGCTCTCCGTAGAGAACCTGTTTTAAAAGAATGAAGATTAAGCAATTTTTTGAACGTTAGCAGCTTGAGCTCCACGAGAACCTTGCTCTACGTCAAATGATACTTTTTGACCTTCGTCTAAAGATTTGAATCCGTCGCCTTGGATAGCTGAGAAATGTACGAATACATCGTCGCCTTCTTCACGTTCGATAAATCCAAAACCTTTTTCTGCGTTAAACCATTTTACTGTACCTTGTTCCATGATTGTTGCCTCCTCGTGCGTTTACCACACAATGTATTATACTATCCTTGCCCAAAGTACCCTCAAGACGAAAAGTCAATCTTCATACTATCCTTTACGCCGAACAAAAATAATTACTTTTCATTATAGCATGAATCGGTAATAATTGCAATTTGTTGATTAGAAAACAGATACTCTCCTTTGCATCGAGTCCCTTTGTGCATAAAATCGTTTTTTCATCACTTACAGAGAGCTGTATCTAAATTCTCTCTAAAATCGACTTAACAAAGTCTGTTTTTCCCTCTGCATATTTGTGTTTGTCATTTTTATTTACACTTGATAGGTTAAGTTTAAGCTGTTGGTACTCACTTCTTGCTAGTTCGTTACTTCTCAGGTAATCTCTAAAATTTATTTGTTCAAGTAGATATCTATTGCCCGTTTGATACATATGGATTTGGTGTGTACGTGGTTCTCCTTTGCTGAAATAGTGTCTTTCAGGCAACACATTGGTTCCTCTATATGAATAACCAAGCCCTTGCAAAGCTGTTATGCAATGTTCTCCGTCAACAAAATGATTGATTTCAATTGCAATATCAATAATTGGCTTTGCACTCAAACCATTTATTGCTGTACTTCCAATATGGTGTACATTCACTATGTACTGACCGATAACTTCTATTATTCGTTTCTTTTCACTTTCAAATTCTTTGACCCATTCAATAGACCAAGGTACTAAAAAAACTTCCCCTCTTGGTAATCCAAGCATTTACTCAACCCCACATTATGATTTTGTTGTTCAGTTGGAAATTTTAAATAACTAAACAGAGAACAATCTCAAACAAAAATTCCACTTACTTAAGATGCACCTTCATATTCTAAAGAATTGATCAAGTATCTGCTACAATAAATTGACAACGAACAGTTTGAACTACATACTCTCCATACACGCTAAAATATAAAATTCCGAGAGGAGAAATGAAATGAACCCTTTATTGTTAGATATTCCTTTACAGTTAGAAACAGAAAGACTCATTCTTCGAGCACCACACCAAACAGGAGACGGAAAAATTGTAAACCAAGCAATAAAGGATTCCTTTTCTGAATTAAAAGCGTGGTTGCCATTCGCTCAAGAACTTCCTACTGCTGAAGAAACAGAAATCAATTTAAGAAATGCTCATATCAATTTTTTAAAGAGAGAAAGTTTTCGTTTTCTTATTTTTGATAAAAACAGCAATCACTTCATTGGGGTAACTAGCCTTCAGAGGATTGACTGGACCATTCCTAAATGTGAGATCGGGTACTGGGTAAATACAAAATGTAGCGGGAATGGATTTATGACAGAAGCAGTGAAGAAATTAGCTGACTTTGGGTTAAACAATATCAAATTTAGAAGAATTGAAATAAGGTGTGAATCAACAAACCTCAAAAGTCGGGCTATCCCAGAAAAACTTGGCTTTGTATTTGAAGGCACTTTAAGAAATGATGATTTATCCGCAGATGGCAGCAAGCTGACTGACACTTGTTTTTATTCCATAATAAAGTAACCTAATGAACATCAGCAATTAAAGTAATAGGTGCATTAGTGGAACAAGAAAAAACATAGCATATTAATTATATATGATATGCTATGTTTTTTAATTTTGGTCTTGATAAGTGGGTCTACTCCGCAAACTTTGCCCTTATAATCTGATGTTTTCTTTGATAAACCCTGACAGAAAGTTTTCAGCAGCATGCTCCTAACACAAGACCACAATGTAACTGCAATCCGCTTCGACCTGTCACGAGTTACTTTTTGTTTTTCTTATTTATTCGAGTCAATTTCTTTAATGGGGCAATTGGATTCACTCTCCATTCATAGATTTCTAAAGACTTTCCTCCTGATTAGCTTTCATGTTTCTTACCATTTTTCATAGTTCGGTCTGTTTTAACTCCGTCACCATCACTTCTACTGGTTTACCTTAATTTCAACGTCCTCAACACTCTGTTCATGAAAGGACTTGTAACCTGTTTTATTTCAAAAAAAGATGCTACATGTTGAAACACCTTGTTTGTATTGACAGCTCTCATTAGCAGGGTAATATTACACTTGATTATTTAAACAAGAATTTTTATACAACCAGTTTATAGCATCATTAAGGTCATTGGCTATATAATCTATTTTAATCCCACTTAATTTATCAAAGTGTTCACGAAGTGAATATTCACCAGCCCCAGTTCTAACCAAAATTTTAATACTTCCTACTTTATCAGCTGCAACAATATCACTCCAGCGGTCCCCAATAACGACGCAATTTTCGAGAGTTAAATCGTGTTTTTGTTGAGCTTCCATTAACATTCCTGTGCCAGGCTTCCTACAAGAGCATCCATCATTATGACCGTGTGGACATATATATACTTCATCAAAACCAAAACCTTTCAATTCCTCTTTAAAATCTTCTACTTTAGCTAATCCACTTGATATACCAGGTTGATTTGTAAAAGAGAATATTTTCACATTATCCTTTTTTAGTTTATTAATTTGAATTGCTGTATAAGGAAAGAGTTCGAATTTTCCGGGATAATGAATAGTATCATCACCACCAATTGTTCCATCTCTATCTAAAAAAATTACTTCTATCTGTTTCATGTTATACCCTCATTATCTAGCAACTGCTCCCGCGTTAAGATTCATTTCAATTAGAAAATTTTGATGACATCAGTTTATCATAAATATTTATTATCAAAGTCCCCTAATACAATTAAAATCTTTTCAACTCTCCTTCTTTTCAATTTGTTTCATTCTTTCCAAGAAAGATAAAAAGGACGCTACACGAAGTAACACCCTTTTACCTTTTGTTTCTCAATATAAATTTTTAAGCTCGTCATTAGACCATCTAGCAAATAACTTGTCTTGTAAAATGTGTAACGATATTCGGCAAACTCTTGTGACAATATAGACCACGATAAATATAAGAAAGAAATTGATGTCAACAAAGCCTCAACATTTATCAATGGAGAACATGTTTTAATTGAACCCAAAACAAAAACCTCTATAAGGCGAATAAGCATAAATAAGAAACTTTTAAATTTACTAGATCAATGGAGACAAGAACAAGAAAAGCTTTTTGATGATCGAAGATGAGAATTTAAAAGTAATCAGATTACACGATTTAAGACATTCACATGTCGCACTTCTCATTGATCAAGGAGAGGAATATCGCACAATCAAAGAACGATTAGGGCATGCATCTATAAGAACAACAATAGATGTATATGGACACTTATTTCCAAACAAACAAAAATCCATGGCTGATAAATTAGATGACATTATTTAAAAATATCAAATTCAAACAAAATATGCCCACTTACTTTATCTAAGTGGGCACGTTTTGGGCATTTACGTGAAATCCTATAAAAAATAAAAAATACCAAAGGTCTATAAACCCTTGGTATCATTGATGCGGCCGAGAGGACTTGAACCTCCACGGGTTATTCACCCACTAGGCCCTCAACCTAGCGCGTCTGCCATTCCGCCACGACCGCGTGTATGATGTGCTCATATATTCATAAGTGCACTGTTTGAAAAAACAATGCGGGTGAAGGGACTTGAACCCCCACGTCATAAAGACACTAGATCCTAAGTCTAGCGCGTCTGCCAATTCCGCCACACCCGCGTGACAATGGTGAGCCATGAAGGACTCGAACCTTCGACCCTCTGATTAAAAGTCAGATGCTCTACCAACTGAGCTAATGGCTCATCTGCTATGCAGAAAAACATATATAAAAAATGGCTGGGCTAGCTGGATTCGAACCAACGCATGACGGAGTCAAAGTCCGTTGCCTTACCGCTTGGCTATAGCCCAACGAATCAAAAAACAAAACATGACCCGTACGGGATTCGAACCCGTGTTACCGCCGTGAAAGGGCGGTGTCTTAACCGCTTGACCAACGGGCCATACAATAATGGCGGAGAAGGAGGGATTTGAACCCTCGCGCCGCTTACGCGACCTACACCCTTAGCAGGGGCGCCTCTTCAGCCACTTGAGTACTTCTCCATTATGGCTCCGCAGGTAGGACTCGAACCTACGACCGATCGGTTAACAGCCGATAGCTCTACCACTGAGCTACTGCGGAATAATAAGACATGTTTCATTATATCTATGCCAGAAAAATGTGTCAAGAATTTTTAAGTGTTTCATTCCTGTCTCATTAGCGACGGCTTTTATAATTTAACATATACTAATATAACAGTCAAGCCTTTCTTCCTTCCTTTTTGTTTTCTGTTTAGTCATGACAGAAAGACCCCGACCTCTAACTGAAAGACCAAGGCCTCCTTGCTGCTGCGCTCCCTATGAGTTCATGACAGCTTATACTTTCGCATCCACTTGTAAAAGGTGCTTCTTGGCACCTCTGCCAGCCTCGCTGCTTCTGACACATGACCTTTTGTTTTGTGCAGTGCTTCAATCACCGTTTGCTTTTGAATGCGTTCCCTTAGCGTGAGTTCTTTTGGATTCTCGGTATACTCTGGTAGATGCAGCTTTTTCTGATTCATCGCCTCTAATACCGTCGCATATTGCGATTCACCAATCCATCCTCCTTTAGGAAACAGTACCCTTATATGTTCAAACAGATTAAAAAGCTCTCGTATGTTTCCTGGCCAGTGGTACGCTTCTAGCTTACGAAAAAAAGATTCAGGAAATGTCGCATTCCATTGGTGTTTCTTTTGGTAATAGCGATAGAAATCAACAATGTCTTCTTTTCTTTCTCTAAGCGGCGGGATGTTGATTGGATAGACATGAAGACGGTAATACAAATCTTCACGTATTTTTCCTTCCTTCAGCAGTTCGTTCATATTCCGGTGTGTCGCTGTAATGATTCTAATATCCAAAGGGATTTCGTGTGTCCCGCCGAGCGGTACGACTTTTCTTTCTTCAATGACCCTAAGAAGCGCCACTTGCATCGCATAAGGGATTTCGCCAATTTCGTCTAAAAAGAGCGTTCCTTTCTGCGCCTGTTCAAATTTCCCCTTTCCTCCATGACGTTTTGCCCCTGTAAAAGCTCCTTCAGCATAACCAAATAGTTCGCTTTCTAACAGGCTTTCTGGTATGGCTCCACAATTAACGGCAATAAACGGTCCTTTATTTCTTTCACTAGCTAAGTGAATCGCTCGAGCGGCCAGTTCTTTCCCTGTACCTGTTTCTCCCCAAATATATACATTTACATCTGTTTGTGCCGCTCGTTTCAATTCGCTGAGCGTCTGCTGAAATACTGTACTTGTTCCAGATTCCCCGGGAAATTGAGCAAAAGAAACGGTGATATTGCTCTTCGCTGCTTCTTCAAGAGAAAAAGACATCCCAAGCAGCTCTCCGTCTTGTTCTGACTGAATGAGACGCTTGTCTCGTGTAACAAATGTATCAGCCATGAGCAGCTCAACATCCATTCCGTACCAGTCTGAAAATCGATCTCTAATCGGTTTGCTTGCCAAAACAATCTGCTTTTTCTCATTACAGACAACATACGGCTCGTCCGCTTCTACCTGCTGGAGACAATGACTGACCAGCTCCATCTCTTTCCTTTTTTGCTGGACCTGAATTTCTCTCTCTATGGCATATGCAACTGTTGAAGCCATCCCAAGCATAAAAGGATGCCTTTGATCCGCCATACAGGAGATATCAATGACTCCTATGATCGTGCCGTCTGCGTCACGAATAGGGGCCGCTGAACAACTCCAATGGTGGGAAGCGACTGAAAAATGCTCAGTTCCATTGATCGCTACAGCTTCCCCAATGACCAGTGCCGTTCCAATAGCGTTCGTCCCCACATCGGCTTCGGTCCAGCGCGCGCCCTCCATAAAATTTATTTTTTTCGCTTCTACCAGCGTCCTTTGGCTTCCTGTCAGACTTAGCACATAGCCATCTGCATCAATGAGTAGAGCCATCATGTCCGATTCTATTAATTGCTGACTAATTTTATTTAAGTAAGGAAGAGCGGCATTTAGGAATAGTGAGTACTTCTTTTTTTGAATACTGAATAATTCCTTTTCTAACAACGACTGTCCTTTATCTAAATACGGGTTCACATTTGCCTGTTTACATCTGTGCCATGACTCCATCACTCTCTTGTCCAGACGAGACCTATCAAGTAAACCTTCACGAACAAAGCGTTTCCAAGTATTTAAATAACAAGGCGTCGGATTCATTCCATCCTCTCCTCTGGGGGCTTTTTATCCATTATAGATAATTATAAAAGCGCTTTCAATTATTGACTGACCCAGGAATTCATTCGGATAAAATGTTTCTCTATCAGCAGTGCACCGCTCGTCCATTTGTTTGCAGCAAGGCTTCGTGTATCGCCTCAGAGAGTGTCGGATGTGCCGCAATAAACTGCTCTAATGTATCAGCTGTCAACTCTGTATGCATCATCACTGCCGCTTGTCCAATCAGTTCTGTGGCATTTGGCCCGATAATTGATACACCTAAAATTTCTTGATATTTCGGTTCGACAATGACCTTTACTTGACCTGCTGGCTGATTTAAAATGAGTGCTTTTCCATTAGCAGAAAATGCGAATTTCCCTATCCGAATCTCCCCATATTTTTTTCTAGCACTCTCTTCATTTAAACCGACATTCGCGATTTCTGGAGACGTATAGATGCACCTTGGAATCACTTGTTCATTGACCTTTACATCTTCACCTGATGCATGTGATGCCGCAATCGTTCCTTCATGAAAAGCAGCATGAGCAAGCTGAACACCGCCTGTCACATCACCGCACGCATAGATATGCGGGAGATTGGTTTGCATATGCTCATTGACGCAGATGCCGTTTCTGTCAAATTCTATGCCGACCTGCTCAAGATTCAGCTCTCCCAGCCTCGGCTTTCTGCCAATGGCGACTAAACAATGATTGGCCTTGATGTCACAGCGCTCTCCATGTTCCTTCTCAACCACCACTTTTTTTGAGATTGCATCAAGCTGTTTGACTGCTGCTGATGTCAAAATCTCCACACCAGCTTTTTGAAGCTGATCGTGAAGACAGTTAGCGGTATCGTGATCTTCTTCAGGTAAAATGTGTGCTGCCTGTTCAACCATGACAACCTTTGATCCCATTCTGCTAAAGATGCTTGCAAACTCACAGCCGATCACTCCTCCGCCAATGATACAAAGCGAATCTGGTATTGAAGGGAGCGTCATCGCATCCTTACTATCAATGATCCACTCTCTATCAAATGGGGCGAAGGGTAAAGCAGCAGGTTCTGATCCTGAAGCAATAATGATTTGTTTTGCTTGAATGATGTCTGATTTCCCTTCACTTTCTATCAATAGCTCATGTGCTGAAAGAAATGATGCTTTCCCATTTAACACGCTGATTTTGTTTTTATTCATCAAATAACGAACGCCATCAGTCAGCTGCTTCACGACTGACCGCTTCCGCTTTTGAACAGCATCCCAATGAATGATAGGGTCATTTTCTGGAAGCTCAATTCCAAAATGACCAGCTGATTTGACATGCTCGTACATATCGGCGCTTTGCAAAAGGGCTTTCGTTGGGATACAGCCTTCATTCAGGCAGGTACCTCCTAACAGGCCTCGGTCGATTAATACAACCTCTCTGCCAAAACGGGCGGCTGTTATTGCCGCCACATATCCTGCTGGCCCGCCTCCTATAATGACTAGCGTCATGGTCATTTCACCTTCTTCCTATAAAAGAATGGATACTGGTTTTTCTAAATAGGCTTTAACAGTTGATAAAAATTGTGATGCCGGAGCCCCGTCCAGCACGCGGTGGTCAAATGTCAGACTGAGTGGCAGGATCGTCCCTTTACATAATTCATTCCCATGATAAACAGGCATGTGATCCGCTTTTCCAACGCCAAGAATACCTGCTTCCGGCGGATTCAAAATCGGGGTGAAATGTTCCACACCATAAGCACCTAGGTTAGTGATTGTAAAGGTAGAGCCTTCAATTTCATCGTGGAGAAGTTTGCCTTCACGTGCTTTTTTGCCATACGATTTGATACTCTTCGCCAGCTCAATAAGTGAAAGCTTTTCCGCATGCCGAATAACAGGTACTGCCAGCCCGTGATCTAAAGCAGCAGCGATTCCAAGATGTACATGCTCAAAAGTTTCGACTCTATCATGTTGATATTGACTGTTCATTGCAGGGTGCTTTTGCAGAGAAAGAATCACTGCTTTGGCTACAAAATCGGTCATGGTTAATTTCATATCGTGTTGTGCTCCAGCTGTTTCGTTCAACTCAGACTGTAATGCTGTAAGTTTTGTCACATCCGCTTTCATCGTTATTGTTAATTGTGCACTTGTTTGCAGGCTTTCCATCATTCGCGAGGCAATGGTTTTCCGCATCATGCTGACTGGCTGATGCTTTGTTGGTTCATTATGTTGTTTTTCTTTTTCATCAGGAAGTGCCCGAAGCACATCCGCTTTCGTGATTCTCCCATCTGGACCTGTTCCCACTAGTGTATGAATATCCAAATTAGCACTTTGAGCAATCTTACGTGCAACAGGGGAGATTTTTATTCTCTCTTTCTTTTGTTTTGGCGGCAGGTCTTTTTCTTTCTTTTCCTCGACCTGTTCATTTCCTTCACCGATATAGCAGATGACCGTGCCAGGCGGTACACCTTCTCCCTCAGACACTTTTATATCCAATATGGTTCCTTCTGCAGGTGATTCGATCTCCATTTCAATTTTTTCAGAGTTGATGCTTGCAATGCTTTCCCCTTTATTCACGGTCTCTCCGATCTCTTTATTCCAGACAGATACCGTTCCTTCTTTCATTGACATGCCCAATTTCGGCATCACAACCTCGACAGCCATCTCCCTCTCTCCTTTCTTTAGTTCAAGATCTTGTCATGACTTTTTCCAACCATCTCTAAGACAGTGTTCACAACCTTATCAGGTGTCGGCAAATAGATATCTTCAAGCGGTGGTGAAAATGGGACCGGTGTATGAGGAGCCGTCACTTTTTTGATTGGAGCGTCGAGTAAATCGAAGCCTTTATCCGCAACCAGAGAAGAAATATCTGCGGCAATTCCGCATCTTGGATTTGCTTCATCCACAATGACAAGCCGATTTGTTTTCTCTACTGAAGTCAGAATGGCCTCTTCATCGAGCGGCGACAAGCTTCTAGGATCAATCACCTCGGCTTCAATTCCTTGCGCAGCTAATTGCTCTGCTGCTTCGAGTGCTGTATGAACTTGTTTGCCTACTGCAAAAATGGTCACATCTGAGCCTTCTCTTTTCACATCTGCTTTGCCAAGCGGCAGCGTGTAATATCGCTCCGGAACATCTCCTGTAATATTGTAAAGCGTTTTGTCTTCAAAAAAGATGACAGGGTCCTGATCCTCGATGGCTGCCAGCAGCAATCCTTTGGCATCGTATGGTGAAGAAGGCACCACCACTTTCAATCCAGGGATGCTTGTAAATAGCGCATACAAGCTTTGCGAATGCTGAGCAGCTGCTCTAAAACCCGCTCCATGTGTCGTTCTGATCGTGATCGGTACCTCTGCTTTTCCGCCAAACATATATCGGAATTTTGCTCCTTGATTCAGCACTTGGTCCAGACAGGTGCCGATAAAATCATTAAACATGAGTTCTGCAATTGGCCTTAGCCCTGTGGAAGCAGCTGCCATGGCCGCACCTACATAGCCAGCTTCACTAATCGGTGTGTCAAGGACTCGCTCACGTCCAAACTCCTGAACGATTCCTTTCGTTACACCGAGCACACCGCCCCATGCTTCATCATCCTGTAAGTGATCTACATGAGCGCCGCCAGCAACATCTTCCCCCATTAAAATGACATCCTCGTCTCTTCTCATGGCAAGCTTAATCGCTTCATTCAATGCACTAGACATGCTGATTTCTCTTGTCATTTTCCTCTCCTCCTTCTGATTTATTGATACGAAACATACACGTCGGTCAATAATTCGGTCTGATCTGGATATTCACTTTCTTCACTGAATTGAACGGCTTCATCTATCGCTTCAGTTACTGCCGTTTCAATATTTGATAGCTCTCCATTCGTCAGCAGCTGCTGCTTGATCAATTCATTTTTAAAAAGAGTGATCGCATCTCTCTCTTCTTGATGTTCTGTTTTTTCTTGATTGGTTTTGTAACGCTGGGCGTCTCCTTCGAAATGGCCATAATTCCGATATGTCATACATTCAATCAATGTCGGACCTTCTCCATTTTTCGCTCGTTCAATTGCTTGTTCTGCGGCTTGATAAACGGCCATCAAATCTTTTCCGTCTACTTGAATCCCAGGAATGTTATAACCGGCCGCTCGATCGACGATTGATTTGCAGCTTGAAGCATAGGAAAATGGTGTCGCTTCTCCGTACCCATTGTTTTCTGCGATGAAAATGACGGGCAGTTTCCAGATGGCCGCGAGATTGATTCCTTCGTGGAAAGTCCCTTGATTGTTTGCACCATCTCCAAAAAAGCAAACGCTTACATTTTCGGTCTTTTTATATTTGGCTGTGAGTGCTGCCCCGCACGCAAGAGGAAAGCCGCCTCCAACAATTCCGTTGGCACCAAGCATTCCTTTATCAAAATCTGCAATGTGCATGGATCCGCCTTTGCCTTTACAAAGACCTGTGGCTTTTCCATAGATTTCTGCCATCATTCCTTTTAGATCACAGCCCTTCGCTATACAATGGCCGTGGCCGCGGTGGGTACTTGTAATACTGTCTTTTTCATTCAGATGAGCACAGACTCCTACGGCAACAGCTTCTTCGCCAGCATAAAGATGGACAAACCCCGGCAAGATTCCTTTTGTAAAAAGCGTGTGCACCCGGTCTTCAAATTGGCGGATTTCCTGCATTTTTTGATACATCCATACGGCTTTTTCTTTAGTCAATGCCATTTCCATTTGGTAAAACCTCCTATCCTTTTTTGCTTGCACTTCTATACAAGCAAAAATCGTGCCAACATGAAGATACATGAACATTTAGGCTTTGACCGAATCACACCGATGAAAAAAGAGACAAAATGAGACATGCGTCTCTTTTTGTCTCCATATGTCCACACATCTAATGGAACAAAAAAAGCATCCCCATAGAGGAATGCTTATCACAATGAATCGGTTGTACGCTGCCACTTTAATTTCCCTTTGCAGACGCCGCATACATAACGAGAGGTATCAAACCGTCTTTTTCTGATAAAAGACCGGCCGCATCCTGTGCAAATGTATTCATGGCGTTTCCCCGCACGTCGCTTCTTTTGTACGGTCTTAAGCGGTGTACAAAAACGCGGGGCTCCTACTTGTTTTAATAACTCTTTAAAATCACGGTCTCGATGCTGATAGCCTTTTCCTTCAAGATGTAGATGATAATGACACAGCTCATGCTTGATGATCCCAATTAATTCTTCTCGTCCATGCTCCTCTAGGTATCGGCGGTTCAGTTCGATATTGTGTGTACCAAGTAAATATCGCCCGCCTGTCGTTTTTAACCGGTCATTAAAAACAGCCTGATGGCGGAATGTCTTGCCAAAGAACTGCTGGGAAATGTGCTCTGTTAACTGCTGTAACTCTCTCTCGTTCAATCAAGATCGTTCCTTTCTATAAAAACCTCGAACGGGACAATTTCCCCTATGCATACATTGAAGATACACCCACTGTTTCGATCAAAGGAGGAATGGGCGATGCCCAACTGGCTGAAAAATCAGATGCAGAAGGCATTTTATGAGAAAAATCATTATCAAATCAAATTGCTGAATCAATGCTGGTACTTCTATAGAAAAAAACATTCAGTCACATCAAGGCACACCCCATCCTAAGGTGCGCCTCGTTTTTTGTTTACTCTGGTTTCAGCATGGAGAGGGCAACGCGGCCTTTTGCCTGGTCAACGGAGTCCACCCAGACGGTCACAATGTCACCAACTGATACAACGTCAAGCGGATGCTTCACAAAACGATTGCTTAGTTTGGAAATATGCACAAGCCCATCCTGCTTTACGCCAATATCAATGAATGCGCCGAAGTCTACGACGTTTCTTACCGTTCCTTGCAGCTCCATTCCTTGCTTCAAGTCTTCCAATTTCAACACATCTGTTTTGAGCAGCGGTTTTGGTACTTCATCCCGCGGATCACGCTCAGGTCTTGTGAGCTGATCGATGATATCTTGAAGTGTAATTGTCCCAATATCTAGCTGTTCTGCTGCTTCATCCAGTTTCACTTCAGCAATTTTCTCTTTTAACTGCTCTGTGCCAAGATCGTCTGGCGTCATGTTGATCATGCGTAAAAACTGTTTTGTTTCTTTATAGCTCTCTGGGTGAATGCCTGTGCGGTCAAGCGGATCTTGTCCGTCTGTAATACGCAAGAAACCGATACACTGCTCATATGTTTTAGCACCGAGCCTTGGAATATCCTTCAATTCTTTTCTGCTTGTGAATCTCCCAATCTCTTCGCGCCTTTTGAGGATATTCCCAGCGACGGCTTTTGAAAGGCCTGATACATATTGCAGCAGCGCCTGTGATGCTGTATTGACGTTTACACCAACTTGGTTGACGACTGTCTCAACGACAAAGGTTAACGAGCTGTTTAATTGCTTCTGGCTGACGTCATGCTGGTATTGGCCCACACCAACAGACTTCGGATCAATTTTCACGAGCTCTGCTAAAGGATCTTGTAATCTTCTAGCGATTGAAATGGCGCTTCGTTCTTCGACTTGCAGATCTGGAAACTCTTCTCGTGCCAGCGCAGATGCTGAGTAAACACTTGCTCCTGCTTCATTCACGATCAAATAGGACACCGGCTGATCCAGCTCTTGAATCAAGTCTGCAATGAATTGTTCTGTCTCTCTTGAGGCTGTACCGTTTCCAATCGCAATGACTTCAATGTTTGATGATTGAATGATCTCTTTGACTTTTTGTTTCGCTTCCGCTTTTTTCTGCACGGGCGGATGCGGGTAAATGACGCCAATATGATGGACTTTGCCCGTATCATCCACGACGGCTAATTTACAGCCTGTCCGAAATGCGGGGTCGACTCCAAGTACACGCTTCCCTTTCATCGGCGGTTGAAGCAGCAGTTTTCTTAAGTTTTCAGCAAAAATATGAATCGCTTGTTCCTCTGCTTTTTCTGTCAGCTCTTTTCGTATTTCTCGTTCGATGGAAGGCTGAATGAGACGTTTATATGCATCATCGATTGCTGCTTCAATAAACGGTCTCGCTGTCGTCTGTTTGCCTTTTAGAACTTGTTTGTCGAGATAGAAGCGAATATTTTCAGCAGGTGGTTCGATGGCTGCCTTTAAAATGCCCTCTTTCTCCCCACGATTGACCGCTAGTACACGGTGCGGGACAATCTTTTTGATTGGCTCTTGATAATCGTAATACATTTCATAGACGTTTTTCTCATCGCTTTCGACGTCTTTTCCTGATGTGACCAGATTGCCCTTTTGGTACGTTTCACTGCGAATCCATTTTCGCATATCAGGATCATCTGCTAGCTGTTCAGCAATGATGTGCTGTGCACCCTCAAGTGCCTCTTCTACATTCGTCACTTCTTTTTCTTCATTCATAAAAGCAGCTGCCTTCTTCTCGATCTGATCGCTTGGCAGCGTGAGTAAATATTCCGCCAGCGGCTCCAGCCCTTTTGCTTTGGCTACATTCGCCTTTGTTTTGCGCTTTTGTTTGAAAGGCCGGTATAAATCTTCGACCTCTTGCAGTTTATGAGCTTGTTCAATTTTCTGTTTTAATTCATCGGTTAGTTTGTCTTGTTCAGCAATTAAGCGAATGACTTCTTCTTTTCGATTCGTGACATTTTGGATATATGTATAGCGCTCTGAAATGGTTTGAATTTGCACCTCATCCAGTGAGCCTGTCTGCTCTTTCCGATAACGGGCAATAAACGGGACGGTGTTGCCATCCTCTAAAAGCTTGATCACACTTTCAATTTGCTTCGTTGAAAGCTTTAATTCTGTCGCAATTTGTTTCAATAAAAAGTCAGATGTCTTCATACTTTGCATCCTCTCACTGTGTCTTCTCTTTTAGTGTATCAAAAAAACCGGCAAAACAGAAAAAAGGTCAGCTATTTTACGTGAGCTGACCAAGTACATAGGTGAGATCGTCCTTTTTGTCTTGTGTGTATGTTTCAAGCTGTTTGGCGATGTCTTCAACTGAATGTCCATGCTTTAAACACATGCGCATGTTTGGCACATTCAGTCCGTCTGAATACATAATGAATATCGATCCTTTTTCGTAGGAATAGGTGTATGTTTTATATTTTCTAGGTTTGCCTGATAAGTATCCTGATGTCGGAAGTGGATAAATATAGTCGCCAGAAGGTGCATTCAAGATAAAACGAATATTACCAACCGAACAATAGGTAAATTGCTGCTGGGAAAAATTCACCTTTAAGATCGCAACTGTGGCACCGCGTTTATTTTTCATGGCCTGATTGCATCTGTCGATGAGAGTTGCCACATCCTCATGTCCATATTCTTCGACAATTTCGCTGACTAAAGAAGATGATTCATTGGCGTACTGGCCGCTGCCTAATCCGTCTGCTACAGCACAAATTAGTTCTTCATCATCTGCTTTAATAAAAAAACTGTCCCCGCAGCATGGTTTTCCTTCTTTATTCGATTGATAGATAATGGCGTTTACATGCTCATGCTGTTCAATCTGTTTCATTACCCTAGCTCCATAGACGCATCTTCTGATAATGCATCTCGCAGTTTTTTCACTGCCTTCCGCTGCAGTCTCGATACATGCATTTGAGATATGCCAAGTAAATCGCCTGTCTCTTTCTGACTCTTATTTTGCAAGTAAGTCAGATTGATAATCTCTTTTTCTCTATCCGACAGCACATGAAGCACACTCTCAAGCATCATTTTTTGGTTCACACGTTCGTAGCCTTCTTCCTGTGAGCCGACAACGTCTAAAATCGTCACAGTACTTCCTTCAGAATCAGCCTCTACGCCTTGGTCAACAGACAGCGCTTGATAGCTTTTGCCCATCTCCATGGTTTCAAGTACTTCTTCTTCTGTTACATCCAGGTATTCTGCAATTTCTTGGACTTTAGGTGATTTCTGTGTCTCTGTTGTCAAATGATCGACTGCCATTTTGATTCTTGGTCCAAGCTCTTTGATCCGCCTTGGTACATGGACACTCCATGTCTTATCTCGTAAAAAGCGTTTGATTTCCCCGATGATGGTTGGAATAGCAAAGGCTTCAAATGATTTACCGACGAGCGGGTCGTATCGTTTAATGGCGCCAAGTAAACCAATCATTCCAACTTGTCTGAGGTCCTCATGAAAGCTTTTTCCTTTAGAATATTTTTTCGCCAGCATATCAACCAAGTTTGTATAGCATTCGACCAGCGTGAGCTGCGCCTGCTCGTCTTGATTGGTTTGATAGCTTTGGATGAGGCGGTCTACTTCATCTTTAGTTAGTTTCATAGTTTTGGATGGTTGTGTCATGGTCAACTCGCTCCCTGTTTAAAAACTTTGTCATCGCCACGGTAACTCCGGAGTTTGCTTGCACCTCGACTTCATCCATCAATGTTTGCATTAAGTATAAACCAAGACCTCCTTCTGCCAATTGATCCACCGTATGAGCAGATGTGTACGGTCCCAAGTCTTCTTGTTTTTGCTTAAAGTCAAAGCTACCGCCTTTGTCAGCGACAATGATTTCTAGACGATCCTCGTAGACAAGAAAGCGAACAGCCACCTCTCCATCTTCGCCGTCTTCACCTTTGTAGGCATGCTGAACTGCATTTGTACAGGCCTCACTGACGGCAATCTTTAAGTCCTCAATCTCTTCATAGGCATAGCCCATCCGGCTCGCGACGCCTGAAAGAGTCAAACGAATGATGCCTACATATTCTGGTTTTGCCGGTATTTTCATCTCGATTAGATCTACTGATTCGTTCATTGTACCCCACCCTCTGACTTTGCAGAAATGTCAATGATGTCCTTTAATCCAGTGATTTCAAACAACCTTACAAGTCGTTCTGACAAGTTCTCAAGCTTTAATGTGCCACCTGCTTTTTGAGCCGCTTTAAACAGCCCAACGAATACACCTAAACCTGTGCTATCCATATACGTAACATCCTTTAGACAGATTTCAAGATGCTCTCCCGCCTCTGCTTTAGGCATGAGCGTTTCTCTTAGCTGAGGAGCGGAGTACACATCGATTTCTCCGCTGACGCTGATTTTCGTTTTTTGATCTATTTGATGCTCTTTTACAGACATATTCATTATGCATTCACCTCGAAATTCTTGTTTCCTAAAGTTTTATATACCCGCATGTTCACTTTCTAAACCTTTCTTTTGAGAACAAGTAAAGTAAAGTCATCGTGCAGTTGAAAATCTTGTAGTTTGAGTAAGCTGGCGTAGATGGCATCCACCATTTCTTGAGCTGAGTAGGATAGGTGCTCTGATATGAGTGCTTTGATATCCTCCCGCTCTAGGAAACCGTCCTCTGACTTGGATTCTGTGACCCCATCAGAGAATAAGATCACCATGTCTCCTACGTCCAGATGCTTCTCGTACTGTCTGTAGTCAAAGTCTGGTGCGATCCCAAGAACAAGCCCTTTTGCGTCTAAATCGTAAAATGAATTCTCTTTTTTGCAATAGAAAAAGCCCGGCTCATGACCAGCCGATGCGTATTTAAACTCATGCGTTTCTTTATTATAGCTGCCATAGAACATCGTGATAAACATACTTGGATCTACGTTTTGCTCGACTACACGATTCAGGGTTTTCAGTACCTTTGTTGGGCCGCTCCCTGACTCTGGTAAGGAATCCATCGCATATTTAATCATCGACATACAGAGCGCAGCCGGGATTCCCTTTCCAATGACATCTGCGATCGCGATATTGATTGTATCGTGATCCGTTACAAAGTGGTAATAATCTCCACTCATCTGTTTTGCCGGTACACTAATCGCACCAATATCAAAGGTATCTCCTTCTGGAATTTTCGTTTCCAGAAGGGTTTGCTGAACATTTGCAGCAATTTCGATTTCAGATTTTATTTCTTGCTGAATGCCTCTGAGTGTTAAATGTTCTTGGTAGGCAAGTCCGTACCCAATCATGACTTCAATTAAGAAGTCTAGTGAATGAAAAACATCTTCCGGCAAATCAGGGTAAAGCTCCTGAATCACTTTTCGGTGAACACTCACTATTTCTTCAGGAGGTATTTGATGCTCAATGGTTTTACGGCTAAATTTTTGAGCTTGATAAAGCGATGTTTCAGTTAAATCACTGATATAACGACTGAGCAGCTGATGGTACCGCTGCTCCATTACCTCCTTAAAATCCATGGTTTCCCTCCTAGCGAAGCCACTTAACAGCTTGTATCTCCGTTCCTTGTTCTGGTGCAGAGTCTAATTTAAATTCATCCATCAGTCTTCTGACACCCGGAAGACCTGCTCCGAGTCCCCCTGATGTTGAAAATCCGTCTTCCATTACTTTACGTATATCCATGATACCCGGCCCCTCATCGGCTGCGATGACTTTGAGTCCACGCTTTCCGCGCTCCATCACTTCGTCTATACAAATCTGACCTTTACCAGCGTATAAATAGATGTTTCGAGCTAATTCTGAAATGGCCGTCGTAATTCTTGCTTGGTCAACTGTTCCAAATCCAAGTTCTTTTGCAACATTGCGCCCCAATTGTCTTGCTGCGACTATGTCCCATTCCGTCAATATTCTTACACAGGATTGGTCTTTCATATCTATTCCCCCAATTCCCGCTTCAGTGTCTCAAGCCCTTGTTCAAGATCTAATGCTGTCTGAATTTCTTCAAGCGATATTCCAAGTTCAATCAGCGTCACAGCGACTGCCGGCTGTATTCCTGTTAATACAACTTTTGCCCCCATGAGCTTGGACATCGTGATGACATCGCCTAATACCTTTGCAATAAAGGAATCAATCATATCGACGGATGTGAGGTCAATGACAACACCGTTTGCTCCTGTTTCATGAATTTTATTCAGCAAGTCTTCTTGAAAGTGGAGAGCTGTCTGATCATCAAGCTCCCACTGTATTGAAATCAGAAGACAGTTATATAGTTTTAAGATTGGAATCTTCGGGTGATTTCTCACTGGGTTATCCCTCCAATGAAACAATTTTTCGATTTGTCATTTCCAAAGCAGTTTGAATTCCTTTTTGAAGGGTATTCTTTGTTGTAACTTGAGATAAATCAATTCCAAGGTTCACAATGGTTTGGGCTATTTCTGGGCGAATACCGACAAGCAAACACTTCGCACCTACTAATCTCACAGCCTCAGATGCTTGAATGATATGGTGGGCTACCATTGTGTCAACGACAGGGACACCCGTAATATCAATTAAGACGACCTGTGAGCGATGTTTGACGACACCATTTAGCAGGTTCTCCATAATTTTTTTCGCACGATCTGTGTCAATTGTTCCAACAAGCGGCATGACGGTGATGTGCTCAAATACAGGGATCAGCGGGGCAGAAAGTTCCTGCAGCGCAATTTTTTGAAGGTTGACTGTTTTCTCCCATGAGATGGAATACTGGTTTAATATCTCGTTATGAATTGGTGTGATGAATTGGTCGATTTGCCAGATGAGGTCATGACTTTCTTCTGTTGTATCTTTGTCATCGTTCATTTTTTGATATAAATGTGTACGGATTTCAGTTAGACCATTTGCCAGTAACTTAAGTGATATACCCATTTGAACAATGTTTAAAGCAAGAGTTTGCACTTTTTCTTCAAAATCCTCATTATACCCCTCTGAAAGAGATGTAATGATCAGTTGAACATATTCCGAACAGATGGTTTCATACATTTTGTCGTTCAGCATCATGTCCGTTTCTTTTTCTCCGAGTCGTCTAAAAATGTCCGTCCACTCTTTTTGTAATTCCTCTTGATGCTCCCTTGCGAAAGCTAACACGATATGATTCGACATGTTTTACCCCCTACGTACATAAACAGCACTTCTTTTATTCTTTCTTCATTATAACGTTAATAAAAATTGAACACAAAAAAAAGTTGCTCTCTTGAGAGCAACCAAATCTCACCATATTAAAAATCAATAAGAGCCAAACTAACTTGTAAGGCTTCATCAACCTTCTCCATCATCTCATCATCAAGATGTGTGATTTTATCTGTCAATCTTTGTTTATCGATTGTACGAATCTGCTCCAAGAGAATGACAGAATCTCGTTCAAAGCCGTAGCGCTTTGCATCAATTTCGACGTGAGTCGGTAATTTCGCTTTTTGTATTTGGGCTGTTATGGCTGCAACGATAGCAGTCGGGCTGAAGCGATTTCCAATGTCATTTTGAATCACCAATACTGGGCGAACCCCGCCCTGCTCGGAGCCAACAACAGGAGATAAATCAGCAAAGTAAACATCACCGCGTTTAACAATCAAATGTTTAACCCCCGCTGACTAATCGCTCAACTGTATTCTCAGCCTCAAATTCTGCGTATTGTGCCTCTGAAGAGATATTCAGATTAATTTTCGCCATCTCCATGTAGCCGCGTCTCATCGATTCACGATTTTGTCGAATATTACGTTCACGAATATACGTTTTTGTCGCTCGGTAGATCAATTCATTTCTTGTTACCTTATCCTGCTCTGCTACTCGTTCGATTTCAGACATCAAAGCCTCCGGTAGTCGAATCTTCATTTCGTTTGTTGCGCTGGATTCAGACAAAAAACATACACCTCCACAAAACTTACGGATACCGTTTCGATCCATTCCAAGACTAATCATACCATTATTCAATGCGCAAGCAAAGCTGTTTTTTCATGATTTCTTATTAGAACATGAAGCGGCTGTTCACCCGTAAATCAAAGATGATAATGGAGTTCCTCTTTCACATTATACGCTTTTTTCCGAAAATCATACGGTATTTCCAAAATCTCTAAAAAAGGGAGAATGTTTACGCCTTCGTTGTAGAATAAAAAGGAACGATGTCAGTTTGACGATCGTTCCTGTGAAAGCTGTTTAGAAAAGGCTTGGCCCGCCTTGAAGCAGCGGATTCCGCACATGTACCCTTTTGCCGTCCTCTATATATACTCTTGGAACGCGGTGTCCAATTGAGCATGTGACTTCATAGTTAATGGTTTCAAGCCTTTTTGCAATTTCATCGACTGATACCATTTCTTCACCTTGTCCACCAATCAAAACGACTGGCTCCCCTACTGGAAGGTTCTCTTTCAGTTCAACCATGAATTGATCCATACATACCCTTCCAGCAATCTTCCGGCGTTTTCCGCCAACAAGTACTTCCGTGCCTGCCAGTTTCCGAATCCACCCGTCTGCATAGCCGACTGGTACCGTACCGATCCATGTATCTTGATTAGCTGTATACGTCGCCCCATAGCTGACACTTTCACCCTTTTGAATGAGCTTTACATGGGCAAGCTTTGTATGAAGAGACATGGCTTCTTTCAGCTTGAAAGGAAGTTCATCTTTCATTTCCTCTGACGGTGACAGCCCGTACATACTGATGCCGAAGCGAACCATATTAAACAACACTTCTTTAAACCTTAATCCTGCTGCACTATTGGCACAATGAACGAGCAGCTTTTCCGTATGAAGCGGCTGAAGCAGCGTTTGAAAGGTGTCGACCTGCCGATCAAAATAGTTCTCATCCTTTTCATCCGCGGTCGCAAAGTGAGTAAATACTCCTTCCAGCTGTAAATAAGAATGCTCGCTGACTAGCTTCTTTACTTCGCTGACTTGCTCCAACGTTTTCACACCTAAACGGTTCATTCCGCTGTCTATTTTCAAATGAAAACGAACGGGTTGTCCCATCTGCCCTTTCACCATATCGACGACTTCCCTCAGCCACCTGGTGGAGTAAGCGGTCATAATCACATTGTATCGAACAGCGGTTTTGACATACTCCGGTGGTACTGCGCCGAGTACAAGAATCGGAGCTTTGATGCCTTTATTTCTTAAAGAAATGGCCTCATCTAAAAAAGCTACAGCTAACAAGTCTGCACCTGCTTTGAGGGCAGCTCTTGCCACTTCTATATCTCCATGTCCATATGCATTGGCTTTCACAACAGCCATCAGTTGAACATTTTGACCGATATGATCTTTCATATGCGAAACATTGTGCTTGATTGCTGTTAAATTAATTTCTGCCCATGTGTCTCTATAAAAGGCATTTGTGTCCATCAGTCACACTTCCCTATTGAATGATTCAATCCCCTCATATGATACTAAAAATCAAGAATAATGTGAAACAAATCAAAGAAAATCAGCCCTTGCACAGGGCTGATGCTTCATTTATTAGGCTTTCCGCCTGAGAACCTCATTTATTTAGCTGACTGGCCTTCTACACTCTTTGCGACCATCAACAGCTCTTCCTTCGATAGATCACTTGAGGAAATTAAGTAGTCAACTCCGTCAGATGTCCATGAGAGAGATTGATCTGTCAGAACCCCTACTGTCATACCAAGATCGACCGGCTCGCCGTTCATCGTGACAGGCGTAGATGCTTCAGCTACTCTCGCTTTTTCCTGGATGAGTGTGAAGGATTTCTTGCCGCCGTACGTAATCACATAACGCTTCCCAGCATCTGTCGTCATTTCTTTCTCTTCCATCTTTTTTACGCCTTCTGGCATATGAACTGGTGTTTTCACCGCAAAACTGTCAGATGGGTCTGCACTTGTGGCAACATCCATTTGAGAGAGTGTCATGTTTTTCTTCTCATCAAATGCATCTTTGTCAAAGGATTTATTGAATTCAAAGTGAGAGAATTCCACTTTCACCATTGGCTTTTTGTCGCTATCCAGCACTTTTACACTGGCAGGCGCCATTGTTTTCTTATGAAAGGTAATCTCTTGGGTAGGCAGCATTTGATTGTGCTGATAATTGGTCTTCGTTTCGAACACATACTTTGACTCTTTCGCTTTGAACTGAGCTGCACTGTCATTTTTAATGTCCTTCACGAGTGATTCGAATAAATAGACTTGACTGCTATTATTCGGCCAATCGCTATGGAAACGGAAGCTCTTGTTCAATGAAGGTGTCAGCACAAACACACCATTGCCGTTTCTTAAAATGACTTGACTCTGATCCTTTTTCGGATTTTCTAAATAGACACGGTAAAGCTCCGGCTTTTTGTACCAAATTTCTACCTGGTACTCCTGCGGGTCATTTCCTGTCTCAATGGTCATTTTTGCTTTGGCTTTGTATGATGTCATTTCCTCTGCCTTTTTGTTTAAATCTCCAACGATATCCTGCTGAGATTTTTGACCGCATGCGGAGAGAATCAGTACAAAAAGGATTCCCGTTACAAGCAAAACAAAGCTTTTTCTCACCCTTTTCAACCCCTTCGTTAATTGTGTTAAAAGGAAGAAACCGCTTGTTTGACTTTAACAGTACGCCTCAAGAGTTAACTGCGTACCGCGAACCATCAAAGCCTGTTAGCAACTCGCCCTTCCTTATCGCACTACCCAATATATGAAGGGGGGACAAACAATATGCAGACTAGCTTGACAACCTTTCAATTAAAACTTGTGCAGCAGCATATTCCTTTGTATGGGTAATGGACACATGAACCTGATCTCCCTCCGCTTTCTCGCTTTTGATGAAAGGTTTTCCATTATCGTCTTTTTGAATGTCTATATCATGAAAGCTTAAATGCTGACCGATTCCCGTTCCGTATGCTTTAGCGAAAGCTTCCTTTGCCGCAAAACGTCCTGCCAAAAATTCCAGCTGTCTTTTTTCACTGAGTGTACGAAAGACATCCTGTTCACTTAAAGTCAAAATGCGTTCTGGTAAACGAGGCTGTCTGCTGAGCACTCGCGATAGCCGGTCGATCTCTACAATATCAATGCCTATTCCTTTGATCATGAGGTACCTCCTATGATACTCGTACTAATTTAAGTGTTCACTTCATAAACGTGTTACTATAAACTTACCATTATCTAGTCAAAAGGGGTTTGTTATGTTTATTCGAACGGAGAGCTTTCAACAATTTATTAGATCGTATCCAATCGTCACAGCGATCCTTGCTTTACAAATCGGCCTGTGGCTTATATTTGCGATTCCTATCCCTATTATACAGCTTGGACAGGATCATCTCGTCGGTTTCAACTATGGTGTAGCGGCTGGGGAATGGTGGCGGCTCGTCACACCTATTTTTCTCCACGGAAGTCTCACGCATATTTTATTTAATTCTATGTCCCTTTTCTTATTCGCCCCAGCGCTTGAACATTTGCTCGGGAAGGTTCGATTTTTAATCATTTATCTTGGAGCAGGGTTCATTGGCAATCTCGGGACCTATTGGGTGGAGCCTTTAGAGTATGTACACGTTGGCGCTTCTGGTGCGATCTTTGGTTTATTTGGGGTGTATCTATACCTTGTCCTATTTAAACCGCACATGATGGACCGCGGCAATTCACAAGTGATTTTAACGATTCTGGCTGTTTCTGTCATCATGACCTTCGTCAATTCGAACATCAATATCATGGCTCACTTATTTGGATTGATCGGCGGTATGATTCTAGCACCTATTACGCTGTTCTTCCATTCGAAAAAAAGACGCTATTAATCTCATAAAAAATGTCGATCCCTCCTTGAGCTGGAGCTGATCGACATTTTTCGTTTAAGACGATTGATTTTTTTCATACGAATACCAATCAAATACACGTGCAGCATCTTCTTCCTCAAGGTGATGCACACCAAAGGAATCAAGCAGCGCGGAGGATTTTACAAAGGTGTGAATACTTGCGACCCGGCCTTTCTTTTGGAAAAAAGATTGCGTCATCGTATAGTTTTGCATTCGTTTTCTCAAGACAATGCCAGTGGTCTTGCCAATGCCTCTTGATGTCAGTTGAATCAATGAATCTTTGATTGTATATCCTGATTGTTTATAAGCTAAATAGCCAAAGAATAGAGCAAGTGGTAACGGAATGAGTCCCAAATATCCCCATGGCGGAAAGCGCACCGACAGGATGACACCTACAAGTAACGGCACAAAGCCATATGAGATCAGGTAGCGTTTGAGTGAACGCTTTGGCACCTTTTTCAGCTCTGTTTCTGGTGCTACATGATAATGATCCGTGAATTGGGACAGCAATTCATTTATTTTTTTCTTCCGAATGAGCGGAAATAAGACGGAAGAAGTTTCTTTCTCTGTAATCGAACCTCCTGCACTAACAAGCATCACTGTCGCAAAGCCAAAAGGCTCACGGATAATATTCTCTTTGATTTTCACTGCTTGAATTCTAGCAAGTGGAATGGTCATTTGATGTCTCTCGATGAGTCCTCTTGTAATGATGATGTCATTCCCTTTTCGCTTTGCAGCAAAATTCGCATACTGAAGCGCTGTTACCCCAACACTCAGGATCCACGCGATCAATACGGCAAGAAATATCAAAATCGCATAAATTTCAACGCTCGCATGACTTAAAAAAGAGAACTTCTTAAAGAACCCGTCCAAAGGGAGAATTTCATCTATTTGTGTGTAGATGGCAAGACACCCAGATATAATGACCCCGATACCGCTTGAAGTGGTCGCAGCCAAAAGCAATTCTGGCACACCCATACGATAGGAGACATTGATTTCTTCCTGCACAGGTTTCTGAGCAGCCAAATGGCCATGCAGATCTCCTGCTTCATCCGTCATTTCTTCTTCCTGCAAGCGTTTCTTCCGGTTGAAAATCGACTGCTTTAATTGTTCCGCTTCTGCTTTAGTAATCGCGGTCAGGCTCACTTCTGGACCATCCGTTCCGCCTGCCGTTTCGATTTGGACCCGTACTAAACCAAAAATCCGTTGGAAAATACCTTCACTTGTATTGACTGTTTGAATTCGTTCTAATGAGATATATTTTTTCTTTTTCGTGATTACGCCCGATTCCACACGAAATTCATCGTCTTCCATCCGGTAGGTGAATCGTCTCCATTCTAAAATGGTATAAACGGCTTTCCATAAAAGAAGCACACCAAGAATGATAAATGCATAAAAGCGAATGCTCGAATTCGAGTTCACAAAAATCAACACGAAAAAAGGGATAATGAAGTTTTTGATCATGGACACAGCATCTGATATAAAATCAATGAACATCGAGATGGGATGTACACGTTTTGGTTCAGACATCATCTTCCGTCACCCTTGCTAAACGAGATATGTAATCACGAAGCTCATCTGCCTCTTCTAATTCTAGCGCCGGTATATCATGAACTGTGGCAGCAGTCGAAATTTGAACAGAGGCTAAACGGTAGCGCCTTAAAAGCGGTCCTTGAGATGTATCAACATGCTGAACACGAACCATCGGCACAATGACACGTGTGACACGAATGAGTCCATGCTGTATTTCAATTTCATTTTCGAATACTTCGTAGCGCCAGATGTGATGGCGGATTTTTGGTATGAGCCAAATGCCAAAAATGACCTGTAAGACCCATAAACCAGAAAGAATCGCTCCAATCCAATATGGCCATTGAAAATAGTAGCTAGCAACAAATACCCCAATGATGATGAGTAAGAATATCAATGAGATAATTCCATTTTGAAGACGCCATACCTTTAAACCATTTAGACTAATTTGACGTTGCGGCTGTTTTCTCACATTCTTCCCCCATTCTCTTACTTTTCTATCAATATATTACGTAACAAAGCCTAAAAAGTTTCAATTTTAGCCTGTTAAAAAAAGCGAACCCTGCACAGGATTCGCTCTTTTATATGTTAGTTATTATAAGATTTCTTTTGACGACGATCGTTAGAAGAACGATTGCGGTCATTTGAAGAACGCTTTTTATCACCATAAGATGAACGGCTGTTCTTGCCTTTTCCACGGTAGCCTCCGCCACCGCCGCCGTCTCTGCGTTTAGAAGAGCTGCGGTTGTTACGATGACGTTTTGAAATCATTGGTGCTTCATCTGTCAAACGAACAGGCGTTGCATCCGGCTCTTTTGTCATCATTTTGATAGCAGCTGCAACCACTGTTACAGAATCATGATCTTCCAGCAATTCAGCAGCAGCTGTCATATAGAAGTTCAAGTTGTTTTCACTGATGATCGTGCGTAGACGGTCAACTGTTACTTGCTGTTGTCCTTCAATTGCCTCATCTAGTGTAGGTTCTTTCATACGATCCATTTTACGTTTAGTCGTTTGCTCAATCGCACGAAGCATATCTTTTTCACGTGGTGTGATGAATGTCATCGCCATACCTGTACGTCCAGCACGTCCAGTACGTCCAATACGGTGTACGTAGCTTTCTGGATCTTGCGGCACGTCGAAGTTATACACGTGTGTGACGCCTGAGATATCAAGTCCACGTGCTGCAACGTCTGTTGCGACAAGCACATCGATTGAACCTTCTTTGAATTTACGAAGCGCAACCATACGTTTTGCTTGAGTCAGGTCACCATGAATTCCTTCAGCTGTATAACCTCTTAGGTTAAGTGCTTCAGTCAATTCGTCAACACGGCGTTTCGTACGGCCAAAGACAATTGAAAGCTCAGGTGATTGAATGTCAAGAAGACGAGTCAATGTATCAAACTTCTTACGTTCGTGAATATCCAAATAGAACTGTTGGATGTTAGATACAGTCATTTCTTTCGCTTTTACTTTTACGTGTTCTGGGTTTGTCATGAAACGCTCTGCAATGCGCTTAATTGGTGCAGGCATTGTCGCAGAGAATAAAAGTGTTTGGTGTTCACTTGGTACATTTGAAAGGATCGCTTCAATGTCTTCGATGAAACCCATGTTTAGCATTTCGTCTGCTTCATCTAGCACGACTGTTTCAACATTTTGAAGACGCATTGTACGACGGTTAATGTGATCGAGTAAACGTCCTGGAGTCCCTACGATGATATGAGGATTTTTCTTGAGCGAACGGATTTGACGGCCGATATCTTGTCCACCGTAAATAGGAAGTACGCGTGCACGCTTGTCTTGGCCGATTTTATATAGCTCTTCAGATACTTGAATCGCTAATTCTCTTGTTGGCGCAATGATAATCGCTTGGATATTTGGAGACGCTGGGTCGATTTTTTCAACCAGAGGAATACCAAATGCTGCAGTTTTTCCTGTACCTGTTTGTGCTTGTCCGATGACATCTTTATTTTGAAGACCGAGAGGAATCGTTTCTGCTTGAATCGGTGTTGCTTCTTCAAATCCCATGCGGTTAATAGCCTTCATGAGACTTTCGCTTAATTGAAAATCTTGAAACGTTATAGTCAATTTATTCAAACTCCTTCTAATTGCTGTTTCAGTAATCTCGTGAATGATCATTAAAAACTGCCCTTTTCTGAAAGGACAGGTCCATTATATACAAAGCCCGAATTACCCTACCTTATATCTTACCATTACACTATTTGTTTTTCAACAAGACAGAAATGGATATATCTACTGCTCTACAATGACAGATTCACCTTCACTTTGATCTCCGTCCATCCATTTCCACTTTTCAAACAGTTGAATTTTTCCGTTATCCAGCTGCTTAGGAGTGGAGTCGCAAGACCCGCTTCTCATGCCGCCGTCCTTGCTTACATGGTGGTATCTAAAATGAAGTGTTCCATCCTCATTCACAGTTCCTACAAGTACGCCAGATACAATACTGCCGCCTTTATATGTGCCCGTTAATATATTCCCGTCCTGACGATATTGAAATATGGTTCCTGCTGATACTTCTCCGTTACTCGAATTAGACTGCGGGATAAAGGTTTTTCCGTCATATTGAAACAACCGAATCAACCACCTTTTCTTTCCTATTGTACCATAGGCCTGTCACTCATTCGACAAAAATGATGCAAATTTTAACAAGTGGGATTCAATTTATATTAGTTTAGCCACATTTTAGCTTTTCTATATAATTAAATTGCTTTTTTTAGAAAATGTTCTACTTTCTCAAACAATTGCTGGGCACACGGCTCATGACAAACATGATGTTTACAATCCGGCAAATAAAACATTTCTTTCTGGCGAGACGGAACTTTATGATAAATAAATTCTGCACTTGAAGCAGGCACAATTCCGTCGCTTTCACCTTGAACAATTAACACAGGCAGATGAAGCTTCTCAAGCGAATTCTTTGTTTGCTTTACCAGCTTCATAAATTCTATCGCAGCTGACAGCGGCGTGCTTGTGAGCTTATGGCGATATCGATCATATAAAGGGTTTGTATCAATGATCCCTGACAGGGACTCCTTTACCATCTGCCGTGTGTCTTGCATCATTTGTTTTGGATTTACATATTTGGCCGCAGCACTTAAAAGGACAAGACGGGCAACTGGATACTTCGCTGCTAAGTAAGAAGCAATCATTCCGCCCATAGAAAAGCCGACCAAATACACAGTGTCACAAGTCCGGTAAAGGGATAGAAGTTCGAGTTCAGCTGTCGCTATCCATTCTTGATAAAGAATGCCTTTTAACTGAAGCTCATCCCCATGCCCCGGAAGCGTGACAGACTGCACATTCCAATCTGCCGCCTGTTTTAAGTATTGCGCAAGCGGTTCTACTTCATAAGGGGCACCAGTAAAACCGTGAATACATAAACATCCAATCATTCTGTCACCTTCTCACTTTTATAGTGCAGTAATGACTTCTTCCAACCTCATACCTCGTGAGGCTTTGACAAGCACAACATCGTCAGGCCCTGCCACTTCAGCTAGTTTTTTCTTTAGTTCCTCTTTGTCCATAAAGGAGAATACGTGCTCAGATCCGAATGATTTTTTCGCTCCTTCAGCAATGAATGCACCTAGACGGCCATACGTCATAACATGATCAATAAATTCCGGCTTAATATAACGGCCAAGTTCATAATGGTACGTTTCTTCTTCGCTACCCATTTCAAGCATATCTCCAAGTACAAGAATACGATTGGCAAAGCCGTCCATATCCCCTACAAGGTCAATGGCTGCTTTCATAGAAGTAGGACTTGCATTATACGCATCATTGATAACAGTGATTCCCTTGTCTGTTTTAAACAGCTCAAGACGCATCCCTGTCAACTTCGTTTGCATCAGTCCTTGGGCGATCTGTCTTTCATTCAGCCCAAAATGCTGGCCTATAGCAATAGCAGCAAGTGCATTCTTCACATTATGTTTCCCTAATACAGGAATGAGAAAACCCTGGGCATACCCTTCGACTTGAAATTCTGTTCCTTCTGCAAGCTGGTTGATGTGCGTTACCTTGATATCACAGTCCTCTGCTTCTCCAAAGGTTTTTACACGCTGCGAGAGTGAACCTGCTCTTTCGCGAAGCAAAGGCTCATCACCTAGGTAATAAAAGATGCCGTCTTCTTTTAAGCCTTTTACAATCTCATATTTTGCATCAGCAATAGCTTCTCTTGATCCTAAATCTTGCATATGAGATTCCCCGATATTTGTGATGACTGCTGCATCCGGCTCAGCGAGTTCTGATAAAAATTCGATTTCGCCTTTTGCACTCATACCCATCTCCAAAACCGCAATATCAGTTCCTTCTGGCATTGCAAGAATGGTGAGCGGAAGACCGATATGATTATTAAAGTTACCGTCTGTTTTATGAACTTGATACGCTGTTTGCAAGACAGAATGAATCATGTCTTTCGTTGTGGTTTTCCCATTACTTCCTGTAATACCGACAACACGAGGGTTTTCTTCTTTTAAGTATGATTTCGCCAGCTGTTGAAGCGCAGCTAATGTATCCTCTACAAGAATAACAGGAACGCCTTCTGGCGGATTAGCTTCTTTTTGATTCCAAAGAACAGCTGATGCTCCAAGCTCTACTGCTTTCGCAGCAAATGTGTGACCGTTAAAATGTTCTCCAATAAGCGGGATAAACAGGGCGCCGTCTGATACTTTTCGTGTATCTGTTGTCACTCCGTGAATCTGCTCTTCGCCAAAAGCTTGATTAGATAGGGTTCCCCCAGCCATTTGGGCGATTTGTTTCACTGTACGTTTGATCATGATTTTCGCCTCTCTTTCTCATTTCACGTTTGAAGGAAAAGAGACACTACCTAAGGATAGTGTCTGCTTACTGCTCACATTAAAAAGTTGTTTTAATGGTTTGTTTTTCTTGATGGCGTTCAATTGCAAGTGACACCAGCTTTTCAATCAACTCTGGATACTCTACACCAGTGTGCTTCCAAAGTAATGGAAACATACTAAAAGGTGTGAATCCAGGCATTGTATTCACTTCATTGATCAACACTTCACCTTTTTCTGTAAGGAAGAAGTCTGCACGTACGAGACCAGATCCATCAAGGGCTTTAAATGCCTTAATCGCCATGTCATGAATCGTCTTATATTCATCCTCTGACACACTCGCAGGAATGATCAAATCTGTATCGCCATCTTCATATTTTGCTTTGTAATCATAAAAATCTGTTTTAGGTGCAATCTCACCAACAACAGAGCATTTCGGCTCATCGTTGCCTAATACACCAATCTCGATTTCTCTTCCAACGACGCCTTCTTCTACGACCACACGACGATCATATTGGAAAGCGAGGTCAAATGCAGTCTGCAGTTCTTCTTTGCTGCGGCATTTGCTAATTCCAACACTCGATCCCATGTTGGCAGGTTTCACAAAGCATGGATAGCCAAGTACTTGTTCCACCTGTTCTAAGCTGTCTGGTGTCGCTTTCTCATAGTCTTTTTTATTGAAAGAAAGGTGCTTTGCTTGTGCAAGTCCTGCTTGTGCAAAAACATCTTTCATCATGACTTTATCCATACCCGCAGCAGACGCGAGAACGCCGTTGCCGACATACGGGATATTTAACAGCTCAAGTAATCCTTGCATTGTGCCATCTTCTCCATTTGGTCCGTGCAGCAACGGGAAGACAACATCAATTTTCTCATCAGCCGATGCTGGCTGTGGAAACATGCTTTCATTTAAAGAAGTTGGTAAAAACGTCTTTGCGTTCTGTTCAAATTGAAGCATTTTGACGTTTGATACTGGTTCAGTGAGTTTTTCCCCTCTTAACCATTCACCCTCTTCTGTAATATAAATTGGATGTATATCGAACTTCTCAGTGTTAAGTGCTTTTGTAACTGCAAGGGCTGTTTGCAGTGATACATTATGTTCGGCTGACTTTCCGCCGTAAATCAATCCTAAACTTATTTTCAATGGATACTCCCCCCACTAAAATTCATCTTTACTATCTTATCACTTTCAAGCAAAAATGCTCTAATTAATTTTTGTTGTTACGTAATTGAAATGATTTGTAAAGGTTGTAAGCGCCTCCCGAGCATTTGTATGTTATTCGCCTTTATTTTATATTAAAATGACATTGAAAAGGAGTTGTGACAAATTGAAAAAAATCACAAGTACTGAACAATTCAATGAAATTATTCAATCAGACAAAGAAGTCATCGTTAAATTCTTTGCAACATGGTGTCCTGACTGCACAAGAATGGACATGTTCATTCCAGACATCCTAGAAGCTTATGCTCACCATGAATGGTTTGAAATAAATAAAGATGATTTCCCTGAATTAGCTGAAACGTATCAGGTTATGGGTATTCCAAGCCTGTTAATTTTCAAAAATGGTGAAAAAACAGGTCATTTACACAGTGCAAACGCAAAATCGCCTGAAGAAGTGACAGAGTTTCTTCAAGAGCACGTTTCTTAATTGATGAAACGAAGGACATCAGCAAACTCTTGCTGATGTCTTTTTTCTTTTTAAATCTCTACATAAGACGAGCTTCGCAGCCAAAACGTTTCAAATTGATGTTTCACTTACGACTAGTCATGACAAAATTATTTCCTGGGAAAGAATGCAGCGTCGAACCAGATTGGAATATGTCGGTTACGTGAATTTTCTGAATTGAATCTTTACTTCTGACATTTGTCTTTGTATAATGGAGTTGCTAATTGAAAATGATTATCAATTTCATCTATGTGAAATCCTATAGACGTCCATTCTAATAAAGGAGCGATGAGTCACATGTCTAAGAAGAAGATCAAAACCTATCAGCAATTGATTGAAGAGAACAAAAAGGCGATCATGCGTGATCCTCAAATGATGGAAAATATATACGAAACCATCGACAAAAAACATCAGAAGCAGCTTGCAGCTGCTGGGCGTGAATCATAAGCACAAGAGGAGCAGGCATCGTCTGCTTCAACAAAATAAAAAAGCCGATAAAATCTGTTATTCGATTTTATCGGCTTTTGTTTTAATGTGATTTCGCTACACGGTCCTGCTTCATTCCTAAATAAATGAGCATATATGTGAGATAACCCATTGTCATCGTTAAACCACCGAAGAAAAATTGAGAAAAGACTGGTTCCTCAAATGTTGTGACGGCAGCAAGAATGATCCAGCTCGCATATAAATAAACCATGAACCATTTCATGTTTCTTTTAAGTGTATACAGAAAGAAAAGACCCGCTAACGAAAAGATCCCCAGCGCTAGTCTGAAATAAACAAGATGATCAAACTGGAAGGCAAAAGACACAAACGAAAACGACAGCAGCAACAAAATTGGTAAAGCCGTAATGAAATTTTTCACGATAGTGCCACCTCCATGACTCCATCTTATTATAAGACAAAATCAGCCGGTTATCGTGAAATACAGACTCGTTTTCACAAAGATGTCACGAATTTTTCTTGTTATTTGACACAATTTTTACACATTTACATCACGTTTCCAAAAAAGAATCCAAGCCGATCCAACAAAGAAAACAAAATGCGCCCCTACTATAAATAGAGAAAACAAAAGGCTCATCCCATGAAAAGGCGGCGGTCCTTGAAAGCTGTACTGAGTAAAGTCCGTATTCGCAAAAAGGAGGATTTTCCCCCACTGATTTTCTAAGAGCGACATGATCGGTACAAGTGATTTCGCCGCATATAAAACAAAAAACGAGGTCACAAGTGCAACAAGACTGTTTCTAAACAAACTGGAACACATAAAAGCAAAGCTTGCCATCATGACCACTTCCACCCACTGAGATCCAATGACGGCAAACGTATGCTGAAATAATCGCCCCGTTCTTTCATCAAAATCAGTACCGAAGAATATAAGACCAAATAGAAAAGCTAACACATAATAAAAAACAAATAAATAAATGACTGTCAGCAGAAGTGTGATGTATTTTGACAGAAAAATGTGCAGTCTTGTTTTTGGCCTGATCAATAAAAACTTGATCGTCCTTTTCTGAAACTCTGTTGAGATCAAGGTTGCGCCAATAACGACAGCAAGCACCTGTAAAATAAACACGACATTCGTAGAATAAGCAAAATAGTTTGCGACAGTGTCTTGTCCACCAAAGCTTGATATGACTCGTTTCAAAGTGAGAGCCATTGCTAGTTGAAATACAACGATCAACCCAAGAGCAATGAATGTGATTTTTTTCCTCATAATTTTCTTATGCTCATTCTTGATGAGGTTCAGCATCTGTCTTCCCGCCTTCCGTCCATTTCATAAACGCCTCTTCAATTGATTGCTTTTGAGGCGTCATTTCAAGTACATCAAACCCCGCCAGCACAAGCTGTTTGTTCAGTTCTGGCACACGTTCTTTGTTCAGTTGAAGCAGTACACGCGCTCCGTCTCGTTCATATGTATACTCCTGTGCGTCAAGCCATGAAACCGCCTTTTCTACTGGCTGAATATTCATCAGCACCTGCTCTTTCCCCTCCATATCCCGGAGATGAGTACTAGCTTTGATCTGACCCTTTTGAATGATGATCATGCGGTCACATAGCTCCTCTACCTCATGCAATAAATGCGTCGCAAATAACACCGAGGTTCCTTCGTCCTTTACGAGCATTTGCAAGTGCTCCCGGAATTCCTTCATTCCTGCAGGGTCTAGTCCATTTGTCGGTTCGTCTAAAATGAGCAGGTTCGGCCGATGCAAAATAGCTTGTGCAATGCCAAGCCTTTGTTTCATCCCTAGTGAATACGTCTTGACCTTCTGATGAATGAATTCCTCCAGACGAACTCTTTCCACTACTTCCTGAATGCGTTCATCCGTCACCCCGTCGTGCATCGCTGCATACATTTCAAGGTTTTCAAAGCCTGTTAAATATGAATAAAATTCTGGGTTTTCTATGATCGCACCAACAGATGACATCGCCTGGAGAAAATCCTCATCTTGTGAATATCCATTGATCATGATGCGGCCATTGTTTTTTTTCATCAAGCCAACGATCAATCGAATCAAGGTTGTTTTTCCAGACCCATTGGGACCAAGTAATCCCACAATTTCTCCCCGCCCAATGTCTATAGAAATATCCTGCAAGATCATTTTACGGCCGATTTGTTTATCGACTTTCTCTACTTTTAAAACAGCAGACTGCAAAGTGGTTCCTCCTTCTGATGTAAAGCCTATGACGGCGTATGGCCGCTCATTCTGTTAAAAGTATATCACGCAGGACAAGGGACTCCATGAAAAAAAGGGCTGGTCAAGTCAGCCCTTCTTTCACATTACATGGATAGATTCGGTGAAGCTGTATCTTTCTCATGTTTTTTCTCGGTTTCTGTCACGATCACCGCACATGCTGCGTCACCTGTAATATTGACAACAGTTCTTGCCATATCTAGTAGGCGGTCGATTCCAAGAATAAGCGCAATGCCTTCGACAGGAAGTCCAACTGAATTCAATACCATCGCAAGCATGATCAAGCCAACGCCTGGTACACCGGCTGTCCCAATACTGGCTAATACTGCCGTTAATACAACTGTGAGCATTTGCATCAGCGTTAGCTCCACACCAAACACTTGAGCAATAAAAATGGTTGCAACCCCTTGCATAATCGCTGTTCCATCCATATTGATCGTAGCGCCTAACGGCTGTACGAAACTAGAGATCGGCTCAGGTACTTTCAATTTCTTTTGAGCGGTTTCCATTGATACAGGGAGAACTGCACTACTGCTGGACGTACTAAAGGCTACGACCATGGCAGGTGAAAAGTCTTTAAAGAATGTAAATGGATTTCTTTTTGCAAATATAGCCAACGTTGAGCCGTAAGTGAGAAAGAAATGCACCAATAGCGCTACTAACACCACTGTAAAATACAGTCCCATGGCTTTAATGGCATCAAGACCTTGACTCCCAATCGCCGTCACAATTAAGCCGAATGTTCCGTATGGAGCAAATTTCATGACCACACCTACAAGGTACATCATGAGTTCATTGCCTTGTTCTAATATTTTGAGTAATCCTTCTGTCTTTTTACCTAACACTGCAATTCCTAGTCCTAAGAAAACACAGAATACAATGATTTGTAGCATATTTCCTTCGACTAAAGATTGAACTGGATTTGATGGAATGATGTTTAATAAAGTGTCGGTGGTAGATGGTGCTTCTTGAGGTTTGTATTCTGCCCCTTTCGTATCGAATGTACCAAAGGAACCTGGTTTGATCAATAATGCCAAAGACATCGCAATGATAATAGCGAATGTTGTGGTCAGTAGAAAATATAAGATGCTTTTTGCGCCAATTCGGCCTAGCTTCTTTGGATCGCCGAGGCCTGCCACACCAAGTGTAATGGAAAAGAAGACGATAGGTACAACTAGCATTTTGATTAGATTTAAAAAGATTTGACCTAGAGGTGTGAATAGATAAGGGTCTAACGTTTTGAATACATTTGGAGCGAAAATGTTAAGCAAAAGTCCCGTGATTGCACCTACAATAAGGGCAATAATAATTTTTGTAGCCAGCTTCAATAAAATCTCCCCTTCCTCGTCAAAAAGACCCACGAGAGAGTCTTCTCGTGGGCCTACGTGTCCATACGTGTACCACTGTCTACTCTCTTCACGCTGATGAGGTTAGCTGACGGGTTAGGACGAAGAGATGTCCTTTTTTCTCAATTAAGAAAAATTCACCCCAAAAACATGGGTCCCCCATTCCTTTAGAAGGATTAAGCGTGTGGTAATATGATATTTTCATACCATTTATACCTTATTTTTAGAAAATTGTAAACAGGTTCATATGAACTTTTTAATTACTTTCTTCCCTATTTGTGACCTCCAGAATATCTAAAATAAACACAAAGATTGGGATACCAATAATAAGTCCCCAAATGCCAATATAGTGTTCAGAAAAGATCAGCACAATAAACGTGAAGAAAATAGGGAGTTCCGTTTTAGCTGACATGAGCTTCGGATTCAAGAAGTATGCTTCAATGGCATGGATAATCACGATCACCAGCACAATATACAGGACATACATTCCGCCTCCGAGTGTATAAGCAATGATGCTGAGTGGAATAAGAGAGATAACTACACCCGCTACTGGGATTAAGCCTAGCAAAAAGACCATGACCGCTAAGCCAAATAACTGCGGGAAACCCATAATGCCTAGCGCAATTGTCGTTAGCACACAGTTAACGGTTGCAATAATAAACTGTGCTTCGAGTACTTTTCCAAACGTTCGGGAAAATTTACGTCCAAAGAAGGCAATTTCATGATAGAACACGGAGATTTTACTCGTTTTGAACTTGTTCATGAATTGAATGAGGCGTTCCTTTTCGAACAGGAAAAACATGCTTAATATTAAGGACATAATGACCTGGATACTGAACGTGCTGAAATCGGTTAAGTATGTATAGAGGAAATTAAACCCTTTCTCAAAGAAAGCTGATATTTTGAAATCACCGAATACGTTCGTGATGACGTCAAAGAAGGGTAAATCTTGTGGATGATCCGCAATTTTCTTTCCTAAATGAAATAGCTGCTCTACCTGTTTGGCGATAATTGGTACAAAAACGAATCCGCCAAATGTCAATCCACCAGCCAGAAGAATATACAAAATAGTAATGACCGATTTCTGTCCTATTTTCAAGAAGCGATTTAAAAAGCCTCTAATGACCTCTTCTAACCGATTCATCAAAAAGGTGAAAATGAAGGTCAGAAGAATTAAATTCATCATTCCCCTTAATAGATATAATGCTGTGGCTAATACTACAAATACTAAAAACCGCTTAACACCGGGTTTTTCGAACAATTTTAAAAATGCCGCCATTACGTTACACACCTGCCAGGACTAAAGTCTATTTTTCATCGTATCTGATATACATTATATCGGATCTTTCTGTAAATTATATAATAAAAGGTCAATGAGGTCTTACGATTCGTAGTAAATTTTATTGATTTTCTTTTTACACAAGAAAAAACCGAACCTATGTAGAACATAAGGTTTCGGTTTTTGGTTGTTTTTATACTAAACAGCCTGCTTCATATTCCGCATTTCCTGAAGTGCTGTTTTGCTCTTCGCTTCGTCAAATTCACCTTCACTCTTCGCGACAACAATTGTTGCGATTCCATTTCCAATGAGGTTTGTAATGGCTCTTCCTTCACTCATGAACCGGTCAACCCCAAGCAGCAGTGCAAGCCCCTCTAGCGGAATGACCTGAAGTGCTGCAAGTGTAGATGCAAGCACGATAAATCCACTTCCTGTCACCCCAGCAGCTCCCTTTGATGTCAGCATCAGAACAAGGATAATCGTGATCTGCTGACCGATGGACAGGTCTACACCAAACACTTGCGCCAAGAAGACGACGGCCATCGATAAATAGATTGAAGTTCCATCTAGATTAAAGGAATAACCTGTTGGAATAACAAGACCAACAACAGATTTAGAGCAACCGTAGCGTTCCATTTTATCCATCATTCTTGGCAGCACAGATTCTGAAGAGCTTGTGCCAAGAACAATCAAAATTTCATCCTTGATAAATCGCAGATAGCTGAACAGGCTGAAGCCATACATTTTACAAATAATGTTCAGTACAACGAAGATGAACAGGAACATCGTCATATAAACCGAGAGCATCAGACTTGCCAGCGGTTTAATCGATGCCAGCCCAAAGTGTCCAATTGTATAAGCCATTGCTCCAAATGCACCAAGCGGCGCTGCACGCATGATATATCCAATGATTTTAAAGAAAACGAGTGAAAGCTTATCAAGCCATTCGATGATGCCTTTCCCCTTCTCGCCAAGTGCAGCGAGCGCAACACCGAATAAAATAGAGAAGAATAAGACCTGTAAAATATCACCCTTTGCGAAAGCATCAACCATGTTAGATGGCACGATGTGTGTAACAAATTCCATCCAGTCGATGCCCTGTCCCCCATTTTGTGTATACTGTGAGACATCCCCTTTTTCAAGCTTGCTATAGTCAAGACCTGCACCTGGCTTCATGATATTTACAACAAAAAGACCGATGACGAGAGCAAGTGTCGTGACGACTTCAAAATAAATAAATGCTTTTCCCCCAACTTTTCCAACCTTTTTCATATCCCCCATCTTGGCAATACCAAGAACAATAGTTAAGAAAATAATTGGTGCGATCACCATTTTAACGGCATTGATAAAGGTGTCACCAAGTGGCTTCATTTCTTTTCCGACGTTTGGCCACACCATCCCGACAATGATCCCGATGATGACAGCTGCAATCACCTGAAATGTCAGGTTCTTCAAAAGCCTTTTCATAAAAAATCAACTCCCTCACCCTTTGATGTAAACGCTTAACTATTATCTGTAGATAAATGATAGCGATTTCATCAAAGGCTGTGAAGCTTATGGACATATCGTACATTTTGGTCTTTTTGGTCTCTTAGTCAGAATGTACGATATATTTATTCACAGGCCGTCCTACCCCTCCATATTGCATATCTAATTTCAGCTCGCCTTCTTTTACGAGGAAGTCTAAATACCGGCGTGCCGTGACACGGGCAATGCCAAGTGCATTGGCGACTTCCTCTGCAGACTGAGGGTCTTCCTGCAAGCCCATATAAGCTTTAATTTCGTTCATCGTATGCACATTCAGCCCTTTAGGAAGCCAAATTTCTTCCTGCTTAACAGCAGGCTTTCGTATGATATCATCGAGCATCTCCTGAGAAAATTCTGTTGCGGTTCGAATTTTTGATTTAAACGCCTTATAGTTTTCAAGTGATTCTTTCATTCGTTCAAATTTGAATGGTTTAATAATATAATCCCGCGCACCATTTTGAAGCATGATGCCGATGGTCTCTTTGTCCTTCGCTGCTGAAATGACAATCACGTCCACTTTCATCTTCTGTTTTCTGATGTCTTGCAGCGTTTTGACGCCATCCTTTTTTGGCATATAGACATCAAGTACCACGAGATCTGGACGAATCTCTTTAATCAGCTGGATGCCCTGCTCCCCATTTCCAGCGACAGCTGCTACTTGAAAACCAGGAACACTCATAATAAACTCTTTATTCACTTCTTGCACCATCGGGTCATCTTCAATTAACAGCACCTTAATCTGAGTCATCTTTCTCTCTCCTCTATGGTCATTGGGAATTCGATTGAGAAGGTGGTACCAATGCCGATGCTTGATGTGACCTCTACATTTCCCATCCCTTTGTCGATAATCGTTTTTACAATATACAGGCCATAGCCTGTTCCGCCCTCTTTGCCGTGTGTGAAGCCTTTATCGAAAATATAAGGAATTAGTTCCTCTTCGATTCCGGAGCCATTGTCTTCAATTAAAATCGCGAGGACATCCTCCGTTTGATCGATGCTAATGGAAATGACTTTTGTATCTCTTTCTACAGTATCATACGAAGCAAAGGCGTTTTCGATGAGATTTCCGAGCAGCTTTGTCATATCATGCTGATCAAGCCGCTCAGGGAAATGACGGAGACTGCTATGTTCATCTACTTCGACCTTGATGCCAAGCTCCTTGCCCCTTCTGATTTTGCTCATCATTAACCCTGCGACAGCATCATGCTGAATGACGCGATGAAGAAAGTCCGTCACATGTTCCTGCTCCTCTGTCGTTTGAAAGGCTAGATCGAGCGCCTGATCGGCTTTACCAAGCTGAATCAGCCCGGCAATCGTATGAAGCTTATTCATATGCTCATGGTTTTGCACCCGCAAACCGTCCACAAAGTTTTTAACCCCTGTGAGCTCCTCCGCCAATTTTGCCGCTTCCGTCCGGTCCTGAAAAATGGCGACCGCTCCGATGATCTTCTTTTTCATCACAATCGGAATCCGGCTGCTCATGATCCGCTTTCCGCTCATATGAATTTCTTCATTGTAGACGGGTTCTGCGCGATCGATGATCTCAGGAAGTCGTGTATCAGAGAGCACACCCCAAATATTCTGGCCCACGACATCACCCGTCACGCCAAAAATCTGTTTCGCCTTCTCATTAAAAATGGTGATTATGTGCTGATTATCAATGGCGATGACCCCTTCATTAATAGAGTGAAAGGTTGCAGTACGTTCCTCTAACATTCTAACAATCTCATGCGGCTCCAGCTTAAACATTTGCTGTTTAATATGGCGGGCGAGCAAAAATGAACCCACAAGCCCAAAGCTCAGCGTCAGCAGGAGGATCATGAGGATATCCCGCTTCATTTCTCCTAATATATCTGCCATACTTGGCAGGGTTCTTCCTACAAGCACAACCCCTGTTTGATTAAATTGATCATCCTTCACTGGATAAAAAGCTCTGATGGCTGTTCCAAGCTCTCCCTCTGCTTCTGAGAAATAAATATGCTCTGCAAAAGCCGGCTCTTCATCTGTTCCTTCTGAACGCTGACCAATTCTTGTTTTTACTGGATGCGTTAATCTCACATGATCCATATCCATCACGACAATGTAGTCAGCGTCTTGAATAATGCGAATTTCTTCGATTGCATGCTGTAATCGATCACGTTCCTTTGTCTGATCAGCTAACGCCTGCTTCACCTCATTCATCTCAGCGACGGTTCTCGCCGTGTTCATGAGTCTTTTTCGAAGCTCCCGTTCCTCTGTTTGCTGAATTCCCCCGACAAGGACAATTCCTCCGATTAAAAGGGCGAAAATGACAACGAAATATGTGAGGATGGTAAGCTTCCATCTAATAGATAATTGTTGTAATTTCAATCGATTTCTCATCATTTTTTCACCTGTATCTTTACGAATTCTTCCTCTGTCAAGTATGCTTGACATAAGGGGGATTTGACGCATGAAGAATTTACTCGCTTATACACTATTGCTCATGATCGGTTTTGTAACCGCTTTATACTTTGGCTTTTATCATATGATGCCAAAATCAGCGACAACCTTTGATGATGAACAGACCGGACTGAAGGATCAGCTTGTATTCAAATTCAGTCATGTCGTGGCAGACAATACACCTAAAGGACTTGCCGCAAAAAAATTTGCTGAACTCGTGCACGAAAAATCCGATGGAAAGATCAGCATTCAAATTTTCTCCAACGGAAGCCTTTATTCTGATATTGAAGAAATTAATGCACTCAAAGAGAATCAAGTTCAATTTATCGCTCCATCTACCTCAAAGCTCGGCATGCTGTCCCCTGAGTGGCTGGCACTTGATCTCCCCTTTGCTTTTTCAAATTACAGCGCAGTTCAAGAAGGCCTGCACGGTGCAATTGGACAAAGGTTGTTTGGCACGCTGCAAAAAGATGGATTAAAGGGAATGGCTTATTGGACAAATGGCTTTAAGCAAATTACCTCAAATAATGGGCCCATCAAACAGCCTGCTGATTTAAAAAACCAGTCTCTCCGCATAATGCAAAGCGACATGATTGAAAAACAATTCAAACTTCTTGGTGCAAAGCCCTATCAGGAATCATTTAATTCAACGTTTCAGCTATTAGAAACCAAAAAAGTAGACGGTGAAGAAAATACCATTTCAAATATTTATTCAAAAAAATTCTATCATATACAAGACTATATGACGATCAGCAATCACGGGTATTTAGGCTATGTGGTCTTAACAGATCAATCCTTCTTTGACCGCCAGACACCCGAAACGAAACGAATTTTACTCGAAGCCATGGAGGAAACAACGGCTTGGAATGAAAAGCATGCAGAACAGATGAACAAAGATCAGCTGGAGGACATTAAACGTGAATCGCCCATTGCCATTCATGAATTGACGCTAGCTGAAAGACAAAAATGGATGAAAGCTCTTGATCCTTTGTATGACGAAGCCGAAAAAACGATTGGCTCCACCCTAATCAAGCAGATCCGCGAACTTCGTGCACGTTATGAACACTCACCTATTCATGCTTTTCAGGAAGAGGATGAGAGCAAATAAAAAAATCCCTTTGATAAGGGATCTTTTTATGCGCCGGACTCACTCTGTTCTTGCTCGGTGAACTCTTCTAATCTTGTTAAAATTCTTCGCTTTCGGTATTGCATCATGCCTGTTTCGGCAATTCCTTTTAATTGGGAGCGGTTCGAAACGGCACCAAACAAAATCCCAGCGATGGGCACAAGCTGAAACAGTTTCTTCCAGCCAAACGAATCCCGATAATTATAGACGACCTCACGCCACCCTTGGATTTGGGAAATCATGTTTTCATGCTTCCCTTCAGATGCATGATAGCTTTTCAGCTCTTTTAGAATCGATTTCTTTCCAACGACATCCGCAGAGTTCAACTGCAAGCATTTAATGATGAAGACCCGCTCCTCTTTGTTTTTAGGATCATAGCCATAGGTGACGGCAATATCCTGTAATGTTTTCAGAGAGAGACCGAGTACAGCAGGAATATCAGCGGCTAGTGTAAACATTCCGCCAACACCAGTTGTCGCCCCTTGCACTGTCGCGAGATTCGTTCTGTTTTTCCCCATATGCTCACTAATGGCATCCATCATTTCGATCGGAGCCTTTCCAATATCCTCTATACGCTGAATGGATTCATCGGCACACTTCTTTTGAAATTGATGAATGATGCCTTTTTCCGATGTCAAATAGGCACCGCCGGATTGAATGTAATGGCCCATTTCGTCTAGCAGTACACCGATTTTTTTCTGAATAAAAGCAGGCGTCAGCTTGTCCAGCATTTGAAATGGAAGACGGCTGAGTTTCTCCCAAAACCATACCTTTTGCTGGTCTTTCTCCCACTTTTCAATCTCCTTTAACTGTGCTTTTAGCCATTCTCTTTCCTCCATGTCAGTCATATGCCTCCTTAGATGCCGCTGAAGTATTTGTCTGTTATTATACACAATCCTTGTCCATCATACGTATAGAACATTGAAGCGGTTCCGAAAGGTTTTAATCTTTTTCAAAACGGTTATTGCTTAATAAACAAACAAAAGAGGAGTGATCAACATGTTAGGATTTCTAATTTCATTGGTTGTGGCGATTGTCATCGGGCTCATTGGGAGTGCACTCGCTGGAGGCAGTGTACCAGGAGGATGGATCGGTTCAATGATTGCCGGGCTTGCAGGCGCTTGGATTGGTCATGGATTACTTGGAACGTGGGGTCCTAGTCTGGCAGGCTTTGCGATCATTCCAGCGATCTTAGGAGCAGCAATCTTTGTCATTATTTTAAGCCTGATCTTCCGCAGCGTAGGATCAAGGGTATCTTAAAAAAACAAATAACAGAGGAAGCAGTAGGGACACCGTCTAAGGGGCGGTGTTTTTTATGTTGCGCGTTGACAAGGTATCTATTTTTTTCACTTACATATGATAAACAAACCTATTAGTTCAGATAGTTGACTTTTCATGAAGATGGGCATATGATGATTAAAAATTGCATGAAGGAAACTTTTTGTGCCCAAGCAAAACTTTGTAGAATCTAGGTGATGACATATGACAAACAAATACATCGAGGCACAAGCACACATGTCAGCAGCAGCTGAGCGTGCACTTGAAGGAAAAGTCAAAGGATTTAGAAGGCTTCTTCCTTTTCTGGGCCCTGCTTTTATCGCTGCCATTGCATATATTGATCCAGGGAATTTTGCCACCAACATTGCCGCTGGCTCCAAATATGGATATCTCCTCTTATGGGTCATTCTTATATCAAATCTCATGGCTTTGCTCATCCAATCCTTGTCCGCAAAGCTTGGAATAGCAACAGGTAAAAACTTACCTGAAATTGCACGTGAAGAGTTTCCAAAACCCGTCTCCATCGGTTTATGGATTCAGGGCGAACTCGTCATTATTGCCACAGATTTAGCTGAGTTTATTGGAGCAGCACTTGGTTTATACTTGCTCTTTCGGATCCCGCTGCTTGAAGCATCCATTATTGCAGCCATCGGATCATTTGCGATTTTAGAATTGCAAAGACGGGGATATCGAGCATTAGAAGCTGGCATTACCGGCATGCTCTTCGTTGTCGTGATTGCTTTCGCTGTGCAAACCTTTGTTGCCAAGCCTGATATGGCAAGTGTCGCAGGCGGGCTTTTCATTCCAAAATTTGATGGCGCAGATAGTGTGCTACTTGCAGCTGGAATTTTAGGTGCCACTGTGATGCCGCATGCGATCTATTTACATTCAGCATTAACCCAAAGAAGAGTCGTCGGCAGAACAGAAAAGGAGAAAAAACAGATTTTCCGCTTTGAGTTTTTCGATATCCTCATTGCGATGCTAGTTGCCGGAGCCATCAATGCCAGTATGTTGATTGTGGCAGCCGCTCTATTTTATAAAAATGGTCTCTTTGTTGAAGATCTAGATGTTGCGTTCCAGCATTTTGGCACACTCGCAGGTCCTGTATCAGCTATCTTATTTGGTGTAGGCCTGCTTGTAGCCGGACTATCCAGCTCTTCTGTCGGTACATTGTCAGGCGATATCATTATGCAGGGTTTTATTCAATACCGCATTCCACTGTATGTCCGCCGGCTGATTACCATGATTCCCCCTATTGTGATCATTGCATCTGGGGTGAATCCGACATCTGCACTTGTGATGAGTCAGGTGGTCTTATCCTTTGGTATTGCCTTTGCTTTAATTCCGCTCATTTTATTTACAAGTAAAAAACGAATTATGGGCGAATTGACGAATGCCCGCTGGGTGACAGGAATATCTTGGGTGATAGCAGCTCTTGTTGTCGCACTCAATCTCTTTTTAATTGTGGATACGTTTATGTAAAAGACAGTCGTGATGCTGTCTTTTTCTTTTCATATGGTTATGGTAAAATTCCCCTGAGAGGATGTGGGCACATGTTTTTTTATCAAGATCAAGAGATATCCATGCGGCTGCTTGAGCCAAGAGACGCAAGAAGTCTATATTTGCTCATCCAGCGGTCAAGAGAGCATTTACGTGAATGGATGCTTTGGGTGGATTCAACGCAGACAGAAGAAGACAGCATGGCGTTCATTCAAGGCGCGATGCAGCAAGCCTTGCAGAACAACGGTTTTCAAGCGGGCATCTGGTCACATGGAGAGCTTGTCGGGATCATTGGCACCCACCAAATTCATTGGATCAACAGAACTGTTTCAATTGGCTATTGGCTCGGAGAAGGCTATCAAGGAAAAGGCATCATGACAAAAGCATGCAAAGCAGTCATTCAATATTTATTTGAAGAATGTGGACTGCACCGCATTGAAATCAGGGCTGCTGTCGATAACCAGAAGAGCAGACGCATCGCAGAGCGATTATCCTTTTCGCTTGAAGGCATTTTGAGACAATGTGAATGGCTGGGCGACCGCTTTACGGATCATTGTGTATACGCCCTTTTGCAGCCTGAATATATGAAAGAAAAAACACATTCCATGAATCAGCCCACTTAATTGTGTCGATTGAATGAATTATTTTACAAAGTGAAGCTTTGTAGTTTCGGTTGCGATCAGCATCTGATAAAATAGAAGGAAAAATCGAGGTATGAAGTATGTCTCTTATTATTTTATTTTACTTATGGATAGTCCCTTTATTATTTGGCATTTTCTTCTCATTCTTAACAAAGAAAGCCACCTACAAACGCCGCTTTGTTCCATCATATAGCATGGCAGGACTCAGCATCGTTTTTCTCATTCTGGCACTTGTCTTTTCAGCCAGCCATTTTCTATTCATTTGCGGTATGTTTCTATTTGCCACAACCCTTGTCGGCACAGGCATTCCTTTATTTTTAGCCTTTACAAAAACACCATCATAAACAAAAACCACCTTTTTCAATGGAAAGGTGGTTTCTTTTTTATTGATTTGGCATTCTGTAAGTCACGGTGGCATCTTGATTGGCTTCAATTACTTTCACAATGTCTTGAAGGATCTCTGCTGCACGATCGTTTGAGTCATACTTGCCAAGCGTCTTGACCCAAGTATCGCTTCCTGCGATCATCCCTTCAATCTTTTTGCCGGTTACTGTGACTTCGTGGACATGAACGAAACTTTGCTGGTTTTGTGTGAAAATCCATAGCATGGTTTTAACTCCTTTTATTGTTTGATTGGATGTCGTTAGCCCTTTTCAATACAGCTAAAAAATGTGCTATGTTACACTTCCCCTATTCTTTTGTTAATAACTCTTTTCGAATAGCATGTGTCTCAATATCTGCAAACCTTACGGGTATTGGTAATCTACTGTTTTTATCAATAAGTTTCATAATAATTTTTGTAGTTGTATCTAAATCAATCCAATTCCCACATGAAATAAAAATAGGCTTAACATTCACTCTGGTTCTGAGGGCTCTTCCATATATTTCGTTATTTATAATAATATCTGTGTATGCATTTGTTTTATTTTGGGGCATGGTAAAATCTATACCATTAATTTTCAAATAACTTTTTGCGACTCCAATGGTAGGTTTATTTAAGAAGAAAGACGCCTGAGTAGCAATGCCCATGTGTCTATAATGTAAATAACCATTTCCATCAAACATATAGACGTCTACTTGTTTCGTCAGTTTTTTTACTGCATCTTTAATTAATGGCATTTCACGAAAAGCAAGAAAACCTGCTATATAAGGAATCCTTATTTCTCCATGGCTATGCACTTTTTCTATGATTTTTTTTTCTATCAAATCATAGACGACGATACAACAAACACCGCTCGTTTTTCCATGCATATCAAAATAAGCTACATCTACACCTGCAATAAACCTTATGTTCTCAAGTTGAAAATTATTTTTCAATTGCACTTTAGGCAAGAGCACTTTTTGTTCACTTTTAAATTTTTCTAATAAATCATTTATTTCATCATTATTCATAAGATCCACACGATTAGCTGTTGAATTTTTCGGCATATTTCAAATCGGATTCATTAGGTTCTGCCTTTTTCTCTACAATATTTCCACTTTCATCATACTTTATAAAAGTCATCTCTCGACCAGCAACACATTCAGATTCATACTTTTTATTTCCATTTTCAAAAAACTCAACTTGATAGCCGTCGGCTGCATTTTTACTCATATGACCTATTTTCTTAACATTTCCATTTGAATAGAATTCAACATACTTACCTTGTTTAACCCCTTGTTCAACATAGAAATAACTCTCAATATTCCCATTTTCATATATATCATATGCTAATCCCGTAAACAGCTCTTCTTTACCACCCTCGGTAATTTCCACTATTGCTAGTTCGTAAGGGCCTCCATATTCTAAACATTCTTCAAACTCAGTGCCATTCTCTAAAATAAAATCTTTTTGCAATATATCATTTAACATTTTTAGGAACCTCCGTGATAATTTTAGATCCATCTGTAAGATAAGCACAATGAGGACACCTTGGAAACATCATTCCAGCCGGTTTCACTCTACTCTGACCTGTCCTAACAACATTCAAAATAAAATTATCCAAACTAGCACCTGGATTAGCCTTTAAGGCCTTATTCAAGGCGATCACTTCTGCATGTGACCCCGCACCTTTTGTAAATGTATATGAATCTATAACCTCTTTTGGCATTCTATCATATTTGGCATTTATTAAGGGATGGAAATCTGGTAACTTTCCATCATAATCATTTATTGCATACGAATATTTTCCAGTCTGCTTATCATAAACTCCAGCAAAGGCAGGACCCATTTTCTTCTTGCTAATGCCAGTTTCTTTTAATTTATTTAGTTCTTTCACCGTTTCTCCGCGTAAATTAATTCTTTCATTTAATTCTTTTGAATCGATCTTTCCATATTTATTTCTCAAATAATCAATTCGACTTTTCGTGTTCTCTTTAACCCCCATCTTCCCATGAAACCCTTTCGCCCCAAACGGCAAAAGCATTCCAAGCGCCGCATTCATACTTGCTTCCTGCTGTTCTTTTGAGATCTTGTTTCCAAACATGTCTCGGCCTGTGATTGCTTCGCTGAAACCGTTTGTGGCGGTGAGGCCGTATAAGCCTTTTTGAGATGTTTTTAGGGCGTCAAAGGATTTTTGTGATGTTTTGTAAACGTCAACCGCTCTCACTGCGGCTGATGTGGCTTGAGTCGTTTTATAGACCGCCTTTCCGCCTTTAAAAATGCGGCCTGCCCAGCCGACGATTGGGATGTAGCCTGCGGCTGCCATGCCGCCTGCCGCGACTCGCTGACCTGCGGTGAGTTCCTCGCCTGTGATCGGATCAACACCTGTTGCGGCACGTTTTGCATCGTTCACACCAGTCAGTTCATTGACGATGTTTCCGCCATAATCGAGTGCTTTTTCATACCAAGGGCGGTTGGCGAGGGCTTCTTGTTCCTTTGCAATCTTTCGGGCTTCTTCTTGTTCTTTTTTGATTTTCAGATATTCAGAAGTTTGCTTTTCAATATCGCTTTTTGCCTTGTAGATTTCGCTATTTTGATACGCTTTCTTGTCAAAATTCATAGGCGAAATCGCTTTTCCGTCATTTGTCGCATTCATCATTTCAGCGTACAATGCCATTGTAGCTTGCTGCTCTGTCTCTGACAAAGCATATTCATCTTTTAAATTTTGATCAAGCTCTCTTAAATCTTTGACTGTCTTTTTTCGTTCATCTTCCGCATCTTCTATTTTTTCATCAAAGGTTTGACTATCAAATACTTCTAGAGAAATCAGATCATCAATGTCTTGAAAAATCGTTTTGAGTGCCTTTTTTTGATCCTTTACAATACTTTTGGCATTCTTGATGCCCATATGTACTGCGTTGTCTAAAAAGTGTTCTTCTACAAAGGTATCGCCGCCAAAGCTCGTATCATCAAGTGTCCCAGAAACACCTTCATGAAAGGCTTTTTGCTTATCAATGAAATTGATAAACATATCAACATTACCCGCTAGTTCTTTATAAAAGCTTTTAATGTTATCGGCACCTTTTCCAGTAAAATCATCACCAAGATTGGCAACACTTTGTAATGCCTGTTTTAAATCTACCATTTGTTCGCGGAGTTCCTGATAGTGTTTTGCCCTTGTGTCCATGGCACTTGTTAGTGCTTTTGCATCAAGTATCTTGCCCAGAAGAAGTCACTCCCTCCATTATTGATCATAAAGTCTATTTTACCTTTCTCAGCGAATTGGAAAAATAGGCTTTAAGTTACAAAAATAATTTCCATATATTTCCAGATGAAATAAAACAAGTGATAATTGAAATATTTTTCCTTTCATCACAAAAAAGTCAGTCCTCTTTTGAGAGGACCGACTACATTTTGTTTAGAAAAAGCGTTTTAAACTTTTCTTGAGTGGAGGGATATCCAGCTCGCCTTTTTCAAAGAATTTTTTCAGTAAGTACTTACTAAAACCAGCTGCTTGTGTGTACGTAATTTTCCCAGGTAACGGCGGTTCATTGGTGACAGCAACATCAATAATGACAGGTTTATCTGATTGAAGGGCTGTATCAAAGGCTGGAGCTAGTTCTTCATGTGATGACACGGAGATTCCTTTGCCGCCACATGCTTCTGCAAACTTAGCAAAATCAATATCTTCCAGCTCTATACCATAATTGATGTTTCCTTTTACTTGTTGTTCATATTCAATCATTCCAAGGTTATTGTTGTTTAAAATCACAACAACGATTGGCAGTTTATATTTTACCGCTGTCACAAAGTCTTGCATGACCATTGTGAAGCCACCATCGCCACAGACAGCAATCGCTTGGCGATTCGGTTCATTTAACTTAGCAGAGATAGCACCAGGCAAACCACAGCCCATTGTGGCAAGCCAGCTGGAGATGATGAAATCTTGCTGTTTCATTTCAAAATGGCGTGCCATCCATACGGTCACATTCCCTACATCAACAGAAAGAATGGCGTCGTCTTCGACTGCTTCTTCTAATCTAGCAATGACTTGCTGAGGTTTAAGCGGTGATGTAGCAACGGATTTTTCCTTATCCATTTCTTCTCGCCATTTCATCATATGCTCAGTACAAGCTTCAAGGAAACCACGCTGTTCTTTATATTCAATGTAGGAGGTCAGTTCATGCAAACCACTCTTGCTGTCACTCACGATTCCTACGTCTACCGGATATCTTTTACCGATTTGATCTGGTTTAATATCCAGTTGAATGGCAGGTGTGTCCTCTGGTAAGTAGTCTCTATAGGGAAAGGAAGTTCCAAGCATAATTAAGAGATCACACTCTTCCATCGCTTCATAAGCTGGCTTCGTTCCAATTTGACCTAGGTTTCCTAAAAAGTATGGATGCCTGTCTGGCACAACACCTTTTGCAGGAAGGGTGATGACGATAGGTGCAGCAGCCTTTTCTGCAAATGAAAGAAGCTCTTCTTTTGCATTTCGTAATCCTTTACCTGCTAAGATGACTGGCTTCTTCGCATTTTTAATTAGCTGTGCTGCCTTTAGCAGTTGATCTTTCTTTGGCCGTACTTCTCCTTCAACATAAAGAGGAGATGTATAAACAGGCTTACGCTTAATTTTTTGAGAAAATAAGTCATCCGATACGGTGAGAACTGCCACCCCTTTATGGGTATAAGCTGCTTTAATGGCTTGATTCAATAAATCAGGCAGAGCTTCTGCTGTTTGTACCTGCTGATTAAAGACTGCGACGTCGTCAAACATCCGCTCTAATTTGATTTCTTGAAATGTGTCTCTTCCTACTTCATTCGACGCAACCTGCCCTGCAATTGCTAAAACGGGTGCGCCATCTGCTTTTGCATCGTATAGTCCATTTAATAAGTGGACAGCACCCGGTCCAGCGATGGATAAGCAGACACCGAGCTTACCTGTTAGTTTGGCATCAGCCGCCGCTGAGAGTGCCGCCACTTCTTCATGTCTCGTTTGTATAAATTGTATTTCGCTTGATTCGTGCCTAAGCTCTTCAATCAATTCGTTTATGCTGTCGCCGGGCATTCCATAAATATGTTTTACGCCCCACTCTTCCAGTAGCGCTGTTACTTCTTTTCCTGCGGTTCTTTGCGGCATGTGAGAAAACTCCTTTTTTCTTACTTCCATACCACCGCACCCTTTTGATCAAACGTTTCAACTTGCTGCTACTTTTTAAAATGATATGGAAGGGTGGCGACCACAATATCCCGTTTCCATAATAGACGGAATCTTAATAAAAAGGCAGATTGGTTATGCAAGATGGTGTGCCATCTTTTTTTCGGGATAAATTGAGGAACGAGCACCATCACTTTATATTGATGCGCATTTGCTTTTGCCTCAACCGTTTCAAGAAATTTATCAAGCGGATGAATAAGACTTCGATAAGACGAATGCAACATCACAAGCCGCACACCGCTGTTCAGTTTTTCCCAATCCGCTTCAATTTTCTTATCTTTTTCTTTATCAAAGGATACATGAACTGCTATGACTTGCTCTGATAAGGATTTTGCATATTGAACAGATTGCTCGACGACACGTGTTACTCCTGCTATTGGCACGATGACCACATTTCCTTTAATCTCAACTGGCTCTGTTTCATTCATTAAACGCAGTTGTTCTCCGACAGACAGATAATGCTTTTTAATAGAATGAAAGATCAATAGCACAATTGGCATGAAAACAAATACTGGCCATACAAGATGGAACTTGGTCAAAATAAGAATCATGAGAACCGTGAAAGAAATCAGCGCTCCCACTATATTGATAGGCATTTTCGTTTTCCAGCCCTGCGGTTTTTCACGAATCCACTTCACACACATACCGGTCTGTGACAACGTAAATGGAATAAATACACCGACAGCATATAGCGGGATAAGGTGTTCCGTTTTCCCATCAAACAACCAAATGAGTAGCATGGAAGCTACACCTAAAAAGATAATGCCATTAGAGTAACCGAGACGATCCCCTCTTACAGTAAACATGCGCGGCATATATTTATCCTTTGCTAAGTTGACCGCCAATAAAGGAAAGGCGGAGAAGCCGGTGTTTGCCGCTAATATCAAGATTAAAGCTGTGACAGCCTGAATGACATAATAGAAAAATGTACGTCCAAATGTATCTGATGCAATTTGTGATACAACTGTTTCTTCTGGCTTTGGTGAGATACCAAAACCAAACGCAAGCAATGTCACGCCAACAAATAATACAGCTAGTAATCCACCCATCATCAATAATGTTCTCGCTGCATTTTGTGCAGCTGGTTTTTTAAAGGATGGAATGGTATTTGAAATGGCTTCTACTCCAGTCAGTGCAGAACAGCCAGACGAAAATGCTTTTAATAAAAGAAATAATGTAATGCCAGGTACGTGTGTAGCTATTGCAGTATGCTCAGGTGCTGGAGGAACGCCTCCTGTTAATAATTTAAAGCCGCCGACTCCAATTAATATAAGGAGTGATATGACAAACAAGTATACGGGATAAGCCAAAATAGATGCTGATTCTGTCAATCCACGAAGGTTGAGCACCATAATCAAGATGACCAATACAATTGAAATCAGCACATGATATGGATATAGTGTTGGAAAAGCTGATGTGATGGCATCGGTACCCGCTGATATGCTCACTGCTACAGTCAAAATATAATCTACAAGCAATGATCCGCCAGCGATCAGTCCTGGCTTTTCACCTAAGTTTCGGCTAGAGACGACATAGGCCCCGCCGCCTTCTGGATAAGCATAAATAATCTGGCGGTAAGATAGAATTAACGCCATTAAAAGAATTAATACACAACCTGCAATCGGGAGTGAGTACCAAAATGCTGCTGCACTAACGACTGAAAGAACAATCAAGATTTGTTCTGTACCGTATGCAACGGATGATAATGCGTCTGATGACAATAATGCCAACGCTTTGATTTTTGATAGTTTTTGTTCTCCTGCTGCCTGTGATTTTAATGGTTTCCCAATTAAAATACGCTTCATCAAACTGTACATGTGATGCCCGCTCCTTTAGTGTCAAACGATTTAAGTTACAAAAGATGGATCGCCAAAAAGACACAGAGGCAATAGAATGCCCCTGCGTCTATTGTTTAGATCACAGGTTGGTCTTTGCTCTCTTTAACGCTTACGAGGTTAGCTGACGGATTCGGGCGCATGAGACTTTGCCCTACCTAAAAAGGATTCACCCCAAGTGGTGTCCTGCACCACAAATGGTTCCCCCGCTCATCGAAATGATTCAGCGATTGGTCTTTTATAAAAGAGATCATACTCCCGTTTGACACCAAAGTAAAGATATTTTTTCAAGGTCTTTTGATCGTTTATCAATCAGTCTTTTTGCGGTTTTTTCGCACAAAATAAATAATCATTCCGACCACAAAAATAATCAGCACAGCGATACATGCAAAATAAATCCAAGAATCACCGACGCCTTGCTTTTCACCTTTTTTGAGATCATTTGTTGTGCTGACCGTTTGATGATTAGAGAACATGTCTTTGTTTTTGCTCTCGATGGCAACTGTTGCCATTTCCGTATTTGTTTGCAGGAAATGAAGCACTTCATGTGAAAGATCAGCGTCAGCTGCATTCATTCCTGAAAAGACGGTCATTGTTTGCTCTTTGTTCCATACAGATGGCTGTGTCCATACAATACGAGCAGTCGTTTCGTTGATCATGCCAAAGGAGGATACATCATACTGATCCTTTGTCACAGGAACGATGAGATCCTCTGCCTTTTCTTTTAAAAGAGAGAACGTTTGAATGCCCCCGATGAAAATAATAGAGTGATTTTTCAATTGATCATTTGTCACATTTGATGCTTTGATTAATTGATATTGAGCAGCTTCCGGCTGACTAAATGATTCTGTCAGCATCGCCATTTGATTGATCGTTTCTTGCTTGATTTGATTTGGCATGATGATCAATGTTTTTCCTTGCTGCGTTTTTGATGTGAAAGGAAGCGGCCATGCGGCTAAATCCGGTGTATCACTAGTCGTCCCTTCTGGTATTTGAAGAGAGCTATTCTTATCAATGTAAATCCAGCCTTCTTCATCTGTATGTCTACAGGATTCCATGTTTTTAAAGCCTGTAGTAACAAATTGCAAATCAATATATTCATTCTTCTGGAGCACTTGTGAATCTACTGGAATTGACACATGATAGAATCCATTCTCATCTTTGTTTCCTAGTTTTGTTAACGGTACATCGTGTGGTTCATTATTAATCATGACTGTTAAGCGTTCCGCTTTGTTCGCTGTATCAGTTTTTTTAAATGATAGATTTAACTTTGCACCAGATTTTTGATTAGAGATCAATGCCTTCGGATAATAGTAATGATCCGATGCCGTCTTTTTGGTTCCAACCGTTACATCATCACCACCAAAATCTTTTAAACGAATTTGATGAGATGGTTTTGATGCTTTAGCAGTAACCTTTTGAAGCAGCAAATCTGTCCCAGTGAGCTGATCGGTCAGTTCTGGTTGAGTCAGGACATTGATTTTTTCAGCAATTATCTTTGGCTGTTCAGCAGTGACAAATAAAATGGGCTGTTCTTTTTTCTTCCCAGTCAGTGTTCTCACTGCTAACGTGAGCTGGTTGCTTGCTGTTTTCATTTTCGCAGCTTGCTCGATCGATTTCACTCGTCCCTCCCAGTTTCCTTTCGCTCCAACAGCAATCGTTGGATGCGCGATTTGCTTGAGGTCCTTTTCTTGGACGATTTTGAGGTCTGCTTGGCGGTCTTTGTTTTTCAACGTACGGTATACTTTCATAGCCGCTTCTAATTCAGCTGCTTCCGGTGAATTTGGAATCACAATATCTGTTTGTTCCTTCTGATCACCTGTTTGAATGAAAGGTGAAGGGAAGCTGTCTAACGTCACGTCTGTCGTTTGAGTTCCTTTGAAAGCCAGCTCACTTTCAGGATATACTTTCAGCCAATTGGCAGGTGTCTCTTGGTTGATACACACACCTTCTTTTAACACGCCATAAAATGCGAGCTGAATTAGATGAGAACCTTTTTTCAATTGCTCTTTGTTCAATTTGATTTGAATCGACTTCTTTTGGTTTTTCCCTGATACTGGAATGGTCTTTTCAATCTCTCCATCAATCATGACTGTGAACGATGATGGCGAAATGAGTAATGGTGATGCCTCTATATTCAATGTAAGGGTGCTAGACTCTATTTTTCCTTTCTCTATTTGATAGGAAAATTCAGTGCGGTCTTCTTGTCCATACAAGGTCACTACATCTTCTGATAATGCTTGCGTTTCTGTTTGGCTTCCTTTTGATGAGCGAATCCAGTCATCTTTCACTTGTACTCGATTTGATTGCGCCAGTGCTTGCCCCGCCATGAAAAAAGGCTGAATGGCAAGGGATATCATCAATATAAAAATCATCCATTTTACCGATTTCAATTTGTCACCCACTTTTCTTTTGTTGTTGATCGTAGCGCTCGGTTTTGTACCATTTTACTTCTTGTTTGAATAGACGGCTCTTTGCCTCTACACATAAGGAGTATACGACTAGCGCAATCCATACTTGAGAATAAGTGAAGTACATGAGCGCCACAATGAGTATATTTTGTTTGGTGAGCTCTGTTTTCTCAATGCTTAATGTAATCATCACTTCTGTTAGAAAGAGGAAGAAGGCCAATCCCCATAGGATCAGTGCAACAGCACCTACAGATAAGTGAAGGTCAACAAATAGGTTCACGATAAAGATCCCATTTGAGAGCAGGACACCGAAGAAAAATAAGAAATACGTAAAGAAGAAATAAAACAAATCGAAAATCATTCGTTTTCGTTTCAGCTTCATAAACTGCTTTAAAAATTTGAGTACAACATATTGATTACCTCGAGCCCAGCGCGTTCTTTGCCGCCACCAGACTTTCCACGTCTCAGGCTCTTGTTCCCAAGTGATCGCTGCCGGGAAAAATCGAATGACATAGCCAAGGTTATAGACACGAATCGTTAATTCGGTGTCCTCAGCCAGCGCATGAACATCCCAGCCGCCAAGTTCTTCTAAAATGTGGCGGCGGATGGCGAAGTTGGTGCCTGGTATTGTCGCAATGCCAAACCACTTCCATCTTCCGCCCTGCGCCATCCATTGGAAGCAGATGGTCTCAATATTAATAAATTTGGTCAGGAGATTTTTGGCTGCATTAATGACCCTGAATTTCCCGACAACAGCGCCTGCCTTTGGGTCGTTCAATAAACCGAGAACCAAGTGATAGACAGCCTTTTGTTCAGGCATGTTATCTGCATCGTATACGCAGATGACTTCTCCTGTTGAAGCCTTTAAGCCTTCATTCAGTGCAGTTGATTTTCCCTTTCCTGCAAATGGCGGCTTCGTTTCAATCATATGGACATGATCATATTGCTCACTGAATGACTGCACGATGTCCCCTGTGCCATCGGAGGAATTGTCATTAATCACAATGATTTCAAGGAGATGTTTAGGGTAGGATAGCTGGACCATTGCTTTTAGCGTTTGCCGGATGACAACTTCTTCATTATGAGCAGGAATCAGGATGCTGACAGTCGGCAGCTCTTTCCCCTGTTTCGTCCATTCAGGCAGCACTTTTTCGTAGGTCAGGTAGTGCTGAAAACCGCCCTGCATGAGAAACATGTGGTATAGGAGCATGATCCAAATCAATATTAATGAAAGATAAAATAAGACATCAGCCACCTGATTTTCTCTCCTTAAAAATTCGTTTTTTCATTGTCAGTCTTAAATACAATGTGTAAAAAGCAAATGCCACAATAAACAGCATCACCACGACTGTGAGAATGCGCAGCATATTTTCCATACCGCTTCGTTTGACTGTTTTGGTTTCTGCTCTATTGGATTGTTCTACTTGAATATGTCCATTCCCTGATGTTTTGATCTGCACATGTGATGTTTGGACCGTCTGTTTTGTTTTCTTTAAATCCAGCCATTCACTAGAAGGAATTGCATCCATCTGCATCACCAGATTCTGTAGTCCATCTATTCTGGATTCCACATCATAGGACAGCCCGATTGCGGCAGATTGAAGATGCTGGATGGATTGAATCTTTTGTTCTATTAAAATATTTGAACCTTCTTGGTCAGACGCTGGTTCTACTGATTGCTGAGGATATAAGGTCATGCCGTGAAGCATGGCGGGTTTCGTCACCAGCGGCGGAGCACCGGCTGTTTTCCACGTATGATCCGACAACTGTACCTGTCCAAACAGGCTGGACATATGCCTTGATATCACATCGTAGCCTTGTTGGGATATGGCATCATGCGGCACCTCGAATGCCAGTGGATATAGACCTTGCTGCGCAAGAAGCTCAATACCCTTTGTGATTTTTTCTTCTGTATAGATGATTTCTTGCTGCTGATTCGATCTCGTATAAGCATGGAAGTCTTTTTCATTCGAAAAATGGCTTTCACTTTGCTTTTTCTCGGCTTTTTTTGGGTCATTTGACGTAATGGCCTGATCATTCTTTGCATCCCAGAACTCAAAGTCCTGACCAGAATCCTCCGTTCGGTACGTACGGCTAAATCCATGAAGAATGATGCTAGCTCCATCGCTTTGCAATTGTTTTAACACTTTTACGAGCTGCGGGCGGTCACTCAGTGTCACTTCATCACCTGTTGTTCGATCCACCCATACAGGGGTTACCGCTATCAGAAACGGAATATGCCGAGTCGATACGTATTGTCCAAGCTCAAGCAGCTTCTTCTCGTCAGTGACAGGGCTGATGTTCCCAAGCCTTAAGTACTTTGTGGTCAGTTGATGAGAAGAAGGCAGACGTTTTTCTAGCACTTCTGCAAGTAGCTCGATCTGCTGCACGACATTTAAGATTCCAATATAGTCGGCACCTTTCTTTGTTTGAATCACAAATGGAAGATCAGCTTCATGCTTCTTCAATAAAAATTCACTTTGCAAGTCTGCCCCTTGAACCGTTAACGCACTAATACTTTTCTCTAGCTGACGGTAAGTTTGATCATCTGTATATTTGATTTGACTCGTGTGATCTTGTTTGTGAAAAGTAAGCTTGGAGAATGGGCGAAGCTGTTCCGCATTGTATCCAATGGCTATTACCTTCTGTGCTTCATTCATCATACGAATGGTCTGTTTCGGTAAGGTTCTCTTTATTTCTCCTAGGTAGATGACTTGCTGAAATTCACTGATCTTCTTTTCAGCCAAATGTTCATCAGATACAATCGTCGTCTTTGTTGAAAAATGTCCGGCGAGTAGATCCAGCATATGCACTGCTGGAGTCGCTTCCCCCGATTCTGTCGAATAAACGATCAGGGTATCTGACTTGGCAAGTGCGTCGGCTGAAGCCATGTATTTAAAAGAAAGAATCAAAAAAAGAGCAAGCAGCAAACAGCATTTCATCAAAGAATTAAAGTTCATTCATCATCATCTCTTTTTCTAGTTCTTCTAAAAATTGCTCTGGCGTACGATAATCCGAACTGCTTGTTAAATGACAGACATGAAAAGTCAGGGTGACTTCACGACCGTTTAACAGCACATGCTTTTGCAATTTATCTTTTAGCTTCTCAAGGACGACAGAGACATTCTCTTCTGGTGTGTGAGTAAGCAGCAAGCCTATTCGTTCTTCGGATAATCGAAATTTCTTATCCGTTTCTCTGACACTTTCGCGAATCTTGATACTTAACTGCTGAAATAGGTGCTGCATTTCTTTTTCTCCATATAACGATTTGAATTCCGCTGCATAATGGATATGAAGAAGGATAAAAACGAATGGCTGTTTGTAACGTTCTGCCCGTTTCATTTCCTCGGATAATTCCAGCTTCATCCGATCTGCATTGTCAAATCCAGTTGTCGAGTCAATCGCCACAAATTGTTTCATCGCCTGCTTTTGTTGTTCAATGGTGTGACGCATCGTCTTGATCCGCTCATGCAAGCTTCCTGCTGAAATCGCGAAAAAGAGTAGGGCTACGCCCCAAACCACCACATCCTGCAATGTTCGATTGGAAAAGAAAGGATTTGTGTGGCCAAGCTCTGTAAAGAACATAGCACTTCCTATAAAGAACAACATCAGCAAGGTAAAAATTAATGCTGGTAAGATGCCAAATAAAATCCCGCATCCTAACACGACAAAAGTCAGTGTGATCATCAAAAAGCTCTCTGCATCATGTAAGCCAAGGTAGCCCATAAACAAAATAAGACCTGCAAACGTGAGGAGCAGAGAATAATATAAACGATACGTATTACTGAATAACCGATTCATTAAAAAGCTCCCTTTCTGCAATGAGAGGCAATAAGTTGTCAAATGAGTGTGTGTCTTTTTCGTTCATGTATCCTCCATAATAATCCTTGAGAGGATCTTGAATTTGTAATTCTTTCATGCGGTCATAGACCTCTTTTGCGAATTCCGGTTCGTTTCGTTTAAGAGCATACAAGATGACCAGTGCATATACAGAAGGCGATTCATACGTCACCGATGGCTGCAATGTGCTCAGTTTATATCTACCGTACAGTTTTCCTTCTTTTTTAAAAGTCGTTTTCAGCCATTTCATGATCGCGGACGTACTCACCTTTGCACGATCAGCATGTAGAGCCGTATAGAGTTGATCAATCATATTGATTTCTCGATCAAATGAATAGGCTTTTTTCTTTATGTCATAGGATTTAGGAAAGAATCCTTTTTTTCTCGGTGCTTGTTTTAGAATGGTCAATTGGTTACTCGTCATTTGTTTCGTGAATATTTTGAGGGATTCCAATTCTTTGATTGCTTTTGGGTCTAAATATGAGAGTGTGATTGTGTGTGAAGTTCGGTTTGTTGATGCATCATAATAATCGGACAAGATGCCTCTATACATATTCTTGTCTTTTAACGCTTGTGCGATTTCTTTTGCTGTGGTTTGATACGCTGCATTCTTCCATAAACGATCTGCCTTTTGAAGTGCCGCCACTACCCGTAAGTCATCAACTAGAGCATTGGCTTTACTTTTTTGATCAGATTCGATTTGCCAGCTGAGAAGATGATCATCTAGTAAAAATTCATCTTGCAGGACACCAAATTGTTGGTCAAAAGAATTTTGGTCTTTTTTTCGAACAAGATAATCCATCCAAAGTCCAAGCGACTCAGATAAGTAGATGTGCTGCTCTGCTAATGAAGTGCGAATCATGCCTTGATCTGTCATGAGGTGATGAGTGATAAAATATTCTCCAGGCAATACAGGCTGTGGAGATACTGGATCAGCTGATTCACTCTGCTGTTTCCAGGTACATCCGCCTAATAAAAAAACAATGAGTAAAACAATAGCCGTGCGATGTATGGCTGTAACCATTCGTGTCCCCTTTCAACTCCTGTTCTCTTAGCATCCAACGATTTATTATAGAGTGTTTTTGTTAAAATTTAAATAAATATTTCATACCAAATTACGAGTCTTTTCGCATACGTATTCCCATTTTCAGAAAAACCATATGCCGATATACTTGATTGCACTGAAAAACCCATGCGTTTCCGCATGGGTTTATACACTACTATTGATCTAATTTTAATTTCTTTAATTGCTCAGCCAGTGCGTTATTGATTGGTTCTTCCACTTTCTTTTGTTTCTTCATATATTTAGACACATCGTGCTTACTGGCTCTCTTTTGATTGGATTGAGATTTGCGTTTTTCGAAAACCGACAGTTTTTCTCTATGGCCGCACACACAAGCAAAGATTTTACCATCGCCTTCTCCACGCAGCTCGAGCTTTTTATGACAGTTCGGGCAGCGTGCGTTTGTTTTCTTCGCTACATTTTTACGGTGGCCGCATTCTCGGTCCTGGCACACGAGCATTGTGCCATGTTTTCCGTTCACTTTCAGCATAAGTTTTCCGCAGTCAGGACAATGGGTGCCAGTGACATTGTCATGCTTAAAGGTTTGATTAGTCTGTTTGATTTCAGATACGGCTTGTTTTGCATAGGACTTCATTTCACTCATGAATTGAGAAGCCTTCAGCTGTCCTTTTGCTATTTTAGAAAGCTTTTGTTCCCATTCCGCTGTTAATGCAGGAGACTTTAAGTCTTCAGGCACTAAGGAAAGCAGCTGTTTCCCTTTCGATGTGATGAAAATGTCTTTGCCCTTTTTCTCGATTAAGAAGCTGTTGAACAGTTTTTCAATGATATCGGCTCTTGTGGCCACTGTTCCTAGTCCGCCTGTTTCACCGAGGGTTTTCACTAAGTCCTTTTCCTGATTTTGCATAAATGCCGCTGGGTTCTCCATAGCAGATAGCAGAGTTGCTTCATTAAAACGGGCAGGAGGTTTCGTTTCTCCATTTGTTTCTTTCAGCTGGCGTACTTCAAGTGACTGCCCTTCTGAGAGCAGCGGCAGATGCTGATCTGCTTCGGCTGATTCCTCGTCTTCATAGGAATCATCATACACGGCTTTCCAGCCGGCTGATTGTACGGTTTTTCCTTTTGCCGTGAAGGTTTCACTGCCTATCTTGGCAAACACCGTTGTTTCCTCGTATTCAAAAGGATTCATGAGTACAGCAAGGAATCGTTTGGCAATAAGATCATATAATTTACGCTCTTTATCACTTAGTGCACCAGGATACAGCTCTTCCTCGGTTGGAATGATCGCATGGTGATCTGACACTTTTGCATCGTTGACGAAGCCTTTGTGCGCTTTCACGCCTGATTGTAAAATGCGGTTCACATGCTGTGCGTACGGTCTGACGTTCATTCCTTTTAAACGATCTTTTAATGTAGGAACGATATCCGCTGAAATAAATCGTGAATCAGTACGTGGATATGTCACAAGCTTATGCTGCTCATACAATCGCTGAAGCGTAGACAAGGTTTCTTTTGCTGAGAAGCCGTAGCGTTTATGTGCATCACGCTGCAATTCAGTCAGGTCATACAGCCCTGGAGCAAAAGCTTTTTTCGCTGTTTTTTTCAATGCATCGATCACCGCTGGTTTTCCTTTGCATCCTGCCAAACGCTCTTTTATGACATTCTCTTGGAATGTGCGGTTTTGCTTTGTTTTGGCATCCTGCCATGTCAAGGTAAGCCCATCTACTTGTGCAGTCATTCCATAGAACGGCTTCGGCTGGAATTGCTGAATGTCTTCTTCTCGTTTGGCGATCATGGCAATCGTTGGTGTTTGTACCCGTCCGCAGGAAAGCTGTGCATTGAACTTGGTCGTCAGCGCTCTTGTTGCGTTGATCCCTACAATCCAGTCTGCCTCTGCACGTGCAACCGCCGAGCGATACAGATTATCATATTCTCTGCCATCTTTTAATCGTTTGAAGCCTTCTTGAATGGCTTTGTCCGTAACAGATGAGATCCATAGTCGTTTTAGCGGCTTTTTCACATGCGCTTTTTCAAGAATCCATCTTGCGACTAGCTCCCCTTCACGTCCAGCATCTGTTGCGATGACAATATCTTTTACATCTTTTCTTGCAAGCTGTGCTTTTACTGCTTGGAATTGCTTTCCTGTCTTTTTCATGACGACAAGCTTGAGCGGCTCTGGAATGATCGGCAAATCCTCTAAACGCCAGGATTGAAATTCTTTTCCGTAGCCTTCTGGATCAGCCAGTGTGACCAAATGACCAAGCGCCCACGTCACAATGTATTGATCTCCTTCTAAAAAACCATTTCCTTTTTTATGACACTTCAGCACACGCGCTAAGTCACGTCCTACTGAAGGTTTCTCTGCTAATACAACTGTTTTTGACACTAGATTTCACATCTCTTTCTTCTATCCATCCTTTTATTATAGCAGACGTGGAGATGCGGTTCTAATGACGGATTATTTCTTCAAGCGCTCGATGATTTCGTTGGTGATTTCTTGTGTTTGATAGGCTCCGCCGATGTCTGCTGTTAAAAAGCCGTCTGCTGTGACTGACTCGATGATTTCGAGCAGGTGTGTGCCCAGTTCTTCCTCTCCGAAATGATCAAGCATGAGTTTAGCTGTCCAAATTTGACCGATTGGGTTGGCAATCCCTTTTCCTGCAATGTCTGGGGCTGATCCGTGTACAGGCTCAAACATAGACGGATATTTGCCATTCACATTGATGTTGGCGGCAGGCGCCACGCCAATACTTCCCATAATGGCAGCTCCAAGATCAGTCAAAATATCGCCAAATAAATTACTGGCTACAATCACATCGAATTTCTCAGGTCTTGTTACAAAGAAGGCTGAGAGTGCATCAATGTGCTGTGAGTCTGCTGTCACCTCTGGATAATCCTTTGCTACGTCTTGAAACACTTCATCCCAAAATGGCATTGTATGAACTATTCCATTCGATTTGGTTGCACTTGTCACATGCTTTCTTCTCTTTTTTGCTAATTGAAAGGCAAAACGCATGGCTCGCTCTGTCCCTTTTCTGGAGAAAACAGCATTTTGAATGGCAAGCTGATCTTCTCCTTGATAGATACGGCCCCCAATTTCACTATATTCACCTTCACCGTTTTCTCTTACAACAAGAAGATCGAAATCCTTTGGCTGAGCAAGCGGTGAGCGAATGCCGCTCAGCTGTTTTGCAGGTCTAACGTTGATCACCTGCTCAAATTCACGTCTAATTTTAATGAGCAATCCCCAAAGTGATACATGATCCGGCACTAAATTGGCATCTCCGACGGCCCCTAAGAAAATGCTGTCAAAGGCTTTTAGTTGTTCCAATCCATCCTTTGGCATCATTTCGCCATGCTCTAAATAATATTCACAGCTCCACGGAAAATCCTGAAAGGTGAAAGATAGACCGCCATGCACCTCTGATATCGCTTTCAAAACTCGGATGGCTTCAGGCACAACTTCCTTTCCAACTCCGTCTCCTGGTATCGCTGCAATTGAAACATGCTTCATTGATTTTTCCCCCTTTGTCATCGGTCGACCGTCGACCGTTTAATTTGAGTTTACTAAAGAGTGCCTGTTCTTACAATGGACAAAAGACGCTTTTTGATCAAAGCGCCTTTTTATCCTGCACCAGTATCGGGGACTTCTGTTTCTTTCTTCCCGCACCTTTTTTATCTGAAAGCAGCAAACCTCCTAAGGTCAGTACCGTTCCTAGTGCCGACATGAAGGTCAGACTCTCGTGAAGTACGATCATTGAAATGATCATCGTGATAATGGGCACTCCATAAATATACACACTTGATTTCACCACACCGATCGTCTTCACGGAAAAGCTCCATGTCAGAAAACAAATAGCAGATGCAAAGACGCCTAAAAACAGCAAGTGGAAGGCAAACGATGGATTCGTGAACCGCTCCCAGTCTAAACGAATCTTAAAATGCCAGATTAGCGGAATCATCCATAGCAGCCCGTAAAAGAAGACACGTCTTGTCACCTGAATAATATGGTAGCCATATTGATTGATCATTTTCGATAAAATGGAATAAAATGCCCAGACGATGGTAGCCATAAATGCTAAAGCATCACCGAGCGGATTCAATTGGAACGTCGTCATCCCATTAAAGCTAATCAGTACAATTCCCATCATCGCGATGAAAAAGCCTATAAAAAAGCGGCTGTGCAGCGGCTCATCTTTTAATAAAAAATAAGACAATAGAAAAGAGAAAAATGGGACAACGGAGCTGATGACACCTGCATTCGAAGCGAACGTATAGGTAAGTGCAACATTTTCTAAAAAATAGTATAAGACCACACCGCATAACCCTGCGAGCGCAAACATCCCTTCATGCTTTCTACGCTGCACCTTCATGGTGACTGGATAAATGATCATCAGGGTAAGGTACCCAAGGAAAAAACGAAAAAATAAAATCTCTGTTGGAGAAAAAGCCGTTAATAATATTTTGGTTGATATAAAAGTAGATCCCCATAAAAAAATGGTGAACATGGCTGCTAGATGACCAAGAAGCTGTTTATTTTTCATTTTGCTGTTACCTGCTTTTCAAAAATTTGCTGATACTGCCCTGGCGTAAGCCCAATAAATTCCGAAAAGAAATGAGTCAAATGACTTTGATCAGAAAATCCAGCGGCAGCAGCTACATCTATTGGCTTCATTCCTTGGGCGAGAAGCTCCTTCGCATAGTTCACCCTGATTGTCTGTAAATAACGATACGGCGTAATTCCTCTGAACTTTGTAAAAGCACGCAGCAATGAATATTTGTTCATGGACACGAGCTCACCTAAGTCATCTAACGATATATTTTCCGTGAGATGTGTTTCAATATATTGCTGTACGTCTTGGACTTTTTGTTCATTGGCATTGGCATTGGCTGCTGATGCTTTTTCCTCTGGTGTATCAGAATAGGTTTCGATCAACTGCTTCATCAAAAAGTAAAAGGCTTCCTGTTTATTCAAAGCAGGAGCTTCTTCTGTGATCATTTGATGAAGATCATATAATTGCTTTGCTAGTTCACTTTGTGAAACCACAGGGGCTTTAAAATGCGGCTTGTGCTGAAAGATCTTCTCCAGCAACTCTGGTTCAATATTTAAGCTGCGATAATCTAGCGGCTTGTGATCAAATTGTTCACATCCGTGATTATCGTACGGATTGAAAAGAAGGATATCTCCTTTTCCAATGATGTATTCTTGATTTTGGCAGAACATACGTCTTTGACCGCCTTCAATAAATCCAATCACATAGTATGTATGAAAATGTTTTGGGAACTTTTTGATGATGGCATGAAAGCGATACGCCTCTATTTGCAAGTCCTGGTCAAAATGGACTGTTCGTTCCTCTAATGTTCTCATGTCGATCCCCTCTTTTCACTGAACTCATCATTAGTGTAGCACACCCTTTTTCTCTTGGATTGTACGATATTGACTTTTCGATGCAGGCTTGCCTAGAGGGAAAAACTTGGATAACATGAGACAAAAGATGATGTACAAAAGAGGGAATGATGGGATGAATTCATTCGAGATGGAAAGACCAACACCGTATCACATGCAATTTTATGCACAGCTGAAGCAAATGATTTTTGATGGCCAGTTTCAGCCAGGAGAGCGCATCAATGAAACACAGCTTGCCAAGCAATTTGGCGTAAGCCGTTCACCTGTAAGAGAGGCGATGAGGCTGTTAGAAAAAGACGAGCTTTTAATCGCGGATCATCGATCAGGCTATTCCGTCTATACGTTAACAGAAAAAGATGTCGAGGAGCTCTATCAAATTCGGGTGGCCTTAGAAACACTTGCTGTTGAGCTTGCCTGTAAGGAAGCCACGCAAAGAGAAATGGATGAAATTGAGCAGGTTCTCACGGAGGCGGACGAAGCGATCAAGCAGGAGCTGCCATCTAAAGAGATCGTCCAGTTACATGAATCCTTTCATCAAAAAATCATTTTGGCGAGTCACAATGACCGTTTATCCAAACAATTGAATCACGTGAATGCACTCATTCACTATTGCCGCATTTTCCATTTTAGCGGCGGGGCTCGTGCTGAAACCATTCAAAGAGAGCATGCAGCGATCTATTCTGAAATAAAAAAGCGCCGCTCCACAGAAGCGGTTCAAGCAATGACTGAGCATTTATTACATGATGTGATGCACTTAAAGCAAGTACTCTCTGAAACAAACAAACAGTAAAGGACTTTTCCCATTTTTTAAGCAATCCATGAACATATTTTGAATTTTTCGTAGATTTCAGCATGTCCAGACGATCTTTCGTTTATATTAGAAGATGAGAAACTAGCTTTTATACAGGAGGATTTGTATATGCATACAAGTATTAGCCGTCTGCGACAGGCGGGTTTTATTGAGGGTATGTCTCTTTTAACCCTTCTTTTAATTGCCATGCCTCTAAAATATTTTGCGGATATTCCGATGGCAGTCACCATTGTAGGCTCTCTTCACGGCGCATTGTTTGTCATCTATATGCTCATTTTGGCATATGTGACATTTAAAGTTCGCTGGCATTTGAAATGGTCCATCGCCGGTTTTTTTGCGGCATTCATTCCTTTCGGCAATTTCGCCTACGATAAGGTGCTCCGCCAATATGATACAAAAGCTTAATAGAAAAAGCGTTCCTAAAAGGAACGCTTCAGATTGTTGACAAAGGGCTAAAATGATTTTGATTTTAGCCCTTTGTCTTCTTTTCAGCGTGATAGAAAACCTTTGCAGTCTAGGAAGGACGAGCACCGAAGCGGAGCGAATTTGACATTCGTGAGCACCGAAGCGCAGACCTGACACCGAATGCGAGGGTTTGTCTACACGCTGAAGCGTTCCTAAAAGGAACGCTTTTTTATATTGATGCATATTTCACAATGGCTGCTTGACGCGTCATATCGTGATATGCCACCCATAATTCATCACCAGGCAAGACGCTGGTGATTGGATCGATTGGCTGTTTCACTTCATACATCATGCCATTTCTCTCAACTTGAATGATCGCTAACGGCAGATTGCCGATGACGCCAGCAAATTCGACATTGGTCACTTTTGCACTTCCTTGTTTCTCTTGCATGAGGCTCATTTCTCTATCCAGCTCTTCTTTCTTTGTCTGGATCGTGATTTGAGTGCCCACTGCGACCTGCATATGATCAGGGATGAACTGGCTGACCGTTTTGGTGATGGACTGATCTCCGTTTGACACTGTCACATCCAGCTGAATAGGCTTTTGTTCATGGATGGCAATTGAATATTGCTTCACACGCTGGATGGTTCCTGTTAACGTCACATCTTTCCCCGATCGATTTCGAACTTCATAGCCATAGGCAGCCATTTTCAGCTGGCCATTGATGTCGACGAGATCGGCTTTTTCTCCTGTTCTAAATTCAAAACCAGCGGCTTGAATCATTGGAATGATATACGTTTTCTGATCTAATTCAAATGTGAGTGATAAGACGGTGCCTCGTCCTACGGTTCCATATGATTCTATATTTCTTAAAACAGCGCCTTTGATGAACTTTGGCTCACTTGGCTGCGAGAAGTCACCCTCTTTTAAAAGCATTGCCTTTTGCTTCTTCGGATCATAGTGAATGGCAATAGGCTGGCCTGGCTGTGGTATCTGGGTGTAGGATACAACCGTTTTAACCGTCTTTTCTATACTTTGCCCTTCATATTCAAATTGAAGCCGCATGCTGACAACTGGCTGTTCGTTGATGTAAGTGCCCGTTTCTTTAACAGACACAATATAGGCTTGTAATGTGACACTGTCCTTTATCTTGTTCCTTCTCACCAGTCTCAAAATCGGCGGCAGGAAGATGGCTAGTACAAATAATAACAGCGGGATCAAGATCCATATCGCCCAGTTGAGAATGAGCGGTCCGCCCTTCATTACATATTGCATAAAGGTATCAACAGATGTTTGGTGGGCTGGACTGGCGTTTTCAATCGAGATGACCTTTTGCAAAGGAAATTCCTTTAGCTCTTTGCTTTTCGTCTCAAATGCACCCGTTAATTGATTGTCAAAAGAATAATAGAGCCAGTCACTCTTCACATTTTTATTGAAAGAGAGCCCTTCTCTTTGTAAAGATTCATATGAAAACGACTGCAAAAGCTTGCTGGCAGACGTCGCCTTATTCGTGCGATGGTTATAGATATAACCAGTCAGTTTGCCTTTTGCTTCGTCCTTTGCTGTAGAGCCTGCAATCAACACTTCTTCCTCATTAAGCTGGTACACATACGTTTGGTAAATTGGTTTTGGTGTTGGAACGACTTCTCCAAGTCTTCCTTCTGCATTCACTTTCCTTGCCCTTTTTGGATATTCCGATTCCACGGCGACAGCAAAGTTTTGTGATGATCCGATCGTTTTTTGCAGCCGCTGCTCAACTATATCTTCTACAAGGCTAAACGGTTCAGCATTTTTTGAGACATAGAGGCCAAGCTGATGCTTCTCGTTTGAAATGCCGCTGACATATGCCTTTTGATCATTTTTCAAGGCTACTTCAAATATAGGAATAGGGGTCTGCCCTCTAAAGGAATTCATGACAACATCCATGGAGACAGGCCTTGCCGGTAGTTTTAGCTTATTGAGATTGTGCGCATAAAATTGACCATTCTTAAGCTCACCGATGACTGCAGCGGCACCGTCCATTTCTCCTGTAAATACGAGCCGTCCATTCCATTGGTATGTATTCGTTTTTAAAAATGAAGGAATCTGCAGGTTATTTTGAACGAGCTCTTTCTTTTCTCCGCTTGGTGTTAATTTCTCAATCAACAGCTGCCCGTCTTTATTTTTTAAAGCCAGTAAGAGATTGTTTCCTTGAATGGATGGCAGCATTTCATTAAACGAATCACTTTCTGTGGTCCATTCACTCATTCTTTTTCCTGATTGAGGATCAACCATTGCAAAATGGAGCTGCTGGTCTTTTGATACCGCACTCACCACTCGTTTGCCTTCATCAAATGTGAACATTCCTTTGACGTTATTCTCTGTTACTTTCCCATCTGACAAATCATCTTGATAATGGTTCCACACCAAGACACTGAGAATGATTGCTGGAATAAAGAAGATAATATATCTGAGGAAGATGACTGGTATTCTTTTCACTTGATCGCTTCCTTTCATGAGGTTCCTTTCACTTATACGTCAGTACAGCGAAAATGTTTCACGCTAGAAGAATACCATCAAAGCCTCTGAAATCCATATTTTACAAACTTTGTTGTTTACGATAAAATCCAATCAGATTCAAAAAAGGAGTTCTCTCATTGGATAAGCTATCATCAATCATTCTAGCGGCGTGGCTGCGTGTCCCTCGCTGGTTCAAGCAATGGGTACTCGTATCCATTTCCATTTTCTTTTTTTATATGTGTTTTGTAAAGGGGCTGACTAGCTGGTACACCTTGCCGCCTGTCACTTTGCTCTCATGTGTGATTGGTTCCTTCATCATTTGGCTGATATGGCTTAAGGGTCAAAAAAATAAGTGAGAAGAGGAAAATGATGAAAAAATTGATTCTATATTTTGCGATCTCTTTTGTTCTGCAATTCGTTTGGTTTGGTCTTGTGCACCCAAATAGAGGCGTGACACTGCTGGATATGTTCATGTTTTCTATTTTGTTTGCAGTGATGTTCTTTTTTATTGAACGGATTTGGCGGTATCAGAAGAAAGGGCAAAGGAAATGATCATGAAGCCCGCCTTATTCACTCTGATCATCTGTGCATTCATCGGTCTGCTGCTAGTATCGAACCCTTTTGGTGCGGACGCTATGCGATTGGTTTGTATCTTCATCTTCCCTTTTCTTGGGCTCATTGGTTTTGGGGTCTTCTTGTTTGACCAAATGAAAAAGGCTGCCAAATAGATGGCAGCCTGTTACTTACTCTTTTCATGCAAATAAATAATCAATGTTTAATCTCCGTTACGGAGTGTATGAATTAAGATTCGATCATATCAGTGTGTCATATGTGTTCCGAGTGAACCTACGTTTGAAAGTAAACGCCATGGAAGTTCTGGATAACAAGACAACGAAAGCCCTACCTCTCATTCGTCCTTACGGCTCCGAAGCCGTGCCAGTGTGAATTGTAAATCAAAACGTCTTTTTTCCATTCTTCCGCTTATATAGGGGGGCGGGTGCAGAAGGAAAAGAATAAGTTTGTTCGCTTTGACAGCGTCTCGTTCTTATCAAGTAGAAGCTCTATTGCTTCTCATTGTGTCATAGAAAAAAGAAAGTTTACTTTCTTTATTTATTTGCTTATTTCAACACTTAATATCAAACTTTAACACATTCCCCCTGCTTATGCAAGTGTTAAAGTGATAATTCTGCTGGTGTACGGCTTCCTTCATTCATATAACGAATGGAGGTTGGATCAATTTTCAGAATCACTAGATTCGGGTCATCTTTTCCTTTAAACCATTTCTCCATCTCATCAGACCAAAGGCGGTCGATCAATTCCGGATCATCGGTTAATGTTGCGGTGCCTGCAATTTCTGCATAAGTATCACCGAATCCTTCGCCTGAATATCCAATGAGAATATGCACATTCGGATTTTTTTCAATTTCATCTGCTTTATGTGTTTCTTTACTCGTTGGTGTATATAACGTCAGACCTTCATGAAAAAAAGTCATGTAGCGAGTATGCGGCTGATTTTGTTCAACGGTCGCTAGTGTTCCGACCTTTTGTTCATCTAACAGGTTTAATACCTTTTGTTTTAATTCTTCTTGAGACATATCGTTTCACTCCTTCAAAATTTCATCCGTATTCGTAGGTTTCCACGACAGCCCATTCATTAAACAAAGAAATGTGTTTTTCATAAAAAGATACTTTCTAGCTGATGCTATAGAAAACAGGTTCAATGAAGGGAGAAGTTGAACATGCATCATGAAACGATGTTCCATTTGAGTTCACTTGTCATTGCGGCAGTTGTTGTAGGCATTATCGTATGGTCTGTCATATCTGTGCAGAAAAATCGCAAGAAATACTAAAAACACCGCCCAATCAAAGCTGGGCGGTGCCGCGGTAGATCATGTATTCATAAAGGAACCTCCATTGACATGAAGTGTCTGTCCTGTCATATAAGACGATTCGTCAGAAGCCAGCAGCACAAAGCAGCCGACATGCTCAACAGGCTGTCCTGGTCTTCCCATTGGGGTTTCTGCCCCGAAGTTTTCCACACTGTCTTCATCAAATGTAGATGGAATGAGCGGCGTCCAAATTGGACCTGGCGCTACACCGTTCACCCGAATCCCATCTTTCACAAGCGATTGTGCCATAGAACGCGTAAAGCCGTTAATGGCTCCTTTTGTCGCCGTATAATCAATCAGCACTGGGTTACCTCGATATGGGTTAATTGATGTTGTGTTAATGATGGAGCTTCCCGGTTTTAAATAATCCAGTGCCTTTTTCGTAAAATAGAAATAGGAATAGAAATTGGTTCTAAAGGTTTGGTGAAGCTGTTCACTAGAAATATCTTGAATACGTTCTTGCGGATGCTGTTCAGCCGCATTATTCACTAAAATATCTAATTGACCAAAGGCTTCAACTGTTTTTTCTACGGCTTTCTCACAAAAAGCTTCGTCACCGACATCTCCTGCAATCGTTAAGCATTTGACGCCTTCCTGTTCTAGACGTTTTTGCGTATCTTCTGCATCCTCATGTTCATTTAAATACACAATGGCGACATGTGCACCTTCTTTTGCATAGGCAACAGATACTGCCCGCCCGATTCCACTATCTCCGCCTGTAATCAGTGCCACTTTTCCTTTTAGCTTGCCAGAACCTTGATATGATTCATCCTCAAAGATCGGCGCTGGATTCATTTCTCTTTCACTGCCTGGCTGCTGATCCTGCGTTTGGCGCGGAATGCCATTTGTTAAATATTCACGTAAATCCATGTGTAAGCTCCTCCTTGATTTGTTGATGTATCCTTTCATTACCACCTCATTTTTCCACTCAAACATCATGAAGCTGTGTAGATGTGTTCCCGAAAATCAGCATGTTTGAAGAGAAGAAAAATCGGTTACATGATCATCAAAAAGGAGCGTTCTCACATGCTGTCTACCATTTCGAAAACCTTTAGCAGACCAAAAGGCTGGCTCGGAAGCATTGCTGGACTCATTATGGCAAATGAAAATAAAGCATTGAATCAGTGGGCCATCTGCCACTTAGATTTGACAGATGGTGAAAACATTTTGGAAATTGGCTATGGACCTGGCTACAGCATTAAACATATGCTCAAGCATTATCAAAACCTTCACATTGATGGACTGGATGCTTCTTCGACCATGCAGGAGCAAGCACAATCCCGCGTCAGCAAACGAGCAAAAGACAAACAGGTCCGATTGTATGTCGGAAAAATCGAGAAAACACGCCTTCCCGGAGAGCAGTATGACAAAGTGCTGTCTGTTAACAATTTTACGATTTGGGATGATCCAAAGACGGGCTTACTCAATCTTTATCACACGTTGAAACCAGGCGGAACACTCGTTATTGTCATGCAGCCAAGAGAAAAAGGAGCTGACGCCAATCGGACAAAAGAGATGGGTGAAAACATATTAAATGACATGCAGTTTGCAGGGTTTGACCAATTTTCTATTGAGTATGAAGAAATTCGCCCTACCCTTGCTGTCTGTGTCACAGCAAAAAAGCCGAGAAGCGAATAAGCTCTCGGCCTTTTTCTTACCATTTTGCCTCTTTGACAAATTGATAGAAAAGCTGATGTAATTTCTGTTCAATGTCTTCCTTTGTGCCTTGTCCATAAAGCGCCATGCTTTCTTCACTTTCAATGATGGATGAACTGATCAGACTAAACATTTCTGACCCTTCCTTGCCAAGCTCTTGCGGCGCCAGCATCATGAGCATTCGTGACATCTGCTGCTGCCCGCCATCCATGCTTTTAACCTCGTATGCCTGATCAAGATCATAAATATGAAAGATTGGTTCCTTGATGAATGCATGCTTTAAATGATAAAGAGCAAATTCAGTACCAGGTATGCCTAAGCCGCCTTGCTGTTCACGATCCAAAAGGCCGCTCACCACATCATCCGCATGTATGATAAGCCCTTCCTCTTCAAGCTGACGAAGCAGCTGCCTGATGGTTTCATCATGCTTCGGCATCGTCTTTCTTTTTTCAATGGTAAAACGGGACAGGATGCTGCGAATTACAAACATATAATTCGTCACCTGTTCTGCAATCGTCATCATATTAACGGTTTCTTTCACCAGTTCTTTGGGAGATTCTTTTGTTCTTTTTTTCTCGATGATATAAGGAATCTTCCGTTTAATATGAGACTTCACACGCATGGCATCATCCTCGTTTAGGAGGGGGCTGACCATAATGTAATCGATATGCTCATATGGGATTGGAACGGTTGAGACAATCATGTCATAGCTCGATGCATCGATTTCCTTTAGCTCCATCAAGGAGGATAGATCGAATTTGGCGATCTCGGGCAATTCTTTTTTCAACCGGGAGGCGAGCATTTTCGAGGAACCGATTCCGCTTGAGCAAACAACCAGCGCATGAATTTTTGTTTCTTCTTTTTTGATTTCAAGCACTGAACCAAAGTGAAGCACAATAAAGGCGATTTCATCCTCTGGAAATTCAATCTCAGGAAAGAAGCGCTCGACTCCTTCTTCAATCGCCATGAACAGCAAAAAGTAGTCTTTTTTAATTTGTTGTGTGAGCGGATTATAGATTCTCATCTTTTCCTTTAGACGGTTCATGGCAGGCTCAAGATGAGACACGAGCCCCTCATACAATGAATCATTTTCATTGAGATGATAGCCGGTTTTATTTGAAATAAAATCAATGAGCTTTTTCGTTCTCAGCGCGATATCCAGCTCGATTTCATCAATACGATATTCTGCCCCAAAGCTACGATTTGCACTGCGAAGATGGATGGTCATATATCCGACCTCCGCTTCAGGAATCTCCACATTAAACATGCGTTCAAGCGCTCTTGCCATTCGGAGTGATGATTCAAATTCCTTCGTCCGCTTTAATTCCAGCAGCTCTTCCTCTTCCATTCGAATGGTTTCCCCAAGCTGAATACGTTCGATGGCATAGGTTAAGTGAACAACAAGTGCAATATAGGCACTATCAGATAAGGAAAGTGACAGTCGATCTTTCAAATGAAAGAGCAGTCTTTCTACCTTGAGCAGCTGACCTCTGCTGACAACGCCAAACACCTTTTCCGTTGCTTTCGTTCGATGTTTGATATTCATTTCAATCGTTTCTAAAAACAATTGAATGTCGAGCCGGTCGACAATGAGATTGCCAACAATTTTCCGTTTTGCTTCCTCCGGCCCTTTTAATTCAATGCCGTACCCGCGCTTGCGGATAAGCTGCAAACCGTATGGAGCAATCCACTCCGTCAGTTCATCTAAATCATAGCTAATCGTCGCATTTGTTACCTGCAAGTCAGCTGCGAGGGTGTATAATTTCACCGGTTCCTTCGCTTCAAGCAGCGCACATAGGATTAAGAGCTTTCGTTCGTCCGAGCTGTATTCAATTTGATCCTCATTTGACATATGAGCAAGAAGCCGCTGTTTATCCTCCTGTTCGCCAACTGCCTTTAAGCCTTTTCCCGGCTGTTTATCTAATGAAAGATGATAATCTTTCAAAATTGGTTTAATAGATTTTAGTTCTCTATGGATCGTTCTTGTACTCACCTGAACAGAATCGGCTATCTCACGAATGGTGACATAACGATTTTGCTGAATGATGTATTTAATGACTTTCTGTTCTCGTGCCGTTATGTACATGAAATGCCTCCTTCTGTATAAATAGGTCTATTGTCACACCTTAATATAAAACGCTTTCAACGAGCGATGCAATCTTAAGTTGATCTGAATTTGGCACAGCGGCTGTGACAAAATATAAACAAGGGATCATTAGACACTCCTCCAAAATGACGGTCCATAATCCTTTTGATGAAATTGTACCTTTTGTTCATGGAAAGGCAGTGAACCCCCGGCTTTTAAAGAATAAGTCGGATTGTAAACTGGAGAGCCAAAACAATAATCGATCGTGCCTTCTTCTGGACGGAACATGACGGTTCGCATCGTTCCAAACAGCTCTTCATAATTGTGCACAGTTAGACCATCAGGATATTCTGTCTGGAACAGCTTCACAAGAGAATCATTTGATCGTTGTTCTTTTAAAGCCTCCATTAACATATCGTATCTGACAATAGAATGATGTTTGGTCATCCCTTTTGCTGTTTGATCAGCTACCGGATGATTCGTTGCGGCAATATAACCTGTCTCCGGTCTTCTCACCCTTTTTTGACCATCAATGATTTCAATCACAGCCGCCTCTCCTTTTCGATCCGCAAGCATGATATGAACATTTGAGGCAACGGGCATTTTCTGGATAGAGCGAATGGCTTCCTCGACCATTTGACAAGATTCAAGAACAGAGCGAATCACATGATACACCTGTAAACCGGCGACTGCTGGAGTCTTTAAACCGGGTTCATTGCCAACCGGCGGACCGCAAGCGGAGAAAGTCACAGCAAGACCATGCTCATTCATTCCATCAGATCTGCCAAACAAGAGCAGCGACGAACCTGTATGACATGCCGATTCTTTTACATGTGTCGTCACAAGACGCATATCATCAAAAATCGGGGAGAAATCATAGTTACGAAGCATGACCGTTTGTTGATCAGCTGCCTTATTCCCCTCCCTCACACAATGGGAACAGCCTGGCTGAAGATGCGATGAATAGAAAAAGGTCAAATAACGCTCATCTAATTGCATTTCATCACAAAACCCAGCAATCTCTTCATCTAATTGAGGAAGAAAAGGACGGATCAGCTGCTTCGTTTCCTTCACAGCCTGTTGTGTTACCGGTTCTGTTCGAATATATTGTGTCTGCAGCAGCGGGTTCTCCTTCAGCCAGAGAGCCTGCTGTTTTCCTACTTCATAAGCCGTTCCTGTCATCTTTTGAAAAAACGCATTGATCTCCTCCATGCCTGCACACCTCTTTCGCCTTCGTTTCTTTTATCATATCGAAACCGTCATTTATTGAAAAGGATGAAAAAAACTGCAATCCCACCGGATTACAGCTGTTTACAGTATTGTTGATACAATGCTTCTGCCATTGCATCATACCCCTTAGGATTCGGGTGAAATTGATCAATCGATAAGTAAGCTCTTTCATGCCCTTCAAACCCTTTGTAAACATCCACAACTTCTACATGCGGATTCGCAGTAAGCAAACGTAGTTGTTGATTATATTGCTGAAGCCACCGCCCGGCTATTGGTATTTGTGGAAAAGGATTATATAAATTCATGAGATATACGCAATAGGGCTCATGCTGCCCTCTTTTGATCTGAGCAATTTCTTGAATCATCTTGCTAAAATTCGCCTGACAATGCATGACCGCTTGCAGCAGTTTCTTTTCATCTTCACCTTCTTCATCCTGCTGAACAGCTTGAACAAGGTCATTCGCGCAGCCTGTGATGGTGATGATGTCAGCAGCTGCAATGGAACGTCTCACCTCAGACCGTTTGAAGAGCTGTAAAATCTCATCGGTCGTTAACCCTGACTTTGCAAATACAGACAGCTCGACCGGTGCATGCGTCTTTTTTTCAAGCAGCCATCGAAACCGCTGAGTAAATCCTCCACCAAATAAACGTGCCCCCACCCCAACTGTTAAGGAATCCCCAATCGCAACATAGGATCGTCCCACTCTAATCCCTCACTCTCTCCTGCCTTCTCTTATATATACGAATTTGGAGAACAGATGCTTGTAGCAGATGACTTAGGGGCATCCATCTTTTTTTGAGCTGCGGCGCATTTACAAACTCTTTACTTGCGGTATTGAACGATTTTTTGTTCAATAAGAGTAGGTTTTTTGCGCTGAAATCTGCGTGTTTAAGTGTTCCAGAAAAATTTACAAACTTTTTATCTTGATTTCGAGACTTTATATCTTGACTTCAAACTACAATGTGATTACAATGAAAATATCAGTTTTTATGTAACTGTGCTTGTTACATCTTTTTCATAGCATTCCAATATGATTAAAGATGCCACATATTCAGCGTACCTTTGGGATACGCTAAAAAAATAACCGAAACAGAAAGGATTGAATGAACATGGCAAAAGTTTTATACATCACTGCACATCCGCATGATGAAACAGTTTCTTACAGTATGGCTACTGCTAAGGCATTTATCGAATCTTATAAGGAAGCAAACCCAAGTGACGAGGTTGTACATATCGATTTGTACAAAGAAAACATTCCTCACATTGATGCAGATGTATTTGCTGGCTGGGGCAAACTTCAATCTGGTGCTGGCTTCGATACACTTTCAGCTGAAGAGCAAGCAAAAGTTGCTCGCCTAAACGAATTAAGCGATCAATTCGTTTCTGCTGACAAATATGTATTTGTTTCACCACTTTGGAACTTCTCATTCCCACCAGTTCTTAAAGCATACATCGACTCTGTTGCTGTAGCTGGTAAAACATTCAAATACACTGAGCAAGGTCCTGTTGGTTTATTAACAGACAAAAAAGCTCTTCACATCCAAGCACGTGGTGGATACTACACTGAAGGTCCTGCTGCTGAACTTGAAGCAGGTCACCGTTACCTTGGTACAATTGCGAACTTCTTCGGAATTCCTTCTTTCGAAGGTCTTATCGTTGAAGGTCACAATGCTGAGCCTGCGAAAGCAGAGCAAATTAAAGCAGATGCAATCGAACGTGCAAAAGCTTTAGGAAAAACTTTCTAATAACTGCACCCAAAAAAGCCAATGATCTTGACGGTCATTGGCTTTTTATTTGTTCGGATGAAAAGCCTAATTCTCTCGAAATATCACTGGCGGCTTTTTTCACCTGTTGAATTAAGTAAGGCAGGCGTTCTTTTTGATAGCCTGCTTCAAATCCTGCAATGCTAATACCTGCTACCACTTCCCCCAGATGATTGAAAATAGGAGCTCCAATGGCCGCTGTATAGTTTTCAAGCTCAGAATAGCTTAACGTATATCCCCGCGCATTTGATTCTTCCAGCATGTTTCTTAGAACCTCTTTATCTGTAATAGTCCCAATTCCGATCTTCCCCAGCTCAATTGAGTCAATATAGGCAAGTCTTTCGCTCTCTGGTAAAAAGGAAAGAATACTTCTCGCACAGGCACCTGCATATAGGGGGGAGCGTCTACCGACGGCGGTGTAGAGACGAACAGGCTGCGTACCTTCTATCTTTTCGACGTAAATGGCTTCGTCACCCTCACGAACAATGAGCTGTACAGCTTCTCCCACTTCATCACGTAGGCTTTCCATAAATGGCCTCGCAATCCTCCGAATATCAAGGCGGTCCGCCACAAGCTGACCGTATTCAAGGAACATTAAGCCTAATCGATAAACACCTGTTTCTCGCTTTTCTAACAGCCCCATATCGACTAAAGAGGTCGCCATGCGATGGACAGATGTTTTCGGCATACCAGATAGCTCGATCATTTCATTTAATGTTAATTGATCGTGAGCGATAAACAGCCGCAAAATCTCCATTGATTTCACAACCGTTTTATTTGTGTTTTGCATCTTCTTCACCTTTTCTAAACGAGAATGCTTCCAGCTTGATTCTTGCGGTAAGCTCCCTCAGTTCTGCTTCTTGCTTAAATAACGCCTGCTCTGCATCCCGATGATCTATTTGTTCAAAATACAGCTTTGCTCCAGGCATCGCCTGTGCAATAAGCGGCAAATCTACAGTCGCTACTTCTCCAATACGCGGGTATCCGCCTGTCGTTTGCCGATCTGCCAGCAGAATAATCGGCTGGCCATCGGGTGGGATTTGAATAGATCCAAAGGCGACCGCTTCTGAGATCAATTCCAGCTTTTCTTTTAAATGAACCGGCTCCCCCTTCAGCCGGCAGCCCATACGATCTGATTGAGGTGTGACCTGATAAGGCTGCTCAAAAAATGCGGTTTGAGATGTTTCTTGAAAATGAGAAAAATGCCTCCCTGCCAGCACACGAATCACTGGCGATTTCCGCAGTGGCAAAAAATAATCGTGACTCACTGTCCAATCTGGTGCGCCGTATCCCGCCTGATTCACTTTATTTTTTAGCCTATCAAACAAATGATCCGCTACGATAGACGGCTCTCCAATGGGCAGAACGTCGCCTTTTTCAAGAGGACGCCCATTCAGTCCACCGATCCCTGCTCTTACATAAGTGCTTTTGCTCTGCATGACTGGCTCTACATCAAATCCCCCTGCCACAGCAAGGTAAACGCGGCAGCCTCTCTTACAAAGACCAAAGGTGATCGTGCTTCCTGATCGGACAAAGAGCGGCTTCCATAAAGGTGCCCGCTCTCCGTCAATATCAATCTCTACATCAGCACCAGTAACTGCAATGAGCTGATCCTTCTCACATGTGAGCACAGGACCCGGCCCCATCAAGGTGACTTCCAGCACGGCTTCGTTTTCTTGGTTGCCAGTGAGAATGTTGGCGATTCTAAGTGAGAGCGGGTCCATGCCGCCGCTCGTTAAGACGCCATACTTTTGATAGCCTTGCCGCCCTTTATCTTGAATGGTTGTGTACATCCCTGGTTTGATGACATGAATACTCAACGCTCTGCCTCCTTCATGCTGAAAAATTCCTTTTCAGACATTTGGACAAATCTGACCTCGTCCCCTGCTTTCAATAGACTCGGAATTTCCTCGTCTGGGCGAAAAAGTGGCAGCGGGGTTTGTCCAATGAGCTGCCAGCCCCCTGGTGTGGATATTGGATAAACGCCTGTCTGCTTTCCCGCAATACCAACAGAGCCTTTTGGAATGGACATCCTTGGTGTTTCTCTGCGTGGTGCTGCAATCTTTTCAGACAGCCCGCCTAAAAACGGAAAACCGGGGGCAAATCCAATCATATAGACAAGATACGTCCCGGCAGTGTGAATACGCACGACTTCCTCTGGCGTTAAACCATTGATACGGGCAACCTCTTCCAAATCAGGGCCCAGCGCTCCCCCGTAACAAACTGGAATGTCAACAATGCGGCGCTTTACCTGAACTCCCTCCTGCCATTTGTCTTCAAGAAGTTGTTCAATATAGCCTTTGACCCATTCGTACGGAGACAGGTCATGTTTTTGAAGCTGGGCCGATTGATGAACGGTATAAGGCTCGTAAAAAACAGTCACGTTTGTAAAGGCTTGAACCGCTTCAATATAACCTTCAAATGGGTGCTGTTCAATACATGCAAACAGCTGCTCAACACGTGCATGAATCTCCTCATGTATGTCAGCTCCAGCTTGGATGACGATCGCTGCATCTCCCAGCGGGTGGTAGGTGATGGAATCTTTTATCGTTGAAAAAGCCACTTGAGGACACCTCTCTTTCTACAGTACACCGAGCTTTTGATCTCTTCGATCTGTGATGAACATATGCCCAGGTGCATGAGTGATCGCAATGTCGGGTTTTGTATGCATGACAATGGCTTGCGGCGTCACACCACATGCCCAAAACACCGGGACTTCTCCTTCTTTGATCACAGATGGTTCTCCAAAGTCAGGCTGGTTCACATCGGAAATACCAATCACCGCTGGGTCCCCTATATGAATTGGACCGCCATGGACTGATGGAAATCGAGACGTCACTTGAACACTTCTTGTGACCTGATGCGCCGGAATGGGTCTCATGCTGACCACCATTGGGCCATGAAAGTCTCCTGCTTTTTCACAAGCTATATTCGTTTGATACATGGGTACGTTATGACTGTCTTCAATATGGCGGACAGGGATGTCATTCAGCATAAGCGCGTGCTCAAACGTAAAACTGCATCCAATGAGAAAGGCAACCATATCATCCTCCCAATAAGCAGAGATATCTGTAACCTCTTCTTCAAGAATCCCTTTTCGGTAAATACGGTACTTAGGAAAGTCCGTACGAATATCCGCTTGAGGCGCCGACCGTCTTGGCACTGGATCACCCGGGTCCAGTACATCAAGCAAGGGACATGCAGCCGGATTCCGCTGACAAAATAAAAGAAAATCAAAGGCAAGTTCCTTTTTGACAATCATTAAATTGGCTTGAGCAAACCCCTCAGCAAAGCCAGCCGTTGGTCCTGTGATCTTTTTTTCGCGAATCAATTCTCTAATTTGTGAAGGTTCATATGTTTGGTAAGTATTCATCTGAATCAACTCCATAGTTTCGGGATTTCATTGATGATGGTATAGCCGCCCATCATCGCCATGATGACCACAACAAATGCACCAGACACTGTCAAAAAGAATGGATGACGATAATCTCCGACAATGTCTTTCTTATAAGCCGCAACAAGCAATGTGCCAAGGGCGAGCGGCAAAATCAATGCATTGATCGCTCCAACTAATATCAAGATGTTCACAGGTCTTCCGATCGTGATAAAACAAAGGGTCGAGAGGGCAATAAAACCAATGATAATGCCACGCTGGTTTTGCTCAATTTTTGGCGAGAAGGTTTTGAAGAAAGAAACAGATGTGTATGCTGCTCCAATGACAGATGTAATCGCCGCAGCCCACATAATGATGCCGAACATTTTATATCCAACATTTCCAGACGCCAATTGGAATACAGAAGCAGGCGGATTGGCTGGATCTATCTGCAAGCCCTTTGAGACCACTCCTAGAACGGCTAAAAATAAAGCGACACGCATCACAGATGTAATAAGAATGCCGAAAACAGAGCTTTTTGTCACTTGAGGAAGTGCATCCTTCCCTTTAATGCCAGCATCCAATAGACGATGCCCACCAGCAAAAACGATATAGCCGCCAACTGTCCCCCCGACAAGTGTCACTATTGATAAAATATCAATTTTTTCTGGGACAAATGTTCTGAGCGCTGCTTCTCCAACGGGCGGTGCTGTTGAAACCGCCACGTACAGCATCAGACCAATCATGACAAAACCTGCTATTTGTGTGAAACGGTCCATTGCTTTCCCAGCTTCTTTAATCACAAAGATGAGAATGGCAATCACAGCACTGATCCCTGCGCCAATTCGCGGATCGACACCGAAGATCACCTGAAAACCAAGACCAGCCCCAGCGATATTTCCGATGTTAAAGGCAAGTCCTCCAATGACAATCAAAAAGGCCAGCACATATCCGAGACCCGGGAGCACCATATTCGCAATATCCTGACCTCTTTTTTCTGACACGGCAATGATGCGCCATACATTTGTTTGTGCAAAAATATCTAATAAAATTGAGATTAAAATGACAAACCCAAAGCTAGCCGCAAGCTGCTGTGTGAAGACGGTTGTTTGTGTTAAAAATCCCGGTCCAATCGCAGACGTCGCCATTAAAAAGGCAGCGCCCATCAGCATAGTCCGATTCCCCTTTGGTGCCTTCATGTGTTTGACTTTCTCTTTTTTCATGCTGTTTCCCCCTTTGATGACGATTTTTATTGAAAGGCCTTGAGATGAATGCCGGCTTCTTTTAGCTTCGCTGTAATGGTTTTTGCAAATTGAAGCGCATGGCTGCCGTCTCCGTGAATGCAGACGGTATCTGCTTTGAGCTCGATATCTTCCCCTTGAACTGTACGAACCTTGCCTTCTCGAACCATACGAACGACCTGCTGGACGGCACGTTCATCCTCTTCAATGAGTGCATGTGGTTCGCGGCGCGATGTCAGTGTCCCGTCTGTTTGATACGTTCGATCAGAAAAAACTTCATGTGCCACTTGCAGACCTATCCGTTCACCTGCTAACGTAAGTTCACTCCCTGACAGACCAAATAACACAAGGTTTGGATCCACATCATACACAGCCTTCGCAATTGATTCAGATAATTCAGTATTTTTAGCCGCCATGTTGTAGAGGGCGCCGTGTGGTTTGACATGCTGCATCGTGCCACCCTCAGCCTTGAGAAAGGCTGATAGAGCACCAATTTGATAGATGACAAGATCATAGGCTTCCTCTGCAGAGATAGCCATTGGACGTCTGCCAAAGCCGACCAAATCTTGCAAACCAGGATGTGCACCAATTTTGACCCCTTTACCCAATGCCATTCTGACCGTCTTTCTCATAACCGTTGGATCTCCTGCATGAAAACCGCAAGCAATGTTGGCTGAGGTGACATATTCTAAGATTTGTTCGTCTGCACCGATTGTGTATTGACCAAAGCTTTCTCCCAAATCACAGTTAATATCCACTTGATACATAGAACCCCTCCTTGTTGTTCCGAAATACGGAATATAAAGTCCGAATATTCGAATTTATATTGATTATATCAACTTTGGATAGACTGCACATGAAATTGGCAGAAAACATAACAATAGAACTAGGAGTAAACAAAAAAGCGAGAGGCAAAGTCCTCTCACTTTTTCTTGTAATGAAAATGCATCCTATTTAGACAGCACCCAATGTTGGATGGCTTTTGCCACGCCGTGTTCTGTATTAGGAGCCGTAATCCAATCAGCTGCCTCTTTCACCACTTCCTGCGCATTTCCCATGGCAATGCCTAATCCGGCTTCTTGAATCATGGCCATATCATTGAGGCTGTCGCCAAGTGACATGACGTTGTCCATCGTACAGCCAATGCGTTCTGCTACTTTTGCAAGAGCTGCCGCTTTGTTAATGCCGGCTGCATTGACTTCAATATTAGTCGGACTTGAGTTTGTGATCTCTAGATGCTTATTTGTTTTCAATGTATTGAGTACTTCCTCACGAACGTCATCATCATGAATATCAAAGCCAAATTTCAGCCATTCATGGTCATGAATTCGTTCAGGGAATTCACCTCTCCACACCTTTTCCACAGTCGAAGCCCAGTAATCGGTTTCGTACCTATTTTTTAAATCCCACATCATTTGGACGTGATCAGGATGCAGCAAATCTCGTTCGATCAGCTGGAAGTTTGAATCCCAGATTTCGCTTCCGTTTGCTGTCACAAGGTAAGACGATAACTTGAGCGGCTCAACCAGCTCTCGGCATGTCATCAGTGTCCGTCCTGTGCTAATGACCACATGGACCCCTTTTGCTTCAGCCTCTTTAATCGCTTGTTTATTTTCCTCTGGAATGATGTGCTCACTGTTTAACAGCGTGCCATCCATATCAATGGCAATCAATCGGATGTCTTTCTTATGAGCTTGTGTTGACAAATTGAGTACCCCACTTTGTATCGATTTTTGAAACTATCTTTATTTTAATATAAAGATGAAGCTGGCACAAAGGGACGAGTTTGATCACATAGAAAAAAGACCTTGTGACAGGTCTTTTCACAGGTGCTTAGCGTTCACACGCAATGCCGTCTTTATCGCGGTCAAGCCGCATATTTTTTTGATAAAGTGCTTTTGATACATAAGGCTTGTACTTTGTTTTTCCGCCTTTGTTTTTCGTGTTTTTGCTTTTTGCTACGCCGCCTTTATATACTTTGTTCAGCGCTGTGCAGTTTTTGTAAGACTTGACCGTTTTTGCATCTGCTGTGTGGGAGTCGACTTGTGTAAAGCTTAGTAAAAGACCTAAAGACAAGACAGCTACCATGATTTTTTTCAACATGTAAAATCCCCCTATTTTTTCTAATTTTACATTTTTATCATATGTCACCACTTTTTGTTTTTCAAGACTATTGAGCTAATTATTTTGATTTTTTTGGTATGAAATACACCTTATATCCTATATGGTACAATGAGTGGGAAACCTTTCCGTTTTTGACACGTATATGAAGAGAGGAGTTTTTCACATGAAAATGAAATATACCATTCTATATGTAAACGATGTGGAGGCAAGTATTCATTTCTATCAACATGTACTTGGTTTTCCAATAAAATTGAGGGTTGAATCCTATGTTGAGTTTGAAACTGGAGACGTGACGTTATCGATTAATTCACGACAGGATGTCAAAGAGGCACTCGGATTGTCTGTCCCAGAAGCAAATCAAGCGTCTCAAACGTTTGAGATTGGCTTTGTTGTGGATGATGTGGATCAAACGATTGCATCAATGAAAGAAATAGGGGTACCCATCATCAAGGAACCTGCAAAAAAACCATGGGGTCAAACAGTCGCTTATGTGTCTGATCCTGATGGTCATTTCATTGAAATATGTGATGCGATCTCCTAATTGTCTTTGAAGGGAGTGAACCAAAATGAGAAAAAAACATGCTTTTTTCGTCGGTGTTTGCTCAATGATTGTGATTTGCAGCGCCGCTATCCTGTTGCAGCACCTTGAATGGATTGGGTTTGTCAGCGGCGGAATCTCTATTATTGGGGTCGTGATATCTGGGGTGCTAATGGGCGCTTGGACAAGTGGAGAAGAGACACGAGCAGCCTATCATTCTGAAACAAAAGAACTCCGCATGTGGCGCCTTGATACGGCTTTTCTTATGATCATTTTTGCACTTCCACACATGGCTGCGTCGGTCTTATATGTTTTGATGTAAACACTTGTTAAAAGGAGTTAGTTGTATGGCTGTCTTTATTCTATTCATTGTATTTGGCTTTCCTATTATCTCTGTGCTGATTGGCATTTTCGGTACGCTCTTTTTGAAGAATGTTTGGATGCCTACTTTGATTGTGCTGTTAGCGAGCATGATCTTCATGTTCACCTATATTGGCGGGAATGAATCTTTTCTCATTTGGGTTATTGTCTATACCGTCTTTACATTCTTTGCTGGATGGATTACAAAGCGGCTCAAGTAAAAAAGAACAGTTTCCACTGTTCTTTTTTTGAATCATATATCCGCACACCATAGTTCAATTTCAATTTTCAGCTCCGGCCATCCTAAAGCTGATACATAAGCAACCGTCATTGATGGGTAAGCTGTTTTGAAAATCGTATCCCACTGAGGATATAGATGGTCCCAGTCGATTTCTTCTGTTGCCCATATATTGACCTTGATCACATGTTCTTCATTCAATCCCTCTGATTCAAGGATTTTTTTGATATTTTCAAACGTATTCGTTACTTGGTCGTTTAAGCTTGATGGGATCTGCCCATCTATATCTGTCCCTACCTGACCCGATGTAACAAATAATCCTGCACCCTTTGGCACCCTTGTGATATGACTGTAGTTACCAACAGGTTTCGGCATACTTTCTGGGTTTTTTCTCGTGATTTTTTCCATGTTATGTCCCTCACTCACGTTTATTTTTCTGCTAGTTTCTTTGTTTTGTAGACAGACTTCACCAATTTCTATCTACCTTCAAAGAAAACAGCAGTGGAGTATCCATAGCCACAAGGCAAGAACATCAATATCTTCTTTTTCATGACTGAAACACTCCTTTTGTTTGCGTGAGCAAGGTTTTAATTAAATTGATAGTACCACATAGTCAAAATGAATTATAGTCGATAACGCGCAATGTCCTGATTCAATCGCATGCTAAGTTCATTGAGTCTTTCTGCTGCTTTTGCCACATTAGAGATAGCTGTTACTTGTTCATCTGTGGAAGCAGTGATTTCTTCGATCGCCGCTGCGTTTTCTTGAGAAATATGGGCTGCGCCTTGCATGGCTTTTGTGATAAGGTCGTTTTGCTCCAGCAGTGTACTCAGCTCTTTTGCCATCGCGTTTGTTTCAACGATGGTTTGTGAAATCAATGTAGAGATGGCATTGAATTCGTGTTCTGTTGCATGCACCGCTTCATCCAGCTCGGCAAAACGATCCATTGTGCTTGACATGATGCCGGCTGTTGCCGTCGTTTCTTCTTTAATGCCTTGGATCATTTGCTGAATTTGGACGGCTGATTGTTTTGTCTGCTCAGCTAAATTCCGCACTTCACTCGCCACAACTGAGAAGCCTTTGCCGTGCTCTCCTGCACGTGCTGCTTCAATGCTGGCATTCAGTGCCAGTAAATTGGTCTCATTTGAAATGCTTTCAATCGTATCTGTGATTTGAGAGATATCCTGTACTTTTGTACTTAACTGCTCGATTCCTGCTCTAATGCCTTGAGACGCCTGAATCGATTGTTCATTCGATTGTTTTAATTGCTGTACGATTTGCTGGCCCTGCTGTGATGATTGACTCGATTGATCGGAAATCCGTTTAATTTGATCACTCTGTTCTTTCACATTCTCAATAGATTGATTAAACTGGGTCATTTGTTGATTGGCTACTTCAAGATCAGATGCTTGATGAAGTGTTCCAGTCGAAATGTCTCCGATGGCTCGTCCAATTTCTTCACTGCTGGCTGAGGTTTCTTCAGATATCGCCGATAAATCTGTCGCTGATTCCACAAGCTGACTGCTTGTTTCCTGTAAACCGCTCACCAGTGTTCTGAGCTCGCCTGACATATGGTTAAAGCCTTTTGCCAGCTGTCCGATTTCATCCGTTGTTTCCTTTAAGCTCGTGCGCTCAATATTTCCCGCCGCAATTTCCTTTGAAGCAGCAGTGACTTGCTTGAGCAGTCTGACTTTTCCTCTGGCAGCTAAATAAAAGACGCCTAAACTCAGAAGGGCGACACCCGCTGTAATGAGAATAATATAGAGCTTCATCTGCTCTAATTCTTTATAAAATTCGTCCTGGAAGACAGCGATGCCTACACTCCAATTCCACGGTGTAAACTGGCTCATATAGGCAAGCTTTTCCTTTTCTTCGCCGGTTGCATCGTCCTTATCCATATAGGTCACATAGTGTGCATCCTCATCTTTTGCATTGGCACCAGCGACCATTTTTTGACGATTGGTCGTGTTATCTGGAATGACGCCGATGTCGTTGACCGGATGGACCTGGGTTGAGTAGTCAGTGCCATATGCGATCAGATAGCCTTTATTTTTATAGATAAAATCTGATTTTTGAGATTGGTATCCCTTCCCGTTGTCATTTTTGGGTCCGCTCAAGTAAAGGCGGGCCTGTTCTTGCGCCTGCTCAAGCGTCAGTTCTTTTTTCTCCACACGGTCATTCAACTGTTCAAGTGTGGCCATCGCTCCGCTGACGATGTGCTTTAAATCTGCTTTCCCTGCATCAATTAATACATGTTTCGCTAACAAATATCCCGTAGTTCCAACAAGTCCGCCCGTTAAAATCGTGATCACGATAATGGCAGACATTAATTGAAAAAATACACTTCTTGAAGCAAGCGCTTTCTTTTTCATAAACAAATTCCCCCTTACTTTATATATCGTCAAGCTGGGAAAAGTATTAAAAAAGTCATAGAAAAAAATCCCTTTCGCACGTTGGAAAGGGATTTTCAAATTATCGAGTTGCTTCTTTAAGAATGGCTTGATAAAGATCGTCTGTTGGCGAGAGTCCACATACCTCTTCCAACACACCTTCAATGCCTTTTTCTTTTCGTAATGCCTGCAAACGAACAGCTTCTTCATCATCAGTAAAGTCGTAAGCCAAAGCTGCCACGATTCCTTTAATTAAATACTGTGGCTGTCTGATCTTTTTCGCTGGACCGATTAAACGGTCATCTGCTCCGAGCTTTCTAAGCGGAGAGCGTGCAACACGCGTGACTTCATCAGAGATAAAGGCATTTTCAAATCGTTTGATGATTTTTTGAATATACGCATCATGTTCTGCTTTTTGAAAGCCATATGTGTCGATTAAATAACTGCCTGTTTCGTGAAGTGCACCTTCGACCACTTGACGAATCTCTTGTGTATCGACAGCTTCTTTAATCGTTTGCACGCCTTTCTCGTACCCGACATAAGCAGCTAGTGCATGTCCTGTGTTGACAGTAAAGAGCTTACGCTCAATAAATGGCGTCAAATCTTGTACAAAGGTCGCTCCGTCAATTTGAGGAACGTCTCCAATAAAGCCTGTCTCATCAATCACCCACTCGAAAAATGGCTCGACTGATACTTTCAATATGTCCTCATGGTGCTGAATTGGGACAATGCGGTCAACCGCAGCGTTTGGAAAACCAACTGTGTGTGACAGCGCTTCTTGTTCATCAGCTGTTAAATGAGAGAAAACGGCTTTCTTTAAATGAGAGCTGCCGCCAATCATATTTTCACATGCCACAATGTTGATGATATGATCAGGCTTTTTCTGTTTTAAACCTTCAGCAATCGACGAAGCAATGATGTTCAAAACGGCTGGTCCAACAGCTGTTGTAATGAGGTCAGCTGTTGCAACTGCCTCTGTTAATGCGGCTGGATCTTTTGCGGAATTGATAGCTGACACAGGACCGACTACTTCTTGCTGCTGCCCTGGTGCTGCGAGTTCTACCGTGTATTCTCCTCTTTCATTCAGCTCGTTGATGATCGCTTCATTTACATCGGTAAAAACGAGCTCAAAGCCTGATGCTTTTAACAAAGATCCGATAAACCCTCTGCCAATATTTCCTGCTCCAAAATGAAGTGCTTTCATGTTAGTTCACCTCGTTAAAGATGGCGATCAGTTCATCCTGATCCTTTGCATGAATGATACGCTCTACGTTTTCTTCTTCTGAACAGACAATCGCAATTTGAGAAAGAATATCGAGATGCTCATTGTTTTTACCAGCGATGCCAAATACAACTTTAGCAATATTCCCCTCGCCGTATTCAACGCCGTCTGGAATTTGGATAATGGAAATCCCTGAATGAAGGACAGCCGCTTTCGCATCCTCTGTTCCATGAGGAATGGCAATTCCGTTGCCCATAAATGTAGAAGAAATATTTTCTCTTTCAAACATTTTGTCAACATAATCACTTGTGACATAGCCGTTTGCCACTAAGACTTCGCCTGCTTTTTTAATGGCTTCTTCTTTAGAGCCCGCTTGTTCGTTTAGAAAAATATTGTCTTTTGAAAGTACTTGTTTCATGAAAGATCACACACCTTTTTTAGAATAGAAAATCAGAAAACAACCAAAACGGGGAGTTCAATTAGGAAAAATTGGACTCAACCCGTTTCGTCATGTTATTTTTTCAATTTCTCAATCAGCTCATCGTATTTCGGGCTGTTTAAGAAATTATCAACTGAAATATGCACAGCTCCTGGAAGTTTTGCCTTCGCTCTATCTGTTAAATCTTTATGAGTAAAGACTACATCGGCATCATCTGGAATGTTGCTGATGGATGTATTTGTCACATCAATATCAAGTTCTGCCTTTTTGACTTTATTCTTTAAAACGGATGCGCCCATCGCACTTGAGCCCATTCCTGCATCACAGGCAAAGATGATTTTGTTCACGTCATCTGGATTGATCTCATCTGGAGATGCTGCTTGCTCGTTTGCTTCAGCACCTTCTTTTTGTGCTGTAAGAGCAGCTGCTGCTGCACTTTTCTTACCTTTCATGTCTTGCATTTTTTCTGTTGCTGCTGTTAAATCTTCATCCACTGCTTTAGACGCTTTCAAAATGACAGAAGCGACAAGGAATGATACGACCGCTGCCACGACAACACCTGCTAGAACGGCAAGGTGGCCGCCTTTTGGTGACATGAGCATAAGAGCGATGATACTTCCTGGTGACGGCACAGCCTTTAAGCCTGCATTTAACAGTGTAAAAGTCAGAACGCCGCTGGCTCCCCCAGCAATTACCGCTAAAATGAGCTTTGGCTTCATTAAGATGTATGGGAAGTAAATCTCATGGATTCCCCCTAAGAATTGAATGACAATCGCACCCGGTGCAGACTGCTTTGCTGTCCCTCTTCCAAAGAACATGTAGGCTAGAAGAACACCGAGACCTGGTCCTGGGTTTGTTTCAAGCAAGAACAGAACGGACTGGCCTGTCTTCGCCGCTTGCTCTACTCCTAATGGACCTAAAATCCCTTGGTTAATTGCATTGTTTAAGAACAATACTTTTGCTGGTTCAATGAAGATACTTGCCAGCGGAAGTAAGTGTGCATTGACAATGATATCTACACCTGCCGCAAGGGCTTTATTCAGACCTAGTACCACTGGGCCGATGGCGTAGAAAGCAATGGCGACTAAAATGGCACCTAGAATACCAGCACTAAAATTATTAATCAGCATTTCAAAACCTGATCTGATTCGGTCTTTAAACAGCTGGTCGATTTTCTTAATGAGATAACCGCCAAGCGGTCCCATGATCATCGCACCTAAAAACATTGGGATGTCCGAACCGACAATAACCCCGATCGTAGCGGTTGCACCGAGTACCCCGCCTCGATGGTCATATACGAGCTTCCCGCCTGTGTAACCGATTAAGAGCGGCAGCAAGTAGTTGATCATTGGACCAACGAGTGTATTTAATTGTTCATTTGGAAAATAACCGCTTGGAATGAACAATGCGGTGATGAGTCCCCAAGCGATAAACGCTCCAATATTCGGCATGATCATACCGCTTAAATAGCTTCCAAAGCGCTGTACTTTGACGCGAAATCCGCTTTTTTCCTGCATCTATGAAAACTCCTTTCTTCTCTCCCTTTATTTAGGGCTTTATAGGTCAAAAGATATAAGAACAAGATTCAGTGAAGCCCTTATGCCTATCGTAAAACGCTTTCACGTTCTCTTCAATTGAAACTAAATGGCACTTTGTCACATAGTGTGTGACAAAATTGAAAAATGATGTGACATCACCTTCAGATCCCAATACAAAAAGGATGAAAAAGTTGAACTGCCGTTGTTTTGAAGCAAAATTCATGGGAATTTCACAACTTTCAAATGGTCTCTTCTTGTTTCCTCTTCTTAAATCGAATAGGCTTAAATTGATCAAACCTATTCAATTAAGAAATGTCTGCGCAGACATGACACAGAAAAAGTGAACCATCTTGCTGTTTGTTTCGTTTACCTTTTAAAGAGGGCGGTACAATAGGAAGAGCGGTTTTTTCTGTGACTCACAGTTTACTGCCGCTTTCTTTCTGATACATGAGACATTTTCATAGGTAGAAAGGCGGTTATTCACCTTGTTTAAAAATAGTCAGTGGCTTCTGCTTCTTATGGTCATGTTCGCTTTTTTCATTCCAAAAGAAGCATTTGCTCACGCATACGTCGTGAGCTCGAACCCAGCGGCAAATGAAGAGCTGGATCAGCAGCCTCCTTCAGTCTCGATCACATTTAGTGAAGGGATTGAAAGCGGATTTCATGCCATTAAGGTGCTAAATGCAAAAGGTGATCGTGTGGATAAAGGAGATACGGTCATTAAAGATCAAAAGATCATGGAAGCGGCTTTGAAAAAGAATTTACCAAAAGGAATTTACACCATCCAGTGGAATGCGGTATCAGCGGACGGACACTCTGTCTCTGGCATGATTCCGTTTAGTATTGGAAAAGCGGCTGGCGGTTTTGACCAATTAGAGCAAGGTCAAACGGATGAATCCATTGATGTGGCCTCAACTATTGATAAAGCCTTTCTTTATACGTCATTCAGCTTATTCCTTGGAACCATTTTGTTTGGACTGCTTTGGTTTAAGACTGCGATTTCACCTGTATTGGCGAAACGAATGAAGCGGCTTTTGACATTGTCATTGATCATGATGGGCGGAGCACTTGTGTTCCAGCTGCCGATTCAGACAAAATCAGCGGCAGACGTGTCCTTTTTTGGGGCATTTCAGCCTTCGCTTTTACAAGAAACGATTGCGTCCACTTCTGGCGGTAGTCTGTGGATGATGCTGATGGCGTCATTTGTACTTCTCACCATCTGGACAATTGTGGCGATGAGAAAAGGGGACTTCTCTTCTTTTCGTGTGTGGCTGTTTCCACTGCTTCTCTTCACAGTGCTGCTTTGGTTGAAAGCACAAATCGGACATCCAGCCGCAACAGACAATAAAATACTCACAACATCACTTGATTTCATCCATCTCGTCTCTGCTTCGATTTGGGTTGGTGGTTTAACAGCCATTGTCCTTCTATTGATGAAGAAACTGCCAAATAAAGATGAGCCGCTCATACGGAATACGCTAGCAGCATTTCATCCTTGGGCACTGCTCTCTGTTGGACTCATTGTGTTTTCAGGATTTGTGAATGCCATCTTTATTTTGCAATCGTTTGATGCTCTTTTCCAATCATCATACGGACGCACCTTTTTAATCAAGCTTGGTTTATTTATCACCATGGGCCTGCTTGGGCTTATGCATTACTTGATGCTGAGATGGGAAAAAAAGCAGAAACGCAGCGTTTCCTTACGAGCTGAATGGATGATCGGGATCGCCATTTTGTTATTAACGGCTGTCTTTACTAATATTCCGAGCCCTCCTCCGCCTGCACCTGAGCCTTTCTTTGGCGCAAATCAGGTCGAGCATCGTGACATTGTGTCCTTGAGCATTACCCCGAATGCCCCGGGGAAAAACTCATTCGAAGTGGCATTTACAAAGAAGAATGGCGAAACGATCACTGATATTCAATCTGTGACAGCCAAGATTCATAAGGTGGCTTTATTCGGTGATGAGACACCAAGTGAATTTCAGCTGAAACGATTAAAAAATGGTCATTTCTCTGCTGAAAATCTGTTATTAAATGAAAAAGGCACATGGAAAATTGAAATCCATGCGTTAACTGGTTCTTTTGAGAATATCGATACCACATTTATTAGAAGAAACTAAAAGGAGTTATCACATATGAAAAAATACGTTAAAGCTTTATTACCAATGCTTCTCGCTTCATTTTTATTGGCGATTCCTGTGAGTGCGCACGTAACAGTCAAACCTGATACGTCTGCGACAAATGCTTGGGAAACCTATACATTAAAAGTTCCTTCTGAAAGTGACAGTCCAACGACTAAGGTTGTCGTGACAATTCCTAAAGGCGTAGAATTCCAGCAATATGAGCCCGTACCTGGCTGGAAAACGTCAACTGAAGAGAAAGATGGCAAGGTGACAAGAGTGACTTGGGAAGCAACAGGTAAAGGTGTGCTTGCTGGACAATTCCAGCAATTCGTTTTTGTAGCGAAAAACCCTGAAAAAGCTGGTGAAGCTGCATGGGATGCATACCAATATTATAAGGATGGAACGGTCGTTGAATGGACTGGCGATAAAGATGCTGATAAACCTCATTCCATCACAAACATTGTCGCCTCTAATACCGTAACGGATTCACATGGTCAAGAAAAACCAAAAGAAGAAAAGGCCTCTGAAACAGCCTCTGCTTCTTCCTCACCACTTGTCCTTGGTCTATCCATTGCTGCTCTAGTCGTGGCACTGATTGCACTTGGACTTGCTTTTAGAAAGAAATAAAGGCTGTATAAGCGATCGTTTTCTTAGAAACGATCGCTTTTTCTTCTATAAAGAAGCAATTATTTTCCATTTTCCCAACTTATTATTACCAATATAGGATTGAATAGGATAAAGCCCCGTGACATAATGAGACAGATGACCACATAGGAGGCTATGAGATGAACCATGTAATCATATTTGCTCATCCCCAGCAAAGCTTAAATCAAACCTTATTAGATCTTGTTGTGAGCACTCTATTGAACAATGGTCATAAAGTGACTGTTCGTGATGTCTATGCCCTAGGTTTTTCGCCAGAGCTCACCATTGCAGAAAAGGCTGCCATCAAATGCGGTGATGTGCCGATCGCCATTCAAAGAGAGCAGAAGCTGATTCAGCAAGCAGATGTGCTGACGTTTATTTTTCCAATTTGGTGGACAGGCTTACCGGCTATACTAAAAGGATATGTAGAGCGCGTCTTTTCTGAGGGTTTTGCTTATCAGATCAATGAGGATGGAGAGATTGAAAATCTGCTTCGGCACAAAAAAGGTGTCATTATCAACACGCACGATGCCCCGAGGACTTTTCTTGATTCAAATTTGAGCTTCACCTCTCCCCATCACATGACAACTGATACTGAAGTCTTCAATTTTATTGGCGTTCAGCCTGTCGAACGGCTTTTATTCAGCAGCATGGAGCAGGCATCTGCAGATTACATACATGAAATTCTGAAAGAAACGAAAGAAACGGTGGATCAGCTTTTCCCACCGGCTGTTTAACAAAAAAAGACTGCCGAGATTCCTCTGACAGTCTTTTTCACGTTTATTCGTCTAAACCAATAGATACATATTTTGTTTCTAAATATGGTTCGATTCCTTCGATTCCGCCTTCTCGCCCTATTCCGCTCTCTTTCATACCGCCGAACGGTGCTTGGACAGCTGATGGACCGCCATCATTCCAGCCAATAATTCCATAATCGAGATGTTCGGAAATGTAGAGCCCGTTCCGATAATTTTCTGTAAAGAAATAAGCTGCAAGGCCAAAAGGTGTATCGTTGGCTAATTCAATTGCCTCGTCTAACGTTTTGAATGTCGTAATCGGAGCCACTGGACCAAAGGTCTCTTCATGCATAATGTTCATCGAAGGGTCCACATGTGTAAGAACCGTTGGCTGGACAAAATAATACGACTTGTCATCGTCGAAATGCGTATCGCCGCCGACAAGAACTTTCGCCCCTTTGTCCACTGCATCTTGAATTTGGCCAACAATTTTATCAAAGCCGCGCTTATTGATAATTGGACCGATAGATGTGCCTTCTTCAAAACCATTTCCCATTTTCAGCTTTTCTACTTCTTTGCTGAACCTTTGCGCAAATGCTTCATGAATGTCTTCATGCACAATTAAGCGGTTGGCACAGACACAGGTTTGTCCTGCATTCCGGAACTTAGATGCCACTGCTTGTTTGACAGCTAACTCCAGATTTGCATCCTTGTCTACGATGAGCGGGGCATGACCGCCAAGCTCCATTGATACATGTTTGACTGTGCTGGCACTGTTTTTGATCAAATGCTTTCCGACGGGCGTTGAGCCTGTAAACGTAATTTTTCGAATCAATGGACTATCTGTGAAGATTTCACCCACTTCTTTTCCGTCTCCGACAACCCATTGCAGTGCATCCTCTGGAATGCCAGCTTCATGACCTAATTTTACTAGTTCAATGGCTGTCAGCGGTGTGTCTTCAGCAGGTTTTACAATAAACGTACAGCCTGCTGCAAGCGCTGGAGCTGCCTTTCTCGTAATCATCGCCGCAGGGAAATTCCACGGAGTAATGGCAGCAACCGGACCAACTGGCTGTTTTGTGACGAAAAGGCGTTTGCTTGTCGTATGCGACGGGATGGTTCTGCCGTAGATTCGCTTTGCTTCTTCTGCGTACCATTCAATATAACCAGCCGCATAGACGATTTCCCCTAATGCTTCTTGATATGGCTTTCCGTTTTCTTCTGTGATGATTTTCGCAAGTCTTTCTTTATGTTCAATCATCAGATCAAACCACTTGCGAATGATATTGGCACGTTCATGCGCTGACGTTTTGGCCCATGCTTTGAATGCTTTGTGTGAGCGGGAAATTGCGCCTTCGACCTGTTCTTTTGTATGCTGAGCAACTGAAGCAATTTCTTCTCCTGTTGCAGGATTATACACTTTGAGTTCGTTTGTCATGCTCTACCGTCTCCTTCGTTCTTGGATTCATTACATATAGTATATACCCAATGAGTACCCAACCTAAAAGCAATATCCATTCAGCTGGCCACGATAAGGAAGCCGGCATTCCTGGAAAGTAAAATGAAAGGAAAAGAAGACTCAGTCCGATGGCTAAAACACCTGTCGTCCGCCAATATTTAATGCTGTATGGACGCTCCAGCTCAGGTTCTGTTTTGCGAAGTCTCATAAAGGCAATGGACACTATTAAGTACCCGACGATGATTCCGACACCGCCCGCATTGACAATCCATACGAGGGCAGGACGCCCTAATAATGGAGCGAAAAAAGCTAAAGCTCCAAGAAATAAAATGGCATTTGTCGGTGTTTTATACTTTGGATGAATATACGCAAACCATTTGGTAATCATACCTCTTTCCGCCATAGCATATAGAATACGGCTTGCACCGATAATAAAAGCATTCCAGCTCGTCACAATCCCTGCTACACCGCCAATAACCAGCACTGTTCCAAACGCTTGATGACCGAGAAGCTGTACCATCGCATCTGCTGTCGCTAATGAAGAGGCTTCAAGCTGTCCTTTTGACAGCCCAGCTGCTACCCCAAAGACAATAAGCAGATAAAAAACGACTGCGCTCACGATGGAGATAATCAAGATTCTCCCAATGATTTTTTTTGGTGCGTTAATCTCCGCCGCTACTTGCGGAATGACATCAAACCCAACGAATAAAAAGGGAATCATGACTAATACCGCCATGAGACCGCCAACCCCGCCTTGAAACATCGGCTCAAGGTTTGCAAAATCTCCATTAAATGTTGCGCCGCCTAAAAGGAGAAAACCTGTCAGAATAATTGCCACAGTGAACACGGACTGAAAAATGGCGGCAGGCTTAGCCCCAATGTAATTCAGTGCTGTTAAAAACAATGCACCGCCAGATCCAATCAATACCCACGTGAAATACACGTCCCATCCCCCAATATTCCATAGCAAGCCAGCATGCTGTGTTGGAATCACATAATCAATGACGGTCGGCAAGGCGACAGCTTCAAACGTAATCACAGACACATAACCAAACAATACGCCCCATGCTGAGACGAACGCTGCTTTCATCCCAAATGCCCGTTGGACAAAGACGAGCCCTCCGCCTGTCTCTGGAATCGCAGATGAAAGCTCGGCATACGTGAGTCCAATAAAGATCACGAGAATGCCTCCTATCACAAAGGCAATCACACTGCCTAAAAAGCCAGCTGTTAAAATCCAATCTCCCGAAAGTACAACCCAGCCCCAGCCAAGCATTGCACCAATGGACAAAAACAGCACGTCTGACTGCGACATCGTTTTTGCCATTTGTTGTTTTTGCATACAACCATCCCCCTTTGTTGTTTAGCGTGCTTTGAAGGCTTCCTCGATGATCCCTAGTCCCTCGTGAAGCAGCTCATCTGTGATGACAAGTGGTGTTAAAAAGCGAATGATATTCCCATTAATCCCTGCCGTTAAAAGAAGCAGCCCGTGCTCATTTGCATATGCTGCAATCGCTGCGGCTGTTTTCTTATCCGGTGTACGTGTTGTTTGATCTTCCACAATTTCAATCGCCGCCATTGCCCCTAATCGGCGGACTTCCCCAATGAACGGATACTTTGTTCTCCAATCATTTGCTTTGTCCTCAATGACTTGTCCAATGTGTTCAGATCGTTGATTCAATTGTTCTGTTTCAATGATATCAAGAACAGCCATTGCTGCTACACAACCTAACGGACTTCCTGCATATGTTCCCCCGAGCTCCCCTGGATCTGCCGCATCAAGCATTTCTTTTCTGCCAACGACACCACTAAGCGGCAACCCCGCAGCAAGAGATTTTGACACAGTAATTAAGTCCGGCACCACATCAAAGTGCTCAATCGCAAAGTATTTCCCTGTTCTCGCAAATCCGGTTTGGATTTCATCTGCAACAAAGACAATCCCGTGCTGCTGACAGAATGATGCAACATGCTGAACGAAACGCTTCGATGGCACAATGAATCCGCCCTCCCCTTGGACTGGTTCCATGACCACACAAGCAACGGTTTCTGGTGCAACGGCTGCGACGAAGAATTGATTGAATTGATCAATGATGTACTCATCGTACGCGGCATCACTTAATCCTTCAGGCTTTTGATAGTAATAAGGGTACGGTGCTTGGTACACCTCAGATGCGAATGGTCCGAAGCCAAATTTATATGGCTTGACCTTGCTCGTCATGCTCATTGTCATATTCGTTCTGCCGTGAAAACCTCTTGTAAACGACACAACGGCCTGTCTTTTCGTATATTTACGGGCAATTTTCACGGCATTTTCAACAGCTTCTGCACCTGAATTAAGGAAAATGGCTTTCTTATCATGGTCTCCTGGTGTGAGGCGGCAAAGCTTCTCTGCCAATTCGATATACGATTCGTACATCATCACGTTAAAACCTGGATGAATCAGGCTCTCCGCCTGTGCTTTGACCGCTTCCACGACCTTTGGATGTGAATGTCCTACGTTTAATGTGCCAATGGCGCCTGCAAAATCGATAAATCGCTTCCCATCAATATCGAACAGCTCGGCTCCTTTCCCCTTCGCTGCAAGATGACGGTTGCCATTACTCACGCCTCTTGCGACGTATTGATCTCTTTTCCCCTGCCATTCTTCAGTTGAAAAACGGTTTGTTGTCGTTTGACTCATTGTCATCCATCCCCTTTATATCCTTTTTTATTATTCTGAATATTTTTTGGTATGATAGAAAGTACCAATATCATTTTTTTCATGGTACCAGAGAGGATGGAATGGTGAGATGCTGACAATTCAACTAGATCAAACAGGGCAAAACGGATATATTTATCATCAAATTTATATGAAAATCAAAGAAGAAATCTTAAATCGCAACCTACAGCCACACGATCAATTACCGTCCAAACGAGAGTTAGCCGATACATTAAACGTCAGCGTTAATTCAGTGAATGGCGCCTATCAGCAGCTGCTTGCCGAGGGGTATTTATACTCGGTTGAGCGCAAAGGTTTTTTCGTGGAGTCACTAGAAACGTTTCATGAATCTGGTCAGCTAAAACCCTCTTCTCTTCCTGTAGATTTAAAGGAAGAACCGATTGCACGAGAAGACTGGTATTCCTTTTCACATATCTCCGTCGATACAGCGAACTTTCCATTTAAAAGCTGGCTGAAAAGCGAACAAAAGGCGATCCATCTCCACCAAGATGCCTTCGGTGAGCTTCCGCATCCACAAGGTGTGTATGAGCTCAGAGAAACGATTGCCCGGCTGATCGGACTTGCGAGAGGAGTCAAATGCTATCCGGAACAGCTCATTTTAAGTGCAGGCACACAGTCACTGATCCATTCGTTATCAAGCATTCTTCCGGCCGATCAAATATATGGGTTAGAAAACCCTGGCTACCGCCGGCTCTATCAAATGCTGAAAAACAATCATCACCGAATTGAAACGATTGGTATTGATCAAAAAGGTGTGCGGATGAGCGACATTCATAAGAAACAGCCAAATGTGTTGATCATTACCCCTTCACATCAATTTCCAACAGGGGTGATTATGCCGATTTCCCGGCGCATTCAGCTGTTAAACTGGGCAGCTGATCAGCCAGACCGTTACATCATTGAGGATGATTATGACAGTGAATTTAAATATGGCACAGACAGCATTCCAGCGCTGCAAAGTCTCGATCGATATGACAAAGTCATTTATATGGGCACCTTTTCAAAATCATTGCTGCCGGGCTTGCGGCTAAGCTATATGGTGCTGCCTCAGCATTTATTGAGACGCTATAAGGAAGAACAGCATTTTTTCATTCAAACTGCTAATCTTTTTACACAATACACCCTTCTTCATTTTATAAAAGATGGGGCGTATCAACGGCATATTAAACGAATGAATGGTTTATATGAGGAAAAACGGAAGCAGCTCATTGAAGAACTCAATATGGTTTTTGCTGACAATGTACGGATTATTGGAGAAAATGCCGGGCTTCATTTTATCGCAGAGTTCCACTCAAATCGGACGCAGCATGAGATTTTACAGCGAGCGAAAGAAAGGAAGCTGAAAATGTACGGTATGGATCGTTTTACCCTTGATGAGCAATTGCCGGGGCATCAGCCAGGCTTTGTTCCGCTCGTCCTCGGCTTCTCGCATATGAGGCGAGAGGATATTCAGCCGGCAGTGAAACGGCTGTATGACGCCATTTTTGGGAAATAAAACAGCCAGCTGTTCTTCATAGACAGCTGGCTTACCACCGCTTTTTATCTACAGCTAGAATCGATGACATGAGTCCAGGAAAAGCGGTCTCGATGTCTTCTTTTCTTAAAGAATAGTAACGGTGCTTCCCGTCAATTCTCACTTTCACGACGCCTGCCTCCCTCAGCACTTTGAAGTGATGGGAAAGCGTGGATTTGGCAATATTCATTTCATACGTGCCGCATGTCCTCTCCCCCGCTTCTGCCAAGCAGCGGACAATTTCTAACCGGATTGGATCAGCCAATGCGTGCAGCACAGAAATCAGTCTCATATCTTCTTTGTTTGGATGGTTTGGATTTGTCATACGATAAATGTATCGTATTTTCTGCCAACATACAATCTCATTCACCTAAAACTCATGAACTGACTAGGCATGTAACGATTTAACTTCATTCACGTCCATTACTTAAGAAACGCTGTATTGAAGGGAAGGAACCTATTTTGATACGTAACATATGGTTTAGTTTATTGCTCTTGCTGCTCACGTTTTCCTTATGCGCCTGCCAGTCAGTCCAATATCATTACCAGTCAAAGCCACCTAGTGCGGAAGAGTTATTAGCTATGGATCAGCAGGCAGATTTATTTCAATGGGAAGGAACCGTGTATGAAACAAATGTAGATTGGACGACATCCTTACACGTCACAAAACATCAGCAAGTAGGTGTCATTCAGAAAACAGTCGCCAAAAATTTTGAACATGGTACAGCTTCTAAGCTGCAAAAAGGGACCGCTATTTACTCTGTGAAGGAGAGAGAAGACCTTTTGGTCGTTGAACTTCACGGCAAAACAAAAATATATGCCGCACATGCGGAAGGATAAAATACCTGTCATACAGACGGGTATTTTTTTAAGTTCATTTTCTTGTCTTAAGGCATTGGTTTTGTTATCATAGCAAAAGTGACCACTCGGTTTCCATTGTGACCATATGGTTTTACCGATTCGGAAAGGAATTAAGAAGATGAACGAAAAGCAAGAAGAGATTTTGCGGGTTTCGAAGAAATTGTTTTCTCAAAAAGGCTATATGAGTGTCTCTATGCAGTCAATTGCCGATGCCTGTAAAATATCCAAAGCGTCTATTTATAAACTGTTTGATTCAAAGGAAGCTCTTCTATTAGAACTGATTAAATACAATCAGCGCAAAATGAGAGAGATTTCCCGCATCATTCATTCAGAAACGACGCTGTCCAAAAAGGAAAAATTCACAAAGAAGATCAAGCTTGAGCTTGAAGAGTTTAAAGAGAATCATAAATTTTTAAACATGCTGTCCTTTGAAGCTTTTTCTCAGCATTCGCCTATTGTCATTAAACACTTACGCGAGACACGCTCCATTATCATGCAGCGGCACAGAGACATTATTTTGAGCACATATGGTGAATCTGTCGCTCCTTATGTTTGGGATCTCGTGATTGTTCTCAATGGATTAATGAGAGAGTTCATCTTAATGCTGGCGATTGAGCAAAAAAACATCCAATTAGAAATTGCTGCCGAAATGATCATCGGTGTAATGGATCGTGTATCGAAAAAGCCTTGTTCCATTGAACCTGTGTTAACAGACGAGCTGATGAACTCTTATTTGCTTTCCTCACAGGACGAATATGACGAAGAAAAACTTGTCAATTCGTACTTAACAAAAATCAAACAAGAGCTTCACTCATGGCCAAACGGAGAAGAAAAAAATGATCTCCTCTCTGCGTATGAGCTGCTCAATCAGGAATTATCAAAGGACCAACCGAGAACCTTTTTAATCAGCTCACTGCTCGATTATTTAGGTAAAAACAGCGTTTTATCACAAAACGTGTCACAGCTGAAAAGCATCATTTTATAGATAAAGAAGGGATAACATGAACCAATCAACAACATCTTACAATCGATCTGTGATTGTTGGGATTTTTCTCGTTGGGGCATTCGTCGCGATATTAAACCAAACGCTTCTTATTCCAGCGATCCCACATATCATGGAGGACTTCAATATTGAGGTCAGCAAAGGACAGTGGCTTACAACAGCCTTTATGCTGACAAACGGGATTCTCATCCCGATTACGGCTTTCTTAATTGAGAAATTTTCGAGCCGTTCTTTAGTTTTAACGGCACTTAGCATCTTTACAGCCGGTACAATTCTTGCTTCATTTGCGACGAATTTCCCGGTGTTACTTGCAGCGCGTATCGTACAGGCAGCCGGTGCAGGGATTTTAATGCCGCTGATGCAAACGATCTTTTTAACCATTTTCCCAAAAGAAAAACGCGGGCAGGCGATGGGCATGGTCGGACTTGTCATTTCGTTCGCACCAGCGCTTGGACCAACACTAGGCGGCTGGATTGTTGATTCCTTCAGCTGGAAGGCCCTGTTCTATATTGTACTGCCAATCGGAATCATCGACCTTATTCTTGCTTTCTTCTTAATGAAAAATGTGACGCAGCAAAGAGAGACACGTATTGATGTGTTATCTGTCATCTTGTCGTCCTTCGGTTTCGGCGGGCTGCTTTACGGATTTTCTAGTGTCGGCACGTATGGATGGACGAGTGCGACTGTCCTCATTTCACTTATTGTCGGCGCCGTGAGCTTGTTCTTCTTTATCCTGCGCCAGTCGAACTTAACAAGACCGATGCTTGAGTTTGGTGTATTTAAATTTGCGATCTTTAGCTTAACAACCTTCCTTGGAATGCTTGTCTTTGCTTTATTGATTGGTACAGAGACAATTCTGCCGCTTTATACGCAGAATGTCAGAGGGCTGTCTGCACTTGATACAGGGCTAATCTTATTGCCAGGTGCTCTCTTTATGGGACTCCTGTCACCAATTATCGGACGGATTTTTGATAAAGTCGGCGGAAGAGGGCTCGCATTAGGCGGATTTACAATCCTCACCGTTACCACCCTGCCATTTATGCTGCTCACCCTTGATTCATCGATCGCTCTCATTACGGTCGCCTATACGCTTCGCTTAATCGGGGTTGGGATGATCATGATGCCGCTGACAACGGCAGGTATTAACGCATTACCGCCTCATTTGATCCCGCATGGGACAGCGATGAATAACACGATGAGACAAATAGGCGGTTCCATTGGAACGGCTGTGCTTGTTTCCATCATGAGCAGCTCTGCTGCAAATGCAGAATTGGCCAATCCATTAAAATCAGCCGTTCATGGAATGAATACGTCATTTTTCATTTCTGGTCTGATTGCGGTCATTGGACTCATTCTCTCCTTTTTTCTAAAGGCAAAACGTGATAACAAAGTGATGAAGCAGGAGATATCTTCCTCCTCCTCTTCTTCATAAGAAAAAGAGCTCGGCATATGGCCGGCTCTTTTTTTATATCATCATACAGCACCGTCCTCTCTGTAAATACATTTGTATTTCTAGAAAAGAAAAACCTTGATAATTTAAGGAAAAGAGTTGATAATAGGAACTATTGAATTTGTGAGAAAATTTTTACTATAGGAGATGTATGCATTGAAGGTCGTTAAATTTGGTGGCAGTTCACTTGCATCTGGCAAGCAGCTGCAAAAGGTATTTGACATTGTAACAGCAGATCCAGCTCGAAAAGCAGTCGTTGTTTCCGCACCAGGAAAACGGCATTCAACGGATACGAAGGTCACCGATCTATTAATTAGCTGCGGTGAACAATATTTACGTTTAGGTGAAGCACATGATTTAAAGGAAGCCGTCATCGAGAGGTATGCCTCAATAGCGGATGAACTCGGATTAGGTCAAGACATTATCGATACCATCAGGGAAGATCTAGACACATTATTACAGGCTGATTCATCCCGCCCTGAGTGCTATCTTGATGCCATTAAAGCAAGCGGTGAAGACAATAACGCCAAGCTCATTGCTGCATATTTCCGCCACCAGGGTGTTGAAGCTCATTATGTGAATCCAAAGGAAGCTGGTTTGTTTGTGAGCGATGAGCCTGGCCAAGCGCAAGTCCTGCCGGAGTCATATGATCATTTGTACAAATTAAGAGAGCGCTCTGGCATTATTATATTCCCTGGCTTTTTTGGCTTTAGTCTAGCGGGAGACATCGTTACCTTTTCGCGAAGCGGCTCCGATATTACCGGTTCCATTTTGGCGAACGGTCTAAAGGCAGATGTGTATGAAAACTTTACAGATGTGGATGCTGTCTATGCTGTCAATCCAACGATCGTTCATGAACCGAAAGAGATTACAGAGCTGACATACCGGGAAATGCGCGAGCTGTCTTATGCTGGTTTTTCTGTGTTCCATGATGAAGCCCTCATTCCAGCCTTCCGTGCAGGCATTCCAGTTCAGATTAAAAACACCAATAACCCGTCGGCAAAGGGTACAAAAATCGTGAATCAGCGGGATCATACAAATGGACCGGTTGTTGGAATCGCCTCAGACAATGGATTTTGCAGTATTTACATTAGCAAATATTTAATGAACAGAGAGGTCGGTTTTGGACGTAAGGTGCTGCAAACATTAGAGGAATATGGGCTTACGTATGAGCATGTTCCTTCTGGCATTGACGATATGACCATTATTTTACGGCAGGATCAGCTAGAGGAGCAGCATATTGAAGAGGAGCTGCTAGACCGATTGAAGCTCGTGCTTGATGCAGATGAGGTCGTTTTAGAGCGGAATCTCTCGCTTATTATGGTCGTAGGAGAAGCGATGCGTCATAATGTTGGCACAACAGCAAGAGCGGCAAAGGCGCTGTCAAAAGCGAAGGTCAATATCGAAATGATCAATCAAGGTTCTTCAGAGGTCAGCATGATGTTTGGCGTCAAAGCGGCTCAAGAAAAAGAAGCTGTGCGAGCCTTATATGAGGAATTTTTCTCTATGTCTACTGTTCCTGTCTCCCTTTAATCAGCAGGCTGCCAGATCTTAAGATCCGGCAGTCTTTTTTCCTCTCGCCGATTCGAGTTCTTTGCGCATTAAAGTGTATCTATTTCTCGTTTGATTTTGTATGATAGAGACAAATCAACTAACCGTTCCGGCCTATGCTCGGAGCTACAAGGAGTCCTAAAACAATGCCTCGTCAACAACTATTAAAACAGTTTCGCAATTTTCATGATGCTTCTACTAGTATTTTAAACATGATGAGTCAATTCATTGATGTGAATACACTGTTTATTGCTAAAAATGATCAAAACACCAATCAAATTGTAAAGGTGCTAAATCATGACGAGCAGCTTCTTGAAGAAGGAGAAGAACTTCCTTACGAAAAGACATTTTGCAAGCTTGCGGTCGATCATCGGAATACACTTGTGATCCCTGACATTTCGAAAGATGACCGTTTTAAATACTTAGAGGTCACGAAAAATCTCCAAGGCGGCTCGTTCATTGGAGTTCCCATTGATTTCACAGATGGGACGAACTACGGAACGATTTGCGGACTTGATTTGAGGCCAAAGCAGTTCACAGAAGAGCATGTATATATGTTTGAAACGATGGCTTCTTTATTAAGCTACGTTCTCGAGCTAGACCGTGCCAACAGGCAGATTCAGCAATTGTCTGTACCGATCGTACCAGTTGTTGACGGGGTAGCTGTGCTTCCTCTGCTTGGTGATATCGAAGAGACACGTGCTCAGCATATTTTGGAAACCATTTTACAGGAAAGCTACAGGCTGTCGCTCTCTCATTTGGTTATTGATGTATCGGGAACAAAAAGCCTGAATGAACAGAGCATTCAATATTTGGTCAGCTACGCACAAACGCTGAGACTTTTAGGAATTTCGGCAGTTTTAACAGGCATTAAACAAGACCTTGCTTTAAGTGCGATTCAATCTAATATATCGTTTAAAGACATCACCATCCGGAAAGATTTACCGCAGGCACTTGCTCATATTGGATTGACGTTTACAAAAAATGAATAAGTGGTGATTCACCAAAAAGGGCTAAAATGAACTTCATTTTAGCCCTTTTGTTCTGGAAACGGCAGTCGAATGGTAAATGTTGTTCCATTGTTTTTTTCACTTTTCATATCAATATGCCCTTCATGCAGGTCCACAAGCTGCTTCACGATGGACAAGCCCAATCCGTATTCTCCATACGGTGTATTCGTTCTTGAGATATCTGCTTTATAAAAACGTTCCCATATGTGTTTGACTTCGTCTGGCGCAATGCCAATGCCTGTGTCTTCCACTTCAATGATCGTCTCTTGATTTTCTTGTTTTCCTCTTAAGTAAATACGGCCGCCTTCTGTGAATTGAATCGCGTTCTTTGTGATATTGACAAGCATTTGAATGAGCCTGTCATAATCTGCATAAACCTTTAGCTTGGGATCAACGTCCACGATCAACTGATTGTTTTTCTCTTCGGCGATTCGGCTCAGCTGCTCTTTCATCACTTCAAATGTGTCAATGAGTGGATAGTGAAATTTCTGAAGGGTAATTTGATTCGATCTAATTTTCTCATAATCCATATTTTCATTGACGAGGCGCAGCATACGTTTTGTCTCGTCAGTGATTAAGGCATAGCATTTCTCTTTCTCTTCTGCTGACACATCCGCGGTGTTCAGCCATTCCACCAGTCCTCGAATGGTGGTCAGCGGTGTTTTCAATTCGTGAGACACATCTGCGATGAATTGGCGTCTGCGCTTTTCGAGCCGGTCAATTTCCTCTCTTGATTGCTGAAGACGCTTGGCCATCATATTAAAATCCTCACCAAGTGTGCCAATTTCATCAAGGTGTTTGTTTTCAAGCTTGATGTTGTAATCACCTTGCGCAATCTTTTCAGTCGCCTCTCTCAACTTTTTGATGCGGTTCACATGAAATTTAGACAAGAACAGGCTGAGAATAAAGGTGATCGTCAGTGCCACAAATACGATGATATACAGATAACGATTCATTTGGGCGATGAGCTGTTCAGCGCCTTGAATCGGGGCAATAAGGACGACTCCGCCCTTTAGCTTACCATCCTCCATGACAGGGAGTGCCACAAGTGATGCCTCTTGATCAAGACGGCGTGAATCACTTCGCTTGACAATGATTTGCTCTCCTTTTGAGAGTTTTGCCCATAAATCCTTTGTCAATAATACTTCATGCGGCGGCATCTCTTGCTGCTGAGAGAGAATATCTCCTTTTTCATCAAACACGAAAAAACGAATTTGCCTCGTCGAAAGAATATCTTCAAATGGACGCAGACGAAAGGTCATCTCGCTTTTAGGGAGTCGTTTATAATCTTGCAAGATTTCATTCCCATAGGAGCTCATTTCATTCACTCTGTTTTGATAGGCAATATCTTTTACAAAATGAGATAAAAGGGTGCTGATAATGACAATGGCGATGAGCAATAACCCAAGGTGGCTGATCAGCAGCTGATAAAAATATTTAATCTTCATCGAACTTATACCCTACGCCCCATACTGTATACAAAAAGGGCTTAGGCCCGTCCCCAATTTTTTGACGCAGCCGTTTAATATGAACATCTACCGTTCGTTCATCTCCATAAAATTGGTATCCCCAAATATGCTCAAGCAATTGTTCTCGTGAAAATACTTGCCGAGGATGCTGAATAAAAAAGCACAGCAGATCGTATTCCTTCGGTGTGAGGTTCTCTATTCGCTCTCCATCCAGGAAAACTTCCCTTGTTTTCTTATCCAACTGAAAATGTGCTGTCTCCAGCCGTTCACCCTCTTTCACCTTTTCTTGAGTCGTTGTATGAGCAAAGCGTCGTTTCACCGCTCTAATTCTTGCCATCAAGGTTAGTGGGCTAAAGGGCTTGGTCACATAATCATCTGCCCCAAGATCAAAACCAAGCACCTGATCAGATTCGGTTTCCTTTGCTGTCAGCATGATAATCGGAACATCACTGATCTGGCGCACCTTTTGACAAATGGTCAGACCATCCATTGAAGGAAGCATGACATCTAAGATGAGCAGATCCCAATCCTCCTCTTGCTGAAAGCGATTCAGTCCTTCTAATCCATCATGAACGAATTCAGCTTGAAATCCCTCTCGTTGAAAAAACATATCCGTCATTGTACAAACACTCTGATTATCTTCAATCATTAATATTTTCATCATCAGCCTCCGCTGCTGCCATTGTTTTTCTTTATGTAGCTTTATTTTACATCTTCCCTCTCAAATCTCAATTGGATTCCTCTGTTTTCATGAACTTATCATCGTTTGGTCATCTTTTATTCATACTTTTTGAAAGAACTAATACTGCGGTGAATCACCTGAGTTTTTTTATGATGGAATTGCAGAAGATGGTCAAGATGTTAGTTGAGTTATGATTCAACATTACTTTACAACATATCAAGATGAGGACAGTGTCATTTATGGTTCTTTAACTCATGAGGAAGTCTCATATATTTATATAAAGAACTTCCTGACAGTTTATGATAGATCTATTTAAAAAGCTCATCTCTATTGATGAGCTTTCAGATTGTTGACAAAGGGCTAAAATGATCTTTATTTTAGCCCTTTGTCTTCCTTTCAGCGTGATAGAAAACCTTTGCATTCTAGGAAGGGCGAGTACCGGAGCGGAGCGAATTTGACATTCGTGAGCACCGGAGCGCAGAACTGACACCGAATGCGAGGGTTTGTCTACACGCTGAAAGCTCATCTCTATCGATGAGCTTTTTTATCATGCAAGCAACTTCAAATACGCAGCGTCGTTTCCCTCTTCAACCGCCTGTAAAATCTGCTGTGCTTGTGATGCGCTTGTGACGCTGCTTAACTTTTGTATGATATCTTCTTTCGATAACGCACAGCCTGGTGCTCCCTGAGGTACATCAACTCGTTTGCTGATGGTGGTGCCGTCAGATAAGGTGAGCTTCACAATCGTAAAGCGTCCTTTTGGAACAGCATCGGGATGGGGCTCTATCGTTTGATCATATCCTCTGCTCACCCGCTTCATCCATATCCGCATGTCTGATGGAATGCTTTTTTTCGTAAAGGCATCCAGCGTAAGCGTCTGTCCAAACACTGAAAGTGCGATGACGTATTCGACACTGAATCGTCCTTCTTCCCCGGTTAAAGGTGTCCGCTCAATAAGCGCTGCATCTCCGCCTGGCGGGAATATGACATCGACCTGTTTTACCTGCTCCGGCAAGAAAGACCGCTCTTTCATTAAAGATTGGATCGCATCTGCCGCATGGTGGGCTGCTGAGCAGAATGGATATACTTTGAACCACAGCCCAGGTGAAACGATACGCCATGTAGAACCATAGCCTTCTAGCAAACGGCTTTCCGCACGCTCCTGATCTCCATAGAGTGAAAAGAAACCAAGTGCGCCATCAAGAACCGAGTCATTCCCGCCAAAACCTGAACAAGCTAAATCCATAGACCAAACGGCTGTTTTAGCAGCTAAGCCGGCTTGTAATGGTTTCATATCAGAGCCAAATTGCTTTCGCATTCCGGCTGATTGCGCTCCGGCAAAGCCGATTGCTTTCATCAGTTCTTCTCGTGTGACCTGCTTCAAATAGCCAATCGCACACACTGCCGCAATGGCACCGAGTGTTCCCGTATTATGCCACCCCCGCTCATAATGTGCTTTGCCGATGGATTCGCCAAGTCTTGCCATCACTTCAACGCCTGTAATGTAGGCTGCTAAAAACCGCTCGCCATACCCTTTGCCGTCTGTCAGCTGTGATAGCAGCGCCGGAATGATGACCGCACTTGGATGTCCTCTCACATCTGAGTGCACATCATCATAATCAAGGGCATGGATGAGGTAGCCGTTCAGCATTGCTGCGGATTGGCGGCTCACCTCCCTCCCTTTTCCCATGACAGGAATCTGAGCGGCTCCGCCTTCCTTTTCAACAAGCGCCATCAGCTTCTGAATCCCTTCATCCTCTTTTGCAGCAAGCGCTGCCGCCGCAGCGTCTAATAGACCGTTTCGAGCCATTTGAACGGCTCGTTGATCTTGCAGCGGATCAGCAGATAGCACTGCCTCTGCGAGCTGTTTCGTTAGTTCCATGATCTTGACTCCAACGCCCGAACCGCAAGCTCAGCAAAGAAGGCAGCAGCAACCGGAAGTGCGTCTTCATTTAAAGTAAACGCAGGGTGATGCCACTCCTTCGTACCACTGGTCCCCATCCATACAAAAAAGCCTGGAATGCGTTCTTGATAAAGGGCAAAATCTTCTCCGCCCGGTGACTGCTCTGCCTGCACGACATGTAAGTTAAGCGAGCCAGCCGTTTCTTCTACTATCTTTGTCAGACGCTCATCATTCATGACAGAAGGCAAATACGGATGCCATCTCACTTCAGCCTCTGCTCCAAATCCCTCTGCAATCCCGCTAACGATTTGTTTCATAAGCTCTGGAATCATCGCTCTTACTTCAGGCTCAAACGTCCGCACCGTTCCTTCCATCTCGACACGGTCGGGTATGACATTCCATGATGTACCGCCCTGAATGCGTGTGATGCTGACTACCGCATGATGCAAGGAGCTGATGCGGCGGCTGACGATTTGCTGAAGGGCACTTGTGATCTGCCCGCTGATGGCAATGGGGTCCACTGTGTGATTTGGAATTCCGGCATGACCTCCCGTTCCTTTAATATCGATTTCAAACCGATCCACACTCGCCATCAATGCTTTTTCTCTAATGCCAATCGTGCCAACTGGCAGGTCAGGTTTGTTGTGCATACCAAAAATCGCATCGACTCCATCTAAAACGCCTGCTTCTATGACGTGCTTCGCTCCTTGAGCAACTTCCTCAGCCGGCTGGAACAAAATACGGACCGTTCCTTTGATTTCGTGTTTCCGCTCCTTTAATAAAAGTGCCGCTCCAAAAATAGAAGCTGTATGGAAATCATGACCGCATGCATGCATTTTGCCCGGTACCTTTGAAGAAAATGGTTCGCCAGATGCTTCTTCAATCGGAAGTGCGTCAATATCGGCTCTCAGAGCAATCGCCGGTCCTTCTTGTTCTCCTTTGATTTCACAGACAACGCCTGTTTGCAGGGCTGGGAAATCAAGTACAGTGATCCCTTCCTCTTCTAACCAGCGGCGCAGTTTCTTTGTCGTTTCATATTCTTCAAACGCCAGCTCTGGATGCTCATGAAGCGCTCGGCGAATGTTGATTAAACGTTTGTTTAAAGCTTCATTTCCTATTGATTTCACTATCAATCACCCCTCTAAAGAATAAAAAGCAGCTTATGCTTCTTCAGCCGCTGCTTCTTTTTGGATAAATCGTTTCGTCCGTTCATTCTTCGTTTCATCAAATAACTCAGTTGGCGTCCCCTGCTCAATAATATGACCATCTGCCATGAAAATCACATGGTCTGCCACTTCTCTTGCAAACGCCATTTCATGTGTAACGATGATCATCGTTGTTTCTTGAATCGCAATGGATTTAATGACTTGAAGCACACCTGAGACAAGCTCTGGATCAAGCGCTGACGTTGGTTCATCCAGCAAAATCGCATGTGGATCAACCGCTAACGCGCGGGCAATCCCAATCCGCTGCTGCTGCCCGCCAGATAATGTGACTGGATAGCTGTCAGCCTTTTGCTCTAGCCCTACCTGCTTCAGCAGTTTCATACCGATTTCATTCGCCTGCTGCTTTGTCATTTTTTTCGTCACAAGCAATGATTCTGTAATGTTTTGCAGTGCTGTCTTGTTTTTAAATAAATTATAGTTTTGAAACACCATAGCCGTTTGTTGACGCAGGTGATGGGCTTCTTTACGTGAATATTTAGACGCATCGAGCTTCGCATCGCCAATTTCAATCGTGCCTTCATCTGGTGTTTCTAATAAATTTAAGCAGCGCAGCAAGGTGGATTTACCGGAGCCAGAAGGTCCGATAATGGCCACAACCTGCCCTTTTTGCACGTCGAGATTGATTCCGTCTAAGACGACAAGGTCGCCGAATGATTTCTTCAAATTGGTGAGCTTGATCATGTCCACACCTCCTTAATTCCGGTAAGGTTTGCTGATTTTTCGTTCAAACAGGTCTTGCAGGAAGCTATAAATAATCGTCAGCACCCAATACACAATCCCTACGGCTAAATAGGTTTCAAAGTATTTATAGTTCGCCGATGCAATCATCTTCCCTTGTGCAAACATTTCTGCCACGCCAATCGTAAAGGCAAGAGATGTTTCTTTTAAAAGACCAATAAAGGTATTCCCCGTCGCTGGAATCGCATTTCTGATGGCCTGCGGGAAAATAATTCTGACGTAAGACTGCCATCTTGTCATGCCGACAGATAAGCATGCCTCAAGCTGCCCTTCATCCACTGAGTTCAGAGCCGCTCTGAAAATTTCTGCTAAGTATGCTGAGTTTTTAATACTTAATCCGATAATGACCGCTGTTAAAGCATCCATTGAGGTCATCGCAGGGAATAGCTGCGGGAGACCAAAATAAATGAGAAAGAGCTGAACCAAGGTTGGAACCGCTCTGAAGAAAGAAATATACAGCTTGGCAAATTGGTATAAAACAGGTATCCGGTTTTTCGTAATAAGAGCGAATACCACACCAATGATAATGGCAAATACCATGGAGACAATCGCCATGAAGATCGTTATCGGCAAGTATTGAAGCAGTGTCGGAAAAACCGTCACCATATACTGCCAATCAATTTTGTTCATGTCTGCTCTTCACCGCCGCTGCTGTTATTTTTTAATTGGCACTGTGACATCGTCTTTGAAATATTTCTCAGACAATTTCTTAAGTGTCCCGTCTTCTCTTAATTCTTTGATGGCTTTGTTAAATTCTTCTCTTAGTTTGTCATGCTTTTTATCTTTCGCAAATGGGTAGCCTACTTCTTCATACACAATTGGGTTGCCTACGATTTTCAGAGGCAGACCTGTTTTTTTAATTTGAGCAAGTAATACACTGCGTCCATTGACATAAGCATCTACGCGGCCATTTGCCACTTCATTTAATACGCCGTCTTGCGTTTCATATGTTTTAATCTTGATTTTCTTATCTGGGTCTTTGCTCTCTAAGTTTTTAGCATGGTTAGAGCCAAGAACCGCCGCCACTGTTTTTCCTTTTAAATCATCAAGACCTTTGATGTCGTTGTTGTCTTTTTTCACGATGATTTGTGTTCCTGCGTATGCGTACGTATCAGTAAAGTTAAATGTTTGTTTACGCTCGTCTGTAATGGCAACTTGGTTTGACACCGTATCGAGCTTACCAGATGTCAGCTGTCCCATTAGTCCGCTGAATTCACTCAGCTGCCAGTCTAGTTTGTAGCCAAGCTTTTTCGCAATGGCTTCTGTTACTTCAACATCGAATCCGACAAGCTTGCCATTGTCTTTATAAGCAAATGGATAGCTTTGTCCAGTAGCGCCTACTTTTAATACTTTTTCGTCTTTGCCTTCACTTTGATTGTTACCGCCGCAAGCTGCTAAAACTGCCAGCATTGCTGCAAAAAGAACGACTAGCCACTTTTTGTGTTTCATGTTCGAAACCCTTCTTTCGTCTTATGGTTGTGTGATATCTGATCTTAATTGTTTTTTTAAATAAACCGTGATATGACCTTTGCCTAAATCCTTTTCTCCTGCTCTGACATAGCCTTTGCGCTCATACATTTCTACGAGCCACGGGTGCTTATCAGCTGTACCGAGTGACACGTACGGTACCTTTAGTGTATCCCTTAGCACTTCGGTTTCAACCCATTCCAGCAAGGCAGAGCCTGTCCCTTTTTTGGCGGCTGGTTCTGAGGCAAACCACCAGATGTGAGGGACGCCGAACGGTCCTGGCTGCTCTCCCCAAGGCATACGGAGTGATAAGGTGGATAGAAGCTCTCCGTTCTCTTCCATCACATAGCAAAGATTCTTTTGTACATTATTCTGAACGAGAGCGAAATCGGCATGTGCTGCTTGGAACTGAATGCCGAGCTCACGAATTGGCTCATAGGCTCTTGTTGTTAGTTCAAGCAGCGCCTCTATATCTGCCTCTGTTGCCAGACGAAACGTGTATCCCAACGTTAGTCACCTCACCTTATGTCGTGTAGCGATTTTTTGGCTCTGTTAGTCCGAGATTTTCTCGTAAGGTTTGTCCTGTGTAATCGGTTTTGAATAAGCCTCGTTCCTGAAGGATTGGGACGACGCGGTCTACAAACACATCCAGCCCTTCTGGCAAGAGCGGCGGCATCACATTAAAGCCGTCTGCTGCTTCTTCAACCAGCCATGTTTCCATGACATCTGCCAGCTGCTCCGGCGTTCCAATGAAAATATTATGACCGCGTGAGCCGGCAACTGATTGATAGAGCTGGCGAATGGTCAGGTTATCCTTTCTCGCCATATTCATCACGAGATCAAAACGGCTTTTTACCGCATTTGACGTGCTCGGGTCAATCTCTGGAAGCGGTCCGTCTAACGGATACTGAGACAGATCAATCCCGCCTAAGTAATTTTGCAGAATGCTCAGTCCAATCTCAGGAACAATCAGCTCCTGTAATTCTTCATATTTCGCTCGGGCTTCTTCCTCTGTCTCAGCAATGATCGGGAAGATACCCGGCATGATGCTGACGTCCTCTCTAGCACGGCCAGCAGCCTCTACTTTCCCCTTCAAGCTTTGATAAAATTCCTTCGCTTTTTCGAGATCGTTTTGTGCAGTGAAAATGAGCTCTGCTGTTTTTGCTGCAAGCTTTTGACCATCTTCGGAAGATCCTGCTTGAATGATCACGGGCTGCCCTTGCGGCGTGCGTGATACGTTGAGAGGCCCCCTGACTGAGAAGAACTCACCTTTATGCTGGAGCTCATGAAGCTTACTAGATTCGAAGAATTCTCCTGTTTCCTTGTTTCTGACAAGGGCGTCTTCCTCCCAAGAATCCCAGAGACCTTTGACGACTTCGACGAACTCCTCTGCCCGCTCATAACGTTTATGGTGTGCTAAATGCTCTTCTCCGCTAAAATTTTTCGCTGTTTCTTCAATAGAAGATGTGACCACATTCCATGCCGCTCTTCCGCCTGATAAATGATCAAGGGAGGCAAACTGTCTTGCAATATGGAAAGGCTCACTGTATGTAGTGGATGCTGTTGCTGCTAAACCAATGGTTGAAGTAGACTCAGCAATCGATGAAAGCAGCGTAAGCGGTTCAAATCTCGTTAATACGTTCGGATGAGAGGTTTGATTAATGGATAAACTGTCAGCTAAAAAGAGCAAATCCAGCTTTCCTTCCTCTGCCTTTTTCGCTAATTGTTTAAAATAATCTAGGTTCATGGCTGCGTCTGGTACTGCATTCGGATGTCTCCAAGAGGCAACGTGATGTCCAGTTCCTGCGATGAATACGCCTAGCTTGAGCTCCCTTTTCGGCTGTGACACTTGTTCTTCATCCTTTCTATATCCTACATGTATCAAACTGAAGTCCTTAGAAGATACATTTTTCTGATTGAATTAATCGGTTTTATTAATAAAAAAAGGGCAAATGTTGCGAAAAATGAAAAATAATTATTACTATATGCCCTTTTTACAGGATTGTCAACCGCCTTCTGAACCTCCAAAATAAGGGATTTCAAACGCTCATGACGGTGTATCAATCTCAATATTTCCGATGAGCCGGTCTGTGGTATGTGTCAACAATTGACTGCGTTCCAGCATGTTGTGAGCGATGACAGAATGAGTGGAATTTGCGGTGCGGACGGCAATCGCTTTTTGAGGAGATAGATTGATGATGTTATTGCGTAGCACACGAGCTGACGAAGCCTGGTCAATAAAGATCGCTGTCGGCTGTCCGATCGATCGATTCAAATAGAAGCGGTTATCTCCAATTTGTGGTGAACCATTTTTAATATACATCACCACATATAAGGATGTTTCTTCAAAGGAATTGTCTTTAATTTCTAATGCCCCTGTCGTGCTGCTGTATACAGCGTAGTTTTGATAGTTTTTAAAGCGATTCTGCCAGATGAAAGCCTTTGCATTTCCGGTGACACTGATCGTATAGGAAGAATCTAGCTCCGGGTGTCCTTCTTGAATAAAGTGGTTGCCGTTGATCCCCGCTTCCCCTTCCTGCACCCAGATTCCTCTGCTGAATTCTTTGAATTGATTGTGCTGGATGAGGATATTCGTTCCTCTCACCACGGCCGCATCGATAACAGAATAGACCGTATTGTTTGAAAAGACGACACTATCCGATTGATAGATACGCAGCGAGGCGCTCCTTTTTCCGGTATTCGTTCCTGATTCAATATGGTTTCCTTCTATTAGAATACGATTCGCCATATAAACGGACACAGCCGCATCTTCAAAAAGACTAATTTTATTACCCGTAATGTGTACGCTGTCTCCCCTCACGTCAATCCCTTTTTCAAACCCCTCAATCATATTGCCAATAATAATCACATTGTTTTCCGTTTGACCAAGTGAGACACCTAAGCTCGTAATCCCTGCTTTTGTAACACCTCCTCCTACTGCACGAATCAAATTGTTGGCAATGATCGTTTCGGTGGAGAAGCCGTAGGAGATACTGCTATCTGTATGATTGCCTTCAATGATCACACCATAACCGTTAAAGTTATAGATGGAGCTCGCAGCACCTCCTCTGACGATGTTGTTTCGAATCTGAATATTCAGCGGTTCTTCCATATTAACGGCATTTTCTCCATAGCCTTCAATATCAATGCCCATTCTTGGCTCGACCCCATTTACTCCTGCTCTTTCCAAGAGACAGTCCTCCACAATGACCCCATCACAGCCTGTAATCGAAATATTGTTGCGTCTCGAATCTGTGATGGTGCAGCCAGAAATATCAATAGATGCAGCAGGCGAGTATGGTTCACCCTCTGTCAGTAAACCATGGGGACTGACAATAATGCCGTCTCCCGTACAATTTTTTATGTGGACATGATTCACCTCGACATGGGAGGCACCTTCAATGCACACCCCAAAGCCCCATTCATGGGTTTTTCGTTCAGAGGGGAGCGGCTTGTATACATGCTCATGACGATCCCCTTCAATACGTCCGCCTCGGATGGTCACATTCTGAACCTTTCCTATATAAAAGGCTGCATACCCCCATGAATCATTTGGTTTTACCTTTATCACAGCGTCTGACGCCATCTCAATGCATATATGACTTGGCACCCGTATACCTGCACCTCGGAAAGGAAAAAATGAATCACCTCTATACACCGCATCTATTAAATATGTGCCGCTCGGCAGCCAGACATGGGAATACCCTTGTGCTTTTGTCCATTCTAAACATTCATTGAGCTTGGCTGTGCAATCCGTTTTCCCGTCAGCAATCACGCCAAAATCTAGTACATTGACAACAGGTTTTTTTAGATCAGCTTCATTCAATTCCCCCAACCTAAATCACTCCTTTTCACACATGTTCTCTCGTCATCCTATGCATGTGTTAAAGGTTTGCTTGTACATTACTTCAAATTTTAAATAAATTCTTCCGGAATAACTTTCCGATAATTTTCACTTCAATGAATTTTCCATCTTTTTGAGTCTTTAAGCCTATTGAACTAACATTTTCCTGTTTTAGAATAGTTTTATATTGACACAAGAACTATACAAGAATATCATTTTTCTCATATCTCTTTTTTTAAGAAAGGATCTATGCCATGTCTACAATTGACCATGATAAAATTGTTAAAAGTGTTCCTCAAAAAGGGTTTTTTGGACATCCAAAAGGACTTTACACACTGTTTTTCACTGAATTTTGGGAGCGTTTCTCCTATTATGGCATGCGCGCACTGCTTATTTATTATATGTACACAGAGGTGACAAAAGGCGGTCTAGGCTTTGACCAGACGACAGCCAATTCGATCATGTCTGTCTACGGTGCGCTTGTCTATATGTCAGGAGTTATTGGCGGATGGCTCGCCGACCGGGTATTTGGTTCGTCCAGTACGGTGTTTTATGGCGGAGTTTTCATTATGCTTGGCCACGTGATTTTGGCTTTGCCAAGCGGAGCAACAGCGCTCTTTATTAGTATGGGACTGATTATTATTGGGACAGGTCTTCTTAAGCCAAACGTTTCAAACATTGTTGGTGACCTGTATACAAAAACAGATCCACGTAGGGACTCTGGATTTAGTATTTTCTACATGGGGATCAACATGGGTGGCTTTATCTCCCCATTAATTGTCGGAACACTCGGTCAAAAAGTGAATTTCCACCTCGGGTTCTCACTCGCTGCCGTTGGGATGCTTGTTGGACTCATTACATTTGTAGTCACAAAAAAACCGAACCTTGGTCTTGCCGGCACTTATGTGACAAATCCATTATCAGCTGCCGAACGTAAGAACTTCAAAATTTACGGATCATTGGTTGTGATTTTGCTCGCAGTTTTTGCTGTCATTGGCATTCAAACAGGCGCGCTCACAATTAATCTATTCACTTGGTTTGTCAGTGCCCTTGGTGTACTCATTCCGATTGTTTATTTCATTGTCATGTATTTCAGTAAAAAGACGAGTGCAGTGGAGCAATCCAGGGTTCTCGCTTATATTCCATTGTTCCTTGCTGCCGTGATGTTCTGGGCGATTCAAGAACAAGGCTCAAACATTTTAGCGACATATGCAGATCAACGAACAAACTTGAATTTCCTTGGGATGACACTAGCGTCTTCATGGTTCCAATCATTGAACCCAATCTTTATTGTGCTGCTGTCTCCAGTCTTTGCTTGGTTATGGGTCAGACTTGGGAAGAAACAGCCGTCTACCCCGATTAAATTCTCACTCGGCCTTCTGTTTGCAGGGTTATCCTTCATCATCATGATCATTCCTGCATACATGTCCGGTCCGAACACACTTGTGAGCCCATTATGGCTCGTTCTGAGCTTCTTCCTCGTCGTGATCGGAGAGCTCTGCCTATCACCAGTTGGACTGTCAGCGACAACAAAGCTCGCACCTGCTGCCTTCTCAGCGCAAACGATGAGCCTTTGGTTCCTTTCAAATGCGATGGCACAGGCGATCAATGCGCAAGTAGTCAAACTGTTTGATAAAGTGCCAGAAACCGTCTATTTCGGTATCATCGGATTGCTGGCCATCGTTTTATGCGTTGTGATGCTATTACTGACACCAGTGATTAAGAAAGCGATGAAAGGCGTTCATTAATAAAAAACTGGACATGAGTACATCATGTCCAGTTTTTCACTTTATTGATAATCATCCTTCATATAGAAATTTTATATCTTACTGCATGATTCATTCGTTTTCATTGGTACTGTCTCATTTATTTCAATATTAAAATAATTCACGGCATTGTGATAACAAATATCTTTGACTATTTTCCCTATAAATTCGTAATCCCTTGGAAGCTCCCCATTTTCTATCCAAGTCCCAAATAAATTGCATAAAATTCTTCTGAAATATTCATGACGAGGGAACGATAAAAAGCTCCTTGAGTCTGTAAGCATACCTACGAAAGTGCTAAGCAAACCTATATTAGATAATGTTTTCATTTGATCTAGCATGCCGTCTTTTTGATCATTAAACCACCACCCGGATCCAAATTGAATTTTTGCTCTGGCATCAGAAGATTGAAAATTCCCTATAGTAGAGGCCACAATCGCATTATGAACGGGATTTAAATTATAGATAATGGTTTTAGGTAAAAGGTTATCTTTGTCCAATTCATTCAAAAAACCATTTAAATGTCTTGCTAGGTGGAAGTCAGACATAGAGTCGTACCCACTATCTTTTCCCGTTAACTTGAACATTCGTGTGTTATTATTCCTTAAAGCACCTATGTGTAATTGCATGGTCCAATGAAGAGAATGATATTTTTTACTCAGGTGAAGAAGAGTGTTTGTTTTAAATTTATTTATATCCTCTTGGGATAGTGTTTTTCCTTGCAGCGCACGTACAAATATAGAAGACACTTCTTGTTCAGTAGCTGGTGAAAAAGGAAATATTTCAAAACCATGATCAGAAATTCTGCATCCATTCGCGTGAAAATAATCAATTCGTGAATGTAATGAAGCGATAAAGTTTTCATATGTTAAAACAACGCCGTTGATTGACTCACCTAATTTTTCTATATAATTCACAAAATTTGATTGTTCAATATTTAAAGCTTGATCCGGTCTAAATGTAGGTAGGACCCTAGTAGTAATTCCTACATCTTTACGTATGATTTGATGAATTTCTAAAGTATCGATTGGATCATCAGTCGTACATACAACTTTTACATTAAATTTTTCTAAAATTCCATTTGTGGACATGTTACTTTCATTTAATCTCTCATTACAGATATCCCAAACTTTATGTGCATTTTTTTCTGAGAACAACTCATTTATATTGAAATAACGACTTAATTCTAAATGTGACCAATGATAAAGAGGGTTTCCTATTGTATATGGAACCGTTTGGGCCCAAGCTAAGAATTTTTCCTTGTCACTTGCATTCCCCGTGATCAATCTTTCTTCTACACCTAACCACCGCATAGCCCTCCATTTATAGTGGTCTCCATTCAGCCAAATATCAGTCATATTTTCATATTTTTTGTTAGCAGCAATGTCATCAGCCATTAAATGCGTATGAAAGTCATAGATTGGCATATTTTTCGCGTAATCATGATAAAGAACTTTTGAACTTTCGTGATTAAGCATCATATCTTCGCTTAGGAATGTAGACAATATAGTCACCTCTATACTTATGTTTAGAAAATCTCAATTAAATGAAATAAGGTGTTATTAACAAAAATAACACCTCACTTTTTTAAATCTTACTTAATTCAAACTCCGTATTTACATAGATTGCGTCTCGTTGTGCAATTAAACATAGTTCTGCGGCTTTAAAAGTATGCTCTTGAGTCATAGCATTTTCAGTATCGTTTAAACAATCTAAAATAAGTTCACCAAAGTAAGGGAATCCTACTTCTCCATTTAGAGAAAAATGTTGCTCTGTCTGTTGATTTACTAAGTATAAATGGTCTCCTATTTTATCCCTTGCTATGTCTACGTATTTACGAATTTCAATATACCCGTCTGTTCCAAGAATGAATGTGCGCCCATCCCCCCAAGTGCTAAGGCCATCAGGAGTCAGCCAGTCTACTCTAAAGTAGTTTGTAGCTCCATTATCCGCAATTAAAGTAGCATCGCCGAAGTCTTCCAATTCTGGATACTGATGATGTTTGTAATTGCCCACTTTACTATGTACAACTTTTGCATCTTTTGCGCCAGAATAGTAAAGGAATTGTTCAATTTGGTGACTACCAATATCACATAGAATACCTCCATAATACTCCTTTTCAAAAAACCAGCTTGGTCTGCTTTCTACATTACTACGATGTGGGCCAGTTCCAAGAACTTGTACCACTTTTCCAATGGCTCCTTGTTCAATCAATTGACCAGCAAATACGGCACTTTCCACGTGCAAACGTTCACTATAATAAACAGCCCATTTAAGCCCCGTTTCAGCTGTTTTTTTACGAGCAAGCTCCAATTGTTCCAACGTTGTAAAAGGTGATTTATCCGTAAAGTAATGCTTACCATGATCTAAAACACGCAGCCCTAAATCACAGCGTTTAGATGTAATGGCTGCGCCTGCCACGAGCCTTACATCTGGATCTTCGAGAATTTCTTTCTCACTTTTGGCTGCCTGTACCTCCGGATAAGCCTTACAAAATTCTTGTACTTTTTTCTGATCATGATCATACACCCATTTTAATGTAGCCCCAGCCTCAGTTAATCCATTGCACATTGCATAGATGTGTCCATGATCAAGACCTATAGCTGCCATTACGAATTGTCCTTCTGTAACGACAGGGGCACTTTTTCCCTTAGGAGCATAATTCATTCCATCACTTTTCTGCATGATTGTTCCTCCTCTAGCTAGCTTCCAGTTTATAATTTAATAACGTTAGACTCATAGTTTCTCGTAATTTCCTCCAACGGTTATCGTATCGTCTGAAAAATTTTCTACACTGCTTTGTTTTTCATAAAAATGCTTAACGTTCGCGAGCATGCCTTCACGTGTGTAAAAAGGATCGTCTGCTAAAAGAGGAAGCTTCACATGAACACCTAGGTTTGCAGATTTATAGATGGCTGTAATAAGTTCTAGTGTATTTCTTCCTTCTGTTCCATCAATTAAAAGCTTCTGGTTACCCTTGATAGCCATTAAAAAATTATTTATTTGTCCTTTATGCCCTTCAAATAGCAATTCCGGATACTGATTAAAAGCTTCCTGAATACGATTTTCTAAATCCTCATCATTTTTCTCTTGAGGAAACCCATTTTCTTTAGCTATTTGAGCATTTACTTTCCACGGGACAGATACTCTAGCTTTTTCACCTTGAAAAATCAATTGTTGTTCTTCTCCATGATGAACAACAGAACTGGTTACTTGTGCTAAGCTGCCATTTCCATAGCGAAGTACCGCAATAGAAAGGTCTTCAACCTCTGCATTATCATGCAAGGTATTACTAGTTGCTGCAAAAATGTCAGTCGGCAATCCTAACATCCATTGCAACATATCAATATGATGGACAGCATGATTAAGTGTACAACCTCCACCTTCTTTTTCCCATGTACCGCGCCACCATAAATCATAGTAACTATGACCACGCCACCAAAAAGAATCAACTTGAGTATGAGCGATTTTTCCAATGAGGTTTTGATCAAGGACATGTTTTAATCTCATAATGGGCGTCATAAACCTGTTTTGAGCAACAACGGATAAAAGCTTTTGGCTTTCAATAGATGCTTTTATCATTTCGTCACATTCTTTTAGAGAAGAAGCCATAGGTTTTTCTACTAAGACATGTTTGCCTGCTTTAAGAAAATCGACGGCAATGGTTGCGTGCATATAAGGAGGTGTACAAATGGAAACGGCATCAATCGTAGGATCATTCAATAACTCTTGGTAGTTAGCGACAACTCGTGCTTCTAAGTTATATTTTGTTGCTGCAGACATTGCTTTTTCAGGATAAATATCAGCTAAAGCTACAATTTTACTGATTTCAGGCATTGCAAGATAAGCCTCGATATGGGCAGTTGCAATAGATCCAGTTCCTATAATTGCGATGTTGGTCATATCAATCTTTCCCTTCTGCAAGAAGATAAATTTTCACTTCTAATAATGAGATAGCGCTTTCAAAAAACTGAATGATTCACCTAACTGATAGATCAGAGTACCGTTCGTTCTATTAATATTCTAGTTATACTAGTATGGTAGATCAAAAACATTATAACTCAATCTTTTTGAATTTTGTATAGTTTTTTGAATTTTCTTTTTAATATCCCTCACTTTTATGATTGATCATGGTTTAGATTCATCAAGAGTTATATAAATGCTCACAGGATAAATATTCAGAAAAATTAAATTAGTGTCTACCATTCTAATGCACTTGTATGGTAGTATGTTAGAGAAAGGAGATTAAAATAATGAATATTGATTTTAAAAACCAAAACCTCTCTACGAGGGAACAAGTTTACAATATGCTAAAAGATCAAATATTAAGCCTGAAGCTTCCACCTGGGACAAATATTTCTGAAAAAGAAATATCCATTCAATTTAATGTTAGTCGAACTCCTGTAAGAGAAAGCTTTTTAAAATTATCTCAAGAAGGATTATTAAGTATCTACCCTCAACGAGGTACATTTGTTTCTTTAATTGATTTGAACCTTGTGGAGGAAGCACGGTTTATGCGAGAACATCTCGAGAAGGCAGTGATTAGACTAGCCTGTCAGGAATTTTCTGAAGAGTTGATTAATGATTTAGATATGAATTTAAGTATGCAAAAAATTTGCGTTAAGAAAAAAGATTATAAAAAAATGTTTGAATTAGATGAGGAGTTTCATAGAACTATTTTCAAACGGTGTAAAAAAGAAAAAACATGGTTAGTTATTCAACAGATGAATGTACACTTTAATAGGAGTCGCATGTTAAGGCTAGTAACAGATTATAATTGGGATAATATTTTTTCTCAACATGTAAATATCTTCAAAGCTATACAAGATCAAGATGCTGATAAAGCTGAAACAATCATGGAAGAGCATTTGAAAATTGCACTTGTTGATAAAGAATTATTGAAGAAAGAATATCCAAATTATTTTAAATAAAAATAGGTTGTTACTTATATTTTAGGGGTGATGGTAGATGAGGATGACATTTAGATGGTTTGGCGAAGGAAACGACACAATCACACTGGAACAAATAAAGCAGATTCCAGGAGTGGAAGGAATTGTTTGGGCACTGCATGATGTGCCCGCAGGAGAAGAGTGGCCACTAGAAAGAATTGTAGAAATGAAAAAATTAGCTGATAAACATAACCTTCATATTGAAGTGGTTGAAAGCGTGAATGTTCATGAAGACATTAAGCTCGGACTTCCAACTAGAGATCGATACATAGAAAATTATAAGAAAACAATTCAGAAGCTAGCAAAGGTCGGTGTTAAAGTCATATGTTATAACTTTATGCCTGTATTTGATTGGATCCGTACAGACTTAAATAAAACACTTCCTGATGGCTCTACAGCTCTATTTTATGAACATAGTCGAATTAAAGATATTGATCCGAAAGACTTAGTAAATAAAATTAGTGAGAACTCCAGTTTAACCATGCCAGGCTGGGAACCAGAGCGGTTAAATCACCTCCACCACCTTTTTGAAGCCTACAGAAATGTAACAGACGATGATTTATGGGACAACTTGAAATATTTTTTAGATCAGGTTATTCCAATTGCAGAACTTCATGATATTAAAATGGCTATTCATCCTGACGATCCACCTTGGCCTGTCTTTGGTCTACCGCGAATAGTAACTAACCAAAAAAACATCAGAAAAATTTTACAACTAAATAATAGCCCACATCATTGTATAACGCTCTGTACAGGATCTTTAGGAGCAAACTTAGAAAATGATTTAGTTTCTATGATTCACGAATTTATTGATAGAATCCCATTTACTCATATAAGAAATGTACGTGTATATGATAACGGGGACTTTGTTGAAACATCGCATCGATCAAAAGATGGATCAGTAGATGTTTCAGCTATTATACACGCTTATTATGAAAGCGGATTCAAAGGTTATTGTAGACCCGATCATGGAAGACACATATGGGATGAACAATGCAGGCCTGGATATGGTCTTTATGATAGAGCACTTGGAATTATGTATTTGTGGGGAGCTTGGGATGCTTTACAAAATAAACATTCTGTATGAAAAGAAGCAAAGGAGGAAGCTACATGGTAAACATACAAGAAAATAAAAATTTAGCTGGTAAAGTAGCTGTCATAACAGGAGGAAGTGGCGTACTTTGCAGCGCCATGGCAAAGGAACTTGCTAGACATGGCGTGTCTGTGGCCATTTTAAATAGAACAGTCGAAAAGGGTGAAAAGGTAGCCGAAGAAATTAACCTTATGGGCGGGAAAGCGATTGCGATTAAATGTGATGTTCTGAATAAAGAGAGTGTTGAACAAGCCGAGAAGATTGTAACAGAGGAATTAGGCAATTGTACAATATTGATCAATGGAGCTGGTGGTAACCACTCCAGTGCAAATACAACCAATGAAATATTTCAAACAGACGACCTTACTAATCCTAAGGTAAATACTTTTTTTCATTTAAGTACAGATAGTGTACAAAATGTATTTGATTTAAATTTTATGGGGACTTTCATTCCTACACAAATTTTCACTAAAAATATGGTTCATCGAAAGGGAGCAGTTGTCATCAACATGTCATCTATGAGTGCCCCTTCTCCAATGACCAAAGTGCCTGCTTATAGCGCGGCAAAAGCAGCAATTGAAAATTTCACCAAATGGTTAGCTGTTCATATGGCCGAGGCAGGAATTAGAGTAAATGCCATTGCACCGGGCTTCTTTTTAACCTCACAAAATAAAAACCTTCTCCTAACTGAAGAAGGAGATTATACAGAGAGGTCTCATAAGATTATTTCGAACACACCAATGAGAAGGTTTGGTACGCCGGAAGATCTTCTTGGTACCCTATTATGGCTTGTTGATGATCATATGTCAGCATTTGTTACCGGCGTGACAATTCCTGTTGATGGAGGTTTTATGGCGTATTCAGGTGTTTAATATTATTATTTTTTTCCTTGTCATACATCTTTATTTTATATGTTTTTTAAATTTATAAGTAGGCTTGGAAAGGAGAAATAAGAATGCAGACTGAGAACAGGAAACTAACACTCAAAAATTATATTGGTTATGGAACAATGGATTTATTTGGAGGGGGAGCATTCGCTATCATAGGCGCATGGATGTTATATTTTTTCATTACATACTGTGGTCTTACCCCTGTTGAAGCAGGATCTATTATTGCAATTGCTCGTATTATTGATGCGATAGCAAGCCCAATTATGGGCCATATTACTGACAATTTTGGTCGTACAAAACTTGGGAAAAAATTTGGAAGACGCAGGTTCTTTTTACTAGTTGGAAGCCCTTTGATGGTTATTTATTCTCTTCTTTGGATTTCTGATATGAATTACTGGTACTATTTAACGGTTTATATTTTGTTAGAATTCCTTGCAGCAATGGTATTAATTCCATTTGAAACACTTGGAGCTGAAATGACGAATGATTTTAATGCACGGACCAAGCTCTCAACAATAAGATTAATCTATTCAGGACTAGGAACATTTTTAGCTACCTTTATTCCAGGCAGATTATTCGAAATATTCGGAAAAGATTCACCTCAAGTTTTTCTTTACAATGGAATTATCTTCACCTTTATTTTTATGGCTGCATTATTAATTACACATAGAACGACATGGGAACGTAAAATAGAAGAAGACATGATAGAACCTGATGGTGTAGAAAAAGCACCTGCTATAGAATCCATAAAAAAAGTCATCATTGACTTAACATCTACTTTTAGAATTAGAAGTTTCCGTCAGCACCTCACGATGTATATTTGTTCGTTTACTGCCATGGATATTTTAAACGCAGTCTTTGTCTACTTTGTTGTTTTTTCTTTAAATAAAGATGCAGTGCTTGCAGCCGATTTATTATCTATTGGTTCATTACTTCAAATGGTATGTACCATATTGTTTGGTTGGCTCGTGATTAAAATAGGTCCTGCGCCATCTTTGAAAATATCTTATACTGCTATTATTACATGTATCAGTGGTTATATATTTTTATACTTCACACAACCAGCTTATATGATTATAGCGCTGTATGCTTTCTCTGTTATCTTAGGCATCGGAAAGAGTGGATTATATTATATACCATGGAATATTTACACTTTCATTCCTGATGTAGATGAAATGGTCACTCGTAAAAGAAGAGAAGGAATATTTGCAGGTATTATGACTTTTACACGCAAGAGTACTACAGCTTTAGCCACATTCTTGGTGGGAGTTATTTTACAGGAAAGTGGATTCGTTGCAAGTGCGACGACACAGTCTACGACAGCAATAAATGGGATTGTAGGTATTCTGTTTTTCGGAACTGTAGGGCTAGTCGGGATTAGTTTAGTTATTTCATTTAAATTTAAATTATCTAAGAAAACGCATTCCATTATGATTAATGAAATTAATAGGTTAAAGAATAATGGTTCAATGGAACAGGCTGATGATGAAACAAGAAGTGTTTTGAAAGCGCTAACAGGATGGGATTACGAGAAGCTTTGGGGTAATAATAACGTAGGATATCAGAATAAGCTCCAACATTTTGAACAACAAGATTTTAAACAGCAGGATATGAACTAACTTTTGTTGTTAGTTGAGAACTACAGCTCAGTTAAATAGTACTTCTATTGATATGAGAAGTTCCAGAATCACTTCAAAAAAAACACCTTCAGATTGATATCAGAGGTGTTTTTAAATATCTTAAATTTAATGTTTTTTGATTTTAAAACCGGATCTCGTCATCTCCATGGATTTGCAGCTTCAGCGGCTCACTTTGTGCCTGATGCTTTTTCACATAGCGATGATAGACAACATATCCAATGATCATGAGCGGTACGCCGACATATAGCCCGATGCGCTGCTCTTGATCAAAGGCAAGGCTGACCAACACGATGGTATTCAGTGTGATCGCAATGATTGGCAGCACCGGATAAAGAGGCGTTTTAAATTTTAAGTTTTCCAGCTCTCCGCCTGCTTTCAAATATTTTCTACGGAAAAGAAGCTGTGATAATGTAATCGTGATCCAGCCTGTCTGGGCACTCATTCCGGCAATGGACACGATCCAGGCAAATACCGTTTTCTCTGCAAAAAAACCAGATAACAGCGAAATCCCTGTAAACAGGAAGGTGAGCAGTAAGGCATTCATCGGTATGCCGCGCTGATTGACGCGTCTAAATGCTTTTCCTGCCATTCCTTCCTTCGATAAGGAATACAGCATTCTCGTCGATGCATACAAGCCAGAGTTCGCAACAGATAATAAAGCAATGATAATGACAAAGTTCATGATGTCTGCCGCAAAAGGAATGCCCGTTCTCTCAAACACAGTAACAAATGGGCTTTGCAGCACACTGGCTTCCTTCCAAGGCACCATACCGGCTAAGACGAAAATAGATAAGACGAAAAAGACAAGTGTACGCCATACGGTTTGATGAATCGAACGGGGAACGGTTTTCTCGGGGTTTTCACTTTCTCCTGCCGCAATACCGATCAGCTCTGTTCCCTGAAACGAAAAATTCACCGTAATCATCGTGACCACAACGGCCAGCAGGCCATTTGGAAACAGCCCATCATTCACAAAATGGCTGAAGTAAGGGGCGGGTTCACCGCTCGTTGTATCAATAAACCCAAACATCGCCGCTCCGCCTACGCCAATAAAGAGTAAAATGGCAATAATCTTAATGGTAGAAAAGAAAAATTCCGACTCCCCGAACGCTTTTGCTGACCGGGCATTTAATAAGAAAAGACAGAGTCCGAATATGAGACACCAAATCCACACATCTACTTGCGGCAGCCAGCGCCTCATCAGCTGTCCTGCTGATAAGAACTCAAGGGCGACCGTTGCCGCCCAGCCGAGCCAATAAATCCAGCCGACAGCAAAACCCGCTGCCGGGCTGACAAATTTCGTCGCATACGTATGAAACGACCCCGACACAGGAAGTGCAACCGACAGCTCCCCAAGACACAGCATGGTTAAATACATGATCAATCCGCCCACAATATATGAAAGAACGGCTCCGACTGGCCCTGCTTGTCCAATCGTATAGCCCGTTCCTAAGAAAAAGCCTGTCCCAATGACACCGCCAAGTGAAATCATAAATAAATGGCGGGAGGTCATCGCCCTTTTCAATTGATCAGGCTGATTTTGTCCAACATCCACAATGATGCCCTCCTTCTTCTAAGATGCTCTGTTATCAAAACATGTCTCCATGTGATTCATTCCATTTTCAAAACAACCTACTAATTATACATCTTTTATAATAAATATGCTTCCTCCTATGGTCACTGTCTCAAAGTCTTTATTTTAGTAATGTTCGCACAAATAAACTGAATGACTTTTTAGGTTTGAAAGAAATGGGTTGCGGGCATAAAGTTGGTGAGATTCGCTCAAGCTAGTTTCAAATGCTTTACTTTTAGGTTGCTTCTCTGTAAGATCATATGTTGTAAATACCAACAAGAAAAGTGGGGAATAAAATGAAAAAAATGTTCTTTGCCATTATTTTAGGCGCTTGTGTTGCATTGATCACGGCATGTGGATCTGGTGCAAGCGACAACGCGAATAAACAATCTGGGTCTAAGGAATCAGGAGACCTTTGGAAATCCATTCAGGATAAAGGTGTATTAACCATTGGAACTGAGGGTACTTATGCTCCTTTCACTTTCCATGACAAAAAGACAGATAAATTAACTGGCTACGATGTAGAAGTCATTACTGAAGTAGCAAAACGCCTTGACTTAAAACCTGAATTCAAAGAAACACAATGGGACAGTATGTTTGCTGGACTGAATGCAAAACGTTTTGATGTGGTAGCGAACCAAGTTGGGAAAACTGGCCGTGAAAATCAATACGATTTCTCTGATAAATACACAACATCTCAAGCTATTGTTGTGACAAAATCAGATAACAACGACATCAAGAAACTATCTGATGTTAAAGGTAAAAAAGCAGCACAATCGTTAACAAGTAACTACAACAAACTAGCAACAGATGCTGGTGCTAAGATCGAAGGCGTCGAAGGTCTTGCGCAATCCATTCAATTGATTCAGCAAGGACGTGCTGATCTGACGTTTAATGACAAATTGGCTGTATTGAATTACTTGAAAACAAGCGGTAACAAAAACCTAAAAGTTGCATTTGAAACAGGAGATCCTCAAGAAACTTATTTCGCATTCAGAAAAGGCAGCGGCGAAGTCGTTGACAAAGTGAATGGCGCATTAAAAGAAATGAAAAAAGACGGTACACTCGCTAAGATTTCTAAGAAATGGTTTGGTGAAGATGTTACAAAATAACATCCTAGGAGTCGTCATTCCTTGGGATCTTCTTCAGCAATCTTTTTGGCCAATGGTGATGCAGGGGATTTATTATACAATTCCCCTCGCCATCATTGCCTTTATTATTGGTATTTTTATCGCGCTTGTGACAGCTCTTGCGAGAATGTCTAAAATTAAAGCCCTCAGATGGATTTTCTCCATCTATGTGTCGGCCGTTCGCGGAACGCCGCTTTTTGTGCAATTGTTTATTATTTTCTATTTCTTTCCGACATTTAATATCACACTGGATCCATATCCAAGTGCCATTATTGCTTTTTCCTTAAACGTAGGTGCGTATGCGTCGGAAATTATCCGTGCATCTGTCCTGTCTGTTCCAAAAGGACAATGGGAAGCTGGTTATTCAATCGGAATGACACATCGCAAAACGCTCGTCCGCGTGATTTTACCGCAGGCTGTGCGTGTATCGATTCCACCGCTGTCTAATTCATTCATTAGTTTGGTGAAGGATACATCCCTTGCCTCCCAAATTCTCGTGGCAGAGATGTTCCGTAAATCACAGGAAATTGCTGCGGCGAACTTGGATCAGATCTTGTTTATTTATATGGAAGCAGCCCTCATCTATTGGGTATTCTGCTTCATTCTATCGCTCGTTCAGCATCAAATTGAAAAACGACTTGATCGATATGTCGCAAGGTAAGGAGGGAACGACATGCTAACAGTCAAAGGTCTCAAGAAATCCTTTGGTGAAAATGAGATTTTAAAGTCGATTGATTTTTCGATCAACAAAGGGCAGGTTGTGGCCATTCTCGGTCCATCTGGTTCTGGGAAAACAACGATGCTTCGCTGTTTAAATGCACTTGAAATACCAAATGGCGGCTCCTTTACCTTCGATGATTTCTCGATTGATTTTTCGAAAAAAAATAAATCAGCTGATCTGCTGAAGCTACGCCGTAAATCAGGAATGGTGTTTCAGGATTATCACCTGTTTCCTCACCGTACAGTGCTTGAAAATGTAATGGAAGGTCCTGTCCAGGTGCAGCGCCGTCCAAAGGAAATGGTTCGAAAAGAAGCCATTCAGCTCTTGCAAAAGGTCGGTCTTGAGGATAAAAAAGACCTGTATCCATTTCAGCTCTCAGGCGGTCAAAAGCAGCGTGTCGGGATTGCCCGTGCACTTGCCATTCAGCCAGAGCTTATGCTTTTTGATGAACCTACCTCTGCGCTTGACCCTGAGCTTGTCGGGGAAGTTTTAAAGGTCATGAAGGATCTAGCGAAGGAAGGCTGGACCATGGCGGTTGTCACACATGAAATCAAGTTTGCCCAAGAAGTAGCAGACGAAGTGATTTTTATTGATGGCGGCGTCATCGTCGAACAAGGTCCTCCGGAAGAAATCTTCAAACGACCAAAGGAAGAACGGACAAAACAATTCTTAAACCGGATTTTGAATCCAGTATGATGAAAAAAGGCTGTTCTCACGTGGTGAGGACAGCCTTTTTTCATCTTTTTAAAAGTAAGCGATTACAATTGAGCAAAGCCATTTAAAGGGGTGTGAGAGTATGTTACGATGGAAATCGAGTGTTTAAGAAAGAAGGGAATGCTTTTGAAGCGGGAACATCTTTTACGTTGGTTTTTTTATTTTGTTGGATTGATCGTACTAGCTTTTGGACTATCGCTGACAGTGAAAGGGAAGATCCTTGGGATTGGTCCTTGGGACGCTTTCCACTACGGACTGTTTCAGCATTTTGGACTCACAATTGGGCAATGGTCCATTATCATCGGTGCACTTATTGTGACACTGACTTCTATTTTCACGAAATCATTTCCAAAGATCGGCGCTTTACTGAATATGGTGCTGATTGGTGTGTTTATTGATTTCTTTAATGCGATATTACCTGCACCACATGGGTATTTACCGGCTTTATATGTATTTATTACGGGTGTTGTAGTTTCTGGATACGGTGTTGGCATTTATGTCTCAGCCAATCTTGGCGCTGGGCCAAGGGATTCATTAATGCTGCTCATCTCAGCGAAAACGGGACTGAACGTACAGTGGGTTCGAAATGGCATTGAGTTAACAGTGCTTTTATTTGCATGGATGCTCGGCGGACCGATTGGCATTGGAACGATTTTGACTGCGATCTTCACAGGTCTTGTCCTTCGTTTTTCCTTGCCGCAATCGACACGACTCCTGCAGCTGCTCATTACAAAAACAGCAGAGAAACCTGTTCAAACCCTTACTAGATGAGAACAAGCCATTCTATAATCAGAATGGCTTTTCTTGTGTTAAAATAAAAAAACAGAATATTCACACATAGGAGTTGGAGATCTCATGCAGCTTTTCCACTATCATTACTGGACACCATTTGTTGAAGAGACAGAACAAGCGTATCGTTCGCTGGGCTTTGAGGTAAAAGGACGTTTCACAAAGGATGGTTCCTTTCATCCCCCGCTCACATGGGATGATTTTAGATATAAGCAGCCGACCTTTCGAATCATCGAAATGAGAAAAGGTCAGATCAATATCACATTCGGATATAGTAAAAAAGTCTTGTTTGATCACATCGGCTTTCTTGTCTCAAACGAAGAATATGATCAGCTGCTTGCACAAGCTAAAGAATTAAACTGGCCTGTCCAAGAAGGGGAACGGAGAACGTTTCTTTCGACACCTCTTCGTTTAAGGCTTGAATTACAGCGGCGTACAGATGTCATTGAAACTGGAAGCGATGCGCTGCATACTGTGACAATTGCTGCTGCTGATTTGTCGCAGACGCCTAAAGTCGATCAGCTGCTATCACCTTTGAATCAGCTCATTCACTGGCAAAGAGGAGAACGCCTTTCCCTGCTTGACGTGGTCATGACGGATATTGATAAAATGGAGACAATTGATCCGAATGGTGTACACATTATGAAACAGTCATAAAAGCAGCGAGGCTCGCTGTCTTTTTTACATTAATGGACCCTTTTGCACGTCACTCTCCAATGGTACAATGAATGTAAAAAATTAGAGGTTCGTTATGAAGATATTTGCTATCCAATTACAACACTTAGATGAAATCAATGCACAACAACAAATAGAACGTTTGAAGCTCTTTGTGTCATCTGAAAAGCGTGCAGCGGCTGATCGCTTTCGTTTTTTGATCGATGCCAGAAGAACCTTGTTAGGTGAGGTGCTGGTTCGTCAAACGATTCATGATATGTACGATCTGCCTATGGATCAGATCCTTTTTGAAACTGAGGGCAATGGCAAGCCTGTCGTCCGGCAGCTCCCTTCTTTTCATTTTAATCTATCTCATTCTGGCGATTGGGTCGTTTGCGCAGTAGATGATGCACCTGTTGGCATTGATATTGAGGAAATCAAACCTATTGATCTGGCGATTGCCAAGCGATTTTTTTCAGCGGATGAGTATCAGGATTTACTCTCACAGCCGGCAGGGCGGCAGGAAGCCTATTTCTTTCATCTATGGTCAATGAAGGAGGCTTTTATCAAACTGACTGGAAAAGGATTATCCTATGGTCTTTCGTCCTTTACAGCCCGTCTTTCAGAGAATGGACAGGCTGCGTTGACATTACCCGATCATGAAACGCCTTGCTTTGTTCAAACATATTCAATTGATCCTACCTACCAAATGGCGGTATGCACACGAAAGTCTGCTGCGGCTGATAGCGTTGAGAGACTCACTTGCAGTGATGTACTGTCCCGCCTTTAATAACGCGTGATTTGCTGAAATACCGTCTTTAATAGATCGACTCCGCGTGTGATCTGCTCTTCTTTCACCTGCCAGATGTTGAGCTGAAGAATCGGGTCCTTTTGAAAAGTCTGCAAGTAATGGCGGTCAATTGGTTGAATGGAAATAGATGCCTTTTTCAGCTGCTGAATGAGCTGGTTCATTGGAATCGACCGGTCGACACGTATATGTGTATGGGTAGCTGGCTCCTGTTCTCCCAGCTGATAAGCGCTCTGATCATTTTTTAAACTTGCCACGAGCTGCTTGGAGCGGTTTCGATAGCTCGCCCGCATTCTGTCTCTATGCCGCTCAAACATCCCGCTTTTTAAATATATTTCTAAAGCTGCCTGAGACAACATGGAGCTATCGATATCAATGAGCCGTTTGTGTTCGCTAAAAGGAGTAATCAGTTCTTCAGGTAAGACGACCGCTCCTGTTCGCAGCCCTGGAAAGATGATTTTCGAAAAACTTTTCAAATAAATAACCTTTCCTGCCTGATCATATGAATAAATAGGGTCTCTTTTTGTATCAAATTCTAAATCTGCTAAATAATCATCCTCAACAATGTAGACATCATATTTCTCTGCAAGGGCTGCTATCGCTCTTTTTTCTCGCTTTGATAAACTCGTTCCAAGCGGGTTTTGAAATCGTGGCATCGTATAGAAAAAACGAATCTCCTCTTCTCGAAAGATACGCTCTAATTCGATCAGATCGATCCCTTTTTCCGTCCGCTGAATCCCGAGCACAGGCAATTGATTTTTCTCTAAATATTGGAGATATAAGTGATAACCCGGCTGTTCGACTAGTATGGTTTGTTTTCCATTCGGAAAAGGGATAGTGCTTAAAATGGATAACGCGAGCTGAATACCAGAGGTCATGACGATCTGTTCTGGTTGAGCAAACACTTGATAATCCATTAATCGCTTTGAAATGACTGGCAGCAGAGATGGTAAACCGTTGGCTGTGCCGTAAATAAATAAGTCGTTTTGATACAAATCGATCGCTTGGTTGATGCAGTGCTGAAAATCGACATACGGAAACACAACGGGATCAGGTGCAGAGGAAGCAAAATCAATCCATGTGCCGTCCTGCTTACCTGCTGATTGCTTCGTTTTCACGACATAATAGCCGCTTCTTTCTACAGAATACAGCAGATGTTCACGCTCCAATGTGTCTAGCGCTTTGATGACAGTGCTTTTACTCACTGCATATTGAGCCGCTAAGTGGCGAATGGAGGGAATTTTCATTCCAGCGCTGTACTCCCCTGAATCCATTTTTTCTTTTAAACTCAAGACAAGCTGATCATATTTCCTCACGCCTTTTCCTCCTTGTACCGGTACAGATATCATGTTCTCTTATTGTACACGTTAGATGATCCGATTACGATAGAAGAACAGAACCGGTCAATTCATTTGAAGCATGCATGCTCATGTAAGGAGTCACGTTATGAATATTTCAAAACAAAAAGCGTATGCTGCCGCGATCGCATACGCCTCTATCATTGGTTTTTCCTTTTTGTTTGTCAAAATAGCATTAGAATCTGCAAATCCAATAGATTTATTGGCACACCGCTTTACAGTTTCCTTTGCAGCCGCTCTATTGCTGTATCCGTTTCTACGAAAGAAGAATCGCATATCCATTCAATGGCGTGATCTCATTTATATCGTACCGTTTTCCTTGCTTTATCCTGTTTTGTTCTTTGCTTTTCAAGTGTGGGGATTGATGTATACATCTTCTTCAGAGGCTGGCATCATTCAAGCAACGATTCCCATTTTAACGATGCTGCTGGCAGCCTGGTTTTTAAAGGAACGTGCGACATGGATACAAGTGCTGTTTACCCTTCTTTCTGTGTGCGGGGTGATGCTTCTCTTTGTCATGAAGGGAATTGATGTCCAGCATTCTCACTTCATCGGCTATGTGCTGATTTTACTTTCAGCCTTGTCATCCAGTGCATATAGTGTGTTTGCTAGAGTGATTACAAAACGATTCCATGTGATCGAACTCACCTTTGTGATGACCTTCTTTGGCTTTGTCTTTTTCAATGCCGCTGCGCTTATCCGGCATTCGATCAATGGCTCATTGCCGGAGTTTTTCAGCCCATTTACAGAAGCGTCCTTTGTATGGTCGATGCTCTTTTTAGGTATTCTTTCATCGCTTCTCACGGCGTATTTATCAAACTATGCACTCTCGCATCTAGAAGCGGCAAAGGTCAGCATCTTTAACAATTTATCCGCGTTTATCACGGTCGCCGCCGGGGTTCTCATTTTACACGAAACGATTGATTGGTATCATTTCCTCGGAGGGGTGCTGGTCATTGGCGGGGTGATTGGCGGGAATGTGGTAAAGAAACCGAATTCATAAGAAAAAGCGGCCTCTTTAAAGAGAGCCGCTTTCTTTTTTAATGTCTGATCAATTGTTGCTTGTCTTGTATTATCCTAAAAAGCTTCTTTTTTCGTCCGAATTAAATTTCAATAAATATATTTAGTGTTTTCACCTTGTATTTCATAGCTAGTTACTGAAGAAATGTCATTATCAATTAAAAAAACGATTTATATGCTAATAATTCTCTAGTAAATTCATTATCTTTCCTCACATTTTATCAAAAACCCATTTATTTAATATCCTTTTTTTGTATAATATGGGTATATAAGCAAGAGAGGAGGTGTTAATTAGGGATTTGAGTTTAAAAAATAGATTTTTTGCACTTGTAGGCTTGAGTCTTATTTTCACTCTAACTTTAACAACTATGATTTTATTGACTCTTGAACCAGTTACACCTTTTGCAAATCTAGTAGCAAACTATCCTCAAATACCTGGCTGGGCTATAACTTCTGTTAGTGCAATTCTAAATGCAGCAGGTACAGTGGGTGCTGTTGCTGCTGTCTTAGGTACTTTTGGACTTGGTGCTATTGCTTCTCTGGTCATTAGTTATGCTAGAAAATACGGAGTGAAATACGCTATTTCTTTCTAAAAAAGATTTAATAGAGAAGGTGTAACAGCCTTCTCTATACACCTTTAAAATGGAAGTGTTGTAAATGCATAAATATTTAACATATACAAAAATGTTGTTAATCAATGATCTAAGAAGACACCAACGAAATAATGCTCTCATTTTTGTGTTTTTTGCTTTCTTATACATAATAACACCGCTATTACTAGGTATATTAACTCCTTTTTTCGTTAAGGATTTAACAATAATCTATTTATCGCTGTTTATATTTATGTTTACAGTTAATATTGATAAAAGTTTGATGAGAATACTTTTCTCTACTGATAAAAAACAGATGGCTATTTTAAAAGTTCATCTAGATCAATATATCTTCGGCAAAGATATGAGTAAGTTTTTCAGTACTATTGTGGGTGTATTATTCTTCATTTTAGGGTCTTACTTAGCAAATTTAATTATAAATGGGTATGAGGGAGCTTTTACAATCGCTGCTTTGGCAGCCTCGTCTTTTATTTTAGGTTACTTACTTAGATTACATGTCTTGTTGCTACTTTCTAACCCAAAGTTTTTCTCAATTTCATCGAGTATTGGTTATATAACTACTGGCCTTATTGCACTGTGGGTTTTCACTGTATTTAGATTCAATTTATTAACAAATTCTTTATCTAGTTATTCAATATATTTTATTTTAACCTTCACATTTATTAGCTTATTGTTATTGATGAATTGGAAGAAAAATGTTCGTAATGTACCAATTTTTAATTCCCAAAAAGAATTAAAAGAAAAACGAAAAAGAACATCTAGAGAGTTTAATCATATTTTGTTTTATGAAATTACACTTCTCATGAGAAATCCTCCTATTCAATGGTCAGTATTATTATTTATATTAACAATATCTGGGGGGTTATTTGGTCTAATTCTTTATGGTGTTAATACAAATCAACTTGAAACATTGAATATAGAAAATGATTTTTTATTTATTTTTAGTGTGATTTTTCCAATGATTATTATATCGAACGCAATACAACCATATGTCTCTTTTGATATTGATGGCCCCATTCTTCCTTTAAAACAGAATCTACCTAACTTAGTGAAAAATAAAATTAAAAACAAGATTATTTTATCTATTATATTACACTTGTTTTTTTGTATTTTATATATCATTTTTTCAAGCTTTGTATTAAAACTAGATCAGCCTTTTTACGTGATGATTACTTTAATAAACACTTGCATTCTCGTCGGTATTTGTACTGTCGGTTCTACTGTTGTATTTCCTTATTTTAATTGGGAATTTGTTTATCAAGTTCCAAGTTCTCTTAGTAAATTGACTTTAAATATTTGTTATGGTTTCATTCTAGCTTTATCCGTGATTTCCTCATATAGCACAGTATATTTTATTTTAACAAATTCTGTTATGGCTGCTTGTTCATTCATCATTTTATTTTTAATGATTAAATTGTGGGATAGAACAATCAACAAAAATTATAAATCATTTAAAACATTATTTGAGTGAGGGATTGTATGTTATCAATTCATGGTCTAATAAAAGAGTACAAAGAGTCTAACTTTAAAGTTATGATCCCTGAGATGCATTTCCAAGAGGGTAGAATTATCGGACTATTAGGTAAAAATGGTGCTGGAAAAACGACTATTTTAGAAATGGTAGCTGGATTGATAAACCCTGATGAAGGTCAAATATTAATAAATCATAGTAAGCAAAATTTTTCTTCTGTCGGATATATGGAAGACGATCCAACTCTATTTGAGAACTTAACCTGTTTTGAACTTGTAAAATATCAATCTATGCTTGTAGAACAACCTTTAGAAAATGAACAAATCAAGGATTTATTGAGCAAATATGGATTAGAAGAACAAATTCACCGCCGTTCCTCTTCTCTTTCAAGAGGTATGAGACAAAGAATGTCTTTTATTTTAACAATATTACATCATCCAAACATTATTTTATTAGATGAGCCATTTACAGGTCTAGATCCTACAAACATGGCTGACATGAAAAAACATTTAAGAAGTTTCAGAGATGCCAACAAAATCATTTTGCTCTCCACACATATCATTCAATTTGCTGCAGACTTATGTGATGAAATCCTTTTTATTGATAATGGTAGTATCATTCACTCAGAAAAAAAATCTTCAGGAGTGACTTTTCATGAAGATCAACTCGAAAAGAAATTTTTTGAAAAATTATCTTAAAAATTTTTCAGTTTTTATCATATTTTTAGGAGGTTTTAGTTTAAGTATTTTTGCTTCAACATTTATAGATAGTATAGATTTGAAAAACAACATTGAGATTCATAGCTATCTAGAAATTTTTTTTAATAACCTTTTTGTGTCACTCCTAATATTAATATCTGGCATTGTTAGTTTAGGTTTGTTATCTAGCATTATTATTTTTCTAAATGGTTTTTTCTTAGGTGCATTTTTTATATCGTATACATATATATATGGAATTGATATAGCATTATACTATATTATTTTCCACGCTCCGATTGAAATTTTCGGTTTGTTTCTTTTTTATTTTGTCTCTTTTGATATATCAAGACAGATTATAGGATATATCATATCTAAAAACAAAATTTCATTTAAAACAAAAGGAAAAATCTATGCTAGTCAGCTTATAACCGGTGTTTTCTTATTATTTATTGCTTCGATGATTGAATTTTATTTTATAAAAATTTGATATTGTTAAAGGGTGCTATTATGAAAAAACACATTTTATTAGTATGTATGCTTTCTGGTATAATAGCTTTCATCCTTTCTATATTAAAAATGGATGAAATAAATAAAAATCTACTAGAGCTACAAATTGATGGGAATCAAGATGTAATTGAAGTTAGTAAGTGGATAGGTATTTCACTTGCTGTGATTGGAGAAATATTCAAGCCAATGATTGAAGTTTTATTTTTTTCATTAGTCATTTTTTTAAGTTTTATTATTTTCGGAATAAAAGATTCCTATAAAAATATTTTTAAAAAAGGGATATTAGCTTACTATTACATTTTATTAGGCAACTTGATTGTTATTATTTTATACCTATTAAAGGTATCTAATGCTGAACGCACGATTACACTTCCATTTTTATGGAACATCAACATTTTCGTTATAGTCGCATTTAGTGTGTGGTGCTATTCTCACTTAAAAGATCAAGAAAATAGAAGTTATAAATTTTACATCCCATTCGTTTTATTATTCTTATTTTCATTAGCTATATCAGCGTTTTCAAGTATTATTCCTCAGTAAAAAACGACCCTATTGATGGGTCGTTTTTTCTTAATTCTTGATCAATTGTTGCCTGGCTGCAAGCTCAATCACATGTCTCATCTGCTCTGCAAATGGCTCGGGATGTGTGTTGATGTACATGTGGCCTCCATCGAAATCGGTGCGTTCGATGGTTTTTGCCCATTTTAGCCAGCCGCTTGCATCCTTCATGCATTTCTCATCTTGCTTTCCATTGAATAAATAAACAGGTGTGTCGATGATCGATTGATCTGTGTGCTGAAAGGTTTCCAGCGCCCGATAGTCTGCACGCAATGATGGTGTAAAGTAATCCATCATTGGTTTGTTCTCTAATAATTCCTTTGGAATCCCTCCCATTTCGGCAATATGCTGTACAAATTCTTCATTGGATAAATGCGTCAGCATCTGCCGTTTTGTTTGCGGGGGCTGAATGGCTGAGATCACCACTGCTGCGGGATAAGCCCCTTCTTTTTCTAGCAGCTGAGTTAGTCTGTATACCACAAGTCCGCCCATTGAATGTCCGAACAGAATAAATGGACGGTTCAATTTGTTCGTGAGCCCTTCTTTATACAACTCTGCCAGCCTGTCAATGCTTGATTCAAGCGGCATGAGATTGGTGCCGTGCCCTGGAGGCTCTGCTGCTGTGACTTCGGCCATGTCTTTTAGCTGTTCAAAGAGTGGACGGTATGAGGCGGAATATCCGCCGGCAAAAGGAAAACATATAAGCTGAATGAGATCTGATTTTTTTTCAAAGGTTTTAAATAACTGATTCATACGTCTTTACCCCTTTATAATCGTTTGAAGAATCCGTGCCAGTTCATCTGCCTGCGGTCTTTTCATCATGGTGACATGGTCGCCTTTGATGTGGTAATACGAGCACGATCCTTTCGTATAAGCCTCCCAGTCTGCGAACTTCTTCTGGAAATCGCTTGCATGATCACTACTTTGGACAATATAAAATGGCACAGGGAATGGTTCTTTTTCTAATTCAATGGCTTGTGACATGATCGTATTATGCGTTTGCATTTGCAAATATTTATCTAAATATTGATCATTCATGAATTGATGAACAACTTCATCCTTTTCTGCCTCTTTGAGTATTTTCTGCTTCACTTCCTGGAAGCTCAATCCTTGTAAAGCTTCTGGCTGAATGCCGACCAGATTCCCCATTCCAAGGACAAGTGCGAGCATTTTCACTTCTTCTTCGTTCATATCGGCATGAAGTGCCTGATCTGCCTCATCTCTTAGCACTGGCACCGTATCTAAAATGATGAGTCCTTTCGGTGCTTTTCCTGCATGAGAGAGCCGCTGATTCATTCCGTAGGCAAGATGCCCGCCCATTGAATGCCCTGCAAGATAGTCAATGCCCGGACGGTAGTACTTTTCAATAGCTTCAATAAAAAGGGTCACAAGCTCCGTGTAATGGAGAAATTGCGGCTCTTCATCCTCATATAGGCCAGGAGACTGCAAGGCGTACACAGCACCTTGATGTGTCATGAGCTTAGCAACATCAATATAGCCCATCACCGTTCCACCAGCAGGCGGTGCAAAGAATATTCTTGGTTCGGCTGAATCGCCTTTTTTCAACTCGATCACATAGTCCTTCGGAGACCTTTCGACGTTCTCAGCGGCTTCAGGTACTGCGTCCAAATGTGCGGCTAATTGCGCAGGCGCAGGGTGCATAAAAATCCATTTTGGATCAACACGAACACCTTTTTCTTTTAATTTGGCGACAGCCTGAATACTCATGATGGAATCGCCGCCCAGATCAAAGAAAGAGTCATGCATACCTACTTGCTTCACACCAAGCACCTCCTTGAAAGCTGCGACAATCCGCTCCTCCGTCTCGGTGACCGGTTTGTCGTCATCATGGGAAAGTGAGATTGTTTCTGTTGGCTCTGGCAGTGCTTTTTGATCAACCTTCCCGTTCGTTGTCACCGGCATTTCATCCAGTACGACAAAGTAACTTGGAATCATATAGCCTGGCAGGCTTTCCTGCAAAAAGGCTTTCCAGCCAGGAACAGGATTTTCTCCGTTTGTCACTAGGTAGGCTGCCAGTCGTTTTGAGCTGCCATACGTTTTGGCGATGACTGTACATTCTTTGACTTGTGGATGCTTGAGCAGTGCTGTCTCAATTTCCCCGCATTCAATTCGGTAGCCTCTAATTTTCACTAGATGATCTTTTCGGCCGAGGTATTCAATGGTGCCATCTGACCGCCATGTACCAAGGTCGCCTGAACGATACAGCTTGTTTCCCTTTAGTTCAGGAAAAGGATTGTCAATAAACCGCTCCTTTGTCCGCTCTGGATCATGAAGGTAGCCTTTAGCAAGGCCAGTTCCACCGATATAAAGTTCTCCTTTGACGCCTGCTGGTACTGGGTTGAGCGCATCGTCCAGTATGACAACAGTTGAGTTCGACACCGGCACACCAATTGGAACTGATTTTGCGCCTGCTGGCACGTGTGTGACTTGATGTGTTGTGGCTAAGGTCGTGTTTTCTGTTGGACCGTAAGCATTGATGAGCACACCTTCCATATGCGGCAGTGCCTTTCGTGCATGCTCACTAGACATGGCTTCCCCGCCAACGAGTAATGTGCGGTAGCCTGCCACACTTTTTGGATCATGCTCCACCAATCGATTAAATAAAGCGGTTGGCAGACAGTTGGCTGTTACTTGATGTGTTTTGATGAACTGTGTTAATTCGTCCATATTCAGTGCTGCATATTTTGGGAGCAGAATCAGCTGACCGCCATTCAGCAGCATTCCCCATAATTCAAATGTAAAGGCATCAAAAGCATAGTTTGAGAGCTGAAGCATTTTGTCATCTGGACCGAGCTCTATATAATTTGTTTCTCTAACCAAGCGGACAACTCCTGCATGAGGAAGCATTACGCCTTTTGGTGTACCTGTTGAGCCTGATGTGTAATTAACATAGGCTATCTGGTCTTCACCTATGATCGATGATTCTCTTTGATACACTGCATTTGTTTCTGGTATTGGCTTGTCCATGACGATCTTTGTACATGTAAAGTCTACTAGACGGTCTGCAAAATGAGACTGGGTGATGATCACATCGCTTTGCGTATCACGAACGATGAGACGGATGCGTGCATCAGGATATTCAGGTGACATCGGAACATATGCAGCACCAGATTTGATGATTCCTAGTACCGAAACAATCATGTCAAAGGAGCGATCAAAAAGCATCGGGACAAGGGAGCCTGGTCCAATTCCTTTTGACTGCAAGTAAGCAGCAAGCTTTGTCGCCTTCTTATCTAAGGCTTCATACGTCATATGCTCATCCATATAGGACAAGGCAATACGATGCGGATCACGCTTCACCTGTTCTTCAAACAATTCTTGAAGCGTACGCTTTGGATAAGGCGTTTCCGTTTGATTTTTTCCTATAATCATGGCCGCCTGTTCCGCTTTGTCCATTAAGCAATAATCAGCAAATGTACGCTCAGGCTGAGCCGTCATGCCGTCTAGCACATGGAGATAATAGTTCATATAACGATGGATGGTCTCTTGATCAAATAAATCCGTATTGTATTCCACATGAATCGAGAGCTGCTCTTCCTGTTCAAATAGATGCAGGGTGAGATCAAATTTAGATACTGTATGATGGACCATCACATGTTCACTTGTCAGCCCTTTAAGGCTTACATCAAGCGAATCGGTGACATACCCCATGGCTGCCTGAAAAATAGGTGACCGGCTTAAATCTCGATCTAACGAAAGGTCATCGACAAGCTTATCAAATGGATAATGCTGATGCTCAAACGCTTTTAACGTCATCTCTTTCACATTTTCCAAGAGATCGGCGAACGTCTCTGCTGTTGAGACGTCCTGTCTCAGCGCAAGTGTATTCACAAACATCCCAACGAGCTGCTCTGATTGCTTGGCATCTCGGCCTGCAATAGGCGATCCAACAATGATATCTGTCTGTCCGGACAGCTTGTGAAGCAGGACGTAGTACGCAGACAGCATCGTCATGAACAGTGTCGTGCCCTGCTGCTTAGACAAAGCCTGCAAGCGGCGGATAAGCGGTTCATCCAATACGATTTGCTCTGTAGCACCGTTAAATGTTTGAACCGGCGGACGAGGGCGGTCAAACGGCAGATCCAGCACTGGAAGTTCACCTTGTAACGTACTGAGCCAATAGGTTTTGTCTGCTTGATGATGCTTTAATTGTTCATTTTCCCAATGTACATAATCTGTCCATTCGATTTCTAAGGCTGGGAGCTGCGGCGTTTCATCTGCAAGCAGCGCGTCATATACCACTTCTAATTCCTGAATAAGCAGGCTGAGTGACCATGCATCTGAAATGATGTGATGCTGCGCGCAAAGAAGATAATACTCCTCCTTGCCCATATCTACTATCGTCCACTGCGCAAGAGGGCCTCTTTTTAAATCATAGACGCGTTCTGCCTCTTGCTGAATGAGCTGCTTCAGTCTTCTCGCTCTTGTTTTTTCATTAAATAACGAGAAATTTGCCACTGTCACAGATGGCGGAAGGTCTTCTCGAATGAGTTGGACCGGCTTGCCGCCAAGTGATTCAAATGTTGCCCGAAGCGCTTCATGCCGATTTGTTAAAAGGCCAATCGCTTTTGTTAATGCTTGAATGTGTAATGGTCCTGTCAGCTTCCAAGCACCTAATATATTGTAATGATGGCTCTTTTCTAACGTGGATAAGAACCAAATGCGCTTCTGGGCATGTGACAGCTCATAGCTTGTTTGCTTTTCAAGCTTTGGAATTTTAGCTTCCTGAACGGCTGGCGCCCCTTTGATGTCATCAATCATTTGCGCCAGATGTGCCAGATGTTTGCTTTCAAATAATATTTTTAAAGGTGCCTTCATTGAAAATTCATGATTGATCCGAGAAATGGTTTGAGTCGCCTTTAGTGAATGTCCGCCAAGGTCGAAGAATTGATCCTCTTTGTACACGCGATCTACATCTAAAATATCCTCCCAGATGGCGGCAAGAACCTGCTCTGTCTTCGTTTCTGGCAATTGTTTTTCAAGGCTTTGTGCATTTTTGTCATGATTCAATTTGAGGGCTTCATGATCAATAGAGCCATCTTTCTTTTTCGGTATTTCCTGTACTTGCTGAATGTCCCATTTGCCTGCTGCGACGCTCGTGATCTCTTCAACATGCACTTCTTTGCCAGGCTGAACAGTGTAAAAAAGCTTTTTTTCAAAGACCGGTATTGGAGCTGGCTGAAGATACCCGGCGATGTCTGGGTTTGCTCCGTCCAGTCCGATAAATAGATGCGCTTCATTCAGCCGAACACCTAGACATAATGAATGGAGACCTTGCTTCTTTCCAATCAATTGAAATCCCTTGCGAACGGTGAGAGCTGCTCCGGTATGCCCCTTAGACAAACCGAGATTATCCCACATACTGAAGTTCAAAGAGATTGCTCTTCTTCCTTCTTGAAAGGTGAGAGCGTGCGCGAGTCCATCTAAAAAGCTGTTGGCCGCAGAGTATGCCCCAAATGTCGTGCCGCCAAAAAAGCCATTGACCGATCCAAAAAAGACAAGAGGTACTGTCGGATCATACTTAAAGGCTTCCTGCAGCACCCATGCTCCGTCTGCTTTCCCTGACATTTCTTTTGTGAAATCCTCTTCTGTCGTATGAGCCAGTGTATACTTGTCCGCCTGCTGAAAATGCTCAGACACATTGCCAGCACCGGCCAAATGCAGCACACCTCGGATCGATTGTCCAAAATGCTTTTCTGCTTCATAAATCGCCTGTTCGATGTCACATAAGTTTGTCACATCCGCTTGGACATAAATGACGTCACCAAAACCTTTTAACTGTGAGAAGGCTTCTTTCTTTTCCAAACTGTCTTCCAGAGATGTTCGTCCAATCAAGACGAGCTTTAAGCCAAATTGGAGCATCTGCTTAGACAGCTCAAACCCAATCCCGCCAAGTCCTCCAGTCAATAAATAAAGACCTTCATATTCTAAAAACCCTTCTGTTTGAGGTGCTTCCATCATATTGACTTTTTCCAGCTTTGGTACGAACCTGTCCCCATTTCGGTAAGACACCTCTGTTTTTATATGAATCGCAGACAATTCCTCCGCAATATGCTTGGCATCCTGTTCTACATTCTCCGCTTCAATATCAAGATGAGACACCTCTGCTCCTTCCCATTCTTGCGGAATGGTTTTTAGCAGGCCTACAAGCGGCGTTTTCTCCACATGAAGATCGTCTTCAGGCTGCACAAATTGACCACCTTTTGTCACAACGACAAAACGGATGGGCTCTTTATTTGCTTGTCTCAATGCTTGATACAAGTACAAAATGGATTGATTGGTGCTGGCATGTAGCTCTTTGAAATGCGCAGGATCAACGATGTCTTCCTTGTCTGACACATTCCACAGATGGAGCATGCGCCCGGTCTTTAATTCATCTGCTTCAAGTGCTGCAATGAGCCTGACGTAATCCCCCTTGATTCTCGGGTTTATCTGATACATCCCTTTAGACAGACGCAAAAATTCATGCCCTTTTCTCACAGAAATATATGGCTGATTCTTTTGCTCAAATTGGGCGTAAAGCGATTGATAAAGTCCTTTTTCATCCTCGAAAACGAGTACATGGTCAGCAAAAGGCTGAGCTGGACCGATTTTCTCCTTAGCCCAAATGCGTTTAAAAAACCAATCTGGGAGTGTTTGTTCATTTTCAGAAGCAAGATCCAGTGCCTGTTCTATGTCACGGAAGGCTCCATCTTTTAGTGCTGCACCAAGCTGAGCACGCTGGATTTTCCCACTCTCCGTCTTCGGAAATTGATCTTTTTTCACCGGAATGATGTGATCAGGCTCTATGCCGATTTTTCGAATGATGGCCTCTCTAATCTGTTGAATCATCGTGATTTGTTCCTCTAATGAATCCCTTTGTGAGACAAAAAAGACAGCAAGCGTGTCGTTGCTTGATTCGGGATTATAAATGCCGTACGCAGCGGCAAAGGTGACTTCAACCCCGTCCACCTCTTCTACAACCGCTTCAATTTCGTAATTTAAATAGTTAGCGCCGTTGATGACAATGATGTCTTTTTCTCGACCTGTCAGAACGAGACGCCCTTCGTGAATAAAGCCTAAATCCCCCGTGTGAAACCAGCCGTTTTCTGCAAATACTTCTTGATTCGCTTCTTCATTTTGATAGTAGCCCATCATAATTGTTGGACTCTTCACCTGCAAGCGCCCAACCTGATCTTCTGGCAGCACCTCGTGATGCTCATCTACAATTCGAATCCATACAGACGGAATCGGCGTGCCGACTTCTGTAAACGTCATCTTGTTCGGATGATCGTGCGTCACATATTCGATCTCACTTGTTAATGAATTTTGATCAATCGTCAGCTGTCCATCCTGTTCACTGTTCCGCATAAATTTCTTTGACTGAACAATGGCTGAGGATGTTTCTGACATACCGTAAGCAGGTACCATCGCATGACGGCTTAATCCGTGCTGCCCCATAATGTGCATGAAGCGCTGCGTGACTTTCGGAACAACTGCTTCAGCTGCATTCATGATATAAGTCAGAGTGGACAGGTCCCAGCTCCCTTTACGAATGTCCTCCTCATATTCATTCATCATCGCAAAAGCAAAGTTTGGCGCCCATGTTCTTGTCACACCGTATGTTTCTACCCAATCGAGCCACACCATCGGCCGCTCGATAAATTGATCGATGGATGGACTAATCTGCTGGCATCCAAGGTAGACGTCATGTACATGAAACATAACAATTCCACCAACATGATCAAGCGGCATCCAGTTAAGCGACACATCCTCATGTGTAAAGCCGTTTACCTGCTCAAAAGCAATAATTCTAGATAAAATGCTTTGATGATGATGACGGATACACTTTGGTACACCCGTACTTCCTGAAGACAGCAGCTGCAGCACAGGCTCATCCGGCTCCGGCTCATAATGCTGTTCATCTGGTTCATACGCCAGCAATGTTTCAATTGTTAAGATAGGCATGGTCTTTGCTTCAAATGTCTCACGCAGCCCCGCAATGTCCTCAGCACTTGCTTCATTCGTAATAATGAAAGGTTCATTTTGCAGCTGAAACACGCCCTTCAGCTTATTTACACCTTGATTCATTTCATCATAAACAGGCGGCACAGAGACCGGGGTCGGAATGATTCCTCCGAGAATACAGCCCCAGAATACCGTGATAAAATCTTGATGATCTTTCAATTGAAGTAACACTTGATCACCGTTTGTCAGTCCTGCTGCCCTTAAACCGGACAGAACCCGTTCAGCGCTTGTTAGTAATTCAGGATAGGTTTGGGTCAACGTACGTCCGCCTTCTTTCAAATAAGTCACCCCGCGGTCTGGTGACATAAAAGCTGATCGAATCAGCACCTCTGTCAGTGTGACAGGTGTGCCTGGCTTTTTGATCACATCTCCGCCATACACAAGTGCGGGCGGCTTCTCATGTACAGATGATTGCTTTGACACGCTCGCTTCATTTTTCGAAAGCGGTCCGTTTCCTTGAGTACGCTGTCGATTAGGAAACAAATCATCTAAGTGATAGGGCGTTCGTTTTTCTGACTGACTTTCAATGAAAGCGGCCGCTGCCTCTACTCCATCTATAGCTTTGGTGCGCTCTTCTATCTTTCTTAATTCCTCTTGATCTATGATTTCAATTGAAAGCAGTGCCTCTATGTCGACTGCTCCACTTTCTGTCTTTGGCAAAGAAGGTAATAAGACAAGAGCGGCTGGCACTTCATGAGGATGAAGTGGACCTTTCATCAGATCCTCCCTTGTCAGCGAAGGGTCCTTCGCCTGTGCAAATAGCACAAGCGATAGACTGCCTTCTTGATTTTTCTTTGGAATGATTGCACATTCCTTAAGCGGAAAATGAAGCATCATGACTTGCTCTAATGCTTTGAGATCCATCCGTTTTCCGTTGATTCTGACGATATGATTTGCTGCATGTCCTTTTCGTCTACTCACTAACATCGTTCTTCTCCTCCTACATCCAATCCAAAATCTGAATCTTGTTTTTTTCAGTCCAAACGCCGACATCCCCTGTCGGATAGAGGTATTCGCCAGTTTGATGTTTGAATGGATGTGGAATTTTATGCGTCTCCATCCAATCAGCAAGCTCCCCGCAAAGTGCTTTGATATCCTTTGCGCCGATAAAAATATCTCCAGGGAATCCTATAGGCATGAGCTGATGCTCTTCGCTCAGGACATATATTTCCGTCTCACAGGAAGGATCATGTACACCTGAATAGACCTCTTCTTGATCTGGGTACAGCACACTGACTTGTGCGTTTTTCGCCCAATCGGTAATCATCCGCTCTTTTTCTTCATTCGTGACGATTGTGAAGGAAGAAAGGGGTGTCTCCATTTGTTCTGTCATAGCTTCAAGTGTGTGGATCAGCTGCTGCATCAGCGCTTGTATTTGCTTTTCTGTATATTGATTCAAGCGATATGTGACCCGAAGCTCCAGCGTATCTCCCGGAACTGCCACAAGGGTCAGGTCATAGTTCGTTTCTTCATGACTCGCAATGTCTAAAATGCGCACTCCGTATGGCTCGATAGATTCAATCGGATAGTTTTCAAACACGACAATGCTGTTAAACAATGAATCTCCATTCGGGATGTGGGTCAGCTGCTGAATATCTGGCAGTACGGTATATTCGAATTCCCGCATCTGAAAAACTGTGTCCTGCGTATGTGCCAGCAGCTTGGAAATAGTCCACTCTGGCGTGATCGGCAAACGGAGCGGCAATGTGTTAATAAAGAGCCCTGTCATGCTTTCAACCTGTGGTAAATCCGCCGGCCGTCCTGATACCGTCACTCCGAACACGACATCATCAGATCCTGAATGAAGATGCAAAAGCAGCCCCCATGCTGTCTGAATCAGGGTGCTCATTGTCACCTTCTGCTTGCCTGTCATCTTTTCGAGTTTCTCCTGCATCTCGGGCGTTAGTCTGATACTTAGCTGATCAACACCTGCATCTTCATCCGAAGCATGCCCGTCGTCTCCTGGAAGCGGCGTGGCCTCCTCTACTCCTGACATATAATGTTTCCAGAACGCTAGCGCCTTCTCTTGATCCTGCTTTTGCAGCCACTCGATAAAATCTTTATATGGACGGACAGCAGGAAGATCCACCTCCCGTTCATCCACAAGAGAGCGGTACAAAGAAAAGGATTCTTCAATAAAGCTGAACAAGCTCCAACCATCGATTAAAATATGATGAAAGCTAAAAACAAACGTGCATGTGTTTTCATCACGATGGAATAAAGCAATACGAATCAGCGGTTCATCCGTATCTTCTAGTTTGAAATCCTTTAAACGATCTGTTTGCAAATATTGCTCGATGGCTTCCTTCTGATCCGTTTCACTCAGGTGGCGCACATCGTGCTGAGTGAGGTGAATGCTTCCTTCTGATTGAATCAACTGAACAGGCTCCTTTAGCCCTTCCCAAGCAAATGTTGTCCGCAAAATCGAATGACGCTCCACAAGCAGATTCCAGGCTTTTTCATAGGCTGTGCCGTCCGTTAAGCCTTCGAGCGTCATATGCACTTGACCAAAATACGCCTGTGACGCTTGATCTAATAAAGCATGAAACAGCATCCCTTGCTGCATTGGAGATAGTGGATACACATCCACTACATTGTCTGTGAGATCATCGATTTGCTTTTGTGTCAGCTGAACCATTGGAAAATCAGATGGCGTAAAACCGCCTTCTGTCTCTACACAATGCGTCAGAATATCCTCCATTTTTTCTTTGAACCGTTCAGGTAACAGGCGCACCTCTTCATACTGAAGCAGTTCACGATTGATCATAAAATTCATCTGAAGCTGACCGTTCACAACATATCCGTACACATCGATCAAATGCTGTCTTTCTGCTTTTGGATCATGTACATGTCCATTTCGTTCATCAGCTATATAAAGGTGTGTCTCACCGTCTATTTGATCTAACTGTCCAAGGTAATTAAAGCTCATCTGCGGCGCTGCCTTTTTGAGTAAACGAGTTGCTGTCATGTATTGAAGCAAGCCATAGCCGATTCCCTTTTGCGGCACAGCTCTTAAGGTTTCTTTGACATCTTTGATTTGTCTCTCAACATCGGTTTGAATAAAAGGAATAAAAATAGGATAAGAGCTTGTAAACCATCCGACTGTTCGTGACAAATCCATTTGTTCAAATAAATCCTCGCGTCCGTGCCCTTCTAACGTAATAAGTAGTGGCTTTCCAACGGCTTGCGTGAGTCCTGATAAAAGTAAATCGTTTACCTCTGTTCGGTACGCTTGAGATGCCTGTCTTAATAAAATATCTGTTTGATCCTTCGTCAATTGAATAGACAGGATTTCTGCATGTTCTTCTATATTGAAAAGCGCAGGTGTTTGAAAAGGAGAACCCTCTTCCTCTAGGCTCGTGATCTTTTGCCAAAAAGGAACCTGCTCTTGTAATTGATCGGTTTGTGCATATTCATAAAGAGCCTCTGCCCACTGCTGATAGGACGCAGTTTTCTTCGCAAGCGCGATTTCCTGCCCTGCCGCAAGCTGCTTCAGTCCATTTAATAGGTCTTCCTGTATGATGCGCCATGAGATTCCATCCATCACAAGATGATGGGCAGCGATAAAGAGTTCTGACGTACCATCACTTGTGTGAAAAAGAACGGCTTTGATGACTTCTCCTCGCTCTAATGACAGCGTTCCTTGACAAGCGGCGGTCTCCATACGGATTTGTTCCAGCGCTTCCTCCTGAGAAACACTCGTCAGATCAAAGAAGGTGACACAAGGGGTGATGCCAGGCGCACGAATGGTTTGAATCCACGAGCCATCTGCTGCTTTTGTATAAATCGCTCTCAGCATATCGTGATGATCGACAATGTTTGAGAGAACCTGTGTCAGCTGCTTGAGCTGTATGGATTGCTTGAATTCCATATGGGCAGATAAATTCCAGTAATCTTGGTTTATCAATGATTGCTCAAAGAACCATGATTGGATCGGAAGCAGACGAACAGCTCCTGTGACAGGCGACTGATCATAGAACGCAGCAGCATCTGACTTTTTCATAGCGAGTGCCAGTTGTGAAATCGTCTGTTTTTCAAATACATCTCTCGGCTGAATGACGTAGCCTTCCTGTGCTAAGCGCGCCACCATTTGTATGACAATAATCGAATCTCCGCCAAGCTCAAAGTAGTTATCATGTACGCCAATCGAAGGAGTGCCGAGCAGCTGAGTCCACACTTTTTCCAGTACACGTTCTTCCTCACTGAGTGCCCTGTCAGCCGGTTTGTCCACTTCTTCCTGTCTCCACTCTGGCGGCGGGAGACGTTTTTGGTCTACCTTGCCATTTGCCGTGAGCGGGAGTTCCTCCAGCTCTATTAATAGGCTTGGCACCATATAATCTGGCAGTATTTCTTTTAATTGATGGCGAATGTCTTGCGTGGTCACGCTGCCCTTTTGGACAAAATAACCGATCAACCGCTTGTGGCCACTCTCATGCTGGTGCGGAATGACTGCACATTCTATGATGTCTTCAAAGCGCAGCATAGCGGCTTCAATTTCCCCGCATTCGACGCGGTGTCCGCGAATTTTCACCTGATGATCGATTCTTCCTAGGCAGTCGATGATGCCGTTTGGCAGCCAGCGGCCCATATCGCCAGTTTTATATAAACGCGCTCCTTCTTGGAAAGGATGCTGGATAAATGATTGTGATGTTTTTTCTTCATCTCCAAGGTAACCGAGTGCAAGCCCTGTACCGCCTACATAGATCTCTCCAATGACACCTTGCGGAACCGGCTGCAGCTGGTCGTCTAGTACATAGGCCTGTGAATACGCAATTGGCTGACCGATAGGAACCGCCACCTGCCCTTCATCCACTGCCCGAATGTGATGCACACAGGAGAACGTCGTATTCTCAGTTGGTCCATAGCCGTTTAAAAGGCCTTCAGGTAAATACGGCAGCGCTTTACGGATATGAGCAGCTGACAAAGCATCACCACCGACCAATAAGGCATCGAATCCAGATAAAGCTTCTGGATGTTCCTCTGTTAATCGGTTAAACAGCGGCACTGTCAGAAATCCTGTTGTGATCTTGTAAGATGTCAGCGTGTCAGCCAGCGTATCCATTGATAAAATCGTATTTCGATCGGTCAGTATCAGCCTTCCTCCGTTGAGCAGGGCTCCCCATATTTCATACGTAAAGGCATCAAAGGAAAAGCTAGCGATTTGTAAAATACGCGTATGTTCATCAAGGGTGACATAATCTGTTTCACATACAAGCCGGATGACCGCTTGATGCGGAATTAAAACCCCTTTTGGCTGACCGGTTGATCCTGATGTGTAATTGATATAAGCGAGTCCATCAGGTTTTAAAGCAGCAGGTCTGAGTTCTGCCTCTGATAAAAACTCCTCATATCCCTGATCAAGACAAATGAGCTCAGTTTGACTGATCGAGACTTGTTTCAGCCATTCATTTTTTGTTAGTAACAGCTGAATACCTGTATCCCTCAGCATATAATCAATGCGTGCATCTGGATATTCAGGATCAATTGGGACGTAGGCCCCGCCTGCTTTCACAATCGCCAGCACCCCAAAAATCATTTCAGGCGACCTGTCGATCAGCAGCCCTACTGGTTCATGCGGCTTCACTCCTCGCTGTTGCAGATAAGCGGCAAGCCGATCAACTTTCTCTTGTAACTCCTGATACGTCCACTGCTCTTCCCCAGATTCGAGGGCGATTGCATGAGGTGTCTTTTTCACCTGCGCTTCAAATCGTTCTGTGATGAGAAGCGGGCCTGCTGGTTGTTCTGTGTTGCCGCTCCATTCATAGAGCAGCTGATGCTTCTCTTTCTCTGGCAGGTAATTCATTTGTCTGATTGGCTGTGCTGGATTTTCACAAATACATGCAAGCAGCTTCTCGTAGTAAAGAAGGAACCGTTCCATTGTGTCGTCAGAAAATAAGTCTGCATCATACTCTAGTTTTAATTGAAGACCTTCCGCCCCTTCAAAAACAAACAGGGATAGATCGAATTTGGCCGTATCATTATCTTCAATGGCTAAAACGGATGTCGCCTCACCCATCGGAGAAGCTTCAAGGGGCAGGTTTTGCAGAACGAACATGACCTGAAACAGCGGCTGCTTCCCAGCCTCACGTACAATATTCAGTTCATCTACGACCATCTCAAACGGCACATCCTGATGCGCATAGGCACCCATTGTTGTTTCCTTCACTCGCTCTAATAGCTCTGTGAAAGCCGGATTCCCGCTATGATCGATCCGAAGTGCCAGCGTATTCACGAAAAATCCGATGAGCTGCTCCATCTCCGTCCGATTTCTCCCGGCAATGACGGATCCAATGACAAACTCATCCTGTGAAGACAATCGATGCAGCAAGGTAGAGAAAGCCGAAAGTAATGTCATATAAAGGGTGCTGTCTGTTTTCTTAGAAAGAACCGCCAGCTGTTCAGATAACGGCTTCGACAAGCGGAATTTTTTCGTTTTTCCCCTATAGGATTGAACGGCTGGACGCGTGTAGTCATACGGCAGCATCAACTCTTCCACAGGTACCGCAAATTGCTCCTTCCAATAGGAAAGCTGCTTCTGAAGTATTTCTCCCGTCAAATACTCCTTCTGCCATAGTGCGTAATCTGCATATTGAATTGGCAGTGGTGAGAGATCAGGCTCCCTCCCCTCGATCATCGCTGTATACCATTCGGATAGCTCCCTTGCAGCAATGCCAATCGACCAGCCATCTGACACGATGTGGTGAATGGACATGAGCAGCAAATGATCTGTTTCTGACAGCCGAATTAATTTCGCGCGAAAAAGTGCATCTTGCTCTAAGCGGAAAGGTGTGCCCGCTTCTTTTTTCGCCCATTCAGCCGCTTTTTGTTCTTTTTCTTCCTGTGATGCCAGCTCTGATATATCCACCACCTCAAGCGCTGGAAGAGTCATATGCTCATGTATGATCTGTACCGGTTCATCGCCGTTCATCGCAAAGGATGTTCTGAGCGATTCATGCCTTTGCACCATTTGCTGTAGGCTGTGCTGAAGCACCTTCACATCTAAAGGTCCATTCATCCGAAAGGAAATCGTATTATTGTATAATGGCAGATCGGGCTGTAATTGATAGAGAAACCACTGTCTTTGCTGAGCATAGGACATCGGAGGCTCCTGCCCCTTTTCTATTTTCCGTATCGGAATCGCTTCATCCGCTTCGGCATTTAAATCAATCCAGTCCGCTAACTCTCCAAGTCTCGTATGCTCAAAAAGAACGGCGAGCGGCACGTCAAATCCCGTTTTCTGCCTAACAGCTGACAGCATTTGCGTTGCCTTGAGCGAATGACCTCCGAGTAAAAAGAAGTGATCACCACAGCTGATGTTTGAAACATCAAGCAGTTCGGACCAAATGTGCGCCAATAGTTTTTCCGTCTCAGTTTGAGGTGCTCTGTCCTCTGAACCCTGTCCATTTTCCTCTATTAATTCATTGAAATGCACTTCGTCCGGCATCCCATCCTCTGTTTCTTTCCAGTATTCTTCAGGATAGAGATGTACGGAACATTCCCCAGATAGACGAGACTGTATACACGTATAAATGGACTGATACAGCCTTTCTTCAATAGCTTTTGTTTGATCGGTCTTGAAAAAGACATATACGGCCTGCTCTGTTTGGATCTTCCCCTGTATCATTTCTTGAATTTCCTGCTTCGACCGATCCAACCCGATATAAATGAGAGGAGCATCTGTCATCAAGCATGCCAGCATTGTTTGAATGCCTGCCCGCCTTGGAATCGGGAGATAGCCTCTTTCTTTTAGCATGCCTTTGATCATTGAGCCTTCACTCATTCCCGTCTCATCCCACATGCTAAAGCTAAAGCAATACGGCTTTACTGTAGAGGTCAGCCTCTGATAATGAGCAAATTGTTCAACGAACTCATTGGCCGCGCAATAAGCGCCAACGGTCATCCCGCCCTTTAACGTTCGAGCTGAGGAGCTAGAAAGGAATAAGACATTCTGCCGTTTAGAAGCTGCTTCATGTAGCGCAATCGTGCCATATACCTTCGCTTCGTACATCGCATGTAATGACACAGACGTCATGTCACGAAGCAGTTCTTCTTGAATGATGCCAGCGAAATGAATAACGCCATGCAGCCTTTTGCCTAAAGCCGCCTCCTGTTTTGAGATCAAGGCTTCAATGGCTTTTGCGTCAGTGATGTCCACCTTTTCATAAAGAACTATACCGCCGCGCTTTTCCGCTAGTTTCTCAAGTGAAATCAATACGTCTTGCTGCTCCACAGATAAAGCCTCTCTCGCCTTTCTTCCAACCAGCACAAGTTGCGCTTGATAGGATGTCAGCAGGTGCTCACTCAGCAACCGTCCAATGCCGCCAAGCCCGCCTGTCATCATGTAAAGCCCGAATGATTCAAATGGCGGCTTCTTCCTCCTTTGTTCTTTTTCCAGATGAAGCGGCGTTAAAAGAGGAGTATAACGAACACCTTCGCGATAAGCGGCGATATGATGGCTTGTGTCATGTGTAAGCTCTGTCATGATCGATGATGCATGAGAACGGACTGCATCTGATTCTGCCAGAGAAAAATCAAGACACCGCACCTTGATAAACGGCCATTCATGCTGAACAGCAGTCATCAATCCTGCTGTCGTTGCTTTCTCCACATCATGTGATTGATCTTCCGGCAAATTCATCGCATGAGCAGAGACAAAGGTGATCTCTACTGGCTCCTCATAGGCAGCGATCGCTTTTGTTACATATAATGCACTCATGCTGCCAGTTTTCTGCGCTTCTTTTGCCAACGCTGCATGAAGTGTGTCTTCTTGAGTTGTGTAGTTCCAAAGGTGAATGATTTGTTTCACCGAAACGCCATACGAACGGAGCGTCTCAAAGAGTTGTTCGTAATCAGACGGCCGATTCGGGTGGATGATGAAGTGTGTATGTGTGAGTTGTGTGAATGCTTGACCCGGTTCAACCGTAATAAAGGTTTGTTCATTGCTTGAAAGGGATCTCAATTGATCTGCCAGTCCTAATGTATCTGCAAAGATCACCGTGTTCCCTAATGTTTGTTTTTGAGCTTCATGGAGCGGAGCAGGTATCCACTTCTTTTGTAAACTCCAATCAGGCAAGGTGTGTTCATTTTCAAGTCTGATGTCCAGCTCCTTGATGATTTCATCGAATTCGCCTTCCTGCCATCGCTTCTTGAGCTGTGCCCTCTCTATTTTTCCAGAGCTTGTTTTCGGAAAGGCATGCTTCTGGACAGGGATCACGCGCGATGCAGATAGCCCCATTTTTGTTGCAATATGGGATTTGATATTTTGACTTGCCCTCATGATATAAGAAGGTTCATACAGCTTCGGTGTAAAAAAGAGAATCAGCTCGTCGGATGCAGATGCTTCCATCCGAGCGGAACAAGCGGCGACAAAGCTCGTTTCGACGCCGGGTACTTCCTCTGTAATGACTTCAATTTCATAGTTGTGATAATTTTTCCCGTTGATGATGATCATGTCTTTTTCTCTACCGGTTAATGTCAGCCTTCCTTCGTGCAGGAAACCTAAATCCCCCGTGTGGAACCAGCCGTCTGTTTGAAAAACTTCTTGATTCGCTTCGTCATTCTTGTAATAGCCCTTCATTGTCGTCGGCCCTTTAATTTGCACACTGCCAATATGATCTTCGGGAAGAAGCTCATGCTGATGGTTAACGATACGAATCGTAATACCCGGAATTGGTCTTCCCAGCTCTGTAAAGCTGACGGTTCCTGTCTCCCGTGCCTCCGCTGGTCTTAGCTGCTCTGTGAGTGATGTTTCCTCAAAGGTTAGAACCCCGCTGCTTTCATCTCCCCGCTCTATCGCAAAAGAGAAGACAACGGCTGAAGAGATTTCAGACATGCCGAATGCCGGTCTAATGACGTCTCCCTTTAAGCCGTGCGGAGCCAGCAAGTGTAAAAATCGGTGAATCGTCTTCGGTACGACCGCTTCTGCCCCATTGATCATACAGGTCATAGCAGAAAGATCCCAAGATCCTGACGAGATGTCTTTCTCATAATCATTGATCATCGCAAATGCGAAGTTAGGCGCCCATGTCTTCGTTGCACGGTAGCGGTCCATCCAGTCAAGCCAGCGCAGCGGCTGAGCGATAAAATCATCTGTTCTTGCCCGAACCTGCTCACAGCCCGTGTACACATTGACAAGGTGAAACATCACAATACCGCCAATATGATCTAAGGGCATCCAGTCTAACGACACATCCTTTTGTGTAAACCCGTTGGCTGCCACTGTTCCTTTGACATTCGCCAGTACGCTTCGATGAGAATGTTCTACGCATTTGGGCATCCCTGTGCTTCCAGACGTTAAGATAAAAAAGACTGAATCATCCGGTGACGCTGGATAAGCTTCTATATCTCTTTCTAAAGAAAGCATCGGCTCAACGGCTGCGACACGTAACTTGTCTGTATGCCACAATAAAGCTAAGCCTTGCACCTCATCAACCAGCGAGTCATCTGTTAAAATGAGCGGATGCTCCAGCAGGTTCCACGCATGATGAAGCTTCTTCACAGAGGCATTCATTTCCCGATAGGTCGGTGCAGCGGACACTAGTGTTGGAACAAATCCTCCCAACACACACGCCCAAAAGGCTGTTACCATCGCATGATTGGATGAAAACTGAAAGAATACAGGATCACCCGGTTCAAGTCCTAAAGCCCTCAAACCTGTCAGAACCCGCTCGGCGTCCTCCTTTAACTGCGCGTAGGATTGTGTGAGTTCATTTTCACTATTGACGATATAAGTCAGACCATTTTTCGTTTTTGCCGCCTCTGTTAAGGCGTCCTGCAAGGTTTGGGCTCCTGCCTTAACATCTAGATCCCCTCCATAGGAAAGGGCGGGCGGCATGTCCGCTAAAGCAGGGGAAGCCGTTTGCGTCTGTATCGATTCAGCTGCGGCCTCCTGCTCCATGTGATTGTCGAGAAATAAATGAGAGAGGTGATATGGCCGCGGTCGAATGGTTTTTTCACGAGAAAAAACAGCGAAGCGTTCGATTTCGTTGGTTTGTAAAATCGTTCTCTGTACATCTTGTAAAATCGTATCCATTGATTCATGTACATTTGATTTATTTATAATTGATGGTTTCATATGAGTTCCTTTCCTTTTTTGACAGGCAGGGCTGCCAATATGCACCCCTGCCTGAACTAAAGTTTACAAAACGGCTTCTCTATTTTTTTGATTCACGATCTTTTGGATCAGCTGAGCATTTTGGGCTGCACACTCTTTGTTTTTAAACATGTCAGCGTGTTGACCGTAGCCTTGATAATAGCGATAAGCACCGGTCGTCGCGTTTTCCCAATGATCCATCCAGTCTGGAATCTCAATTTGCTCTTCTGATTGGATGAAATCAATATCTGCTTGTATCTTTCCTTGATTCACCCCCTTAACAAATGTTTCATAATAAGCACGCGTTTTTTGAGCAAGCGCTTCTTGAACGAGCTCTTCTTGGGCAAGTTCACTTTGCTTTGATTGATGAACAATCGCTGCGATATCGTCCTCGATGGATCGTCCTTCTAAATCACTTTCTCCAATTTTCTTATAGGAATCGATCATGATGACCTTTTCCACCGTCCGTCCTGCTTGTTCAAGCGATTGAACGAGATCAAAGGCCAGATAGCACCCGCCAGAGTAACCCATCAAAGTCAGCGGCCCTTCAGGCTGAAGGTGCTGAATATGCTGAACGTATTGCGTCATGCGGTGATCATCTTCAATAAAATCAAAGGCGATCAAACGAACGCTATCAAGCGTTTTGGCAGCTTCCTGATAGATAAAGCCATAGCCCGGTAATGGCGGAAGAGCAAAGACTGTTGGCGTTTGAGACTCATTGAATACAAGATAGCCGGCAGCTTCATGATCCTGCTGTTGAATATAACGGCTGATGGCTTCGATTGTAGGCGTCTCAAACAGCAAGTGAATAGGCACCTGAACATCGAATTCCTTCGACACCTTTGATAAAAGCGACATCGCTTTTAAAGAATGACCTCCAAGCTCAAAGAAATGGTCATCTGTACTGATATCATCTCGTTCAAGCACTTCACGCCACATGACAAGCAGCTTTTGTTCTACCTCATTTGCCGGAAGCTTCACATGGCGGTTTCCTTGAGGCGTTTCTGGCTTTGGCAGCTGACGTTTATCAACTTTTCCATTTGGTGTCAGCGGCATTTTCTCAAGTCTGATCAGCTCATGAGGCTGCATGTAAGCAGGAAGTTTCTCCTTCAGCCCTGACTTAATCACATCAACTTTGTCCTTCCACTCCTCCTCACACGTCATATAGGCGAGCAGTCTTGTATGCTGCGAGCCATGCTGATCAGTTATAAGGGCAGCTTGCTTTACGCCCGGATGCATGAGAAGGTGGGCTTCAATTTCTGTCAGCTCAATTCGGTGGCCGCGAATTTTCACCTGATCATCCACTCTGCCTGCATACTCAATCAGACCGTCTGCTCGAAAATAAGCCAAATCTCCCGTACGATACAGCCTTTCTCCCGCAGCAAATGGATGCGTGAGAAAGACTTCTTTTGTCAGATCAGGACGATTCAAATACCCCTTCGCAAGTCCTTTGCCGCTGAGACAAAGTTCTCCAACCATTCCAATCGGCTGAAGCTGTCCTTGCTGGCTCAATATATAAGCACCCGTTTGGTTTATCGGCTTTCCTATTGGAATAGAATGCGCTTCTATCGGCGGAGCTTCATCTACAGGATAATAGGTGGCGAAAACGGTTGATTCGGTTGGGCCGTAGACATTGATTAGTCTGCCTTTTCCCATGACATCAAAGGCTTTTCTCACATGCTGTACAGATGCACGCTCCCCTCCGAACAGCACCTTGCGCACACTGCGCATCCAATCGGTTTCTTCATCAACGAGAAGATTAAATAAAGCAGTTGGAACAAACATGACAGAAATGCTTTCTCTTTTAATCAGCTCCGTCAACTCGTGCATATCTAAAATGGTGTCTTTTTTCGGCAGGACAAGCTTCGCCCCGTTTAAAAGCGCACCATATACATCAAAGGTAAAGCCATCAAATACGCTGTTGGATAGCGACAGCAATGTATCTGTGTCTGAAATGGTTAAGTAGTTCGTATTTTTGACCACGCGGGCAATATTGGAATGGGTTGTCATGATGCCTTTTGGCTGACCCGTTGTGCCTGATGTATACATGATATAAGCCGTATCGTGTAAACCCGCTTCTTGCGGCAGATTATCTGAGCTCATCAGTGAAATTTCCTGATCATCTGCAAACAGATACGTGCCAGCAAACGCAAGTCCCTTTGCTTGACCAATAAAGGATGAGTGAGTCAGAAGATGCGTCGCTCCGCTGTCTTTGAGCATATATTGAATGCGACTTTCAGGATAATCGGGATCAATTGGCACATAGACTGCGCCTGCTTTTAAGACAGCAAGCAGACTGACAATGAGTTCAGGCGTTCGATCGGCTAAAATGCCGATGACCGTTTGATGTTCGGCCCCATTTTTTTGCAAATGCCTTGCCAATCGATTGGCCTGTTCATTCAGCTCGGCATATGTCATCGTTTGCTCTTCTGCTGATAGTGCCACTGCATTTGGCTGTTTGCGGACATTATGCTCAAACCATTTTGACAAATACAATTGGTCATGCTCAAGCTCAGGTGCATTCCATTCCTCAAGAATCAGCTGTTTTTCCTGTTTCGTGACGAGTGGGAGTGTATGAACCGATTGATCGGGATGCTTGACCGCCTCATTTATCAATAGACTGAGCTGTTCCTTTAACTTGTGAACAAATTGAGGATCAAACGCTCTTTTGTTAAAGGCCAGCTTCAATAGTAATTCTTCTCCAGGCGATGCGAGCAAATTGAGATCATAGTTTGATTTTTCATAGACATTCATGTTCTCCACCGTGAACCCTAACCGTGCCTCTTGCTCGTCCTTCTTTGCGGCTGGGACATTTTCAAACACGACAATATGATCAATGAGCTGCTGCTGACCTGTCTTTGCCTGAATATCATAAATCGGAATATATTGGTGCGGCTCGGCTGCAAGAGACTGCTGCTGTGTTTCTGACAGGAGTGCACGAAATGTCATATGATCCGTCAGCTGAATTCTTCTTGGGATGACATTGATGAACAATCCAACCATCCTGTCAACGCCAGCCAAGTCTGCCGGGCGTCCTGACACAACTGTTCCAAACAACACATCATTTGACCGCTGATACCTGCTCAGCAGAACTGACCAAACGGATTGAAGCGCACTGCTTAACGTCGCATTTTGCTGCAGCGCTAACTCTGATAAAGCGGCCGTTTCTTCTTTGCTCATAGACCATTCAATTTCGCCTAATTCATGTTCATTCGTTTGTTTTCGCTGTTCTTTAAAGGTTGATTGTCCATCAAACCCTGCTAATGATTGCTGCCAATATTGAAGTGATGCTTGTTTATCTTGTTTTTCCAGCCACTTTATATATTCTTTATATGGTTTGACCGGTTCTAGCTTATAAGGGACGTCATGTAAAAGTGCATGGTAAATCGCAAACAACTCCTGCACCACAAGTCCAAAGCACCAGCCATCCAGAAGGATATGATGATAGCTCCATATCCAGCGATAGCTGGCAGAACCCGTTTGGAAAACAGATGCCCGCATGAGAGAATCCTTCGAGAGGTCAAATCCTCTCAGCTGATCCTGTTGTTTGAATTTCTCGATACGTTCAAGCTGTTCGTCTTCAGAAAGATCTTGCAAGTCCACAACATCAAGTGTAAAAGGACGCTCCTTTAGCACAACTTGGACAGGGCGCTTTACTTTTTCGTGGAGAAACACGGTACGAAAAATATCGTACCGCTCCACGATGATATTCATGCTTTTCTCAAGTAAGTCATGACGCAGTGTGCCCTTAACGTTCATATCCATTTGCTCTACATAGAAGCCCTTTTCTTGATGATGGAGGGTATGAAACAGCATTCCTTCTTGCATCGGTGACAGATAATACATGTCTTGAACTTGATCCCTTTTAAATTGACTCATCTATTTCATCCTCCCTTCCTATTTTTATGACTGATCTCGTGTGTTGTTAAGTCAATTTCTCCTCAAGCATGTCAAAAATGTCGTCCATTTCATCCATTTCAAGGTCAGCCGCAGAGAAATCACTTGGCGTAAATTCCCGTTCTTGCTGCGCTAAGCAATGGGTGATGATGGATTGGATTTTTTCCTTCAACAATGCCATGAACTGCTGTATCGTCTGTTCTTCATATTCACTTGCACAATAGGAACAAGACAAAATGAATCGAGTGTGTTGAACAAGACCACTAAGGTTCAGCTTATAAACAGCTTCCGAATCAGGGCTTGCTTGTCGTCCCATATCATAAGTCGACGGCCCAAAGAGTTCTGTCGTCACTTCCTGATCAATCTGTCCAAGATAGTTCAAGCTGATTTCAGGATGTACGTGGTGTCCTGACGGTTCAGTGGCTGTCATGTATTTTAAAATCCCGTAGCCAATCCCTTTATTTGGCACACGGCGCAGCATTTCTTTCGTTCCTTTAATAGCATCAGCTATGGTCTGATCCGGCTTCGCCTCAAGAACAACTGGATACATACTCGTAAACCAGCCAATTGTGCGAGAGACATCCAGCCCTGATAAAATATCCTCTCTTCCATGACCTTCAAGCTGCACATGTACATGGGACTCACCTGTCCACTCTTGAACAGCAAGACCGAGAGCACATAAAAGAATATCGTTCATTTCCGTTGTGTACGGCAGATGAATATCGGTCAAAAGATGCTCAGTTTCTGTTTCTGTCAGCTGCATTTGAACCGATTTGGTTTCGGCAACTCTTCTTTTCGTCACTTCATGATCAACAGGTAATGCGGTTAATGGTTTGCTTTCAATTTCTGCCCAATACTCCCGCTGACTTTTTAATGGCTGTGACTGTGCATAACGTTCAATGGCCTCTGCCCATTCTTTAAAGGAATGAGTTTTCAGCGGCAGGACAAGGGCTTGTCCCTGAGATGCCTGCTGATATAGAGACATAAAGTCCTCTAGTAAAATTCGGCATGAGACACCGTCAATAACTAAATGGTGTGTCACAATGAGTAAATGATCGCCATCTTCTGCATGGAAACAAATCACTTTCATCAATGGACCTGTTTCGAGGTTCAGCTGACGCTGATACTCATTGGCAATTGTGGAAATTGCCTTTTTCACATCGTGCTCTTTTGAGACATCATGAGAAATAATCGCTATCGGTTCCGGTAGCTCCCGCTGGTTGTATTGCAGGATGCCGCTATGTTCCTGCTTGTATACCATACGCAGTGCATCATGATGTGAAAGTAGTTTTTGCATGACTTGTTCTGTAATGGAAAGGTCAAATCCATTTGGCGCATGAAGCATCATCGAGAGATTCCAATGGTGCTGATCGCTGAATGCTCGTTCAAAGAACCAGCGTTGAATCGGTGTTAAAATGACTTCTCCTTCGACAGGTGATTGGTCGGCTGTGAGAAGATCGGCTTCCTCGATATATGGTCGCAGCTCTGCAATCGTTGGGTACTGGAATAGAAGTTTCATATCGAGCTTCCAGCCTGCTTGCGTGAGTCGGCTTGCCATTTGGATACCTTTAATCGAATCTCCGCCAAGGAAAAAGAAGTGATCGTGAATACCGACTTGGCTGACGCCAAGGACATCTTCCCAAATGCCGCAAAGCAGTGTTTCAACTTCATCTCTTGGTGCTTCGTATATCGTTTGGTTCGCTTCGATATCAGGAGCTGGCAAGGCTTTCAGATCAACTTTTCCATTGGCCGTCATTGGAAATTGGTCTAGCTTGATGATCCATGATGGCACCATGTATTCTGGCAACGTTCGTTTTAGGCTTTCTTTTAAGTCTTCTGCATCAGTATCGTTCTCCGTGATCACGTAAGCGGCAAGGGCGTCCTGATCACTCGCATCTTTGACCGTTGTCACGACGGCTTCTTTCACCGAATCCAGCGTCAGAAGCTGGGCTTCAATTTCTGACAGCTCAATACGGAAGCCGCGGATGTTGACCTGATGGTCTATTCTACCGAGATAGATCAGCTCGCCACCCTCTGTCCATTTCACTAAATCGCCTGTGCGGTACATGCGCTCGCCTGGATAAAATGGATCTGGGACAAATCGTTTATCTGTTTCCTCCGGAAGATTCCAGTAGCCCCTTGCCAGTCCTTTTCCTGCAATCACGAGCTCACCCGGTACGCCTGGCGGCGATAGGTCATATAACGAACCCATGATGTAGAAACGAGTATTGGCAATCGCTGTTCCAATCGGAATCGTGCTTTGATCTGGGTCGATGACTCCACTTGTCGCTACGACTGTATTTTCAGTTGGACCGTAGTTATTGACGAGTTCATATGGAACTGGCTTCACCTGTTTCAGCTTGTCTCCACCTGTTAGTAAATAACACAGAGAATGGTTGTCCATTGACATAAACTGCTCACATAACTGCGTTGGCAGGAAGGCAATGGTGATCCCTTCTTCATTGAAATACGCATTAAGCTTGATCATATCGAGGCGAATTGCTTCGTCGATGATATGCAGCTCTGCGCCAGCGATCCACGTCGGGAACATCTCCCAAATGGAGGCGTCAAAGCCAAAGCCTGCATATTTCGCAGTTCGATCCTTGTTCGTCACTTGGAACGCATCATTGTGCCAGAATGCAAGATTCACAAGAGACTGGTGCTCGACCATGACACCCTTCGGCTGTCCCGTCGTCCCAGACGTGTAAATCATGTAGGCAAGATCCGTTGGTTTGATCTGAACCTGAATCTCGTGAGCTTCTCCCTCTACCGCATCTTCTATGAACAGGATATGACCTGTGAATGAAGGTGGTGCAGTAAGTCCTTTCTGCATCAGAAGTACCTCTGCCCCGCAGTCTTCCAGCATGTATGCAATACGCTGCGCTGGATAATCTGCATCAATCGGAACAAATGCCGCACCTGACTTGAGAACGCCAAGGACAGCAGCTGTCATGTCAAGAGATGGGCGGGTGAGAATGCCGACGCGGTCTCCTGGTTTTGTGCCGCTTGCGATGAGCCTTGAAGCGACTACATTCGCCCGGCTGTTCAGCTCTTTATACGTCCAGCTCGTTCCGCAGAAGGTCGCCGCTTTTTGATGCGGTGCTCCTTGTGCCTTCGCCTCAATCAGGGCATGAACGGTTTGATCTGACGGGACGTCTAGGACAGGTCCTGACCATTCATTGATCAGCTCTCGTTTTTCCTCTTCAGTTATGAGAGATAGCGCTGAAATCGGCTGATTCAGCTTAGTCACCATATCGTCTATGATTTTTTCAATATATCGGCTCCAGCGCTGAATGGTGCTCTTTTTAAACAGAGCCGCTGCATACTCAAAGCGCAAGCCCACTTGATCATTTTCTTCAAATACACCAAGCGTTATATCAAATTTTGCATGAACGGTATCTTGCTGCTTTTGTGACAGCTTGAGTCCATTCAAATCCGGTAACGTCAGGTCACGGTCATCTGTAGTCAGCATGACACTAAACAATGGATTGCGGCTCGTGTCTTTCGAAAGATCTAACTGAGCCACCAATTCCTCAAACGGAAATTCTTGATGTTCATAGGCTGATAGGCTGCGATCTTTCATTTTTTCAAGCAGCTGTGCTGTCGTGTCTTCTGGCTGCACTTCGTTTCGAAGAGCAAGCGTATTGACAAACATGCCTGGAACTCGTTCGATTGAAGCATGCGTACGTCCTGCGGTTACAGCGCCTATGACGATATCTGTCTGCCCAGTTAATTTCGAAAGGAAAATGGCAAATGCTGTTTGCATCACCATGTTCAAGCTCACACCTTTTTCCGCCATGAGCGTTTTGATAGATTGCACCTTTTCAGCAGACAACCATCTATCGACTCGCCCTCCTTCAAATGACTGAACTTGAGGACGCGGAAAATCAAGGGGCAGCGCTAAGTCTTCTGGCGGCTGTGCATATTGCTCCAGCCAATACTGCCGCTGCTTCTCAAGGAGCGCCTGCTGATTTTCTTCCTGCTGCCATACCGCAAAATCCTTGTAATGCAGCTGAACTGGCGGTAACGTCTTTTTCTCATAAAGCTCTGCCAGTTCTTGAATAAGCAGGCTACGTGTGACACCGTCTGCAATGATATGGTGCATATCCATCATGAATACATATTTCTCATCAGAAAGCTTCGCCACTTTTGCTCTCATTAATGGTGCTTGATGTAGTGAGAATGGTGTAATGAATGACTCGATGACAGACTGCTCCTGATCGCCCTCGATTTCATCAACCTCTAATGTAAACGGCACTTGGCGATAGACTTTTTGAACGGGTACGCCGTCAATTTCTACAAACGCTGTCCGCAACGATTCATGTCTGTCGATCAAGGCTTGAAGCGCTGCTTCTAGCTGCTTCACATCAAGGCTGCCTTCCATCATTAAAACGGCTGGCATATGATAAGTGACTGCTTCTGGATGCAGCTGCTGCAGTACATACATCCGCTTTTGAGCAGAAGAGACGGGATAGAAATCTTGCTTTTCCGCCGGCTCAATGGATGTAACCACCGAAGAATCCGTTTCGTCCAAGTAGGCAGCCATCGCTCGTATGGTTGGTTTTTCAAAAAGGACTTTGAGCGGCACATGCTTGTTCAGCTTTGCTTGCACCTTCGAAATGAGCACCATGCCCTTGAGGGAATGACCTCCTAATTCAAAGAAGTGGTCAAGAACACCCATTTGTTCCACCCCAAGAACTTCTGACCAAATGTCACACAGCGTCCGCTCAAGTTCCGTTTCTGGTGCCACATGCGCCGTACGGTTCATATGCACTTCATGCGGAAGCGGCAAAGACTTCGCATCCACCTTTCCATTTTGGGTAAGTGGAATGTGATCGACTTTCACAAAGTACGTTGGAATCATATAATCCGGCAGTGTCTCCGCAAGATTTTCTCTAAACGTCAATGTTCCAATGTGTTCAGGCGCTGTGTAATAGAGTGCAAGCTCCGGCAAACCGGACAGGTGCAGAACTTTCACATAGACTTCTTGAATAGATGCCAGAGCACGTGCGGCATGCTCAATTTCCTGTTTCTCAATGCGATAGCCGCGGATTTTCACTTGATCATCGACTCTTCCAAGAAACTCAATATCTCCATTTGCATGCTGTCTGACCAAATCCCCTGTTCGATACATTCGCTCTTGAGGGTCATATGGATTTTCAAGAAAACGTTCCGCTGTTAACTCAGGCTGATTCAAATATCCTCTCGACACGCCTTCCCCAGATATATAAAGCTCTCCCGGCGCGCCGTAAGGGACAAGACGCTGCTGCTGATTGCATACGAGTGCTCTAGTGTGTGCAATTGGCTGCCCGATCAAAGATCGTTCCTTCAGAGCGTCCAGCTCTTGCGGTGTGATCAGCTTGGTCACTGTACCAATGGTTGTCTCAGTCGGACCGTAATGGTTCATTACTGCCACGCATGGATGCTGCTTCATAAATGTTTCAACATCCTCAGGAATGATCGGTTCTCCTCCAAGTACCACTAGGCGTAAAGCGTTAAATGAATGTTCCTTAGAATCTGCCATCATATGAAATAAAGATGGTGTCATTTTGATATAAGTCAGCTCTTGTTCATCAATCAAACGCATCAGACGTACAGGGTCTGTATACACCTCTTCACGAGGAACATAGAGTGTCCCCCCTGCTTTTAAAACAGGGAAAATGCTTGTGTAACCAAGATCATATGCATAAGAAGAAAGCAGTGCTGTCCGATCACATTCTTGCAATGTCACCTCATTTGTCAGCCAGTTGACATAGTGTGATAGATTACGATGCGTGAGCTGTACTCCCTTCGGCTTCCCTGTTGTCCCAGATGTGTAAATCACATAAGCGAGCTGATCAACTGATACTTCCGGCAATTCTAACGGATGGCTTTGATGCACTGCTTGTTCAACCTGAACCACTTGAATCGACTTGCGATTTTGATAGGAATCAGCAAGAGACTCATTTGTCACGATGACTTGTGCACCTGAATCCTCTAATGTGTAGCGGATTCGTTCAGCCGGAAAAGCTGGATCAATCGGGACAAACGCTCCTCCTGCTTTCATCACACCAAGCATGGAGACGATCACATAGACAGAGCGGTCAAGAATCAGTGCCACAGTTTTTTCTTTCTCGACGCCTCGTTTCTTAAGTTCACAGCTAAGTGCATGTGACATGTCTTCCAGCTCGCGGTAGGTGAGTTTTCTTTGATCATCCATGACGGCAATAGCATCCGGTGTTTCCTTAGCCTGACGTGAAAATTGGACATGGAATGGCTCATGACGATTCGTTGGCCCTTCGGCTTTTTTCTCCAGACGCTCTATTTGTTCATGCTGATCCAGTATACAGAGCAAGCCGATCTGTTCCTCTGGATGACGAACCGCCTCACGAATAATCGCTAGGAGGTGAGTTCCGAACCGGCGGACGGTCTCTTCTTTAAATAACGCCGCTGCATAGTCAAAGCTCAGTTTTAATGCTCCCTCGCGTTCAAATGCTTCTAAAGATAAATCAAATTTGACCGAGTGATGCTGAATGGCATAAGGCGAAATGTTCAGATCGCCGAGCTTTAACGCTGGAACCTCCATGTTCTGCATGTTAAATGACACGCTAAAAAGCGGGCTCCGAGTTGTATCACGGTCTAACGGAAGATGTGCAATTAACTCTTCGAGTGGATAACTTTGATGTGCAAAAGCGTCAACACTTGTTTCTTTTATTTCTTCAAGCAGCTGCAAAAATGTTTTGGTTTGTTCTGGTTTTCCGCGCAATGCAATGGTGTTAATAAACATCCCCGGCATGTCCTGGATATCAGGGTGTGTCCGTCCAGCAACAGGCGAACCCACAATGATATCTTCCTGACCGCTATAGGAGGCAAGCAGCACTTGAAAGGCGGATAACAAGAACATATACATGGTCGTATCGGTTTTCTGAAGCAGTTCATAAATGCGCTGAGTCGTTGCTTGATCACAGCCAAACATGAATCGTTCTCCAGAAAAATCACGTTCTGCTGGACGCGGATAATCAGTTGGCAGCTCTAAAACCGGTAAATCTCCTTCAAATTGCTTCAGCCAATATGCTTCATGCTCCTTCAGTTTCTCCGTTTCTTCTTCACTTAGCTGCCAGACAGCGTAATCTTTATAATGAATGGCTCTTTCAGCAAGAGCTTCTCCATCATAAGCCTTCGCCAAATCTTGAATGAACGTCTTCATGGAGCTGCCATCTGTAATGAGATGATGTGCTTCCAAAACGAGAAGATGACGATTCTCACTGACCTTTAGCAGCTGAGCTCGTAAAAGGGGTGCCGCTGTTAAATCAAATGGCGATTGACGTTCAGCAAGAAATGCCTCAGCCTCTTCTTCCTTGATGTCATGAACAGGAAGGTCAAATGCTGACCATTCATGCACCCTTTGGACAATGTCTTCCCCATTCATATGAAAACTCGTTCTTAAGATTTCATGCGTTTGGATTAACTGATTAAATGCTGATTTGAGACGCTCATATTCGAGTGTTCCTTCAAGCGTTAAGACGATCGGAATGTGATAATTCGTGCTGTCAGGTTCAAGTGTCTGCAAAATGTATAAACGGCGCTGAGCTGGTGATACCGGATATTCGCCCGCCTGCTCTGCTGGTAAAATAGGATGTCCAGCATCTTCTTGACCTTCCTGATCGATGTAAGCCGCTAATGAGCGAATCGTCGGCTTCTCAAAAATCATTTGAATCGGCACTTCCTTTTGAAGCGCTTCTTGAACCTTCGCAGACATCATCATCGCCTTGAGCGAGTGCCCGCCAGCCATGAAGAAATGCTCGTCTATCCCAATCGTTTTTCCAAGAAGCTCCTCCCAAATGTCAGCTAGTACCTTTTCTGTCTCGGTCTCAGGCGGCATGATTTTGATCTCTTCGCGATGCACTTCGTTCGGCTTTGGTAAAGCTTTTCGATCTACCTTCCCGTTCGTTGTCAGTGCAAAGGTATCCAGCTTCATCACATAGTGCGGCACCATATAAGCTGGCAGCTTTTGATTGAATACATCTCGCACCTCTTCTTCTGTGAGTCTCCCTGTGAAGTAGGCGATGATTTCCTTTTCTTCTGAAGAAAGCTGCTGAACAAGTACAACCGCATCATCGATACCCGTTTCTTGGCGAAGCACCGTTTCAATTTCACCAAGCTCAATACGGAAGCCTCGAATTTTCACCTGATCATCTGCACGGCCAAGGAATTCGATCTGACCATCCGCACCATATCTAGCCAAGTCACCTGTTCGATACATCCGTCCTGATGGCTTAAAAGGATCTGCCATGAATACTTGATCAGTCAAATCTGGACGTTTGATGTACCCTCTTGAAACACCGTCCCCGCCTACATACAGCTCTCCTGGCGCTCCAATTGGCTGAAGTCTTTGATAGTCATCTAAAATATAAGCTGACGTATGATTGATCGGCTGACCAATTGGGATCGGACCCGTTTCATCTCCTCTTACTTCGTAAATGGTCGAGATGGTTGTATTTTCTGTTGGGCCATAGACATTCAGCAAGGTAAGTGATGGATGATGCTTTTTCACAAGCTCTGCACTTTTCTCATTGATCACATCACCGCCGGTGAATAATGTTTTTAACCCTTTGAACATTTGGGGCCGCTGCTGAGCGAGCTGATTAAATAAACCAGTCGTTAAAAAGAGCGCTGTGATCTGATTTGTTTGGATAAATTGATCGAATCGGTTTATATCCAATAAAGTATCACGGTCAACAGGATAAAGCGTCGCCCCATTCAGAAGCGTAGTGAAGATTTCAAGAGTAATCGCATCAAAGCTGACAGCTCCTGTATGCGCCATACGATCCGACGTGTTCAAGCCCAATTTCTCCTGAGAGCATGCTAACCTCACAATATGCTGATGCTCAATTTGCACTCCTTTAGGCCGTCCAGTTGATCCCGATGTGAACATGATATATGCCAATTGAGATGGAGACGTCTCGACTGATAACTCCGCTTGTGAGTGATGAGTCATGCCGGTCACATGTATTGCTTTGATGCTTTCATCAACCGGCGGCTGGCTGTCAGCATAGAGCAAAATGGCTACGCCGCTGTCTTCAAGCATCCAACGGATTCTCTCCTCAGGCTGAGCTGGATCAATCGGCACATAGGCAGCCCCTGCGTGTAAAATGGCTAAAATGGCGATCACCGCATCCGCTGATCGGTTCATATACACCGCGACTGCATCCCCCGGCTGAACGCCGTTTTCTACAAGGCTGCTGGCTAAACGACGGATTTCTTGTCCAAGCTCTTCGTATGTGAATGTTCGCTCGCCTTCGACTAATGCCAGGTGGTTTGGCTGCGCTTTGATACGTTCATTGAGCAGCTCGGGAATGGACAGGTGCTTCGGATAATCTCGCTCCGTCTGATTCCACGCTGCAATCTGCTGCTTTTCTTCTTCTGTGATACATGTCACTTCATGAAGATACATGTCAGGATTTTGAATGATTTGCTTTATGAGATTGGTCAGATGTTTCGATATATTTTCAATGACTTTTTCTTCAAACGCCACCGCATTGTATTTGATTTTCAATGTCCACGTTTCACCCGGATAGACAAGAAGATTCAGATCGAAATTCGTTTGTTCAAATCCGTCCTTTACATCAATGGCAAAACCGAGACGTGCAGACATGGTGTCACCAGACAGCTCCTGATCTAAAGGATAGTTTTCAAACCCAACCAAATGATCAAAGAGCTTTCCTCCAGCAGCTGTTTTCTGCTGAATGTCATAAAGCGGCATAAAATCATAGTTTTCCGCTTCCAGTGCATGCTGTTGAACCTTTTGAAACAGCTGTTTGAAGGTCTGTTCCTGATCCAATGTCACCCGAACAGGTATCGTATTGATAAACAGCCCTGCCATTCGCTCAATTCCAGACACACTTGGAGGTCTGCCCGATACGACTGTTCCGAATGTGACATCATCTGCTGCATGATAGGTGCTTAAAAGAACGGACCAGACAGCCTGAAAAAGGTTCGGTGCTGTCACTTGGCATTGTCTTGCCGCATCTTGAATGGCTTGTACCGTTTGTGCATCCCATGTAAACGTCCATTCCTGATGGTCATATTGTCCGTTCGCCTCTTTTTGCTGCAGCAGCCCTTGGTGCTGAACGGCACCATCCAGCCGCTCCTTCCAATAGTCTTCCGCTTCTTGTTTGTTTTGCTTTCCAAGCCACTGGATATAGTCCGCATAAGGCTTACCTTGTGAGCGATCCGGGGTTCGGCCGTTCCGATAAGATTCATAGTAATGAAACAGTTTTTTCATCAAAACACCCATGGACCAACCATCCATGATGATGTGATGGTTGCTCCAAATCAGGTGCCAGTTTGTTTCATTTAATTGAAAAACAGCGACTTTCAACAACAGATCATTCGTTAAGTGAAACCCTTGCTTTCTCACTTGCTTTTTATATTGATCCAATACCTTTTTCTGCTCTTGATCATTCAGATGAGATAGATCCTCTCTATACACATCTAAATGACGTTCAGCCAGTACAACCTGACGAGGCTTTTGTAATTGCTGATAGACAAAGGCTGTACGCAGAATGTCATATGTCCGTACGAGTTCATTGAGGCTCTTTTCAAAAAGATCGAGATCAAAATCTCCGCTTATTCCAAGCTCAAGCTGTGTGAAATAAGAGGAGGAATCAGGGTCTAGCATGGCATGATACAGCATGCCCTCTTGCATTGGTGTTAAAGGATATACCTTTTGAATTTTCTGCTTGCTCATAAGTCCACCTCTTCATTTTGCTTAAAATAGATCCATTAGCTTTTCAAGTTCATCCATGGTAAGATCCTCATCCCCCACATCACTAGGTGTGATTTGACTCTCATCCTGTGATAGACAATGTGAGATCAGTGTCTTCACATTCTTTTCTAAGAGCTCCTTGAACTGTTCCATCGTACGTTCTTCCAATTCAAGGTGATGATAGGAAATCGTCACATGGAGCATTGCTTGTTCTACGAAACCAACAATATCTAGCGCATGAGGTTTCTCGGATTCAGGGCTCAGCGATTGTCCTGCATGCCATGCAGAGCGTCTCATTTCACCGCCGCCGATCTGTTCATCAAACTGGCCAAGATAGTTAAAGCTGATATCTGGTGTGACTTGAAAATCAATATCGTCCTTCATCTTGTCAGGCGTTAAGTATTTTAAAACGCCATAGCCGATCCCCTTGTTCGGAATGTGTCTGAGTTCCTCTTTTAAATGCTTGATTTGATAAGAAAGATCGTCTGCATGCGACATATCCAGTAACACAGGATACATGCTAGTAAACCAGCCGATGGTCCGTGATACATTAACCTCAGGGAGGATGTCCTCTCTCCCGTGCCCTTCAAGATGAATAAAGTGCCTGTCTTCACCTGTCCACTCTTTCATGGACAATCCTAATGCAGTCAGCAAAATATCATTGATTTCTGTTTGGTAGGCTTCATGTACATCCGTCAGCAGCCTGTGCGTTTCCTCTTCAGACAATGTAAAACGAATGGTTTCTGTATGAAGCATTCGTTGATCCTCCGTGACATGATCCTTTTGAAGCGGAGGAACGGAATGCGCAAGTACCTTTTTCCAATACTCTCTTTCCGATAGCAGCTCATCTGACACAGCGTATTCAGTCAGCTTCTGGGCATATTCTTGGAAGGAGTGTGTTTTTTCAGGGAGGGTAAGAGTTTCCCCGCGCTTCGACTGTTCATAAAGAGCCATGAAATCTTCAAGGAAAATGCGCCATGACACCCCATCAATGACAAGATGGTGTATAGCAAGCAATAAATGATCCCCTTGATCCGTTCGGAAAATAGCAGATCTCACTAATGGCCCGTCTGCTAGCGATATACTCGCCTGCACTTCATTTGCCAGCTTTTCTACCTGCCTGATTTGCTGCGACAGCTCTCCTTTTACTTCCACCACGTCAATTGCCATATTGTTTTCCTCGATTCCTCGATGACGCTGGATGACGCGCCCTTCTTCGAGCGGATACACCATTCGCAAGGCATCATGATGAATCATGAGCTGTTCCAGTACTTGCTGAACGACTTCCTCATCCAAACCATTTGGTGCTTGGAGCATAACCGATTGGTTCCAATGATGCTGATTCGTAAAGTTTCGTTCAAAGAACCAGCGTTGAATCGGTGTTAAAATGACTTCTCCTTCGACAGGTGATTGGTCGGCTGTGAGAAGATCGGCTTCCTCGATATATGGGCGGAGCTCCGCAATCGTTGGGTACTGGAATAGAAGTTTCATATCGAGCTTCCAGCCTGCTTGCGTGAGTCTGCTTGCCATTTGGATGCCTTTAATCGAATCTCCTCCAAGGAAGAAGAAGTGATCGTGAATACCGACTTGGCTGACGCCAAGGACATCTTCCCAAATGCCGCAAAGCAGCGTTTCAACTTCATCTCTTGGTGCTTCGTATACCGTTTGGTTCGCTTCGATATCAGGAGCTGGCAATGCTTTCAGATCAACTTTTCCATTTGCCGTCATTGGAAATTGGTCTAGCTTGATGATCCATGATGGCACCATGTATTCAGGCAGCGTTCGTTTTAGGCTTTCTTTCAGGGCTGTTGTTTCTTCAGCCGTGATGACATAAGCGATAAGTGCATCTTGATCACTCGCATCTTTGACTGTTGTCACGACGGCTTCTTTCACCGAATCCAGCGTCAGAAGCTGGGCTTCAATTTCTGACAGCTCAATACGGAAGCCACGAATGTTGACCTGATGGTCTATTCTGCCGAGATAGATCAGCTCGCCATCCTCTGTCCATTTCACTAAATCGCCTGTGCGGTACATGCGCTCGCCTGGATAAAATGGATCTGGGACAAATCGTTTATCTGTTTCCTCTGGAAGATTCCAGTAGCCTCTTGCCAGTCCTTTTCCTGCAATTACGAGCTCGCCCGGTACGCCTGCCGGCGATAGGTCATATAACGAACCCATAATGTAAAAACGAGTATTGGCAATCGCTGTTCCAATCGGAAGCGTGCTTTGTTCTGGGTCGATGACTCCACTTGTCGCTACAACCGTATTTTCTGTTGGACCGTAGTTATTGACGAGTTGATATGGAACTGGCTTCACCTGTTTCAGCTTGTCTCCACCTGTTAGTAAATAACGCAGAGAATGGTTGTCCATTGACATAAACTGCTCACATAGCTGCGTTGGCAGGAAGGCAATGGTGATCCCTTCTTCATTGAAATACGCATTAAGCTTGATCATATCGAGGCGAATTGCTTCGTCAATAATGTGCAGCTCTGCGCCGGCGATCCACGTCGGGAACATCTCCCAAATGGAGGCATCAAAGCCAAAGCCGGCATATTTCGCAGTTCGATCCTTGTTCGTCACTTGGAACGCATCATTGTGCCAGAATGCAAGATTCACAAGGGACTGGTGCTCGACCATGACACCCTTCGGCTGTCCCGTCGTCCCAGACGTGTAAATCATGTAGGCAAGATCCGTTGGTTTGATCTGACTCTGAATCTCGTGAGCTTCTCCCTCTACCGCATCTTCTATGAACAGGACATGACCTGTGAATGAAGGTGGTACAGTGAGTCCTTTCTGCATCAGAAGCACCTCTGCCCCGCAGTCTTCCAGCATGTACGCGATACGCTGCGCTGGATAATCTGCATCAATGGGAACGAATGCCGCACCTGCCTTGAGAACGCCGAGGACAGCGGCTGTCATGTCAAGAGATGGGCGGGTGAGAATGCCGACGCGGTCTCCTGGTTTTGTGCCGCTGGCGATGAGTCTTGAAGCGACTACATTCGCCCGGCTGTTCAACTCTTTATACGTCCAGCTCGTTCCGCAGAAGGTCGCCGCTTTTTGATGCGGTGCTTCTTGTGCCTTCGCCTCAATCAGGGCATGAACGGTTTGATTTGACGGGACGTCTAGGATAGGTCCTGACCATTCGTTCAGCTGTTTTTGCTGCTGCTGCGGTGACAATAATTTCATTTGATCTAACGATTGATCTGGTGCTGACACCATTTGTTCCAGCAAATGAAGGAAATATTCTTTCCATTTTTCAATTGACGTCTTTTGAAAGATAGAACAATTAAAATCAAACACGAGCTCAATTTGATCTGCGGATTCGTTTCCAGTTAAGATCAAATCAAATTTGGCGATATTCTCCTCGAATGGCTGTGGAACAATGTGAAGCCCATCCATTGATAAATCACGAATATCCGCATTTTCCATTGAGAAGACCACATCAAAAATTGGATGACGGCTTGTGTCTCGAACCGTTTGCACCTGATCTACCAATTCTTCAAATGGGTACAGCTGATGCTCGTTTGCCTCTAACACAAGCTGATGGACAATTGACGCAAATTCAGCAGCTGTCTGATGTCCTGCTGGTCTTGTTCTAAGTGCCAGCGTGTTCACAAACATGCCGATCACAGATTGAATATCAGGATGGGTTCTACCCACAACCGGAGAACCAATGATGATATCCTCTTGTCTTGAAAGCTTGCTTAGAAGAATACTGTAGCCAGCAAGCAGGACTGTATAGGTCGTACTGTTCAGCGCTCTAACGAGTTCGTCCAATTTCGCTTTAAGCGAACCTCCAATTGTAAATGAGACACGATCTCCAGCGAATGTTTGAACTTTTGGCCTTGGCAGGTCTTCCGGCAGTGCCAGTACAGGCAGCTCTCCTTGTAATTGATCCAGCCAGAATGCCTCTTCAGCTGCTTTTTGCGCAGCAGATGCCTCACTTTTTGACCAAACTGCATAATCCTTATATTGAACAGGCAATTCCTCTAGTTTGTCTCCTCGATACAGGGCTGAAAGCTCCTCAATTAAAATGCCAACAGACGCCCCATCTGAAATGATATGATGCATATCAATCAGTAAATAATGGACATTTACGGAGACGGAAACTAGACCTATTCTGAGCAAAGGCGCTTTTTCTACATCAAATGGCCTGATAAAGTCATTCATCAATTGCTGTATGTCTCGGCCGTTCTGTTCAATTTTTTCAATGTCTATTGAGACATTTGTTTCAATCCGTTGAACAGGTTCATTCTGAATAAAATCAAAGCTTGTTCGGAAAGCTTCATGACGTTGGACTAGCTGATCAATTGCCTTTTCAAATCGTCTTTCATCAAAGACGCCTTCTAGCTTTAAGGCAGCCGGCATATGGTAGCTTTGCTCCGCATCAGTCATTTTCTCCAAAACAAACAGTCTTTTCTGAGCAGATGTCACTGGATAATAGGCCGCCTCTTTGGCAACTTCCACTCGCTTGATCTCCGTTTGATCCGCTTGATCTACCGCAAGCGCGAACGCTTCTAATGTTGCGGATTCAAATAAAGACTTCAAAGTGAGCTCCACCTGCATCTCTTCATATAGCCTGTTCAGCATTTTCATGCCGCGCAGCGAATGGCCCCCGCATTCAAAGAAATGATCGTGCCTGCCGATTCGCGGCACTTCAAGAACTTCCTCCCAAATGTTCGCCAGAAGACGCTCTGTTTCTGTTTGAGGAGAGGTGTATTCATTTGCCCATTGCTCACTGAGATCAGGTGCCGGCAGCGCCCGCCTATCGACCTTGCCATTATTCGTCAAAGGAAGCTCGTCTAATTGCATGAAAAATGCCGGCATCATATATACAGGCAGTTCACGTCCTGCTTGCTCGCGCAAATCAGTTAATGAGACAGATCCTTCTGCTGTGAAATACGCACATAACGTGTCATTTGGAGCAGCAATCACGACAGCTTCCTTCACCTGAGGATGCCGCAGCAGCTGATGTTCAATTTCCCCAAGCTCGATACGCTGTCCGCGAATCTTCACTTGATGATCGATCCGTCCAATGAATTCGATATCTCCATTTGACAGCCAGCGTGCAAGATCGCCCGTTTTATACATGGTCTCTCCAGGGCGGAAAGGATTTTTGACAAACTTTTCGCTCGTTAGTTCTGGCTTCTTATAATATCCTTTCACCAGTCCATCACCAGCGACACAAAGCTCTCCTGCAACGCCCGGCGGCTGTACATGTCCAAACTCATCTACAATATAAACAGCCGTTTGACTCACTGGCTTTCCGATTGGGATGGATAACGCCTGCTTCTCAATGTGGTTCACAGGATAATATGTGGTGAAAATTGTGCTCTCAGAAGGGCCGTACATATGAACAAGCTTGTCTTTCCCCACTGTCTCAAGTGCAGTCACCACATGAGGCACGGAAGCACGTTCTCCGCCAAACAGCACTTTTCTTACGTTCTTCAGACTGTCTTTTTTCATATCGATGAGTAAGTGAAAAAGAGCTGTCGTGATCATTAAAATACTGACTTTTTCCTTCTCAATCGCTCCAGAAAGCTCATTCATGTTTAAAATATGGTCCTTTGGCAGAACAATGAGTTTTGCTCCGTTCAATAAAGCACCAAACACATCAAACATAAAGGCATCAAATACATAGTTTGAGATGCTCATCACCGTATCTTCATGATGAATGGTGAGATAATTCGATTGCTTCACCGTTCTCAAAATGTTCCGGTGTGTCACCATATTTCCTTTAGGTTTACCGGTTGTACCAGATGTATAGGTCAAATTCGCCAAGTCCTCAGGTAAAATATGAGCATCTATTGGGCTGTCTGACTGCTGAGCAATCGCTTGATTTTCTGTTTCTATGATGATTCCCTCAAATGCAGTGAGCACCGAGCGATGGCGCAGCACTTGATGTGTCAATAAGAATTGTGCACCGCTGTCTGTTAAAAAGTGCTTCACGCGCTCATCAGGGAAATCGGGGTCAATTGGTACATAGACGCCCCCCGCCTTAAGCACAGCTAGAACAGAGAGCACCATTTCATTGGATCGTTCAAAGAATAAGGCTGCTTTCATTCCTTTTTCAAAACCATTTTCACGCAAATAATGTGCCAGCTGATTCACTCGGTCATTCAGCTCTTGATAAGAAAGAACCACATCTTCACATTGCAATGCAGGCTGATGACCATGCTGCTGCACCTGTGCTTCAAACTGCGTCACAATGGTTTCTTCTGCTGGATAAGGCGCAGGTAACGGATTCCACCTATTTAGCTGAGCTTCTGCTTCTTGTTCAGACAATAATCGATAGGATTGGATAGCTTCCTGCGGCGTTTGAACCATCTGTTCCAGCAGATAAACATAATGTTTGAGCATCTGCTCTGCTGTACTTCGTTTAAATAGCGCCGTACTGTAATCGAGTACAAAGGATAAACCTTGATCTGACTCCATCGCTTGCAGTGTTAAATCAAACTTTGCAATATGGAAATTGGTTTCTTCGACTTCGACCAGCATGTCTCCAATATGCTGTGCTGTTGAATGATCCGGTGCGAGTGTAAAGACGGTATCAAACAATGGATGACGGCTAAAATCTCTTGGCACATTCAGCTTTTCAAGCAGCCGCTCAAATGGATATTGCTGATGCTCAAATGCCTGCATCGTCTTTTCCTTTACTTGCTCAATCAACTGAGACATGGTTCCATTCGGATCTACCTCTGACCGCAAAGCAAGTGTCTGGACAAACATACCGATCATGTCATTCAAATCTGTATGCACACGCCCTGCTGCCGGTGTTCCGACCACAAATTCCTTTTGACCCGTATATTTCGCAAGCAATGTGTAGTAAGCAGAAAGCAGCACCGTATACAGTGTCGTGTGATGGTTTGCTGCAAGCTCCTGTAATTGATTCTTTAACGTCTCATCGATTTCTTTGATGACACGATCACCTGCGAAAGACTGGACAGCTGGACGCTGATAATCGGTCAGCAGCTGTAAAGCAGGGATATCCCCCGAAAATTCTTGCAGCCAGAATGCCTCTTCTTTTTGAAAGTCTTGGTGCTGTTGCCAAACAGCATAATCTTGATATTGAAGCTTCAATGGTTCTTTCACCGATCCCTCGTAAGCATCTGACAGCTCACGCAGTATTAAATCGATCGAAAGACCATCTGAAATCAGATGATGCATATCGAAAAAGAGCAAATGCTCCTGATCATGCAATGACTTCAATCCAATTCGAAGAAGTGGCGCACACTCAAGATCAAAAGGTCTGACAAAGTGCTGCATGTTTTCTTCCATCGTACCGCCTGTCAGTTGTTCTATTTCAAAGAAAACGGATGAAGCGATCCGCTGACGAGGGACACCTTTTATCGTATGAAAAGAAGTACGCAGCATATCATGACGTGAGATCAGTCTGTCAAAGGCTTCAGTCAGCTTCTCAAGCTGCAGAGCTCCTTTTAACCTCACAACAGCAGGCATATGATAGGCAGTGCTTTGCTCCAATTGACTCACCATATAGACGCGCTGCTGTGGAGGCGATAACGGATAATGATCTGCAGCCGGCGCTTTTGGTATCTCCGTTTCAGAAGACTTTTCTGCTTGCTCAATATAAGCAGCAAGAGCAGCAATCGTCTGCTGTTCAAATAAAACAGAGAGTGGCACCTCCACTTGAAAGTCTCGCTGAACCTTTGTAAGTACGGTCATCGCTTTGAGCGAATGCCCGCCTCGATCGAAGAAAGAATCATATACACCGATTTGCTCTTGATCAAGAATGTCTTCCCACAAATGAACAAGCTTCGTTTCTATATCGTTTCTAGGTGCCGTATAAACAGCATGAACCGCTCTATCACCTTTTAAGGCAGCAAGTGCACGACGGTCGACTTTGCCGCTGACTGTGAGTGGAAAAGCATCGAGCTCTTTGAAATAAAGAGGCATCATGTAAGCTGGGAGCTGATGTTTGATAGCCGCTTGCAGCATGTCAACAGACACACCATCATGACGAGCTTGATAGTAAGCACTTAACGCCTTTTCCCCATCCGCTTCATCAACTACTAGCACGACAGCCTTATCAACTCCATCTACCTGCTCCATCACCGCTTCAATCTCGCCTGTTTCTATGCGGTAACCCCTTATTTTCACTTGATCGTCCATTCTGCCAAGATAATCAATCGTGCCATCTGGAAGCCATCTGACTAGATCCCCTGTTCGATACATCCGCTCATGCGGAGAAAACGGATCTGCCGTGAATACCTTCTTCGTCAATTCAGGCTGATTCACATAGCCTCGCCCAACACCTATACCGGCAATGCAAAGTTCTCCTGCAGCCCCAGGCACTTGTAATTGATCATGTTCATTTAAAATATAAATACGATGATGACCAAGTGGTTTTCCAATTGATACATAGCGCTGTTCAGTTGATTCGCTCAGCTCACTGAGATTCAGACGATGAACCGCCGCATCCACACACGTCTCAGTTGGACCATACACATTCCATAGAGTAAAATCAGGCTGACTCATACGAACCGCTTCGATAAGTGAACGTGCTGCTTTCGCAGGCAGCGCTTCTCCCCCAATCAGCATGTGCGTCAATGACAGACCGTCCAAATCCGCTGCAAGTAAAAGCTGCACATGCGCCGGAGTTCCATCTGCCGCTTCAATGTGATGTTTTCTGTAATAAGCCGCTAGCTGCATGCCATTTCTCGTCGTTTCTCGCGGGATGATATGAAGCGTATGTCCAAATAAAAGGGCAGCAAAGATTTGTTTCACCGATGCATCGAAATGGAATGGGGCTAGAAGCGCCATTTGAAGCTCATTCGCCCCTTGATACATCTCATGATGCAAAGCATGGACCAAATGATGAAGCTGAAGATGCTCAATCATGACGCCCTTCGGCTTTCCAGTCGTACCCGATGTATAAATCATGTAGGCTAAATCTTCGGGCGCCGTCTGATCGACAAGCTCAGGCAGCCATCCATCATCTAGTAATATTTGCTGCTGAACGATCAATTTTTCCGAGAGGGCTGGGTACTCTTGAATGAACGATTCCTCTGTTAACACAATAGAAGCACCTGAATCCTCCACAATAAATTGAATGCGCTCCTCAGGTAATGCCGGATCAATTGGTACATATGCCCCGCCAGCCTTTAGTATGCCGAAGACTGCTACCATGGCATCTACCTTCCGCTCCATCAAAACAGCAACAGGCACATCACGTGAGATACCTTTCATTTGTAAAAAACATGCCAGCTTTTCTGCCTGTTGTTGCAGCTCTCCATAAGTGATTGTTCCATTTTCTGCTACAACGGCTGTCCGATCTGCATATTTGTTGGCTGTCTCATCAAACATGTGATGGACCGGTTTTGCTGCCGGTTTTTCAAAAGATTCTCCCTCAGATAATTGCAGCAGTTCCTTTTGTTCACCTGCTGAAAGTAAAGGCAGTGTCCCGATCAGTTGATCAGGCTGAGTGACCGCCGCTTCTAGTAAAATCAAGAATCGATCAAACATCTTACTCATTTCTTCTTCTGTGAATACATCTGTACGGTAATCCAAATCAATGGTCAATGTATCAGTATCCCAGCGGTCTTTCACATGTATTGAAATATCATTCATTCCGCTCCCGCTAAAAATCGGTTCAGTAATGAACGACAGGTTCTCTTTTTTCTGCCACTGCATGACCTGATATTCTAAAGAAATATCAAAAAGGCGTCCTGTAAACCCTTCTCTTTCCCGCAAATCATTCATGAGCAGATTGTAAGGGTATTTTTGGTGTCGCAATATCTTCATTTGATCCGCCATGACCTGCTTTACGAAATCAAGAAACGATTGCGACCCTTGAACAGATGCACGCATTGGAATCGTGGATACAAACATCCCAATCATCTTTTTTTCTTTGGCATTCGTCCGGTTGCCCATAAAGGTTCCAAGAACGACATCCTCCATACCGCTAAAACGATGTAAGTAAATATAGACAGTGGACATAAACATCGAAAGCATACTGACTTTCTGTTCTTCACAAAAGACACGAAGCTTTTCTTTTAAAGAATCTGGAACATCTCCTGAAAATCGCTCCGCATGTAAACTCATCTCATATCCCTTATGCGGTTTTAAAGATGCGAAGTCTGGAATATGAGCAAATTGCTCATTCCAAAAAGCCTGGTCTTTTTGAAAACGTTTAGAAGATTCATAGGTCTGCTCACTCATAATGTGATCAACGAAGGAAATCTCCTCAACTGGCGAGATGTCTACTCCTTGTAGCATGTCATGATATAAATCAATAATGCGATTTCCCATTAAAATGATAGAAATCCCATCCGCGACAATATGATGTGCTTTACAGAACAGCCAGCACTCTTGATCACTGATTTGAAATACCGTAAATTCAATCAAGGGGCTGTCAATCAACGGCATCGGCTCACGAATTTGCTCGTTTGCCCAAGCCCTTACTTCCTCTTCACTCCAGCCCTTCTCCATGCGAATCGGCTGTTTTTCATATGATTTGATATATTGAACAGGCTCCTCCTGTTCATCTCGATACACGAGCCTAAGCCTAAGAGAGTCAGTTTGTCGAATATACGCTTGAAGCACATCGACGACCAAAGAAGGATCGAGACCTGAAGCTGATCTCAACCTGGCGAATCCACCCAAATTAGAAATACTTGTACCTGGATAAAATCTTTCCGTGTAGAATACTCGCTTTTGCGCATGTGTTAAGGGGTAATAAACTGTATTCATTCTCATCCTCCGCCTCTTCTATGATTTCTCCACCAATTTCACCCTGCACCCTCTATATCAAAAGAACCAAGTCTATTTCATTAAAATAGACGCTTTACAGAAAAGGAGCCCACCCCGAATAAAACGGAGGGACTCCCATTTTCATTCGGTAGCCTGCCGACCTTAGCAAAAAAAGAAACATTTACCTTAGGACATGGCTTTGCGTCTCTATGTTTCCATAGATTTGCCTTTTTCTTCTTTTCTTTTAGATATTTTCTATTTACGTCCACTTTATATGAAAATATTGTTTTTTTCACCGAAAAATGGGTGTAAAGATTCATGCGTTATACCGAAGGGACGCCATGATAATTGACGATATTTACCGAAAATAACTAATAATAGTTGCGTTCAACCGAAAATAATCGACTAAATACCGCAAAAATTTCATATTTTCCCTTAAATTTTGAAAATATGACCGAAAATGTAGGATAGAGGTCTCCTTTCGTTCCCCGCAAATTCTTAAATCTTAAGAACTACATTCCCTAAAAAAATGAATTTTTTTACTGTAAAAACAACAAAAAAAGAGCTGTCATTTCAAATGACAACTCCTTGTTTCTTCATTATATTTACATCACCTTAGACAGACCAATCGTTTTTTCAATAATGAGCAGCGCAATGATAGAAATGATAATAAATATGACAGATATCGCATTGACACTTGGATCAAAGGTCTGCTCAATGTAATTAAAGGTCCTGACGGGAATTGTGATGGTTTGAGGAGAGGAAACGAACAAACTGATCGATATTTCTCCAAATGACGTCACAGCTGAAAACACCCCGCCTGCAATGATTCCCGGCTTAATCAAAGGCAATGTGACTCGAAAAAACGTGCGAATGGGTCCTGCACCAAGATTCATTGAAGCTAGCTCAAGCCGCGGATCTAAATTCGAAACACTCACGCCTACCGTACGAACCACATAGGGAAAACCAATGATGACATGACCAATGACGAGCGCCCACAAAGACCCTGTAAAGCCCATAGCCGTAAACAAGTAAAGCATCGCAATCCCTAATACCACCTGAGGAATCATGAGAGGTGACAGAATGAAAGCTTGGACAGCCTCCTTTCCCTTAAAGGAAAGCCTTGCTAAAGCATACGAAGCCATTGTCCCTAAAAGAACCGTGAGAGGCGTCACGATGAATAACAGAATCACACTGATCCGAAGCGATTCCATCCATTCTGGATTTGACACGACCTCATGAAACCAACGAACAGAGAACGAAGTCGGTGGAAATTCAGGAAAGGCATTTGGACTAAAAGCAGATAGAACGATCACAAGAACAGGAATGGTTAAAAAAAGATAAACCAATGACCCAGCAGTCCAAATCAGAATAGAAATCAAGCGATCACCTATTGACTTTTTACGCATGCATCCTCGCCTCCCAACGCTTCAATAAATAGCTTAATAGACTGACCACCACAAGCACACAAACCAATAATGTAAAGGACATAGCTGCAGCAAGAGGCAGGTTATACACCTGCATCACCTGCTGATAAATTGACAGCGGCAGCAGCGGCTGCATCCGTCCGCCGACTAACAGCGGAGTGATATAACTTCCTGCTGCCAGTGAGAAGACAATAATCGCGCCAGTCACCATACCTGGAATGGTCAGTGGTAAGGTGACATGAAAAAAGGTTCGAATCCGGCCAGCTCCAAGACTCATAGAAGCCGGTTTTAAGTGACGATCCATATCGGTTAAGCTTGTTGCGATCGGCAGTACTGCAAATGGCAGCATGACCTGGACATAGGCAATAATGACCGCATTCATATTCCACAGCATCGAGAGCGGCTTCTCAATCACATGTAAATCTAGTAACATACCATTGATCAGACCATTTTGCGAAAGAAGAACAATCCATGCAAACGTCCGAATCACAACACTTGTCAAAAGCGGCGACACAAGTAAGATATAGAAAAATGCCCGAAGACGCGGATTAGGTGCCTTAACGAGCACATATGCTGCTGGGTATGCCATCAATAAACAAATCACCGTTGTCTGTAAAGCCACCCACACAGTACTTCCAATCGCCTTTACATAAGCATCTGTCGTGAACACATGAATATATTGAGAAAAGCTATACGTTTGTAATGTATTCATCATCGAATCGACATCGCGAAAACTGAGAACGAGCATCATCACAAGCGGAGCTAGTAAAAATACAACAAGAAACAAACAGGCTGGCAGCAGCATAAACCAATGAAATCGTTGATTCATTTTCTTGATTCGCATCACGTATGCACCTTCGAATCTAAGAAAACAATATCTTCAGGCTGCCAATGGATATGGACGGTTTCTCCAACTTCAGGCAGCTCGGGAAATGCAGCATCAGAAGCATGGACAATGATTTCACCATTATCAAGCCCCACAACCAAACGTAATGAATGTCCAATATAACTCACATCTGACAGCGCGCCTGATACATGGTTTGGCTGAACTTTCTCTTTCTCAGAAGAGATGCTGATTCTTTCAGGACGCAGCATAAGCAGTTGCTTTTCCCTTTTCTCTTGATGTGCCGCAGCCTGCAGCTGAAGATGCTGACCGTTTGAATGGGTTACATGCGGAACCGTAAATGCAGCATCAGCTTCATTGTACACGGCCTCAAAGATATTCACCTGTCCGATAAATTCAGCTACAAATCGATTGTTTGGCTGGCGGTACACCTCTAAAGGCGTCCCAATCTGCTGAATTCTACCCTCTCCTAAAATTCCAACTCGATCAGAAAGGCTTAAGGCCTCCTCTTGATCATGTGTCACAAGAATGGTTGTAATCCCGACATTTCTTTGAATATTTCGCAGCTCTGTCTGCATGTTTTTTCTTAGTTTGGCATCTAGGTTGCTGAGCGGTTCATCAAGAAGGAGAACAGACGGCTGAATCGCCAGCGCTCTTGCTATCGCTACCCGCTGCTGCTGACCACCGCTTAATTGGTGGGGCATCCGTTTCGCAAATGCCTCTAATTGAACAAGAGACAAGCTTTCCATCACTTTCTCTTTGATTTCCGCCTTCTTTTTCTTTTGAACCTTAAGCCCGTACGCCACATTATCAAATACAGTCAGATGCGGAAAGAGTGCATAGCTTTGAAAGACCATACCTGTTTTTCTTTGGTAAGGCGGCAAAGCTGTCACATCCTGATCACCAATATAGACGACGCCTTTTGTTGGTTCTAAAAAACCGCCAATGATGTTTAATAACGTTGATTTCCCGCAGCCGCTAGGACCAAGAAGGGAGAAAAACTCTCCCTCATTCACAGTAAGACTGACATCGTTGAGAGCAATCTGCTCACCGAAGTGCTGACTGATGTGTTCTAAATGAATTCCACTCATGCGATCACCTATTTTCCTCCGCCTAATACTTCGTTCCATCGATTTGTCCAATTGCCAAGCTCAGAGGTTGCTGTTTCATAATCTACCCAAGTCAGCTTGCTGTAATAATTTTCTCCAACTTTCACTTTCCCCTTAATCTTGTCATCGTATTTCACATCAGAATTCGACATGCCATAATAAGATTTTTCCGAGAAAGCCTCCTGAGCTTCTTTTCCACTCAAGTAGTTTAATAGTTTGTATGCCGCTTCTTCGTGCTGACTTCCTTTCGTTAAAGCCCAGCTCGCTACAGCTGCAACAGCGCCTTCTTTCGGATATGAGAAACCAATATCCATTCCTTCTTCTTCAAGTGCAAATACTCGCCCGTCCCAATACGGAACAGCTGCGACATCCCCACGTTCTAACAAGGTTTGAATCGATCCTGGGTTATCCGGAAAAGCAGCGACATGACCTTTTAGTTGCGCGAGACTTTTAAATGCTTTATCAATATCCTTAGGATTTGATTCTGTTCCCCCTTGTGCATGAACAAGTGCAGAGAAAAATTGCAAACCAGCTGAATAAGTCGGAGATGAAATGGCTACCTTCCCTTTCAGCTGACTGCTCCATAGATCAGTCCAGCTGTTTGGTTCCTGCTTGACGAGGTCTTTTCTATAAGCAATTCCAAGCTGCCCCATACTAAAGCCTGCTGCATATTGTTTTCCATTCACAGTCAGCTTCTTTTGGACAGAACGGTAAAGCTTTTTGACATTCGGCGCTTGATCTTCATCGATTGGCGCAAGAACGTTTGCTGCAATTCCTCTTTGAATCGTATCAGGCTGCAAGATAAGTAAGTCATATGGTGGATTTTTCCCATTTGACGCTTTTAATTTTGTAAACCATTCAGAATCCGCTCCAGAGACGGTCTGCACTTTAATTCCGGTATCTTTTTCAAACTTTTCAAGGATTGGTTTGATATTCTTTTCCCAATCGCCTCCATATACGCCAACAATCACAGTCTGCTGCTGTTTGCCTTGATCCTTTCCATTTCCACCACAAGCGGTCAGCAGTACAACGATGGATAGGATGCCTGCAAAAATAGCGGTTAATTTTCTTTTCATGATCCATTTCCCCCTTTTTGTCCATTCATTTGACGAAGAGCTAGAGTAATATCTTCCTTTGTTAACGGCTCGTTTCTATGACTGAAATGTTGATGAACTGCATGTTTATAGTGCGTACGTTCATTAGCCGGATAGGAACGCAGCTGAACGGCTAGCTCACTGCTGGCTTCGTCCGTCCATACTTTCTCATAAGCTGCTCTTTGCTCTCCGAAATCCCACACATCAGTAGATGCAGGATCATCAGCCTTTTCACGCACCCTGCTCGTCTGCTCCTCATCAATCTTCCATTCATTTTCGTCTAAATACACTTGAACACCATATTGCTGCAGCGCTCTTTCTTCACTTAATAGACCTGCTTCCACTTCCTGAAGGACTTTTTCTTTCTTTCTGGCAAATGGATCCCCCCAGCCGCCTCCACTTGGTGAAATCAATTGAACGATATCGCCTTTTTCAAGTCGCAGAACATCTATTTTGGGCTGGTCTTGTTTCTCACCATTAGCTGTGATCAGCTTGACCTCACCAACCGCTCCTGCTCGGCCGCCCATTAAACCCCAAGGCTGAAACTTCATCCGTTCCATTCCTCGTGCTGTCACCATCGATTCAGGCTTCATCATTTCAAATTCCAAACCAATCGCATGTCCGCCTCGATTTTCACCAGCTCCACCTGTATTCGGCAGAAGCTCATATCGGTGAACATGAATATCAATATGCTGTTCCAAACTCTCAATTGGGGTATTCTTCAAAAAGCCTGACGAATGATCAATACCGTCCACTCCATCAGTACCATTTTGAGCACCGCCGCCTCCGCCTAATGGTTCGACAACGGACATTTTCCTGCCACCCGTTTGATCATCAGGTACAGAGAGAACCACAATGGCAGATTGACCTGCACCTGCTGCCGGTACTGCTTCAGGCAGCAGCTTACCAATCGCACCTAGCACGACATTGTACAGCCTCATCGTAATCGAATGACGAATCCCGACAGAGGCTGGATATTCTGGATGCACCAGCGTTCCTTTAGGAGAGATCACATCGATTGGATACGTTATTCCACCATTAATCGGTATAAAAGGATCCTTACTAATGATGTAATTAATCAACCCTTGATAAAGAAAGGAATGCTTCTGACCATTGGTAACAAGGTTAAAGGCTGTTTTTACTTGCGGGTCACACTCAGAAAAATCGAGCGTCAGCCGTTTGCCTTTGATCGTTAGCTTGATTTTCAACCGAATAGGGACGTCTGAAATCATATCATCATCTAAATAATCAGCAAATTCACTCGTTCCATCCGGTATAGCTTCAATGACCTTTCCAGCACGATCCTCGGCTTGCTTCAGCAAGTCTATCATTCCTTGTTTCACTTCGTTTTTTCCAAATTTCTCAATCATTTCTTTTAACCGAATATCTGCTGTATTCACTGCAGCAATCATCGCATTGATATCACCATCGTTTAGATGACTAGCGCGGCTGTTAGCTCTCAAAAAAGTACGTACGACCTGATTCTCTTTCCCGCCCTCATAAATTTTTACTGGCGGAATTCTTAATCCTTCTTGATGAACATCCGTTGCTGTCGGTGAAATACTCGAAGGCACAAGGCCACCCACATCACTGACATGAACAAAAGACCAAGCATAGCTTACGATTTCACCATCTACAAAAATCGGCTTAATGATATGGACATCTGGCAGGTGAGTCGCCAAACCATCTGTCGTATAAGGATCATTAGTGATGATAATGTCTCCCTGCTGCATCGGCCCAATTTCTTCAATCGCTTTTTTTAGACTCAGCCCTAAAAAGATCGTCACACCCACTGTCTTCGGATAAACAAAGAAATCTCCAGAAGGCGTGGCTAATGCTGTCGCAAAGTCAGCAGATTCTTTGACGAAGGTCGTAAATGACGTCCGTTCAATGACATGCCCCATACCTGATGCAATCGCATTAAAATAACTGCGCATCATCTCAAGCTTTGCTGGGTCAGTTCTCATGTAAAGCCGCCTCCTTTGAAATCACTAAGTTACCTGATGGATCAATGCTGCCTGTCCAGTTTGGCAAAATCAATGTTGTTGTATCATCCTGCTCAATAACGGCAGGCCCATTGATAATAGAGCCTACTGACAGCGTATCCCGATTATAAACCGATGCTTTGTATTCTTTTTCTTCTATAAAAATTCGTCTATATTCATTTGGTTTCAAAGACTGTCCGCTGCTTTCATGAACAGGTGAAAAAGGCAGCGTAGGCGTCTCGCCTATGACTCGAACGCGTAAATGAGTAAACTCGATTCTTGCCTGATCATCCCTATGACCATATTGACGCTGATGCAATTTGTGAAAGGCTTCAATGAGTTGGTGGATGTCTTGTTCTTGCTTTAGCCAATTAATCGATAATGGCAATTCAATCTCAAATGCCTGCCCTTGATAACGTGCATCTGCTAATAAGAGAATGGATGTCTGATTGATATGCTGAATGTTCTGCTGGCTGACCCAATCAGTCGCTTTTCGTGACAGCTTCTCATAATCTTGTTTTAGTTGGTTGATCGAATAGTCTTGTAAACATATTTTCTTCGACAGCACCGCATCATGGATAAAATCAGCTGTTAAAGCACCTAACGCACATAATGTTCCAGGACTTGGAGGAACAACTACATTTTTCGCATGAATTTCTCTCGCAAGGAAATTCGCCACAACCGGCCCTGCTCCGCCAAATGCCAACAAACTAAAATCTCTAGGGTCAAATCCTTGCTGCTCCATCACATTGCTTAATTCTGTGTACATATTGGCTACGGCTACTTGAATGAGCTGATCAGCCGCCTCTTCAACCGTTTTGTTGAGCTGATCAGCAATTGGCTGAAAGGCCTTTTTCGCCGCAGACAGTTGTAATTGTAAATGTCCTCCGGCAAAACGTTCTTGATTGAGATAACCGCATATGAGAAACGCATCAGTTAAAGCTGCTTTTTCTCCCTTTCCATACGAAGCTGGTCCCGGGTTTGACCCAACTGATTCTGGTCCTGCTTTTAGAAGTCCGCCTTGATCAATCCATGCTACCGAACCTCCTCCTGCTCCTATTGAATACATCGCAACAGATGGAAGAATAATTGGGAAACCTGAAAGCTGATTCGATTGAGCCATTGTAGGCTGTCCATTTTGAATAATCGATATATCTGCACTCGTCCCCCCGACATCAAAAGTGATCAGGTTAGGTTCACTCGCTGATGCTGCAATTCTTGCCGCACCGATGACACCAGCTGCCGGACCAGAAAAGAGAGTCTTAACAGGCGAGGTTGCCGCACTTTCTGCATCCATTAAACCACCATTTGATTGTGTAATGTATGGAGAAATTGGTACGCCTTCTTCCTTTAAACGGCTTTTCAATGTTTGCAAATACTGTTTCACCTTAGGTTGAATGTACAAATTAACAACAGACATCACTGTACGCTCGTATTCCCTCATTTGAGGCCATAATTCAGATGAGGGAAGGACTTCTAACTGTGGATAATGATGATTGATATAAGCTTTTGCCTGTAATTCATGAACTGGGTTTTGATAGCTATGTAAAAAAGAAATGACGATACCTGCTAGCTTTTTAGATATAACATGCTGGACTGCATCATCTAATTGCTGCAGATGGAGAGGTTTTTTGATCGTACCATCGTGTATCAACCTTTCAGAGATTGGATAAACATGCTTCCGTGGTATCAATGGTTCTGGCAAACGAGAATTGAAGTCATAAGGAATGGGTAGTCGTAAACGTTGAAGTGACAATATATCTTGAAATCCTTCTGTCACAAAAAGGGCTAAATCTGCTCCTTTTCGCTGCAATAATGTATTAAGACCGATTGTCATTCCGTGAACGAGGTATTGGATGTTGGATAAATCAACACCTCTTTTTTTTAGAAGATTTAACCCATTGATAATTCCTTGAGCAGGGTCATCAGTCACTGTGGGTGTCTTGAGTTCAGTCAGCTCCCCTGTTGCTTCATTTATCAGCGATAAATCAGTAAATGTTCCGCCTATGTCTATTCCGAGCCGGTATGAGACATCCGCCATTTGTACTCCCCTCCTACAATGTAATTAGAATCATATTTTGATAAATTACGACATTTTTTGATATTTGACTCCATATTATTAAAGCATATCGGTCTAGTCAATTTTATTTTTTTGAAATTTCTGTGTGTTAAATTCTTGAAATTAGCCAAAAAAGCACTGATAAAGCCATTTTGAATGAGCATATTCGTTTTCTGACTCACAAAATTAAAATTTTATGATTTTCTACAAAAGTGAAAAGCAAGAAATTAAGTAAAATCCGTTTTTTGAATTTTAAAAGACGTTTTTTCAAAACCAGGAGAAATTGGTAAGTAATTCTGCTATACTTCTGTTTACAAAATACACAAACAAGAAAGAGAGCCAGCATCTATGAAACTTCTTAAAATGATTCTCTTGCTTTTATTGATTGTTATTGGTGTAGCAACAGGCTATATCCAGCTGGAGCAAGGGAAACAAGAGACAGCGAATTCATCTTATGACAAAACGATTCATTTTCCATCAGACCGCTATCCCGAAACAGCCAAGCACATAGAAGAAGCCATTGATGAAGGTCATTCTTCCATTTGTACAATTGACCGTAAACATAGTGATGAGCAGAGAGATCGATCACTACATGGCATTCCAACAAAGCACGGGTATGACCGAGACGAATGGCCAATGGCGATGTGCAAAGAAGGAGGCAGTGGAGCTTCTGTCAAATATGTACGCCCTTCTGATAATAGAGGCGCAGGCTCGTGGGTAAGTCATCAATTATCGGATGATCCTGACGGCACAAGAATTCAATTTATCATCGATTAGCCCGCCTTTCCCTTTTCTATATTAAAAAAATTTTCACATGACTGCTTGCAAGTATTTTAAACACTTTTTTCATGCCGATAATCCTTAAGGAGGGATATCCTACCTTATACCTAAAGGAGTCAAAAAGCATGAAGAAAAAGGGAAAACTGAGGCTTGGTGCCAAAATTTTGCTGATCTTTTTAAGTGTCCTCATCATCTTTTCCGCAGTTGTTGGTTATGTGGTGAATCGCGAAATGACGGAAAACATCAAGCAAATGGCAACTGAAAAAGCAAAAGGTGATTTAAAACTAGGCTACGCCTACCTGAATGAAAAAGTAGAAGGCTCGTGGCAGATTAAAGAGGACAAGCTGTTCAAAGGAAATACGCAAATCAATGATGATGACACATTGGTTGACCAATTAGCTGAATATACCGGTGATACCATCACGATTTTTCAAGGAAATACCCGTGTTGCTACGAATGTCATGTTAAACGGGAAACGAGCTGTAGGTACAGAAGTCTCTCCTGAAGTGAAAACCACTGTTTTAGATAAAGGAGAACACTATTACGGCACAGCAAATGTTGCCGGGAAAGATTATCAAACGGCTTATATGCCGATCAAAAATGAAGCAGGCGAAACAATTGGTATTTTTTATACTGGCGCCAATCAAAGCATGATTTCACAAATGCTTCAGTCATTCTATATACAATTTGTCATCGTCCTTTTGTTAAGTCTGATCGTTTCGGCCATCATTATTTCTATTTTCACTAAACGGATTCAGGCACGTCTCAAGCATATCGCTTCTGCCATTAAGAGTGCAGGCGAAGGTCATTTAACCATCAATGTGACAGATACTGCCGGTGATGAATTGTCTGACCTTGCTGGTCATTTCAATAAGATGCGTGAAAAACTAAATCAAACCATTCTAAATGTCATGAACACGTCTGAAGCAGTGGCCACATCCTCTGAGCAGCTGTCAGCTAGCGCAGAAGAAACGAGTGCAGCATCAGAAAAAATCACCCACACGATCCAAGAAGTAGCACAATCTTCAGAAGAACAGTCAGCTCAAATGACAACTAGTGAACACACGATGATTCAAGTATCAAACGAGCTGGCAAACATTACTGAAAATGCAGGACAAATGGCTTCAAGAAGTCACTCCGCACAAGAAATGGCCCAAAAAGGTGTACACGATATCGGTGAAGTTCATTCACAAATGACGTCTATTGCAAAATCAATTGAAGAAAACGGTACAGCAATTCAAGCATTGGAAACACGTTCAGCTGAAATTGATCATATTTCCAAAGTCATTACTGATATCGCCAACCAGACAAACCTGCTTGCTCTTAATGCAGCAATCGAAGCAGCACGGGCAGGTGAGCATGGAAAAGGCTTTGCTGTTGTCGCAGACGAAGTGAGAAAGCTCGCTGAAGAATCTCAAGCATCATCAAACATGATTTCCCATCTCATTTCTGAAATACAAAAAGAGATGACTCATTCGACGAATGCCATCAAACGAGTAAGAGAAGAAGCGGCTCAAGGGGCTGTCCTTATCTCTCATACAGAGGAATCATTTCATGATATCCAGCAGTCCATGAGAGAAATGGCAGATGGCATTAAGCATTTATCGAGTGCATCACAAAAAATCGCAGCTTATACAAACGATGCGAAACAATCTTTTGCGTCTATTACAGAAGACGTTAAACGAACGAGTGAACATTCACAGCAAGTAGCCGGTTTAACAGAAGAACAATTTGCTGCAATGGAAGAAGTAACAGCTTCATCAGAAGCGCTTGCCCATTTAGCAGGAGATTTAAAAGCAATGGTCTCACAATTTCACATCTAGATCCCACAACAAATAGCGCAAGACGGCGACAATCGTCTTGCTGCCTAACTTTCTCCTCAAGAATGACTCTTTCAACCATTTACGTTTCATCGAAAATCCATGAATAAAGGAGTTTTTTATATGAATCACTTAAATCAAGCCTATTCTCTATCTATCTCCTACCACCAAATCACGGTATACACCGGAAGCGAAACACCACCTGTCATTGATTGGACAGATGAGGACATTCTTCAAGGATTTGCAACTGGAGATCAAGGAGTTTCCTTTGAAGGAATCAATAATGGAAAGGCGTCTATTATTGTGACATTAAATAGCGATGAGCCCCAAGTCTCTATTGATAGAGCCATAACAGTGCCCTTTACGCATACAAGTGATCAAGTTTATATCACAAGCGTCATGGCTCATGTACTGTCTTTCTCCATTCCAAAAGGAGACTATCAGCTTACCTGCTATACCTCACAGCAGCCTGATCAAGACGTTTATTATGTAAATTTCCAAACAGTGTAGATTACGACTGATCGTATAAATCAAGCCACTTTTCCGCATAGTCTACCGATTCTCTCACTGGCAATAAATATGAACTGGCAAGTCCGATTTGATTGTGCTGATGGAGGCCTCCTGATTGCAGAAAATCACGGCCAATCTGTTCAAATAGTTCTTCTCTTGTGATGATATCTTGGTACTCTTTCCATACCCTCCACCCATTTTCTAAAATAGGGGCTCCTCTTGTCATGAGGTCCTGCTGAGGGATTCGGTATTCAGCTAGATGAAAAGCTGTCATGCTCTCAAATGTTGTACCAAGCAGCAGCACTTGAGCATGAAGATCATACATACGGCCAAGAGGTGAATGCTCTCCTAATCCGAAGGAAAGTGCATGGTGTTTCAGAATTTCATGTTTTCTTTTCCCCCAGGCTGTGAATGAAAAATGAGGATGATTGCTTCTCGCCACGCCTGGGTATTTCCAAAATGTTTCCGCTACCTTTCCCATTGCTGTTGGCGTCGTGTAAGCTGGATCAAATGCAGGCATTGTTTCTTTGATCGATTTCCACCATGAATAAGGAACAGGCGGATCAATCCAATCGGCAGGATCAGAAAGCTCTAACGTTTGTGCCGGCATAATCAGTGTCCCCTCTTCTGTTAAGGTTTCCATCAATGCTTGTATGACGGCTACAGCACCTCCGTTTACCCAGCCGATGGATGATAAAGATGAGTGAACACATAAAATCATGCCCTTTTTCACACCAAGTTGTTCCAAGTCTGCTTTGATTCTTTCCTTTGTCATCGGTTCAGCTTGATTTTCTATTAATTTTTGCATCGTTCTTTTTCCTCCTGCGTCTCTTCGATTATTGATGAATGAGACGTTTAACCGCAATAGACAGTTTGTAATTTGCGTAATTTGTCAGCTCCGTTAAAAACTGATCAAGCTCATCATGACTCGAGAAATGTCCTTCAGCCATATAACAGCCCTCACCACTTATTTTGAACAAATTCTTGATTTCTTCCTTTTCATAGAGAAACGACAGAAGTGGTTCATGATGATGACTACGGGTATAGAGCTGCAAAAATGTTTGAATCGTCTTTTGCGTCTGCCAATCAATTGAAATGGTATATGCTTCGATCACGCCTTCTTCTTCTAGCTTTAACACCCGATTTGCAACAGCTTGGCCGGTTAAATGAACTTTTTCACCTAGAGCTTTCATCGTTAATCGGCTATTCTTTGATAGTTCTTTTAAAATATTCATATCTGTTTGGTCTAGCATTGGCTCACCTCTTTCAAAAATCAAGCCCTTCCGATAAAAGACTTTCATGATCCTCTGTCACATAGAACTCTTTTAATATACTGTAAACTTAATCAGAAAAAAAGGAGGCCTTTTTATGAAAATTACGCTCATTCGCAATGCTACTTTATACCTTCACTATGGTCATTCAACTTTTTTAATCGATCCCTTTTTGGCAGCAAAAGGAACATATCCACCGTTCCCTCATACAGCAAATCAACATTTGAACAACCCTATTGTGGAGCTACCTGTAAACATTGATTTAGACAGTCTATTACATCCAGATGCTGTCTTACTCACTCATTTACATGTGGACCATTTTGACGATGAGGCCAAAAGGAAATTAGCTCAAGATGGGCCAATTTATACTCAATCGGAGAAGGATCGAAAAGAAGTTGAAGAAGCTGGATTTCAGCATGTCACATGCATTGAAGATGAAATGGACATTTGCGGCGTTCATATTAAACGTACAGGTGGACAGCACGGAACGGGAGACACGGCGAAGCGGATGGGGCAGGTGAGCGGTTTTGTTTTCTCTCACCCTGATGAACCTACCCTTTATATTGCAGGTGATACCATTTGGTGTGATGAACCGAAAGAGGTTGTGAATACATGCAAGCCAGACGTCATTGTGGTCAATAGCGGAGCTGCTCAATTTTTAAAAGGCGATCCGATTACCATGACTAAGGAAGAAATTTTAGACATTCACCGTTCTCAGCCAAAAGCTCAAATAGTCGCCTGTCATCTTGAAGCTGTGAATCATTGCTTGTTAACAAGAGCTGCTTTAGAAGCTTACATTCAAGAGCATCATGCAGATCAAGCCATTTTTGTCCCTCAAGATGGGGAAAGTCTCACCTTCTGATCACAATAAAAAACCGGCACCTCGCTGCCGGTTTTATCATTATTATGGGCGATGGTGCTGTGGTTTTTTCAGCAATGGAACAAATCCGTTCTTTTTCAAATGAGTGTAATGCTCATCCATTCGTTTCGTGATGTGTGTGCCTTGTTCCTTTGTTAACACGCCATACTGTACATATTTCTCAATGACTTCTTTTCGCTTAGAAAGAATTTGCTGCTCAAGCATTTCAATTTGTTTTTGTTGTTCTGCTGTTAATTTCACTTGATGTGTCACCGGGCGCTTTTCCATTTGAGGTGTTTCTCCATGAGCCGTTTCTATCTGAAAACCAAATAACAGCAACATCGACAAGATGATCAAACCACTTATTTTTTTCATCATTGTTGTTCCCTCCTTTATTCGCCTTTATTTTGCGCTCACTTTCCTTTTTTATACATTATTTCAACACGCGAATTGCTTATAATATTCTTACTTTTTCACTTTTCTTCTGAAAACGTTGTCCTTACAGAAAAAGCATGCTATGTTTTGTTTTGTATCAAAAATAGAGGAGGATTCTTAAATGAGTCGTTTTTATCATAAAAAACCTATATGGATCATGCTAGTTGTATCTGCTTGCATCCTTATCATGTCTGCTTGCAGTCAATCAGGCTCATCTCAATCTGGAGACACAAAGTGGGATGAGATTAAAAAGAAGGGAAAAATCGTGGTTGCAACTTCAGGCACCCTTTATCCAACTTCTTATCATGATACTTCTAATGGCAAGGATCGATTAACTGGCTATGAAGTAGAAGTTGTCAAAGAAGCGTTTAAACGTCTTGATGTGAAAGTAGAATTTAAAGAAATGGGTTATGACGGGATGCTGAGCGCCATTAATTCTGGTCAAGTTGATGCCGCTGCAAATGATATCGACATCACAGATGATAGAAAAGACAAGTTTGCCTTTTCAACCCCTTATAAATATTCCTACGGAACGGCTATCGTACGGAAAGATGATTTATCTGGCATTAAAACTTTAAAAGACCTAAAAGGAAAGAAAGCAGCAGGTGCTGCCACGACGATTTACATGGATGTCGCTCGTAAGTACGGTGCAAAGGAAGTCATTTATGATAATGCGACAAACGAGCAATACTTAAAGGATGTTGCAAACGGCCGAACAGATGTCATTTTAAATGATTATTACTTGCAGACACTAGCTCTTGCTGCATTTCCTAAATTAAATATTACGATTCATCCTGACTTGAAATACATGCCGAATGAACAAGGTTTTGTCATGAAGAAAGACAACAAAGAGCTTCAAAAAGAATTGAATCGTGTATTAAGCGACATGAAAAAAGACGGAACAATGAAAAAGATTTCTGAGAAATTCTTTAATCATGCAGACGTCTCAAAGAAAATTGATGCTGATGTCGAAGATGTCGACATTTCCAAATAAGGAGCCGCAACCGTGGGAGATATTCATTTAGAATATATATTTAATCCTGCACTGGCAAAGGCGTCATTTCCGTTTGTCATGAAAGGCATCTGGCTGACGCTGCTCATTTCCTTTGTGAGCATGTTTTTTGGTACCATTCTTGGTTTTTTTATCGCTCTTGCCAGGATGGCGAATTCATGGATTCTTAAGCTGCCTGCACGGCTGTATATCTCATTCATGCGAGGCGTGCCCATTCTGGTGATTTTGTTTATTCTTTATTTTGGGTTCCCTTATATCGGCATTGAGTTTACAGCAGTCACTGCCGCCATTATTGGGTTCAGCTTCAATAGTGCTGCCTATATTGCAGAAATTAATCGGGCGGCCCTCTCCTCTGTTCCAAATGGACAGGTGGAAGCCGCTAAATCATTAGGTCTCAGCTATTGGCAAACGATGCGCGGTGTCATTTTGCCTCAATCCGTCCGCATCGCCTTGCCGCCATTGACCAATGTCATGCTTGATTTAATCAAAGCTTCCTCACTGGCAGCGATGATTACTGTACCAGAGCTCTTCCAGCAAGCAAAAATTGTAGGCGGACGAGAATTTGATTATATGACCATGTATATTTTGGTCGCACTCATTTACTGGGGCATTTGCAGTGTCGTCTCATTGCTTCAGGACTTTTTAGAAAAACGCTATGCGAAATATCTGTAGCAAAAAAAGAGCAGATCTCATGGATCTGCTCTTTTTCAGCATGATAGAAAACCTTTGCAGCCCTAAGCACCGGAGCGCAGACCTGCGGGCGAATGCGAGGGTTTGTCTACACGATGATTAATGAATAAGCCATAACCACACATATAATCCGAGTAAAGTGAGGATCAAGGTTGGGATGGTCAGGATGATTCCGGCTTTCATGTAAGCCCCCCAAGAGATGTGGACGCCTTTTTTCTTTAAGACATGAAGCCACAGCAATGTCGCCAATGAACCGATTGGGGTCATTTTCGGTCCAAGGTTGGAGCCGATGACATTGGCATAAATCAGCCCGTCTCTCATGACACCTGCTGTATCTGTATGTCCAATGGCAATCGCATCAATTAAAACGGTCGGCAGATTGTTCATCACAGAGGACAGCACTGCGGCAAGTACACCCATAAACATCGTTCCTGCAAGCAAACCATGTGATGCCCCTTGCTCGATCCATGCCGCCAATATTTCAGTAAGGCCAACATTTTTCAGTCCATATACGACGACATACATGCCGATCGAGAAAAACACAATGGACCACGGTGCTTCTTTGATCACTCGCTTTGTCGCCACTTGCGGACTTCTTCTCGCCAGCCACAAGAAAGCAAGGGCAATCCCGCCTACAATAATGGACACTGGAACACCGATCAGCTCGCCCGCAAAATAACCAACAAGCAGACAGCCGAGCACATACCAAGACAAACGGAACATACGGATATCTCGAATAGCTGATGCCGGCTCTTTCGCCTGTGACAGATCGTAGGTTTTTGGGATAAGCTTTCGGTAAAACACATACAGAACCAGCATGCTCGCCCCAAGCGACACAAGGTTTGGCACGAACATATTCGCTGTATATTCTAGAAAACCAATATGAAAATAGTCGGCTGATACGATATTGACCAGGTTACTAATGACAAATGGCAAGGAGGTTGTATCTGCAATAAAGCCGCTTGCCATCACAAAAGGTAGCACCATGCGCTCATCCAGCTTCAACGCTCTCACCACAGATAAGACGATTGGGGTCAAAATCAGTGCCGCTCCATCGTTGGCAAAAAAAGCAGCCACAACAGCGCCGAGCAATGTTAAATAAATAAACATGCGGACACCGTTGCCTCTTGCGGCTTTTGCCATATGCAGTGCAGCCCACTCAAAAAAACCGATCTCATCTAAAATTAACGAAATGATAATAATACCAATAAAAGCAAAGGTGGCGTTCCATACAATTTGCGTGACTTCCCACACATCGCCCAGATGAACGACGCCAAACGCAAGCGCAAGAATGGCGCCCCCACATGCTGACCATCCTATGGTGACACGTCCTGGCTGCCAAATGACAAGGACGAGGGTCATGATGAATATCAAAATGGCTAAGGTGACTGAACCCAAAGGTGGCCCCCCTTTCATTTTTCTCATAAAATCTTTATCTATCATACAACGAAATACATCAGTTGTATGCCATTTTCGCATTTCACATGAAAATCCGCAGGTGATCCGTGCACCTGCGGATTCCATCATTATTATTGATCTTTTTTCATCAGCATCAATTCAATAAATAACTCACATCGCTGGCTAAAATGACTTAAGTCGATCGAAGTCATGTCAAAAATTTGTTTCATTCGATAGTTTAATGTATTTTGATGAATAAACAACTGCTCCGCCGCTGGCTTTAGCTTGCAGTTATTTAATAAGTAGACTTCAAGCGTTTTTAAAAACGAAGTTTGACTTTCGCGGTCTTTTTCCTTCAAACGTAACAAATCTGGATTGAAGTCGTTTTTCTTTTTTTGATGGCTGTAAATGGAGTCTAAAAACCGGAAGACCCCTAAATTCTCATAATCATATGGAATCAGTTCTTGTCCTCCAACAATTTTTACTGCCTTGACGACCTCTATCGCTTCAAATCGACTTGTACTCATTTTCATGACATCACGATACTCTCTTCCCATTCCGATATACAAAGGGGAAGGATGTGCATGCGTTTTCGATTGCAGATGTGCGATGACATCAGCGGCAGTCGCTTTCGGTGAGTGCCGGTCTGACAGGCTGCCTAATATGACAACGATATCTGCTTGAACCGAGTAGACGTGATTTACTTTATCCTCTAGCTGCAAATACGTTCGAATGACATCCTTCACATCTTCTGCCGTCTCACTTTTGTTATCGGCAGCGTGCACGACCATAACGGTAAATACGGCTGGCAGTGGAATGCTTAAGTTCTCAGCCTCCCATTTCAGCTCTTCTTCTGTATAAAAATGATCATCCATGACCTTTTTGAAAAACTCTTCAATCTTGCCTTCCTTTTTCTCAAGCTGTTTCTTATTCTTATAAATCACTTTTCCAACCTGAAAGGAAGCTTCGTGTAAAAATTGCAGCTCCTCCTGAGTGAGGGAGTCCTCAATGTCCTGCACCCAAATAAAGCCTACTACCTCTTGTTTATGCTTGGCGCTCACAGCCACCCGCCGATTAAATCCGAGCTCGTCATGACCGCTCACATAAAAAGGCTTTGATTCCGCGAAAAGCCGCTCAATTACCCCTGTTTTCTTTAACCAATCGACCACAGACCCCGGACATTCCTTGGAGAAAATCGTTTGCTGATTGACTGGGTCAAACTGCTGAATGCTGTAAGAATTATAAGCAAGGAGCTGACACTCTGTGCTTTCTAAAATGACTGGTTTTTTTAAATAGCCGCTAATAAATGCAATTAATTTATCGACATCAAAAAATGTATGAAGCTTTTCTAATATCTCTTCCATCCCGATTGCTCCCTGATTAAGTGATACATTTATCATACTTCTTTCCAGTCAGATTTGTATAGAAACAAGTCGCAGGCAGGCAAAAAAAGCATGAACCCATCAGCGCAGGTTCATGCTTTTCCATCTTAAAACATTTCACTAATCGTTTTTGCCTGCATGTGCAGAGCTAGGTAATCTGGACCGCCTGCTTTTGAATCAGTGCCTGACATTTTGAAGCCGCCGAATGGATGATATCCAACGATGGCACCTGTGCAGTTACGGTTAAAGTAAAGGTTCCCCACATGGAACTCCTGCTTCGCACGGTTGATGTGATCACGATTATTCGTAATCACAGCACCTGTTAAACCGTATTCTGTGTTATTGGCTACCTCAAGTGCCTCATCAAAGCTAGAAACTTTCGAGAAAGCCAAGACCGGTCCAAAGATTTCTTCTTGCATTAAACGGGAAGTTGGCTCAAGATCTGCAAAAATGGTCGGGTGGATAAAGTATCCTTCCGAATCATCACTCGTTCCGCCAGTGACTAAGCGGCCTTCCTGTTTGCCAACCTCGATATAATCCGTGATCTTGTCAAAGGACGCTTGATCAATGACAGGTCCCATGTAAACATCCGCAGAAAGCGGATTGGCTGTTGTTTTCGTTTCTGTGATTTCTTTCACTCGCTCAACCACTTGGTCATACAGCTTCTCATGGACGACTGCCCGCGATCCAGCTGAACATTTTTGACCTGAAAACCCGAAGGCTGATGTGAAAATGGCATTAGCCGCTAATTCAACATCTGCATCCGCATCAACAACTACTGTATCCTTACCGCCCATTTCAGCAATGACACGTTTTAAATGCTGCTGGCCTGGCTGTACTTTTGCCGCGCGTTCAAAGATACGTGTCCCTACTTCTCTTGATCCAGTGAATGTAATCAGACTTGTTTTCGGATGATCTACTAAGTAATCCCCGACCTCTGCACCGCTTCCTGGTACAAAGTTGACAACACCCTTTGGAAGACCGGCTTGCTCAAGCTCTTCCACAAAACGGGCTGCAATGACAGGCGTCGCACTTGCTGGTTTTAAAACAACTGTATTCCCAGTGACGATTGGCGCTACTGTTGTTCCTGCCATGATGGCAAACAAGAAGTTCCACGGCGGAATGACGAGCGTCACGCCAGTTGGTGTGTACACATATTGATTGCGTTCCCCTTCGCGGCTGTTCACTGGTTTGCCTTTCGCCAGCTCCAGCATTTGACGAGCGTAATACTCTAGGAAGTCAATCGCTTCTGCTGTATCTGCATCTGCTTCATTCCAAGGCTTTCCTGCTTCTTTTACAAGAAGGGCTGAATACTCATGCTTTTTACGACGAATGCTTGCCGCAGCACGGAATAATACGCCTGCTCTTTCTTCAGGAGACGTGTAGCGCCATGTTTCAAATGCTTTCGCTGCTGCTTGAACCGCTTGTTCTGCCTCTTCCTTCCCGGCCTTTGAGACGGTTCCAACCACTTCATCCTTTTTCGCTGGATTGATTGAAACGATCTTGTCTTTCGTTTCAATTCTTTCTCCATTAATCACGAGCGGATAGGTTTGACCAAGTGATTCTGTTACTTTAGCTAATGCTTGTTCAAACGCTTTGCGGTTTTCTTCCTGGCTAAAATCCGTGAATGGTTCATGCTTGTAAGGTGTTGTCATTTTTGTCACGCTCCCGTTTCAAATTATTTTTTCGTCATCCCTTTTAAAGCAAAGGCAATGTTTGCCGGCCGTTCTGCAAGACGTCTCATGTAGTAGCCATACCACTCTCGTCCATACGGAGTATAGACCCTCATTTGATAGCCTTCTTTCACAAGTGCTTGCTGCGTTTCTGATCTCATGCCGTACAGCATTTGAAATTCGAACTGACTTGTCTGTATATTGTGTTTTTTCACAATATTTTTCGTAAACTCAATCATTCGATCGTCATGTGTCGCAATAGCTGTATAGTTTCCTGAGAGCAATTGCTTTTCGATCAGCTTTTGATAATTCTGATCGACGTCTTTTTTGTTTGGATACGCCACTTCGGCGGATTCCTTATAGGCACCCTTTACAAGTCTTAAAAATGGCTGCAGCTTATTTAGGTCATCAAGATCCTTTTCTGTTCTGTACAAATAGGCCTGCAAGACCGTACTGACATACTCATATTGAGATTTCATCTCTTTAAAAATGTCCAGCGTTTTTTGACAGCGCTGTTCATCCTCCATATCGATTGTCACCATGATACGGTGTTTCTCTGCCGTATCTAAAATCCTTTTCATATTGCGATACACAAGGTCATCGTCAATATCCAGGCCAAGTGATGTCATTTTGAGTGACACGTGAGAATTGAGTCCCGCCTCTGCAATCCGCTGAATGGTTTGAATACACTCAATCGTCCGTTCATTTGCAATCTCTGCCTTTGTGACAAACTCACCAAGGTGATCAACTGTCACAGCCATTCCTTGGTCATTTAATCGCTTGATAACAGGGATCGCACTCTCAAAGTCCTTCCCTCCGATGATTTTCTTAGATGCAACAGCACTTCCCCAATTACGAGCAATATGGTTCAAGAGACTGCTCTTTGACAAAAACAAGAAGAAATTTCTTGTGACCGACTCCATAAAGGGCACCTCCCACTCTTTGTAAGCTATGTCTTTATTGTAAGGCTCATAAGCTGTCCGCTACAATATTTGAAGATGACAAAAATTCTGACTTTTTTTGTGGTTTTATCACAATAAGAGATAAAAAAGAGCCTGCCGCGATCCGGCTGGCTCTTCCTTGCTTACGCCCACACCTCATCAAGGGTAGACTGCAGCAGCTCATTTAATTCTTGCATCAGGTTGTCTTTCGGCTGATTGTAGCTTTTCACCAATTCATCAAATCGCGCGAGCTCTTTGTCGATAAATGGATGGACATAAGCGAGACGGTTCTCTATATCCATTTCTTCGCCGTCCATTTTACGTTTGAGCAGCTCATGGATTTCCGCTAAAAGCGGTCCTTCCTCCACTAGTTCCTCGAGCATTTCATGAAAGTCCATCGGCGGAACCGTCCGGTAGCGTTCAATCCACTGACAAGCAAGCAGCGGACGAAGCACATAGAAATACTTCTTGATTCGCACCTGCTCTCCTCGTAAATGCCCGCTTTCATTCCGCTTCGCCATATTGAGGTAATGATACATCAATGCTGCGGGATAAAACGCTCGATCCTTTAATTCTCTAAGCTGCTTTGCCAAAGAGAAGGATTCAGCATAGATGATGTCAGAAGACAGCCATTCCATGATGGACGGATTCGATTTATTAAATAAACGAAGTGCCTTTCTAAGCTCCCAGCCGCTTATATCAAGCGCATCATCAATCGGCCGTTCAATGACATCACGATGCTCTTCCATCGCCCAATACCATTCTTTCCGAGGAACATATAAAAAACGAACATCATAATCACTATCAGTCGAAGGAAATCCCCATGCCCGGCTGCCTGATTCAACCGCGAGGCAAATCTTTACGTCATACGTTTCTTCGATGATTTTCAGCTCTTCCTTGATTCTCTCTCTCATCATCCATCAACTCTTTCTATAGAATTCTGCATGACTTCTTCACGTTTTGGGAAAATACGAATAAGACATATATGAAAAAGGAGTTGGATCTCATGTCTATATCTCGCATCATGAAATGGATCACCGGGATTTTTGAAGCCTGTCTTGCCATCCCTGTCATTGGAGGACTATTTGTTATCAGTAATGGCTATACACCGCTCATGGTCATGCTTATTCTGCATATTATCACACTCGTCTTATCGAAGCGAGACCAAGGACCAATGATTGGCAGCATCATTGGGATTATCACATCCTGCCTCGCCTGGATTCCGATACTCGGATTCATCCTGCATATCATCACAGCTCTTGCCCTGATTATCACAGCGTTAGTGCCTGATGAAAAAACGAGGCAGAATACGAGTTATTAAAAAAGAGGCCCTCCTAGAGCGGCCTCTTTGTTCTTTTATTTGAGCAAATGCTTTTGTAAGAAGGCGAGCTTCTCTGTTTGAAAAGCCGGGATATATTCGTGTCCAAAATAGCGATATATCTTCAGGTCTTTTTCTGTTTCTAAATGGTTGTATGCCGCAAACACAGTAGAAGGCGGAGTTATTTTGTCAATCAGCCCAATCGCCATCAATGTTGGCTTTTTCACCCATCCAGCTAGATTGATTAAATCAAAGTAGCTTAATGTCTCAAATGCCTTTTCTTCCACTTCCGGATCACTATTTCTTCGAAAGTATGAATTGATTTCTAAATAAGGCTGCTCCAATGCCACATCAACTGCACGCTCGAAGTTTGATAAGTAAGGGTAATCTGCCACGACGACCTTCGGAATGTCAGAAAGGGCTGCAGCTGCAACCGCTAATGCGCCCCCTTGGCTCCCGCCAATCACGCCGATCCGTTGTTTATCCACTTCCGGTAAGGACTGAATGACTTCGAGTGCACGAACCGTATCTAAATAAACACCTCGATAATAGTAGGTCTCTTTTGATAAAATGCCTTTTGTCATCCATCCCAAAGCGTGACCACTTGGTGTCACTGCCTGATCTTCACTGCCGCCTTGACCGCGGACGAGCATACCAAATGTTGCATAGCCGTGCAGCGCCCAGTTGACGATGTCGTGAATGCCGCCGTCATAGCTGGCATTATAGCCATGAAAACGAACGAGAGCTGGATGTGGACCAGTTTGATCAGGTACAGCATAAAAGCCTTCAATTTTAGAATGTCCAAAGCTTTGATAGGTCAGGCGGTACACTTTGACGCCTTTCACTGGATAGTCATAAGGTTCAAGTGATGGCTCTGCCTCTACTTGGCGCAGTTCTTCGAGCGATGCCTCCCAAAAGTCTGAGAAATCAGGACGTGCTGTTTTCTTTGGTTTATATTTTTTTAGCTCTTCAAGCGGTAAATCGAACAATTGCATATCCTAGTATCCCCCTTTGTTTTATTCATTATATGTATCATAACACCGATTTCTTGAGTTAGAAAGCCATTTAACAAAACCTTCTGACATTTCTATTGGCAAAGATGATGGAAACCTTTATGATAAAGAAACTGGCCTTGAAGACTAGAATAAACCATTACATACATTCATGGATGTTCCCATGATATTTAGCGAATAAAGGAGGAACCCGTATGAAAATCGCCCTTGTCCAAATGGACGTACAAATTGGAGAACCTGAAGTGAATTTTAAAAAAGCAGAAGCGTTTTTAGAAGAAGCGGTCCGCGAGCAGCCGGATCTGATCATTTTACCCGAAATGTGGAATACCGGCTACGCCCTTGAGCAAGCCGATCAGCTTGCGGATGTAAACGGTGAACGCACAATACAGCTCTTTTCCTCCTTTGCCCGTAAGCATCAAGTGTATCTCATCGCAGGCAGTGTATTAAATAAGCGGACAGAAGATGAAAACATCACCAACACGATGTATGTCTTTAACCGCCAAGGTGAGCTTGTGTTAGATTATGATAAAATTCATTTATTCCGCTTAATGGATGAGCACAACTATTTAACCGCTGGTGATCAGCTTGGTTTATTTGACTATGGTGAAGATGTAACGATTGGTGCGATGATTTGCTATGACCTCCGCTTCCCGCAGCTTTCCAGAACACTTGTGAACAGAGGAGCGAAGGTGCTCATCAATACGGCGCAATGGCCGTCAGCAAGAGTGGACCATTGGCGCAGCCTGCTCATTGCAAGAGCGATTGAAAACCAGTCATTTATGATTGCTGTTAACAGAACAGGCACAAGCAGAGACACAGAATTCCCTGGACATTCCATGGTGATTGATCCACTCGGCCGCATACTGCTTGAAACACGCGGTGACGAAGACATTTATTATGCTGAAATTGATCTTCAGCTTGTGGATGAAGTCAGGAAGCAAATTCCAGTTATGACGGATCAGCGTCTGGACTTATATTAAAAAGCAGGGTCCTCCCCTGCTTTCAGCGTGTAGACAAACCCTCGCATTCTTTGTCAGGTCTGCGCGCCGGTACTCACGAATGTCAAATTCGCTCCGTTCCGGTGCTCGTCCTTCCTAGACTGCAAAGGTTTTCTATCACGCTGAAAAGAAGACAAAGGGCTAAAATCAAGATCATTTTAGCCCTTTGTCACCAATCTTAAAGCAGGGTGCCCCCCTGCTTTTTGCGTTTAATTAAACGTTTGTTTAAGCTTTCCCTTGATCCTGATATAGGTCCATGAAGACTTGAGCGGCTTTCGTTAAATACCTTTCTTCCACATATGCAAACACAAGTGTGCGGGTTGGGCATGAATCAATTTGCAAATAAGTGACTTGGTTTCTATCCTCTTGTGCCACCATTTTCGGCACAACGGTCACTCCTAATTCGTTTTTGACCATTGCCTGTGCTGTTTGAATATGGCTTGTTTCAAAAGCCACTTTTGGCTGAAAACCGTGATGACGGCACAGTTCTGTGACCACTTGCCGAAAACCGTATCCCTCTTTCAGCAAAATAAATGGGATACCTTCAAGAAGCCGAAAGGGAACGATTTCGTGACCGGTCTCTTTTTGCCCTGCTTGCTCAATGATCTCGTTCAATTCCTCTGATAACCAGGGCTGAGCAGCTTGCGGAACTGCAAGAAGGAGCGGCTCGGTCAGCATTTGTTTCGTTTTCAATGATTCGTGCTCGACAGGCATCGATAAAATAGCCAAATCCAGCTTTCCAGCCAATAGAAGTTTTTCGAGCTCACGCGGAGACTCTTCTATCAGTTGAACGTGAACATGAGGATACGTTTGACAAAAGGTTTTTAATAAACCGGGCAAGACATATCCCCCTGTCACTGCTGGCGCTCCAATGTTCAGCTCTTTCCCGATTTCATAAGCTGCTTCTTCCATTTCACGCAGCAAATCATCTCTTTCCTTCAAAATATTCTCAGCCCTTTTAATGAATCGTCTCCCTTGAGGTGTGGGCGTTACTTGTCCATATTTTCGAATAAATAGTGGTGTGTCTAATTCCTCTTCCAGCTTCTTTATTTGCTGGCTTAAAGAAGGCTGTGCAATATGAAGTTGATCAGCTGCTTTTGTAAAACTTTGCTGCCGGTACACTTCTATGACATATTCCATCATTCGTATATCCACTTTCATCACCTCATAGGTTTTAACTATTCATGCCATATCTTTTATGTCTTAGACAAATAACAGAAGGAATTCTACGATAAAGAGACCACAAAGGGGGAAAAGAAATGAATCCATATGCTAAAGCAGAGAACCAATTCTCACAAAATGCCGAGAACTATCGAGATTCACCTATATTTGCAGCTGGAGAAGAGCTGGAATGGATGAAAACAACAGCAAATGCGAAGGGACATGAGCATTTACTTGATATTGGCTGTGCGGCAGGACATACCGTTTTTTCCTTTTCAGACGTTATCTCTAAAGGGATCGGCATAGATGTCACACAAAAAATGATCGAGGTTGCAGCAGCACTTGCGGAAGAACGCCAGCTGAACCACATTACTTTTGAGCAGGCAGCCGCAGAAGCATTGCCCTTCTCTAATGAATCATTTGATTTAGTGACGTGCCGATTTGCCGCTCACCATTTTCCAGACCTTCCGGCAGCCATGTCTGAAATCAGCCGAGTCTTAAAAAAGGGCGGCCAATTTCTGCTCGTCGATCATTATGCACCTGAAAACACTGCACAGGATTCATTTATTAATCACTTAAATAGACTGAGAGACCCTTCTCATGTGCGGGAAAGCTCGTTATCGGAATGGAAAAAGCTCTTCGCAGCCAACCAATTGACTCAAAACGAGATTCGTTACTGGGATCTGCAAATTGATTATCAGGACTGGATTATACGTGGACGCACACCAGAGAACGTTCAAAAGGAGATCGTTTCCCACCTTCAAGCCGCAGACCCTGACACAAAGCAGCTGTTTCAGCTTCAATTTGACGCACAGCATCAACCCATTTCTTTCTGTTTAAAAGCTGCATTGCTTCAAGGAATCAAGCATTAAACTGATAGAAAAAAGTCTACCCTAAACGGTAGACTTTTTTTATTTCGAATATAAATCCCAGCCAAGCTTGAGTGTGTCCACAATATAATTGGCGACTTCCTCAGCCTCTAAATGATCTGTTTCCACTCTGGAGTTATGAAGAGAATAAATCTCCCGGCGCTCTTCAAACAGCTCTTTCATCTCATCAAGCGTCCGGTTGTGAAGGACAGGACGGTTTTCAATTAAAATATCAAGCCGCTGCTTCCAATTCTCCCAAGACAGGTCAAGGAAAAGAACGGTACAATGCTTCAAGCAGGCGCGTTTGATTTCTTCCTGTTTGAATGCACCGCCTCCAAGGGAGACGATCTTGAGCTGTGTATGTTCACATAAATCGACGATATAATCCTTTTCAGCCTGCCTGAAGAATGCTTCTCCTTTTTGCTGAAACATCTCTGGAATCGTCATGTTGTACTTTTTCTCAATCTCCTGATCGACATCAATAAAATCTCTATATAGCTTTTTGGCAACCAGCTGCCCAATGGTTGTTTTTCCAACACCCATAAAGCCAATGAGGACAATATTCCGCTGTCTTACAGGAATTTCTCTATTGATTTTCATGGTCGTGACACGTCCTCCCTACGACAAGGAATGCTACATAATGTTTCTATTATATGATAAATGGAGCGCGAAAAGATAGACCATCTTAAAAATTGTGTTTGACGACGTAGCCGAGCTGTTCAGAGAGCCTCTGTGCCTGTTCTTTCACTTTTTGCTGCAGTTGGGGAATGACTTCTTCAGTAAACCGATGGGTTGGACCAGATATGGATAAACAAGCTTTCACTTCCCCATGAATATTAAAGATTGGTGCCGCTACTGCCGCAGATCCTACCTCTCGTTCATCGATACTGCAAGAAGTATAAGTGTCAAGAATATGTTTGCGTTCCTTTTTCCAGTCGTCTCCCATCACATGATCAGCCTCAGCCGCAAATACTTTTTGTTGAAATTCTTCACTTTGAAATGCCAATAATACCTTTCCGCCTGCACCTGCGTACAATGGCAGCTTCTCACCAATCTTGACAAGATGTCGAATCGATTGCAGCCCTTCCGCTTGTTCAATACAAACCCTGCTTGTTGAATCGAGTACATACAGGTTGACGGTTTCCTTTGTTTCATCACGAAGTGCGTACATGAGTGGTTTAGCCAGTTCTCTCAATTGAATGGACTTCCCTGCAATGTACCCGAGGAGATAAAGCCTTTGACCCAATCGGTATTTCATTGTTTCTTGATTCTTTTCCACAAAATGATTCATTTCAAGTGCCTTGAGCAGTCTCGTTGTCGTAGACATTGCTAAATTCATCTCTTTTGAAATATCCGTTAGCGTCAGCTCTTGACGTTCTTCACTAAAACAAGAAAGAATATCCAAAGCGCGCTGAACCGTACGCAGTCCTGATTCTTCTTTTGACTTTTTATCAGCCATATTCACTTTCTCCTTTTCCCCTTTGATTTCTTATCGACATAAACGATCGATTTTGCTATAATCCATTTTAAACGTTCCACTAAAAGAAAACAAATTCCACTAGACGGAATAAAATCACTTGAAGTTGTTTGATGGAGGAGATATTTGAATGTACCTGATCGTTTTTACACTTCTAATTAGCTTCTATATTGTTCATCAACTATTTCCTGCTCCCATACTCTCCTACTTTGTTGGTCTGCTGGCCGCTATCTCGCTCACCATTTCTTTTAAGAAAGCCAGTGGGCTTTATTTGAAAACAGGTGCTGTGTTTCTCATCATTGGTTTGTTCTTATTCTTCTTATCCGGCCAGCCATTGCATACGTTTGTTCTTCACTTTCATTCCATGCTAGGCTTGCTTTCTCTATTTTTCATGCTGCCTTTTATTCATTCTCTCATACATGTTGGACATTTCGATACACAATTAAATAAACTGCTCACACTGCATACAACGAGTCCAAACCAGCTTTATCGCAAGAGTTCATTTGTCACTCATATTCTTGGCATGTTTTTAAATATCGCGACGATCCCCTTACTATATACATCACTCAAACCGTCGCTGGAATCCCTAAAAAAACAGGTGCAGCAACATCTTTATACACGCAACCTCTTAAGGTCATATGCATTATGTTTAAGCTGGAGTCCTGTTGAAGTGCTAGTCAGCGTCACCATTGATGCAACCAAACTAAAATATTATCAAATTGCACCCATTACTTTTGGTTTAATGATCATGGTGCTGGCGGCAGATTGGATGCTTTTTTCTCGGCAAAGCAAACGATTACCAAACATCATTCAGTCAGCACAAACAAACTCCAATCCTCATCGAATTAAGCGAAAAACCCTTCAGCTCGCTTTCATGCTGCTGAGTTTTATGACAGCCGTCTCACTTGTCGATGCATGGATTGGAAAAGGCTATCTATTTGCTGTTGTGCTGACAATTATTCCATTTGCTCTATTATTCTCATCTGTTATCAAAAAAAGAAAACAATATATAGCTGTCTCTGTGCCACATTGGAAAGAAAGAACCAATCAGCTCTCCAACTATATGTGTCTATTTTTAAGTGCCGGCTTCTTTGTCGATATGCTGCTTGCCACAAACAGTATGCAGCCGATTCAAGCATTTATTGTCAGTATATCAGACCATGCCATTTGGGTTTATTGTGTCATCGGGTTGTATTTTCTGATTACCGCCCTTTGCGGTTTTCATCCGCTCGTCTCGCTTGCTTTGTTAGTCAGCATGATGGCACCTGTCATTCATGAACTGCCTGCTCTTCCCATTGCTATCATGCTTATCGTTGCTGGCACATCAACTGTTATGTTTAGCCCTTTTAATGTTTCTGTCTCCTTATTGGCAGATTTGATGAAGGTCAACCCTTACCGTATCACTCGGTGGAATATTTGGTTTGCTGGCTTTTATATCAGCATGGGTATCGCATGTGCAACAGTTATCACCGTTATTTTTTATTCATAAAAAAAGAGAACTCATCTTGATTTGAGTTCTCTTTTGCTTTCCCACTACGGTTTTAATTGGATACGTTCAATTTTACCTACAATGAAAATGTACGACAATGCCCCGCCTAATGCGACTAAACTGACGAATAAAATTCCCCCGTTGTAAGAGCCTGTCGCCGACACGATGAATCCGATAATCAGCGGAGTGATGATCCCAGCTAAATTAGCAAAAAAGTTAAATACGCCGCCAGCAAGCCCAACCATTTCCCTCGGTGCCACCTCGGACAGCATCGTCCAAGAGATATTAGACAGTCCTTGCGCAAATGAAGCGATGGATAAAATGGTCAGCACAAGCGGGATATTCGTTGTAAAGTTTGCTAAAACAATGGTACTCGTCATCAGCAAGCCAACCACTACCGGCAGCTTTCTCGCTACATTCACTGATACGCCCTTTTTAAGCAGCCAATCAGACACATAACCTCCAAACAAGACCCCAAAGAATGCAGCAATATAAGGAAGAGAAGCAGCAAAACCTACCTTGAGAAACGCCATGTTTTTCGCCTCTGCTAAATAGGTCGGAAACCATGTTAAAAAGAAAAAAAGTGTAGACGCAACAGAGAATTGGCCAATATAGAGCCCGATCAATTTACGATATTTCAGAAGGGCGGCAAAGTCTGCCCATTTCAGCTTCTCCTGTGATGCGACGGTCAGCCCTTCGCCTTGCCGGATTAATTCTAACTCATCTTCATTTATCTTCGGATGCTCTTTCGGTTCGTGATAATACTTGTACCAAAAGAAAGCAAATATGATACCGAGCGCACCTGCCGTAATAAAGACGGTTCTCCAATCGAAAGTCGTCATGATCCAAAAAAGAAGAGGTGTCGCAAATGCAAGACCCACATACTCTCCAGCTGTGTATACTCCTGTTGCAAAAGCCCGTTCCCGCCTTGGAAACCATGTAGTGACAATACGATTATTTGCAGGAAATGCGGGAGATTCTGTAATTCCAATAAACAAACGGCAGCCGAATAAAAAGGCAAAGCTATTCGCAAACGCCTGTAAGCCTGTAAAAATAGACCAGGTAACGAGTGATATCCCATACGTTACCTTTGAGCCAAATTTATCGAGAATAAAACCGCCTGGTATTTGCATCGCTGTATATGTCCAGCTAAATGCCGAAAAAATCAGACCTAATAAGGCAGGATTTAATTGCAATGAAGATTGAATAGCAGGCGCAACAATGGACACACTGGCTCGATCAATATAATTAATAGCGGTAATAAAAAACAACAGAATCAATATGCCAAAACGGGCTTTCGTTGGTTTCACATATGCGGGCTGCAATTCATTCCCCTTCAGTTCTGAATGCACTTTCATAACCATCCTCCTTTGTTTCCGCAGCGTGCGGTTCGGTTGAACGTCTTAAATAACCCCTTTTTCTTCTAACTGCTTACACTCTTCTTCTGTTAAGCCAAGCATATTTGTTAAAATCTCATAATTATGTTCGCCTAAATCAGGTGCAATGTGACGGATACTTCCAGGTGTTTTTTCAAATTTCGGAATGATCCCAGGCACCTTCACTTTTCCAAGTCGAGGGTGATGCACTTCGACGATATTCTCTCTTGCTTGAAATTGTGGATGTTCAAAAATATCCCGAATACTTAAGATCGGGCTCACAGGGACACCGTGAGTATCTAGAATTTCTAATACGTCATCCCTTGTTTTCGACGCGATCCATTGCGAAACAATCGCATCCATTTCTTTGTTATGCTTCAGCCTAGATGCATTAACCGCGAATTTTTCATTCTCTAATAAATCTAATCGATTCATCGCCTCAGCCAATCGATTGAAGGTCGAATCTGTACTTGTCACAAGAACCAAATAATGCCCATCCTTTGTCTCATAGGTACCAGCAGGGCTTGAATGACCGCTTAGCCCCGGTGAACGCTCACGCACCTTCCCAAGCTTGTCATATTCTGCAACCAAAAACTCTAACATACGAAACACAGATTCATAGAGGGCCAAATCCACCATTTGCCCCGTTCCTTCTGGATGTGTATCCCTGTAATACATCGCTGTCACAGTAGCAAATGCCACATAGATGCCAGCAATATAATCAGTTAGAGAAAAGGAAGGACTGACTGGATGCCGGTCTGGAAACCCTTGAATATATGTAAAGCCGCTAAACGCCGTCGCTGGTGTTCCAAATCCGGCCTTGTCCTTAAACGGGCCCGTTTGACCATAACCCGATACACGAATCATAATTAAACGAGGGTTGATTTGTTTTAACACATCGTACCCAACGCCCCATTTTTCGAGTGTGCCAGGACGGAAATTTTCGATCAGTACATCGACCTGAGCTGCAAGCTTTTTAAAAATGTCTTTTGCTTCGTCTTTGTGCAGATCAAGTGTAAGGGATTTCTTATTCCGTGAGAGACCTGACCATCTAAGTGGTTCCCCATCTGCAAAAGGGCCGACATGCCGCAGCGTATCGCCTTTACCAGGAATCTCGACTTTGATGACTTCTGCTCCAAAATCCCCTAGAAGCACCGCGCCATAGGGTGCAGCGATCATTGTAGAGACGTCTAATATTTTTATTCCTTCAAGCGGTGTATTCATATTCATTGCTTGACTCCCTTTCATTCAAGTGATGAAGGGCTAAAATCATTTTTAATTTAGCCCTTTTCATCTTTCTGATTGACCCGTAAGGCCCTGATGATTCTAAAGAAGGGCTCACCGGTGCAGGTTTTTAATCCTTCGGAAGCTGCCCTTGCGGCGTGTAGAGCCAAATGAGCCATAAAGGTTCATCGCCTGTATTCACATGCTGGTGCGGGACACCGTCTGGAATGAACATGAAATCATTTTGTTTAAACGACTGCCGTTCTCCATCACAAATGACTTCGCCAGAACCTTTAATTACATAATCAAATTCCTCTGAACCCGGGTGATTGTGCACTGAACTTGCTTCCCCTGGTTCAAAAATGGTGAGACCCGCCATCATATGCTCTGATCCAACGGTATCTGGTGTAATCGTTTGAAATACCTTTCGAATCATTTGCTCCTCTGGACGATCTAAGCCTAACCATAATGGGTTCCCATCTTGAAACGGATTCAATACTTTAATTTTCATTGTTGATTCCTCCCTAGTAATGTTTAGTTCACACTGACATGTGAGCGTTTTGTATTTGGTGAATAAATGTCATTAATATTCCAATGTCCATCCGTAGGAACAGGATCATTTTTCATCGCTACATCAATGACGCAAGGCTCCTGAGAGGCAATGGCTTCAGCCAAAGCTTCTTTGAATTCAGACGCAGAAGTGATTTTAATCCCCTTCATTCCATAACCTCTCGCAATGGCAGCAAAATCCGGAGAATAGCTTTCTCCACCTTTTCTAAAAACAGTGCCGTACGTTGTTTCATAGTGCGCCATTTGCAAGCCGGCTATTGTGCCAAACGCACTGTTATTCATCACAATCCACACAACAGGAATGTTTTCTTCAACGGCTGTTGCGAGAACGGATGGATTTTGACCGAATCCGCCGTCTCCAACGAGTGACACAACGACACGGTCAGGCTGGGCAATCTTTGCCCCAAGTGCGGCAGGGGCTCCAAATCCCATTGTTGCAAAACCACCTGGCGTTAAAATGGTCCCAGGAGTGAATACAGGAAATTGCTGTCCTACCCCATTTTTATTCCAGCCAACATCTGTTGTAATGAAAGCATCTGACGGCAATACTTCCCGCACTTCCTGCAAAATACGCTGCGGTTTCATTGGGAAAGACTCGTCTTGAATATTCGTCAAATTGCTCTTTTGAAATTCCTCACGATATGCCGCAATGTCCTTTTTCAGTTCAGGGCGATCGATACCTTCTGGCAGCCTTTCTTTCGCCACGCGATTGAGTACGGTCAGTGCCTGCTTGAGATCGGCTACCGCTCCAATTTCAACAGGGTAGTTCCGGCCAATTTCATTTGGATCAATGTCAATATGAATGAGCTTGGTTGATTGGAAATTGAACGTATACTCCGATTCCCAAGAGCTCGCATCAGCTTCAGCAAAACGGGTCCCTAAAGCCAATATATAGTCCGCCTCTTTACACTGATCATTAATAAATTTTGTCCCCCAAAACCCCGTCATTCCAAGGGTCATTGGGTGATCATCCGGCATGGCTCCTTTCCCCATCAAAGAATGAGCAACAGGGATACTTAGATGGTCAGAAAATGCCTTTAATTCTTCAGCTGCATCAGCTAGTAAAATGCCTCCTCCTACATATAAGAGCGGCCTTTCTGCCTGCAGCAATCGGTCTAATATCCGATTGGCCGTTTGATCATCAATAGAAGGTTTTTCAATGGTGTGTGTATGATGGTTCATTTGTTCAAACAGGGAGACATCTAGTTCTTTTGAGAAAACGTCCATCGGAACAGAAATAAGCACCGGGCCAGGACGGCCGCTTTCAGCTAACTGAAATGCTTTTGATAAAATCTCTGGAAATAATTCTGGAATATCAACTCGCCATGCTCTTTTCACAAACGGCCGGTAAATTTCGTATTGAGAGGCATCGGAATGAAGATTGATCTCTTGATGTGGGTGCTTTCCGTAGTAATGACTTGGGACATCTCCTGCAATGACAACCATTGGAATGGAATCAAGTGCTGCATTCGCCACCCCTGTTGCCGCATTGGTGAGTCCAGGACCTAGGTGACTGAGAACAACAGCCGTCTGTTTCTTTGCTCGCGCATAACCATCTGCTGCATGTGCCGCTATCTGTTCATGCCTGACATTTACAAATTGAATTGAGCTTTTTTCAAGCGCTGATAAAAAAGCAATATTCGTATGACCACAGAGACCGAAAATATGCTCGACTCCCCGATTTTCTAAATACTGAATAACCTGTGTAGAAATATTCTTCTTCATGTTTCTCTCCTCTCACGGTGCAGCTATGAATCTGCTACTCACTTATTCTTTGAAAACACAATAGATAGAACATTGCTTAAATCCTGTATCGCCACTTGCCCGGGAGCTGAGCTTTCTTTCCCTACAGCAAAGGTCATGACAGATCCAAAAAGCCCGCCAATCATTCTTGTAAAAGCCCCGTATTCCCCCATTGCCATCGAAATCACGGGAATTGAAAGCTGCTTTTTCGCATGACTGGTCGCTGAGAGCAGTGTTAATGCATCGTCATAGGAATGCGGCATCACTGCGATCTTTGCGATGTCGGCACCGACTGATTCTGCATTGACGAGTAGCTGCACGAGACGATCTATCTCAGGGGTGCGATGGAAATCGTGATACGACACAATCAAGGTGACGCCATTTCTTTTAGCCGCCTGACTGACTTGCTGTATATGTGCCACATCCTGCATCAATTCATAATCAACGGCATCCACAAGCTGCGTGGAACAAAGCTCGGCAAGCAAAGAAACCTTCTCAGTTTCGGAGAGTGATATACTTTCGCCGCCCTCCTTTTCAGAGCGAATGGTGAATAAAAATGGGATGCCCTTTGCCTTTTCTACCATTCTCTTAAGAGTTTCAATGACTTGTTCCTTGTCATGAAGGTGTTGAAAAAAATCAGCCCGCCACTCGATCACATCAGGCTTCTTCTCAGTTAACACCTCGATCTCATGTAACAATTCTTCCTTTGTTTGTCCGATGAGCGGCGTACAAATCATTGGCTGACTGCCTGTCTGCACACTTTTTACCTTTTTCTGAAATGCCTTCACATCCCTACGCCCCTTTCATAGGCCATTTGGAAGCACAACCATTTTGGTTTCGGTCATCTCCTCGATGGCGAAACGCGGACCTTCTCTTCCAAGACCACTTCGCTTAATCCCACCATAAGGCCAATGATCCAGTCTAAAATTCGATGTCCCATTGATGACAACACCGCCAGTTTCAAGCTCTTTTGCTGCATGTAATGCCACATCCAGCTGATTCGTAAAGATCCCTGCCTGCAACCCATATCGACTATCATTTGCTTCTTTGATTGCCTCCTCCAGCTCCTCATAAGGAAGAATGCTGACAACTGGGCCGAACACTTCCTCACAGACGACCTTGGCCTGTTTCGGCGGGTTTAACAAAATAGCCGGTGTGATGCTCGCTCCATTTCTTTTTCCCCCATATAAAAGCTCAGCACCCATGCTCTCTGCCTCTTGTATCCATGCCTCAACGCGCTTTGCCGCCTGGACATCAACCATACAGCCGATATCACTCTCACTGGACAGCGGATCTCCAACAACAAGCTGTTCTACTTTTTGTCTTAATACCTCAGTAAACGACGGCATAATTTCCTGGTGGACATAAATTCTTTGAACAGAAATACAGCTTTGACCGGAATTACTAAAGCCTGTTTTGGCACAAAGTGATGCGGCTTGTTCAACATCTGCATCGTGATGAACAATCGTCGCGCCATTCCCTCCGAGTTCGAGCAGTACCTTTTTTAACCCCGCAGAGGTTGTAATATGTTCGCCTCCGGCAGCCCCGCCGGTAAAAGAGATGAGATTCGTTCTTTCATCAGTGACTAACTGTTTCCCAGCCTCCACCCCACCAATCACAAGCTGCAAACTAGCCTCAGGAAACCCTGCTTCGAGAAGAAGTTTGACAAACGCTGTGGCAACAGCTGATGTTTGCGGTGCAGGCTTCAAAATAATGACATTCCCTCCCGCAAAGGCTGGACCGACTTTGTGACAAATTAAGTTGAGCGGTGCATTAAAAGGGGTAATTGCCAGTACAACTCCGACTGGTACTTTAAATGTCATGGCCATTGCTCCCTGTCCACGCGATGATACATTGCCAGGAATGGTCTCACCTATTAATCGATTCGCTTCTTCCGCCGACTGCGCCAGCGTCTCGATTGAACGCGAGACTTCATCTCTTGTATTTTTAAGCGGTTTGCCTAATTCTAGCGAAATCAGTTTTGCAAAATGGTCTTTTTGATCTTCAAGTAAGGTGGCTGCTTTTGTTAGAAGCTTTGAGCGTTCGATTGCCGATATTCCCGCTATTTGTTTTTTAGCATGCTGCGCACTAGAAAGTGCCTGTTCTATGTCTTTTGATGAGGCGAGATAGGATGTACCGATCCTCTCTCCTGAGTAAGGATTGATGATGTCTGTTTGGACACGATCGGTATCCAGCCACTCGCCGCTTATATATGACAACGCTTTCAAACTACTCAAATTTTCTCTCCCTCCTTCAAGTGCCTCGTTCCATGTCCTGCATAACGAACCAATCTTTCTTCATTCGGACAAGGTCCCTTCACGAGGGCTCCCTTTGTCAGCTCCTCATATGCATGCGCCACGATGCCCATTCCTCTGGATAAGGAAAAAATGCCTTTTGCTGCTTCTGCTGGAATGTTTAATTCACATTGGATTGCAGCAGACACACCATCTATATTCATCGTGATTTTCTTCCCTTTCAATTGTTCAAGCTCATGTCTAATCGCTTCGGCTAACCGTAAATATGTCCCACTGATAAGACCTTGCTGGACATGTGTATGACTCAGCTCATAGAGACGTCTCACCCTCGGATCATCATCATGAAGCTGATGGCCGATTCCCGGGATTTTTTCCTTGCGACTTAACCATGTTTGGCACACTTGCTTTGCCGCAGACTGTATATCCTTTTGATCATCATAGATCGCTTTGGCTTCGTATAACATACGCATGGCCTTCTCTCCGGCTCCGCCATGAATGTCACCTAATAGATTCACCCCTGTTGCAACAGAGGAATTAAACGAAATGCCGCAAGTCACGGCCATTCTGGCTGCTGCAATAGATGGCGCCCTTGGTCCATGGTCCGCACCTGCGACAAGAACACTTTCAAAAAGAGCTGCTTTTGAATCATCCAATAATTCACCAACAAGCAGTAAATAGAGCATTTGTGGATACGACAATTCACCAATCAGTTCTTCAATCGGATATCCTCGAAGTTCAATTGAATTTTTTTGAATATGACTAATCTCAGTCTCCCACCAAGCGCCTCCCTCTTTGTAAATTTCCAGTGCACTTCGATTTTTCATTGTGTCCATCATTCCTTTAGCTTCTTATTTGGAGGTGGATCACCCCTATATTCCATTCAGTGGAATCTAATTTCACTTTTCGGAATGTGGTTTCATTGTAAGCGCATTCTTTTCATTCGTCAATTATTTTTTCTGAAAATACTGTCAATAAAAGTGAAATTAAGTGAATCGAACTAATTATGTTTACTTTTTTTGAACAAAAAAATCGATATTTAGTTAAATGGACTTAAGTAGATCGTTCTACTAATTTAATGAATTTTTGGTTATTTTGTCAAACCCACTTGAAATTCGACATACAAAAACCTCTCCATCTTCTGGAGAGGTTTCTTTTTTATTTCCACCAGTCATCAAACATGGAAGCGGGTACTTGGCGTTTATGCTCTGATTGAACATAGCGCTTTTCAATCGCTTCTGCTGCTTGATCTGACACTGGTTTACCTTCTAAGTAATCATCAATTTCATTGTACGTAATGCCGAGTTCTGTTTCATCCGTTTGCTGAGGTTTGTCGTCCAGCAGATCGGCTGTTGGTTTCTTTAAGTACAGGCGTTCCGGTGCTTCTAGCGCTTCTAAAAGTGCCCGGCCTTGGCGTTTTGTCAAACCTGTGAGCGGAAGAACATCTGCACCGCCATCACCATACTTCGTGAAGAAGCCGGTTACAGCTTCAGCTGCATGATCTGTACCGATGACAAGCAATCCTTCCTCACCGCCGACAGCATATTGCGCGATCATTCTCATGCGCGCTTTGACATTCCCTTTATTAAAGTCAGACAATGGGCCGCCAGTTTCCTTTTGATATTGATTACTGAATGCTGATACGGCAGGTGCAATATCATATTTCCACGACTTGTCTGGCTGAATAAATGATAGGGCGAGTTGTGCATCATCTTCATCCTGCTGCACTCCGTGCGGAAGGCGTACCGCAATAAAGACTGCATCCTTTTTTCCTTCTTGACGAAGTTCACTTACAGCAAGCTGTGCAAGACGTCCGGCTAGCGTTGAATCCTGCCCGCCGCTAATGCCGAGTACGAATCCTTTTGCCCCGGTTTTTTTCAAGTATTCCTTTAGAAATCCAACCCGTTTTTCGATCTCCTGCTTTGGGTCAATTGAGGGCTGCACATGCAACTCTTGGCTGATCTTTTTCTGCAAACTCATACACTTTTCCTCCTAAGCATCCTCTACATGAAGAGAACAGGTTTTACTCACAATTCATTGATTTAACAACGTTTTTTGAATCTTCATTATACCATGTTTTCATCAAGAACATTTTGTTAGACGTTCCCCTATTTCTTAGATGATCAAACATTCACAAGTGAAAAAGACCACGTCTTTATGGACTGGCCCTTTTCTTGTTAATCGATTTCTACCCGTATAGATGTACAGCTTGATCCATTACACTTCCCAATATCAGCAGGGCATGCGGACACGGCCACAATGAGATCCATTTCAGCCCGCAGGCGAATATAGTCACCAGGTAGAGATTTTGGTAGCTCCACAGACAGCTTTCCTTTTTCATCAATGACTGTATTCATAAAAGCATTAAAAGGATGGTACATATCCTCCTTTGGAATTCCAAAGGGCTCAAAGGCAGTCCGCAAATTATCGTAGCAAGTATGCATGACCTCCAAGTGCGTCCGGCCGTATAAAAGCTGATACATCTCTTGCCGGCAGGCGGGCATGTATAAATCATGGCATTCTACTGTATCCTCAATGATCGTAAACATCGGTTTATATAAATTAGAATAGAGCTTATCACCTTTTTTCACTTTGGACGAGAACAAACTATCCATCGTCGCACCTTGGTCGAATTTTTCATAAAAATCTTTTTCATGATAGGCCATCACATCTGCTACTTGCTGGCCTTCGACATCAACCACTCGCATACATTGGCCTTTTCCTAAACGAAAACCGAGTCTACCCTTTGGTAAAATGACGTGTTCTCCGTTCATCACATGCACTCCTTTCCAAGACAGTATGCCCAAAATGTCCACTTGATCATGTATAAAAAAAAGTGGTGGTCACAAGCTAATGTCATTGAAATAGAAAGGTGTTGCACTTGCATTGAAAGAAGAACAATCTTTATCTTGGTGGCAGCTTTCTCTCATCGGAGTCGGCTGTACAATTGGCACTGGTTTCTTCCTTGGTTCCAGCATCGCCATTACAAAATCCGGTTATTCCGCCTGCATTTCCTTTCTGCTTGCTGCGGTCGGAACGTATCTTGTTTTTAAACATTTGGCTGCGATGACAGCCGATAACCCTGATAAAGGATCGTTTTGTTCCTATGCTCGTAAAGCATATGGACGCTGGGCAGGTTTTAGCAATGGCTGGGTGTATTGGTTTGCGGAAATGCTGATTACGGGAAGTCAGTTAACCGCCATTTCTCTATTTACCCGCCACTGGTTTCCTTCTGTTCCGCTTTGGGTTTTTTCTGCAATTTATTCTGCTCTTGCCCTGCTTGTGATTATCATTGGGCTTTCTTCTTTTCAAAAGACAGAAAATGTTCTTGCGGTTCTGAAGACAGCGGCAATTTTTATGTTTATGATTCTTGCGGTGCTTGTGTTATTCGGTATTTTGACAGAACATAAACCGACCCTGCATCTGCCTAACAAGGATCACGAATGGATGCCTCTTGGCCCGCTTGGTCTTTGGAATGGATTGATTTATGCGTTTTATGCATTTGGGGGAATTGAAGTCATGGGGCTGATGGCGGTTCATTTAAAGGACCCGAAGGATGCGGCAAAGGCTGGACGTGTCATGCTAATCATTCTAGCAGTCATCTATATCGTCTCGATCGGACTTGCTCTCTTGCTTGTCCCAGTGACAGCCTTTAATGAGAACAGCAGTCCATTTATTACTTCATTAGAGCCGTTTCATTTATCGATCTTTCTTCATATCTTTAATGGCATTTTCATTATTGCTGGTTTTTCGACATTGGTTGCCTCTCTCTATGCGGTCACAACGCTTCTCGGCACAATGTCAGAGCATCAGGATGCACCTGCTTGCTTTAAACAAAAAGATCCATCGCATGTGAGATGGTCTTCGATTATCTTAACTGCTGCTGGCTTAATTGTCTCGATTTTGCTTGCACTCTTTTTGTCCAAACACATCTACGAGCATCTCACAACAGCAGCCGGTCTTACCCTACTGTACACATGGATCTTTATTCTGTTCTCAAGTAAAAAGCTATCCAAGCCATCCACTCGCCAAACGTGCGAAATGATTCTTGCGCTGCTCTTAATTGGAGCCGCCGTATCAGGCACATTAACAGAGGCAAGTGGACGACCTGGCTTTTTTATCAGCCTTGGGATCATTGCAGTGATTGCCATCATGGTGCTATTTATGAGGAAAAAGTGGAAGCAGGATCAGACCGCATCATAATTTCATCATGTTTTTTAATGCAGTAAATGGACATTTGGCGGAGGCTGGTTTCTCCGCCTCTTCATCTGGGAGAAAGTATTGCTTCCATTCATGATTGGTCGGATCACCGTACCATTTTAATGATGGATGAACACTGACCCCATCATATGCTTTGAGCCGCTTGCGAACGAGCTGGCTCATTTTTTGTCCAAACTTGGTCGATCCATTCAACTTCTCAAACACCCATCTAGGCTGAAATGCCATCAAGAGATAAGGGAAGTGGCGGCTTTTTCTGAGTTTGTGAGCAGGTGTGGAACACAAAATAAAATACGCTTCACCATGGAAGCAATACTCCCACTCATGATGATGAGTATCTAGCGGAATCTCCTCAGGCCATGGTTCTTCATCTTTATGATGCAGCCGTTGAAGCAGCGACCAAAACTGCTGCTCAAACTCTTCAAGCGAACTTTCCCTTAAATCCTGCGGTGTTTCAAAAAAACAGATAAATGAAGCATATTGACCGGTTTCTTTCGCACAGCTTTTATATTCTCTAAGCAGCTGGGCTAATTCATCCACCGCTTCCTCTTCCCTCGGATCACCAACAAATCCATAGCGTAAATGGTCGAGAAAAAATCCCTGTCTTCCGGGTACACAAGGGAATGTATCTGCTTCATCTCCTACCATCTCGCCAAATTGTGTGAAAGCATCCTGCTTCCATTCTTCTAGTGATCGTAGATTTTGATCAAGGCAACTTTTTGCATACAGCTGGGCCATTTCCTTACACCTCGTTTTAGCGTCTTCTCCATAGCCTATGAGGTGCAAATGGCTGTTGTGACTGTCCTTCCACGACTTTCCTAGCGCATGACAAGATGGGTTTCCATTCAAATTGAGCAGCTATTTGTTTCTTTTATTCTATTATGTATGATCAGACTAGTGAAAGTTGATAGAGAGCCTTTCGTCATACCTACGATTGATTCTTCATCAAAAAGACGGAATCCAGCACCCAATAAATAAGGGCTGCGCAGAAGCTAAACAAATAGACTTTATAGCTGATGAACACAACAAGTCCATAATCAATCCATAAAGCCAAAGCCGAACAAACCACCCATGCCGCAATAAAATAAATCAATAAGTCACGGCTTCGAAACCTCTTAGGATGCCGGTGTAAAACAAGCTGAATCGGTACAGCAAAAATGACATAAGCGAGCAAAATGAACAGACTGGTCATCTCCACATAACTGAAGCCCACTTCAGGAGGCATGAATAAAAACGTATAAACGAATGTGGCTGTGATGACTGATAAAATCAACATACACACATAGTTGAATACTGGTAAAAACAGACGCATAACAGAAGCTCCTTTAATCCATTTTCTATTCCACCATTATTCAAGAATGTGTTATGTCTGTCAATCCTTACAAAAAACAGACTGAACGTGTCAGTCTGTTTCATATTATTTACAAAGAATGCGAAGGTTTGGCCGACATGTCAGTCTGTTTTTCTACCCAATCAACGCCATAATTCCTTGATACCCAAAATAGGCGCCGAAACCAAGTAAAGATAGACCTGCAAGAACGGATAAGCCATGTAACACACGTTCACTTAAATAACGCCTAAACGAACTAGCAAGCAGCGCCATACTGAAATCCCAGATCAGCATGCCGATAAAAATAGCCATACTGTACATGAGCATTTGGGAAGCTCCATACTTTTCGATCGTATTGGCTAAGATGCTGCCATAGATGCCAAGCCAAAACAAAATACTGAGCGGATTAGAAAGAGAAATGAAAAACCCGGTCATGAACGATTTGCCAATTGATGTGTTTTCGCTGTCCTTTTTCGGACTCTCCTGCAAATTGATTTTACGCAGACTTTCAATGCCGGTATAGGTCAAAACGAAAAAGCCGAACAGCCACAAAAAGGTTTTTACAAGAGGTGCAGTCAAAAGCTGGGCGACACCAAAATAGATGAGAAGCATATAGACAATATCCGCAGCCATAGCTCCCACACCAAAAATCCACGCATGCCAAAATCCACTTTTAATCCCTCTGTCGATTTGGGCTGCATTGACTGGCCCAACAGGCGCTGATAGTGACAACCCTAAAAAGATATAACCAAAAAACACCGCCACATAGACGTCCTCCTTTTGATGCTGACTTGTACATGTTATTCAAACTTTCTGCGTTTTAGTACAAGTCCTTTGTCATCATTTCAGGTGGATTCTTAGCGGTCTGCTTTCAGTGCCGACTGCTGCGCGTGTACCGTTTCTTTTTTCTTAGAACGATTCATTTGAACCGCAGCTGCAAATAGAAGAACAGCTAAGAAGGCAAATACAAAGACGGCACTTGCCGCTCCTGCCCATTCCAGACTAAATCCAATTAAAAAGGACAAGCAGGCTCCACCCAAGCTCGCGGCTGCAATAAAATAACTCGTCGCCTCATCGATGGCATTTTCAATCATTAAGGCAGACGCTGTCAGTGCGATTGGGAACATGCCAGCTGCGCAAAGGCCGATGAAAAAGATGAGAATCAGCTGCGCTGTGATGTGGGTTGTCAGAGCGAATATCACAAGCAGCAAAATCATCAGTGATGCACTTAGCTTTAAAAAACGCATTGGATGCAGCTGATCAGCTTTCCTTGCAATCACGGTTCTGCCGATGACGATCGCTGTCCAGAAAGTAGAGACCGCAAAAAGGCCCCAATTATCTCCCCCTTTTTCCAGCATGATGGACGGCAAAAAGTTCGCAAAATTCGTTTCAATCCCTGCGTAGAAAAAGGCAAAACAAATCATGATTACCACGATCATTCGATTGTTTCGATCAACAAGTATAGACGGTTTCATCTTTCCTCCTTTGGAAGGAGCATCCATCTGTCCATGAGGCAGTTTGTTCATAAAAACAAGCCAGAGCATGAGGAAAAATGTCAGCGCACCCACTTGAAATAAAAACACATACTGCCATGTCTGATCTGTGACAGTCAGCAAAATTACTAGCGGGAATAATAGCGCGCCTAATCCAAAAAAGACCTCCATAATACTGATTCGCTTTGCACTATTAGCCATCGAAATGACATACGCACCGGCTGTTGTCTCAAGACTGCCTGCACCGCTCCCAAGAAAAAAACCTGCCAGCACAAGCGTTGTCCAGCCCGGCACCAATAGCCCCAGCAGAAGAGAGCCGATCATCAGCAAAAGACCCATTGTCAGCACAGCGCCATAGCCTTTTTTTCTCACTAGAATGGGGGATAACAGAACACCTGTCAAAAAACCAATAAACTGAAAAAAAATTAAAGATGATAATTCCCCGGGGCCTTTATCGTAACTCGACAGCAAATAAGGCGTTAAGCTCCCAAAAAAAACATGAATCGTCCCAATAAAAAAATAAAAGACACAGCCAAAATAAAATACCTTTTTCATCTTTTCACTTCCTCTAAAAAGGAGCGGAGTCATAACATCCTCCGCTCCACCTCTTTAATATGCCTGGGCAGAAACGACTGCCTCTTCCCTCTCAAAGCATGTATTGAGCGCAGCCTGTGCGCGATAACCATCTTCAAAGTCAGCGACCTTCATATGAGATGGGTATGAATCAGTATTCACCCAATGCATCAGCTGATCGCGGAATGTATCGGACCATCCGTAAAATTCATTTGGCGGATCTGTCAGCAAAGTTTGCGGCATTTGATGACGCTCCACACACAATCCATCACTAATCTCATATTCGTTTTTCATGTTCGTATGGTATTTGAATACCTTGTCATGACCAACGACTTCTACACTAAATCCACATTCTTCAGGCTGCGTGCTTTTGGATGTCACCAAATGAAAGAACACTTGATTCTCCATCTGCCCGAAAATTTCAGTATGATCATCCACCTGAACCTTTTTCTCTTCTTTTTCCTTTACATGTGTCAGCATCTTGGTGTTAAGTGATTCTTTTTTCATTTCACTGCCAAATATGTACCACAGCATATCAATCAAATGAATGCCAAGATCCCCTAGTGCACCACTCGTACGCAGACTTTCGCCGCTGTCTCTCCATGAAAATGTCTTTCTTCTGAGGGCACTGTTTTTCTTAAAATGAGTTCTGACGGTCAAAATGCGGCCTAATTCACCATTGGCAATCAAGTTCTTCAATATATTCACAAAGGATAAATAACGATAGTTAAAGCCCATACTGGCTTGAACCTGGAACTGTTTGGCTGTCTCCACCATTTCCTTCGCTTCCTTCAGCGACACAGCCATCGGTTTTTCACATAAAATCGGCTGTCCTGCTCTTAGCGACTGAAGGGCATGGTCCTTGTGACAAAAATTAGGAGAAGCAATGATCAACCCATCAGATGCATCTGCAAGTGTCTCGATACTTGAATACACACGTCCGCCGTACTGTTTAATGAATCCCTGTGCGACCGACTCATGCAAATCATAGACCCCGGATAATTCTGCACCTTTGATCGTTGATAATGCTCTTGCATGTGCTTTTGCAATATTCCCTGCTCCAACAATTCCAATTTTCTTCATGAATGTGCCTCCTCATGTTTATACATCACTGTTTTCAGTGTTTCATAGATTCCTTTTGCATACCCATGATGACAAATTTGGTGATGGTGCCGTTTGGCTTCGCCTGTCGCATTTCGGACAAGGAAACCGTGCGTGACGGATTGAAGCATCCGCAAATCGTTCCCACTATCACCAAACGCAAAGCCTTGATCTTTCGATAGATCATATTGGTTCAGCATAAAGCGAACAATTTCATCCTTCCCTGTTCCTACTGGTAAAAAATCGACATCATAGCAATCCGCAGGATCTCCTGCAAGCGGGTTGCACTTGTTGATGTTGACCGCCACACCTCGCTCTTTAGCCAGTGTTTGGATAAATGATAGATGATGAAGATCCGTCCGTTCATCCTGCTCCTGATAATAGAAATTCTTCTTATACCCTGAACTGCCCAGCTGCGTTTGCGGTCTAAGGGAAATGCCCTTTTCTCGGATAGTTTCCAGGATGTCTTCGATTTTTTCATCTGAAAAGCCCTGTGCATCCAGCCGCTTCATCCACTCTGTATCTGGCTGTCCAAAATGATCATCCGACGTATATACAATCTCAGTCCCTAAGTTCGACGCAATGAAATGCGGGAATTGATAAAACCCGCCTTTTTCCATTTTGCTCGTGACAGAATCGAGGCTGCTTCCCGTCACCCAGCCCAGCAAGAGCTGTCCCGCTTCACTCTTTTCTGCTACAAAGGCTTCCAGCTGCTTGACATTCTCTCTCTGCTCCTCTGTCATTCCGTGAGAATAATACGTTTCATCAAAATCACAGAAGACGATCCACTGCGGATTCTTCGGCTGATTCAGCAATTTTTTATTGAATGGAAGACTTGATAACATGTTGAACCCCCTCGATGACCTTCTCCTGATCTTGCAGCGGCATTCCTGGATAAAGCGGCAAGTGAAGTAATTGCTGCGCTGCTTTTTCCGTGTGTGGAAGTGTTGTTTGTCTATATTTTTGAGCAACAAGATTTGTTTGATGCTGATGCGATAGAATCGGGTAATAGACATCCGTCTCTATGCCCATTTCCAGCAATTTCGCTGCCAGTTCATCTCGCTCTCCCTTCAGTACTCTAATCGGGAATAGATGCCATACATGATCATCCGTCAGCTTCGGAAGCTTCATGTATCCTTCATCCTCAAGCGTTTGCAGCTGGTCAATATATCGCTTGGCTAAGTAAAAACGTTTAAAGTTTTGCAGTCCTAAATACTTCATTCGTTCGAGTCCGATCGCTGCCTGCAAATTATCAATTTTGGAATTAAAGCCGTAGTCACTGCGTTTGACATTTTTCTTTCCAGCTTCAAAGCCGTGATAGCTGATCTCCATGCATTTTTCCGCTAAGGCCTCATCATTTGTAGCGATGGCGCCTGCCTTGCCGCAGACCCCAAGGTTTTTGTATGGATTAAAGCTGAGAACAAGTCCATCTCCATAAGCACCAAGGCCGCTGCTGCCAATCGCTTGACAGCCATCTTCAATGATTTTCAGCCCATGCTGTTTCGCAATCGCCGAAATAGCCTTCATATCCGCTTGCTTTCCATATAAATGAACCGGTAGAATGCATACCGTTTTATCTGTGATATGCTTCTCTATTTCACTCGGTGCGAGGCAGTATGTTTCTGGATCGATATCGGCATATACCGGAACAGCCCCAATGGCAAGCACTGCATTTTCTGTTGCAGCAAAGCTGTTGGCTGGCAAAATTACCTCGTCTCCCGGATGGACGCCTGCCGATATGAGACTGATCATCAAGGCATCTGTTCCACTTGACGTGGCTATGACATATTTTTTCCCTAAGTACTCAGCAATCGCCTTTTCAAAGGTCGGAATATATGGCCCTGAAGTAAAACGGCCAGAGCTCAATACTTCCTTCAACACCAGCATAATATCATCGATTTCATCCTCTGAAATCAGTTTATCAACTGGCAGAAACGGTATCTTTTTTTCCTTATTTTGTTTATAATGGAAGAGAATTTTTTCCAAACCTGTGCGCTCTATATCTTGCTCAAGGAACGTCACCAGCTTTTCATTTGCTAGATGCTTTTCAACTGAATCGGCTTTTACTTGAACACCTTGATTGATCATATCCAGCAAAGGAAGATAATCCTTGCTTTTACCTGATATCTTCGTCAATATTTGCATTCCATTCCCTCCAATTAATCAATTCCTTTTGTTAATATTTAACTTGTTTCACATTGTAAATGATGTTATCGATTTCAGAACAATAACTTTGTGTAAAGGATTTGTTAATATGTGTACAATTTATGAAATTGCCAAACGCTGCGGGGTTTCAACCACCACCGTTTCCAGAGTGCTAAACCATCACCCATATGTGGCAGAAGAAAAGCGGCAGCTCATCTTACAGGTGATGAAAGAAATGGAATATACACCGAGTTCAGCAGCCCGCACACTAAGGTCACATCAGACAAAAACCATTGCTGTGTCTGTTCCAGCTGTGGACCATCCTTTTTTTGCACAATTGATTAAAGGCATTTCAAAGGAAGCACTGGATCAAGGATATAAAGCCATCGTGCTCCAGACGTTTTATCAAGGAGCATTAGAGCTTGAAGGGCTTCAATTATTAAAAAGAAAAGAAGTAGATGGGGTCATATTGGGGGCGTTAGAAAATCAGTGGGAAAAGATCGAGCCATTTTTATCGAACGGACCCATTGTGATGGCAAATGAATATCACCAAACAGCAAACATCCCGATTATTGGATACGATGAACGGGAAGCCGCCTATAAAGCGGTGGACTACTTGATTCGGTCGGGTAGAAAATCGATTGGGTTTTGCTTTGATACAGAAAGCAGTGAAGCGCAGAAACAAAGAAAACAGGGCTATCTTGATGCACTCTCTGCTCATGGTTTGCCGCTGCAAGATGATTGGCTGTTTGGAGAGGCTTTTACCATTGAAGACGGCTTTCGCTTAATGGAGGTCATCCATCACATGACAGATACGCCTGATGCCATTTTCACCGGCAATGATCAAGTTGCAGCAGGGCTCATTAAACAGGCCATTTCATATGGCTATCAAATCCCCGATGATCTAGCGGTCATCGGCTATGACAACCAAGACATATGCGAAGTGACAGCTCCAACGATCACCACGATTGACATACCGATCGTAGAGCTTGGCCAGCAGTCTGTACAGCAAATGATCGCACTTCTGCAAGATCAAAAACCATTACAGCGCGAACATATCCAGCTGCCTACCCGGCTCGTGACAAGAGAATCTACATAAAGAAAAAGACTGAGAGAAATCTCAGTCTTTCAGATTGTTGACAAAGGGCTAAAATCAAAATCATTTTAGCTCTTTGTCTTCTTTTCAGCGTGATAGAAAACCTTTGCAGCCCTAGGAAGGACGGCTACCTTTGCGGAGAGAATTTGACATTCGTGAGCACCGAAGCGCAGACCTGACACCGAATGCGAGGGTTTGTCTACACGCTGAGACTGAGAGAGATCTCAGTCTTTTTTAATCTATCAACCTATACAAATTGAGCAAGAATGAATGTCCATATACATACAATGCCGAGCAGGATGAAGCTGTACTTCACGGTCTTTTTGAAGAGCTCAGATTCTTTCCCTGTTTCTCCAACAGCTGCTGTAGCGATAGCGATAGATTGTGGAGAAATTAATTTCGCCATCACACCACCGGTCGTATTCGCCCCAATTAACAAACCTGCCTGTGAGCCGATTTGAGAAGCAGTGACCGCTTGAAGGTTACCGAATAAGGCGTTGTTACTCACGACAGACCCCGTAATAAACACGCCGATCCAGCCAAGCACCGGGCTGACAAGCGGGAACAAATCGCCTGTTTTGGCAAGAGCAAGTCCAATCGCAGAACTTAGTCCAGCAAAGTTCGCCAGGTTGGCAAAGCCCATGACAAAACAAATGGTAAGAACAGGGACCCAAAGCTCTTTCACCGCTGCTTTTAAGCAGGCAGCACCTTCTGTTAATGTAATATGTCTGCTAAACAGCCCTGTCAGCATCACCGCAATCAGAATGGCAGTACCCGTTGCACTGATGACATCAATTTTAAAGATCGCATCAATAGGTGTTTCCGTTTGTGCAATTGGTGGTAATTTCACAATTTGCTGATGTAAAAATGGCATTTTCACTAAAATGGTCGTCCAGTTAAGCGGTCCTCCTACAGCAAACAATGCTTTAAATGCTGGCAGACTCCATACTGTAATAACAGCAGTTAAAATATAGAACGGAGACCATGCTTTCAGTACTTCAACGCCGCGATACGTTTGTTTCTGTTCAATATCTGGCGCTCCTTCTTCACGATAAATGTGTTTTGGCTGCCATTTCCGAAGAAATAAAGCCAAAATTCCCATACTTGCTAAGGCAGAAATAATATTGGCAAGCTCAGGACCCATCGTCACCATGGTGACAGCTTGCAAAATGGTATAGGTTCCACTCACAACAAGCAAGGCTGGCAAAGTTTCTTTGATTCCTTTGAATCCATCTACAATCAGAATGAGCAGGAACGGAATACAGAATGAAATAAACGGGATCGTATATACAAGGGTTTGAGATAACGCAAGCGGTGTCATATTGCCCATTTGTGCCCCTGTAATCACTGGAATTCCCACAGCACCAAATGCACCAGATGCAGCATTGGCAATTAAGCAGAGCATCGCAGCTTTCAGCGGTTTAAACCCAAGTTCTGTTAATAGAGCGGCACTGATCGCAATCGGTACACCAAACCCAGCAGCTCCTTCTAAAAATGCGTTAAAGCTAAAACCAATTAATAAGAGCTGAAGACGTTGATCTTGAGAGATTCCTGCAATACTAGAACGAATGACATCGAACTTACCAGATTTCACTGCAATTTTATAGAGCCATACCGCCATGATCACGATATATCCAATCGGCCACAGCCCATTAGATATACCGAGCAGCACAGCAGATAATGCCTTTTCAACTGGCATATGGAAGAAGAAAACAGCTGTTACAAAACTGACGATTAAGGTAAAACAAGCGGCTAAAACACCTTTTAACTTAAAAACGGTTAATGCAAGTAGGAAAAATAAGATTGGGAGCATTGCCACCAATGCACTGACGAATTCATTACCAAACGGATTATATATTTGCTGCCACATAGTGATTCATCCTTTTCTGCTCAGATAGGTTGCTTTTGATTGATTAAAAATGAGGAGCCAAAATACCTTTTAACACATTCACACTGTGTGCAAATTTTTCTTTCTCCGTGTCGTTTAGTGCAAGCTCCATCACTTCTGTTGCGCCATTTCGATTCACAAGGGCTGGTACACCAATGTAGACATCTTCTGCTCCGTACTCACCATCCAAGTAAGTGCTGACAGTTAAAATGCTGTTTTCATTGTGCAGGATCGCTCTTGTAATGCGGGCTAAACTCATTGCTACGCCGTAGTAAGTAGCGCCTTTTTTCTCAATAATTTGGTAAGCGGCATGACGGACATTTTCCATGATTTCATCTAAGTCTTCTTGTTTGTATTGATCATTTCTCTTCATTAATTCTGTAATTGGTACACTTCCGATATTCGCATGACTCCAAACAGCAAGCTCTGTATCTCCATGCTCGCCAATGATGTACGCATGCACATTGTGTGCCGCTGCGTCAAAGTATTCACTGAGCATGTATCTAAATCTTGCCGTATCAAGCGTCGTACCACTGCCAATCACTCGTTCTTTTGGAAGTCCACTGAATTTCCAAGTCGCATATGTCAAAATATCAACTGGGTTCGTAGCAACTAAGAAAATACCATCAAATCCGCTTTTCATCACATTGTCTACAATGCCCTTAAATATATTTAAATTTTTCTCAACAAGGTCAAGTCTTGTTTCACCTGGCTTTTGGTTTGCGCCAGCACAGATACATACAATGTCTGCATCCTTACAATCCTCATAATCTCCATACCAAGTATTCACAGGATGCGGGGCAAATGCTTTCCCGTGGTTTAAATCCATGACGTCACCCATTGCTTTGTCTTGATTTAAATCGATAACAACCAATTCATCTGTGATCGCTTGATTTATTAATGTAAAGGCATAACTGCTGCCGACGAAACCTGCTCCAATAAGGGCTACTTTGTTTACTTTTTCGTTTGTCATTTATCTCATCCTCCTGAGTAAAACTAGGTTGTTTTTGATATGTGAAGTATTTCACATTATTATTGTGCAACATTTCACAAACTTTTGCAAGGGGGTTGCTCAAAAAAAATATGTAGCGAATTTGTGAACACATTTATTGTGCTTTCAAAGCGCTGGCTCCATACATATTTCCACAAAAAAAGCTGCCAAACGCTCTTCGGCAGCTTCATACATGTTTAATAAGGGCCCCAGTTGATCATGACCCCAATACAAATAAATACAAGACCAATGACAAACCAAATGAGGGCAAGCGGGACCATAAAACGCAGCCACTTTACATAAGGAATACCACTTGCAGCAAGCACAGCCATCAACACACCAGAAGTCGGATTGATACAGTTGACCACCCCTTCACCAAGCATTACCGCTTCTACAGCTACCTGTCTTGTGATGCCCATTAAATCAGCGAGCGGCGCAAGAATCGGGATAAAGACAACGGCTTCTCCTGATCCTGATGAAATCAAAAAGTGAAGAAGCGCACTCGCAATATACATCCCGATCGCACCAGCAATTGGACTAAAGCCTGTCAGCATACTCGCCAAGCCGTTGACCACTGTATCAAGCAGCTTCCCATTTTCTAAAATGACCGAAATACAGCGTGCCATCCCAACAATAAGTGCACCGTATACAAGGCTTTGACAGCCGACAATAAACGTTTTCGCAATATCATTGGCCGCTAATCCCCCGAGCAATCCAGCTACAATTGCCATAAAAATGAACACACCCGCCATTTCCTTATCGGTCCAGCCAAGCTGAAGTGCGCCATATAAGAACCCTCCAAGAGACAATCCGCACACCGCTAAAATCAGCTTATGTCTGCCAGTGAATGCAGGCTTGTCCACAGATTCCGCATCGGCTCCGCCAAGCCCCTTAGCAGGAAACCATTGATCGCCAAGAATGCTTCCCTTTTCTTTATTCTTCAGACGTCTTGTATATAAATAGATGTACACGATACTAGAAATAAGAAAACAAAGATAAATGATGACACGCAGGCCAATGCCAGAAAAGATCGGCAGCTCTGCAATCGTTTGTGATAAACCTAATGGAGATGGAGATAAAATCGTTGCATTAAACCCTGCATAACAGCCGATGTATATGACAGCCGCTCCTGCTACAGCATCCCATTTCAAGGATCGTGCCACAATGATGCCGATTGGAATAAACCCAATAACAGAGTTCACGACAATTCCGGTCGTTCCAAGGACTGAAAATAATCCCCCAACAATACAAATAAACAATAATTGCTTCGTTTGAAACCGGCTGATGACATGGTGAATCATCCCGTTAATAGCACCTGTCTTCTCCAAAATGGCAATGGTTCCGCCCGTAAATAGAATCAGAAAAATAATAGAAGAGGACCCTACCATTCCTTCTTGTATCGCAGTGAAAAAGCCAACTGGACTCACTGGTGATTGATCAATGCGGTGATAACTGCCAGGAACGGCTGTTGTGATCTCCCCAGATGTCTTTCGGTCAAACTCACCCGCTGGTACGAAATACGTTGCTATGGTACAAATCAGTGCAATCATAAATAAGAGAACATACGCATCCGGCATTTGAAGTTTTCGTTTCTGTTTCTCTGGTGCTGATACTGTCGCTGTTTTCATGTGTCAAAACCCCTTTGTCCCGATCGGAATTTCACTTAATTTTCAGAATAATCAAATGATGTGTTATATTATAAACACTGTTGATATTTAAGATCAATATTATTTCACTAAAATAATGTTTTGGCAGATTATCTGTCAGCAAGGAGGCTCTTCATGACAACTTTGACAAACGAAATGAAACAAACCGTGACAGACATCTTTGAACACTTGCATGCCCACCCAGAAATAAGCTGGGAAGAAACAGAAACGACCGCTTATATTGAAGATATATTGAAAAAATTAGGCTGCAAAACTCAAACATTTGACGACTGTACAGGGGTGATCGGTGAAATTGGAGAAGGCGCACCAGTGGTCGCTGTGAGAGCCGATATTGATGCACTTTGGCAGGAAGTAGATGGAGAGTTTCAAGCCAATCATTCATGTGGCCACGATGCACACATGACAATGGCTCTTGGCACCTTTATGGCATTAAAGAAAAAAGAACGCCCAAACGGCACGATCCGTTTCATCTTTCAGCCTGCCGAGGAAAGAGGCGGCGGTGCGCTGAAAATGATTGAAAAAGGTGTGCTGGCAGATGTCGATTACTTATATGGCGTACATGTGCGCCCAATTCAAGAAACATTAAACGGACGCTGCGCCCCTGCTATTTTGCACGGATCAAGTAATCATTATGTCGGCACAATTACTGGAGAGGAAGCGCACGGGGCACGTCCACACCTTGGCGTCAACGTAATAGAAGTGGCTTCAACCCTCGTGCAGAGACTCGCGCATATCCATGTCGATCCACGAGTCGCCCATTCTGTGAAAATGACCAATTTACATGCTGGCGGGGGCAGTTCAAACATCATTCCTGGCAAAGCTTCTTTTACATTAGATGTACGGGCGCAAACAAACGAAGTAATGGATGAGCTAGAAAAAGAAATTGAAAGAGCGGTTCATTCTGTAGCGGATGCCTTTGGTGCTTCCATTACACTTTCAACAGACCATCGTCTGCCTGCCGCCACCTTAAATGAAGAAGCTGTCCAGATCATGTCTCATGCGATTGAACAGGTTTTAGGACAAGAGCAGCTTGATCCCCCAATCGTCACAACAGGTGGAGAGGACTTTCACTTTTATGCAGCAAAGCTTCCGCATATCAAATCTACGATGCTCGGTTTAGGCTGTGATTTAAAGCCAGGTCTTCATCATCCGTACATGACCTTCGACCGCTCTGCAATCTTTACCGGCATTGAGATTTTGACTGAAGCTGTCTATCAAACACTCCAGCAGCATTCATCATAAAATGAAAAAGCCACCCGCCTTCTCTTCAGGGCGGGTGGTCGCTTTATATTACGCATTCAAATCTGTCATGGCTGGAACGTTGATTTCTTTCACACATGATACCCTTGATAAGTGAATCACACATCTAGCAAGCTCCACAATGTCCTGGACAGGGATTCTCGTTTCGTCATATAGAGTAATGGCTTTTTCGGCTCCCTCCTCATACGGAACCTCCGCCGCCAGCTCTCCTGGATTGATACAGGTGACAGATATTTTATCTTTTCTCACATGCTCTCTCAGCGCATTCACAATTCCGCGCAGGCCAAATTTAGATGCAACAAACGAGACTTGCGGCAGGTTTGTATGATCGAGTCCAGCCGTTGAGCCAATCACGATGATTTTCCCATTCTCTGATTTCCTTACGTGCGGAAGTAGTGCCTGGATGTACGTAATGGTTGAGGTGACATTCACATTAATTAGGTGCGCAATATCCTCTGGCTGATCGTAATCAAAGGAATAATCGTCTTCAAAGCCTCGTTTTTCCCATAAGCCGACGTTATAGATGAGTACATCAATCGTCTTGTTCTCCAGTGCTTCGAGCATATAAGGGATATGCGTTTGGCTTGATAAGTCGATTTTTAGCCAAACTCTATGTACACCGTCATCTATGTTCAAACTACTTGGTTCACTTCGCGACACAATCCAAACTGTATCTCCACTTGAAGGAAGACCCTTTACAAAAGCATCTCCTAATCCTTGACTTGCACCGAATATGATATAGTTTTTACTCATAGCTCCTCCTTCTATGGCACACAAACTGAAAGCGTTTTATACCTATATCATACAGATTCTAAGAGATCACCGCCTCTTTTATGCTCGTCTTCTCTTATTGATGGGCACGGCTACTGGATTTCCGTTAATTCCACTGGTAATGCACGTGCCTCTATAAAGCTTTTGATCATTTCTGTGAAAAGTTCTTTTTTCTCAAAAGTAAATGTATGTCCAATACCGGGAACGATGACGCCTGTTGCCTTCGGATGTGAATTTGTTATTTTTTTTGCTGACCGTGTCATAATGCCTTTTTCTTTTTCTCCCACTGTGACAAGAATGCGTGCCTTTGCTTGCTGAAACGTGTCTGGGAGCCTGTAATGGAGGTTTTCTTGAAACATCGTAAGAAGGGTTTTCTTCTGCAATTTTTTCGATTCCGCCGCATAATGATGCAGTACATGTTGCGAGAGCCCCATCTTTTCAGCTTGGAGGTGGATAAACCAATCTTTCTTTAATAATGGATACGTCAGTGGCAAGAGGGGTCTCACCATGAAATGGAGCCATGGCAAAGGCATCACAAGGGCGCTATTGATGACAGCGATGTCTACGATATCTGGCTCTCTTGATAACACATCAACGGCAATCTGCGCACCTAAAGAAAATCCAATCAGAATCACTTGACGGCCATTCGCGTTTTCCTTGATCCATGAGATGACTTCTTGGGCGCTTTCATTCATTGAAAATATCTGTTCTTTTGCTCTTGTCCCATGTCCAATGAGATCAGGGGCAAAGCATTCATACGTGTCCTTAAATATTTCAACCTGCTCCTGCCACATCCAGCTGCTTACTCCTCCACCATGCAGAAAAATCATGATTGACCTATCCATCATCGACGACAACTCCATCCTTCTATATAAGAAAAAAGCAGCCGCTTTTTGAGCAGACTGCTTTTTCCACATGCTCCCTTCTATTATAAGGGAACCAATACATCATTGACTATTTTTTCAAATCCTCAATGGAGTTTACGTTCTTCATATATTTCGGAACAACTAGCCCCATTCGAAGGCCTTTCATACTTGTACCAAGGTCATCATATTTTCCTTTAAACTTCGCTGCATACGTTTTATGCGTATTTGGCAGCCAAGCGGATAATGATGCATCTGCACTTCCGGTTGCAATTGCTGTCCACATTGGACCTGCTTCAACCTGAGTCAAAGTCACTTTAAACCCGAGTTCACGCAATACTTCTGCCGCGACATTGGTACTTGCAATCTCACTATCCCAGGCAACGTAGGCAAGATTGACTTTTCCACCATTCGACTTTTTCACGCCTTTTGTCCATTTCGCTACTTGGTCTTTATGTTTTTTCACATATTTTATGGCAGCATCCTTTGGTTTCACACCATCTTGAATATCAATCATGACTTCGCCCATGTCATCTTGAGACCATTTAAACTGACTAAGCATTTTGGCTGCTTCCGGCTGATCCTTTGCAAAGCCTTTACGTGAAATCGTATGAATTTCTTCCGCTTCACCGTAAGATTTTTTTGGATCATCTAAATATTTTAAATCATAACGGGAAAACATCCAGTGTGGATTCCAGCCAGTGATAATGATTGGCTTTTTACGGTCGTAAGATTTTTTGAGTGTTGCCGTCATAGCTGCACTTGATGCAGACACAACCGTCCAATCCTCTAAGCCGTAATCCTTTTTCGCTTGATCTGTCAGTGCCATAATCCCTGAACCTGGATCGATTCCGATAATGGTTTTATTCACCTGCTGTGCTGCACTCGCATTTGAATCTGTCTGCGCACCGCAAGCGGCTAGTAAAAAGACAAGCAGGGCGGTCATCCCAATGTAGAGAGACTTTTTCCACATTAAGCATTCCCCCTGGTTTTTTTCGTTTTAATGTTTTGTGTAATACGGTCAAGTGTAATCGCCACAATAACAATGGCAATACCTGCTTCAAAACCAATACCGGTTTTCAGCTGGGTTACCGCACTATATACTTCTGAACCAAGTCCTGGTGCACCTACCATTGCTGCAATAACGACCATTGATAGAGCCAGCATGATACTTTGGTTAATACCAGCTAAGATGGTTTTTGTTGCAAGTGGAAGCTGAACTTTGAATAAACGCTGGAATGTCGTTGAACCAAATGCTTCGGTTGCTTCAATTAAATCAGCTGGTACTTGTTTAATACCGAGAATGGTCATACGGATCGTTGGCGGCATGGAGAAGATAACCGATGCCACAACCCCAGGAACAACACCAATATTAAAGAAGAAGATCGCTGGTAATAGATAAACGAATGCAGGCATTGTCTGCATTAAATCTAAAATAGGTGTCACAATTTTACGCACAGTTTCCTTCTGTGATGCCCAAATACCGATCGGAACCCCGATCACAATAGAAATGACCACAGCGGTCAAAACGAGCGCAAGTGTTTGAAGCATTGGATGCCAGTAGCCTAAATAGTCGATCAGTAAAAATCCAATAAGTGTGAAAAGAGCAACTCCTCTTGTACTGATCCACCAAGCAATGCCGGCAAAAATAAGAGTTAAAATAATGGATGGAATGACGCCAAGTGCAGCCACAATCCCATTGACTGTTCCTGCTAATCCATTTGTGATGCCATCAAAGAAACCACCAAACGTTAATGTTAACCAGTCAACAAATCGATCGATATATTCCGCAAACGGAATTCTAGGTAAATCACTCATACTAAACATCTTATTCTACCTCCTGTGCAGAAGGCTCTTGTGCTTTAATTTCCTCTAGCTTGTTAGAAGACATGTTGATATACTCATCATTTCCTGATAATGCACCAATCAATGCACCTCTGACCACAATGCCCTTCATTCTGTTTTTCTCATCGACAACGGCAATCGGAATGTTCGCATCAGACACCGCATCAAAGATCTCTGTCAAATACGTAGATTCCAACACTGTCGTAAATTCTTTATCGAGAACCGTTTCAAGCGACGCTCCCGTTTCTGCTGCTTTCTTCGCTGCTTGGGCAGAAATGACACCTAATAAATGCTTTTTCTTATCTACCGCATAGATAGACGAAATCCCTAGGTTTTTCATGAGCGTAAGCGCAACACGTGCCCCTTTATCAATCTGAACTGTTTCTGCACGTTTCATAATATGACCAGCGGTTAATACTTTAGAAAGGTCAACATCTTCAACGAAGCGTTCAACATATTCATTCGATGGGTTCATCAGAATTTCTTCTGGTGTTCCGATTTGAACGATATTTCCGTCCTTCATGAGCACAATGCGGTCGCCAATACGAAGCGCCTCATCTAAATCATGGGTAATGAAAATGATCGTTTTTCCTACAGATGTATGAAGCTCAAGCAATTCATCCTGCATATCTTTACGAATTAATGGGTCTAGTGCGCTGAATGCTTCATCCATTAATAAAATGTCAGGGTCATTTGCTAACGCACGTGCCAATCCAACACGCTGCTGCATCCCACCACTTAATTGATTTGGGTATTGCTCTTCAAAGCCTTCAAGTCCAACAAGCTTTAAAGATTCAAGCGCTTTTGGTCTGCGCTCTTCTTTATCTACACCTTGCAATTCAAGACCATACTCTGTGTTCTCAAGAATTGTACGGTGCGGGAACAATGCGAAGTTTTGGAAAACCATGCTGATCTTTTTCCGTCTGACTTCACGCAATTGATCCTTTGACATATTTGTTATCATATCCCCATCAATATAAATTTCACCGGAGGTTGGTTCGATTAACCTGTTTAGCATCCGCACAAGTGTGGACTTTCCGCTCCCTGATAGCCCCATGATGACAAATATCTCGCCGTCATAAACATCAAAATTTGCTCGATTGACACCAACTGTTGCGCCGGTCTCTTTTAGGATCTCTCTTTTTGTTTTCCCGTTTTCAAGCATTTGAGATGCTTTTTTAGCATTTTTACCGAAAATTTTAGATACATTATTTATCTTGATTTTGATATTTCTCTCTTCAGAATTCATATTTTCCCTCCAAATTAGCATCTTTATAACCGTAACATAAGCGTTATGATGCGAACAATCTTTAGAATTCGCTTATTTCCCCACAATATGTATGAATTCCATATAGAGGTCTGGTCATTAGAGTTTATACGCCGTATTACTCGTAAATCCTATAGAATGCTTCATAAACTACATATTTTACGGGGTATTTCCTCTCATCAGACAATATTTTACTGGAAATTCCTAATTGTGCTAAAAAATAAGTCAAATCCTCGTCATAGCAGTTTTTTTGAATCATGGGCGAACCATTCCCCTGAACATGATTTACCCGAAAATGGTCACATAAAAACCTTTTTTCTCAAATTTTATTTTAAATTCACAAAAAAACTGCCTGCAACTTTAGTTACAGACAGCTTGTTTTTTTAGGACTCTAGGGCAGCCCGCTTAATATTATCTTGAAGCTCAAGCATACGTTTTGTTCCATCTTCACGTAATCGCTTGTTCTCTTCTTCGATCTGTTTCGTCTCTTTCATCCCTTGTACAATTGTATTAAAGGAAGATTCGATCGTTTCAATGTCGATGCTTGGACGGCCGGATAATTTGGCAATCTCCACACTTTGACTTGAAATGTTTTCAGCGTTTCGTTTCAGCATTTCATTTGTTCTTCTATCCAGCTCACTCATGGAATCAGCGACAAGCTTTTGTCTCTTCGCTGTCACAGCTTGAATGATCCCATTTTTGAAGATTGGAATTGTGATAATGAAGGCAGAGTTGATTTTACCGATTAATTTTGTATTCCCACGCTGAAGTAAACGGATTTGCGGTGCCGTTTGAAGCGCGACCATTCTTGCCATATCAAGGTCATATACACGCTCTTCAAGCGCTTGAATCCCATTACGAAGCGTATCAAGTTCCATTTGTGCCAGCTGGTTTCCACTAGCTGCTTTTTCTTCATATGAAGGAACCAATTGCTTTAATTCTTCAATTTTCATTTGACCGGCTACGACATACTTTTCAAGCTCCATGTAGTATTGAATGTTATGCTCATACATTTCTTCAAGCGTCACAGTCGATTTGGTCATTTCATCTTTATATTTACTAATTTCTACATTAATTTTTTCAATCTCAGCACCGAGCGTTTGATATTTACTAAAAATCTTTTCAATCATGCTGCCGCCGCGTTTAAAGATTTTTGACAACAAACCACCCTTCGGTTCGTCAAAATCATTTTTATCAAAGCGATCCATAATCTTACCAAGCTGCGTCAGCATTGTTCCTGAGTCAGTCACGCTTGTTGAACGCATCATTGAAAGGATACGATCAGAAAACTTAGAGATTTCAACGGCTGGCTGTTTTCCGTATTCAAGAAGCTCAAGCTGATTTTTCGCATCGATCTGTCTCGCAATATTTTGCACTTCTGGTTCGTTTCGAAGCTGAACGCGAATATCGTCTGCCTTCTCAATCGTGATTTCCTCTTTATCAATTGAAATGATGTCATTTCCGTTTGTATTTGTCATAAGCTTTGATCTCCTTATCGGTTTTTAATGGATTGAAATAACTTTCTAACGATGGACGGCTCTTTAAACTCCTGGTTCATGACCATCTCATCAAGCCAATGGGTATCAAATAATTGGTCATCGATATACCGTTCGATACACTGATATCCCGCCGGATGATATACGAAGAGATCCACACCCATTTCATTTAGGAAAATCAGGGCGGCCGCATCAGAACGAGTCAGCTCACCATTATATTCCGTATGGTATAAAATCACTTTCGGTACGGTTTGTGCATAATCAAAGGTTTGAATCAGTTCAATGAGATCCTGGCTCAAATGCAGAACCTGCTTGAATAAATAAATGCAGACATCTAATTCGGTTTCATTGCCTTCTTTTAATAGCTTCGGATGCTGACAGATTCGAGATATCGCCTCTGCTATCGCACGCTGCGCGCCCTCATATAGATGAGAAAACTGCCACACATTGCTTTTCATTAATAATTCAGGATCAATCTCTCCAGTAGTAGACAGTGCATGCTGATAATGAAATTGATAATTCGAAGTCACTTCTTTTGTAAAAGGAAAATGGCGAATGGTCTTCGTCTCTTTCCCCTCCATTAACGTGTGAATGCGATCCCAGTATTCACGCTTGTCTCGTGTGACACCCATCATTTTCGCAAAAAGATTCGGAATCTGTATCGTGTCCCGGTCTGCTTTGAAATTCGGGCGGATAAAGGATCGTTCCTTTGCAATTAAAAACAGCTCATCATACGTTGTCTTCAGCGTAATAGAATGAGGAGTATGATCTCTGAATTGCCACGGCTTATACAGCATTGAATCTTCCGTGTGAAGCACCTCTTCAAGCTCTCTTGTCGAGCGGTACGCCACCGTTGATTTCCTCTCAGGCTTTTCAGTAGGGAACGGCTCAAGCTTTGAAGTCCCCGGGTACTGATCAATAAAAGTCAGCTTTTCTTCTGGATCTAATTCGCGGAACGAATCCTCGCCTTCTGGATGAAATAGCACAACATCACAGCCAATCAGCATGACATAGTAAAGAAAATAAAGCTGACTTTTATTCGCCTCTCCATACCAAATGACAGCCGGCATTTTTTCTTCTATATTGACTTCCTTCAGCCATGGACCTAGATGGTTATTTGAAAACTTCACGACATCCAGCAAGACCCGGCGGAAATCGGGATGCTGAAATCCACCCTCATGCAGCTGCTTGAAATGCTCAAACACCTTGATCAATGAAAGACGGATATGCCGGTTCATCACAGGGTTTGGATGGCGTACAATCAGCTGTTCACCATCTAAAAAAGCCACAAAGCGATTCACGGACAATCCCTTTTCTTCTTGGTTAATCAAATGAATACGCTGCAACGCTTGAAAATGCTCTGGCTCAATATGACGATTGAGCGTTTCACTTAAAATATGCATGCCGTCTGTTTCGTATAATTCATGTAAATAAATAAAATAATCGGTTGCATCATGCGGAGTTCCAAGGACCCGGGCGGCGAGACGCGGTAAGGACAACGTATGCTCGTCCTTTACATAACCGTCTCTTTCAGGGAGCGGCTTTTTCAGCACGTTTTTCCAGGCTTCCTGCTCCGCCCGTGTATGGGTGACATTGATTTCTTTATAACTCACGCCGCTCCTTCCTTTCTCCTATATTTTCTAGAAAGCTACTACTATCATATCATTCAGCCTTCTACTTCTGCTATCGAATCGAAGGCTTTTTTGCCTTCGTCATCTGCTCGATGACAGAAGCGGTGATTTCATCCGCTGCGGCCATGCCAAAGGCTGCTGTCGGCTCAAGTTCTGGGTCAAAGTCGAGAACTTCTCCATGCCTTGGGGCAAAGCCCTTATCTGATTGACGAATGAGCCCCGCATCTAGCAGGGAATCACCCGCACCATAGACGTATTCAAGCTTCAGCCTGTCCTTTAGAAAAGCAACAGCATCCCACTTATTAAGCGGCTGTGGAATAAAATAAAGCTTCCGTCCCTGAAGAGAAACCTGCCAGCCTCTCTCCTCACCCCACAGCTTCAATTCAGCAAGCGGTATGTGAGATAAATACTCATCTTTCATAATCAAATAAAGAAATCTTCCCTCTGCTGTTCGGGTACGCTTCACCCAAGCCGCAACCGGAAGTTCGTAGATCGCCCTCAGCATCTCTCTGACCGACATACACTCCCTAAGTCTCTCATCAACAATGGCCTGCCAATCCTCAAGCGGCTTGCCATGGTGAAGAATACAGCCCCCGTTTGTTGTGACAGCATACTCCGGTTGAAGCTCTTGTTGAAAGAAGGTGATCCGTTCATACTGTGCAGTTGTTCTTGTCGTCACTGGAATGAACCAGCCTGATTGATGAATCGTCTGCAAGGATTTTTTCGTTTCAACAGACATATAGGAAAGCGGCCGTTCGTCCAGCACCTCAACTAGATCATACTCTCCTTCATACGCATACTGGTCAAGCACTCGATGTGAGAAGATCAGCGTCCGGTCTAAATCACTAGCAAATGCATATGTCTTCATGACGTTTGCTCCAGCGGGCGAATTAACCCACAGCACGTGTAGGACATATTGGCATATTCAATGACAGGAACACCTCTGTCCTCTGCCAAAAGCAAAATATGCTTCAGCTTCTCCTGAGATCCAGGCTGAATCAAGATTTTCCACGGGATTCTTCTAAGCAGCACGCGGGTCGTCTCACCAACACCCGGCTTAATCAAATGGGTATTTTTAATTTGAAACTCCTGACCGATTGCTTCAATGGATGCCATTCCGCGCCAATCTGCCGGCGTTCCCTGCGTAAGTATGGTTTCTGCTTTCTCTTGTACATTTGGTCCGAGGCTGGAAAATGCATCTTCAATCGTATCCACATACAGATTGGACACATCCTCATCAAGCAGCTCTTTATAATACTTTGCCCCATGGAAATCATCGGCATTGATCCAGCGGTTGTTTAGTACCGTACGACTGACAAGCCCTGATACCGTCGAATTCAGGCAGGCACTTGGAATGAGAAAGTCCTCTCTCGTTCCATATACATGTGTACAATAGCCAGGGTCAGCCAGCACAGCCAGCTCACTCGAAAGACGCACACCATATTTTTTTTCAAAATCAATCACAGCTTTTTCGAGCTCTTTCGAAATGGCACCTTTTCCAGTCCATCCATCGATAAAAGCAATTTCAAAGCCTGGATGTTCTTTCAGCATATAATGCAGTGCATTCTCGTCTATTCCGCGATCACGAATAATAGAGATACTGTAATGAGGCAGATCGACACCATATGTCTTTCGAATATATCGTTTGATTAGCACCCCGATCGGTGTTCCTGCACGCGCCAAGCTGCAAAGCACGGTTTTAAAGCCTCGCTTTTTCACAATCTGTTCTGCTACAACAGCTACTGCTTCGGCTACCTTTTCCTTACTTTCTTCAAGAGATTGATAGAATAAAGTCATATAAGATGCCGTTGGTTTATATTCAATTGGCAGCATTTCTGAATAATGCGCACCACTCTGAATTGAACGCTCCCGCTCTTCTGTACTTTTCTCCATCTCAATAGAGGATAAATCTTTGAGTAAGAAGGTTACATCCTGCTCTGGATAGCTTCCCATCTTTGTATACACGTTAGCCATTCACCTTCACCTCGTCTGATAAAGTCACAATATGCACATGCTTCACATGCCGCTCGGCAAATAAATGAATAAGCGGAAGCAATGCCTCCTGAGAGACCTTTTTCTCAAAAAAGAGAAATACATCATCATATTCACCCTTTGGAATGTTGTACACGTAGTGCTGAATTCGGGCATCCTCTGGATTTATAAAGGTAAACCCATTTTGAACAGCGTATCCATTCTTTTCGACTGGGTGAATAGGGCTTCTCGTTGTTGAATGAAAGCGAACGCCTTCCCCCATATGTGCAGACAGTCTCATCGGTACATACATCAGCTCACCTGTCCCTAAGCAGAGTGTTTGTTTTCCTTTGCGTTCCTGCCGCAGCTTCAATCCCGCTTCAGCAGCTGCTTGGTCGAGTGCTTCCGTATCTGCTGCGTTTAAACCAAAACGGCCCGTTTCATGTATATATGGCGAATGACCAGCCGAATTTGCTGCATGAGAAAGTGAATACGGCACTTGCTTAAAGAAAGATTGAAGAGAATGAAAAGAGAGACTTGGCCGCTTCTCTTGCTCCGCAATCTCATACGAATAAGCTGGTTCATCAAGCGTTTTTCCTCTAAAGACCATCTGTCCTTTTAATAAAGACAATGATGTGATATGAATTCCGAGCTCCTCTTCAAGCTGGCACATGGCTTTCTCATGCTCCTCCGTCCGCCAGTCCAAAATGGAAAGAATGATATAAGAATGCCGCGGGTACTTTGCATGAAGGTCACGAATGATGTTGATATTTGTACGGCCTGTCGTAACTTCATCATCTACTAACACGATGGGGCGGTCTGTGCGAAGTAATGCTTCATCTGCATAACAAAGCTGATCTGTTGCATGCGAATGTTCTTCTTCAAATACCAATGACGGGTCAAGACCCAGCAGCTGTTCACGTGTCGTATGAATGTAAGATGCGCCTTCTAGCACATCATACACACCATGTCCAAGGGCTGTTGCCGTTTCCGCAAAGCCGATGACGACAGGCTCATTGCCAGCTGATAGCTTTTCTTTTTTGAGTGTTTCATAGGCTGCCGTTAACGCCGCGTGATCATCCGCCTTGAGTGCCTCTACAAGAATATCTTGGTACGGAGGCGTCTGTCCCGTTTGCTCTTTGGCATATGCCATCGCTAAAAGACCCGAGACAAGGAGCGGTTTCACTGGATGAACAGGAATATGCTTTCCAAGCACCTTACTAACGAATAAAAAGGCTCTTTTTTTGTTCACCCTTGCTGCCATCTCAAAAAGATGCTCTTTCTCGAGCTGGAGCGCACCTTCTTTGAGATCAAGCTCAACCTCCATATGTTCCAAGATGTTCAGCGTATGCAGCTTCTGATTCTGTGAGTATGTCGATATAGCTTCTATTTTCATGAAACACCCCGTAAATGTCTGACTTAATTAATATGTGCTCTGCCCACCGGTAATGGGGCTTCGTTTCATTCATCTTATTAGAAAAGGAACTCTTCATTACGCCAACTGTGCCGTCGGCATGTTCCAAAATACTTAATGCATCCAAGTATTCTTCCTTTGTCACAACGTACATGCTTTGCACTGGCTTGAGATGTGTTGGATGGATCACTGTCTTCCCATGTATGCCGTTGGCTACATCGAGTCTTGTCTCCTTGAGTAAGCCTTGTACGTCATCGAATTCAGATAAGGACAGCTCACCGCCCTTAGAAAGCGCACGTATGAATGGCTTTTGTTCCTTTCGTGCAGGGCCAAAATGCTCCCATACTGCACCTGAAACAACAAAGGAACGGCCAAAATAATTGATCATATCTGTGATCAAATCAGCAATCAATCTGATTTCATAGATGGTGGTGTCACGATCACGGCGAATGCCATATAAGCCGCAAAGATCCGTTGCCCCAATACGAATATTCAAAATATATTCTTCATCATTCAGCATGATCTGCTTTAACTCAGACAGCACCGTATATCTTGTTTCTTTTTCTAATAAATCAGGTGTTTCCAAAATGGGCATACCGTACAGCTTTGTCTTCGTTTGTGCTGAAACCTGTTTCAAGCTGTCCAAATAATCCTTCGCATTATGAATAGAACACTTTGGAAATACAAAACCCGTCAATAAATGAAGAGATGAACCAAGCAAATCTGCCATTTCGAGCAGCTGCTTCGGCGAACGAACCCGAATAAATAAAAGCGGCAATTGTTCAGCCGTTTCAGGCGTATGCGTCAATTTGTCCGACAGTTTGGCGAGTTGTACCACTAGATTCTGCTCAGCCATTTCCACTTCTTGATCACCGATGGCATCCTCTAAACAAAATACAACAGAGCAAAGCGCTTCATATTTCTGCGACAGCAGCATGTCTGCTATATCCTGTCTTGTTGCAGGCATATACAAAGTAGCACCTAATGCATGCGCAAGTACGTGCCTTGGCGTCATCAAATGCATCGTCCCCGGCCGTTTGAAAAAAATATCGTGCTGCCTCGCCTCTGATAAAAACTGAAAATACCGCATGCTGTGCCACCTCCTGTTGTTGAGAGAAAATCGAACAAATGACTTGATGATTCAAAAAAGGATGGAGCCGCTAATCAACTCCATTCCTTTTTGATCGTCCTATTCTTCTTTTGAAGCCGCAGCTTCGTTTGTTACACCTTGATGTTTCTTCTTATTGATTTTATGAATAATAAACGTTCCGATAAATGCTAGGATAATAATCGCAAAGAATACAAGATGCGGGATTTCAATGTGAGCAGCACTCAAGCCCATTTTGATCGCAATGATCCCGATAAGAATAAACGCTGTATTCTCGAGCTCTGGGATACGGTCAATGAGAACAAGGAATAACTGTGCCACTGTACGCATCATGAGAATTCCAAGCATTCCGCCTAATAGAAGAATCCATACTTCCTCAGATACAGCGAATGCCGCAAGAATACTATCAACCGAGAAGGCAAGGTCCATAATTTCAACAGAAATAACGGTTGCCCAGAACACACCAAAGACACGAACCATCCAGCCTTCTTTTTTCAGTTCCTTCGCTTCATCATCGCCGTCACCTAACCAGAAGTGCTTAATGACAAGCCATGCTAAGTAAGCAGCTCCAAGAACCTTAATCCACCAGAATTTAATCAGCAGCATCCCTACGCCAATGAATAGAAAACGGAAGAAATAAGCGCCAATTAATCCGTAGGTTAATGCCTTTTTACGCTGCTTTTCCGGTAAATGTTTCACCATCACAGCTAATACAAGTGCGTTATCTGCTGATAACAATCCTTCAAGCACGACAAGCGTCCCAATAAGCCCCCAAGAGACAGGGTCTGTTAACACCTCTGCCCACATATGCCAATCAAAAAACGAGGCATATGTATCCAACATATGTTTCAAAATGTCCAACTGGTTTTCCTCCTATAAGTGTAGAAGCATCAGCAGGCTTTCGCCTGCTGCTATTCTTGATCGCTGTTTCTTTCTCACTTTGGAAAAGACCCTCATTTGAGTTTTTGACAGCACCTCTTGAATTGATTTGTTTCTCTTATTTACACTTCTAACCCATAATTTTGACAAAGAGCTGCAAGTCCGCCAGAGAATCCGCTTCCGATCGCGTTAAACTTCCAATCACTTCCGTGTCGGTACAATTCACATACCACAACAGCTGTTTCAATTGAGAAGTCTTCGCCTAAATCGAAGCGAATCAATTCTTCCCCGCCCTCTTCATTTACAACACGAACAAATGCATTAGAGACTTGTCCAAAATTTTGGCTGCGCGTCTCTGCATCATGGATCGTAACTGTAATTCCGATACGATCAATGTTAGCAGGAATTTTCGAGAAATCAACGAGAATTTGCTCGTCATCTCCATCTCCTTCACCCGTCCGGTTATCACCTGTATGAGTGACACTGCCGCTCGGATGCTGAAGGTTATTATAGAACACAAAATCTGTATCTTGCTGACAACGATTGTCTGCATCCACCAAGAAAGCCGAAGCGTCCAAATCAAATTCGGCTCCGCCAGAATATTTATTCGTATCCCAGCCAAGACCGATCATCACTTTCGTCAGCCCTGGGTTGGTTTTTGTTAAATCGACACGTTGTCCTTTTGAAAGCTGAATCGCCATATTCGTATCTCTCCTGTCTTTGAAAATAGGAAACTATCGTTATCCGATATCTAAGCCGAAGTCCGTTGCAATGCGTGCAAGACCGCCTTGATAGCCTGATCCTACAGCTGAGAATTTCCATTCCCCACCATGACGGTATAATTCACCTACAATAATGGCTGTCTCAATTGAGAAATCCTCTGCCAAATCGTAGCGAATGAGTTCTTCATTCGAAGCCGCATTTAAAATACGTACATATGCGTTAGATACTTGTCCGAAATTTTGACTGCGCGCTTCTGCATCATGAATTGTAATGACAAATGAAATCTTCTCAATACTTGCTGGTACAGCTGCAAGGTCAACATTGACCTGCTCGTCATCTCCGTCCCCTTCGCCAGTGCGGTTATCGCCTGTATGTACGACACTGCCGCCTCCGCCAGTTGTTTGGTTGTAAAAGACAAAGTCAGATGGAGAGCTTGCTTTACCTGCTGCATCTAAAAGGAATACACTTGCGTCTAGATCAAAGTCATGTCCGCCGTCATACTTATTGACGTCCCAGCCAAGACCAACGACTACTTTTGTTAAACCCGGATTCGTTTTTGTTAAATCAATTTTTTGACCTTTCGCTAAAGAAATTCCCACTAGGAACCTCTCCCTTCTGTTTAAATGTAGTTTCTCGTAATATCGGCAAGCTTCGCATCATTTGTACCATTTCCAAGAGCCGCAAACTTCCACTCATTCTCGTGACGGTAAAGTTCTCCGACGATTAACGATGTTTTTCCTGCATAGTCTTCTTTTAAATTATATTTCACTAATTCTTGATTGTTTGAACGATCAACGATGCGAATGTAAGCATTTTGAATCATACCAAAGTGTTGGTTTCTTCTAAGGGCATCATAAATGTTCACGACAAACACCAATTTATTCACATTACCCGGCACCTTGCTCAAGTTGACGAGGACTTGTTCATCATCTCCGTCTCCTTCACCAGTCAGGTTGTCACCTGTATGCTCAACACTGCCGCATTTGCTTTTTAGGTTGCCAAAATAAATCAAATCTTTATTTTCCGTAAACTTATCATTTTTCAGCATGAGCACTGAAGCATCACAATCAACATCAGCGCCGCCTCCGCCGCCAAACAGCTTTCCTAAAAACCCGCCGCCTTGTGAGACAGGGTCCCAGCCAAGTCCAACAAGAATATTCGTTAGCCCTGCTTTCCCTTTTGTTAAATCAATACGTTGACCTTTTTCTAATGTAATCGCCAAATCAATCACTCCTCCAGCATAATAAAAATCTATTTATTAAGCGATGGACCCTATTAAAATCATCATACATGAAAATTCGACAAAATTCATGAAATGACATTGGAGCCTCTTACTCTTTTTTCTATTTACTAGTATATACGATCTATGTTCAAGATAGGTTTCAAACACTTTATATTTTTTTAAAGAAAGATGCACATTGAAAATAGTTCATGTCGTAAATGAAGTGTTTCATGTGAAACATTGTCGAAAGTTCCCGGTGAGCAGCTCTTACTGATAAGGAGCGTAAGATGTGGTTTCATATGTTGATATAGAAAAGATAAAAGCATGTGTTCAAAGGATAAACCCTTTCGTTTCCTTCCATCCATTGATTTCTTTATACTTATATTCAGCATGTTGTTGAAAGGATGTTGATGATGCCATCACTTCATATATTAGATCAAGTCGCCATTCCTAAAGGTCAGTCTGCGCAGGAGACATTGATTCATACAACGCAGCTGGCTCAGCTGGCTGAAACGCTTGGGTATGAGCGCTATTGGTTCGCTGAACACCACAGCACAAGGGGGCTCGCTAGTACAGCGCCTGAAATATTAATGGCTCATATTGCGGCTCATACATCGACCTTGTGTACCGGATCTGGCGGCATTTTACTTCCTCAGTACAGTCCTTTTAAAGTAGCAGAAGTCACGCGGCAGCTTGAAGCCCTTTATCCTGGACGGATTGAGATTGGTGTCGGCAAATCTCCAGGCGGGATTGAAAGGACGAGACTCGCTTTGACGGACGGTGCAAAAAAAGACCTATCACAGTTTGACCGCCAGCTGAAGGACCTTCTTTTTTACTTATCAGACAGCCTGCCTTCTGGTCATCCGCATGCAGGTGTGAAAGCTGCTCCGCTTGTTGATGCTCATCCGCCGGTTTGGCTGCTTGGACTAGGAGAAAATAGTGCCATACAGGCGGCGGAGCTTGGAATCAACTATATTTTTGGCCACTTTATTCATCCTGCACGCGGCAAACAAGCATTTGAGACGTATCGATCACACTTTTCTCCATCTGTCTTTTCTAGGCAGCCACAATCTATGTTTGCCGTCTTTGTCATCTGCGGTGAAACAGATGAAGAAGCAGACCGGATCGCCAGCAGTACAGATTTATGGCTGCTGCGTGTTGAAAAAGGACTGGACAGCCGCGTTCCTTCTATAGAAGAAGCAAGTGCCTATCACTACACCACGCAGGAAAAGAAAAAAGTGCTGCAAAACCGCCAGCGGATGATTGTCGGCTCGAAGAAAACGGTGAAAGAGCAATTACAGACCTTGATGGACCGCTATCAAACAGATGACATCATGATTCTGAACAATTCCTTTGATCCGATTGAAAAACAACGCTCCTACAAGCGAATAGCAGAATTATTTTGAAGCCAGCTTTTCAGGCTTCTTTTTTTACATTGTCATAAAAAATGGGAAATGTAACATCAAGATGTCAAAATCCTTCCGTCTGTCATCTGATCGCAAATGTGTCTTCTAATCGTTAGCGAACTGTAAACGCATAAGAGGTGTACCTTTTATATAGTAGAGGTACATATTCAATGAACGGTTTACGAAGCTGAGAAAAAGGAGATGACAGACATGAAAAAGAGACTCGATTGGGTAGATGCAGCTAAAGGAATCGGCATTCTGCTCGTGGTTATGGCGCATGTGCCCATTCCAGATTCGCTCAAGCAATTCATTTACTCTTTTCATATGCCGCTTTTCTTTTTACTATCAGGCATGATGTTTCGATCATCCTCATCCCCTGCTCTGTCATTTATTCAGAAAAAAGCCAAAAGCTTACTCCTGCCCTATCTCTATTTCTCCATCATTACGTATGTATTTTGGTTCTCCGTTACTCGTTTTTTCGCATTCAAGGGACAAACGGATATCGACCCTTTCGTTCCGTTTACAGGTATTTTCATATCCAATGCAGATGAAGCAAGACTTACACATAACCCAGCGATTTGGTTTTTAACGACACTCTTTTTAGTGGAAATTTTATTTTTCTTTATGCATCGTCTTTCAAAAGGAAGACCCGCTGCCTTAATCTTGCTGACTGTTCTTTGCGGAGGTGCTGGATATGCCTCTACCTTGCTTTTAGATCAAAGTCTTCCTTGGAATGCCAATGTCGCCTTGACGGCTGTTGTGTTTTATTCGATTGGATTTTTAGCAAAGCAGTGGTTTGTAGAATTAAAAACAGACCCAACCCTTCTTTTATGTACAGGTCTGCTTGTGCTGACGGCTTACATGCAGAGCTTTAATTCACGGATTGATATGCGCGTCAACGACTACGGTGATCTCTTTATTTTCTATGCATGTGCTCTGCTCGGTTCAGCTGCCGTGATTTATTTAAGCTTTAAATTGAAAACATCCTCTATTTTGACGTATCTAGGACGAAATTCTATTGTCATTCTTGTCTTGCAGTTTGCAGGCATCGATATCATGAAAGCATTTGTTTTTTATGGACTTGGTATCAATATTGCTGATACAGCGCAGCTCTCTTGGACACTTTTTTATACAATCGGCACATTGCTGCTCATGGTGCCATGTATCTCCTTCCTGAGCAAGTACCCGATGCTGCTTGGCAAACGAGCCAAAGCTACACAACGCTACGAACAAAAAACATCCGCCGGCTGAACAGGCGGATGTTTTTCGGATTAATCATTGATTTGAGAAGGATAAAGTGTCATTCCACCATCCACAAATAAGGTGGTGCCTGTGATATATGCCGCTTCCTTAGAAACGAGGAATGCAGCAGCGGACCCAATCTCCTTCGGTTCACCAAAGGTTCTCATCGGAATTTTATCAAGCTGCTTTTGTTTTTTCTGTTCATCCTGCAAATCGTCATTTGATTCGGTTGCCATGGTACCTGGCGCAATCGCGTTGATTCGAATACCTGCTTCGGCATAATCAAGAGCCAGCGTCTTCGTCATCATATTTATTCCGCCCTTTGAAGTGGAATAATGAACGTTGAACGGGCGCGGAATCTCCTGGTGGACACTGGAAATATTTAAAATAGACCCTTTGATGTCATGCTCCATCATATAGGTGAGCGCAGCCTTTGCGCCTAAAAATGCGCCTGTCATATTCACATCAATGACGTTTTGCCATTGCTCCAGCGTCATCTCATGCGGCAGCGCTTCTTCACCGTTGAAGCCTGAATTATTGACGAATACATCTACTGTACCGAAATGCTCCAATGCTGTATCCATGATGGCTTGGATGCCTTCCTCTTTGGAGACATCTGCGTGTACTTTCACCGCCCCACCTCCGTGCTTCTGAATGGCTTGTACGGTCTCTTCAGCTCCATCTTCATCGCCTTTATAGTTCACAACCACATTCATTTCCTCTTGTCCAAACCGCAATGCGATCGCTTGTCCAATTCCTTTTGAAGAGCCTGTGACAATGGCTGTTTTCCCTTTTAAATCTTGATACATCTTCATTTCCTCCATTCACGTGCTTCATCTTGTTGATACACAATGGTTACCCATTTTGGAAAAAACAAAAACACAACCCTCTGCATTCGTACTCTAAGAGGATTGTGCGTTTCATCAAGCTAAAAGGTGTTATAGACATTTTCACACGTTTCGGCGGTTGGCTGATAAAAGCAATGCGACTTATATCTTGCCACAAACGGCTGATTGTACCATGTCGCCGGACAATTGCCAGGCGGTTTAAAATACCAAAGGCTGAATTTTGCCGGCCAAAAACGTTCTCCGTTAATATTTCTCCGCGCAAGTGTTTTTTCAGTTTCTCGTGCTCGTTGATAAAAGTACCCATGCGTGACCGCTTCGAATGCATGCTCCTGATAAATCATTTGTGGAATCGTACGCAGCCCTTTAAAGTCCGAGCAGTTGGCACGCAGCCGATTGATGCCCACATTTCCTACAAGCAGCATCCCTTGCTTCCCTTCACCTTCTGCCTCCGCTCTCAGCAGTCTGGCCATTAAATCAATATCAGAGCTTGTCGCTCTTACCACTGCCATACATCCACCTCCAGTTCATTTCTCTTTTATTTTATGTGGTGTTTCTGTGTAGATGACTGCCATTTTGACATGAAAAAGCACGTTCAGTGTCGACAGCCTGTCTAAATTTGCTGGACATGTGTCTTGCTGTCAACAACACACAAACCAAGTGACCATCCACATAGCAGGAAAAAATATTCATTACTATATACTCATTTACAAGTCATAAAAATCCTTCTAATTGCGACATCATCTTCAAAAACAGTCATTTGAACCTATTCAATAATCCGACTCAAAACCTTAAAATATAAAATGTTGAGTTTCTACAGGAGATATCAAATAATAAATTACAAGTTTCTCCTCTCAACTTAGTGTCATTTTTACTACTTGAAGCCAATCAACCTCGGAAACGCACTGAGGTATTGACAGTACTTTCGCTTCATTCTACAGTAAAAAACATACAGTATTTTTCTTTTTGTGCAAAAAGAACGATATGAACTACAGCTTTTCAATGAAATTCACCATAAACCCGAGGAGGAAAACACGACATGTTTAAAAAGAAATTATCCCTGTTTCTTCTGATCTTGTGTGTAACTGTTGTCGCTGCCGCTTGTAGTGGTGGTAAAGACAAAACAGCTGCGAAAGAAAACGATACCAAAAAATCTCTTGATGCAGCAGAAGTAAAGGTAGAAAGTGCTGAGTACACATTACCACCTCAATACGATACATCTGTACAGGATGATCAGTATGTACTAAAAGTGAATGTATCTGTAAAAAATATCAGCAAAGAGCCTCTCAATGTTGATAAAAGCAACTTCACACTTTACCAAGATGACGCACAGGTATCTACGATCTCTCCAGATGACTACAACGAAGTATTATCTTCAAGCTCTTTAAATGCAGACAAAGTAACAAAAGGCGGTCTATTCTTTGTTGTTGACAAAGACAAAGACTATCAGCTTGTTTACACAGAGCCAGGCAGTGGATCGAAAAAAGATGACAAAACATTAGAATTCGATATTAAAGGAAAAGACTTAATGAAAAAAGCAGATACACTACAAGCATCTGCAAAAGCTCTTTCTTCTTATATTGATGTTATGATTTTTGGTAAGAAAAACGACGATTTCGAAAAACTAACAGGTGATAACAAATCAACTGTTGTGAACGAGTTTGATAAATCATTCAAACAAGGCTACATCACTTCATCAGGTATTTCTTCTAGCTCAGCGAAGGACGAAAACCTTGATAAGCTTTTAAAAGCAGTAAAAGAAACATTAGCTGAAAAATCAAAAGTATCAACAAAAACAAAAGCGATCAGTGGTGATAAAGCTGTCGTCACTGTGACGCTTACACCGATTGATGCAAGCCCGCTTGTCGATCGTTTGAAAGAGAAAGCGACTGAGTTCTACAGCAAAAACCGTTCAGCATCTTATGATGATGCACAGAAATATCTACTTTCTATCTATCCAGATGAATTTAAAAAATTAGGACCATCATCTTCTGAAGAAACAGTAGAAGTGAACATGAAGAAAAATGATATCGACCAATGGAAACTTGATTTGAACGACTACAAAACAAGCTCATTAGTTGAGAAATTCATCAAGAACTAAAGAAAAACCCCCGATCCCGGGGGTTTTTTTGTTATGATTTATCACCTGGTTTGGTATCGTGAACCTCCTCTATCATCAAAAACCAGAATATAGTCAAGTTATTCTTACCCTTGACAACATTTCTTTCTATAATCAGTGTTCCATTTCTTTAGCTTGTCACTATGAGATATTCAATCCTGATTATTCTTTTTTGTACTTAAGATTTTTTTCTGCTTATTTGTGTTAAATATGACATGTAAACTCAAAATAAAAAAAGGTTCTCCTCACTCTTTATTTCTATTGAACTATATTATAAATCTAGCCACTCATTATAAAAGTAAACCATCATTTTCATTCACCCACTCTTTTTCTATTTAAGTTATTCCTTAATAAAACTCTTCGAGATATAAATAATTTCATTTTTATAATGTATTCAAAAAAAGGTTCTTTATACTCATTTTTAAGGTAATTTTAAACTTTTTATCATTATTATTATGCTAGAATTAGTAACCACATCAAAGAGAAAATTTACCATGGAAAATGATCTTGTCTAATAAAATGTCTTAGCTTCTGAAACCTTCGAATGTATAGATACTAATGTGAACTCAATAATATTGTTTATCCAACAATTCAAATCTCAAAATATTATTAGACTACTATAAGTTAGTTGACAAAAGAGAAAAAAGTTATGTTATCAAATACTCGATTTACAAAAAGAGTTATCTGATGTTGTCGAAAAAATCTTATTTAGAGATACATTAGTGATATCTTTCATGAAAATTCAGAAACATACCAAGACTTATTGGGGGTACGATCGATTATTAAAAAAGGCTAGGAGGAAATGATTATTGAAAGAGTGAGAAGATATGATTGATAAAATTCTAAAGTTAAAGAAATGGTTGATTTTATTTGTTTTTATAATGGTGATTTTATTCTTTGGAGTGTTTAGTTTTTTGCTAAAAGATAATTTAAAAAATGAAACTATTAGTACGAGAGAATTAAATGAAAAAATTAAAGTCGCGGTTTTAGATAGTGGAATAAATAAGAATCATAAAGATTTAAAAGGTAAGATTGTAAAAGAATTTAATCCGATAGATTCATCCATTGAGTCTGAAAATAAATTAAGTCATGGTACATCAATCGCAGGAATAATTACAGCAAACAACACTAACAGTGAAGTTACTGGCGTTACACAAAATGTCGAACTATATTCTGTTAAAGTGATCAAAAATGATGGAAAGATTGAAAGACAGGGTTTTATAGATGGTTTTAAGTGGGCTATATCTCAAAATGTAGATATTATTAATTTAAGTTTAGGTTTTCAAAAGGATTTCCCCGAATTAAGGGAGTTAGTGGACGATGCCGTAAAAAAAGGAATTATTATTGTTGCTGCTAGTGGTAATACTTATGGTTTAAATAGTCAATTTCCAGCTCGCTACGATAATGTTATTTCTGTCGGGGCAATTGATTCAAAGAATAAAGTACCACAATTCTCTGCTATAGGAAAAGTTGATTTTTTTGCCCCCGGTGTTAATGTTTTATCGTTAAATAATAAAGGAGGAAATTCTGTTTATACAGGATCTTCTTATTCGACAGCTTACATAACGGGCGTAATTGCCGATTATCTTTATAAAGAGAAAATTAATAAAGATGAAAAGAGCTTTTCACAGGTTTATACCTATCTGGAGAGTTCATCTACGGAAATGCTGGATAATAAAAGTAAGATTATTCAGGATTTCAATTTTAAAAAATAACGGAGGAATTGTTATATGTGGTTAAAAGTTAAAAGTAAAATTATAATATTACTGGTGTTTTTCTTAGTTGCTAGTCTATTTCCAAACAATCATACCAAGGCAGAAGAAATTGATAATAATATGATTGTTGATGAAGAAGTTGTTTCAGAGATGTTAGAAGATAGTTTATCTGAAGAAAATATTTCTGTTGATAATTTTGAAATATCAAATGATGAATTGGTTTTAGATACTTCAATGAATGACGCGGAAGGAAATAAGGTTGAAGCTACTCTCAATGTAGAACCTGGTGCAGATAGTTTTAATTTAACTACAAGAGAATTCAATGAAGTTGGTGAAGAAATATCAAAGGAATATGAAATAAAAATTAACCAATTTAAAGACGATGAGTTTGAAGCGACTTTTGAAGATGTTGAAACAGAGGAAATTTTCACCTATAATTCAGAGGAAGGTACAGCTTCATTCGCCTTTTTAATACCGGTGGGAATAGCAATAACACCTGCAGTTATGACTGCTTTATTTCATACTGGTGCAGTGATTGTTGTTGCAGGAGCTGGTTATGTAATTGCTACAGAAGCCAACAAGCACAGGTCTAAAAGCAAAAAAAAATATAATCATTATGAAGCTGTTATCCGAGGCGGAGTATATGTTGGAAAAGGACTAAGTAAATCGCAAGCAATCGCTAGAATGAAGTCAAAAAAGGATATTTGGTCTATTTCTTCTAGTCAAGCAGAAGTTGTTGCAGCTGGAGCTAATACAAAAGGTAAACCATTTAAAGAAGTAGATAGATACAAAGGTAAGCCGAAGAAAGGTTATTATTATCACTGGCATCCCTATAAAAGAACTCCAAAGGCTCATTCATTCTACGGAGGTCCTGTTAAATAGTTAATAGAGGTGAATAATGTATAATTACGAAAAGCTATATAAACAATATTTATATAAAAAAGATCAATTGATTTTTACTAAAGAACAAGTCGTTGAAATGATAACGTCTAAATTTAAAGCTAGAGAATTTTCAAAAACAAAGATTTTAGATTTAGTAAATGATGATCACTTTGAATATACTAAGATATATAAATGTTTTGTCATTGATGATCCGAGTATATTGATTCAATTGTTTTCGAATGAGGAAAAAAAGGATCATCGTGAACAAGTACTTCATAATCGTCTTCATCCGTTAAACCCTAAAAGAGTAAAAGAATGGGAGTATAATCACTTATTGCTTGATGAACAAGAAGGTAGAAGAATTGATATCATTTTAGAAAGTAAAGATGGATTATATGTTTCAGAATTTACCGTAAGAGATAGTTGCGAAAAGCTTAATAGGTATATAAATGCTTTAATTGAAGGTGCACTTATCGAAAATGGGTTAGAAGAATATCCTGATGGTATTCATGACGAGTATTTTCAATTTTATTTAGAGAACTTGGATCAATTCGGTTTCTTAAACTGAAAAATACGATGATCGGCATTCACTTGAAAACGCCCTCTATCAAAGAGGGCGTTTCTTTATTTCGCAAGCATCCATTTCTCTTTCATAAACAAGCTTCTGACGATGACAAACAGGATGACGACTGCCAAGGCTGAGGAGCCGAGTGTCAGGGCGATGGACATTGGATCGATGATACCAAACATCAATTGCTTACACAGCGCATGAATATTGAGGAATGGGATGGCAAAGTAATACGTATCTAGCTGCGTAGCACCTGCTCTCATGGTAAAGAACATTGGGATCACACCTAGTGTAATGATCATGGACATGTACGACTGTGCTTCTTTGACTGAGCCCGAAATGACGCTGAGCAGCAATTCAATCATGGATACCATGAAGGAGAAGATGATAAGCGCCGCAAACATGACGCAGATAATGCTCCACATTTGATCACCAAAGTTTAGAGCCTGCTTCAGCTTTTCTGTAAAGAGCAAAGTAGATAGAAGCAACATGCCTATCGCCACAATCCCACTTAAAATACCAAACATAGAGACAGCGAGCCATTTTCCGATGAGAATCTGGAGTCTGCTGGCAGGTGTCAGGAACAACGCTTCAATGGATTTCCGGTCTTTTTCACCTGCTACAATATCAAGCGCAGCCGGCAAGGCTCCTGAGATGACGGAGGTCACCAAAATCATCGGAAGGAGAATCGACAACAGCATAGCGGTCACTCCGTTTTCCCCTTCATCCCCTTCTTCTACATCAACGGACTGCACCTCAAACGGATGAATAACGGACGTATCGATTTGATCCGCTGCTAAACGCTTTTCGACCACTTGGTTTTGATATTGCTCCAGCAATGATTGCAGCATTTGAACGGTGATGACCGAATCATCATCTGTCGTATATCCATGAATTTTAATGGCGAATGGCTTTTGATGCTTGAGCATATCGCCTGCCTCTTTCGGCATTTCTAGGTAAGCATTTGCCTCTCCATCTTTGACCGCTTGCTGCGGGTCATCAAATGTTTCAAGTGTGAGGTTTTTGACCTCTTTGATCATTTGGTTCATTTCGGCTGGAAGCTGTTCATTGATGGCGACTGTATAGGCTTCATCCCCTGGATCTGCAATCATGCTTTCATAAAAGAACACCAGTCCAAGCATGGTCAAAAGAGGAATTAGCACGGTTAAGAGCAACGTTTTTCGATCCCTCAGCGCATCTGTCATTTCTTTCAAAAAGACGGTTTTCCACATTATGAAATCCCCCTAGCGAGCTTCGACATAAAGATATAGTTCAAGTCATCACTTTGTTCCTGATTATATAATTCTGAAAGTGTCCCTTTGTATACAAGCTCTCCTTGATGAATCATCATGACACTGTCACAAAGCTGGCTGACTTCTTCCATGATGTGGCTTGAAAAAAGGATGGTTTTATTTTGCTGCTTGAGCTGATGAATAAAGTCTCTGAAAATATTACTTGATGTAATATCCAAGCCTGTTGTCGGCTCATCAAATAAAATAATGTCAGGATCATGAATTAACGTTCTGGCAATCGCCACCTTTTGTTTCATCCCTCTTGAAAATCCTTTCACCTTGCGATCCATATATTGTCTCATTCCAAAACGCTTTGCCAAATCCTCAATTCTTGCTTTGATTTCGTGCTGATCCAAGCCATACAATTTGCCAAAGTATTCAAGGTTTTCTCGTGCCGTCAAACGATCGTAAAGCCCCGTCTCACCGCCAAACAAGACACCAATTCGCTTTTTCACTTCCGTTGATTCTTTCACTGTATCAAAGCCTGCGACAGTGACTGTTCCGTGTGTAGGCTCTAATAATGTGGCCACGGCGCGCAATAATGTCGTTTTTCCTGCACCGTTTTCTCCTAGGATGCCAACGACTTCCCCTTCCTTCACGGAGAACGTCATGTGTTTCATCGCTTTCACGACTTTTTTCTTATCTTTAAACCAGCAGCTGCAATCGCTGAGAGTAATCATTTGGTTCGCCCCTTTCAACTTTACTTTCTAAGTCTATGATAGAAAAAATAATGCCTGCCTGATATAAAAATGTCGCGAAACGTCCTTTTTCTGTCTTGAAATGATCTATTTCAAAAAAACAAATGGTAAAATAGACAAATAATAAGAAGAGTCATAGGTGATTTTTATGATAAAAGTAGGTCTCGTCGATGATTACCGAGTAGATTTAGAAAAGCTGCACGCCATTGTGGGCAGAATGGAGGCTGTGGACATTGTCTTTGTCACGCAGTCAGCAGAGGATGCATATGAGAAGGTCAAACAAGGAGACATTGATCTGTTGTTCGCTGACATTGAAATGCCCGGAATGTCCGGCTATGAATTAGCGGACCTCATTCACTCTCACGCACTGAATGTCGATGTGGTCTTTGTGACAGGAAACAGTGGTTATGCAGTCCATGCGTTTGATTTGAATGTACATGATTATATTATGAAGCCCTACCAAGCTGATCGAATTGCCAAATGCTTAGAGCGCTATATGTCCACCAAGCAGGAGAAAAGCATTCATGGCCGGCTTCTCATTAAGCAGCAGTCGGATATTCATGTGCTGCAGAAAAAGGATGTCATTTTTGTTGAGCGAACGGGCCGGTCAACAACTATCGTGACAACGACAGGAGAAATCCAGACATATCAAACTTTAAACGAGTTAAAGGGTGATTTGGCTGAAAAGGATTTTATCCGCTCCCATCGATCGTTTATCATCAATATTCATTACATTAAGAATTTCTCGGCGTATGCTAAAAATTCGTTTATCGTGTCTTTTGAAGGGACAGATAAAAAAGCCATGATGACCAAGCAGCAATTAGAATTCTTTAAGAAATACTATTTTTAAGGAGAACGAACGTGAACGCTTTCTATCTTGGATTTCGCATTTATGCCCTCATATGGCTAGGTCTTGCGTTTCATGCAGTTGCTGAAGCCTTTCTACCGCTATCATCAATTGTGTTGTGGATTCTTACCTTTTGCGTAATATGTGTTTATACATTCTTCATGTACAAAAGATTTTTACCTCATACGAGTGGTTATGTGATATTAGGTGCTTTTATACTCATCACCTGTGCAGGCTTTTTGCTGTTTCTAACGCAAGAGGATGGGCTGAGCTGTCTTTTAGCAATCATCATGATGGTGACAGTCGATATCCTCTCATTGAAGGTGATGCAGACAGAGAAACAGTTAAATGGACGGCTTCAAGAGCTCATAAACGCAGAATCAAGAACCAACGAATTACTTCTTGAGCTGCGCAGTAAACATCATGAAACAGCCAGACATTTAAATGCCTTTTCCGCGTCGAACGACGAACATGAAATCAAAGATTTAATTCAGCAATACGTCAAACATTTCCCATGGATGAAAGGAGAAAATGCTTATTTAGCCTCTACCCTTCATCCCTTTTTGGAGCGGGCTGAGAAAGAGAACATTGTACTTTCACTAGACCTTCAAGCTCCCTTTTCATCGCTTCCCTTTTCAAAGGCGGATCAGGTTAGTTTTACTGGCAACCTGCTTGATAATGCCCTAGATGCAGCGATTGAAGCAAAGAAAGCTGGAAAAGAGGGCAGCATTTCGGTCACAACCTCTATTCGGAGCGGGCTATTTTTAATCCATTGTGAAAACAGCACAAAAGGTATGGAAAAACATGTGTTAGATCATTTATTCAAAACTTTTGGCCGCTCGACAAAAGGCGGCAATCATCAAGGCATGGGGACGTATATCATTCATCAGCTTGTTGAAAAGGCAGACGGTACACTGGATTTCACTTACCGTTCTCCAAATTTACGGCTCGTCATCAAAATCCCTCTTACAATGTCATAAAAAAAAGGTGCATAGCTGCACCTTTTTTTCGTGTTAAGAAAAAATCTTGTCGATTTGATTAATTTCCTCTTCAGTTAGTTGAACATCGTTTGTTTTTAAATTTTGCAGCACTTGGTCTGCTCGTTTTGCCCCTGGAATAATAGCATCAATACCATCCTGAGCTAAGAGCCAAGCGAGTGCGACGTGTGCCGTTTCTGCATTCTTTGATTGGGCAATCGCCTGCAGCTTGTCTACTTTTTCGAGATTTGAAAGGAATGCATCACCTTGGAAAAGTGGGTCTTTTGCTCGAATATCATCAAATGTGGCATCCTTTGTAAATTTGCCAGTCAACAAGCCTGATGCCAATGGGAAATAAGGAATAAAGGAGATACCATGCTCGACGCAGTATGGAAGAAGATCCTGCTCCGCCTGACGTTTCAGCAGAGAATACTCCGACTGAAGCACGTCTAAGTAGCCATCTCGGTTAAAAGCTTGAAGCTGTTCAAAATCAAGGTTGGATGCACCGATCGCCTTGATTTTCCCTTCGTCCTTCAATTCCTTTAATGTGCCTGCTACTTCCTCGAGTGGCGTGCGCCCATCCGGGAAATGCATATAGTACAAGTCAATATAATCTGTTTGCAGTCGTTTCAGGCTATTTTCGACCTGCTCTCTTAAGAAATCACGGCTGTTATCAAGTTCAATTTGCCCGTTTACTTCCTTATGAGCTCCTTTTGTCGCAAGGACAAGCTTTTCTCTGCCGCCTCTTTTGGCAATGATCTCACCGATTAATTCCTCTGAACGGCCCAGCCCATAAATAAAAGCAGAATCTAGGAAATTGACACCTTGATCAAGAGCCGTCTCCACAAGCTCCCGTCCAGCATCCTCACTAAGATTCGGGAATAAATTATGTCCACCTACTGCATTCGTACCAAGCCCTATTGGATTTACCTGCAAATCAGTTCGTCCAAGCGTTACCTTTTTCAAAAGCTCATCTCCCTTATCTACGTAATCATCCTTATTTTCCCATGAATCAATTCCAACATTCAAGTATCCCGCTTTCTGAAAATCAACCTACGGGTGGACGCCGCGAAAATAGAAGATGCGTATGATGAAGATAGACTAAAACGAAAAGGAGATCTTGTCATGACCATTCAATTTGTCATCATTATGATTATTCTGCTTTTAAGAACAGGCAAGGAAAAAGAAATCCGCCCCATCAGGCTTCTCATAGGGCCGCTCATTTTATTAGGCACTCTCTCTTATTCCTTTACCCAGCATATTGAAATCACGGTGATGAGCCTGCTTGTGATGACCGGCTTTGCATTCGCAGGTTTTGCAATCGGGCTTTGGAGAGGTAAACTATACAAAGTAACATATGATCAACAGTCGGGACGTATCACCGCCGCCAGCTCACTCTATGGAACACTTTTTTTCATCGGAATCATTCTTATCCGGATGACAGTAGGTTCAGTTGTACAGGATGGCGGTCATTCCCTGATCATTTTCGCAAATGGCCTGACATTCCTTCCAATTGGCAGTATGATCGGATTACGTTTTATTCTTTTAAAAAGATATATGAACATCAAGGCATCTGCTGCTATTTAACTGACAGACAGGAGTTTTTGATATGAACCTTCAGCAGCCACTCAAGCTTTTAGGTCAAATAAGGCGAAAATTCGTATTAGGCCTTGTATTGACCTATATGTATATTCAAATGTATGAGCCCCTTTCAATAGGCGGATTGGTGTTTCGCACCTTCGTCTATTTGGTGTTTCTCCTTTGTCTTTTTCCAAAAAGCAAGCTGTCACCTAAAAAGCAATTTTCTATGCTCCTCTTGATGTGGATTCTGACACATCTCTTGTGGTTGGTGACAGGTCAGATTCAAGACAGTATCGGCCTGACCTTTTTTATGATTGGCTTTATCGCTTTTCGTTTTTCAGAGGCGCATCACCCCTATCTATTTGCTATCATCTTTTTCACTAGTGGGATCAGCTATTATGTAAACGATTTTTCTTGGAACATGGTGATCACTCTCCCACTATTCCAGCTGCTTGTGTATACACTTGTTTTGATTTCTAGAATGCGGCGGCGTGAACAGGAATTAAAGGAAGAACACTTCGGGGAACTGCAATTGGTTCACAAGGAATTATCAGAAGCCCATGAACAATTGAAAAAGGCACATATGGAACTTGAAGAAGCGACCGTTCAGTCACTCCAATTTGCAGTACTGGAGGAGCGAAGCAGAATTGCACGTGACCTGCATGACAGCATCGGTCACCAATTAACCTCGATGATTGTCCAGCTGCAGTCTTTGCCCTACCGTTTAAAACAGGAAGAACCAGAGCAGATGGCGCAGACGTTTCAGGAGCTGATCAATATTTCTAAAAATTGTCTCACCGAAGTTCGTTCTGTGGTTCATCATATGGCGTCAGATGATGCAGGTCTCGGACTTGCAGGGCTTCGTAGTCTTATCAAGCAAGGAGAGATATCGGGAGAGATAGATATTCACTTTCATACAGAGCAGCTTACGTATAAAAAATGGCCGCTCTCCGTATCTGAACTGCTTTACCGCATTTTACAAGAAGCCATTACCAATACAATTCGCCATGCCAAGGCGACCGCGATGACCATTACACTATATAACCACCAGCATGAGCTGATGATGAACATTGAAGACGATGGATATTTGACCAGCGAAAAAGATATTTCATTTGGATTTGGGCTGTCAGGCATGAAAGCACGGTGTGACGCTGCAGGCGGTTCCCTCAAGACGTCCATACGCGAGCCGCACGGCTTTTGTATCCATCTTCAAATTCCTATCAAGGAGGACTCTGAGACATGACACCCCCTATAAAGATTGGCATTATTGATGATCAGCCGCTGATCCGCCAAGGATTTCGTTATATTGCAAGCGCTCAAGAGGATATTGACGTCATATGGGAGGCGTCAGACGGTCAGGAGGCGGTTGAGCTTTGCTTGATCAACAAACCAGACGTACTGCTCATGGATGTACAAATGCCTGGAATGGATGGCATCACGGCAACAGAGCACATTTTAAAAAAGCATCAAGATGTAAAAGTTGTGATTCTCACGACCTTTGATACGGAAGAATACGTCTTTGACGGGATTCGTGCAGGGGCAGTCGGTTATTTGCTGAAGGATACAATGCCTGAGGAATTAATTGAGGCCATCCGCACCGCCTTTGCTGGTGAATCTGTCTTTCGAACAGCAGCCTCTGAGCACATGATGGCACGAGCTCTTCAGCAGGCAAATGATACACATCACACTCATCTGCTTCACGAATCATTTACAGAACGTGAACGCGATGTTTTACAGCAAATGGCCTATGGTTTAAAGAATGAAGACATCGCTGATCAATTATTTATCAGCAAAAGTACAGTAAAAACGCATGTGCACCGTATATTACAAAAGCTCAATGCACAAGACCGCACACAGGCTGTCGTCTTCGCCATCCGACACCGCCTCGTCAAATGAAAACTACCTTCATTTCAAGATTTTTATACAAAAAACATTTAAAACCTAAAATAAATCTATAAATCAATACTTATTAACCAGTATATTATGCTTATTTAATTCCTTATTTTATAGGTAATTGTGTTAAAAATTATTAAAAATAGGGACTAAAACCTATTCCTCATCATGAATGAATTTCGATAGAATGAATAGTGCAAATCGTCATTAGGATATTTTCCCCTTTAACACCCGATTATACCATTCTATCTGTTTCTTTTTTCATAGTCAGATAGCGGGAATGAAATGACGAAAGAAAAGCAAAGGAGCATCAACTGTGAATCTTAAAAAAATAAGTGCCTTCCTCATGATTTCATTCGTGATGATCATCTCTGCAGCCTGCCAGAGCTCAGCCAAATCAACAGACGCTGACCAAAAGTCAACGAAAACAGCAGAGGTAAAAGTCAATAGCTACGAATATACGTTACCAGAAGACTCAACAACTACCCTGAGAGACAATGAATTGGTCCTAAAAGTCAACCTGACGATCACAAACAAAGGTGACAAAGCCCTTTCATTATATAACTCTGACTTCTCCCTTTATCAGGACGATGCCAAAGTATCTGATTTAAAATTCTACGGCAGTAAAGACCGTCTTGACCTTGGTTCATTGAACAAAGGCAAGTCACTTTCAGGAGCTCTTTATTTCCTAGTAGACAAAGGGAAAAAATATCAGTTCGTGTATCAGGACAGCATCAAGAAAAACAGTGATTCCATCCAAATCGATCTAGATGGAAACAAAATACTCGATACAGCAAAAAAGCTGGATAACCCAGCAAAAGCGTTATCCGCTTATACTGATATTATTGTTTTTGACAAAAAGAACGATCAATTCGCAGATTTAACGGGTGACAATCAATCGGATGTCGTCAATAAATACCATGAAATGTTTGTTAAAGACTTCAAAAGAAGTGCAGGAATATACGGTAATGAAGTGAGTGACCGTGATATTCTGTCGATGTACAAACGCATTCAAAACACTATGAAGGATAAAGCCAAAGTAGAAACAAGTGTGAAAACCATCTCTGATGACGAAGCAAAGGTTGTCGCTCAAGTAACAGGCATTGATGCTTCTAACTTAAAAGACAAGCTAGACAAGAAAAGAGACGAGTTTTACAACGGGAAAATCCGTTCTAAAGAAGAATTGTATAAAAAAAGCTTAAACATGTACGCATCTGAATTCGAAAAGCTCCCTCCCGTCTCCAGCCCAGCTGAATATGAAGTGAAAATGAAACGTAATGGAGATGGTCAATGGAAAATCGACCTCAACGATTATAATACAGAGCAGTACATGAGTGGTTTTATTAAAACGAGATAATCTAAAAAAGACGCTGGCCTCTGAAGGTGCCGCGTCTTTTTTAGATTATACTGTCGCCTCTTGCTCTTCTTTCACCGCTTTTTCGATATCTTTAAAACGGCTCGATACAGTCGACGCACTAATGCCATACTTCTTCGCTACTTGTGCTTGAGAAAGCGGAGCATCGCTTGCAAGTGAATGAATATAGTATTCGATTCCCGCTGCAAATGACGCTGCTTTACGGATCACAGGTGATTTCTGATCACAGTAGGCTTTCCAAACCGTTAAAGCACCATCTGTCAGGCTTTGGTCACCGTGCTCCTTCATTCCGTCTTCAATCAGCTTAGCTGTTTCCAGCTGGACGTCACTTGCCCAGTCCATACGATCTGCTGATAGGCCTGCATCGCCTTCTGTTTGAGCAGGTGTTTCTGATTCTTCTACTTCTTGCTTCGCAAACATACACTTCAGCACATCAGGGAATGATTCTCTCATAAATGTGCTGCGCGCTTCTCCATTTGCTTCATATGCGTCAACAAGCTGGCGGACCTGAAGAAGAAGAGTATCTGTGAACTCTTTCGCAAACATCGTATACTGAATGAAAAACTCTGCTTTTTCTTCAAATTGAACAGGAAAACCAAGCACGAGACTTCCCTTTTCAGGCAGTACCGTTTGATCCGGTTTTACATCTACTTCAACCTTCTCAGCTGTTACCATATTTTCGAAGTAAAGAGACTCGTCCGTTTTTTCATTTAATAAAAGCAAAGATGGCTCCATATCTGTCCAAGATTGAACCACTTGTCTTGTTTTCGGACGGGTAATATCTTCTGCTTTCTTTGTCAGGAATTCTTGGAAAATGGTTTCTTTCTGATCAGTTAATGGACGGAAGAAGATGCCCCATACACTCAAATGGAAAACTGAGATTTGTTGCGTTTCTTTATCCATATCTGCAAGGAAAGAAAACTCATTAATGAATTGATTGATCGCTCTCTGATGTTTAGAAAAAGCATAATTCATTAAATCCTTTTGAACTTGTACAGCTTCCTTAAACACAAGCTCAGACGTTTGTTCTCCACCTGATTTTTGACCACAGCAATGTTTATATTTTTTTCCGCTTCCGCATGGGCAGAGCGCATTTCGTTTAATTTTTCCCAAAATAAAACCTCCGACATTCTAGTCTAACCTCACTATTTTAACAAACGATTGCACAGGAGGGTTTTATTTTCAAGAAAAAAGAAAAATCAGAATGATCAGTTAAATTATAAAACCACCTGAAGATCAAGACAGATCATAGGAAAGGCAGACCGTTCTCTGTTTATTTTCTCCAATCATACCAACAGATTTTCCTCAGCTCATTTCTTCGAATAGCTGCTTTGCTTCAAAATAAAAGATTTGAACGAATTTCTTTGTATTGACTCTGCCCGTCGATCCTGCGGGAGAAGATGTCTTCTGCATTTCTTTCATTCTTTGGCTGACATCGGTAAAATCGAAAAACTTCGACGCGTAGTGCTCAAACTTAGGATTTGAGAAATCTGTTAATCCTAGTGAGGCAAAATGATTCAAGGAATGATGAATAGCTCGTCTAATCCGCTGCTCCGCCGCTTTCACTTCCCGCATCACTTCAACATCGGTTGCACCATGATCCAGCTTTCTTTCTGCTGTTTTGATAAACAGCTGCTTTAGCGGCGGGAAATTGACCTCATGAGAATTGGCTGACTGAGTTTCATGTAAGTAGATGAGTATCTCCAGTAAATCCTTAGAGCCGTTCTCGCCGACAATTCCCAGCTCAGATAAGAGGAATTCCCCAGCCTCTTTCATCGTTCTTCTCTTCGCTCCAGCGCCAGCACCTTGAGAAATCACAGGCTCTAATGGCAGCACGTGGCGAAGAGAGGCTTGTATATCGTAAATCGATTTTTCCAGCTTGATACGCTCCATGACTTTTCGAATCACACTGACGATTTCAATGCGATTGACAGGCTTATGGATATAATATTCAATCCCTAGTTCATAGGCTTCTGCCATCATCTCTTTTGCCTCTACTTGGGAAATCATAATGACCTTGCCTTTGAATTCAGGGTGAATATGGCGAATGGTTTGAATGCCGTCTCTAGCAGGCATCAAAAGATCAATCAAAAGGATGTCTACTTTCTTGAGGTTCAGTGAATGTGCCTCTAATCCAACTCCGTCACCCGCTTCATCTACGACCTCTCCCAAATCCTCATCCTCTATAATTTGACCTAAAATCGAGCGTATTGCACGATCATCATCTGCAATGAAGAATCGCATACACTCACCCTCTCTGTATTAAATTTTGTATAGGAAGGACAAGCAGAAATGCTGTACCTTTTGTTTCTTTTGGTTCGATTTGAATATGGCCGCCAAGCTCTTGAACCAGCTCTCTCACATAGGATAAGCCAATCCCAGTAGATGGAGTTCCAAATGCATCAAATTTGGAGGTATAGCCTGGATCAAACACAATTTCTCTCATTTTTTTAGGAATCCCCGGTCCATCATCTTCAATCCGAATCTCTATTTTATCATGACTTCCTTTCAATTCGAGTGAGATCATCCCGGTATCCTTTATAGCTTCGACTGCATTGGCCATTAAATTATTAATCAGCGATAAGAAAATAAACACATGATAATCATGCAGATGAATGCCCCTTATATCAGATGTAAAGGTGATGTTTTTCCCAAGAGATAAAGCATACTTCTCTTGAATACGGATTACAATTTGAACGAGCTCTTCCGCCTTCATGTAATCTTGCATATTTTCCTTCGAAATCAGCTTTGAAAGCCCAGCATAAATACGCTGATTGTCCTTTTTCACTTCATGAATTTCTCCTGCGAGCTTTAACAGCTCCTGACTCACTTTTTTCCCTGCTTCGTGTTCATGCAGCAGACGATAAAGCCGGTATGATTCCTGCGTAATATGCTCTGTATGTTTTAACGTTTTCTTTAAGTGCACCGTTTCTTCATATAAATTCGAAATGACCATCATCATATGCTCGTTTTGTTTCATGATCTGCTTCTCTCTTGATTGTGCCTCATACAGCTTCATCATATTAAAAAAACTGATCACCACAAAGCTGTGAGCAAATGCAATGAGGAACATATCGCTCAGCTTTGATAAAGTCATCGTTGTATCAAACACTAAAAATTGTACAAACAGCTCGACAAAATCAGCAACTAATTCGATCATCAGACCGATAATCCCAATGAAAATAGAGCGCTGTTTAAAGCGACCCGTACGGACGGCAAAAAACAGGAAAGCATACGTGAAATAGAAAAAGAAGCTTGGGAATTGCTGATAAAATGATGAAGCCAGATCAGCATTCTGCTGAATTAAATCTAACCCTACCCGAAAAAGCACAATAGCTGCACCTGTTAAAAATCCAGGCAATAGCGGTCTAGATTTTCTTAAGAGTAATAAACAAAAGAAAAACGCAGGTGCGCCAAAGCTGATGCGAAACGTCTCATTCACAGGATAAAACTTCAGCTCTCCTGCAAGCGGCACAATAACCATCATAAAAATTAAAATGAAAGCGTCCCTTTTGACAAGCTGATTTAAACTCAAATGACTGACATCCCTTCCCCTGTTTGCATAGCCACAGTATACAAGGAGACTCTTTTCTCCACAATGTACAAAAAATAAATTTCACTGCTCCTTTTATCTCCAAAATCCTTTTTTATGACTATTCTCCGGGGCAGTAAGGTGACCTTTCAGCTATTCAGGGTTTTGATCATTGACGACAATAATCGACAAACTGATTTTTATTTGTAAGTTTTTCTGTAGATTTACGTCAGATTGTGTAGTTTCCAAGATAAATTGAATGAACAATTTTAGTGAAACTATATGTAAGCGTTTTCTGAATTTTCACTAAAAACCCTTTTTGTTTTTCCGCCGACAATGCCTTCATTTGTACATATATTTAGGTGTAAAGGAGTGGTGCAAGCAGCGCATGACAAGTTCTTTGAAGATGTGTAACATGTTTTCGTGCCTATTTGATCGCATTTTTTGTCATCCGCCAATTCAATAGGGTACTTTTTGATTTTTGATTGGAGGAATCGTATGAAAACAGCAATTTCTAAAAATACAAAACACGCATGCCAGTCTTCTGTTGATCAATGGGCAGAAGAAATACGTCCGTATTACACAAACGGGCAGAATGCTGGCTACATTCCAGCACTTGGAAAAGTGAATTCCTCTCAACTTGGTATCAGCGTGATAGGCCCAGATGGATCATCTGTACGATATGGTGATTGGGACGTCCCCTTTACCCTGCAAAGTATCTCAAAAGTCATCAGCTTTATAGCTGCCTGTTTAGGAAGAGGCGTACCTTACGTCTTGGATCGGGTAGATGTAGAGCCAACTGGTGATGCATTTAATTCCATCTACCGTCTTGAGATGCATAAACCAGGGAAGCCCTTTAATCCAATGATTAATGCTGGAGCTATTACCGTATCCTCCATCCTTCCCGGAAAGACTTCTACAGAAAAGCTAGCATATATTTTCGATTTAATCGAAAACTTAATAGGTAAGCGTCCTTCTGTTAATGAAGAGGTTTATCAATCAGAATGGGCAACTGCGCATCGCAACCGGGCACTTGCTTATTATTTAAAAGAAACCAATTATTTAGAATCGGATGTCGAGGACACCTTAGAAGTGTATTTAAAGCAATGTTCCATCGAGGTCACAACAGAGGACATCGCCTTGATTGGACTGATTATATCAAGTGATGGCTACCATCCCTTTAAACAAGTCCAAGTCATCCCAAAGGATATCGCCAGACTAACAAAGGCATTGATGCTGACATGCGGCATGTATAATGCGTCTGGGAATTTTGCTGCTTTCGTAGGCGTTCCAGCCAAAAGTGGTGTGTCTGGAGGAATTATGGCTTGCGTTCCGCCAAGCGCAAGAAGAGAGTTCCCGTTTCAGACAGGCTGTGGTATTGGCATTTACGGTCCTGCCATTGACGATTGCGGAAATAGTATTACCGGTGTCATGATGCTGAAAAAGCTCGCTAAAGAGTGGGATCTCAGTATTTTTTAAAGAAATAGGATGAATTAGAAGAGGTGATGTTATGAATGGTTTATTAACAACAACAAATGGTTTTCTATGGTCATATATTATTGTTGCACTATTAATTCTTGTCGGCCTTTATTTCACATTCAGGTCTCGTTTCCTTCAAGTGCGTATGCTTAAGGAAATGGTGATCGTTCTGAAGGAAGGAACAAACAAACAAAAATCTGGCGTATCACCATTCCAAGCCTTTGCTATTAGTATGGCGGCTCGGGTTGGAACTGGGAACATTACTGGGATTGCGATCGCAATTGCCATGGGTGGTCCCGGCGCTATTTTTTGGATGTGGCTCCTAGCCATTATCGGTTCCGCGTCAAGCTTTGTTGAAAGTACGCTTGCCCAAGTGTATAAAGTAAAAGATGCATCAGGCTTTCGCGGTGGTCCCGCTTACTATATTGAAAAAGGCTTAAAGAAACGCTGGATGGGGATTTTGTTTGCTGTATTAATCACCATTTCTTTCGGTATTGTCTTTAATGCTGTACAGTCGAACACTATTACCATTGCTTTTGAAAATTCATTTGGCACAAATCGTTTGATCGTAGGCGTCATTATGGCTATTGGATTTAGTATCATCATTTTCGGCGGGGTCAAAACGATTGCCAAGATGGCAGAATACATTGTGGTCTTCTTAGCTGTCGCTTATATTGGTATTGCTCTTTTTGTTATGATTACAAACATTACTGAACTGCCTGGTGTTGTCCAGACTATTATTTCACATGCATTCGGTATTGAGCAGTTTGCAGGTGGTACCATGGGTGCCGTCATTATGGAAGGGATCAAACGGGGTCTATTCTCAAACGAAGCTGGGATGGGTAGCGCACCAAACGCTGCTGCAGCTGCCGTGACGAGCCACCCTGTAAAGCAAGGACTGATCCAAGCATTTGGTGTCTTAATTGATACACTGATTATTTGTACAAGTACTGCCTTTATCGTCCTTTTCTCAAGTGCATATAAAACGACAAAATTAACAGGTATTGAGCTCACTCAAGCATCTTTGAGTGAACACATCGGTCCTTGGGCTTCTGGTGTTCTTGCCATTATGGTTTTCTTATTTGCATTTAGTACGCTAATCGGGAATTATTACTATGGTGAAACGAACATTGAATTCCTCAAATCAAGCAAAGCATGGTTGATTGGATACCGTATTGCGGTAATTGCAATGGTTTTATTCGGTGCTGTAGCAAGCGTTCCTTTTGTTTGGAATCTTGCCGATCTGTTTATGGGCTTAATGGTCATCGTCAACCTCATTGCCATTACCATGCTGTCTAAAGTCGCCTTTGCAGCATTAAAGGATTATACACGGCAGAAAAAAGAGGGGAAAGATCCAGTCTTTTATAAAAATGCCGTTCCAAACAATGAGAACATTGAATGCTGGGATGATGAACCTGCTTCGTTGAAAAAGAATCATATCGGGTAAATCACAAGCTCTGGTCCCTCTGACCAGAGCTTTTTTCTTTAGATCAAAAATTCGAGTATGAGTTTGTTCACCACTTCTGGCTTTTCATGATTGATCCAATGAGAGGCATCATCGACAAAGATCAGCTGGCCATTTGGACAGATCTTAATCGTTTCCTTCGCCAGCTTTCTGCTTAAAAATTTGTCCTCCATCCCCCAGATCATGCGAACAGGAACGAGAATTCGTTTGGAAATTGGCTTTTCAAAGCCGCCTTTTTTAATGGCTCGGTACCAATTCAGCATTGAGGTCAAGGCGCCTGGCTGTGTCCAAGCGAGCTTGTAGCTTGAGACATCTTCTTTCGTGAACAAATGTGGTCTTGCCGTCAGCCCGATGGCTTCATCCAGCTTTTGAAAGTGATTTTCTTGAAGGGCTGCCTCTGGAGCATTCGGAAGCTGAAAAAAAGCGATATAAGAGCTTTTCTTCCACTGCGGCGGATAAAAAGGAAGAACCTTCATCATCACCCGCGGATGCGGCATATTCACAATGATTAATTTCTCGACATATTGAGAACGGGTTGAAGCCAAATGCCAAGCAACAGCTCCGCCCCAGTCATGTCCGCCGACAATCGCCTTTTGGTTCGGGCTCAGCGTCTTAATCAGTCCTACAATATCATCTCTCAATTGATCTAATACGTAGGATTCGACTCCTTCTGGCTTGTCACTTAGATGGTAGCCTCTTTGATCAGGAACGACAACACGATAGCCCGCCTCAGCCAAGGGGATGATTTGATTTTTCCAGCCGTACCAAAACTCAGGAAACCCGTGGAGCAGCACAAGCAGCGGGCCATTTTCCGGTCCAGCCATTGCTGTATGAAGTGTTACACCATTTGTTTGGATTGATTGAAACTCAATTTGTTCCATTCCTTTGCCACCCTTCTCCTTGTCCTTTTATTCTTCCAACATAGCATATTTTCCATTTTTCAGAAAATAAAAACACTCACAAAAAACCTTCACACTCGTGAAGGTCTTAGTCTATTTCATATAATTCAGAACCCAGATTAACCCGTTTTTCCGGTCCTGTACTTGTCCGTGAAGTGCGCCAAAGAAGGTATCCTGTAATTCAACCAGTACATCTCCATCAGCTTCCAGTGCTTCATAGACAGCCTTTAGTTCTTCTTCATTGTCAAACTGCATGATCAATCTGAGATTCTCTGGCTTTGGCGTGCGTCCAAACGTATCTGAAAAATGAAGCAGCGATTCCCCAAGATGCAATTCAGCATGCAGGACACGGTCTTGATGTTCATTTAAGATTTGAATATCCCCACCAAAAATCCCTTGATAATATTGAAGAGATTCTTTCACATCTTCTACAACAATATAAGGACTAACACTAATCATATCCCTCATCCTCCTCTTGTTCCGTCCATTATCTCTTTTATAGCTTATCCCAAATCGTATGAAAAAAGGCACAAATCGTCAACGGATTTGCACCTTTTTCTCATGAAGATTTCGCTAATTCACTGTGTTTGTTTGAATACGCTGCGTACATGACGACACCGATTAACAGCCAAACCCCAAAGTAAAGCCATGTCCGGCCTGGTAAGTTGAGCATAAGGAACAAGCAGCAGCCCATTGATATAATCGGCAAAACCGGCACAAAAGGAACCCTGAAGCCCCTCTCAAGCTGCTGATGTGTCTTTCTCAAAATAAGCACAGATAAACTGACCATGGCAAACGTTAATAACGCACCGATATTCGCTAAGTTGGACAGATCCTTCAAATCAATAAAGCCTGAAATAACAGCTGTCATTCCGCCAATCATCCATATGCTAGCAACAGGCGTATCGCTTTTGTTTGTTTTTGAAAACACTTTAGGCAAAAGTCCGTCTCGGCCCATCGCATAGGCAATTCGAGTTGCCGCATAATTATTGGCGAAAATCACAGCCATCAATCCAATGACCGCACCAACAGAAATAATACCAGCCACGCTATTTTGATGTACACTTTGCAGGACATAGGACATAGCCTCTGTAACATTCAGCTTTGTATAATGCACCATGCCTGTCATGACCAAACAAACGACAATGTAAATGACCGTACAAATAAGTAATGAACCTATGATCCCAATTGGCAGGTTCCGCTGCGGATTTTTCACCTCTTCTGCTGAAGCAGAAATCGCATCAAATCCTAAAAAGGCAAAAAATACAGCAGCAGCACCGGCAATAACGCCTTCTGCGCCAAACGGCATAAATGGCTGCCAATTGGCTGGCTGTACATAAAAGCCGCCTACTACAATGAAAAGAACAATAATACCGAGTTTCACAAACACCATGATATTATTAAATTTTTTACTTTCCTTCGTTCCTCTAGATAAGATCCACGCAATCAGTAAAGCAATGATAATCGCCGGCAGATTCATATATCCGCCTTGCTCTGGCCCCGCTAAGAATTGATGCGGAATCGAAATTCCAAATCCCTCAAGCAGGCTGTTGAAATAACTCGACCAGCCGCTGGCGACAGCTGAAGCTGTCAGCATATAAACAGATAATAAGGTCCAGCCCATCAAATGGCCTACAAGCTCGCCCATGGTTGTATATGAATAAATGTATGCACTGCCGAATACAGGGAGCGCTGACGCCATTTCTGCATAGCAAAGTGCTGCCAAACTGCACACAATGGCTGCAATTGCAAAAGAGAAAATGACAGCCGGTCCAGCATCCTTAGCCGCTGTAATTCCAGTTAATACCATAACACCTGTACCAATCACCGCCCCTATACCAAGAAGCGTGAGATCAAGCCCGCCCAGCGTTTTCTTTACCTTTTGCTGTCTGCTCTGTTCCAACAAATCGTGAATGTGTTTCTTACGAAGAATATGTCGCAAACCCTTTCCCTCCAAAACGTTAGAAAAACAAAAAATCATTCAAATTTCATTATAGCAGAATAGGTACTAAGCATTCACAACCAATTCACGTAAATCTTTCTTCATGATTTTACCAAGCTTGTTTTTTGGAAGTTCACTGATGAAATGAATGGATGGCACTTTGTAATCTGCCAAACGTTCCTGACAATAGTTCACCACATCTTCTTCGCAGAAATCTACGGATTCGTCTTTTATGATATATGCACTTGGTACTTCTCCATATAATTCGTCCGGCACCCCGATGACAGCTGATTCAATCACACCCGGAATTTGTTCAATGACCTCTTCTACTTGATCAGGGTAGATATTATCTCCGCCGTATAAAATCACATCTTTGTATCTGCCTGTGATAAATAGAAAACCGTCTTCGTCTAGATAGCCTGCATCTCCCATATGGAACCAGCCATCTTTGAGTACCTTCGCAGTTGCGTCAGGCTGATGATAATAGCCTAAGAAATAAAACGGACTTCTCATGACGACTTCGCCAATTTCTCCAGCTGGCAATGTTTCCTCTGTCTCAGGATGAACGATTTTCACTTCTACATCTGGATCCACTTTACCAGCAGAGCCCATTTTATCCTCGCCCATCGCAGGATGCCACGCACTGACAACCCATGCTTCCGTGCTTCCGTAGCCATGCATCATCTGAATGCCTGCTTCTTTGTAGTCCTTAATCAAACGAACCGGCACCTTCGTACCGCCAGAAATCGCAATTTCAAAGGATGAAAGATCATACGAACCACGCTTCATTTCTTCCAACATGTACGTATAAGCTGAAGGGAAAGCCATCATGAACGTAATTCTTTCTTTTTCAATTGTTTCTAAAATGCGCTTCGGTGTTGCCTCATGTAAGAAAACAAGCGTATACCCTTCAATCGCAGCGGCGATCAGGTGATTAATTGAACTCATATGATACAGAGGGTGACTCGCTAAGTACCGCTTTCCTTTCAAGTCAAATCCTCGATTCCCACGTCTTGTTAAAAATTGATAGATTCGTCCATGTCCAACCATACAGCCTTTTGGATTACCCGTTGTCCCAGAGGTAAATAAGATCATCGCTAGATCCTCCTCTGATACCTCTTCTGCAAGATCACTGCCATCATTTGAAGCCAATATATCTTCAAACAGCTGCGTTGTTTTTGCATTCACACCAGATTCTACCATGAGACAGTTGTCTAAAGACACATCCACCGCAGCAATAATTTCACGGAATTCTCGGTCAAAGAATAAAGCCTTTGGCTCTGCTTTTTTCAAAATCCCTTCCAGCTCAAAAGAAGTAAGCTGCCAGCTAAGCGGAACTGCGACTGCACCTGCTTTAATGGCTGCCAGCATAATCGTTGAAAAGTGATGATGGTTTTGACAAATAAAGCAAACGCGATCGCCTTTTCGAATTCCTTTTTGATGTAAGTAATGAGCGAGCTGGTCGATGCGTTTTGCATATTCTTCAAATGTATAAGACACACCTCCGCCAGTTACCGCCTCAATTTGTGAAGAGCGTTCCATTCTGTCGTTTAGTAATGCCTGTAAAGTATTCAATATCTTCATCTCCAAACGTTTGATTTCCAATAGCCAATTTCCAGCGAATTGGGTTGGCAGATTTTATCTCATTCACATTCTAAAATAAAAACAGCTGAAAGTAAAATCATTTCATTTTGGAATTGTTCTTTTTATTAATTGATAATATAGGTAATTTTATAGCCGTCTTCCATTTTGGTTTAAATCATGATGATTATTATGATAAGATAGACCTAGTAATTGATCGGAAAATGCGAATGCAATAGGAAAAGAGGTATGGAGAATGCAACATTTCGAGCTAGAGGCAAGTTTGTTAGACCATGCACTGACAAAGTATTTAAAGGCGACGAAACAATTAGATGAAGAAAATATTCCGAAAAACGTCACGAATGTTAAAGGATTTATTTTACGTATCATCTACCGCCATCAATCATGTACTGTGAAAAATATTCTTCAGGAAGTTTCATTATCTCCCTCTGCAACAACCACCGCTCTCAATCACTTAGAAGACGAAGGGCTGATTATCCGCTCTCGAAATAATAATGACCGCCGTACTGTATGGATTGAACTCTCTGAATTGGGTGAACAAATTGCTAAACAAATGATCGACAATCGCCAGCTGCTTGTGAATCAATTGTTCAACCACCTTTCAGAGGAAGATAAAAAAACATTTTTTGAATTAATCGAAAAAATGATGGACGAGCACACATTAAAGGCTTAGGAATACTCCTAAGCCTTTAGATTTTTGACAAAGGGCTAAAAGCCCTTTGTCTTCTTTTCAGAGTGATCGAAAACCTTTGCAGCCCTAGGAAGGATGAGTAATGGAGCGGAGCGAATTGAACATTCATGAGCACCGGTACGCAGACCTGGCACCGAATGCGAAGGTTTGTCTATACGTCCTAAGCCTTCTTTTTATGGCTTTAAGACGACCTTTATACAATCATCCTGTTTGTCATTGAAGATGTGGTACGCATGAGCAGCTTCATCTAATGGCAATTTGTGTGTGATAATGGCTCTTGGATCGATTTCACCGCTTGTCACTTTTTGATAGAGCTTTGACATGTATCCTCGAGCAGGGGCTTGGCCCATTTTCAAGGTGACATTTCTTGCGAAAAAAGCACCTAATGGGAACATATTGTACAGGCCGCCGTACACACCCGTCATCTGCACTGTTCCGCACTTGCGAACGGCTTTTGTGGCAATTTGAATGGGTCCGATCGTTCCGCCTTGGAGCTTGAGCTTTTGTTCAATTTTTTCAAGCGGCGACTTCTTCCCGTCCATTCCGACACAATCAATCACAACATCGGCCCCGCCCTTGGTGAGCTCCTTTAACGTTTCTCCCATGTCGGGATCTTCTGTAAAGTCAAAAACCTCCACGCCGCTCATCCGTTTTGCATGCCGCAGGCGGTAATCGATATAATCGACGGCAATCACACGCTCCGCTCCTTTTTGCCAAGCAAATTGCTGTGCCATTAAACCAACAGGTCCGCAGCCTAGCACGATGACCGTATCGCCTTTTTTCACACCTGCGTGCTCTACGCTCCAATAGGCGGTTGGCAGGACATCTGATAAGAACAGCAATTGTTCATCCTCCAGCTCACAATCCTCTGGAATCTTAAACGGGGTGTAATTTCCAAAAGGTACGCGTAAATATTCTGCCTGTCCTCCGGGGTAATTCCCATATTTCTCACTATAGCCAAAAAGTCCACCCGAGTCGTAGTGCGGGTTTGAGTTGTCACATTGGCTTTCTAAGTGATGATCGCAATATTGGCATTTACCACATGCAACTGTAAATGGAATGACGACACGGTCTCCCTTTTTTACGGCTGTGACATCCGGGCCAACTTCCTCCACAATCCCCATTGGTTCATGCCCAATCACATAGCCGATTGGAAGCGGGAAATTCCCCTGATACAAATGTAAATCTGATCCACAAATTGCTGTTGATGTAATCCGTATGATGACATCTTCCCGATCTTGAATCGACGGTGCATCTACTCTCTTCACTGCAATGCTATTTTTCCCCTGATAAGTAACAGCTCTCACATGCATTTCCTCCTTTAGCTCAAGTCATCTTTACATAGCTTCACCTTGAATGAATGGTTCATTCATCAAATGAGAAATTTATGTGGAGGCAAAAAACAAAAAAGCCTGTCGATTGTTTCGACAGACTCCTGATGTTGTGTAACGCGTTACACACTTATTCCTTTTCGACAAAAAACAAATCATATTGAGTTGAAGTCTCCCGATTGAACATGAAATTCCCTTCTTGAATAAAATAGGGACATATACTTTGGCTTGGAGATTCTTCAAACTGCTCATACACCTGCTCAATTTCTCCTGGAAGCAGCAAAACCAACATTTTATTTGAATGAGACACAAATTCATAAGAGTGAATCGTATCCGGCGGGATATAGGCAAAGTCACCCGGCATCAAGCAAATATCCTCTCCATTCAAATGAAGGTTCATCTTCCCTTCAACACAGTAGATTGCTTCTGTATGAACTTGATGATAATGCGGCGGGAAATATTTCTCCTTCGCTCCTTCAACCACAAAATGACTGAATCCACCTCCTGTTGTTTCTACTGTTGCAATCAGCTCATGAATCTGACCATCAATGATGTATTGCTTCCCTTCACCAGCCTCTAATACATAAGGCTGTACCTCATGAGGAAGCTGACTATGAAATAAAACGGAGGGCCTCGTTGTATTAGACAGTTCTCTGATTCCATGCATCAGGATGATATCGCTTTCTTTTTCAGCCTGCTGAAAACTGGCTACATCGAAAGCATGATGAGTCATAGACCATTCATTCTGAAAAAGCCTCTTCCCAATTTGCTGATAGACATCTGTCATTTTTCCGCCCAGCGTATATGAAATAAATCTTGTTTTATGACTATGCATTCTGTAGCCATGAATCGTTTTGGGCGGGATATGAATATAATCAAAGGCTGTGACCATGTATTTTTTACCATCCAGCATCACTTCAAGCTTTCCTTCCAGCACAAAAATGGTTTCAAAAAAGTGCTCATGACAGTGCAGCGGGAAATAGGCTCCTTTCCCACCTGTGATTAAGGCAAGCTCAAACAGTTGATTCGTTTGATTTGCTTCTGCCAGTATATGAACAAGCTGATTCTCCAGCCCATACAGTTTTCCTGAACCAGACATGGTATAAAAAGAGGTACCTTCGGATTGCTTGATCGATTGCGGTTGCTCCGACATCCCATCACTCCTCATGACGAATTGACTATCTATATTATATAGACCAATTGATATAATAGATAGACAATATGCGAGAGATTTTACTCTTCTCGCATAAATAAGTGTCTAAGGTAACTTTTTACGTGTTCTAAAGGGGTCGTTTGTTTGAGTGCAGTGGTCATCGATAGACCCCCGATCACCATTGAGTGCAGGAGAGAAGCCAGCTCATCCGCTTTGTTTTCTTCATACCCGCTGTTCATTAGTTTTTCTTTTACAAGCTCCTGCCAGCGGATCATTTCTTGTTTGCATGCAGCATGGAGCCGCGTGTTTTCCGGCTTTGACTCTGCTGCCAGCAAGACAATTGGTATCCCTCTTTCACTTTCTTTCTCCATAAATCCTCGAATGATGTTTGTCATAAAACGATCGATGGCAATATACGGATCATCCGAATAAGCAAAGCCTTCTTCAATTTGATTGATGACCTTTTGACTAATGTATTCAACAGATGCAATGGCCAGCTCTTCTTTTCCATTTGGAAAGTAATAATAAAGAGAGCCTTTAGGTGTGCCACTCTCTCTGATGATTTGATTCAATCCTGTCGCATGGTATCCCTGTTTACGTAAAAGAAGTGCTGCCGTTTGAATGATTTTATCCTTCGTACTCACGTGTGACACTCTTTTCCCTCCATAGACCAAAGTCGCTTATCATGCGTTATCGATTTAATTGACTAGTTCCTTTCCAAATCGAGGATGTCTCCATTTCTGCTGCAAGCCTGAGCAGCCAGTCCTCTTTCCCTTTAGGTGCTGTCACCTGTACCCCTAAAGGCATGCCCGCGCTAGTGAGATGAACAGGAACACTCATTGATGGCTGACCTGTTAAGTTGGCAAGCTGTGTAAATGGGGTGTACGTCAAGCTCTTGAGGAACATATCATAAATAAGATCCTGCTGTGCTTGCATTGTAAGAGATGACACACGTAAAAGTGCGGCTGTTTCCTGATCTGAATGCATAAGCTCACCAACCTTTGGAGCTGAATAGGCAGTAGCTGGTGTCACATAGAGATCGTAGGTTTGATGAAATGACGCCATTTGTGCAGCAGCCCGATCCCACGCATCAAGACTTTCTGTATAAGCAGCAGCGGTCACATTCTTGCCAGCCTCCGCCAGCACCCATGCCACGATGTCCGTTTCCTCCGGCTTTACTGGACGCCCTAACGAACGAGCCAAGGAAGTGAATAACGCAGACATTTCTCCGCTGTTCATCACGTAATATTGCTGCATGAGATGAACCCCATCAATTTCCGGCTTGGCTTCTTCTACTTGATGACCTTGCTCACTCAGCCATTTCACTGTTTGCTGAACAGCCTGCTTCGCTTCCTCACTGACCTTCGTGCCAACTGGAGATTCTACACTGTAAGCAATTCGCATAGAAGATGTACGTTTCGCCAGATCCTCTTGGTAGCTGCCATCGTATAGCGGAGTTTGGAAAGCAGCTTCGGGCTGAATGACTTGAAGAAGATCAAGAAGGGCTGCACTGTCCCGCACTGTTTTAGTGAGTGTAAAGTCGATGGAAGCCCCTTGCCACTGCCTTCCTGCGCCTGGGCCTACCGGCGTTCTTCCCCGCGTGGGCTTAAGGCCGAACAAACCGGTAAAAGAGGCTGGAATCCGAATGGAACCACCGCCATCACTTGCTCCGCCAGCAGGTACAATGCCGCTTGCAACAGCTGCTGCTGATCCGCCGCTTGAGCCGCCTGGAGAATAGTCCGTATTCCAAGGATTTCTCGTTGGCCCATGTAACGCAGGTTCCGTCACATTTCTTAAACCGAATTCCGGTGTATTTGTATGCCCAATCATGAGAAAACCAGCCTGCTTCAATCGATCAACAAAGTGCGAATCCGAGTTGGCTTTTACATCCTTTAACAGCAAAGCGCCTGCTGTCAGTGGTTCATTTTTGATCCCTTGCGATATATTTTTCAACACAAACGGAACGCCCGCAAATGGCTGATAATCATGTAACTCCTTGATGTCTTTTAAAACTTGATCTTGCCTCGTCTGTATCACAGCGTTTAGTTCTGGATTGACCTCATTCAATCTATCAAATGCAGTCTGCATAAGCTCCTCGGGCGTTACCTGCTTATTCCGCACAAGTGCTGCTAAGCCAGTCGCATCATACGTCATATACTCTTTTACGTTCATCAGCATGTCCTTCTTTCTCTTATCTTGATGTCTCTATTGTCTACTAGAATTCTATGAATTTCAATTTCAGGTTACTTGTAAACATAACTTTCTCAACAAGACGACAATTCTACTATCCCATCCCTCTGCTTTCTCCGATATAATAGAGAAAAAAAGACCGAGGTCATCGGATGAGAGGAGCCACGCATTGAAAAGGAAATTACTTATCGTCATTGCGTTTCTTCTTGCGTTGACAACTGCTTTGCCCTTCCATACGCAGGCAGCTGCACCGCCAAAAGAAACAGATGTCATCATCGTCTATAAAAATCAAAAAGGAAAACAAACAGCTATTGAGGAAAGTGAGAAAGTGAACGCACAGTACATACATCTTCCCGCTGTCGCTGTGACAACAGATGAACAAGCGGTCACCTCACTCAAAAAAGACCCAAACATCGCTTACGTCTCAAAAAACGTAAAGGTTAAACTCGCAGCTTCTACTGTGAAGAAAACAGCCGCTGCTACTAATCAGGATGCATTGGTACAAAAATCTTACAACCTGCAAAAACTAAATATAAAGCAAGCAATAAAAGAAGGCGTCACTGGTAAAAATGTAAAAGTAGCCGTTTTAGATACTGGCATTTTCTCACACGAGGATTTAAAGGTAGCCGGCGGTAAATCATTCGTGAACTACACATCCTCTTATAAAGATGATGAAGGACATGGCACACATGTCGCAGGCACGATTGGTGCGCTTAATAACGATTATGGAACAGTTGGCGTCGCTTCTGGTGTGAAGCTGTATGCTGTGAAAGTGTTAGATAAAAAGGGAGAAGGCGATCTATATAGTCTGCTTCGAGGCATCGATTGGGCGATTACCAACAAGATGGACATTATTAATTTAAGTTTAGGCTTTGAAGACAATATCCCCATCTTGCGTTCAGCAGTGGATGAAGCCTATAAAAAAGGACTGCTTGTGGTCGCTGCAAGCGGAAATGATGGGAAAAAGAATTATATTAGCTACCCTGCCGCTTACAATAGCGTCATTGCCGTTTCTGCAACGACTGACAAAGATAAACTCGCGTCTATCTCGAATACAGGGAAAGGGATTGAATTTTCTGCCCCTGGCCAGAACGTCATCAGCACTTATTTAAAAAATGAATATTGGTATGCAACGGGTACATCACAAGCTGCACCGCATGTCACAGGAATGCTGGCACTGTTAAAGCAGCTTCATCCGAAGAAAACAAATGCACAGCTTCGCACTTTATTGCGCAGCTATACAGTGGATCTTGGCGCAAAAGGAAAGGATCCACAATTCGGCTATGGCCGCGTGCAATATGTGCCGCAATCCTCCTTTTTAAAGGCTGCGGCCAGTGCTGTTAAAAAAGCCGAAACATCTAAAAAGCAGGAAGATGTCAATCAAGCCAAAACAAGAATTGGCCGGCTCACTGCAAGCAAACAAAAAACAGCACTCACAGAACGGGTGAAGAAAGTCCAAGCATCCATTGATATCCGCTCGGCACGTGCAAAGGTCAAAACAGCAGAAAAAAACAAAACACAGAGCGCTATTAAAAGTGCTCAAACGGCCATCAAAAAACTAAACAAAGGCAAAGAAAAAACAAGCCTGCAAAACCGGCTCGACAAAGTCAAAAAACAAGTCGCTTATCAAAAGAAAGTGACAGACGCTAAACAAAAGGTCAAAAAAGCGGAAGCGAAACGAACAAAGAAAACAAAAGCAGCGGCCCAAAGCGCTGTCAAACAGCTAAAAGCCTCCAAAACAAAAACCAATTTACAAAAACGATTAAACCGTATTAAGGTTTAACAGAAAAAAACGATTCCTTTCAGCGAGGAATCGTTTTTTCTATTTCAACATCGGCTCAAACAAACTGTGATGATATTTTCCTTCGGCATCTGCCCTCACTTGATCGAGAATGCTTTCTAACGAAGCCATCACGCCCTTTAATGCCCGATGCACCGAACCGTGTTCAAAATCCGCTAAATTCTCCGGCAATTCATCTTCATCCAGCACAAAGACAACACCATTCGGGAGAACAAGAAGATCAATAATGAGATCTTCAAACATGACCAGCTGGCCGTTGAACTGAGTATCTCCCACCATATTAAGATAAGACCCTAGTTCCTTTCCTTGATCATCTCTCCAGAAATATATGTTGTAAGGCCGATCCTTCCAATAATAGGCGGTCGTATAGCTTCCTTTAGGAATGGTTAGAGCACCATCACCTGCCCTCATCGTAAACGGGTCTTCAATCTTGTGAAACAGCACAGCCTGCTGCTTCTGTGCGTCTAACAGCTGACAGGTATGTTCCACAACTTTTTGATCGTATTTGATTTTTCTCTCGATGACTTCATCCCAACGATCCGCATGCAGCGAAAACAATATGTCACAACTCCCTCTAAACACTCGTTTCTTTCTAGTATACACTGATTTTTTTTGAAGAAATAAAGGGATTGCGCTTTTACTTCTGGAAGATGAATAATGAGGTGAAAAGAAATGAACGGAATCACGATTCTTGAAAACTTTACACAGCTTGGACAAATCATCCTCGTGATTTGCGGCTTTGCCCTTTATTGGCAGCTAGTGAAAACGAAGAGAGAACGAAAGCTGTCTCCTTATGAGCGCATGTTAAAATTCTTTGTCATGTTCGGTTTCATCTCGTGGGGGGTATCATATTGGGCGCTGGCACTATGGGCGTAAATTGAAAAAGGAAGAGCTGCCCATGGATGTAAGCTCTTCCTTTTGCTGCACGTTATATTATGAACCTGCCGGCTGTTCTTTCTTGATCACATATTGATAGCTCTTGACATGCGTCCCACTCGAGCTCACAAAATCTTTATCAAGCGCACGCTCAAAGCCCATTCTTTCATATAGGCGAATAGCGGCCTGCATTTTATCAGATGTATGCAGATACAGGACATTTTCGCCCCATGATTGCGTTAGTTCAATACTTTTACGCAGCAAGGACTCTGCAATTCCTTTTCCCCTCACATCGGGATCTACTCCTAAAAACCGGACGATGGCTGATGTAATGCCCATTTCTGGATTGTCATATGCTTGCTCTGATGAACGGAACATTTGAAGCGTCCCCACAACCTTTCCATCAAGCTCAGCCACCAGCATCAGCTCCATGTTCGGATTATCTACAGCTGCTGCAAGCGCGGCAGAATAATCTTGCCAGCCTTCCTCTGTAAATTGAGGCGCATACTGTGCATAGGATTTGATCAGCACGTTCCTGATGGCCTCATGATCTTCTTTGACTGCTTGACGAATGATTAGCTCTTGCTGCTTCATGTCAGCACCTCCTGCTCTCTATTAGTGGATATACGTATCATGCAATCACTGCATGTGATCACCTTACTCTTTTCTCTACTCATTCAATGTAAAGAGTCTCATTCGAAAGATCAATCATTTTGCACGGAAACATCTTTGAAAATTTTTCATTGAAAAGGAACGCTTGATTCATTATGCTGTGTTGAGGAAGTATACGAGGAGTGCTGTCAGCATATGAGTTCTTTATCTTATCCCCAAGAATCGAAAAAAAATCGATTTCTCCTTGCCGCATTGCTCGGATCTTTAACAGCCCTTGCTCCGCTGGCAATGGATATGTATTTACCTGCATTGCCTCATATTGCTCGTGATTTTGAGGCAAGTACGGCGTTGTCCCAATTAAGTCTCATGGCTTGTCTCATTGGACTGGCGCTTGGCCAGCTGATTGCAGGCCCGATCAGTGATACGATCGGCAGAAAAAAACCGCTGATGATTGGCTTGATTATCTTTATAGCTGCTTCACTTCTTTGTACAGTAGTCACATCGATTTGGACATTCATTCTTCTTAGATTGATTCAAGGACTTGCTGGTTCAGCAGGGATTGTCATTGCACGAGCTATCGTGCGAGATCATTATGAAGGATCAGAAATGACGAAATTCTTTGCACTGCTGATGTTAGTCAACGGGGTGGCTCCGGCAGCAGCACCTATTGCGGGCGGACAAATTTTACGCTTCACGACATGGCAGGGTGTATTTGTCCTACTCGGAATTCTCGGGGCATTGATGCTGCTGAGATCCATCTTTTCACTGCAAGAAAGCTTACCTGCGGATCGTAGACAGACCGGGGGCTTTCAACAGATTGCAGGCGCGATGAAAATTTTAGCCAGTGATCGTCTCTTTGTTGGATATGCCCTCTCACAAGGTCTTGTATTCGCAGCGATGTTTGCTTATATTTCCGGTTCACCGTTTGTGCTCCAGGATATTTTTAACCTTTCTCCACAAGGCTTTAGTGCGGCCTTTGCGGTGAATAGTCTTGGGATCATCACAGCTGGACAAGTATTTGCCCGAGTCGCTGCGAAAATCGGTGAAGAGAAAGTCCTTCGCATTGGATTGCTGACAGCTGCGTTAGGGGGAGTGACTTTATTTTTCATGATCTCGATTGATGCAGGATTGTACGGTATTCTCATTCCGCTGTTTTTTGTGGTATCAAGCGTTGGAATTGTCGGGACCTCTGCACCGTCTCTTGCAATGCAGCATCACGGGGCACATGCAGGAAGTGCAGCTGCACTGATCGGTGTGGCGCAAATGCTGCTAGGCGCTTGCATGACACCTCTTGTCGGACTAGCCGGAAGCCAAACAGCCTTTCCAATGGGTCTGATCATTATGCTTTGTGATCTAGGCGCACTTTGCTGTTATTTCTTCTTTGTGGCCCGAGCGAAAAAAAGACCCGCATAAGCGGGTTTCAGACTGTTGACAAAGGGCTAAAATGATCTTGATTTTAGCTCTTTGTCTTTTTTCATTTTTTATTATGGCTTGCTCCAATTGATGGTGCGGAACACGTTGCTCTGGTCATTGTTGTGATATGCATCTAGATCAAAGCCTGATATGCCAAAACCAATTGCCATGACAATTCCTCCGGCAACGGTGAAGATGATCCCCCATTTGATGCATTGCTTTTTTAAATCATTCACGTTCATACTCTCACGACCTTCTTTTTAAACATTCCCATGAATGCCTTAGTTGTTTGAATAGTCATTTGCACAAATAGCTTTGTTAAATACGCCGTGGCTATGCCGCTTAATAATCCGACACCTAATAGAAAAATACCAACGCCAATCTGTGTCACCACCACATGCAAACCGTCCTGAAAGATAAATGGAGAACCAATGATGCTCCAAAAACCGCCGAGCAGACCAGTGAGCGTCACTGTTCCTGTCACAAGTGGAATGCACCAAATCACCATATACACAGAAAGAATCAGCAGGAAGACTGTTGCTAGAATACTGCCCCATAACGGAAAGCCTAAAATGAGAATGGAGAGTCTTGTGGCTTTTTCTCCAAACGTCGGCACCTGAACGGTTTTTATTCCTTGTTCCTTCATAATCCCTTCAGCGATCATAGCAGGCTGCCCGACTTGTTGAACCGCTTCCTGTTCACTGTAGCCATCTTCCTGATAATCCTCAATCATTTCATCGTAGTATTCGACAAACCGATCACTATCTTTGTCGCCTAGAAGATGCAGATGCTTCTTTAGGCTGCTTAAAAATTCTTTTTTATTCATTGCCCTGTCCTCCAGAAATAAAGTCGTAAATCGCCATCACCTGATCCCATTCCTCTAAAAACTGCGCCATATGCTCCCGCCCGCTTTCTGTCATGCGGTAGTATTTTCTTAATCGACTGTTATGTTCCTGGGAATAGGTCTCCACATAATTGTTTTGCTCTAAACGCTTTAAAATCGGATATAATGTCGATTCTGAAATCTCAATACAACGGGACATATCTTTAATGATTTGATAACCATAGGAATCGCCTTTCTTTAATACCGCCAGTACACAAAACTCCAGTAATCCTTTTTTTAATTGTGCATTCATGTTTACAACTCCTAACTCTTTATACTATACATTACATAGTATTGTGTGACAAGAGGTATAGAGAATAAAAAAAGACCCTTTTTCGGGTCTTTTCATTTTTATATATTTACAAATCCTTCTCCGAACACATCGCGCACGTCATGGACAACCACAAATGCGTCTCGATCAATTTTCTTAATAATTTTCTTGAGGCGCATGAGCTCTTGCTTTTGAATGACTGCGTAAAGAATTTCCTTCGATTCCTTTGAATAATGTCCGCGTCCGTTTAAAATTGTTACGCCTCGGTCCAGAGTGTGATTGATTTCTTCCGCAATATCATCTTTGCATGAAGAAATAATCGTCACTGCCTTTTTCGTGTTAAGCCCTTCTATCACGAAGTCCATCACTTTTGTCGCCACGTACAGCATTACAATGGTAAACATTAATTTTTCCGCACCAATAATAAAGTAGGAAGCAAATACAACGATCAGATCAAAGAACAAGATGGCATAGCTCACGTTCCAGTCTAAATACTTGTTGGCAATTCTTCCGAGAATGGCAGAGCCCGCCGTTGTTCCGCCTGCTCTTAGCACTAGACCAATCCCAATACCGATGATAATTCCTGCAAAAATCGCTCCAATGATCAATTCATGAACATTCACGACCCATGTTGTGGTCAAGTGTAAAAATAGAGAGTTACTTGCGACGGCAACCACCGTATAAATCGTGGTCTTCTTGTCCAAGTATTTATATCCCACAAGTAATAAGATCGCATTCAACACAAGGTTCGTCAGCCACGGTGCAATCTCAAACAAATAATAAAAAATGATGGACAGCCCCGTTACGCCGCCTTCACCAAATTCAAGCGGAATGACAAACATGTTCACTGCTGCGGCAAATAAAAAAGAACCAACTAAAATCATCGCTATATCTTTTACACATTTTTTCAATTCTTCTTTCCTCCTTTTTTAAGCATATAAAAAACCCTCTTTCTGCACGAAAGAAGACAGTCGTTTGACAAAATAAAAATCAAAAGACGGCGCCTTTTGATGAAGCTTTCTGAAATCAATCTTTCCATAATATATATCTCTTTTTAGAGGCTGTCAATGACTTGGTTTTCTATTATTTTGACTGCATTTTTATGCATCAAAACCCGCATGTTTTCAGGGTTTTTTCGCTCTAAGATGCTTTTTTCTCTCCTTGACAAAAACACTTTAGTCATTTAAACTACTGCCTCATATCATATCCATTATTTCCGATCTAAAAAGGAGGCTGTTTGATTCCGATGAATCCTATTCAAAGCCGTTTACAGGCTCACGCACCTTTGATTTTAGACGGTGCATTAGCAACAGAGCTTGAACGAAAGGGCTGTAACTTAAATGACAGTTTATGGTCAGCCAAAATACTTATTGAACAGCCACAATTGATTCAGCAAGTACACTTGGACTACTTCCAAGCAGGTGCTGACTGTGCCACAACCGCCAGCTATCAAACAACGATTGAAGGCTTTGCTGAAAAAGGCTATACAAAAAAAGAAGCGCTTGAACTCATGAAACGCTCTGTCACTTTAGCGAAAGAGGCACGTGATCTTTTTTGGCAGGATGAAGCGCGTCGTGAAGGGCGGACAAAACCATTTGTCGCTGGATCTGTGGGGCCATTCGGCGCTTATTTGTCTGATGGTTCAGAATATAAGGGAAATTACGGACTCTCTGAGCAGGATCTCATTGATTTTCACAGACCAAGAATTCAGGCGTTAGTAGAAGCGGGGGCAGATATTCTTGCATGTGAAACAATTCCTTGTCTGATTGAAGCAACAGCCATCGCAAAGCTGCTGCGGGATGAATTCAGCGGGGTATCTGCTTGGATCACATTCAGCGCAAAAGATGGCCTGCACATTAGTGAAGGTGATTTCATACGAGAATGTGTACAGGCGCTTGAGCCTTATGAACAAATCGCTGCTGTCGGCGTGAACTGTACGCCGCCGCAATTTATCTCTTCTCTCATTCAAGAGATGAAAAAGGGAACAAGCAAACCGATTGTGGTGTATCCAAACTCAGGTGAAGTATATGATCCTGAAGAAAAGGTATGGAGCGGAGATACGTCACATCTTACTTTTGGCGAATGTGCGTATCAATGGTACAAAGACGGCGCACATATCATCGGCGGCTGCTGCCGCACGACCCCAGAAGATATCAATGACATCTTAAAACGAACCACATCATAGCATCATGAATCATCACACATACTTCTAAACAAAAGGGCGGGAAGACATGGAACAAGCAAAAGATCAGTCACAACAATATCAACGAAAAATGACGAGCCGGCACCTGTTCATGCTTTCTCTAGGCGGCGTCATTGGGACAGGGCTCTTTTTAAGCTCTGGGTATACCATCAATCAGGCCGGACCTGCGGGAACCATTCTTGCCTATCTTGTGGGGGCATTAATTGTCTACCTCGTGATGCTTTGTTTAGGTGAGCTGTCTGTCGCAATGCCGGTCACAGGGGCTTTTCATACGTACGCAACAAAATACATTGGACCTGGTACAGGCTATACGGTCGCTTGGCTATATTGGCTGACGTGGACAGTGGCACTCGGTTCGGAATTTACAGCGGCAGGATTATTAATGCAGCGCTGGTTTCCAGACACTTCGGTTTGGATGTGGAGTGGTGTTTTTGCTCTTCTCATCTTTTTACTGAATGCATTTACAGTCAAATTTTTTGCAGAATCAGAGTTTTGGTTTTCCAGTATTAAAGTGATGGCTATTATTCTCTTTATTATTCTTGGCGGAGCTGCAATGTTTGGTTTGATTCCATTAAAGGGCGGTGAGGCCGCTCCGTTCTTTTCTAATTTCACTGGCGAAGGCGGACTTTTCCCAAACGGCTTTTTACCGATTTTAATGACGATGCTTGCTGTCAATTTTGCTTTTTCAGGGACGGAGTTGATTGGGATTGCTGCGGGTGAAAGCGTCAATCCTGACGAGACCATCCCAAGAGCCATTCGCACAACTGTCCTGCGTCTCGTCCTGTTTTTCGTTGGAACGATCGTTGTTTTGGCTGGCTTGATTCCAGTAGAAGAAGCCGGGGTGATCAAAAGCCCATTTGTCGTGGTATTTGATCGTATCGGGATTCCTTATGCCGCAGATTTCATGAATTTTGTCATCCTGACCGCGATCTTATCTGCCGCAAACTCAGGATTATACGCGTCATCTCGTATGCTTTGGTCACTTTCTGAAGAACGGACACTTCCTAAAAAACTGGCGAAGCTGACGTCAAAAGGAATTCCTTTGAATGCACTCATTTTAAGTATGATCGGTGGTATTCTTTCATTGCTATCGAGTGTGATCGCACCAGAAACGGTATATCTTGTCCTTGTGTCAATCTCTGGACTGGCCGTTGTGGTTGTATGGATGGGGATTGCTGCCTCACAGTTGATGTTTCGGAAAAGATTTTTACAGGAAGGCGGACAGCTTCAAGATTTATCCTTTCGAACCCCGCTCTATCCAGTGGTTCCGATTGCTGCCTTCCTCCTATGTCTTGCATCTGTCATCGGCATTGCCTTTGACCCAAATCAGCGGATTGCCCTCATCTGCGGCATTCCTTTCATTGCGCTCTGCTATGCTGCCTATTATGCGACAGCTTGGATTCAGAAAAAACGAGAAAAACCTGGTGTATAAACATCAGGTTTTTTTCTAATAAAAGCAGCTGACAAAAAAGGATATCACTAGTAAAAGAAGCACACTTTGGTATATGATAGGAATCTATGATTTTCAGGATGAACCAAGGGAGTTGTCGTGAATATGGAAATGACCATTACAAGAGCATTAAGTGAACTGAAAATGTTAGATAAAAGGATCAACCGAACCGTTGATGACGCCGTACTTGGTGGATTGATGATCGGGAAACATATACAGCACGGATTTCAAAATCAAGAAGAAGTTGAAAAAAAGGCGAAGGCTGATGATCAATCGATTCAAGCTTTAATCAAACGCCGGAATGCCATCAAATCAGCCATCGTTGTATCAAATGCAACCACAATGATTGATGTGGCAGGTGTCCGCATGACGGTGGCAGAGGCGATTGAACGTAAGACGTCGATAGACTACGATATTCGTTATTTACGGAAAATGAAACAAGTGTACAAAGAGCTGGTCGACAAAGCAGAACAAACCAATGAAGATGTGAAAAAGAGACTTGATCAGCATTTAGAAACCTTGTTTGGGAAAGATGGAAAGACACAAGCGGCTGCCAACCAAGAGATCGTGAAGTCTTTTCTAGCTGAAAATGAGGCAGTGATCATCGATCCGCTTCGCCTTCGAGTAAAAATTGAACAGCTTTCGAAAGAAATTGAAGATTTCCAAATGGAAGTTGATTTTTCCTTGTCTGAAAGCAATACACTGACGAAAATACAGATCGATTAATTGATTTTGTTAGTGAGCCGAAAATCGATAGAACTAAACACCTCCGAGGGAAAGGTCATTCCCTCCTCATCTGATGATCATCTTAGGATGATCCTTGATAAAAGCTCAAAGCTGAACGTTCAAGGATCAAAGTTCAAGTATGAAAGTTCTTATCCATCAAAGCTGAAGATTAAAAGTTAAACGCTCGATCGAATCTGGGAATAACGGCTGATGAGTGTTTGTTTATCGACTCTTTCGGTTGCCGCCCAGCAGGTTTGCTAACAAAAAGAAAAGGATGTCACTTGATGACATCCTTTTTTCTATGAGATTAGTAACGTGATGTATACGCCAAATGGTACACACTTGTGACATTTGAAGATAGTTTGATGTCGTTTGACGTGAACGTCACTGGAACGATATCGTAGTAATGTGTTGACCAGCCTGCATTATTGTATGATTGGTAGCCTGCACCTGCAGGAACTTGAAACGTGAGTGAAAACTGTCCATTCTCGTCTGTTGTGCCTGTCGCTGTTTGAGCATATGATTTGATTGCTGCTTCAAAATAAAGCTGGATCGGCTGATTAGGCATGAGGTTTCCGCTTGCATCTTTTAGTGTCCCTTTAAACGTAGCTGGATAATAAGAACCCACGCGATATTTACTGCCATAGCCGTAATTCACTATTCCACTATCGGCTGCTGTGACACTTGTTACTTGTACGGAAGCTGGTACTGCAGCTGTTTCTTCAGCATGTGCAAAGCTTGGGAATACGAGAAGCAATGATAGAAAGAAAGCAAACATAATTTTTTTCATCGATAAATCCTCCTTTTATTTCCTACTATATTACTATCGACAAGAATTGGTATTTTTCCAGTATAAAACAAAAGAACTCCCCTTTTTTAGAAAGGGAAGTTCTTCTTTTATTTTTTCACAACCACTTTTACTGCTTTGCTTTCTCTTTTTCTCACATCTGAAGCAGTCACATACAAAACCGTTTTGGCTTTTTGTGGTTTTATTTGGGCAGTAAATGCGCCCTTGCTATTGGTTTTGACTGTTTTGATGACTTTCTTTGATTTGTTTTTCACTTTAATGGTCAAGCCTGCACCCGCAGTCCCTTTGACCGCTTTACTTTTGACTGTTACTTTGCTCACTTTCGGCTTAGCTGGTGCTTTGCCCTTTTTCACGACAGTTTTGAGCGTCGTAGCAGCCTTTCCTTTTGAAATCTTAATGCGAAGGACCTTGTTTTTGTTCTGATACTTGATCTTCACACTAAAGGTTCCCTTTTTACCTGCTGTGCCTTTTCCAAGCAGGGTTTTGCCTCTATAAACAGAGATAGCAGCGCCAGCTTTTGCTTTACCAGTCACCTTTTGATGCTGATCCTCCACTTTGCTCACAGATGCATTCAATTCGACAGCACTTAATGCAGCAAATGCATTCAGTCTGCCGTGTCCTGTCATCCAATCGACACCTGGAATTTTCGGATCAACAATTGGTTCCTCGTTTTCATCATAGAAAACGTCGTCTTTTCCATCAATAGATTTAAATGAGATATCATCTGCTGTACTTTGCAAAAGATTTCTCACTTGATTTGGCTTCAAGGATGGATTTTTAGAAAGCAGTAATCCTGCTGCTGCTGCCACATATGGTGTCGCCATTGATGTCCCGCTAAGGTATGAGACGTTCCCATCAGGCATTAAGCTCGGAATATCAGAACCTGGTGCTGACATGCTCAGTCCTTTGCCATAGCTTGAGAACTCAGCGGCAATATCCATACGGTTGCTTGCGCCAACCGCCATTGCGTATTTTGACGTCGCAGGGTAGCCCATTTCTGGTACGCCATCATTTCCACTTGCCACGACGACTAGCACATTTCTTTGTGCAGCATAATTCATTGCATATTCAATCACTCTGCTGTAGTAGCCGCCAAGGCTCATGTTGATCACCTTTGCGCCTTTGTCCACTGCATGCTTGATGCCAAGTGCAATATGCTCTGTATCTCCAAATCCATAGGCATCCAGCACCTTCACCGGAATGATACCCGTATGTTGGTTGAGGCCTGCCATTGAGTAATGATTATCGGATTTTGCGGCAATGATGCCTGCCACATGCGTACCGTGTCCATTGTCATCAATCGCATCTTTGTTTCGCCCAATGAGATTCGCACCTAAGTCTGTACGAACAGTCCCGCTTAAATCTGTCAAACGGCTGTCTACACCTGTATCCACAACAGCAATTAATGTTTGCTTCATTTTGCTTGTGCCAATCAGTGTATTCATTTGTTCAAATTTGACGTCAGCGCCTTTTTTTCCGCTGTTTTGCGCACTGTTTTTCAGCGGCCACTGATAATCATACTGCGCGTCGTTGCTTAGCGCACGATAGGTTTGAACAGGCTCTGCAAATTCAACATTCGGCATGCTGGAAAGCTTTCTTGCCGTGCTCTTGATGGCCGCTTTGCCTGCTTTTAGTGTCTTTCCAGCTGATTCTTGCCCTGCTGGTACATCATAGACATACATGCCTTTGAATAAAGGACTGACTGACTGTGATGTCACACGGTTTTCTTGGATACCGTAGCTTTTCATCTTCTTTTTCGCAGATTGAAGTGTTTGGCCATCCTTTAATTTAAAAATGATCTTATTCGTTTTAACCTTCTCTTCTTTTAAAAGCTTTTGTTTCTCTAATACATAACCAACTGATTTTCCTTCGAGCTGATCAATGCCAATTTTTTGACTGACAGCTTCTAATTCCTTTTTTAAATAAGCCGGACTTGCTTCTTTGAGCATATCAAAAAGGGAACCGATCGCCTGCTGTTCTTTTTCTGTTACGATATGACCGCTAAATGCACCATTTTTCTCTACGTCACTTAGCAGTGTTTTTAATGTGAGCAGATGATTGTATACCTTTTGCTGCTCTTTTTGATGTTTGATGAGCTTCGATTTGAGAAACGGTTTTGTTTTTTGGAGCAGACGCGAAAGCTTTTGACCTTCTGCCGTTTCATTAAATCGTTTATCTTCGATTGTACGAATCGATTGTAGAATTTCACGCCCGTACTTTTTCTCAATAATGATGATTTCAGGCTCATCTTCTTCAGGGAAAACAGGTTCAGAAGGAGGAAGGTTAGCTCCTTTATACCCGATTGTATATGCCGCATCCTCTTCCTCATCACGGCTGTCTTCCTCTGACCCTAAATAAAGCACTTTGACATAATAGGGACCTGACCATGCGTGCGGGAAGTTGATCTCTGTCTCTCCGCTTGCTGTGTCCACGCGATATCTTGAATAGGTGTCATCCTTCATCGCTCTGTCCTTACTTGGATAGACCGATACGGACAGCACTTGTTTACTTTTCACAGAAATTTGCATATGTGTATGTTTTGCCACCTCTTGTGCAGATGGCGTGATTTGATACCATGACTCTTCCTTTTCATTCTGTAATGTACCTGAGATGACTTCACCATTTTTTAACCCAATGGCTTCATTGACACTTGTTCCATGACTGGCAGCTGCTGCCTCGTATCCAGGTAATGCTGCCATACATAGAATGATGGCCATGAGTACGACCACACAGGATTTGACCTGCTTTTTGAACATGAAAAGACCCCCTTATCTTTTATGATACCTTGGAAGAATATCACAGAAATACATTTAGTAGAATCTGTTTTTTATATAATTAAACTCGTTTTAAGCTAGGATTTGAGATATTCAGTCAGCAGGACGGATAGCTTCATAAACTTTTTGCCATTTCAAACGGAAAATGATGCTATTTAACCATGCTGAAAAGTACATTACAATCAACTTGTAAGCGCTTAACAAACAAGAGAGAAGGGATCAGCTTGTTCCAAAAAGATCATGTTTTCACACAAGTAAACGGACGATCAAAGAATGAGATTTTACAATACATTTCCGAGAAAGCTGAAGACCTTCAGATTACAAATGATCAGGCGGGGCTATTAGCAGATTTGTTGACACGCGAAGACGAAGTCTCAACAGGACTTCAGCAAGGCTTCGCCATTCCACATACAAAAAGCTCCAATGTACAAACGGCTTCACTTCTTTTTTTAGAACTTGAACAACCCATTGAATGGGGAAGCTTCGACGATTTGCCCACAAGCTATCTATTTACACTGCTCGTTCCACTAGAAGAAGCAAATGTCACACATCTGAAATTACTGTCAGGTATTGCGACAAGCCTAATGGAACCTGCTTTTATCGAAAAGATTCAACCAGGTCAAACAGCTGATTACTATTACGAAGTCATTGAACAACAATTGAAAGAGGGGATTACACAATGAAAATTGTCGGTGTCACTTCATGTCCAGCAGGGTTAGCTCATACACCAATGGCAGCAAAAGCGTTAGAAAATGCGGGTAAACAGCTCGGACACGAGATCAAAATCGAACAGCAAGGAATTATGGGACAGGTGAACGGCATTACAGCAGAGGAAGCAAAGCAGGCAGACCTCTGCATCATTGCCTCAAATCAGCATATCAACGATGCAGAACGCTTCTCAGGCATTCCCACTGTACGTGTCGAAATCGGACGTGCCTTAAAAAATGCTGAACAAATTATCACCAAAGCCGTAGCACTTGTAGAAAAGAAAAAGTCTGAATCTCAATAAACATGAGCAATGCCATATAGAAAGGAGCAAAGAAAATGAAAGCAAAATTAAAAGTCATTGAAGGCCATCTCATGACCGGTATTTCTTATATTCTTCCTGTAATCATCGGTGCTTCACTTATCGTTGGTTTAGCAAAATTGGTCGGGTTAGGGTTTGGTGTTTCAGATTTAAACACCTATAAGGATGCTGGCGGCATATTGCACGGTGCCTATTTAATGGAGCAGGTTGGCTGGACAGGCATTGGCTTAATGAACGTCCTGCTCGCTGGATTTATCGCCTATTCCATTGCAGATAAATCAGGTCTTGCGGCTGGTTTTATCGGCGGTGCCCTTGCCAGCTCAACAAATGCCGGATTTATAGGTGCCGTCATTGCAGGCTTCTTCGCAGGATATGTTGCTCTTTTTGTGAAAAGAAAAATTCAAATTCAAGGCTCTGCAGCTGGACTCGTCCCTCTGCTCATCCTGCCGCTTATTACCGTTGGCTTAACCGGACTTCTTATGTCAGTTCTTCTAGGCGGACCATTAGGCGCTTTGAACACGGCATTAATTGAATGGATCAAAGGCATGGTCGCTGATGGAACAAGTACACTTGCGCTCGCTCTCATTTTAGGTGCGATGATTGGCTTCGATCTTGGCGGACCGGTGAATAAATCCGCATGGATGGCTGGTAACGCGCTCTTCCTATCAGGCGTCTACCTCCCTGCCATTCTTGTCAATATTGCGATTGTCATTCCACCGCTTGGATACGGGCTTGCGACATTGATTCGAAAACGCAACTTCTCTCCAACCTTTAGAGAAGCCGGGCGAGGCGGCCTTGTTATGGGCATTATCGGTATTACGGAAGGGGCAATCCCTTTTACCCTCGTCAATCCTTTGAAATTGATTCCGCTCAATGTTGTCGCATGTGCTGTTGGAAGCGGGGTCGCTGCATTATTAGGAGTTCATGACATCATGCCGCCAATTGGCGGGCTATACGGATTCTTCTCAGTCGGAAACTGGTGGGCTTATTTAATCGGAGCCCTTACTGGCGCACTCGTCATCGGTATTGGCGCCAACCTGCTTGTGAATTTCTCTGAGAAAAAAGAGCCAAAAACGCCGGAACATGATCAGAAGCAGAAAGAAGAAGACGATTTTGACCTTGTGCTAGAAGGATAATTTGAACGAAGAAAGGTGTCGTTGATCAATGACTGTCAATGTACATGTGATTCCACATACTCACTGGGACCGGGAATGGTATTTCACCACCTCCCGCTCCCGTATCTACTTAATGAAAAGCGTAATGGACATTTTAGATACCCTTGAAACAGATGAAAGGTTCCATTACTTCATGCTCGATGCCCAGGCTTCCTTATTAGATGATTATTTGAAATGGCGTCCAGAGGATGAGAATCGAATCAAGAAGCTCGTCACAGCGAAACGTCTCATCATCGGCCCATGGTATACCCAAACCGACCAGCTCGTCATTTCAGGTGAATCGATTGTGCGGAACCTGCAATATGGGATTGAACGCTGTCAGCAGTTCGGCCACGTGATGAAAGTCGGCTATGTCCCTGATTCCTTCGGTCAATCCGCACAAATGCCTCAAATTTATCGCGGCTTCGGTATTGTCGATACAGCATTTTGGCGCGGCGTTTCTGACCATATGACCAATCATACTGAATTCAATTGGCGCGGCGCTGACGGCAGTGAAGTCTTTGCTGTGAACCTGCCATTTGGCTACTACTACGGCGGGAATATTCCTGAGAAGGATGAGGACTTACAAGCCTTTTTATCTGAAAAAATCGGTGCATTGCAAGCAAAGGCCACCACAAAGAATGTCTATTTCCCGAACGGCTTTGACCAAGCACCAATTCGCAAAAACCTGCCTGACTTATTAGAAAAAGCCAATGAGCTTGACGAGCATCACTATGAAATCAGCAGTTTAGAAGATTATATTGCAGCCGTGAAAAAAGAGCGGACATCTTTTGAGACATTACAAGGAGAGCTCATTCATGCGAAGCATATGCGGATTCACAAATCTATTTTTTCAACACGAGCGGATTTAAAAATCTTAAACAATCAAATTGAAAACTATCTCGTGAATGTGATGGAGCCCATCCTAACGATTAGCTATTCGCTTGGACACGACTATCCGCATGATACGGTTCGCGATATTTGGTACCTTATGTTTGAAAATGCAGCGCATGACAGCATTGGCGGCTGTAATAGTGACACGACAAACCAAGATGTCTTCTTCCGCTACAAGCAGGCAAAGGAAATCGCCGAGAATCTGGTGGACTTGCACATGCGTCTCATCGCTATTCGACTGCAAACAGAGCAGGAAATCACGTTCACTTTATTCAATACACTGCCTTCAACGCGCTCTGAAGTCATTGAAGTCGAAACGTTTATCACGGAACGTCCATTTACGCTAAAGGATGCAAATGGACGAACGCTTCAGTACACAGTGAAAAGCAAAACCGATGTCACAGATTATGTGCTGGCACAGCAAATTTCTCTTAACCCAAGTAAAGAAGTGTACATGCCAAAGCAAGTATGGAAAGCCGTGCTGCTGATTGAAGCCATCGACTTACCGTCAGTAGGCTATACACAAGTGAGCATGGTCTTCGATGAATCAAGCGAATCTCTATGGGAAGAAACTAAAGGACGCGTGATCGAAAATACGTATTACCGCATTGCGGCAAATGACAACGGATCACTGGACATCACAGACAAACAAACGGGCAAGACCTTCTCTGAGCAAATGATCTTTGAAGACAACGGAGACGATGGGGATTCTTACAACTATTCACCACCGCGTGAGGATCTGTATGTCTCATCAAAAGATCTTTCATCAGCGGACATCTCAGTGTCTAAAAGCGGCCTGCAAGAGGAGCTGACCATCAAGCTTCAGCTCACTGTCCCTTATGACCTAGAGGCGCGCTCTCAGCAATCGGCTGCGACTTCACTGCCGATCACAGCGAAGGTGGCATTAAACAAAGACGATGCTGTCATCCGTTTTCATGTAGATGTCGATAACCATGCATTGGATCATCGCCTTCGTGTTCTTTTTGATACAGGCATCGCATCAAACGTATCACTAAGCGATCAACAATTTGGTACAATCGAACGCCCAACAGAGCTCACGCAAGAGCTTGAATGGTGGAACAATGAACATTGGGAAGAAAAACCGATCACCATTGAACCGATGCAATCCTTTGTCGCACTACGTGATGAAGCATATGGTGCCGCTCTGTTGACCGCCTGCGTGAGAGAATACCAAATCACAGGAGAAGGTTACACAACGATTGCGTATACGCTCTTCCGCTGTTTCGGAAAAATGGGGAAAGAAAATCTCCTTTATCGTCCAGGACGCGCATCTGGGGAAAAAATTGTGGAGACACCTGACGCTCAGCTGCAAGGTGCACTGTCATTCTCATTTGGTATGCACTATAGCAAGGATGCAGTCAGCGAGGGACACTTAGCGCAGCTTGCCAAACGGTATACCACCCCTGTTCAATGCTACGAGCGGGCAGATTTTTTAAACGGTCGTTTAATTTTCTCTTTCCGAGATGAAAAAGAAGACTTACAATCTACTTATAGCCTGCTTGACATCGAGACAGATGGAGCCATTCTAAGCGCTCTGAAAAAAGAGGAGCATGGAACAGGCATTGTCATTCGTCTCTTCAATCCATATTTAACGCGTCAAACAGCCGCTTCAATCAATAGTTCATCTCTACAACACGGAGAAACAGCGAATTTAGGAGAAACACCTGAAGGACAGATACTCAAAGCACAACATGGATCATTACACATTGAACCGCTTACACCTTGTCAGGTACAAACCTACATTGTAAAGAAAAAATGAACATGTAGGGGCGGGATCCATTGGATTCCGCCCCTCTTTAATGGAGGGCATTGATCATGCGAATTGGAGGCATTGAAGCAGGCGGAACGAAATTTGTCTGCGGCTACGGAACAACAGACGGAACAATTGAACACATGACTTCCTTTGCAACAGGGAATCCAGATGAAACATGCCGGCAAGTGATCGATTACTTTACAAAGAATCGTGTTGATGCAATTGGAATTGGGGCATTCGGTCCTGTCGATGTGAAAGAACAAAGCCCAAGCTATGGGACGATTTTAGACACACCAAAAACGGCCTGGCGCCAATTCCCTTTCCTCTCTACCTTAAAACAAGCCCTCGGGATCCCGATGAAGCTTGATACCGATGTGAACTGTGCAGCACTCGGAGAAGCCCGTTTTTCAACTGAAGCAGAAAAACCTGCCTCCTTGGTCTATATTACTGTTGGGACTGGAATAGGCGGCGGGGCCTATATTGAACATCGCCTTATTCACGGATTGCTGCATCCAGAAATGGGTCATATCACCGTTCAGCGGCATCCTCATGACACCTACGGAGGCTGCTGCCCTATACATCATGATTGTTTAGAGGGACTGGCATCTGGACCTGCCATTGAAGGACGCTATCATACACTGGCACCCATGCTACCAGAGGATCATCCTGCCTGGTCACTTCATGCTTACTATCTCGGGCAGATGACTGCTAACCTGCTGCTCACCCTTTCACCAGAACGCATCATTTTAGGTGGAGGCGTGATGAAGCAGCCAGCTATGCTGCCACTTATTCTTGATGAAACAGACAAGCGGCTTCACGGCTATTTGCAGCTGCCAAAGCCTTTAGATGAAATTATCACAAAACCATCCTTTGATGGATTATCTGGTTTAATGGGCGCCATCGCTCTTGGAACGGATGCCTTACAGGCGCAAGGAGCCGCGCAATGATGATGACGGCAGATCCTCGAACCTATCAGCTGATTCAGCGGCTATTTGAAACGAAGGGGTTCGTGAAGCTGGAGGAGCTCACTGCCTCTTTTCGCTTATCTGACCGCTCTATCCGCAATTTAATCAAGGAAGCAAATGAGTATTTAAAGGAAGCTGGAGCCATGATTAAAACGATTCGCGGAAAGGGATATACTCTTTTAACGAGTGACCAAGACGCTTTCTTACTTTGGCTTCATCAACAAAAACTTCCTGCCCGCTCTCTTGTCCCCGTCATGCCAGAAGAGCGTGTACGATTTATGATGAGAAAGCTGCTGCTTCAATCAGATTACTTAAAAATTGACCAGCTGGCTGAAGAACTGTTTATCAGCCGCATGACGGTCAGCAGTGATTTGAAAAAAGGACGAGAGATGTTAGCCCGTTACGGCATGACCCTTGTATCAAAGCCTGGATTTGGCTTAAAAATTGAAGGAGACGAGCTGCAAAAAAGAACGTGCTATGCAGACTTACTTCTTGAAGAAGAGCCTGCTCTCTCTCATATCACCGAGCGGGAGCAGCTCCATTTTTCTGATATTTCTCTTGAAACCATTCGATCTATTGTGTTGACGAACCTGCATCAAGAGTCATTGCTCATTAAAGACATTGCCTTAAAAAATTTAGTCATTCACTTAGCCATTGCGATTCAGCAAACACGAAAAAACCAGCGGGTATCCGCTAGTACTGTCCGCACACAAAGATCACCAGTTTTAATGAGAATTGCACAAAAAATCATACAGCAGGTGAGTGACACTTTTTATGTGACCTTATCAGAGGATGAAACAGATTACTTAGTCATGCATCTATTGGCGAATCAAACGTGGAAAGAAGCCGCCCTGCATCAGACAACATTGGAAGTCCAACAGGCGGTTACAGTCTTTCTACAGCATATTGAAAAAACCAGCGGTCATCGTTTTGCTGATGACAGCATACTGCAGCAAGACTTGATGCTTCATATGAAGCCGCTATTAAATCGAATTCAATATGGCGTATCCTTACAAAATCCGCTTTTGCATGAGATCAAAGCGTCCTATCCTTACCCGTTTGATTTGGCTGTCAGCGGACTAAATGCCTTACAGCTGGTGCGTACACCAAATGAAGACGAGGCCGCATATGTTGCCTTGCATATCGCTGCTTCATTTGAAAGAAGTCAGCTCGACACCTCGCAAAAAAAGAAAGCCATTATCGTGTGCGGGTCTGGACTAGGGACGGCAAGGCTCCTTGAAATTAAATTGAAGTCAGCCTTTCAGCACGAGCTTGACATCGTTGAGCTCTATTCCTATCAGGATTATCTCATGAGCTCCTCTTTGCCGTGTGACGTCATCATCACAACCGTTCCACTCACATCAAAGGGGAAACCAGTCATTCAGGTCAGTGCCTTTTTTGAACAGCATGATATACAGCGTGTGAATGAAGTCATTCATTTATTAAATGGACACGGGGCACCCTCAAAAGAGCTGATGGCGTTTTTTCAAGAGCGATTGACTTTAATGAATGCTGACCTAAGCAGCAAGGATGAGGTATTAGATATATTATGCAGCCGTTTGGAGGCGCATCAGCTAGTATCGTCTTCCTTTCGGCCCTCGGTGCTTGAGCGTGAGCAAATGTCGTCTACCTATCTTGGCAGCGGTATTGCAATGCCGCATCCGCTCATCACAAATGAAGGCACTTCCTCTGTAGCCATCGCACACTTAAAACAGCCGATTGACTGGCAGGGAAACCAAGTATCAATTGTCTTTTTACTAGCGATTCATAAGGATGACGCTGCCTGCATGAACCAATTCTTTGAACAGGCCGTCGATTTACTAGACAATCCAGACCGCATTCGCGCCCTCAAGCAAGCCAAAACATTTGATGAGCTGATGGATGCGTTGTTCCAATAAGATCAAATAAAAGGCCGCCCAGTTCATGAGGCGGCCTTTGTTTTATTTAAATATACGTAACATCAATCGTAGATGACATTTTTTCCTTCTTCACTTAATTTTTTTAAGGAGCTCAGCATATGATTGATTTCTTCATCGGAATGTCTTTCCCATGAACCTAATTCTGCGACTATTTTCAACGGAGATTTCGATCGATAAGAACGTGTTGGGTTGCCGGGAAATCTTTTGTCCGTCACATTGGGATCATTTTCAAACTCGCCTAACGGTTCTACAATATAAATTCTTTCTTTCGCAGCAGACCTGGCTAACTCAGCACCCCATTTGGCTGCGTTTAGTGTTCCGGTGAAATAAATATGGTTCGATTTTTTATCCTGATAATTGGATAAATGCAGCGGTTCAAGCAGATCCCCAATCTTCAATTCTGCCTTTGTCCCATGAAAAAATGGCCCTGGATCTAACACCTTTTGCTTGTCATTCATACAGCCACACCCCTTATCGTTTTTGACTTGCGTATAACAGTATACGGCTAGATATAGGGGGAAAACAGTCTATAAATTTCAATAAATTTTGGGTATAATTATAGTAGAGAGTTAGATGTGATTGTAATCTCCAGCAAGTTGAAAAACAGCAAGAATACATACAAAGCAGTCTTCTTGAAAGAGATAAAAAGCTGTTAGAAGCCATAAGGATAAAGTAGCCAATGAGACGTTTGAGGTCTTGGCATGTTGGCATCAATAATTATATAATTAACTAAATTTTACTTTGGAGGTGCTTTTTGTATGTCTATTCAAGTAGATGATGATGATATTTTAGAGATGTGTAATATATATGCTCAAGAAACTCATCATAGAGAAGCATTGATTTTAGGAAACAGGAAGGGTTTATTGGAATTAAAAAATGCGATAGATCAGGCTTTAAAAACTGGTAGTGCTGTTGCACATTTATATCCATCTGATTTTGAGGGTTATGAAACTTGTATTGCTTTAGTGGATGATGAAAATCAGTTTGAGAAGTTGATGACTCCATATGTAGAGCAATATGTACAAGATGATGATGCAATTGATCCAATTGAAATTATTAAAGATTACGATGCTAAAAAAGAGAAGCCCTTATAAAAGGGCTTTTCTTTTTTAGTGGAGTATTGTTCTACCTTTTACAGCTTTGTGTTTACTTGGTACTGATGCTCTAAGAGCATGGTGTATTTGAATTTTTGGAGCTACATGAAAATGCCAGTACCAGTTTGATGATCCTGGTTTTAGTGGTATGACTCCGTTATCAACTGCAAATACTCGTATTTTCTTTTTTCCTTTTTTATGGAACACTTTTACGAGACTCTCGACTTTTCCTTTTCTATTTTTTACATACCAATCGATATGATAGTTCTTCCCAAAACCTTTTATTCTGTTTTTCAAATACTTCAGTGCAACTTTTGCGCCTTTTGATCTTATGGCCCACAAAGCAACTCTTCCTACGGTCATTGCGATTGGTACGAAGAATACTGGTAGTGCTTGTGTTGTGATTTCACTCTGATTACTTTTGGAGTCAAGTTGTGTCATTCGGTTTTCTAAAGATAAAAATTCTTCATTGTTGAAATATTGATCTATCAATTTATTTTGTTCTGACTCTGACATGTTTTCGAATTCTTTTTCTGTAAATGGAAGGTTTTCTATGTATTCTCCCATTTTCATTTCAAGTTCGTCTAATTCTTTGGTAGCTTGTTCATTCTGTAGAACTGTTGGTGTTACTAATGCTTCTAATTCTTGTGAATTGATAAAGTGTGTTTCCGCTGATGCTTCTGATGAAAATGGAGTCCATATTGACATGACAAGAGCTAGGGTAATTAGGATTAAAAGTGTTTTTTTGAACATTTTATTTATATTTCCTCCTTTTGCATTAAATTCCAAAATCAAGGTTATCAAATTAAAATGAGTGTATCAATGGATTTAAGATAGTTTTAAGAAAATTCCTTTTTTGGTTGCGGTGTCCGCAATCATTTTTTTATTTTTTAGAACTTCGTTTTGGTGAAAATTTCTGTGGTAGACAAATGACACAAGCCGAAATGCATAATCCTAAACAATGGTGCAAGATATTCCCATCACAATCTAAAGAAGCCCAAACTAAAAATACAAGCTGCCTGGGTCTACCAACTGATGTAGCATTCTAAACAGCGAAATGGATTGTGATATTGTTCGGATTATAAAAGAAAACAGTTTATTAGGCTTTCAAAATCAGCTATCATTTTAGAACAACTCGAACAATATGATCTTGCCAATAAAATGGACGAAAAAAAGCCAATCACCTACTCATAAGGTGATTGGCTTTTTCATATGTTACTTCCCGATGTTGTATCCATTTTGCTGAATCAAGGTTTCATACCAATAAGAGCTCTTTTTGCGAATTCTTTTGAGGTCTTTTAGGTCAAATTCGTCGCGATTGACGTAGATGAACCCGTAGCGCTTGGAGCAACCTTGGTGTGTGCTGATTAAGTCGATGGCTGACCACGGGCAGTATCCGAATACCTCGACGCCATCTGTGATCGCCCATTTGATTTGTTCGATATGCTTTTCTAAATAATCAATTCGATAATCATCTTGGATTGAACCATCTTCTTCTAACTTGTCGAAAGCACCCAATCCGTTTTCCGTGATAATAAGCGGCAGCTGATAGCGGTCATAAATCTCGCGCATCGTTGAACGGAAGCCGACAGGGTCAATCTCCCAGCCAAACGCATTTTTGCTTAAGAATGGGTTGTTGCCGCCTTTGTAGACACCATCTTCACCGGATTTCAAATGCTGATCTCCGCCGCGTGCAAATTCGTCATTGCCATCTCCTTTACTCGCTTCAACCGTTTGAGAGGTATAGTAGTTAAAGGCAATGAAGTCTGGCTTCGCGCTTTTCAAAATATCCATATCTCCCTCTTCGATGACAGGAAGAATGTCTTTTTCTTTCATGTACGCCCAAGCAAGGTTATTATAACGGCCGAACACCGCCATATCTAGATAAAGCCAGTTGCGGATCGCATTGTAATTCGCCGCAGCAAGCACATCTTCAGGCTTTGGAGAAGCGGGATAAATGAGCGCAATGTTTGGCGCTGGTCCAATTTTCGCTTCAGGCAGCATTTGATGACAAAGCGTCATGGCTTTTGCCTGTGCAACGAGCATATGATGATTTTGCTGATACAGTTCTTTTTTCGGATTTTCTAAATTCGGATCAAGTGTACCAAGCGCTGATCCATGTAAGATCATCATGTTTTGTTCATTAATGGTCAGCCAATATTTCACTTTCTGACCATACTCCTTGAATAGCACCTCTGCATAGCGTTCAAACGCATCCACTGTCCCGCGGTTAGACCATCCGCCCTTTACTTGAAGCGCATGAGGCAGATCAAAATGATACATTGTCACGATTGGTTCAATGTCATAGCGGCGCAATTCATCGATGAGTGAATGATAGAATTCAATCCCCTTTTGATTGATCTCCCCATCTCCATTTGGAATGATCCGTGTCCACGCAATGGAAAAGCGATAAGCCTTCAAACCCATTTCTGCAAACATCTTCACATCCTCTTTATAACGATGATAGTGATCGCTTGCGACTTTAAAATCCGTTGTCCCTTCAGGATAACTTGCTCTCATGTCAATGACAGAAGGCCCCTTGCCATCCTCGTTCCATGCACCCTCTACCTGATAGGCGGAAGTAGATCCGCCCCAGAAAAAGTCTTTTGGAAATGATGCTAGTGTTGAATATCTCATGATTCCTTCCTCCTCTTGATTAAACTAGATGTAAAAATGATTGTCCTGGTGTGATTTGTTTCTCTTCTGTTTCAATGATATCGCTAAACTCACCTGAATTGGTAATAATAACGGGTGTTGTGACTGACAAGCCTGAGGCTTGGATGGCTTCGATATCAAACTCTGCAAGCAGTTCACCTTCTGTGATGGTTTGCCCCTGAACAACCTTCGGGGTAAAATGCTGACCGCCTAATTGTACGGTATCCAGTCCAATGTGAATAAGTACTTCTGCTCCGCTTTCAGAGGTTAGACCATACGCATGTCCAGTTGGGAACACCGTTGTCACAACTCCTGATACTGGTGCAAACAGCTTTCCTTCTGATGGAATGATGGCTGCGCCCTTTCCTAGTGCACCAGATGAGAATGCTTTATCCTGCACTTCCTCCAGCTTGATGACCTCGCCTTTTAAAGGACTTTTCACATGAGCTGCTTTGACCCCATGTTCGTTTTCAATTGGCGTTGCAGGAGCGGTTGCCGGCGTTTCATCTTCATCTACTGGATCTTTAAATCCAATCAAATAGGTTAGGATGATAGAAAGGACGAACGAGACCGAGATTCCGATGATGAACCCTGTAAAGCCTTGACCGTAGAAAATCGGAAGTGTCAGTAAACTTGGAAGACCTGACGCAATCGCAATACTTTGTGAATAACCGATGATCGCACCGCCGACTCCGGCAGAGATAACAGCTGCAATAAATGGTTTTTTCAAACGAAGCGTGACCCCGTATACAGCTGGCTCCGTGATCCCAAACACAGCAGAAACTGCTGTTGATCCAGCCAATGATTTCAGCTTTTTATTCTTTGTTTTCAGCATAACACCAATGGAAGCACCGGCTTGTGAGAAGACAGCTGGCGCAGTTGCCGGCTTGATATGATCTTTCCCATGGACTGCGATATTATTTAAAATCACTGGCACAAGTCCCCAATGGATACCGAAGATGACAAGAATCTGCCAAGCCATCGCAATTAAAGCACCTGCAAGTGTAGGACTAAAGGAGAATACTTTCAGCAAAACAGCTGCAATGCCATTCCCTGCATACACACCAAATGGTCCAAATACGATGAGTGTCAGCGGAACAACCGTCACAAGTAAAATGAGTGGTGTAATAAAGTTTTTGACACTTTCATGAATGACTTTGTTAAAGAAACGTTCGATATATCCCATGACAAACACTGCCAAAATGATTGGGATGACCGTAGATGTATAAGACATTAAGACGACTGGAATTCCGAAGAAGGTCACATCTCCGCCGCCTTTTGACAATTCTTGAATAGTTGGGTAAATCAGTGCACCTGCAATCGTCACAGCGACAAATGGATTCGCTTTAAACTTTCTGGCAGAAGTGAATGCGAGCAATAATGGCAGGAAGTAGAACAAGCTGTCAGACGCAGCAAATAAAATTTGATATGACGTATCTTCAGGAGATAACCATTTCGCATTGATACAAATGCCTAATAGACCTTTTAAAATACCTGCACCCGCCATGACACCGAGAAGTGGTGTGAAAATCCCCGATACAATGTCGACGAATTTTCCGAAAAGGCTTGTGCTCTCTTCACCTGATTTTGCAGATGAAGCAGAGGAATCCTCTAATAGATTCGTAAACTCTCCAATTTCACGATAAACCTCTGGTACGGTATTGCCAATGACCACTTGAAATTGGCCGCCGCTTTCCATGACTGTGACGACACCATTTAACTTTTCAATGGCCGCTTTATCTGCTTTTGATCTATCATTTAAAGTGAAGCGAAGTCTTGTGGCGCAATGCACCAATGAATGAACGTTTTTCTCTGTGCCAATATGTTTGATAATGTCTTCTGCTAATTGACGATGACTCATACACAAACCCCCTTTTTTTGAAAAAAATACGTTTTTGGGCAAAATAAAAACCTAAACGGGCACCAAAAATAGTCGCAGCTTGCTGTTGCGCTTTTTTAGTGAACGTTTAGGTTTTGCCTGCCGAACAGTCACAATCCTCTAAGACGATCATTGTGAAACCGTATTCTTTTATGTTTATGAGCAAATAGTACCACTCACCTTTTCTCATGTCAACGCTTTCTTTTAAAATCTATCCTTATTTTTCTCGTTTGATCAGTCGATTCAAATGAATTGATAGATACAGCATCTCCTCTGATGTGAGATCTCGGTGATAGGTTTGATAGACATATTCTGCAATTTTCTTTGCGCAATCGTATGCTTTCGGATATTTCACTTTAATCAGCTGATATAAGTCCTGATCTTCGCTGACAAGCAGTGTTTCGTTAATCAGCCGCTGGACGAAAAAGCGTAAATGCGTGAGAAAACGATAAAAGTTGAGTGAGTCCTCATCAAATTCCATGTTGAGATGATATTTCACAATGGTGAGAATGGCATTGACTTCCTTTGTGATATTAACGGTCGTATTCATATCCTCATTGAGCTCTGCGTTAATGATATGCATGGCAATAAAGCCTGCTTCATCCTCAGGCAGTTCAATATGAAGACGCTCTTCAATCATTTCAAGACAGTCCTTTGCCACGAGAAATTCATCTTTGTATAAGCGTTTAATCTCCCAAATAAGCGAATTCTCAATCAGATGATTTTTCTTTAGCCGTTCAATGGCGTAATGAATATGGTCTGCCAGCGATACATGCAGACTTTCGTTTAATCTTCGGTTCAGCTTTGTATGTGCATATTGGATCATTTCCTCGGTCACCTTGACCACATCATACGGAACCTCTTGAAGCAGCATTTTCATCCGCTCGTGAACGGAATGATCCTCTAGGCGGAAGACTTTATCAATTAACGCTTCATCCACCGGGTCCCCGGGACGTCGCTGGAAAGCGATGCCTCTTCCCATGACGACGATTTCTTTTCCTTGTTCGTCTATGACACTAATGACATTATTGTTTAGAACCTTTTGAATCTGCATTTCCAAACACCTCCGTCTATCACCAACAACTTTACTCAAAATATGCTCTCATCTTAACACAACTGTCAAATCACTTGGTGTTTTTATCTGACTTTTGCAATATAATTCATAAATTATTCTACCTCATCATTACTGGTCTGATCGTGCATCAGCATGCATACATTACTCCAGAGGAGGTGACCTTCTATGAAGGCTTTTTTCTGGTCTGCATCATTTTTATTCTTGCTTATGTTCACCCTCATCATTCTAGGCATCGTGTTCTGGCTGAGTGGACAAGGCTTAGGTCAACTTTGGAGATATGTGCTCATTTCACTTGTCACAGCTGCCGTTTTGCGCGGCGTCACCACTTGGCTGAAGCAGCATGTGATGCATCATTCATCCAAATAAAAACGGCTGCCCGCAATGTTCAGGCAGCCGTTTCTTTATTCTTTGGTTGCCGCAGCTTCTTTCTGAGAAGCACGCAGCTCATCATTAATTTTTTTCGCATCCTCTAAAAACTCTGTTTCATATCCACTTTTGAGTGCCCACATATAAAATAGCAGAGCAACCACTGTAATCAGTGCCATGTCCCACCCATAATGAATGACGTTATAGCCCCCGAATTTGTCACTGCCAAGGCAGGAAATCGTCATCATCACAAGCAGGTACACAACCATCCAAGCTCCCGCTTTAAAGTTGCGGCCGAAGCCTTTCCACTTCGCTTTTGCTTGATAGTAAAAATAGATAGGGAGACCGATGAGAATAATGAACAGCACCTGACCTGTTAACGGCCATCTTGCCCAATACAGCGTCAATGAGGCAAAGACAAAACCGAGAGGAGCAATGATGCTGAGTCCTTTTATTCGAAGCGGTCGATATAAATCTGTCCCTGTCTTTCTCAGCGTCATGACGGTCACTGGTCCAGTCAGATACGAAATGAGTGTTGCGACAGAGATAATTTCAGCAAGCACACCCCAGCCTCTAAATAAAAACAGAAAAATAAACGATACGGCTAAGTTAAAAAACATTGCTGGACGAGGCACGCCGTAAATAGGGTGCAGACGGCCAAGCACACTTGGCATGTATTTGTTTTTTTCCATTCCATAAATCATACGAGACGTCGTTGCGGTATACGTAATGCCTGTACCAGAAGGTGACACAAATGCATCCGCATATAAAATCAGAACAAGCCAGTTAATCCCAAGCGCAATGGCAAGGTCCGCAAATGGCGAGTTGAAATTCAAATGACCCCATCCGTTCACAATCATAGATGGATCAACAGCACCGATAAAGGCAACTTGTAAAAGGACATAAATCACAGTTGCAATAAAAATTGATCCGACAATAGCAATTGGAATCGACCGGCCTGGATTTTTTGCCTCACCAGCCATATTAATCGGGCTTTGGAAGCCATTAAAGGCAAACACAATCCCTGATGTTGCAACAGCCGTCAGCACACTCGCCCAGCCGTTAGGAGCAATACTTGTTCCAGAAGTAAAATTCTCACTATGAAAACCTACGAATAAGAGCGCACCAATTGTTAATCCTGGAATGACAATTTTAAACACGGTAATGAATGTATTCGCTTTTGAAAATAACCCAACTGTCCAATAATTCAGCAGAAAGTAAATCACAAGAAGCACACTGGCAACCATGAGCCCTTCTGTCGTTAACACCCCTTTTGTAACCAAATGAGTTGTCCACTTTGCCCACTCCCAAGGCCACGAGCTCATGTACTGGACAGAAGCAACCGCCTCAACAGGAATGACAGAAACAATGGCGATCCAGTTCGCCCAAGCTGCAATAAACCCAATAAAAGATCCGTGTGAATATTGCGTATATTTCACCATTCCGCCTGCCTCTGGAAACATCGATCCGAGTTCACTATAAGACAAAGCGATAAATAAAATCACAACCATCCCAATCAGCCAGGATAAAATAGCAGCAGGGCCGGCGATTTGAGCCGCACGCCAAGCACCGAAGAGCCATCCTGAACCAATGATTGAGCCAAGACCTACCATCATTAAAGCGAAAGTTCCCATCCTACGATGCAAATGATTCATGTTCATAACACCTTTCGATTAAAATACAGAGCATGTGTCAAGCAAGCATCTCTCTTTCAAAGCAGCTCACCTTTCATTTTACTAGCAAATATTTCTTATAATGAACCTTTACCCTTGTTCATTTTTTCGCCTGCTATATTATCTCTCAATTCTTCATTTTCTGAAATAGTCGAACGTGCTTATTTCAAAAGAAAGCGCTTTTTCAACTGTTCAATCTATTAGACTGAATAACTACCTTTACCCTTATTTTGAAAAAAACAAAACAAAAAAGATAGAGGAAATGACTTCCTCTCCCTTTTAAAACCTTGCCATGTATAGAAAAAAGGATAAAGGGGGTTCCCTCTATCCTTGTGAAATCGCTTGTTCTTTTTCAATGACAGCTAGTCTTTCTTGAACTTCCTCTTCAGATAAATTGTGCTGTTTCACATACAGGTTCCGTTCGCTTGTGCGGCATTCATGACTGCAACTGCGCATATACTTATGCTCACTCTCTTCAGTGGCAATCATCTTGCGGTTACATGCAGGGTTCGCACAGTTCACATAACGCTCACAAGGCTCACCAGTGAAGAAATCTTTTCCGACAACCACATGCTCTGTTTGATTCACTGGTACTGTTAAGCGATTATCAAACACATAGCATTGACCGTCCCATAGCTTCCCTTGTACTTCTGGGTCTTTTCCGTAAGTGACAATTCCACCGTCAAGCTGAGAGACATCTTCAAAGCCTTCACGCTTTAACCAGCCTGAGAATTTCTCACAGCGTACGCCGCCCGTGCAATAAGTCAGGATTTTTTTCCCTTCAAGAATCTCTTTATTGTCACGAATCCACTCAGGTAATTCACGGAATGTCTCAATATCAGGACGGACTGCCCCTCTGAAGTGACCCACATCAAACTCGTAATCATTACGTGCATCAATCACAACAGTATCAGGTGATTGCATTTGCTCGTAAAATTCGACCGGGCTAAGATGTTTCCCCGTTAATTCTAACGGATTCACATCATCCTCAAGGCTAAGGTTCACTAGTTCCTTCCGATGGCGGACGTGCATTTTCTTAAACGCATGACCGTCTGCTTCGTCAATTTTGATCGGCATAGACGCAAAGCGCGGATCTTCTTTTAACGCTTGCATGTACTTGTCCGTTTGCTCAATGGTTCCAGAAACCGTTCCGTTCAAGCCTTCTGCTGATACGAGGATACGGCCTAACAAACCAAGCTCCTTACAGAATGCTAAATGCTCAGCTGTAAACGTCTCTGGATCCTCAATGGGGACATATTGATAGTAAAGTAAAACGCGATATTGTTTTTCCATCTATATAAACACCTCTTAAATTTAATCAAAACATACCATTCTTTATCATACAGGAAATACATACCTAAAGGCAATGTCGGCGGCTTAATTCCATAAAACGGAAGGTCCTTTCTTCTCATATATTCGATTGTTTGACAGAACTTTCTGTAAAATGAGATGATTTATGAATGTTATGATGTTGTAAAGGAGCAATGATCCATGATCCAGCCAGAAAATATTGTCAGAAGCGGTCCTAACCAATTTATTTCTCAAAAGGGAATATATCATGAACTAGATTCTCTTGTTTCTGCTTTTCAGTCACCTGCTGTGGTGACAGGATATGATTCTTACAAAGCTTTTTCACACTATACAAAGCTGCCGCCTGAGTGGCCTGTTATTCAGCACAAAGGATACAGTTCACCCAATGCGGTCACACGGATCGCAAAAGAGCTTAACGGGTCAGATGTGATTATTGGCATCGGAGGCGGAACGATTTTAGATACCGCAAAATCAGTTGCAGACGCTCTTCAAATCGAAGTTATCATGGTACCAACGATTCCCGGCACCTGTGCTGCCTCTACACCACTCAGCGTCATTTATGATGAAAAGGGTAATTTCATGAGAGTCGATTATCATAAACGATCCAGCTACCTCACCGTAATTGATCATACTTTTTTGCTTTCCTCTCCTCTTTCCTACCTTCAAAGCGGAATTGGTGATACGCTGGCAAAATGGTATGAAGCGGAAGCGATTATTCGTAACACAAAATGCGCCTTGCCGCTCATGGTGCATGCTGCATTAAAGCAGGCGGTATATGTTCGAGACATTCTTCTTTCTCATAGTGAAGAAGCGGTGAACAGCTTAAAAACAGGTCAGCTTTCACAAGCATTTGCAGATGTAACAGATACGATTATTACGTTAGCCGGAACAGTCGGAGGCTATGGGGGACGTTATGGAAGAATGGCAGGAGCCCATGCCGTTCATAATGGATTGACATTTATTGAAGAAACGCATCATATGTTACATGGACAAAAAGTGGCTTATGGCATCCTTGTCCAGCTTGCCGCAGAAAACCGAATGTCCGAGGTAGAGGAATTACTTGAACTCTACCAAACACTTGGATTACCTAAAAATATGCGCGATCTTGGTATTACAACTCAGCTGGACGAGGCGGCACTTACAGTGGCAAACCATGCTGCACGTAAAGATGAAACCTTTTGTTTGATTGGAGACTATGATAAAGAAAAGATTATCGACGCCATTCAAATCATTGAGACCTTTCAACCTCAAAAAATATCTACACATGAAGGCAAATAAAAAAGCACAGGCATCGTACCTGTGCTTTTCTTTCGATTAAAAATTAAAGTTATCTGGATCTGGACCTGTGCGCTCATCTTCATTGAGCTGATCAATGACACCCATCTCATGTGTGGACAGCTCGAAATCGAAGACTTGTGTGTTTTCGATGATTCGACTCTTCGTCACAGATTTTGGAATGGTGATAATGCCATGCTGCAAGTCCCAGCGAAGAATCACTTGCGCTACTGACTTATCATGTTTTTTCGCGATATCCTGAAGAACAGGATGGTTTAGAAGCTTCCCGCTTCCTAATGGTGACCACGCCTCTACATGAATTCCTTTCGATTTGCAGTAGTCTCGTAAAGGCTCCTGCGTCAGCTTCGGATGCAGCTCGATTTGATTCATCATTGGCACAACTTCAGCCTCTTCCAATAAATCCTCTAAATGATGCTGATGGAAATTACACACTCCGATCGCTCGAACGCGTCCATCCTTATATAGTTTTTCTAGCGCTTTCCATGTTTCTTTATATTTGCCTTCAACAGGCCAATGAATTAAATAAAGGTCTAATACATCTAGCCCCAGCTTGTTCATACTTGTTTCAAAGGCTTCGAGTGTTGATTCATAGCCTTGATCATTATTCCAGACCTTTGTCGTAATGAATAGATCATCGCGAGAGAGGCCTGATTGCTGAATGGCTTTGCCTACCCCTTCTTCATTTTGATAGGCTGCTGCTGTATCAATGCTGCGGTAGCCCGCTTCAAGAGCGTCTTTGACTGCATTTACAGCCTCATCTCCATCTTTTACCTGCCATACACCAAAGCCTAGCTTCGGCATTTTTACTCCATTTGCTAATGTGACTGTATCTGTTAATCCACTCATCAAACAAACCTCCGCTTCCTTTTTACTTACCAAGCACTATACCCGAATTTTCTATTGATCATGCATGACATTCTGACTGAGTTATTTGATATATTTTCCCATATCAACTTGATTGGCGTCAACGATTTGATATTCGCTGATCCGATTTTTTGTTTTAGAACCATCATATGTTTCTAAATAAGCTTGATCGTAAAAGATGAATCCGTATATCACTTTGCCATCCTCTAACACCCTGATCCAATAAGACTCTTTTGTGTCTTTTTTAGAGTCATTTACCTTCTTTAATTTCATACCCGAAAATTCCTTGAGTAACTTTTGAATATCCGCTTTCTTTTCCACCATAACACGCTCATTATCATGCTCAATTTGAATCGAAGTCACCTTGTTATGATCAATTGAGGCCACATCATCAAAAGAGTATGTTTTTGCATTGATTATAAAATAAAGACCAATTCCTAATAAAATAATGACGACTAAACCAATTATCCACTTTTTCAACCTAACTCCTCCTTCTATTCACACCACACCTATTAAAACAGCGAAATCCAATCATCCTCCTCAGAGAATACCTGAATTCCGTGCTGTTTAAGCAAGGCGGATGTCACACCATCACCAGCTTTTGTCCTGCCGTTAAAATCTCCGCGATAAATCATCCGGCTGCCGCAGGAAGGGCTGTACTCTTTTAACACTACCGCTGTCGCTTTCAGAGACTGAACCTGTTCCAGCGTGGCCGTCGCACCTTTTACATACATCTCTGTGACATCAGTTCCATGCACATCAATCACGGAGGCGAGGCCCTGTAATACATCATATCCGTCTCCGCCAATGATTTCCGCGGGAGGTCTTGGCGTGGAGAAGCCGCCAAGCAGCTCAGGGCAAACTGTGACTGCCTTTCCCTCTTGAACAAGCTCCTCAATACGCTGATCTAATCGATGGCTGCCATTATAACGAACCTTCATCCCAGCAAGACAAGCACTGACGACAATCATGTATGTTCCTCACTTTTTTTGCTGACTTTAAAATAAATACATACAGGCAAGAAACATATCGTATTCACCAAAAAGGGCAGAGCACAATACAAAGCAGCAGCCCAAATTGATCCTTCAACTCCTGTGATGCCAAAAAAGTAAACAAATAATAGCAAGCTGACAAACAATCCCACGAATGGCATGATGAATGCGTATTTTTTATAATTTTCTATCATTTCTTTCTCCAGTGAAGCTCCCTCCCTTTCATCACGGCTAAGAACAACGTTAATATATGTTAATTTTACCATAAAAAAACCGAAACCATCATCTTCTTTTGTGCGATGGTTTCGGTTTTTTTATCTATATCTTTTCTTTCCAAGCCTTTAAGAAGCGCTCAATGATTTGTAATTCATCCTCATGAAATTGGTGGAGAAATTCTAAATAGGACGTGACTGCTTTATCATGTAGTTCATCATGCAGCGCAGCCAATTGCTGGCCTTCCTCTGTCAAAGAATAATAGACAGATTTCTTATCCCCTTGCCGGTGGCAATAGTCCACCATGCCTTTTTCAATTAGTTTTTTCACGGCCTTTGTAATAGCTGGCTTTGATAGTTTCAGTTGTTGAGATAGAAATCTATTATTTGATTCGTTTGGATTGGCTTGAATCATTGATAAAATGTGAAGCTGTGTGAGTGTCCATTCTTGTTTGAGTGTATCAGTCGTGGTAATCAGTGGATCTGTTGGATCATTCCGTCTCTTTTCCCTATGCATAATCAGATCTTGAATCGCTTTTAATACAATCTGTTCTTTTGTTTCCATCTGAACCTCCACTCTTAACTGGTTAATAAAATGGTACTAATAATTAAGAAAGGAGTCAAAAGAAATGTCGACGTGAGTAAAATAATAGGTCAACAGACCTGAAAATTGCATATGTACTTTTTTACTAGATTCCACTCATCCTGTCACATGCTATAATCATGGGGATGTCATCCAATTTATCATACTGAAAAAGGTGAGCTAAATGAAACGCGAACAACAAATGGCCGTTCGCCAATTAGAAGAAAAGATACACCTGTTTTCTTCTGCTGTGAACGGAACCTTTCTCGCAACTGACGATTTCGTTCTATCCAATACTCATATTTCGACTGACACGTTCAATTTGCTCTTACCGACATCAGCTCAAATCCAAGATCCGAAAAAAGTGAAAGCAGCCATTGAACACATGCGGTCACAGAAACTCATCTTCAGCACATGGATCGATCATCATTTACTCCATCCTGATTGGGCTGACTTATTGAAGGAATATCAGCTTCAAGAGGTCGAACGCAATACCATCATGATGCTTGAGCATACAGGTGATATTGATCCAGTCATATCCTCATCACTTACAATCAAGGAAGTACTTGATGAGCAGACACTCTTTGATTACAAACATATCTTTATTGAACTATTTAAAGGGTCTGCTGAGGCCGCCGCCTTAGAAGTTTATTTCCAGCGTTTTTCGATTGAAGCATTACACTCAAAAGCCCGCATGTTCGTGGGGTATGAACACCATAAGCCGGTCACAACAGGCTTATTATTCGAGACAAACGACAGCTACGGTATTTATGATGTCATAACAAGGGCAGAACACCGCGGAAAAGGACTTGGCAGTGACATGTTTCATTACCTTCTAACCCAGACAGAGAATAAACAAAAGTGTGTCATCTTACAAGCATCAGCGGACGGCAAAAATATTTACCAACGTGCCGGCTTCCAACCAATCAGCGAAATGGCCGTTTTTGAATAGAATGGTATTTTGAATTTGAAATGAACATAAAAAAGCTGCCTATCTTTAGGCAGCAATAGATTGTTGACAAAGGGCTAAAATGATCTTGATTTTAGCCCTTTGTCTTCTATTCAGCATGATGCTGACGATCCATATAAAGCGGCGGTCTCTTAAGCGAAATCACCGCACAGCTAAAGGCAATCAGTACAAACACAGCACCGAATTTAGCCAGATCAACAGATGAACCGGTCATCGTAAACATGACTCCGCCAACCGCTGATCCAATCGAAATGCCGATTTGCAAGGCCGATGTATTTAAGCTCTGCTGAATATCCGACGTGACCGGATCTGTTTGAATCAAATAGCTCTGCAAAGCAGGCGTCAATGCCCAGCTGAGCGCACCCCAAAGGACAACCATCACCATAAAGAGCGCGAACACACCCGCTGTATAAGGAATGGTAAACATGACAACCGCAAACGCTATTGTCACAAGTAAAATGGCTTTCCCTGAACCCAGTCTGTCACTCAGCCAGCCGCCAAACCCATTCCCGCCTATAGACGCAAGCCCGAAGATCAAATAACAAATACTAATCCAAAACGGGGTCATATGCAGAACTTCCATCAGAAATGGCGTGAAATAAGAATAAAGCATATAATGCCCTGCAAGCATAAACAAACTAATCAGGTGTGCACTAAAAATTTTCGGATGCCCTAAAGAGCGAATCTGCTCTCTAAGAGGCGTCACTTTTTCAACAGGCATTTTTTCCAATAGAAAATAGATCAGCACCATCGATATGGCAGAAAGAATACTGATTCCTAAAAACATCACTCTCCAGCCAAAGCTCTCAGTAATAAAAATACCGATCGGTACACCGAGAACAAGTGAAGAACTAATTCCTATAAAAATCAGCCCTAAAGCCTTCGCACGATGCGCTGGTTCCACTAATTTGGCAGTGATCGTCAAAGATAACACCACCACAAGCGCTGTGCTCATTGCGATCAATACCCTTGAAATCATCACAAGGGCAAAGGTCGAACTAAAATAAGTGAACACATTTCCTAATGTAAACACCAATAACGCGATTAAATAAAGACGCTTTCGTTCGATTTTGGCTGTCGCAGTCAGCAGCACGGGTGCTGAAATGGCATACACAATCGCAAATACCGTAATGAGCTGCCCCGCTGTTGCCAGAGACACATTCAAATCCTCTGCAAGGCTTGGCAGAATGCCCCCGACCACAAGCTCAACTAATCCAACCGCAAAAGTAGAAACGGCTAATAAATATACTCTCCAGTTCATGTCTAACATCCCTTCTGTATATCATCGCTTTCACTTTGATACAGGGTGCAGACAAACAAAAAAACCCTGATTACAAAAAAGGAAAGCGCGCTTTTGTAATCAGGATTTATCGGATCCTGGTAGAAACCCTCAAACCATATTATTGAGGTTATACAAGTCTATTTTTTTCTTCAAATATATTAGCATAGCCTTTCATAACTCGCAAGCTGTAAAAATAGAAAAATACTGCCATTCCAATCCTAAAGCAAAAGGCGCTGTAAAGGGAATCAGAACAACTTGCTTTCTCCTCCATTTACAGGTAAACTGATGAAAAATCAACGAACAGGATCAACGTAGATCTGGAATAGTAGCTTGAATCGATCTTTAACAGAGAAGGAACGGTGCTGAGAAGTTCCTACTGACATCTTCAAGTGAACCTGCCGATTTAGTTCTGTTTCATACAGCGGTTCATACCGTTATCATGATTGAGTGTAAAGCTGTGCTTTAAATTAGGGTGGTACCACCAGGAATGGTCCCTAACTTAAAGTACAGCTTTTTTGTTTTTTAAAAAGGAGGAACCTGCAATGTCAAAGAAACAATTTGTTGAGAAAATTACAAGCATGGAAGACGACTTTGCCCAGTGGTATACAGATGTTGTCACAAAGGCGCGGCTCGTCGATTATTCAAGCGTGAGAGGCAGTATGATCATTCAGCCGTACGGCTTTAAAATCTGGGAGAATATTCGCGACGAACTTGACCGCCAGATTAAAGAGACGGGTCATGAGAATGTCTATATGCCGCTCTTTATCCCAGAGAGTCTGCTACAGCAGGAAAAGGATCATATCGAAGGCTTTGCTCCTGAAGTGGCGTGGGTCACACATGGCGGTGAATCCGAATTACAAGAAAGGCTCTGCGTCAGACCAACCTCTGAAGTGCTGTTCGCTGAGCATTACAAAAACATTATTCATTCCTACCGCGATTTACCAAAGCTATATAACCAATGGGCCAATGTCGTCCGCTGGGAAAAGACAACACGTCCCTTCCTCAGAACCCTTGAATTCCTATGGCAGGAAGGGCACACGTGCCATGAGACTGAGCAAGAAGCGATTGAAGAAACAGAAAGAATGCTTCACACTTACGCTTCTCTTTGCGAAGATCTCCTTGCCATTCCTGTCATTAAAGGGAGAAAAACAGAGAAGGAAAAATTCGCCGGCGCCCGCTTCACCTATACGGTCGAAAGCTTGATGCATGATGGAAAAGCGCTCCAAACTGCCACTTCTCATTTCTTCGGGAACGGATTTGCCAAAGCATTTGGCATCGAATTCTTAAACCGTGAAGGAAAACTAGAGCATGTCCAGCAGACTTCATGGGGCTTCACAACAAGAATCATCGGCGCCATGATCATGGTACATGGCGATGACAGAGGCCTTGTCCTCCCGCCAAATATTGCGCCAACCCAAGTGCGTATCGTGCCAATCGCTTCTCATAAAGAAGGTGTGCTGGATCATGCCTACGAATTGAAAGATCGCCTCGCCCGCATCGCACGTGCTGACATTGACGCAAGCGATAAACAGCCAGGCTGGAAATTCAACGAGTGTGAAATGCAGGGTATTCCGCTACGTGTAGAAGTAGGACCAAAGGACATCGAAAAAGGACAGGTGATGCTCGCACGACGAGACACTGGTGAAAAGCAAGCCGTCACGTTAGATGCACTTGAACAAACCATCACAGCAATGCTTGAAGACATCCAGCGGACTATGTACGAAAAGGCGAAGGAACGATTACATGAAAAAACATCACAAGCCCTCACAATCGAAGACATCGAGCAAATTCTTGCGAAAGAAAACCGATTGATTAAAGCCATGTGGTGTGGTGACGAAGCCTGTGAAAACGACATTAAAGAAAGAACAGGGGCGACTTCACGCTGTATCCCATTCGAACAGGAAACCATTTCTGAGACATGTGTCTGCTGCGGAAAGCCTGCATCTGATATGGTGTTCTGGGCGAAAGCCTATTAAGAATATGAACGATAAAGAAGCATCTCTCATGATGCTTCTTTTTTTGTTAAAAAGACCCAAACACCCATTGACCTGACCTGCATGATCCCCTATAATTCATATTAATATAATCGGTTTTTAAGACTTTAACTGGAGTGGTGATACATGAAACGCTGGCCCTCATTCTTTGCCGAACGCTGCCCTAAATGTAGAACAGCATTAGAAGTCTCAAAGTCCAATGCCCTGCAAGGCAAAGTCGTGAAAACATGTCCCAACCTTCATTATCAAAAAGAGTACCACCCCGCACTAGAAACGTATATCGAGCACGATGACGTCAAATAAAAAAGACCAACACGTTTGCTCTGTTGGTCTTTCCTTCATAAAATATCCAGCCAAATTTTGACCGCTGTCGCTGTAATCATTACAGCAAGTGCCCATTGTAAATAGACGGCATTGATTTTCTGACCGACCTTAGCACCAATCGGGGCACCTGCCAAACTTGCCACCATGAGTACAACAGCAGGAAGAAGCATAACTTGACCCGTCAGGATCTTTCCAGTCGATGCGCCTATGGCAGACAGAAACGTAATCGCAAGTGACGACGCAATCGTCATCCGTACAGGAATTTTTAAAATAGACAGCATCACAGGCACTAAAATAAATGCACCGCCTGCACCTAATACCCCGGAAACACTGCCAATCACAAAGGCAATAACTGATGCCAGCCCTTTATGAAAAGTCACTTCACTCTCTGCCTCTGCAAGCTGCCCTTTTTTCGGAATCAGCATAAGGATAACTGCCACAATAGCGAGCAATCCATAGACGAGATTCATTCCGTTCTCTGGCATAAAATGTGACACATAACTGCCTATTAAGCTGCCCGCCAATATACTGCTCCCCATATATAAAATCAACGAGCGATGTAAATATCCGCTTTTCCGATACGCCAGTACGCCGCCGAGTGTCGAAAAGAGCACTTGAATGGCGCCAATCCCTGATACCTCGTGCGCTGATAATGCCATCACACCCACAAGAGGCGGGATATAAAGCAGCATAGGATAGTTGATCACAGATCCTCCAATTCCGACCATTCCTGATAAGAAGGAACCAATAAGTCCGATAATAAAAAGTGTCATCAAAAACGCTAAATCCACGCTGGTCTCCTCCTTTGCAAAAGGAAAAGGGGATCTTCATCAGATACCCCTATATCCTTCAGGACCCTTTTCTCACCCAGAACTTCAGCACGTGACCTTCTTCTGTCTGCGTGATCAATTCATGTCCGCTTGACTTCGCCCATGCGGCCAAGTCAGCTTTAGCCCCTTTATCTGTTGCATGTATTTCTAAAACTTGACCTTCCGCCAAGTCGTTCATTTTTTTCTTCGTTCGAATAATGGGCATTGGGCATGCAAGCCCTGTTACGTCTAATAGTTGATCAGATGTCATTTGATCGTTCCTCTTTTCTTATTTTATTGAACATTACCGAATCGCACAACGGTTTGGACCAATTTCCATTTCCCGCTGCTCTTCATCGTCTGGAGTCAATTTCCCCATATTGGTATACCGAATGTCTTGATAGGCGTTTGGCTGTGCAGGAAGATTCTTCGTGACCATTTGTCTAAATACATCTTCATCTTCAATGTTCAGTCCATGATTTTCTTCAAATAGAACGCCAAGTTCCTTCCAAACACTTCCGTCTTCATTCACTTCTTCCATGATCATGAAATGCGCAGGTAAAACAATGAATTCTTTCGAAAGCGCCATATATCGGTCATAAAGTGTTTCTCTCAAATCACCTACCCAGTCCTCCGCCAGTCCAGCGAGATCAGGTCTTCCGATGGAATCAACGAACAGAATATCACCTGAAAGAAGAAATTGATTGTCTACGATAAAAGATGTTGAACCGATCGTATGTCCCGGGGAATAAATGGGTTGAATGTCGATGGAAGCTGTTCCAATCGTTATCCGCTGTCCTTCTTCAAGACGTTCATATTCAAAGGTTACCTCTTCTGCATCTTTTGGCGGCAGCCAGTAAGCAGCTCCTGTCTGATCAGCCAGCTTTTTCCCACCAGAAATATGATCTGCGTGAAGGTGAGTATCCAACACATGCGTCACAGAGACATCATGCTTTTTCGCAAAATTGATATAGACCTCCGTCATTCTAGCTGCATCCACAACCGCAGCTTCTCCATTTGACATGATCATATAGGATAGACATCCCTTACCCATTCGTACAAATTGATACAACTCTCCGCCGCCGCTTAAATCACCGATCTTCACTGGCTCGACATGCTCACTCCATGCCTTCATACCACCTTGTAAATAACTGACCGTTCTGCCCGTCTCTGCCAGCATCTCCGCCACCATAATAGAGGAGCCCTCTTTGGCACACACAACGAGCACTTCACGGTCTGTTGGTACTTTCTCGATCATATCCTCTACGCCATCGAGAAGCTCAAAGTAAGGCACATTGATATAATCAACGGTTTTTCCTTCAATCTTCCAGTCCTGCACATCTGATTCGTTTCGTACATCTAACAAAAAGAGAGGCTCTTTGTTGATGATTTTTTTAGTTAACTGTTCTGCTGTCATTGCTCTTACAGTCATGATTCATTCAGCTCCTATTTTTCAATCTCTCCTGTCCAGCTGTTCATGCCTGGCACTATATTCACTAATTGTTGAAATCCTTTTTCTTTTAACTTTTGCGCGGCTAATTCACTTCTTCTGCCTGAATGACAGATGAGGTAAATAAGCGTATCCTGACTCAATTCTTCTGCACGGTGTTCGACTTCTCCAAGAGGGATGTGAACAGCTCCTGGAATATGACCCGCCTCGTATTCATCCAGTTCCCGTACATCTAAAATAAACAAAGATTGATCTTCTTTTACCTTCTGTTGGAACGTATTCAAAGACATTTCCGAAATCATTGACTCCCCTTCTTTCTCTTGTACTCCACCCTTACGTATCAAATGATGAAGCACCTGTCCTTCTACTTTTGTTCCTAAAAATTCGTGGCCGGCACTTTTTGACCATGCCGCTAGATCCGCTGCTGATCCTTTATCGGTAGCTTGCACCTCAAGCACGTCTCCTGGTAATAGCTCATTCATTTGTTTTTTTGTTTTCACAATCGGCATCGGACATGCCAATCCTTTTGCATCTAAAATGACAGTTGGTTGCTGCACGTGATGTCCTCCTTCATATAGGGGTGGGGGTATATTTTATACATACTTAATGCCAAGCATTCATGCCACCCTTGATATTCGTAATTTGTGTAAATCCTTGCTTCTTCAATATTTTAGCTGCCTGCATACTTCTCATCCCGCTTTGGCATATCACATAGACCTCTTTGTCTTTCGCAAGCTGATTTGCTCGTTCTTTTAGCTGAGGTAATGGGATGTTGCGAAATCCTTTAATATGGTTTGTTTGAAATTCTACAGGAGACCGAACGTCAATCAGTTGTTGATGCTGTCTACGTAATTGAGGTTTCATATCGGCTGCATCAATTTGTTTTACACCCTTTACAGGAAGAAAACGGCTCACCAGCAAACCAATGACGATGATGATCAAAAGTGTTTGAATCATGTGTTAACACCTCACTAGATAAATAAATTCACATTCCCAATTTCAGCCTCTGCTAAATACGCCGCCACACCAGCATATTGAATATCATCTAATAATTCTTTCTCCTGCAGCCCTAAAAGGTCCATCGTCATTGTACATGCCACGAGGTTAATCTCCTGCTCTTTCGCCATATCTATGAGCTGCGGCAAGGTCATCGCATTGTGCTTCTTGATGACGTGCTTAATCATCTTTGGGCCCATTCCAGCAAAATTCATCTTTGAAATGCCCATTCGATCAGCCCCGCGTGGCATCATCTTGCCAAACATTTTTTCTAAAAAACCTTTTTTCATTGGCACCATCTCATCCTTGCGCAAAGCATTCAACCCCCAAAACGTATGAAAAATCGTCACCTCATGATCATAGGCCGCTGCACCATTAGCAATAATGTAAGCCGCCATCGCTTTATCATAGTCTCCACTAAATAGCACAATCGTCGTGCGTTTTTTCTGTTCTTCCATTCTGCTCCTCCTTTTTTAATTACCCTCGGGGGTATATATAAAACAAAAAATATATACACATACCGGTAAGGGTATATTATAACAAGTAAAAAAATCCGTCAACCTCCAAAGGCTGATGAATTTCTTACCGGCTTTTCACCAATAGCTCAACCGCTTCTTTCACAAGACCCTCCGTATCCTTGCCTTTTTCAAGACTTTCGCGGACACATTGCTCAAGATTTGTACTCACAATCACACCCATTGCCCGATCAATGGCATTGCGTGATGCAGACAGCTGCGTCACCACCTCGCGGCAATCCTTTCCCTGCTCCATCATTGCTAAAACCCCTTTAATCTGGCCTTCAATGCGGCGAAGACGGTTCTTCATCTGTTGATTATATTCCAACCACAAGCACTCCTTTCTATTCTTTCTATGAACAGATAGTATACCCTAATAGGTATTTAGTCAAACGACTTGCATTCTCTTTTGTAGAGAACTTATATGAAAATAATTGCACATATCACCATTTATTGATAAAAAGAAGATTAACACGAACGAGAAATCATGTAAAAAAAGGGGCCAGCCCATGACATTACATCACTATATTGGATCAAACAAAGAACTGCCACTTGGTACCTTTGGTCAAAATCCTACCTATAAACCGTTCTCTGAACTCAATATCAGAGCGTTTGATAAAAAACAAAAAAAGCCCAAAACCCATCACAAAGATAAGCCTTTGATAGAAGTATTCGAAACAGAAGAGGACTTCGCTGGCATTCACATTGCTTATATAGATCCCGTCTATGAAGCGGTAAGAGACAAATTCACGCATCCTTTTGTTTATGAGTTAGACATCATTCATTCTCTTCGTCCGCTTTTTCAATTCATTGAAAAACTGCTGTCAAAAGGAGAAACCATCGAAATCTATTCTTGTGTAGATGGACTCGAAACGAAAGAAAAGGATGATCAATTGGATGTAGAAATTGACCTAACCAAAAAACGGTTTGGGAAACATATCGATTTTAAAGAGATCGATGAACTGATTGATATGTTTGAATTAGAAAACTTACAATATGTGTTGGTGAAGAAGTAGACCTCCTGCGGTAAAAGTATAGAGAAAAGGAGACACTATAATGAACTTGACATGTGAATCTAAAAATTTTGATGATTTTTTATGTGAACTAGCCGAAGTTGATTATTCTCATCCTCTTATTCGAGCAAAATCAAATGAACTTTTCAACCCTTTGCAGACAGAAATAGAAAAAGCAAAAGCAGCCTATGAGTTTGTTCGAGATGAAATTACCCATACATGGGATATCCAATCTAAACGAGTGACTTGTCATGCATCAGAGGTATTAACTTATAAAGAGGGAATTTGCTACGCAAAGTCCAACCTATTAGCTGCTCTATTGCGCTCACAAGGAATACCTACAGGTTTTTGTTACCAGCGGTTAATGTTGTTCGATACGCCAGATAAAGGATATTGTATTCACGCATTAAATGCAGTATTTCTGCATTCGCTTAATAAATGGATTCGATTAGATTCACGCGGCAACAAAACAGGAATTGATGCTCAATTCTCACTTGATCATGAAAGATTAGCTTTTCATACCCAACAAGAATTAGATGAAGTCGACTATCCTTTGATATATGTAAAACCCCATCCAAAAACAATGAGTATTTTAAAAGAACATACAGACGCAATTGAGATGTATAAACACCATTTACCAGAAAAGATATAGGCTTTAATTATTAACTTTAGGATATTCTCTTACTAAAGAAAGCAGGTGACCCATGCCAAACAACCAAACAACCAACCCACTCATCAATGAAAAATCACCGTATCTCCTTCAACACGCTCACAACCCAGTTCACTGGTACCCGTGGGGGCAAGAAGCATTCGATAAAGCCAAACGTGAAAATAAACCTGTGCTTGTCAGCATCGGTTATGCCACTTGCCACTGGTGCCATGTCATGGCACACGAAAGCTTTGAAGATCAACAAGTCGCTGACATCTTAAATGAGCATTTCATTTCAATCAAAGTCGATCGTGAAGAGCGTCCAGATATCGACTCTATGTATATGTCTGTTTGTCAGATGATGACGGGGCAAGGCGGCTGGCCGCTCAACGTGTTTGTCACGCCGGATCAAAAGCCTTTTTATGCGGGGACGTACTTTCCAAAGAGAAGTGCATACGGGCGCCCTGGCTTCATCGAGGCACTGACACAATTGCTGGATGCGTACCATAACGACCGGGATCATATTGAATCATTGGCTGAGAAAGCGACAAATAACTTGCGGCTTAAAGCAGCAGGGCAGACAGAAAACACGCTGTCTCAAGAAGCAATTCACAAAGCCTATTATCAGCTCATGAGCAGCTTTGATACGCTGTATGGCGGATTCGGTTCCGCACCGAAATTTCCTGCACCTCATATGCTCTCATTTCTGATGCGCTATTACAAATGGACCGGGCAGGAGAACGCATTATATGCAGTCACGAAAACGTTAGATGGGATGGCGAATGGCGGTATATACGACCATATTGGGTCGGGCTTTTCTCGTTATTCGACGGATGAAAAATGGCTTGTGCCGCATTTTGAAAAGATGCTGTATGATAACGCCTTGCTGATGGAAGCTTACACAGAAGCGTATCAGCTCACTCCAAAACCAGAATATGAAAAGCTTGTCCAACGTCTGATTCAATTTATCAAACAGGAGATGAAGAATCCGGATGGCTCCTTTCATTCAGCGATAGACGCAGATTCCGAAGGGAAAGAAGGACAATATTACGTCTGGTCAAAGGATGAGATCATCACCCATTTAGGTGAGGAACTTGGCGCTTTATTTTGCGAAGTCTATCACATCACAGAAGAGGGGAATTTTGAAGGGGCGAACATTCCCCATACGATTTCCACCTCATTTGAGGACATCAAGGCCTCTTTTTCGATCGACGATAAAAACCTTCAATCCAAGCTGCAAGAAGCCCGGCAAATTCTACAATCTGTCAGACAGCAGCGACCCGCACCGCTTGTCGATGACAAGGTGCTCACATCCTGGAATGCGCTGATGATCGCATCCCTCGCCAAAGCAGGAAGGGTCTTTGATGCAGAGGAAGCGATCCTTATGGCGAAGCAGGCGATGTCTTTTCTAGAAACACATCTTGTTCAACATGAGCGGCTTATGGTCCGCTACAGAGAAGGTGACGTGAAGCATCTCGGCTTTATCGAGGATTATGCGCATATACTAAAAGCCTATATGTCTTTATATGAAGCGACCTTTGAATTAGATTGGCTGGAAAAAGCCACAGCCATTGCTAAGAACATGTTTGAGCTGTTTTGGGACAAGGAAAAAGGGGGCTTTTTCTTCTCAGGTTCAGATGCGGAAGCGCTCCTCGTTCGAGAAAAAGAAGTGTACGACGGTGCCATGCCTTCTGGTAACAGCACCGCACTCCACCAGCTTCTTAAACTAAGCAGAATGACTGGACGTCAAGACTGGCTGAAAACATTAGAACAGATGTTCAAAGCCTTTTATGTCGATGTCTCTTCCTATCCAAGTGGACACACAGCGTTTCTGCAAGGGCTTCTAAGTCAATATGCAGCAAAAAGAGAAATCATCATTCTTGGGAAAAACGGAGATCCGGAAAAAGAACGGCTTTTACAGGCGCTTCGAAAACGATTTATGCCATTTGATATTATTTTGACCGCCGAAACAGGAAATGACTTAGCCAAGCTCGCACCATTTGCAAAAGATTACAAAACAATCGACGGCAGCACCACCGTGTATATTTGTGAAAACTATAGCTGCCGCCAGCCGATCACCCAAATCGACGAAGTGATGGAACAGTTATTCCACGATTAAGTTTGTCATATGATGACTATGAGAAGACAAAATGAGGACAAACAGATAAAAAACATGTCAATCCGCTAACAAATCGTCTGTACGGTTTTATTTTTCCTCTAAAACGGTTAGAATGCGCACTAGATGTTCTCATACCGAAGGGAGAGAAAATGATGAAAAAGGTGTCATATACACTCATTGCTTGTCTGTTATCTGTTGGGCTTGCAGCCTGCTCATCAAACGATGCAAAACAGGATAAGCAAAGCGATGCAGCCAAAAACAAGGAAACAACACAGGCTGATCAAAAAGAGCAGCAAAAGCAAATGGAAGAAATGCAAAAGAAATTAGACGCACAAAAAATCGATGATCAAAAGGTCGTTGCGACCGTCAACAAAGACAAAATCACAGGCAGTGAATATAATAGCGCCTTATCTACCATCCAAGGCCAGCTTCAGCAGTCCGGGCAAGACCCAACTTCTAAAGAAGGCGAGAAAGCAGTCAAGAAACAAACTATTGATGCGCTCGTAGGACAAGAGCTCATCCTGCAAGATGCGGAGAAGAAGGGCTTCAAAGCCTCTGACAAGCAGGTAGATAAACAGCTAAAGGAAGAAAAGAAACAGTTTAAAGACAACGCTCAATTCGAAGAAGCACTTAAAAAGAGCGGACTTACATTGGATCAGCTGAAAAGTGACATTGCCGACAGCATCAAGTACAGCCAATATGTCGACAAAGAAATCAAATCAGCCTCCGTCTCTGAGAAAGACGTCAAAGCGTACTATGACCAATACGCAGACCAAATGAAAAAACAAAAGCAAAAAGCACCAGAATACAAAGAGGTTAAATCACAAATTAAAAAACAGCTAGAATCTCAAGAAAAGCAGAAAGAAGTACAAAAAGAAATTGAAAAACTAAAGAAATCTGCGAAAATTAATGTGTCTCTGTAACAGCTAAGAAAAAATCCGCCATTGTGCGGATTTTTTTGTTACTTCACGAATCATTTTTCCGAATTTATGACAAAAGCCTCATCATAAACGTCTCTTCCATCCGATATGATGGGAGTACAAAAGAAAGCGCTAACAATTCTTTTGTCTCTGAAAAGGTACAGGATCAAAAGCAGTTCTCGTACTTTTGCTTCAGTCAAACGGACATCTACAAAAGGAGGATCTTTATGTTCAAATGGTTTAAACCTGCTCCGCATATCGACAGGCTTGATGATGCCAAAACAGACGAGACGTATAAGCGGCTGCGGCTACAAGTCTTTCTAGGCATCTTTATCGGGTATGCGGGCTACTATTTGCTGCGCAAAAATTTCGCTTTTGCCATTCCATATCTACAGGAAGAGGGGTTCACGAAAAGTGAATTAGGCTTTGTACTCGCAGCCGTATCCATTGCTTATGGCTTTAGTAAATTCATCATGGGGATGATCTCAGACCGCTGTAACCCCAGATACTTTTTAGCTGCCGGACTCTTTTTATCAGCTCTTATCAATATCCTATTTGTCTCATTTCCTTGGGTCACATCCAGTGTATGGATCATGTTTTTATTCATGTTCTTAAACGGCTGGTTTCAAGGCATGGGGTGGCCGCCATGCGGACGTACGATGGCGCACTGGTTTTCGGTTAGTGAACGTGGTACAAAAATGTCCATTTGGAACGTCGCTCACAATATCGGCGGGGGGATTCTTGCACCGCTTATCACATTAGGGATTGTACTGTTTGCGACGTGGAAAAGTATCTTTTTCTTCCCTGCCATCATTGCCATTATCGTCTCCTTCGTGATCATTCTTCTCGTACGGGATACCCCGCAATCCACTGGTCTTCCGCCAATCGAGGAATATCGAAATGACTATCCGGCACAAAAATATGAGGATCAAGAAAAAGAATTAACAGTGAAAGAGATTTTATTTAAATATGTACTCAACAATAAATTCCTATGGTATATCGCCATTGCCAACGTGTTTGTGTACTTTGTCCGTTACGGTGTTGTTGACTGGGCGCCGACCTACTTAACAGAAGCGAAGGGCTTTTCACCAGAGCATTCACGCTGGTCTTATTTTCTTTATGAATATGCAGGCATTCCCGGTACATTATTGTGCGGATGGATCAGTGACCGCTTCTTTAGAAGCCGCCGCGCACCAGCTGGCGTCATCTTTATGGTCGGGGTGTTAATTGCTGTTCTCGTTTACTGGCTAAATCCTGCTGGCAATCCAATGGTCGATAACATTGCCCTCATCAGCATCGGCTTTTTGATTTACGGACCGGTCATGCTCATTGGACTTCAAGCCATTGATCTCGCTCCGAAAAAAGCAGCTGGCACTGCTGCCGGACTGACAGGCTTCTTCGGCTACATTGGCGGCTCTGCCTTTGCCAATGCCATGATGGGTGTCGTCGTCGATCACTATGACTGGACAGGAGGCTTCATTTTACTGGTTGGTTCTTGTGTGCTTGCGATTGTTTTCCTCGCGATGACATGGAATACAGGAAAACGCGTAGAGCAAGCTTAATGAAAATCACATAAAAGATTCATATCCGCCCAACATGCTCTTTACATCTATTTCTTATGATGGAGGCAGTTACCGTAAAAGGAGGATAAAATATGAAGAAAAGTAGATTACTTGCTTTCGTGTTGCTCTCTTTTGCTTTACTGTCTTTTGCGTGGGTGCCGGCCACCATATCGGCTCATGAACATCTTTTATCTCCAGATCGCATCTTAACCGTTGCACACCGCGGAGCATCAGGGTATGCACCAGAGCATACCCTGGCTTCCTATAAACTCGCCACAAAGATGAATGCAGATTACCTCGAACTCGATCTTCAAATGACAAAGGATGGACATCTCATCGTGATGCACGACGAAACCGTTGACCGGACCACAAACGGAACAGGGTGGGTCAAAGACCTCACACTTGCCGAAATCAAACAGCTTGATGCGGGCACATGGTTTAACGAAGCCAATCCCGACAGACAAAATGCCAACTATATCGGACAGAGAGTCCTTACATTAGATGAGGTGCTGCGCTATTTCGGAAAACGAGAGAATTATTATATTGAAACAAAAAAACCAGACCTTTATCCGCAAATGGAAGAAAAACTATTGGCCGCCTTAAAGAAACATCATCTTCTTGGGAAACACACAAGAAAAGGGCAGGTTATCATACAATCCTTTAGTCAAGACAGCCTGCTAAAGCTGCAGAAATTAGCTCCACGCCTTCCAAAAGTACAACTATTAGACAGGGCCCAAATGACATCCATCACAGACGATCAGCTCGACTTTATTAAAACGTACGCCGTGGGAGTCGGACCGAATTTTAGAGCTTTAACACCTGAAAACGTCCAGCAGGTCAGAAGCCACGGACTCCTCCTTCATCCATATACGGTCAACAGCGAAGCAGACATGACACGTCTTCTGCAATACGGCGTCACCGGTCTTTTCACCAACTATCCAGATGTCTTTCAGCGTGTGAAAGCTTCTCTGTAAACGACAAAAGCCTCGCGGTCCACTCCGCAAGGCTTTTGATTATTTCACCGTTTGATCAGAAGAAGCTGTTTCAATCGGTTTTCGTTTTCCAATTCCAAATACAAAAAAGCTAAGCGCCACTAAAATCAAGAACCCAATTGCTACAATAAGAGAAATACGCGTATCCTGATTAATGAGCATAAACACAAGTACCATTACTAAGAATCCAATTGTAAGATAGTTAGAAAACGGTGCTAGCGGCATCTTGAACGGATGCTTTTCCAGCGCTGCCCCTTTCGCCTTTCTGAAGCCAATATGACTAATCAAAATGACAAACCAAGGCACCATCCCAGGAAGAACACTCGCACTATACACATAGACGAAAATGTTTGGCGGAGAAACATAATTCAGGACCACTCCTATTGCTAGACCAATCAGCACAGCGAATGTCCCAAAATACGGTACACCATTTTTCGAAATTTTTGTAAAGAAAGCAGGTGCCTGGCCATTCACACCTAATGTATAAAGCATACGGCCCGCACTGAAAATACCACTATTACAGCCTGACATCGCTGCTGTAATGACAACAAAGTTAATAATACCAGCCGCTGCTGTAATTCCGATCTTCGCAAACGTCGCCACAAATGGACTGCCAAGCGTATTCAGCTGATCCCACGGATACACAGTCACAATGACAAAAATCGCACCGATATAGAAAATCAAAATACGCCAGATGATACTTTTGATGGCATTGGTCAGCGTCTTTTCTGGATTTTGTGCTTCACCTGCTGTAATCCCAATCAGCTCAACACCCTGGTAGGCAGCAATGACGAGCGACAATGCAAACAAGAACCCAGTAAATCCACCTGTAAAGAACCCGCCGTGCGCCCACAAATTAGACAAGCCAATAGGCGTCCCGCCATTTCCAAATCCGAAGAAAATAATGCCTAGACCTGCAACAATCATCAAGATAATCGTCACAATTTTGATCATCGCAAACCAAAATTCAAATTCACCGAATGATTTAACCGAAATCAAGTTGGCCGCTCCTAAAATGATCATCGCAATTAACCCTGGAATCCACGCAGGCAACTCTGGGAACCAATATTTCATATAAGCCCCAACAGCAATAATTTCAGACATTCCGACAATGACCCACTGGAACCAGTTACTCCAAGCCGTCATATACCCTGCAAGCGGATGAATATATTGATGCCCGAATGTAGCAAACGACCCTGTACTCGGCTCAAGATACAACATTTCTCCCATCGCTCGCATAATAAAAAAGATAAAAATACCACACACTGCGTACGCTAGAAGAACCGATGGACCTGTCCATTGAATGGCCTTCGCTGACCCCATAAATAAGCCAACACCGATTGTGCCGCCAAGAGCAATCATTTGAATATGACGGGCACTTAACCCTCTCTTTAATTCCTTTTGAGCCACTTTTCTTCCCCCTCATCAACAAACAACATAAAAAATAAAAATCAGAATTTTCATTCTGATTGAGAAACATCAATCTTTCGATGTATATTATCATAATAAATCTACCCTTAAAAAACAATTGTTTTTTTGAGGAAAACACTATTAACAAAATATTCTGACATAAAAGTAAGTTCAAATTTTTTTATATTAATATAGTCAATTACCAGCAAAATCTTCAAATTTAAAAAACGTTCTCCTCATTTTTTTAAAATAGAATGCCAATTAAATAACCGCACAGCCCTTAAGCCATGCGGTCCTTTAACAAAATGCTTTATTTCCAATATACCCATTTGCCCATAAGCCACTCCACAGGACCTCTTCTCCATTTTTTCAAATAGAGATAGCTGATGAACAGCTGTGCTGTGTACAGTCCGACAGCAAGCAGCAGCCCAAACATTGACCCCAATTGTCCAAATAGACCAAGTCCATAAGAATAGAAAATCGTTGTACAAATAATCGACTGCGCCAAATAGTTTGATAGAGACAAACGGCCAAGACCTGCAAGCAAACGTTTCAACCCTTGAGCAGCCTTTGAATAGTAAAAAACAATAAAGGCTTGAATATAACCGATCGTCAGGACATAGGCTCCTAACGTCAACACCATTTCACTCCAAGGAGCATCAATAAACGTCGCACATTTTAAAGCAAGCCCGATGATAATCATCCAAACCCAGCCTTTACGATAAGCCATACCTCGATCTTCTTCTGTCAAATGACCCTTTTTCCCGATCGCCATACCAAGCAGTGCGAACGGGCCAACCATGATCGTACCAAAAAGAAAACCTAATATCGGCATAAGCGTAATAGTCACGATCGCCAGAATCATGGTCACAATCATCATATCGTCTTCAACCGTAATCCGGCTGAGCAAAATATCTCCATAATCACCTTTCGCATACACATCGGTTAATAAATCATCAGTCCCATAAACAAATTTCATCATATATGGCAAAACGACTAATGACAACGCACCTAACACACCCGCCCAAATAAGCATTGTTTTAATCCGGCTTCTCAAAAACATCATTAAGAAAAACGTACAAGCTCCATAATAAAGAAGAATGTCACCATTCCAAATAAAGATGTAATGCAGCATCCCAAGCACAATCAGACCAAAACCACGGCGAACGACAATGGCATTCGTATTTAGCCCCTTGGCCTTCGTCGATTCAATCAGCTTGATAAAAGAATACCCAAACAAAAAGGAAAAGATCGGATAAAAAGACCCCTGGAACAAAATTTCCGTCACATATACACCGAATTCCTGCCCCCAAAAACTCGAATCAAACATTTTCTCAAAATCATAAACATATTGAAAATTAAGCATATTCACGATCAAAATACCTAATAAACTAAAACCACGTAAACTATCAATAAACTCAACCCTAGATCCCGTCAACTCGACAGCTCCTTCGGACAATTTAAATACAACCATACAATATAATAAATCATATATGTAAAAAAAAGTGATATAATCCTCAAAAGTTATAAGCTAACTAAAATTATCCTTAACAATAAGACGAGTAAGACTAGTGAAATAATCATACTCTTAAAAGTGAAACTTAATTTATACATCATTTAACTAATATACTTATCTTTATATATCCTTTATTCGCCCCACTACAAAACAAAGACTTATTTACTATGCGAAAATACACCCCAATAAAAAACCCAAAAACTATAGTTCACAAGATTCAATTTAATGTAAAATATGAAAAAATATGAAAAAATTGTTGTATTTGGGCTTATTTTGATTTAATATTTAATACATAAATTAACAGGGGGTGAAAACAATGGTAGCTTTCTTAAGACTTGTTGCTCAACTTGGTTCTAAAGCCGCTAAATGGGCTTGGGACAACAAATCAACTGTCATCAACTGGATCAAGAACGGTGCAACGTTCCAATGGATCAGTGATAAAATTGACAGCATTATCAACGGCTAATTTTGAGATTATCTTTTAGAGTAGTTTGGTGGAGGTGAAAACAATGGTAGCTTTCTTAAGACTTGTTGCTCAGCTTGGTACTAAAGCAGCTAAATGGGCTTGGGACAACAAATCAACTGTCATCAACTGGATCAAGAACGGTGCAACGTTTCAATGGATCAGTGATAAAATTGACAGCATTATCAACGGCTAATTCTGAAGATTATCTTTTAAAGTAATTTGGTGGAGGCGAAAAGAATGGCAACTTTCTTACAACTTGTTTCTAAACTTACAAGTAAACAGGCTAAATGGGCTTGGGCTAACAAAAAAAAGGTACTTGAATGGATAGGACAAGGCTTTTCTTTTAAATGGATTTCAAACCAAATTATCCGAGCTTTAGCAGGCTAAACGAATTCAGGAGGTGAAATAAATAATGGTAGCTTTCTTAAGACTTGTTGCTCAACTTGGTACTAAAGCAGCTAAATGGGCTTGGGCTAACAAATCAACTGTTATCAACTGGATCAAGAACGGTGCAACGTTCCAATGGATCAGTGATAAAATTGACAGTATCATCAATGGCTAAGTTGTTCGTTAGCCCAATAGGGATAGAATCTTCTATCCCTATTATTTTAATTATAGCCCAAAATCAAACATTTAAAACCCAAAATTCATAATTTTTTTGTGATTATTTTTTTACAGTAATATCTTGTGTTTTCATTTTCTCAATTTCTTTTGCTCTTTTTTTATGCAGCATTCTGCGTCCTCGGTTCCATTCTTCAATCAAAAGAGCTAAACCTACCAGAACTATGACCAGAAAACCAAGACTATTATTGACCTTATTTTCAAAATAAAACCATGACATTCCACCAATAAAGAAGAGAGGAATCAACGCCCCCCAAAAAATGTTGTTTCTTGTTGACAGAAAATATTGTACTGCAAATATGCCAACTACTAAAACAAAATACATTAATTCGTTCATTTAATCTTCATCCCTTTCTGCTTTATATTTTTCAATTATGTTTTTGGCAACATCTAAACTAATTTTCTCCTCAATTGCGAGTTTCTTTACATATTTAATTAGAGTTTCTTGCTCTAAAGTTTCATTTAATCTTATCAATTGGATGATTCTATCTAATCGGGTTCTAACTGTTGGATAAGAAACATCATAATCTTTTGCCATCTGTTTTAATGAACCTGAACTAAGTATAAATTTTCTTATAAATTCTCTATCCTCAGAATCTACAGATAAAATCCACGTAGGAATATCTTTCTCCATATATCAACCACCCCGCTTTTTCATCATTATAACATAAAATAAATAAATACAATCAAAAAATGAATAAAAAAATAAATAATGTTCATTTTTTTTAAATTTTTTTAATAAAGATGTAGAAAAATCTATCCATAATATGTTATTCTAATTTCAGGTTATTTAACCAATAAATTGTATTATGGAGGTTGAACATGAATCGTACTTTAGAAAAATCTTTCACTATTATAGGAATTGTTTTATTTGTATTCTTACTTATTGGTAGCTTTATGTTTTATGAAGGCACAAAAAATAATAATGATACATTCAAGTTAGTCCAAGACTTTATTGAAGAAGAAAACATAAAAGATATTGCACCAGAACAGGTAATCGATTTAATTTCAAACGGATCTCTATATATTGTAGTTTTATCAGTACTAAGCATCCTAGCAGGTGTTATTTCATTAATTTTATTAAAAAATAACACACGTTCAGCAGGTATCCTTTTAATTACCACGTCTATTTTAATTTCAATTTTAACCATTTTATTAGGTATACTTGGAGGAATTGCATATTTAATCGCAGGAATTGTTATAGTTTCGAAAGAAAAAAAAGTTAAAAATGAGCCATATCAATCATTCAAATAAAAGAGGTGGGACTGGAGTATGTTTGCAATAGGATTAAATGAATTTAAAGCACTTTTCAAAAGTATACGATCTATAATGATCATTATTGTCATAATTGGAATTACGACCGGTACAGCAAAAATCCTCAGCCAATTTAGTGATCAATTGAAATCTTTAGGTCTAGGTGATAATGCATATGTGGGTGGTTTAATGGTATTACTTTTCATTGCTGCCCCTCTTTTTGTCACCAGTCTAGCTCATAATGTCATCAATAAAGAAGTCTACTCTCGTACAGTTCGGTTTTTAGTCACTAAAACATCTCGTAATAATATAATAGTAGGAAAATTTTTGGGTAACCTTCTTTTTTGGATTGTATGTTTAACCATTTCATTAATATTAATTATCCCTTTTGCAAATACCTTTTACTTTTTAGAATTAATACAATGCATTGTTTTTATATCTTACTTTTTAGGGTTAACTCTATTACTATCCACTGTCATTTCAAACCCTTCTATCACAATGTTTATAGGTATTACATTATCAATTGTTTTACCTGTTATCGGTATGATTAGCATTGGGTCAAACAATATTTCCATTAAAATTATTAGTTATATCACACCCTATTATTATTTCACTCAAGAACAGACTGCCTTAACATACATCGTCATTCTATTTCCAATTTTATTTTTAATCTTGAGTTTAATGCTTTTTAGAAAGAGGGATTTATAGTGTATGCACTTAAAACAACCAATCTAACAAAAAGATATGGAAACAAAATCGTTGTTGATAAGATGAATTTAACAATTGATAAGGGAACGATATTCGGTTTTCTAGGAAAGAACGGTGCTGGTAAGTCTACATTCATAAATATGGTTACAGGCATAATTGAACCAACCGAGGGGTTTTTCGAGGTATTAGGCTATAAAAAAGATCAACAAAAAGCAATCTGGGGTAAAATAGGGGTCCTTCCTGACTATTCTACATTCTATGAAAACATGACTGCACTAGATCATTTAAAATACTTTAGTAAAATATTAAAATTAGATCTTAAAGAAAAGGATTTAATTGATCTTTTAGATAAAGTTGAGTTAAAAGATGCAGCTAAGTTAAAGGCTAAAAATTTTTCATTTGGAATGAAAAAGAAATTAGGAATTGCTCAAGCACTATTAAATAAACCTGATTTAATTTTTTTAGATGAGCCAACTTCAGGTGTTGATGCAAACTCAGTGTTAAATATTCATTCTATTATTAAAGAAATCGCTAAGAAAGGTACCACTGTCTTTCTGACCTCACACAATTTAGATGAAGTTGAGAAATTATGTGATGAAGTGGCGATTATGAATAAAGGTGTTATTCAAATTAAAGGAAGTATGGATGAATTAAGAAAAGCCTATAAAAAGAATTTGACCGTTTATATGAAGCATAGTGCTGCATCAAAAACACAAATAGAATCCTTAACATTAGATCTTAAGGATTTTGCCAAAAAAAGTGAAATAAATGAGTTATCCTCACAAATAATTATTGAAGATGAATCATCCATTCCAATAATCAACAAGCTTTTTATTTCAAAAAGTGTTGATGTATTTAGAATAGAAGTCGATGAACCTTCATTAGAAGAAATATTTCTTAACATCGGTGATAACAATTAAACAACTTATAAAGAGTAGATTTAGTATCAAAACTGTACTAAATCTACTCAAGTTAAGGAGGATTAATATTGTATCAATTGAAGGAGCCCTCAAAGAAAATTTCAAAAAATGCGATTAAAGTATGGCGAATAATTGACTTTATCAACTTATTCATATCATTTTGCGTTTTAACTGTTCTTCTAGTTTTGAGCAACTATTATAGTTGGTCAGAATGGGTTGATTGGCTAATTTATAGCCTAATGGGAATTTTAATAGTATCAGCAGTTGTAGAACTCACATTAATTCCTATATATAAACAAAAAACTTGGCGTTATGAAATTGATATTTATATGATTCAATTAAAGCACGGTGGAATTTTCAGAAGAAAACATCTAATAATTCCTATGAATAAAGTATATTTTGTAGATACTTATCAGGGGCCTCTATTGAAAAAATTTAATCTGTCTTCTATTAAAATTGGTACGATTGGTTATGTACATGAAATTCCTTGCCTACCAGAAAAAGAGGCTTCCGATATTCGTGATTACATAGCATATATTACTGAAAATCAATTAAAAAAGAATGAACTTAGAAAGGATAACTCTCTATAAATGGAATCTAACAGTCGCCTAAAAAGATTACATCCATTATGGATGCTATTTGAGTTATTAAAATCGATTAAAGGTTTCATCTTTTTCTGTATTTTTTTATCAGTATTATTTGGATTTTCATCCATATCAATATTTTCTAAAATAGGCTTCTTAATTGTTGCTGTTTTTGTAGTTTACAAGATTATTACTATATTATTAGAATGGAAACATTTTGGTTATGACCTTAATGAAGAAGAGTTATATTTAGAGAAGGGAAGATTCATTACTGTAAAAAGACATTTCCCAATTAAAAGTATCCAAGGTGTACATCAAAACTCTACTTTTTTTCATCGTTTATTTGACCTGACTTCCTTGTTAATTGATGTAGGATCTAGTAACAATGACCACGTAGTAAAATTACATATGATTACAACATCAGAAGCTTCTAGAATAAAAAAACACCTAACGGATAAAAGTAGTGACAATGTTCATATTAAAATTGATTTTGAAGAACCTATTGAACAAAATGCTCAAAAACTCCATTATGAAATCCAAATGAAGGAGATACTTATTGCTTCCCTTACATCTTTAAGATTATTGTTCTTTCTACTACTTATATATTCTGTTTATTCAGAGATCAATCAATTTTTCTCTTTAGAAAAGTATATAGATAGATTAGTCTCATTCGCAATGTCTTCTTGGTTGACAATTATTTCGAGTGTATTTTTACTTATTATATTGTCAATTTTATATGGAATATTTAAAACATACCTGCAATACGGAGGATTTAAATTGTCTTCGGACATGTCTAGATTGTATATAGAAAAAGGTAAATTAAATATCACTGACTTTTCTATTCCAAAAGAGAAAATAGAAGCGCTATATTTCACTAGTAGCTTTATACAAAAAGTGCTTCACATTGTAAAAGTAAAAATCATCAGTTCAACTGAAACTGATGATGAAAATATAAAATCTCCAAATATTTTATTTCCTTTTATAAATAAAAATGTGGCAAATCAATTAATTCCAGAGGTTTTACCTGGAATTAAATTAGAAAGAAATATGGATAGAATACCGTGGTATTCTATCATACCTAAATTATTTAGATCATTCATGTTCTGGTGTTTAACGCCAGCCGCCCTTTTATTTTATAGGAATGACTTGTGGTATGTTTCAATAATAATTTGTATCGTATTTCTACTCACTCAATTGTTTAGCAGTTTGTACAGCTCTTATAGTTGCAATGAATATTATATGCAAATAAAAAAAGGAGGATTAACAGATAGGCTTCTCATTACACACAAACATAATATTGAAAGATTAATAATATCAGAAACACTTTTACAAAAAAAACTAGGGTTGGCTTCTATAAAAATAATTAATAGAGCAAAACCAACAAAAACAACTGTCCTACACGATTTACCTAAAGAAATGGCAGACAAATATTATTCTTGGTATTCTAGAGGAGTAGTAGAGCAAAACTCCAGCAACATTCCCAATAATTACAAACCTGATCTATTTAATTTAGATAAATCAACATAAACTAATTCATAATAGTTAGAATTAATTTAACTGTTATAGTTGAATTCTTATTTAAAAATTTTGAGCCTTACTAATATTTGTGTTGGAAAATTAATATTTCATTTTGAATGTTTAACTTCTCACATAGGGGGCTAAACAATTTAGCCCTAATTTTGATTTTAACCAAAAACACACCTATTTGTGTAAAGCCATTTTTCTATCATCACCCTAAACCATCTCCTGACACGCCCAAGCATCCACCTCTACCTTTAAAGCAGGAGATGCCAATGCCACCACATAAATCATCGTCATACAAGGCAGATGATCGCCCAAAAACTGCCCCATGATTTGTTTCCTGCTCTCAGCATCGAACTCTCCTACGAGATAAAATACTAATTTCGTTATATCTTCCACAGCCATATCTGCCGCTTCTACGTTTCGCTTCACATTCTCTAACGCTAGTTCGAGCTGCTCCAACGGGCTCTCGAGAATTGTCCCATCCGCTTCCATCCCCACTTGACCTGATAGGGTTAACCACCGCTGAGGTCCTGTTGTTTCTATTTGATGGGTATATGGTGCGACTGGCGGATGAATGGTCTCAGGATTACGTGATGTTCTCATTGATAAAAACCCCTTTTCTGAAAATACAGTTAATTTTTATCATCATATCAAACTTTCTACCATATTCAGATTTTTATGCTCAAAGTAAACCTGAAGAAACAATCGCAACAGCCTGCTATAATTCTTGTTTTCTAAAAAGAAACCATCCAATGAGAAAAAAGAATACAATCAATACCGATACACCTAGAAGACTTGTAAGTGCCTGATCCGAATAAGTCCCCTTATAAATCATCTCTTCGGCTGCATTTGTCACGCCTTTAGGCGCAAACTTCCCTAATGTCTCTTCATAAAATGAAGGAACGGTAAACAGAATAAGGTTGATCAGAAGCGACACACCGCCAGCTGTGACAGAACGTTGAAAGAACGCCGAAGCACAAATGGTCGATACCACAATCAGCAATAAATTTGGATAATAAAGAAGTGTTCCTTTTAACACATTGACCCAATCCACATGACCAAATTGAATGTCCACATAATAAACAGAGGCAAGCACCGCCACCACCAAACTAAACAAGGTCAAACAGGCATAGGCGCATATTTTCGAGACATAGTAACTCGTTCGACTGATCGGTTTCACCATAATCATCGCGGTCACTCCAGAGGCACGCTCTCCTGCGATCGTCCCCATCACGATCATAATCAGGATAAACACACCTAGCGAATCAAATTTACTCAATGCACTCGCCAAAGCCTCTCCTGCACTAGGCTCTGGTATATAAAATGTAGATCCTTCAGGTAAATTAGCTGATTTCGATAGAAGATCCGGAAGCATTTTGAGCGTAATAGGCTGTGTGATCATTAAAATCGTAAAAATAATAGGAACAAATAAGATTTTATAGCTAGTAAATAACTCCCTAAATTCCTTTTTCAACATCATTATGCATTCACAACCTTCATGAAAATATCTTCAAGCGTCAGCTTAGATAGTCGATAATGGAGGAGAACACCGCCAGCTTCAGTGATGAGACGAGGCAGCTCCTTCAATGCCGTTTGTTGATCTTTGACTCGCACCTGATAAGCGTTTTCTGACTCAATGCAATCCTCCACCCAATGCCGCTCTTTTAGCAAAGCCAATAATTTCGTATTCTGTTGTTCTAATTGAAATTCAATCACTGGCTGGATATAGTCTTCTTTAATCTGTTTTATGGAAGAAGACATCTCAATTTTGCCACTGTTGATCATGATAATATGATCTGCCACACGTTCAATGTCATCTAAAATATGGGTCGACATAAAGATCAGCATTTCATGCTTTAGACACTCAATCAACGTCAAGACATCTTTTCTTCCCATTGGATCAAGTGCGGACACAGGCTCATCTAAGATCAGAACCTTTGGGCTGTTGATCAGTGCCTGCGCAATGGCAAGCCTCTGCTTCATGCCTCCGCTATAGCTGCCAATGGCACGATCCTTCGCCTCATACACACCACAAAGCTTCAACAGCTCCTCTGTTTTGGAGCGAATGATGTTTTTCTCTAAATGAAATAACCCGCTAACCCAATGCATCCACTCCTGCCCCGTCATATCCTGATAAAATGCAGGATGCTGCGGACAATACCCAATTACATGACTGATTTGATCCATGTCCTTTGTGACATCCAAACCAGCCACCTTTACGACACCAGACGTAGGACGAGCAAGCCCTGTGAGAATCCGGATCGTTGTTGTCTTCCCCGCTCCATTGGCCCCTAAAAAGCCAACACATCCAACCTCCCCAACAGAAAACGAAACATCTTTTAACACTTCATTCGGGCCATACGATTTCGTCAGCCCATGACACTCCAGCATATTCAAGCGAATCCCCCCTATTAAGATTGTTTACGACCAAAAATGAAATACACAATAGGACCGGCACTCGCCACAAACACAATCACCAAAGCCCAAACCCACTTCACCTCTCCTCTGATCCCCGATGGATCTCTTTTCAATAAATCAAACAAACCAATCACCATCAAAATCGCTTGCAGCAAAATAAGAGGTAATATCATCTTCATATCCATCCACGCCACTCCCTTTTCATACGTCAATTTGTTTTGGTATTACTTCTTTTGACGACCTGAAGAGTGAATTCGTTCAAACGGATTTTATTTTTATCGATCGAATGATCTATAAGATATAAAAAAGCCCAGTGAAGGTTAGTTCACTGGGCTTGCTTGTGATGTTCATGAAGAATCCCGCAAAATCTTTTCCATCTTCTTTCCCTTCGCTAACTCATCAATCAGCTTATCTAGATAACGAATGTTTTTCATGGTTTCTTCTTCAATGTCCTCTACTCGAACACCACAAATGACTCCTTTGATGAAGCTGCGGGAAGGATGAAGCTCAGGAGCCTCAGCAAAGAAGGTTTCAATGTCTATTTGTTTGTCTACCTGTTCCTGCAGCTCTTCTTGACTGTACCCTGTTAACCAACAAATAATCGTATCGACTTCAGCCTTCGTTCGTCCCTTTCTCTCTGCCTTTGCAATGTAGAGAGGATAGACCTTTGCAAAACTCATTGTGTAAATTTTATGTTTGGTCATGTGTCTGCTCTCTTTCTTTTTTAAATATTAACTTGTATTACCTGCGCAAGGTGCGTTTGGCATTCTATTTATAATGTACTGATAACCCATGTAAACTTTCTAATATTGTACCCTTAATCAACGAACTTCGTACGTTCTAGTTCTTTTAACACAAAAATACCCCTTTAGAAAACGATATCTAAAGGGGTATAAAAGCTGTTTTTATTTAATTCCTACTCCACCGTCACACTCTTCGCAAGGTTACGTGGTTTATCCACATCACACCCGCGGTGAAGGGCTGCGTAGTAAGCGATCAGCTGTAATGGGACAACAGATGCAAGTGGTGCAAGTGCTGGGTGTACAGCTGGAAGGACGAAACGGTCGCCTTCGTCTTCTAGGCCTTTGAGTGAGATGACACATGGGTTTGCTCCGCGTGCAACGACTTCTTTGACGTTACCGCGAATGCTAAGGTTCACGTGCTCTTGCGTTGCAAGGGCAATGACCGGTGTGCCTTCTTCAATTAAAGCGATTGTGCCATGTTTGAGTTCTCCGCCAGCAAAGCCTTCTGCTTGGATGTAAGAGATCTCTTTTAGTTTTAATGAACCTTCAAGGCACACATAGTAGTCAAGTCCTCTTCCGATAAAGAATGCGTTACGTGTCACTGTGAAGAAGTCACGAGCGATTTGTTCCATTTCATCCTTTTGATCGACAAGGGCTTCCATTGCGTTTGCTACAATACCAAGCTCTTTCACAAGATCAAAGTCAAGAGATTGACCGTTTAATTCAGCTGCAACGGATGCAAGGATTGCAAGTACAGCGATTTGTGCTGTGTAGGCTTTTGTTGAAGCCACTGCAATTTCTGGTCCTGCATGAAGAAGCAACGTGAAGTCCGCTTCACGAGAAAGCGTAGATCCTGGTACGTTTGTGATCGTTAATGCTTTATGACCAAGCTCTTTGACTTGAACAAGTACAGCACGGCTGTCCGCAGTCTCCCCAGATTGAGAAAGGAAGATGAACAACGGTTTTTTCGATAGAAGCGGCATGTTGTAAGAGAATTCACTTGCTACATGGACTTCTACAGGTACTTTCGCCCAGTCTTCAATGTATTGTTTACCGACAAGTCCAGCATGGTAGCTCGTTCCGCAAGCCACAATGTAAATGCGGTCTGCTTCTGCTACTGCGCTTGCGATATCGCCAGCGACTGACAGCTTGCCGTTTTCATCTTGATATTCTTGGATGATTTTGCGCATAACAAGCGGCTGTTCATCCGTTTCTTTTAACATGTAGTGAGGATATGTGCCTTTCTCAATGTCGCTTGCATCAAGCTCAGCGATATAAGAAGGACGTGTCATGATATCACCGTCAAGGTTTTTAATAATAACCTCGTCTTTTGTGACAATGACCATTTCTTTATCCATTAATTCCGCATATTCGTTTGTTACTTGAAGCATCGCCATTGCGTCAGAAGCCACAACGTTGAAATCTTCGCCGAAACCAACCAATAATGGGCTTTTGTTTTTCGCCACATAGATTGTTTCTTTGTTTTCGTTATCGAAAAGGGCAATCGCGTAAGAGCCTTTTAGTTGAAGAAGCGTTTGACGGAAAGCTTCTTCTGTATCAAGACCTCTATTCACAAATTGTTCGATGACTTGAACAACAACCTCTGTATCTGTGTCGCTTTTTAGTGTGACGTCTTGTAAATATTCACGTGTCAATTGTACATAGTTCTCGATGACACCGTTATGAACAAGCGTAAAACGGCCAGAAGCACTTTGATGCGGATGCGCATTTAGATGGCTTGGTACACCGTGTGTTGCCCAGCGTGTATGTCCAATTCCTGCTGAAGATGCCACGTTTGCATCAACAACTTCACGAAGCTCAGCGATACGTCCTTTTTCTTTGAACACATGTACGCCATCTTCGTTTGCCACAGCGATACCTGCTGAATCATACCCGCGGTACTCAAGCTTCTCTAAACCCTTTAATAAGATTTCCTTCGCATCATTCTGACCAATATAACCTACGATTCCACACATAAATATTCTTCCTCCCGATCATGTGAAAGGGACAAAGAAAGCCTACTAAAATAGAAGGGACATTTCTTCGTCCCTCTCTACATGTTTATTTTGGGAGATCATGTGTATTCCCTTTGTACAAAGAGTCACCTCTTTGGTTTAAAGAAACACTTACGGCTGTGATCTCTTTTTTTGATCAGCCGGGAGGCATCCGCCGAAAATTCGATAACCTCCATCCTCGTCAACTAAGCATCTTTCGTCCGATCGCTTAGTTCGGGCGCTATAATTATAAGAGAGTTTCTGAACATCTACCCTGCCTTTCCTGATAGAATAAAAATCCAGTAACACAAGGATGATTGTACTATAAGGTCTGACCTCCGTCAATCACAATTTAGCAGGTGATCGCCTTCATTTAAGAAAGTGAGACCTCCATACACTATATGCGATGAGGCTTGTCACGTTCTACCTTTGATGTGCTCTCCTATGTATAAAGGCATCATCAAGTTGCCTCGCTTATATCATTCGTATAGATCCATCCAATTATGACGTTTATTCGAAAAAAAGCAAACCGCTGCCTGCGGTTTGCTTTCATCTATTACTCAATACCCATTTCTTCTTTCACAACAGCTGTAATTCGGGACACATATTCATTACACAGCTCTTTTGTTTTCGCCTCAGCCATGACACGTACAAGCGGTTCTGTTCCAGATGGACGAACAAGAATACGGCCGTCACCATTCATCTCTTTTTCGACCTCTTGGATCACCGCTTTTACTTTTTCATTTTCTTCTACTTTATATTTATCAGACACTTTCACATTCACTAAAAGCTGCGGGAACTTTTCCATTTCCGCTGCAAGCTCTGATAATGTTTTCCCTGTCGCTTTGAGCGTATTCACAAGCATGATCGCAGAAAGCATGCCATCACCTGTCGTATTATAATCAAGGAAAATCAAATGGCCTGACTGCTCACCGCCGACATTATAGCCATCCTTTTTCATCGCTTCGACGACATAGCGGTCACCAACAGCAGTTTGAATGCTCTTAATGCCTTGCTTCTCAAGCGCTTTATAGAAACCAAGGTTACTCATGACCGTTGACACGACGGTGTCATCCTTTAATCGGCCTTCATCCTTCAAATAACGTGCACATATGTACATAATTTGATCGCCGTCTACGATATCACCTTTTTCATCGACTGCAATTAAACGGTCACCGTCACCATCAAATGCAAGACCAATATCTGCACCTTTCTCCTTCACAAAAGCAGAAAGTGCCTCTGGATGAGTGGAGCCGACACCATCATTGATATTCAGTCCATTTGGTGATGTTCCCATTGTGGACACATCAGCATCTAAATCCGCAAATAAATGTGTCGCAAGAGAAGAGGTTGCACCGTGAGCACAGTCAAGCGCCACGTGAATACCTGTGAAGTCCTCGTCTGCTGTCTGCTTCAAGAATTGCAAGTATTTCTGACCGCCTTCAAAATAGTCATTAACCGTTCCAAGATCCGCTCCAACCGGGCGTGGCAATTGATCGACTGGCTGATCCATCAGCTGCTCAATTTCATTCTCCTGTTCATCTGACAGCTTAAAGCCGTCACCGCCGAAGAATTTAATGCCGTTGTCTTGAACTGGATTGTGTGAAGCAGAAATCATGACACCCGCTTCAGCATCCATTGCCTTCGTTAAATAAGACACACCAGGTGTTGAGATCACACCTAGACGCATCACTTCAGCTCCAATTGAAAGTAAGCCTGCAACGAGCGCTCCTTCCAGCATATGACCGGATACACGTGTGTCTCGTCCAACGAGTACCTTTGGACGTTCTTTATCCTTTGTGAGCACATAGCCGCCAAATCTCCCAACTTTAAATGCGAGCTCTGGTGTTAATTCGCTATTTGCTACACCCCTTACACCATCAGTTCCAAAGTACTTGCCCATGTTTCAATCGCTCCTTTTTCCATTCAAGAGGACGCTTCGTCCTCTTTTTTATCTTCTTTGACCGGCTGTCTTTGACTTGATTCTTTCTTTGCTTTATCTTGTGTGGATTCTTCTTTACTCTTCTCACTCTGATCATCATCATCAGTTGATGGATCTTTTTGATCTTTTTGATCCTTTCGATCATTCGTCGACGCCGGCTGATCCTCTGTATCAGTAGAAGTGAGTTTCACTTTGACCTTTGATCTTGATAAAGTCCATGTCACATTTTGAGGACCGTTCACTTGAACTTTGACCTCATGGGTTCCTTCGTTCAAGTCCCCTGCATTGATATAGGCTTCAACATCTGAAGCCTTTAGTTTATCAATCGCACTCTTCGACCCCTTTGCTGTTAACGTGATTCGTCCAGAAGATGGGCTCACAAAATCAGATGTGAGATCCTTGCTCAAACCCACGACAGAAATCGGTACATTATCGATCTTTTTTTCTTCAGCTGTTGCAACCTTCACTTTGATCTTAACGGTTTCGGGTGATACCTTTTTCACACCATCTGGCAGGGGAATATCGGCATCAATCTCCGTATCATCTTTGATCTTGCTTAGGTCCAGCTTGACGCCATCAATAAAATCAAGTGCATCCAGCACCTTTTGAGAGCCGTACACTGTGACCTCACTCGGGCTTGTCTCAATGCTTGAGATGCTGATCCCTTCTGGCAAGCTGCCCGTCCGCTCAAGTTTAAACGGAACCTTTTTGCTCGGACTCGAGATTGGGACCGTAATATCCACCACGGACGGACTTACTTCGACTGGCAGCTCATTCCCGCTGCTATCATACACAGTGAGCTTCGCTTCTTTTTCAATTTGCTGATCGACATCCTCTAAGTTCACAAAAGCTTTAATGACAGAAATTTTGTCGATGACGTCCTTTGATCCAGTGACTGTGACCTTTTTCGGATTCACAATGGGCTGTTCAGGAGAATAGCCGTCTTTGATTTTATTTTGATTATAAAATTCGGTTTCAACAGGAAATTCTGCTGTCGTTTTTTCTTGTATCGTCACAGTCGTCACAGATGGATTAATCGATAGTGTGAGTCCCTTTGATACATCTCTTGCCTTCAGCTCCACTTTATGTGTACCTGTCGATAAGTTCTGCATATCTGCGTAAATTTCAAAATTCTTTGTTTGTCTTGCTGTTTTCACAGCACTTGTCGATCCTTTAATCGTGACATTGACTGTCTGCGGCACACCAGTGACGACGTACTTCTCGTCATCATAATACGCTTTAACAGGAATGTCGGTTAAAGTTGCTTCATCTGTCGTCGATGTTGGGAAAAAGGATTCACCGATTTTTTTCGGCGTGGGCGCTTGCGCTGAATTGACTGCACCATACAGCAATAAAGCGAAGACCAATGCAAGAAGCTTAACGGCCCAGCGATTATTCAAAATCTTATCCATTTTTCTTGCCCCTCCAATACCATTTGGTCGAGGAAGCATCTTTGCTGTTCTTACTAAATTCAGCAATCAGCATTTCTTCAAGCGCTTCTTCTGTCAATTCTCGGTGGAGATCACCATTTCTTGCGACAGAAATGCCGCCAGTTTCCTCAGAAACGATGACAGTTAAGCTGTCTGTCACTTCACTTATTCCAACTGCCGCCCTATGACGCGTCCCAAGCTCCTTAGAGATAAAAGGGCTCTCTGACAGCGGTAAATAGCAAGCTGCAGCTGCAATCTCATCCCGCTTCATAATAACAGCACCGTCATGAAGTGGTGTATTCGGAATGAAAATATTAATGAGCAGCTCTGAACTCACCTTTGCATTCAAAGGAATTCCTGTCTCTATGTAATCATTCATTCCGGTATCGCGCTCAATTGTCAGCAGCGCGCCGATTCTGCGTTTCGCCATATAGTTAATTGCTTTTGTAATTGCCTCGATCGTTTTCTGCTGCTGTTCCTCTACAGGTGTCCCGCTTCTTGAGAAGAAACGGCCGCGCCCAAGCTGCTCAAGCGCTCTCCTTAGCTCTGGCTGAAAAATAATAATGATCGCAAGGAATCCCCACGTAATCGCTTGATCCATCAGCCATTGAAGTGTGTTAAGACCGAGATACGCACTTCCCATCCTGACGAGAACAATGACCACAATTCCCTTTAAAAGCTGAACCGCTTTTGTTCCGCGGATGACCATCATTAATTTATATATCACATACCAAACAACGAGAATATCAACAGCATTACCGAGGTACTGCAAAAAAGGAATATCCCCTAAAGCCATTTCCTCGTCCTCCAGAATTTTCAGTTATTCTTCGTTTGATGCATTTTTTAATATAAAAAGAGCCTATGTATCAATACATAGCGTGGCTATTATACCACATTTTGTTTCAGCAAGGAAAATAGTTGCCATATCTGGCTGACTTGCTAGTATGCGTGAATCCCACCAATGTATAGAAAAAGAGCAGCCCCCTTAGAGACTGCTCTTAAGCCGATTGAGTTACTTTTGCTCCTCTGGCCCAATGACCCGCATTACATTTTGTGCTGTTGATTTCATTTTGTACCAGATCCAATCAAACACTTCATTAATTTCATTAATTTGACCAGTGACTTGTCCGGCAGAAGCAGTCAACTGTTCCCCATTGACGACGGTGACATTTCCATCAACCTTGCCTTCTACAATCAGCTTGCCATTTTTGACAGTGACATCACCTTTTACGGTTTCCCCTTTAGGTACGGTCACTGTATCATTTTCAACGACGAGATTCGGCTGCTTTGACACACTGAAATTATGATCGGTATTCCAGCTCGTAAACAGACTGCCTCCCATTAAAATGAGAAAGAGAGCAGCGGCTACCATCAGCGGGTGAGCTTTGATCCATCTTTGAACCGACACACGCTTTTTCTCCTTTGGAAGACCTGCCATCACCTTTGCAGTGAAATCAGATGGTGCTTCTATATGAGATGTACTCTGCACTAGCGCGATGGATTTCTCAATTTGTTGAAAATGAGTACGGCACTCCTCACACGATTGCAGATGGCTTTTTAATTCTTTTTCGTCTTGGGACTCAATGTCCCCGTCTAAATACTGATGCATAAGCTGGACGATTCTATCCTGACAGCTCATCAAAATCACCTCACTCAAAGGTCTCTCAACTGTTTCCGGAGAGCCTCTCTACCCCTGTGTATTCTCGTTTTCACCGTACCAACTGGTATATTCAGAATCTCACTAATTTCTTTTAATGAGAGTTCATCAATATACTTTAATACGATGACCGAACGATATTTGTCGGGTAATCTTAGAATTTTTTGCTGAATGGTACTCGATAACTCAAGAGACACCACCTCATCCTCTGGCAAAATGCCATCAGCAGCAATTTGAGAATACATATTTAATCCTTCTGTTCCTGCCACCTCTGCATCTAAATAATAATCCGGCTTTTTTTTGCGAATACGGTCGATGGTCAGGTTGGTTGCAATGCGGTACAGCCACGTGGAAAACTTACGATTCACATCAAAGCTTTCGATATTCACATAGGCACGAATAAACGCCTCCTGCGCAATATCCTCCGCTTCATGTGCATTCCCAAGCATACGGTAGCACAGCTGATAAATTTTGTCTTTATACAGGTCTACGATGTCTGCAAATGCGTTCTGGTCGCCTTTTTTCACTTGCTTAATTCTCTTTTTAATCATTGTGTCCATAGTATATTCAACCTCTGCCTTCACCGGTCTTTATGTATACGAACCTCTTTCCAAAAGGTTTCATTCTCCTCTAAAAAATAGTGTAACAAATTTTTGACAGTGTGTTACGCTTATCAACCGGTAAAAACCTTAATATATCCTTAAATTTTCCCAAAACAAAAAAGAACGGGAACAAGTCCCGCTCTACAATAGCTTTTCACCCATTAACGAACCAATTAACGCAACAGCCGCTTCTGCTGTTTTGTTTTTCTCATCTAAAACCGGATTTACTTCAACAAATTCAGCAGACGTTAAAATACCCGCCTCCTCTAAAAGCTCCATTGCAAGATGACTCTCCCGGTAACTAATGCCGCCTGCTACCGGAGTGCCTACACCAGGGCACTCCGCTGGGTCTAGCCCATCTAAATCAAGCGACAGATGGACACCATCTGTTCTTTCCTTTAAATACGCAATGGCATCCTCCATCACCCTTGTCATCCCTAAACGATCAATTTCATGCATCGTATACACTTTAATGCCTTTCTCTCGAATCAATGCCCGCTCTCCTTCATCTAAAGATCGAGCACCAATTATAACGACATTTTCAGGCTTCAATTTAGGAGAATAACCGCCAATGTTTGTTAAATCATCATGCCCAAGACCGAGACTGACAGCAAGCGGCATGCCGTGAATATTCCCCGAAGGAGACGTTTCCTCCGTATTCAAATCCCCGTGTGCATCATACCAAATGACACCTAAGTTTTTATAATGCTTGGATACCCCAGCAAGAGTGCCAATCGCAATGCTGTGATCACCGCCTAAAATGAGCGGAAACGAACCTGATTGGACAATACTGTCAACCTTCTCAGCAAGCAGCTGATTCGCACCAGCATTCTCCGTCAAATTTTTTAGCTTTTCACTTGTATATAAACCTTTCTCGTCATCTCTTTGTTCAACTGGAATATCTCCGAGATCCTCCACATCAAATGAGAGCGTTTCCAATTTTTCTTTTACGCCTGCACAACGAATCGCACTCGGTCCCATATCGACGCCCCTTCTCGTTTGACCCAAGTCCATCGGAACTCCAACAATTGTGACCTTCTTTTGCTCTCCCATATGTACATCCCCTTTCCGTTCATGCTTATATTTTACTTTCTTGAGGTCTTCTGACTCAACTCAACAACATTTTGAATAGTTATACAGTCTCTCTGCCAACATAAAAAAGACACCTTTTTCAAAAAGGTGTCTTAACTGGGCTAGCTGGATTCGAACCAACGCATGACGGAGTCAAAGTCCGTTGCCTTACCGCTTGGCTATAGCCCAAAAATGGTGGAGGGGGACGGATTCGAACCGCCGAACCCGGAGGGAGCGGATTTACAGTCCGCCGCGTTTAGCCACTTCGCTACCCCTCCACATATGGAATTGATAAAGATAAAACAGTGCCGGCAAGAGGACTTGAACCCCCAACCTACTGATTACAAGTCAGTTGCTCTACCAGTTGAGCTACACCGGCATATGGTGGAGGATGACGGGCTCGAACCGCCGACCCTCTGCTTGTAAGGCAGATGCTCTCCCAGCTGAGCTAATCCTCCACATCATGGTGACCCGTACGGGATTCGAACCCGTGTTACCGCCGTGAAAGGGCGGTGTCTTAACCGCTTGACCAACGGGCCAGTTTGTCAAGTTTGTTGTTTCCGTGAAGCTGACAAAAGTTATTATATACAGGTTGTCCCCCTTTTGTAAAGGGGATTTTTATTTTTTTTATTTTCTAACTATTTACTCCCTATTTATTCAACATTTCTACTGAAATATAATTTCAATATTCAAATATAATATTGAAATTTCATATCATACTCAATATACTGAAAATGAAGAAATAAGGAGGTATGTCACATGCAGCCATCTCAACTGCGTTCTTTGACAACAGAATCAAGAAACCCCAACACAATGGGAATTTCTCAAGCAGATCCGCTTGAAATACTCCAGATGATTAATGAAGAAGATATGAAGGTCGCTCAAGCAGTCAACCTTGTACTTCCCCATGTCAAAACAGCAAGTGACTTTGCTTATGAATCCATCTCAAATGGAGGCAGACTCGTTTATTTAGGCGCCGGAACAAGCGGCAGAATTGGCGTAATGGATGCTGTCGAATGTCCCCCAACCTATAGCGTCTCACCTGATATCATTGTAGGCATCATGGCAGGCGGAGACTCAGCTTTTTCTCAAGCTGCCGAAGATGTGGAAGACAGTGAAGAAGCCGGCAAACAGGATTTAGTACACATCAACCTGACATCAACAGATACAGTCGTCGGAATTGCTGCAAGCGGCAGGACACCTTATATCATCGGCGCTTTAAACTATGCAAAGTCAATAGGAGCTAAAACAGTAGCCCTGAGCTGCAATGAACAAGCAGAAATTAGCGAGCTTGCAGATTGCGCCATTGAGGTCATTGTAGGACCAGAAGCCATCACTGGGTCAACAAGAATGAAAGCGGCATCCGCTCATAAAATGATTTTAAATATGCTTTCCACCTCAGTCATGATCAGACAAGGCAAAGTATATGAAAACCTGATGGTTGATGTAAAAGTCAGCAATCATAAATTAAAAGAACGCGCCATCACCATCATTCAACATGTGACAAACGCTTCCTACGAGCAAGCCGTAAAGACTCTTGAAGCGGCAGACTTAGAAGTCAAAACTGCCATCGTCATGCTCCAAACAAACACAGACAAGAAAACAGCCAAAGATTTACTGAGCAAAACGAATGGCCACATCGACAAAGCGATCTCACGTTATCAATCCTAAAGGAGGCAGAGCTCATGTCAGCAGGTGGACTTACCCTACTACACACAATCAAATCAAAGCTTCCCCAATCTGAAAAAATCATTGCAGACTATATCCTTGCCCATCCTGACAAAGTCATTAAAAGCACAGTACACGAAATCAGTCAGGCAGCTGGCGCAAGCAGCTCTGCAGTCATCCGCCTTTGTAAATCTCTCGGGCTGGATGGCTATCAAGATTTAAAAATGCGGATCGCTGGAGACTTGATGCATGACGATAAACAAGGCTACAGAGATATCGAACAAGATGAACCGCTTCAATCCATTATTCAAAAAACAGCAGGAAACTCGATTCAATCGATTAAGGACACCGCTTCTATTTTAAATGCAGATGCTTTAGAAAAGGCTGTTCAATTACTGCTGCATGCAAACCAAATTCATTTTATCGGTGTTGGTGCATCTGGCATCGTCGCAGCTGATGCCCAGCAGAAATTTCTCAGAATTAACTATTCAGCGACAGCCTTCACTGACATGCACATCGCATCCACGGTCATCGCAAATGCGGGAGAGAATGACATTGTGTTTGGTATCTCCTTTTCAGGAGAAACGTTAGACATCATTCAAGCCCTTCAGCTCGCAAAAGACAACCAAGTGAAAACCATTGCTTTAACACATCCAGGTCATACAAGCGTTTCTGCTTTATGTGATGTTCACCTATCGACGTCCGGTTCCAATGAAGCACCTTTTCGCAGTGCTGCCACTTCCTCTAGAATGGCACAGCTCTACTTAATAGATGTCTTGTTCCTCAGTTTAGCTTCGCGTCAATATGAAGAGACAGCGCAATATATCGACAAGACAAGGCATGCCATCCACTCCATGAAACGAAAAACAAAGGGGGATTCAACATGAGTCATCAAAAGAAATATCAGCAGTTGGCGAAAGACATTCTTTCACTCTGTGGTGGTTCTGAAAATATCTCTTCCCATACACATTGTATGACACGTCTTCGAATTACACCGATCGATAATGAAAAAGTTCACATCACAGCAATCAAAGAACTCGATGGCGTCATTGGCGTCGTCGAAGCAGAAACGCTTCAAATCATTTTAGGCACTGGTGTTGTCAACCAAGTATCAAGTGCGTTTGAACAGCTTCTAAATGCGTCTGGCTCTTATGATTTAAACAACGAAGCACAAAAAAACAAGCAAGCCATTTCACAAAAAAACCGCACACCGTTCAAGCTGTTCTTAAGGCGGATTGCCAGCATTTTTATTCCAATCATTCCGGCACTTGTTGCTTCAGGTCTTATTACCGGGATTACAAAAGCGATTGTGCAAGCAGGCTGGCTTGACGAAAAATCTCAAGCCGCAGTTATTTTAACAGTTATAGGTTCTGGCCTTTTCGCTTATCTCGGGATATTAGTTGGAACAAATGCCGCAAAGGAATTTGGAGGCTCCCCTGCATTAGGCGCATTAGCTGGTATTCTCATTATTAACCCAGCCTCCGCAGACATTATGTTATTTGGCACAAATATTCTACCAGGCAGAGGCGGACTCATCGGTGTTCTTCTAGCCGCCATCTTTATGGCACTTGTAGAAACCAGAATTAGACGCTTCGTCCCTCAATCTCTTGATATCATCATCACACCAACCATCACACTACTCATTACAGGCATTTTCACGTATGTTGTCTTCATGCCAGTCGGCGGTATTATATCTGATGCCATCACCTCAGGACTGACTTACCTATTAAATATGGGCGGAATTTTCGCAGGATTTGTTCTTGGTGCGACCTTCCTTCCACTTGTTGTAACAGGACTTCACCAAGGGCTGACACCGATTCATATGGAACTCATCAATTCAATTGGAGATGACCCGCTTCTGCCAATTCTCGCTATGGGCGGTGCAGGACAGGTAGGCGCTGCATTCGCCATTTATATGAAAACAAAAAAGAAAAAGCTCAAAAGAGCCATTGCAGGTGGACTTCCTTCAGGGATGCTAGGCATTGGTGAACCACTCATTTTTGGTGTCACACTCCCGATGGGACGACCATTTCTCACCGCTTGTCTTGGTGCCGGAATCGGCGGCGCATTTCAAGCCTACTTCCAAATCGCGACGAAAGCCATCGGTGTATCCGGTCTTCCATTAACCTTTATTGTTCACACACATCAAATGCTTCTTTACTTAATTGGACTATTTATCGCATATGTTGCTGGATTTTTCTTCACATACTTATTTGGATTTCATGATGATATGGCAGTTGAATTCGAGGATCACAATCAATAAGGAGGTCTAGACCTTGAAGAAATGTTTTCTCTTGATCACATGTCTGCTCATTCTCCTTGGGTTACCAGTTCAAACATTTGCAACTAGCTCCAATCCTGTATCGTCTTTGTCTAAAACAGCACCTGAAGAATATCCCGTCTTAAAAAAAGCAAAACGACCGGAACAAGTAGGTTTTTCTTCCAGGCAGCTGAGGAAGGTTGATCAAATGATTCAAAATGACATCAAAGCAGGATTTCCAGGAGCCGCTCTCATCATTATCAAGGACGGAAAGATCGTCCATCAAAAAGCCTATGGCTACCGGCAAAAATACGATGGTACAACAGAGCTCAAATCATATAAAAAAATGAAAAAGGATACACTATTCGATTTGGCATCCAATACAAAAATGTATGCGACCAACTATGCCCTGCAAAAGCTTGTCTACGAGCAAAAACTTGATGTCAACGAAAAAATACAGAATATCCTTCCAGATTTTCAGGATGAAACTGATGCAAAGGTAACTGGTAAAGACCAGCTTCGGATAAAGGATCTTCTCACCCATTCTGCCGGTCTCCCTTCCAGTGTCTTATTTTATAGCAAACAATCAGCTGGCTCTTTTTATTCTCAAGACAGAAAAACAACGATGAAATGGCTGCCAAAGGTACCACTGCAATACAAGCCAGGTACCCAGCACATTTATAGTGATATTGATTACATGCTGCTAGGCATGATCATCGAGAAGAAAACAGGCATGCCTCTTGATCAATATGTCGAGTCAACAATTTATCGGCCGTTAGGTCTCAAACACACAATGTTCAATCCGCTGCAAAAAGGCTTCAAGCCGAAGCATTTTGCAGCGACCGAACGTTTAGGCAATTCGCGGGATGGTGTCATCAATTTTGAAAACATCCGCCGGTACACCCTGCTAGGTGAAGTACACGACGAGAAAGCATATTACTCAATGGCAGGTATCTCCGGCCACGCTGGACTTTTCTCGAATACCTCAGATATGGCCGTGCTGCTTCAGCTCATGCTTAACAAAGGTGGCTATGGAAAAACAACCATCTTTGATCAAGCTTCTATCGATCTCTTTACAGCCTCATCTGATACAAACCCAACCTACGGGCTAGGCTGGCGAAAAAACGGTCATACTGACATGGAATGGATGTTTGGAAAATATGCAAGTAACGAAGCCTATGGACATACTGGCTGGACCGGCACAATGACGTTGATTGATCCTAAACACAATTTAGGTGTCGTCTTGCTGACGAATAAGAAACATTCACCCGTTGTTTCACCAGAAACCAATCCTAATCAATTTGAAGGTGACCTGTTCCCAACTGGTACTTATGGAAGCATCATGACCGCAATCTACGAATCTTTTAAGTAAAAGGAGGAATTCGATGTTGAAAGCTCTCTTCCCCGCTGCACTAGTTTTAGCCCTGCTAACCTCTTCCATTCCAACGGAAAAGGTTAGCTCTGCCTCTCTGCCATCCGCTAAACAAATGGTTCAAGACATGTCACTGGATGAAAAGATAGGTCAAATGCTCATGCCGGACTTTCGCAATTGGCAAACAAAAGATGAATCCGCACCTACAGGCTTCACAAAGATGAATAACGAAGTAACTCACCTTGTAAAAAAATATCATCTAGGTGGTGTCATCTTATTTGCGGAGAATGTCGTTGATACAGAACAAACCGTGAAACTCACCCACGAATTTCAAAAAGCATCACCAAACATTCCTTTACTCATTTCCATTGATCAAGAAGGCGGAATCGTCACAAGGTTACAAAAGGGAACACATTTCCCAGGAAATATGTCGATTGGTGCCTCTAGAAGCAAAAAAAATGCCTATGACACAGGAAAAATCATCGGAAAAGAATTAAACGCCTTAGGCATCAATACAAACTTCTCTCCTGTGCTTGATGTGAATAATAACCCAAACAACCCCGTCATTGGTGTCCGTTCCTTTAGCTCTGATCCTGCTCTTGTCACTAGGCTTGGCCTTGAAACCATGAAAGGACTTCAAAAGGAAAAGACCATTTCCACACTAAAACATTTCCCGGGACATGGTGATACAGCCGTCGATAGCCACTACGGCTTGCCGCTCGTAGAGCATGACCTAGATCGTTTAAAAAAGGTTGAGCTGTATCCATTTCAACAAGCGATCAACGCTGGTGCGGATATGGTGATGACCGCTCATGTTCAATTTCCTGCCATTGATGACACAACGTATCAAAGCAAAAAAGATGGCGAGGACATCATGGTTCCAGCAACCTTATCAAAAAAAGTCATCACACACTTATTAAAAGAAGAGATGGGCTTTCACGGCGTTGTTGTGACAGACGCTCTAAACATGAAAGCGATTGCGGATAATTTCGGACAGGAAGAAGCCGTTGTGATGGCCATTAAGGCAGGCGTCGACATCGCTCTCATGCCAGCACCAGTTACCTCATTAAAAACAGAGAAAAACCTAGAGAATGTATTTAATGCGGTCAAACAAGCGATTTTAAAGAAAGAAATTCCGATGTCGCAGATCAACGAATCCGTCGAAAAAATTCTTCAATTGAAAATCAAACGCGGCATTATTTCCTCCAAAAAACCAATCAGTCTTGAGAAAAAAATCAAAAAAGCCAATCGAGTCGTTGGGAAAAAGTCACACCGTCAAGCAGAACAAAAAATGGCACGTGAAGGAATCACCCTGCTTAAAAACAACAAAAAGACCTTACCTTTCAAGCCTAAAAAGAATGACAAAATCGTGGTCATGGCACCTTACGAAGATCAGACAAAAGCAATGTCTGTCACAGTCGAATCTCTCATAAAACAAAAAAAGATCAAGCCTGTACGCATCCAGTCATATGCTTTTGCGGATAAAACGTTCACCAAAGACTCGGCCAAACTTATTCAAGAAGCTGACTATGTCATCACTGGCTCTTACGTTGTCCAAAATGACCCAGCTGTAAATGATGGCGTAATTGATGACAATGTCCAGGACCCAAAAAAATGGGCAACTGCCTTCCCTCGTGCTGTCATGAAAGAAGCAGCAGCACAAAACAAAAAAATGGTCATCATGAGTCTTAGAAACCCTTATGATGCGGCAAATTTTGAAGAAGCCGATGCCTTATTAGCTGTGTACGGTTTTAAAGGCTACTCAAACGGACAATTCAATCAGCCAAATATTCCTGCTGGGCTAGAAGTGATATTTGGAGCTGCATCACCTAAAGGGAAACTGCCAGTTGATATCCCGTCTGTCACTCATCCAAATCAAACCCTTTACCCATTCGGCTATGGACTCAATTTGAAAGGGAAACAGATCAAATAGGAGGGATTCTCTTGAAGAAAACAGCAAGCTTCATACTCGCAAGCATTCTCATGATGAGCACATTGACCGCAGCCTCTCCCGCAGATCAAGAACGAACAGACACAAAAGGAAAAAAATCAGCAGTCAAAACAGGGATCGAAACACTACTCTCAAGCAATCTTTCATGGCTAAAAGGGAAAAGGGTTGGCCTCATTACCAACCCGACTGGCATTGATGCAAATATGAAGAGCAGTGTCGATCTCCTATTTGAACATCCAAATATCAAGCTCACTGCTTTATATGGACCTGAACACGGCGTGCGTGGCGATGCACAAGCAGGAGAAGGCGTCGAATCCTATACCGATGAAAAAACAGGTCTTCCTGTTTATTCTCTTTATGGAAAAACAAGAAAACCAACTCCTGAAATGCTGAAAAATGTAGATGTCCTGCTGTTTGATATTCAAGACGTTGGTACTCGTTATTACACCTATATTTACACAATGGCCTATGCGATGGAAGCCGCTAAAGAAAACAACATTCCATTTGTTGTCCTAGACCGCCCAAACCCTATTGGCGGACTAAAAGTAGAAGGACCTGTTTTAGAGCCTGAACACGCCTCATTTGTAGGACTCTATCCAATCCCACTAAGACATGGAATGACTACTGGTGAGCTTGCAAAACTGTTTAACAAAGAGTTTCATATCAATGCTGATGTAACAGTCATCAAAATGAAAAATTGGAAGCGGTCCATGACATTTGATGACACGAAGCTGCCGTTCGTCCTTCCTTCCCCTAACATGCCAACAGTGGATAGTACCTTTGTATATCCTGCCACAGGATTAATTGAAGGCACAAATGTCTCTGAAGGCAGAGGAACAACAAAACCATTCGAGCTCATTGGTGCACCATATATCAATAGCAGCGAGCTGGCAGATCATTTAAATCAGCTAAAACTAAAAGGCGTTCAATTTAGACCTGTGTCATTCACCCCCACATTTTCTAAACATGCCGGTACATTATCTCACGGTGCGCAGTTATACGTCACAGACCGCTCATCTTTCGAAGCGGTGAAAACAGGGTTATCCATCATCAAAGCAATACATGATTTATATCCTAACGACTTTCAGTTCCTTCAAACAGGCAGCTTTGACAAACTCATCGGGAATGGCTGGATGAAAGAAGAAATCAAAAAAGGAACTTCCGTCAAACACATCATGAAACGCTATCATCAAGACCTCAAAACATTTGAAAAGAAGCGAAAAAAATATCTCATCTATTAAATCACATAAAGAACCTCCATCTATCAAAGGATGGAGGTTTTTTTCATGAGAAAGATTTGGGCACAGCAGGTGCTTTCAGCTCAAAACGATTGAGTAAGAAGCCAAACAAGGCAGCAAGCACTTGCTGAAACAGCATGCCAATCACCACAGGAACAGCGACAGCAGGAGGGAAAAAGCTAATGGCAAGAACAGCCCCCGCACTAATGTTTCTCATACCACCCGTATACACGATGGCCACAATCTCTCCTTGAGTACATTTCATCGCCTTTCCAATCAACCATGCAAACGCATATCCGCTCATTGCAATGAGAAACACCGTTGCTGCTTTGCTAAAAAATGCGGCATCCAGTTCACGTAAGTAAGGCGCAACAACAGAACTGTTGATCGACACCACTACAAACAAGCCTATTTTTGAAAAAGGTGACAGTGTCTGACTGATCATTTTTGTCACAGCAGGCTTTGCATAGTGACGAACGAGCATCCCTAAAATAGATGGAAGCACCACCATCCCAAACAGCCCTTTCATGATCGCCACCATGTCCATATGAACCTGTGTACCGGCCAAAAGTGACAAACTGGCTGGCACAATCAATGGCGAAAGCAATGTATCAATTAAAATAATGGATAACGTTAACCCAACATTCCCTTTATACATTGCCGCCCATATTAAACTAGAAACTCCTGTGGGAATCACCATTGCAAGTGTCAAACCGGTGATCGTCATGGCATCACCCGCAAATATGAGATGTCCCGCTGACCAAGCATAAAGAGGCATCAACACGTGCAAAATCATAAACGATAAAATCAAAGGCAATGGGTGCATCACCGTATGCTTTAAAGCCGAAAAAGTAGAAGACAAACTCCCTGCAAAGGTCATAACAGCAAATACCCATGGCACTATAAACGTAAAATCCTTTAAGTAGGCCGCCAATAAAACACCGAGTAACACACTAAAAGGTGTAATGAGCGGCATCAACCGGCCGAGCACTTGATTGAAACGCACAAGCATGCCGGCCACCTCCATCCTTCACTTTCTTACCTTTTTTATTGTAACAGACAGAAAGGCCTTTTTAAGAACCATTCACCTGTTTGACAAGCTTTCGACTTGATGTATCCATTCCAACTACATCCACCTGAACGCCATTTGCTTGATACCTCTCCTTTATACGTTCTATCGCTGTTACGCCTGATTCATCCCATATTCGTGCTTCAGACAAATCAATCACAACTGATTGGAGATCTTTGCCCTGATGGAAAGCTTGGATCAAGTCAGTGACAGAAGCAAAGAAAATTTGCCCTTTAACTCGATATACCCAAGTACCTGCCTGGCTTTCTTTAGAAGTAATGTGGAGCTTCGATATCTTAGCGACAAAGAATACCGCACTAAGCAGTACACCTGCAAAAACACCTTTTGATAAATCATGAGTCAACACCACCGTCACGACCGTGACAACCATCACAATAGAATCTGTTTTCGGATTCTTTTTTAGCTGCTGAAAGGAACTCCAATCAAATGTGCCAATGGAAACCATGAACATCACAGCCACTAGAGCGGCCATCGGAATTTGAACCACGACATCACCTAGTACAAAAATCAGCACCATTAAAAAAGCACCCGCTACAAAGGTAGAAAGCCGGCCTCGTCCTCCTGCCTTCGTATTAATCACAGATTGGCCAATCATCGCACAGCCAGCCATACCACCAAAGAATCCCGCAACCACATTGGCAATCCCTTGTCCTCTCGCTTCCTTGTTCTTATTACTAGACGTCTCTGTCATATCATCGACAATCTGTGCGGTTAAAAGAGACTCAAGTAAACCAACCATCGCAAGTGCTAAAGAGTAAGGAAAAATAATAGCAACTGTTTCCCAGCTAAACGGAACCTGAGGAATCAGAAAAACAGGCAAAGAACTTGGAAGCTCTCCCATATCTCCAACAGTTCTAACATCAATATGTCCAAATACAGCAATTATCGTCATGACAATAATGGCTATGAGTGGGGAAGGTATTACCTTTATCACCATAGGTAATAAATAAATGATCAGCAAGGCACCACCTGTCATCATATACATGGACATTGATTCCCCAACGAAATGTGGAAGCTGAGCCATGAAAATCATAATAGCCAACGCATTGACAAAACCAACCATCACGGACCTCGGAATAAATTTCATCAAACGAGACACTCGACACAATCCAAACACAATTTGAATCAATCCTGTCAATATCGTAGCTGCAAACAAATATTGCAACCCATGATCAGCGACCAAGTTAACCATGACGAGAGCCATAGCCCCTGTTGCAGCCGAAATCATGCCTGGGCGGCCACCAACAAACGAAATCACAATCGCAATACAAAACGATGCATACAACCCCACCTTCGGATCAACGCCCGCAATAATCGAAAACGCAATTGCCTCAGGAATTAAAGCCAGTGCGACTAATATACCCGCAAGCACATCCTGACGTACATGTCCAAACCATTCTTGCTTTACAAATAAATCTTTCAAACCATCTACTCCTTTTTATATACATACCGTACATGAAAAAAGAAGAACAACTATACCTGGAGATAAAGAAAGGAAAAACAAACGATACTTCACTTTCGGGGGAAAAGAGGAACGTACAGAGTCTTTTGATATAGAGGATATCACTTTAGTAAGAATAAAAGAAAGAGACTGAAGAATCAAGAACAAAAAGAAGGAAATAAGTAAAAAAACGATGCAATACTTCTGCACAAGCCGTTTTATTCGCTTTCCTAATGTCATCAGTCTACTGATCATCAAGCAATTCAATATATATGTAAACAAACAAAAAAAGCCTTCTCATCATCGAGAAACCTTGTCAGATCAACATATAGAGGAAAGCTTCCAAGCGGGCTCGAACCGCTGACCTCTTCCTTACCATGGAAGTGCTCTACCTACTGAGCTATGGAAGCATGGCTCCGCAGGTAGGACTCGAACCTACGACCGATCGGTTAACAGCCGATAGCTCTACCACTGAGCTACTGCGGAATGATAAAGTAACTTCTTCCATTGGAAGGATATAAACAAAAAGCTTGGCGGCGTCCTACTCTCACAGGGGGAAACCCCCAACTACCATCGGCGCTGAAGAGCTTAACTTCCGTGTTCGGTATGGGAACGGGTGTGACCTCTTCGCTATCGCCACCAAACCTGATGGAGAGAATGTTCTCTCAAAACTAGATAACAATGTTCATGCTTCACATTAGAATATAGGTTAAGTCCTCGATCTATTAGTATCTGTCAGCTCCACGTGTCACCACGCTTCCACCTCAGACCTATCAACCTGATCATCTTTCAGGGATCTTACTTCCTTGCGGAATGGGAAATCTCATCTTGAGGGGGGCTTCATGCTTAGATGCTTTCAGCACTTATCCCGTCCGCACATAGCTACCCAGCGATGCCCTTGGCAGAACAACTGGTACACCAGCGGTGCGTCCATCCCGGTCCTCTCGTACTAAGGACAGCTCCTCTCAAATTTCCTGCGCCCGCGACGGATAGGGACCGAACTGTCTCACGACGTTCTGAACCCAGCTCGCGTACCGCTTTAATGGGCGAACAGCCCAACCCTTGGGACCGACTACAGCCCCAGGATGCGATGAGCCGACATCGAGGTGCCAAACCTCCCCGTCGATGTGGACTCTTGGGGGAGATAAGCCTGTTATCCCCGGGGTAGCTTTTATCCGTTGAGCGATGGCCCTTCCATGCGGAACCACCGGATCACTAAGCCCGACTTTCGTCCCTGCTCGACTTGTAGGTCTCGCAGTCAAGCTCCCTTGTGCCTTTACACTCTGCGAATGATTTCCAACCATTCTGAGGGAACCTTTGGGCGCCTCCGTTACATTTTAGGAGGCGACCGCCCCAGTCAAACTGCCCACCTGACACTGTCTCCCTGCCCGATAAGGGCAGCGGGTTAGAAGGTCAATACAGCCAGGGTAGTATCCCACCGATGCCTCCACCGAAGCTAGCGCTCCGGTTTCCAAGGCTCCTACCTATCCTGTACAAGCTGTACCAACATTCAATATCAGGCTGCAGTAAAGCTCCACGGGGTCTTTCCGTCCTGTCGCGGGTAACCTGCATCTTCACAGGTACTATAATTTCACCGAGTCTCTCGTTGAGACAGTGCCCAGATCGTTGCGCCTTTCGTGCGGGTCGGAACTTACCCGACAAGGAATTTCGCTACCTTAGGACCGTTATAGTTACGGCCGCCGTTTACTGGGGCTTCAATTCGCACCTTCGCTTACGCTAAGCGCTCCTCTTAACCTTCCAGCACCGGGCAGGCGTCAGCCCCTATACTTCGCCTTACGGCTTCGCAGAGACCTGTGTTTTTGCTAAACAGTCGCCTGGGCCTATTCACTGCGGCTTCTCGGGGCTTTAACACCCTAAGAAGCACCCCTTCTCCCGAAGTTACGGGGTCATTTTGCCGAGTTCCTTAACGAGAGTTCTCTCGATCACCTTAGGATTCTCTCCTCGCCTACCTGTGTCGGTTTGCGGTACGGGCACCTCTCACCTCGCTAGAGGCTTTTCTTGGCAGTGTGGAATCAGGAACTTCGCTACTAAATTTCGCTCGCCATCACAGCTCAGCCTTTACGGGAAACGGATTTGCCTATTTCCCAGCCTAACTGCTTGGACGCGGATATCCAATACCGCGCTTACCCTATCCTCCTGCGTCCCCCCATTGCTCAAATGGTGAGGAGGTGGTACAGGAATATCAACCTGTTGTCCATCGCCTACGCCTTTCGGCCTCGGCTTAGGTCCCGACTAACCCTGAGCGGACGAGCCTTCCTCAGGAAACCTTAGGCATTCGGTGGACGGGATTCTCACCCGTCTTTCGCTACTCATACCGGCATTCTCACTTCTAAGCGCTCCACCAGTCCTTCCGGTCTGGCTTCACAGCCCTTAGAACGCTCTCCTACCACTGTTCGTAAGAACAGTCCGCAGCTTCGGTGATACGTTTAGCCCCGGTACATTTTCGGCGCAGAGTCACTCGACCAGTGAGCTATTACGCACTCTTTAAATGGTGGCTGCTTCTAAGCCAACATCCTGGTTGTCTAAGCAACTCCACATCCTTTTCCACTTAACGTATACTTTGGGACCTTAGCTGGCGGTCTGGGCTGTTTCCCTTTCGACTACGGATCTTATCACTCGCAGTCTGACTCCCAAGGATAAGTCATCGGCATTCGGAGTTTGACTGAATTCGGTAACCCGGTAGGGGCCCCTAGTCCAATCAGTGCTCTACCTCCGAGACTCTTACCTTGAGGCTAGCCCTAAAGCTATTTCGGAGAGAACCAGCTATCTCCAGGTTCGATTGGCATTTCACCCCTACCCACACCTCATCCCCGCACTTTTCAACGTGCGTGGGTTCGGGCCTCCATTCAGTGTTACCTGAACTTCACCCTGGACATGGGTAGATCACCTGGTTTCGGGTCTACGACCACGTACTCATGCGCCCTATTCAGACTCGCTTTCGCTGCGGCTCCGCATCTTCTGCTTAACCTTGCACGGGATCGTAACTCGCCGGTTCATTCTACAAAAGGCACGCCATCACCCGTTAACGGGCTCTGACTACTTGTAGGCACACGGTTTCAGGATCTATTTCACTCCCCTTCCGGGGTGCTTTTCACCTTTCCCTCACGGTACTGGTTCACTATCGGTCACTAGGGAGTATTTAGCCTTGGGAGATGGTCCTCCCGGATTCCGACGGAATTTCACGTGTTCCGCCGTACTCAGGATCCACTCTGGAGAGAACAACATTTCAGTTACAGGGCTGTTACCTTCTTTGGCGGGCCTTTCCAGACCTCTTCGCTTATATCGTTCCTTTGTAACTCCGTATAGAGTGTCCTACAACCCCAAGAGGCAAGCCTCTTGGTTTGGGCTGTTCCCGTTTCGCTCGCCGCTACTCAGGGAATCGCATTTGCTTTCTCTTCCTCCGGGTACTTAGATGTTTCAGTTCCCCGGGTATGCCTTCTCATACTCTATGTATTCAAGTATGGATACTACTCCATTACGAGCAGTGGGTTTCCCCATTCGGAAATCTCCGGATCAAAGCTTGCTTACAGCTCCCCGAAGCATATCGGTGTTCGTCCCGTCCTTCATCGGCTCCTAGTGCCAAGGCATCCACCGTGCGCCCTTTCTAACTTAACCATTTCTTACTTTAGAAAGAATCACTATGTGTGATGAACTTTGCATTGCATTCAATGTGAATGTATTACTTATTGTTATCTAGTTTTCAAAGAACAATCCTGTCTCGCTAGAGACATGTTTTGAAGGAATGATCCTTCAAAACTAAACAAGACGAAAACGCACGCTGCTCCATATATCCTTAGAAAGGAGGTGATCCAGCCGCACCTTCCGATACGGCTACCTTGTTACGACTTCACCCCAATCATCTGCCCCACCTTCGGCGGCTGGCTCCATAAAGGTTACCTCACCGACTTCGGGTGTTGCAAACTCTCGTGGTGTGACGGGCGGTGTGTACAAGGCCCGGGAACGTATTCACCGCGGCATGCTGATCCGCGATTACTAGCGATTCCAGCTTCACGCAGTCGAGTTGCAGACTGCGATCCGAACTGAGAACAGATTTATGGGATTGGCTAAACCTTGCGGTCTTGCAGCCCTTTGTTCTGTCCATTGTAGCACGTGTGTAGCCCAGGTCATAAGGGGCATGATGATTTGACGTCATCCCCACCTTCCTCCGGTTTGTCACCGGCAGTCACCTTAGAGTGCCCAACTGAATGCTGGCAACTAAGATCAAGGGTTGCGCTCGTTGCGGGACTTAACCCAACATCTCACGACACGAGCTGACGACAACCATGCACCACCTGTCACTCTGTCCCCGAAGGGAAAGCCCTATCTCTAGGGTTGTCAGAGGATGTCAAGACCTGGTAAGGTTCTTCGCGTTGCTTCGAATTAAACCACATGCTCCACCGCTTGTGCGGGCCCCCGTCAATTCCTTTGAGTTTCAGTCTTGCGACCGTACTCCCCAGGCGGAGTGCTTAATGCGTTAGCTGCAGCACTAAGGGGCGGAAACCCCCTAACACTTAGCACTCATCGTTTACGGCGTGGACTACCAGGGTATCTAATCCTGTTCGCTCCCCACGCTTTCGCTCCTCAGCGTCAGTTACAGACCAGAGAGTCGCCTTCGCCACTGGTGTTCCTCCACATCTCTACGCATTTCACCGCTACACGTGGAATTCCACTCTCCTCTTCTGCACTCAAGTTTCCCAGTTTCCAATGACCCTCCCCGGTTGAGCCGGGGGCTTTCACATCAGACTTAAGAAACCGCCTGCGAGCCCTTTACGCCCAATAATTCCGGACAACGCTTGCCACCTACGTATTACCGCGGCTGCTGGCACGTAGTTAGCCGTGGCTTTCTGGTTAGGTACCGTCAAGGTGCGAGCAGTTACTCTCGCACTTGTTCTTCCCTAACAACAGAGCTTTACGATCCGAAAACCTTCATCACTCACGCGGCGTTGCTCCGTCAGACTTTCGTCCATTGCGGAAGATTCCCTACTGCTGCCTCCCGTAGGAGTCTGGGCCGTGTCTCAGTCCCAGTGTGGCCGATCACCCTCTCAGGTCGGCTACGCATCGTCGCCTTGGTGAGCCATTACCCCACCAACTAGCTAATGCGCCGCGGGTCCATCTGTAAGTGACAGCCGAAACCGTCTTTCATCCTTGAACCATGCGGTTCAAGGAACTATCCGGTATTAGCTCCGGTTTCCCGGAGTTATCCCAGTCTTACAGGCAGGTTACCCACGTGTTACTCACCCGTCCGCCGCTAACATCCGGGAGCAAGCTCCCTTCTGTCCGCTCGACTTGCATGTATTAGGCACGCCGCCAGCGTTCGTCCTGAGCCAGGATCAAACTCTCCGAAAAAGTACAAAACCGAAGTTTTGCTTTTCGCCAGTTTGACTGACTACCTATGAAGTATCATAGGATTTTTTTATAAAAACTCGAATTAACAGGTACGTTTTGTCTTGTTTAGTTTTCAAAGATCATCTTTGCCGTTCTTAGCGGCTTTAATAATATAACATTTCGCTTCATCTTATGTCAACAACTTTTTTCAAGTTTTATTTCCCGAAGCGTTTTGTGTTTGTCACTGTGTGTCAGCGACGATTAATAATATATCACGAAAACATTCTTTCGGTCAACGCCTTTTCAAAACTTTTTTTGAAATAGTTTTATTAAGCATCTTAAACCCTTGTCCTGCATACAATCAAGTAACAATCTTGGACAAGGCAGGAGTGTTTGAATTGAGTCGATTATATGTGTTGCCTATTAAACGGCTGAAGCAAGTTGTCATTATTCTTGTAGCAGCCCTTGCAGCTGCAACCTTTTTTTATGTACAAAAGGCACCGCCGCTGTCGGTATTTAAAACTGAACATGGACCCCGAGCCATTTATAAAGGCGAGACTTCATCAAAGCATGTCTCTCTCACTTTTAATATTGGCTGGGGAGATGAGAAGGCTGTTCCTATTTTAAATGTCCTTCGAGAGTACGGTATAAAGAACGCCACTTTCTTTCTGTCTGCTTCTTGGGCCGAGCGTCATCCTGATATCGTGAAACAAATTAGGGAGGACGGCCACCAAATCGGAAGCCTCGGCTATGCTTATAAAAATTATAGCCAGCTTGAAGATAGTGAAATCAAGCAAGATCTTGTCCGTGCACAAAATACATTTCAAAAGCTCGGACTAGATGACATTCAACTATTAAGACCACCAACTGGACAGTTTAACGAAACAGCACTGAAAATTGCCACACAGTACGGTTATACCGTTATTCATTACAGCATCAATTCACAGGATTGGCTGAATCCGGGTGTCGACCAGATTGTTCAGAATGTAAATGATCGAATGAAGAGCGGAGACATTGTTCTCCTTCACGCCTCAGATTCAGCAACCCAAACCGCTCAAGCCTTACCAGCTATTTTGAAACAAATAAAAGAAAAACATTTAAAAAATGTGACGGTTGGCGAACTGATCTCCAACACGAAAACAAAGTCATCAGAAGTTAAGTAGCTTTCGCTTTTGAAAACCGCGGCATCGCTAACAGCTGAAACGCATTACAGCCTAATAGCGGGAACAGCATTAAATACAGCCAGTCCTCTTCATTGACTCTGAGCGCCGGGAACCATTCTAACGACGTGATGACGACCATAAGAAACATTGCGGAAACAAATGTTTTCTTAGAGGACTGCTGCTGTTTAAAGTAAGCCACGATCAATGCAAAAACACCGATGAAAACAGGCAGCCACAAGTATGGAAAAAAGGATTCATTCTCCCCGAAAAACAAAAATCGCAAATAAGCTAAATCAAACAGCACAAAAATCACAAGAAACAGCTGAATGGTATTCCATAAAGAATGCGACCGGAAAATCTCCAACGCAAACCGGTGCACCGTCAAGAAGACAACAAACCCCATCTGGCTAATGACACTAAAGATCATCCCTACACCAATGAACCAAAATAACACAGATGCGATCTCTAGAATTTCAAACGATATAAAAAGCTTCTGATATTTTCCCCACTCCAGTGCAAAGCCTACCACGCTAGTAATCACCGCTCCAACAGCTAGCACAGAGAAGAAAAAACGAACTAAATCCCGACTTTTCATTTGAACTGATCCAACCCCTATTTTTGTTATGTATAAATTTACGTGAAACATTCATATTAAAAGTAAGACATGTAACGAAAGGAGCCACAGTATGTCAAAAGGCATCTTGCGTATAATGAGCTGTTTTCTTCTTTTATCTCTAACAGCTTGTGCTCCCAAAACCCAATCCTCATCTAATATGGACTATGACGAAACAAAAAAAATGGTCGTCGATATATTAAAGACAGATGACGGTAAAAAGGCCATTCAACAGTTATTAAATGACGAGGCAATGAATGAAGCTTTGGTAATGGATGAACAAACTGTGAAAAAAACGATAGAGAAAACACTAACTTCTGATAAAGGCAAAGAGTTCTGGAAGAAGGTCTTTGAGGATTCTAAATTTGCCGAGACTTTCGCAAAATCCATGCAGCAACAGCATGAAAGAATGTTAAAACAGTTAATGAAGGATCCTGACTATCAACAGTTAATGATGGATATTCTCAAGGATCCTGAGATGGAAAAGAAATACGGTGAACTGGTAAAAAGTAAAGAGTTTAGAAAGCACTTAGAAAAAGTCATTACGGAAACATTAAGCAGCCCTCTTTATAAGAAGAAATTCGAAGATGAGCTCAAAAAGGCTGCATCTGAAAGCGGCAGTGATTCCGGCTCGCAAAGCGACAGTTAAACATCACCCGAGTGGCATTCATCCACTCGGGCTTTCATTATGCTTTCACTGCTAATTGTTCAATGACTTTATTCGCGATGTGTTGATATACTTCTCCTGTCGGATGACTGGCATCATAGACAGAAGGCGCGAAATCATCCTCATTCCAATCAGGCTGTCTTAATGGAATTTGGCCAAGGACTGATACACGTAGCTCTTCAGCCAGCTTTTCCCCGCCGCCTTTTCCAAAGACGTATTCCTTTTCACCTGTTTTTTTGCTTTCATAATAACTCATATTCTCAACGACCCCGAGCACCTCATGATCTGTTTGCAGTGCCATTGCACCTGCTCTTGCAGCAACAAAGGCAGCCGTTGGATGCGGTGTTGTGACAATGATTTCTTTACAGCTAGGTAGCATTGTATGAATATCAAGCGCCACATCCCCCGTTCCAGGCGGAAGGTCTAATAGTAAGTAATCTAATTCTCCCCACTCGACTTCGTGGAAGAAGTTATTTAACATTTTACCAAGCATCGGTCCTCTCCAGATGACCGGTGCATTTTCTTCAACAAAAAAGCCCATTGAAATCACTTTGACGCCAAAGCGTTCCACAGGTATAATTTTTTCCCCTTTTACTGTTGGTCTAACGGTGATTCCCATCATATCCGGTACACTAAAGCCATAAATATCGGCATCAATCAGCCCGACTTTTTTCCCTAGACGAGCCAGCGCTACAGCAAGGTTAACAGAAACAGTCGATTTACCAACTCCGCCCTTTCCACTTGCAATTGCTAAGAACTCAGGCGGATTTTTAGAGTTAAGCAGGGTTTCTTCCTCATCCTGTGATGGCATAAACTTTTCAAGTGTTTCCTGAGGTAGTTCCTCAAAACGAAGTCCTACTGTATTAGCGCCTGCTGCTTTCAAGGCTTGTACGATGTCTTGCTGCAGCTTCATCTGCTCAGCAGTGCCTGTTTTGGCAATAGCCACCTTTAGGCTCACATGCTCTTTCTCAGGCTTTAGGCTGATTTCCTTGATGGCATCCAGCTCACCAAGCGGTATATGAAGGAAAGGTTCGTCCATCTTCCCAACTAGTTTTCTCACATCATCTTGTCCGATCATAGCAGAACCTCACCCTTTATTGAATTCGTTTACAATCCAAGTATATCATACATATCCTTACAATGTCTGTCCTGTTTGCCTGCGATCAAAAGGAAAAAGCCCCTTATTCAGGCGGCTCTTTTTGCTCTGTTAAATATCTTAAAATCCCTTTATAAATAGAGGCAGCAATTTGATCCTGATATTTAGGTGTTGCCAGCTGACCAGCCTCTTTCGGGTTGGAGAGAAATCCAATTTCCACAAGAGCTCCTGGCTTTGTGACATTTTGCATTAAATAAATGCCGTTGATCCGCTTCGCCTTTCGATCTGTGTTTTCAAGGTTTCTGCGTAATTCATCTTGAATGAACTTCGCTGCCTTTTCATTCTCTTCATATTTTCCATAAAAAAACGTCTGTGCCCCGCTCCATTTGTTGGATGGTATCGCATTTAAATGAATGCTTAAATAGAGGTCTGCTTCAGATTCATTGATGACTTTGACGCGATTCCTTAAATCCTCCGCTTTCTTCCGGGCATAACCCTTTGTATTCTTTGATGATAAATCAGAATCATCCTCTCGGGTCATGAGAACAAGCGCTCCCTGCTCCTGCAAATAGTCACGTATCTTCATGGATACATCCAGTGCAATCTCTTTTTCAAGCAGCTCTCCTCCTACAGCCCCTCCATCTGGACCGCCGTGACCCGGATCTAAATAGATGATCTTCCCGCTTAGAGGCAAATTCCAAGATTTCCATGAATCATCATTTAGAAATTGAAACCTGAATAAGAATAAGAGGACAATAAACCCAATTAAAAACCCTGTCCACTTCAGCTTTCTTTTCATCCCTGTCCCTCCCATACACCATTATTTTATAGATATGGGACAAGGGCTGGAAATATGCTTAGTGCAGCCGAAGCTTGTGTCTTTTTTCTGATTCACGAAAGCCTTCCTGCCACCACATGCTTAAAAATTCTTTCGCAGATGGATACAAACACGACATCTTCCGCTCCATACGGAACATATTACCCCACGATTGCAAGCACCCTGCGAGCTCTTCAATCAGCTCAGCTTCCTCTTGGGAGGACCGTTTCTTGATATCGTTGAACGATTCTCCGTATTTACTCGACTCACCGTATCTTCCGCCAGCTAAAAAGGCTTCAATGGCGAAATCGATGCAGCCATCACTCATAATACCTGCTGGATCATCTGCAAATGGGAACAGCTTCTTCGTGAATTTTTCGGAAGCAGCCGTCACTTGTTGAAGAGACAATGTACGCAAAAGCTTCTTTTCAAGCGTGACATCTCGTTTTGTTTTCAGTTGATAAAAAGAAAGCACTTCTGCCATGGACTGAACTCCTTTTTTCTTTGTATTGTTCGTTGGTTTGAACAAAACATGCAGTTCAGTAAATGGAAATGACGGCCTGTGAACGACTGGAATGGAAAATTGTGATAAAATAGACATTTACATATAGAAAGAACAATAAAGGGGCGAAATCAATGAAGAATTGGATGTATATCCTGCTGCTATTAACTGTTGTCTTATCTGCATGCAGCAGTCAAGCCACAGAGAAAAAGAGCGATATAAAAGGAATAGAAGACATATCCTTAAAACAACTTTCAAAACACAAAAACACGTATCTCGGTGACAATTCAGCCATTCGTGAAACCTTATCAAATCTTCCTGGAGGCGTAATACGTGAATTTGAAATCATCGATGGGAAAGCATTAGACGTCACGTATGGGGTAAAAGAAAATGACGACTATACAGAAGAACAGTTTGACGCCTTCTGGTTTGATCAAAAGGACACGATCGAAAAAACGTATTTATACAACGCAATCTCAATTTTTATTCTTGTCGATAACGTAGAGCAAGTGACACTCAAGATGAACTCTAACGACGAACCGTCCGTCACGTTTAAAAGGAAACAGCTTGAAAAAAAGCTCCCTCACTCTTTTAAAGAGTACAAAGACGATACAGCGGTTTGGCAAAAGGAACTGGTTGATGGAGTTGTGAAGTCAAAAGAGAAACGCCAAGATGTATACAAAGCGTTTCCAATGCAGAAATAATAAAACAGAGGGAAGTTTCCCTCTGTTTTTTGATGTTTATGTAGTGAAAGCCTGTATTAATCGTTGTCGAAAGTTTTGATCCACTGCTGCAGTAAGCATAAATTCGTTGAATACTTCCCCAATCCAGTGAGAATTGTTCGCTTTCGGATCATTGATAAAAAGAGAAATGGATATAGAGGATGTATCTGTTCTTCGATATAAAGCACCTGTGAAAACGAACAATGTTGCTCCGCCTTTATACCAAAGATATTGATCTGTTTCCTTTTTCAATGTTTCTCCCAGTACGATTTGGCTAAAAAGACTCTTTTCTTCTGTTGTTAACAGCTCGTCATGAAGACGTTTCATCAATTGTGCATATTGATTGGTTGTAGACTTTGTCAGCTTTTGCGTCAGTAATGATTGTATACGCCAGCCTAATAAGTTCTTTTTTTTCATTTTTTCTTCTAACGCCTTTTTATGCTCTGGGTCATTTTTCATGATATTAAAAATCTCATTCATCAAAGATTTGTATTGTTTATCGGATACACTACTCATTTGCTTTAATGCATCCCGCCGATGATCAGATACATAAGCGGACCACAAAATCATTGGCGTCAGCGGCATGAGTTCATCATGTTCTGTAAGACCTGCTTGTTTCATCTGATCATTGATCTTTTCTAAGCCCAGCCGGTCAATCAAATAATCCGTACAAGCATTCGAACTGAATTGCATCATCCCTTTGGCAACATCTAATAAAGCCGCATGCTCAGAAAAATCATTGACCTCCAGCCAGTACGCGTGCGCACCACCGTCTGTTCTATCAATATAAAACCGCTCTATATCAGACAATGCCACTTTTTCCTCTAGCTTAATGGCGCCGCTCGATACAGCTTTAACAAAATGAAATAAAACAACTAATTTCACCGTACTTGCAAGCGGTGTTTTTTGATCAGCATTCCATTCTAACACCACATCATCATTTTCAATGATTGTCACTGAAACGTCCTTTTTGTTTTTTGCGACAAATGTCAAAATATCTTCCTTCGTTTTCTTCATATCTCTTTTATACAACAAGACTTGAACCACCACGTAAAGTATGACCACACCTATGACAACTAGACCGACTTTGAGTAACATGTTTCTCCTTTCCAAATAACAGAGGATTTATATATTAAATATAACAAATATTTCAAATAAAGGCGTAAAAAAGGCAGAGGCTCTTGAATCCTCCGCTTCTTGATATCCTTATTCATGGGGCAAATGCAGCTTCATTCCTTCATGAGTGGCTTCAAACCCTAATTTCTCATAAAAATGGCGTGCTTCTGGCCTCTGTTTATCTGTTGTCAGCTGAATCATATGACAGCCGCGGTCGCTTGCGCGTTGAATGGCCCACTTGATAAGCAGCGAACCGACTCCTTTTCCTCTATGACTCGAAGCCGTACGAACTCCTTCAATGGATGCTCTCCATCCCCCTTGATGTGTAAGAAATGGCGTCATGGTTAACTGAAGAACACCAACTGCTTCTTCCTGGTCACACGCAACAATGAGTTCAATATTTGGATCAGCATCGATTGAATGAAAGGCTTTGATATAGCTTTCTAATAATGGGCGAGTGTAACGCTCTCTCTTTTGACCTAACTTATCATCTGAAAGCATGAAGACGATTTTGTCGAGGTCTTCTTGCACGGCTTCTCTCAATGTCAATTGATTTAAATTCAATGAAAGCACCTCCTATGATGGATGGAAGACTGTTTTCACTTACCAAAATACCATTCTCATATAAGATTTGTTCAGCTGCTTTTTCATCAAAATACTTCATATCATGAAAACTGATCAAGCCCTCTTCACGAACCATTCCTCTTGTAAGATGGCATAGTAAAACTCATCCCACCACTCATTTCCTTGTGGTATACATTTTTTAAAATCCCCCTCTCTCCTCATCCCCATTTTCTCCATCACTCTCCAAGATGGCACATTTTCAGGCTGACAAGTGGCAATGATTCGATGTAAATTCATTGTGTGAAAACCATGATGCAGAACGGCATAAGCCGCTTCTGATGCATAGCCTTTGTTTTGATAGGCAGAATTGAAGACCCAGCCAATTTCATATGTGTGCTCACCAAAGTATGGATGGAACACGATATGCCCGATGCATATCTGATCTACTTTTAATAGAACAGCAAAATTCTTAGCTGTTTTAAGACGATTATTTTTAACAAATTCCTGCGCATTTTCTTTAGAAAAAACACCTTCCGGAATATACTTCATTACCGCCGGATCAGATGTATATGCATAGACATCCTGCCAATCATCCTCAGCAAATGATCGAATGATACACCTTTCTGTTGTTAGATTCATATGACACCCTCCATAGACTTCGTTTTTTAAACAGAAACCTCGCTATGATCCTATTTTATATGTTTCCAAACAGAAAAAAACACAAATAAAAAAGCACTAGCAGGAAGAGACTGACCCCCGTTTTTGAGATAGGGATCCAAACACCTTTATGAAACAGCCTTTACCAAAACTCTTTTGGTGACTGGTTGTTTAACCTCAATTGAACGGCCTCTTCTTTTATGCTAATTAGATAACTAACTCTTTTTCCCATACAAAAAACACCTCTAAATTGTTTTCAGGTATGCTATACCCGACTTTCAACTTAAAGGTGTTTTTATTTGTCTCATTTTATAGGGTCAGACTCGTTGCCCTCTGTTTTTTATCACTTTTAGACTAATTAATAATATTTTATTGAGTTACTAGAAATTTATTGTGTAGGTTTGTAAATCAATTTTTAATTATCTATTCGATCTAAACCACTTGTATTCATACCCAACTTGTTTAGAATACTTACTATCTTTATATACATACATATCGATAATTGTATATTTATAATTTTTATCATACGCTACATATTGAGTTGTCGAGTAATATCGTGTTGGCTTTTGCTTGAAAAATGTAGAGAAGAAGGCACTTGCAACTATACCAGCATATTTATTATATAAAGAAGGAAGACCAACAAGAATTCTGGCAGTCAATTCTGATGCCTTATCTATATTTTTAGAACTTCCTCTAAAGTGATCAACAACTTTCCACTTAGTCGAAGGTGGTATAGATTGGGCTCTAACTTTGCCTTTAGCATATAGAACAGAAGTACTTGGGGCTTTTGAAGCTTTATTTAGTTCAGTTTTAACAAGACTCGGCGCAAATGATTGTGTTTTTGTAGTCGCATCAGCCGAATAAGGAATGATAGATAGTGATAGTATTGAAGTAATAATAATAGGTATTAAATACTTTTTCATACTTTAGTTCCCCTTCATGATCAATTTTTTATCATGCGATTAATCGCAAGTATAATTATACCAATAATTTGATATCTTTTCAATTTAGTTTACACAACTTTAACATATTTGGAGGTCTATATGAGAAAAAACAAGTTATTGATTTTTGCGAATATTATTTTTAGCTTGGTCATACTTTCTCTTTTTGCATGGATATTGTCCCCTGATTCAATGAAAGAAGTTATCAAAATTATAAGTTTTGCGCTATTAACATGTAGCTTTATTATTATTGGTTTTTTAGAACGGACAAAAATAATTTTCATCATTATACTTGCTCTATCTTGGATAGTTATAGTGCTAGAATTATTTAATTTCAAATAAAAAACTCCAAGTTTTCCACTTGGAGTTTTTTGTAAAACAATTAACGTTTTGAGAACTGAGGTGCGCGACGAGCGCCTTTAAGACCGTATTTCTTACGCTCTTTCATACGAGAGTCACGAGTAAGAAGTCCAGCACGTTTAAGTGGTGTACGGTACTCAGGATCTACTTCTAGAAGAGCACGAGAGATACCGTGACGAATTGCTCCAGCTTGACCAGAGAATCCACCACCGTGAACATTTACAAGAACATCGTAGCTGTTAGCTGTTTCTGTGATGTTCAAAGGCTGTTTCACGTCTTCGATTAAAGCAGCGAATGGAATGTATTCAGTAATTTCACGATTATTAACGACGATACGGCCTTCACCTGGAACTAAGCGAACGCGCGCTACAGAACTTTTACGACGACCTGTACCGTAATATTGAACCTGTGCCAAATTGTTAACCTCCCTTATAATTAACCGCGAAGTTCGTAAACTTCAGGTTGTTGTGCTTGATGTGGATGCTCAGAACCACGGTACACATTTAATTTTTTGAACATTTGACGACCTAGTGGACCCTTTGGAAGCATACCTTTGATAGCAAGCTCCAACATTTTTTCAGGGTAGTTTGTACGCATCTCAAGAGCAGTTCTTTGTTTCAAACCACCTGGGTGCATAGTGTGACGGTAGTAAATTTTGTCCGTCAATTTCTTACCAGTTAATTCGATTTTCTCAGCATTGATGATGATGACATGATCACCTGTATCAACGTGTGGTGTATAAGTTGGTTTGTGCTTACCGCGCAAAAGTGATGCTACTTCAGTAGAAAGACGACCTAGAGTCTTGCCTGCCGCATCAACAACTAGCCATTTGCGCTCAATTGTGCTTGCGTTCGCCATTGGTGTTGTACGCATGAGTTTCCCTCCTAAATAAATCAATGAATTTTCCTTGAATCAAATGCTACGTTCTATTTCAAAACACAGATAAGTCTTCCGGGGCTTATTTGTGGGGTTGAAATACATACCATATGATATCTTATAACTTTCTGCTTCCTGTGTCAAGAACATGTTACACCTGGTTTAGTTGTCATAGAAAACTTCCCATAAATACAGTCCGTGACTAGGCGCAGTCTTGCCTGCCGCTTCGCGATTTCGGGCGGCAAGCATGGCTTTTATCTCTTCAGGGTGAAATTTACCAGAACCGATTTCAAGCAACGTTCCAGCGATAATCCTCACCATGTTGTATAAAAAACCATTCCCTCTCACACGCATTTCAAGCCCGTCTGAGACGTTTTTCCACTCGAGGGCATAAATATCCCTCACCTTGTCCTGAACCTCTGTATTGGCCGCACAAAAGCTTGTAAAGTCATGTGTCCCAATCAGGTGCTCAGCGGCTTCTCTCATTTTATCGATATCCAGCCGGTAAGGATAGTGGCAGGCATACTGTCTCGTGAACACATTTTGGTGCGTTTCCGTTGAGACCTTATAACGGTACTCCTTTGAAACAACAGCAAATCTGGCATGAAACGAGTCATCGACTTCCTCAGCCTTTAGAACACTGATATCATCCGGCAGCAGGCTGTTGAGGGCAAAAGGCCATCTCTCCATCGGAATCGAGAGCGAGGTCTCAAAATGGATGACCTGTCCCTTTGCATGAACACCGCTGTCTGTCCGGCCGGAAGCCACAATCGGAATCAGTTCATCCTGTTTGTGCATTCTTGCAAGGGCACACTCGATCTCCGTCTGTACGGTTCGCTGCCCTGGCTGCACCTGATAGCCTTTAAAATGTGTCCCATCGTAGGATACAGTACATTTGACCTTCATCTAGGAATCACCTAATTTCTAAGCAGCACAAGGAGCGCTGTTAACAGGATGAATAGAAGCAGCGTGAACGTGTCCTTCATACCCCAGACAAGCTGACGGTATTTCGTCCGTCCTTCTCCCCCGCGGTAGCCTCTCGCTTCCATCGCGGTCGCCAGTTCTTCTGCACGCTTAAACGCACTGACGAAAAGAGGAACAAGCAAAGGAACGATGGCTTTCATGCGATCCTTTAGAGGTCCGCTTGTAAAATCAACGCCTCGTGCCATTTGAGCCTTCATGATTTTGTCCGTCTCTTCTAGTAAAGTCGGAATAAACCGAAGAGAGATGGACATCATGAGAGCAAGCTCATGAACGGGCAGTTTGATTTTACGGAATGGGTGCAGCAGCTTCTCCATTCCGTCTGTCACTTCTATAGGCGTTGTGGTTAACGTAAGAAGTGTCGTCATCATAATGAGATAGACAAAACGGAGTGAAATGAAGATCCCCTGCTTTAGACCTTCTTCATAAATATTCAGAAAACCAAAGTGAACTAGCAAGGCGCCATCCTTCGTCATGAAAATATGCAGAATAAAGGTAAACAGGACAATCCATAGGATCGGCTTCATTCCCTTGAGAATAAAGTATAGCGGCACCTGAGAAACCATCACCACAAGAATGGTAAAGACACCTAAAAGCCCGTAAGTGATGTAATTATTAGCAAAAAAGACAATAAAAACAAAAAAGAAAATTGATAACAGCTTTGTCCTTGGATCAAGACGATGGACAAAGGATGAACCTGGCACATATTTGCCGATAATCATACTATCCATCATGATGTCGTGTCCTCCTGATAAAGAGCTGTTAAGGCTTCTGCCATTTCATCCATGGTCAGAAGCGGCCTTGGAAACGTAATACCCAGCTTTTCTTCTACAGTCTGCTGGAATTTAATCGTTTCCGGGAGGTCGAGACCAAATGAAGACATATCTGTACGATTGGCAAACAACTCTCTCGGCGTGCCTGTCGCCTTCACTGTCCCTTTATGCATCACAATCATTTGATCCGCATAATGAGCGGCATCCTCCATACTGTGTGTGACCAGAATCGTGGTGAGGTTTGCCTTTTGATGAAGGTCATAGAACATGTCCATAATTTCCTTCCGCCCGCGTGGATCCAGCCCAGCAGTCGGCTCATCAAGCACAAGCACTTCTGGCTCCATCGCTAAAACGCCTGCAATCGCCACACGTCTCATTTGACCGCCGCTTAGTTCAAAGGGAGATCGATATAATAGGGATTCAGGAAGACCCACCAGCTTCAGCATCTCCTTCGCCTTCGCTTCTGCTTTCTCTTGAGGAACACCAAAGTTCATCGGGCCAAAGCAGATATCCTTGAGGATGGTTTCCTCAAAGAGCTGATGCTCAGGAAACTGAAACACGATGCCTACCTTTTTCCGGAGGGGTTTCATATCCTTCTGCTTTTTATTGGCTTGTAAAACCGTCTCTCCAAGCGCAATGCTCCCCTTCGTTGGTTTGAGCAATCCATTTAAATGCTGCAGCAATGTAGACTTGCCAGAGCCCGTATGACCAATGACAGCGACATAGCTGCCCTCTTTGATGGAAGCATTGACATCATACAAAGCGAGACGCTCAAACGGCGTTTTCATTTGATAACGATGCTCTAATTCTTTGATCGTAATGTCCATAGCTCTTTCACCAATCCTTCTTGTGTCAAATGGGCATTTGCAAGCGGCACACCCTGCTGCTTCAATTGCTTGCTCAAGCGATAGGAGAATGGCAGATCAAGTCCAATCTGAACCAGCTGTTCATCTAGTTCAAATACTTCCTCTGGCGTTCCCTCGGCAAATTTCTTCCCGCCATTCATCACAATAACGCGGTCTGCCTTGGCAGCCTCGTCTAAATCATGTGTGATGGAAATGACGGTGACTGTTCCTTGTTCCTTCAGTAGTCTAACAGTCTCTAACACTTCTTCACGGCCAATTGGATCAAGCATTGATGTTGCTTCATCCAAGATCATGATGTCAGGGCTTGCGGCAAGCACACCTGCAATAGCGACTCTCTGCTTCTGCCCGCCTGATAGATGGTGCGGCTCTTGATCAAGAAACTCCTGCATATTGACCTGTTTGACAGCCCAATCTACACGTTCTATCATCAATTCCCGCTCAACCCCGTTATTTTCTAAACCAAAAGCCACATCATCACGAACCGTTGAGCCCACAAATTGGTTATCTGGGTTTTGAAAGACCATTCCGACCTTTTTGCGAATATCCCAAACACTTTCTTCTTTGAGCTCAATCTCTCCAACCTTGACCGTACCAGCATCCGGTAAAATGAGCCCATTCAGCACACGGGCAAGTGTGGATTTACCTGAACCGTTATGACCAACAATGGCGAGCCATTCATTTTGATTCACATGCAGTGACACTTGATCTAAAGCGGGCTTGTCCGCATCCTTGTGATAACGAAATACAATGTCCTTTACGTCAATTAATGTCTTCCCCATCTCTACCGGACCTCCTCTCAGCTCAACCTCTTCTTTGCTTATTCCTAAAAAAAAGCCGTAGTACCTAAAAAAGGGCATAGATCCAGTTATGAACTGTCCCGCCCTTTCTTAGATACACGATATGTGATTAAACTAATTCAATGACAGCCATTGGTGCGCCATCGCCGCGACGAGGTCCAAGCTTCATGATACGAGTGTATCCACCTTGGCGATCTTCGTAGCGAGTTGCAACGTCAGCGAATAATTTTTGAAGTGCATCTTGGTTTGTTTCAGCGTTAGCTACTTCATTACGAATGTAAGCTGCAGCTTGACGGCGAGCATGAAGATCTCCGCGTTTGCCAAGAGTGATCATTTTTTCAACTACAGAGCGAAGTTCTTTCGCACGTGTTTCAGTTGTTTCGATGCGTTCGTTGATGATCAAATCAGTCGTTAGGTCACGAAGCATTGCTTTACGTTGTGCACTAGTGCGTCCTAGCTTTCTGTATGCCATGTGATGTCCCCTCCTTAATTAGAGATGCTGTATGAATAAAAAACACACGAAAATCCTAGTTCACAATGAAACTAGTCAATCGTCTTTACGAAGACCCAGTCCAAGTTCTTCTAGTTTCGCTTTCACTTCTTCAAGAGATTTACGTCCAAGGTTACGAACTTTCATCATATCCTCTTCTGTCTTGTTAGCAAGCTCTTGAACAGTGTTAATACCCGCACGCTTCAAACAGTTGTAAGAACGAACAGAAAGATCAAGCTCTTCAATTGTCATTTCAAGCACTTTTTCTTTTTGGTCTTCTTCTTTCTCAACCATGATTTCAGCATGCTGAGCTTCGTCAGTTAACCCAACGAAAATATTCAGGTGTTCAGTTAAAATCTTAGAACCTAGAGCGATCGCTTCTTTCGGTCCTGTGCTTCCATCAGTCCATACATCTAGTGTTAATTTATCATAGTTTGTGATTTGCCCAACACGGGTGTTCTCCACTTGATAAGTCACACGAGATACAGGTGTATAGATTGAGTCGATCGGAATCACACCGATTGGCTGATCGTCTCTTTTGTTTGCATCAGCAGGATTATACCCGCGACCTCTTTGTGCAGTTAAGCGAACACGGAAGCTCGCATTCTTGCCAAGAGTTGCGATGTGAAGATCTGGATTTAAGATTTCAATATCGCTGTCGTGTGTAATATCAGCAGCTGTTACAGTACCTTCATCTTGTACATCAATTTCAAGCGTCTTCTCTTCTTCAGAGTAGATTTTGAGTGCAAGCTTTTTAATGTTTAAGATAATCGTTGTAACATCTTCAACCACGCCTTCGATCGTTGAGAATTCGTGTAAGACACCATCTATCTGGATCGATGTTACAGCTGCACCAGGAAGTGAGGATAAAAGGATACGACGAAGGGAGTTCCCTAAAGTGGTACCATATCCACGCTCAAGTGGCTCTACGACAAACTTGCCATACTTGGCATCGTCGCTGATTTCAACCGTTTCGATTTTTGGTTTTTCAATTTCGATCATCTAATAAAACCCTCCTTCAAAACGTCGAAACCTCGAATAGAATCATATGAGATTCCATCCGAAATTCCTCATTGTTTAGTCCCGTATGTGCTCAGGCAACGAGTCGTGTATTCGTCTCATAAATAACTGTATCATAACCCATTATTGACAGGGACACAAAATCTATACAAACAAATTACACGCGGCGACGTTTTGGTGGACGGCATCCGTTATGAGGAACTGGAGTTACGTCTCTAATTGCAGTAACTTCAAGACCTGCAGCTTGAAGCGCACGAATTGCAGCTTCACGACCAGAACCAGGACCTTTAACAGTTACTTCAAGTGTTTTAAGACCATGTTCGATAGAACCTTTAGCAGCAGTTTCAGCAGCCATTTGTGCAGCGAAAGGAGTAGATTTACGAGAACCTCTGAATCCTAATGCACCAGCACTTGACCAAGAAATTGCGTTTCCATGAACATCAGTAATCGTTACAATCGTGTTGTTGAAAGTGGAACGAATATGAGCGATTCCAGCTTCAATATTCTTTTTCACGCGACGTTTACGCGTATTTTGTTTACGAGCAGCAGCCATTCTTTAACTACCTCCTTTACTTATTTTTTCTTGTTAGCTACAGTACGACGCGGACCTTTACGAGTACGCGCGTTGTTTTTTGTGTTTTGTCCACGAACAGGAAGTCCTCTACGATGACGGATTCCGCGGTAGCTTCCGATTTCAATTAGACGCTTAATGTTAAGTGAAACTTCACGACGAAGGTCACCTTCTACTTTAAGTTTGTCAATGATATCACGGATTTTACCAAGTTCGTCTTCAGTTAGATCGCGAACGCGAGTGTCTTCAGAAACACCTGCTTCTTTAAGGACTTGTTGCGCAGTCGTACGACCAATTCCAAAAACATATGTTAAAGAAATGACAACACGCTTATCACGTGGAATATCTACACCAGCAATACGAGCCATGATTTGGGCACCTCCTTGTTATTAGCCTTGTTTTTGTTTATGTTTTGGGTTTTCACAGATCACCATTACTTTTCCTTTTCTGCGAATCACTTTACATTTTTCACAGATAGGTTTAACAGATGGTCTCACTTTCATGTGTTTCCAACCTCCTTCTTCCGGAGTTGCTTTATTTGTAACGGTACGTAATTCTACCACGAGTTAAGTCATATGGAGATAATTCTACCGTAACTTTGTCTCCAGGTAAAATGCGAATGAAGTGCATACGGATTTTTCCTGATACATGAGCCAAAACTGTATGACCATTCTCTAGTTCAACTTTGAACATTGCGTTTGGCAAAGTTTCTGCTACAGTACCTTCCACTTCAATTACATCGTCTTTCGCCATTCAAGTGTTCTCCCTTCTTCAAATCAGTAACTTGCTCTCTGACAAATGTCCAATGAGAATCTCTCAATTGTTCATCTATCACCCGACCTGTTTTGAATATACTGTTCTGAACTTCCGGAGATACGCAATCATAAAAGGTTATATGATTGATATTTTTTCTTAGGAGAATGAAATTTACGCTTTTCTCCGTCTGCGATTAGTACATGGCAGCCAACGAACATGCCGATGACACCTGTATACTGATCTTGTTCTTTCTTTGGACTATACAGACAACCTGCCCGATTTGGGCCTGAAAGGCTTCAGTGAAGACCTAAATCTTAGTCAGTATATCAAAACCTGTATCTGTAATCGCAATCGTATGCTCAAAATGAGCACACTTTTTCCCATCAACCGTTACAACCGTCCAGTTATCAGCCAATGTTTTCACATATCGGCTGCCTGCGTTCACCATCGGTTCGATGGCCAACACCATCCCAGGTTTTAGCCGTGGGCCTTTGTTGGGCGGACCATAATGAGGAATTTGAGGGTCCTCATGAAGATCCTGTCCGACCCCATGTCCAACATATTCTCTAACAACTGAAAAATTCTCATTTTCAACATACGTTTGTATGGCATGGGAAATGTTCGACAGACGTTCGCCTGGCTTTGCTTCCTGTAAGCCTTTATATAGAGATTCCTCTGTGACTTCCAGTAGTTTGCGGTCTTCATCACTGATTACCCCAACTGGATAAGTCCAAGCAGAGTCACCATGATAGCCATTTAACTTTGCGCCAATATCGATACTAATGATGTCACCATCACGTAAAACCCGTTTACCAGGAATACCGTGAACGAGTTCTTCATTCACCGAAACGCAAATGCTCCCGCGAAAACCATTATACCCTTTAAAAGATGGGATTGCACCCTGCTTTGTAATAAAACGTTCGGCAATTTGATCCAATTCTTTTGTCGAAATACCTGGTTTTATATGTTTCTTCAGCTCTTCATGAGTTAGTGCGACAATACGTCCAGCTTCTCTCATAATCTCAAGCTCGCGAGGAGTTTTACAGATAATCATTTATTTAATCCTCCAAGCAGGTCCTTGATATCTGCATATACATCGTTAATGTGCTTTGCACCATCAATGTTTGCAAGATATCCTTTTTCTGAATAGAAGTTCAGTAAAGGTTCAGTCTGCTTTAAGTTTACTTCAAGTCTAGTCGAAACGGTTTCTGCATTATCATCTGCACGTTGATAAAGCTCGCCTCCACACTTGTCGCAAACATTTTCTTTCGCAGGTGGATTGAATACTAAATGATATGTTGCTCCGCAATTTTTGCAAATTCTTCGGCCAGTCAGACGCTCCATCAAAGCATCTTTATCGACTTTAATATTAATGACATAATCAATCGTTCTGCCAAGGTCCTTTAGAATTTCTTCTAAAGCTTCAGCCTGAGCGACTGTTCGCGGAAATCCGTCCAGAAGAAAACCTTGTTCACAATCATTTTTGCCAAGTCTTTCTCTAACAATACCGATTGTGACCTCATCAGGAACAAGCTCTCCTTTATCGATAAAGGATTTTGCTTCGAGCCCAAGTTGTGTCTCCTCTTTCATAGCAGCGCGGAACATATCTCCTGTTGAGATATGAGGGATCCCATAATCATCAACAATTCGTTCTGCCTGAGTGCCTTTACCAGCACCCGGAAGCCCCATTAAGACTAAGTTCATTTCGGATTTCCCCTTCCTTACTTAGAGAGGTTGGGCAGCTGCCCAGCCCTCTGTTTTATTTCATAAATCCACGGTAATTTCGTTTCACTAATTGGCTTTCAAGCTGTTTCATTGTTTCAAGTGCAACACCTACAACAATGAGAAGACTTGTGCCGCCAATTTGTGCAGCGGAAGGTAATCCAGCGAATTGAATGAAAAAGATAGGAAGTATTGAAATCACGGCTAAGAAAATGGCGCCCACAAACGTGAGTCGGTACAAAATGCTCGTAATTCTATCTTGAGTCATTTTCCCTGGACGAACTCCCGGGATATAGCCACCCTGCTTTTGCAGATTTTCAGCCATTTGTTCAGGATTGACTTGGACAAAGGCATAAAAATATGTGAAAGCAACAATCAGTGCTACATAAATCGTCATACCGATTGGCTTAGTATAGTCAAAGTTGTTGGTTATCCAAGTTGTCACATTATTGGTTCCGAAGAACGATGCGATCGTCTGCGGAGTAATAATGAAAGAAACGGCAAAGATGACTGGAATCACCCCTGCTGGATTCACTTTTAATGGAAGGTGCGTTGCTTGACTAGCAGACATTTGTGCACGGCCAGTTCCTTTTGAATATTGAATTGCAATCTTTCTCACTGCCATTTGAATGTAAATAACACCGATAACAATGACAAGAATGGCAATTACAATAAGGGCAATTTTAAGGATTTGCATGAACAGCTGTCCATCTCCACCTACAAATTGTTGAGCGTACACTTGTTTTAATGTTTGAGGGATACCAGCGATGATACCGGCAAAGATAATAATCGAAATACCGTTACCAACACCGTGAGCAGTAATCTGCTCGCCCAGCCACATTAAAAATGCTGTTCCCGCAGTGAGTACGACCGCAATTAAGAGATACGTTGATACACCAGGGTTTTCAATCAGCATGCCTCCTGCCATATTGTTGAATCCATATGACATTCCTAACGCCTGGATAAATCCTAGAACAATTGTAAAATACCTTGTGAATTGTGCTAATTTTCGGCGACCAACCTCTCCTTGCTTTGACCACTCAGTAAACTTCGGAACAACATCCATCTGCAAGAGCTGAATGATGATCGAAGCAGTGATATACGGCATAATCCCCATTGCAAGAATGGAGAATTGGAAAAGTGCCCCGCCCCCAAACGTGTTGAGGATTCCGAAAACACTCATTTGATCCTGTGCCTGGAGAACTTCGGCGTTCACATTAGGCACAGGGATGAAAGCACCTATACGAAAGACGACTAACATTAAAAGTGTGAATATAATCTTATTCCGTATATCTTTCACGCGCATAAAATTGGAGATTGTCTTAAACAAGTTAGATCACCTCGGCTGTACCGCCAGCAGCTTCAATCGCTTCTTTCGCAGAAGCAGAGAATTTATTGGCTTTTACAGTTAATTTTTTTTCTAATTTACCGTTGCCAAGAATTTTTACTCCTGCTTTTAACTTGCTTATTGCACCAGTCTCTAGAAGAAGTTCAGGAGTTACTTCCGTTCCTTCGTCAAAACTGTTTAATCTGTCTAAGTTGATTACCGCGTAATCTTTACGGTTGATGTTTGTAAAACCACGTTTTGGAAGGCGTTGGAATAAAGGCATCTGACCACCTTCGAAACCAGGGCGTACACCGCCGCCAGAACGAGCGTTTTGACCTTTATGACCTTTACCAGAAGTTTTACCGTTACCTGATCCAATACCACGACCAACACGGTTGCGTACTTTACGTGAACCTTCTGAAGGCTTCAATTCATGAAGTTTCATTTGGGCACCTCCTTATCGATTAAAAATGTTTTATTGTTCTTTAACAGAAACTAAATGAGACACCTTGTTAATCATGCCGCGGATCGCTGCATTGTCTTCATGTACGACTGTTTGGTTTGTTTTCTTAAGACCAAGAGTACGAACAGTGACACGCTGATCTTCAGGGCGACCGATTACACTGCGTTTGAGGGTAATTTCTAATTTATTTGCCATTATTGTTCCCTCCTTATCCTAACAGGTCTTCTACAGATTTTCCACGAAGCTTCGCTACATCTTCAGCACGTTTAAGCTCACTTAAACCTTGAAGTGTTGCGCGGATCATGTTGATCGGTGTATTAGAACCTAGAGATTTAGAAAGGATATCAGCTAGACCAGCAAGCTCAAGTACCGCACGCACTGGGCCTCCAGCGATAACTCCTGTACCTTCTGAAGCAGGCTTCAATAGAACGTTTCCTGCACCGAATCGACCGATGATTTCATGTGGAATTGTAGTTCCAACCATTGGTACTTCAATTAAATTCTTTTTCGCATCTTCAACAGCTTTGCGGATCGCTTCTGGTACTTCTTGTGCTTTACCAGTACCGAAACCTACATGACCGTTTTTGTCACCGACAACAACTAAAGCTGCAAAACGGAAACGACGTCCACCTTTAACAACTTTCGCTACGCGGTTAACCGTAACTAAGCGTTCTTCTAACTCTAATTTGCTTGGGTCAATACGACTCATTCGGATGTGTCCCTCCTTCTTTTATTAAAATTTAAGTCCAGCCTCACGAGCAGCTTCAGCTAGAGCTTTTACACGTCCATGATATAGGTATCCTCCGCGGTCAAATACCACGTTAGAGATTCCTTTTTCAACAGCACGTTTTGCAACAAGTTCGCCAACTTTCGTAGCAGCTGCAGTGTCAGAACTATTCTCGATCTTTAACTCTTTATCAAGAGTAGAAGCACTTACAAGTGTTACACCGTTAACATCATCAATTACTTGAGCGTAGATATTCTTGTTAGAACGGAAAACGTTAAGGCGAGGTCTTTCAGCAGTACCTGAAAGTTTCGCACGAACACGAGCATGTCTTTTAAGACGAGTAGCGTTTTTGCTAGTTTTCGTAATCATCCGAGTCACTCCTTTCTTCACTTTAAGCGATCTTACTTACCAGTTTTTCCTTCTTTACGGCGAACGAATTCACCTTCGTAACGAATTCCTTTACCTTTGTAAGGCTCTGGAGCACGGACAGCGCGGATGTTAGAAGCTAGAGCTCCTACACGCTCTTTATCGATACCTTTAACGATTACTTTCGTTTGAGATGGAACTTCTACTTCAACTCCAGCCTCAGGAACGATTTCAACTGGGTGAGAGTATCCAACGTTAAGAACAAGTTTGTTTCCAGATTTAGCTGCACGGTAACCGACACCGATAAGTTCTAAACCTCTTTCGAAACCTTTAGATACACCTTCAACCATGTTAGCAATCAAGCTACGTGTTGTACCATGTAATGCACGGTGTTCTTTATTTTCAGACGGACGGCTTACAGTTAAGACGTTGTCCTCAATTTTAATTTCCATATCAGGGTGAAATGCACGAGTTAGTTCACCTTTTGGTCCCTTTACTGTCACTGTGTTATCGTTGTTTGTCACAGTTACTCCTGAAGGGATCTCGATTAGTTTTTTACCTATACGAGACATACCAAGCACCTCCATTCATCTTAAACTTTTTTTACCATACGTAAGCAAGTACTTCTCCACCAGCTTGTTTAGCACGGGCTTCTTTGTCCGATAAAACACCTTGTGATGTAGAAATAATTGCGATTCCAAGTCCGTTAAGTACACGTGGTACTTCATTTGATTTCGCATATACGCGTAAACCAGGTTTACTGATTCTTTTAAGACCAGTGATAACACGTTCGTTGTTTTGGCCGTATTTAAGGAACAAACGGATAATTCCTTGTTTGCTGTCTTCGACGTACTCAACGTCACGGATAAAACCTTCACGCTTTAAGATTTCAGCAATTTCTCTTTTGATTTTTGAAGCCGGTACTTCTAGCTTCTCATGACGTACCATGTTCGCATTGCGAATACGAGTCAGCAAATCTGCAATCGGATCTGTCATAACCATTATTTAATAACCTCCTTCCCATTTATGGGGATTACCAGCTGGCTTTTTTAACGCCAGGAATTTGTCCTTTATATGCAAGTTCGCGGAAACAAATACGGCAAAGTTTAAACTTACGAATAACTGAATGTGGACGTCCACAACGTTCGCAGCGCGTATACTCTTGAACTTTAAACTTTTGTTTGCGTTGTTGTTTCGCAATCATAGACTTTTTAGCCACGATTTCGCCTCCCTTTCATTGATTATTTCTGGAACGGCATACCTACTTGAGTTAATAACTCACGTGCTTCTTCGTCCGTATTGGCAGTAGTAACGATAACGATATCCATACCGCGGACCTTTGTTACTTTATCGTAATCAATTTCTGGGAAGATTAACTGTTCTTTAATACCAAGCGTGTAGTTTCCACGACCGTCGAAAGATTTCTTAGAAATCCCGCGGAAGTCACGTACACGTGGTAAAGACACAGAAATAAGTTTATCAAGGAAATCATACATGCGCTCTCCGCGAAGTGTTACTTTCGCACCGATTGGCATTCCTTCACGTAGACGGAATCCAGCAATAGACTTCTTCGCACGAGTAACGACAGGTTTTTGACCAGCGATAAACGTTAATTCTTCAACAGCAGTATCGATTGCTTTAGCGTTTTGAACTGCGTCACCAACACCCATGTTGATCACGATTTTTTCGATTTTTGGCACTTGCATTACTGAAGTGTATTCAAACTTAGAAACTAATGCAGGTGTAATTTCTTTTACATACTTTTCTTTAAGGCGGTTCATGAGAAAGACCTCCCTTCCTTATTTACTATTTATCTAGAACTTGCCCAGATTTTTTCGCTACACGGACTTTCTTTCCGTCCTCAACTTTATACCCAACACGTGTCACTTCACCCGTTTTAGGATCAAGCGGCATTACGTTTGATACGTGGATCGGCGCTTCTTGTTCAGAAATTCCGCCTTGAGGGTTAGCTTGGGTTGGTTTAGAGTGTTTTTTCACAAGGTTAATACCTTCTACTAAAACACGTTCCTTTTTAGGGAAAGCAGCAAGGATGACACCTTGTTTACCTTTATCTTTACCAGAGATAACCACTACTTTATCGCCCTTTTTAACATGCATTTAATCGCACCTCCTTGAGTCGCGGATTGTATTCATTAAAGTACTTCTGGTGCTAGAGAAACAATTTTCATATAGTTGTTTTCACGAAGTTCACGTGCTACTGGTCCGAAGATACGAGTTCCACGTGGGCTCTTGTCGTCACGGATGATGACACATGCATTTTCGTCGAAACTGATGTAAGATCCATCGTTTCTGCGAGCTCCGCTCTTAGTACGAACGATAACTGCTTTCACAACTTCACCTTTTTTGACAACGCCTCCAGGTGTTGCTTGTTTAACCGTACAAACAATGACATCACCGATGTTAGCCGTTTTACGTCCAGAGCCACCAAGAACTTTAATCGTTAGTACTTCGCGTGCGCCAGAGTTGTCAGCTACTTTTAAACGAGTCTCCTGTTGAATCATTAATGTTACCTCCTTTCGGAAAAAGAAATCCGAACTTTATTAGATAATAACGGCTTCTTCGACAACTTCAACTAGACGAAAGCGTTTAGTCGCAGATAAAGGACGAGTTTCCATGACCTTTACGATGTCTCCGATTTTTGCTTGGTTGTTTTCATCATGTGCTTTGAACTTTTTAGAGTATCTTACACGTTTGCCATAAAGTGAATGCTTTTTGTATGTTTCAACTACAACAGTGATGGTTTTATCCATTTTGTCAGAAACAACACGACCTTGATACACTTTACGTTGGTTACGTTCGCTCATGTTTGCGGGGCCTCCCCTCTAATTATTATTTATTAGCAGCGATTTCTCTTTGACGAATCACAGTTTTCATGCGTGCGATTGATTTACGCACTTCACGAATGCGAGCAGTATTTTCAAGCTGCCCAGTCGCTAATTGGAAACGAAGATTGAAAAGTTCTTCTTTAAGAGACTTTACTTTTTGTTCAATTTCAGCAGTGGTAAGGTCACGAATTTCATTAGCTTTCATTTGATTCACCACCAATTTCTTCACGTTTTACGAACTTCGTTTTAATTGGCAATTTGTGAGATGCAAGACGAAGAGCTTCACGAGCTACTTCTTCAGACACACCAGAAATTTCAAATAAAACTTTGCCCGGTTTTACTACAGCTACCCATCCTTCTGGAGCACCTTTACCGGAACCCATGCGGACCTCTAGAGGTTTAGCTGTGTATGGCTTAGAAGGGAAAATTTTAATCCAAACTTTACCGCCACGTTTCATGTAACGAGTCATAGCAATACGAGCAGCTTCGATTTGACGGTTTGTGATCCAAGAAGCTTCAAGAGCTTGGATACCGTACTCACCGAAATGTACTTCAGTACCGCCTTTTGCACGACCACGCATTTTTCCACGATGTTCTCTGCGATACTTCACGCGTTTTGGCAATAACATATTATTTTCCTCCTTCCGCAGTATTCTTCTTAGTTGGAAGGACTTCTCCACGATAGATCCATACTTTTACGCCAAGCTTACCATAAGTAGTATCAGCTTCAGCAGTAGCATAGTCAATGTCAGCACGAAGTGTGTGCAATGGAACAGTACCTTCACTGTAATATTCAGAACGAGCAATATCTGCACCGCCAAGACGACCAGAAACCATTGTTTTGATTCCTTGTGCTCCAGCACGCATTGTGCGTTGGATTGTTTGTTTTTGTGCACGACGGAATGAAATACGGTTTTCAAGTTGACGAGCGATGTTTTCAGCAACTAGCTGAGCATCAAGATCTGCTCTCTTGATTTCAAGAATGTTGATGTGTACACGTTTGCCAGTTAGGCTGTTAAGAGCTTTACGAAGTGCTTCAACTTCAGATCCGCCTTTACCAATTACCATACCTGGTTTAGCCGTGTGGATTGTGATATTTACGCGGTTTGCAGCACGTTCGATTTCTACTTTAGAAACAGACGCGTCAGACAAACGCTTGCTGATGAATTCACGGATTTTCAAGTCTTCATGTAAGAAGTCAGCGTAATCTTTTCCTGCGAACCATTTAGATTCCCAATCACGAATGACGCCAATACGAAGACCTACTGGATTTACCTTTTGACCCACGGATTATCCCTCCTTCTTTTCTGATACAACGATTGTAATGTGGCTAGTACGTTTGTTAATTGCGCTCGCACGACCCATAGCACGTGGACGGAATCTCTTAAGTGTTGGACCTTCGTCAACGAATGCTTGAGTAATCACTAGGCTGTTAGCGTCCAACTCGTAGTTGTGCTCAGCGTTTGCGATAGCAGATTTTAATACTTTTTCAATAATTGGTGAAGCAGCCTTAGGTGTAAGGTTTAAGATAGAAACTGCTTCTCCTACTTGCTTACCTCGGATCAGGTCCATTACTAGACGTGCTTTACGAGGAGCAATACGGACTGTTCTTGCGACAGCTTTAGCTTGCATTTAAAAGCCTCCTCTCATTAGCGTCTTGTTTTTTTATCGTCACTAGCATGACCTTTGTAAGTACGGCTTGGTGCGAATTCGCCCAATTTGTGACCTACCATATCTTCAGAAATGAAAACAGGTACATGTTTGCGTCCGTCATAGACAGCGATTGTGTGACCGATGAATTGTGGGAAAATTGTAGAACGACGAGACCAAGTTTTTACGACTTGCTTTTTGTCAGTTTCATTCAATTTCTCGACTTTAGCCATCAAATGATCATCAACAAATGGTCCTTTTTTTAAGCTGCGAGCCATTGTGGAACCTCCCTTCGTGATTGAACTACGGTCCTAAATGAACCGTAGACAACCCCGTTACTTGTTTTTACGACGACGTACAATGAATTTATCAGACTTGTTGGTTTTCTTACGAGTCTTGAATCCAAGAGTCGGTTTACCCCATGGAGACATTGGTGATTTACGTCCGATTGGAGCGCGTCCTTCACCACCACCGTGTGGGTGATCGTTAGGGTTCATTACAGAACCACGAACTGTTGGGCGTACGCCTTTCCAGCGAGAACGTCCAGCTTTACCGATGTTAATTAATTCGTGTTGCTCGTTTCCAACTTGACCGATAGTCGCACGGCAAGCAGAAAGAATCATGCGAACTTCTCCTGAGTTCAAACGTACAAGAACGTATTTACCTTCTTTACCTAGAACTTGAGCAGAAGTACCAGCAGAACGAACTAATTGTCCACCTTTACCTGGTTTTAATTCAATGTTATGCACAACTGTACCAACTGGGATGTTGATAAGTGGAAGAGCATTACCTGGTTTGATGTCAGCTTCTGGTCCAGAAGTAACTTCAGTACCAACTTGGATTCCTTTCGGAGCAAGAATGTAACGTTTCTCACCATCTGCATAGTTTACAAGAGCGATGTTCGCTGAACGGTTTGGATCATACTCGATTGTAGCAACGCGTCCAGGTATACCGTCTTTATCACGCTTAAAGTCGATGATACGGTATTGACGTTTGTGACCGCCACCTTGATGACGAACAGTCAATCTACCTTGGTTGTTACGCCCGCCTTTTTTGTGTAGCGGTGCAAGCAACGATTTTTCTGGTTTGTCAGTCGTGATTTCAGCAAAATCTGAAGTAGTCATGCCACGACGACCATTACTGGTTGGTTTATACTTTTTAATCGCCATTTTGAATTTCCCTCCTTCTTTTTAAGATTTACGCTTCAAAAATTTCGATTTCTTTGCTGTCAGCAGTTAATTTCACGATCGCTTTTCTGCGACGGCTAGTCATACCAGTGTAGCGTCCAACGCGTTTTGATTTTCCTTTGTAGTTTTGAACGTTGACTTTCTCAACTTTCACTCCAAAGATTTCTTCAACAGCGTCTTTCACTTCTGTTTTGTTAGCTCTGACATCAACTTCGAACGTGTACTTCTTCTCTGTCATTAGATCAGCAGAACGTTCAGTAATGATAGGGCGCTTTAGAACATCACGAGGATCTTTCATTATGCAAGTCCCTCCTCTACTTTTTCAACCGCTGCTTTAGTGATCAGAAGTTTGTCGTGGTTGACAACGTCAAGAACGTTGATACCGTTAGCTTCAACAACTGTTACTCCAGGGATGTTACGAGCAGATAAAGCAACTGTTTCGTTTGCATCCGCAGTGACGATCAACGCTTTCTTCTCAACAGATAATCCTTTAAGGATGCCTGCGAATTCTTTCGTTTTCACTGCATCAAGAGTCAGATCTTCAAGAACGATGATGTTGTTGTCGATTACTTTAGAAGACAATACTGACTTGATAGCCAAGCGGCGAACTTTTTTAGGTAATTTATAAGAATAACTGCGTGGTGTTGGACCGAATACGATACCGCCTCCGCGCCATTGTGGTGAACGGATAGAACCTTGACGAGCACGACCTGTACCCTTCTGTCTCCAAGGCTTACGACCTCCGCCACGTACTTCAGAACGAGTTTTTACTTTGTGAGTTCCTTGACGTAAGGAAGCTCTTTGCATAAGAATAGCATCGAATACTACGCTTTCGTTTGGCTCGATTCCAAACACAGAAGCGTTTAATTCGATTTCACCGTTAGTAGAACCGTTTTGGTTAAATAATGCTACTTTTGGCATGACTTGTTTCCTCCTTTCCTAAGAGAGTTATTTAGATTTAACTGCACTCTTTACAGTTACTAGAGATTTTTTAGCTCCTGGTACGTTTCCTTTGATCAATAGAAGATTGCGTTCTGCATCAACTTTAACGATCTCAAGGTTTTGGACAGTGATTTGCTCTCCGCCCATACGACCTGGAAGAAGTTTACCTTTGAATACACGGTTTGGATCAACAGGTCCCATTGAACCAGGACGACGGTGGTAACGTGAACCGTGAGTCATTGGTCCGCGTGATTGTCCGTGGCGTTTGATAGCCCCTTGGAATCCTTTACCTTTTGATGTTCCTGTTACATCTACGATATCTCCATTTGCGAAAATATCAACTTTGACTTCCTGACCAACTTCATACGCATCTAACTCCACACCGCGTAATTCTTTTACGAAGCGCTTAGGAGCAGTTTCCGCTTTAGCAACGTGGCCTTTCTCTGGTTTGTTAGAAAGCTTTTCACGTTTGTCGTCAAAACCGATTTGGATTGCTTCATAGCCATCCGTGTCAGCAGTCTTCTTTTGAAGAACAACGTTAGCAGCAGCCTCAACAACAGTTACAGGGATAAGATCACCGTTTTCTGCGAATACTTGCGTCATACCAATTTTTCTACCTAAGATTCCTTTGGTCATTCGTCACACCTCCTATAATATGTGTTTTCTATTTGAATTAAAGTTTGATTTCGATATCTACACCAGATGGTAAATCTAAACGCATAAGTGCATCAACTGTTTGCGGAGTTGGATTCACGATGTCGATTAGACGTTTGTGAGTACGCATCTCGAATTGCTCACGAGAATCTTTGTACTTATGCACCGCACGAAGGATTGTGTAAACTGATTTTTCAGTTGGAAGCGGGATTGGACCAGATACACTAGCACCAGAACGCTTAGCCGTTTCAACAATCTTCTCAGCAGATTGATCAAGAATTCTATGATCATATGCTTTTAAACGAATACGAATTTTTTGTTTTGCCATTATTTTCCCTCCTTTTCGCCTACTTACGTTAGACAGTTCTCCGTGAGAAAAACCTGATCACCTCGCCATGGCAAAGCGGCCGGGTGTGTCAGCAACCTCTCACTTCATCGCAGTCAAAGACCAACATGCACTATTGTACCAAATTGGCCTGCGTGTTGCAATAATAAATCGGATAAATTTATGATTTGCACACTTTTCATATTATACAGGGATTCAGCCTATAAATCAAGCTTTCCCTGAAGATGATGTATAGCAGTCTTTCTGATGATACGTATAAATTCATCTGGCTCCTCGATATGAGGGGAGTGGGCAGAGTCTTTAAAGGTAAACCATTCTTTAATGGGTGCTTTTAATTGATCAACATATGGTTTTGATACAGCAGCTGGGGTAATCATGTCGTGATCGCCAATGAGAAAGTAGCACGGTATTAATATAGTAGAAACTCGGTATTGAATACTTTCATTCATTAGCTGATCCCATAGCTTGTCTTGACTAAACTTCTGCCCTTTCATGAAATTCCATTTATCTTTCAACTGATATTGCTTACTAAAAAGAAACCCTTTTAGCATTTGAAAAACCGGCTTCCATCTATGTGTGAGACCTACGCTCGCAAACTCTTTATATAGAGAGAACAAGGCATGAGCTGATGTCCGTTTCCAAGGAGGAGGCGTCAGTAATCGCAGACACCCAGTAAACAGTCGATTGCGATGGTATTTCTTCAAAAGAAGCTCGTACGAAACGATATCTTCCTTTAACACATCTACTACCTGACTAATCCCGTAGTAAGCATGATAAAGATCTGGACGCTTATGTACTGCTTGTATGGCAATTAAAGATCCCCACGAGTATCCTGCGATATACAATTTTGAGTGACCTAGATAAGATAGGAGCTTCTCAGTCAGTTCAATCGTGTCTTCAATAAATTGCTGAATGGTCATCGATGCATCCGGAAGATTCTCTTGATAGGAAAGTCCTGCGCCTCGCTGATCCCAATGGACAACGGTAAAGTCCTGACCAAGTTCCTCGTGAAAGGAATCAATATAACTGATTTGAGCTGAGCCGGGCCCGCCGTGTAAAAATAAGAGTATCGGCTTTGTTTCACTCATCTCATCTTCTTTCATCATAATCCATTGGTCAATTCCGCCGATCAACCATTTTTTCAAATATGTCTTTGCCATTCCAGCGATCCTCTCGGTTCCATTTAGATTCTATAGCTTATAGTAGCCGTTCTGATCTGGAAAAGCAAAAAAAGAGACCCTTTTGCAAGGAGTCTCTTTTGTATGTTTAATTACTTAATGATAGTTGAAACGACGCCAGAACCTACAGTACGTCCACCCTCACGGATAGAGAAACGAGTTCCTTCTTCGATAGCGATAGTAGAGATAAGTTCAACTTCCATCTCAGTGTTATCGCCAGGCATTACCATTTCAGTACCTTCTGGAAGATGTACGATACCAGTTACGTCAGTTGTACGGAAGTAGAACTGCGGACGGTAGTTAGCGAAGAATGGAGTATGACGTCCACCCTCTTCTTTAGAAAGTACATAAACTTCAGCTTTGAAACGGCTGTGTGGAGTGATTGTACCTGGTTTAGCAAGTACTTGACCACGTTGGATATCTTCACGAGATACACCACGAAGTAGTGCACCGATGTTGTCACCAGCTTCAGCATAGTCAAGAAGTTTACGGAACATTTCAACACCTGTAACAGTTGTTTTACCGTTTTCTTCTTGAAGACCGATGATTTCAACTTCGTCACCGACTTTAACTTGTCCACGCTCAACACGACCAGTAGCAACTGTTCCACGACCAGTGATTGAGAATACGTCCTCAACTGGCATCATGAATGGCTTCTCAGTGTCACGCTCTGGAGTTGGGATGTACTCATCAACCGCATCCATAAGTTCAAAGATTTTTGCTTCGTAATCAGCATCTCCTTCAAGAGCTTTAAGAGCAGAACCTTTGATAACTGGTACATCGTCACCAGGGAAGTCATAGTCAGAAAGAAGGTCACGAACTTCCATTTCAACAAGTTCAAGTAACTCTTCATCGTCAACCATGTCACATTTGTTAAGGAATACTACGATGTATGGTACACCTACGTTACGAGAAAGTAGGATGTGCTCACGTGTTTGTGGCATTGGACCGTCAGCAGCAGATACTACTAAGATCGCGCCGTCCATTTGAGCAGCACCAGTGATCATGTTTTTAACATAGTCAGCGTGTCCTGGGCAGTCTACGTGTGCATAGTGACGAGTTTCAGTTTCATACTCAACGTGTGCAGTTGAGATTGTGATTCCACGCTCGCGCTCTTCTGGAGCACCATCGATTTGGTCATAAGCCATAGCTGTACCTTTACCAGATTTCTTATGAAGAACTGTTGAGATAGCAGCAGTTAGAGTTGTTTTACCATGGTCAACGTGTCCAATTGTACCAATGTTAGCATGCGATTTGGAACGGTCGAATTTTTCTTTAGCCATTCTAAAAATCCTCCTTAAAGGTTCATTGTATTTGGTATAGAGTGATAGAAAGTGAAGAGTTACCTCTCACTTTCTGATCTTCAATAGTAGTTATACTTTAGTTTAAAGGCAAAATCAATTATTCACCTTTATTTTTTTTGATGATTTCTTCACTAATGCTCTTAGGCACTTCTTCGTAGTGATCCATGTGCATAGTGAACGTACCGCGTCCTTGTGTGTTAGAACGGAGTGCAGTTGCATATCCGAACATTTCAGAAAGTGGAACCATAGCGCGAACAACTTGAGCGTTACCGCGAGCTTCCATACCTTCTACACGTCCACGACGAGATGTGATATCACCCATGATGTCTCCCATGTATTCTTCAGGGATAACAACTTCCACTTTCATCATTGGCTCAAGTAGAACTGGGTTACATTTGCTGACAGCATTTTTCAATGCCATAGATGCAGCAATTTTGAACGCCATTTCGTTAGAGTCAACGTCGTGGTAAGATCCATCAAATAATTTTGCTTTGATGTCGATTAATGGGAATCCAGCTAATACACCATTTTCAAGTGAATCTTCAAGACCCGCTTGAATTGCTGGGATGTATTCACGTGGAACAACCCCACCGACGATTGCATTTTCAAATTCGAAGCCTGCGCCTTCTTCGTTTGGTTCGAATTCGATCCAAACGTGTCCGAACTGACCGCGTCCACCAGACTGACGTACGAATTTACCTTCAACTTTTGCACCAGAACGGAATGTTTCACGGTACGCAACTTGAGGAGCACCTACGTTAGCTTCAACCTTGAACTCACGCTTCATACGGTCAACAATGATATCAAGGTGAAGCTCACCCATACCAGAGATGATCGTTTGACCAGTTTCAGGGTTTGTTTGTGTACGGAATGTTGGATCCTCTTCAGCTAGTTTAGCTAAAGCGATACTCATTTTATCTTGGTCAGCCTTAGATTTAGGCTCGATAGCTACATCGATAACTGGCTCTGGGAATTCCATAGACTCAAGGATAACAAGATTTTTCTCGTCACAAAGAGTGTCACCAGTAGATGTATCTTTAAGACCTACAGCTGCTGCGATATCCCCTGCATATACAGTAGAGATTTCTTCACGGCTGTTTGCGTGCATTTGAAGGATACGTCCAACACGTTCACGCTTGTTCTTAGAAGAGTTCTTCACGTATGAACCAGAATCAAGTGTTCCAGAGTACACGCGGAAGAAAGTTAGTTTCCCAACATAAGGGTCAGTCATAACTTTAAATGCAAGAGCTGCGAATGGTGCGTCATCAGTAGACTCACGAACAACCTCTTCATTTGAATCTGGCAGGATACCTTTGATTGCAGCAACATCAGTTGGTGCAGGAAGGTAGTCAAGCACAGCGTCAAGTACAAGCTGAACACCTTTGTTTTTGAAAGCAGATCCAACAAGAACTGGGTAGAATTCAACATTCAATGTTCCTTTACGGATTGCAGCTTTCAATTCAGGAATTGTGATTTCTTCACCCTCAAGGTATTTTTCCATAAGCTCTTCATCAAGCTCAGCGACAGCTTCAATTAGGCTGCTGCGAAGCTCTTCAGCTTTGTCTTTATACTCTGCAGGGATTTCTTTAGCATCAGAGCGAGTTCCAAGGTCATCTTCGTAGAAGTATGCTACGTTTTCTACAAGGTCGATGATTCCTTCGAATTGATCTTCAGCGCCGATCGGCAATTGAATTGCATGAGCGTTCGCTTGAAGACGATCTCTTAATGTGCTTACAGAGTAAAGGAAGTCCGCACCGGTTTTATCCATTTTGTTAACGAATACGATACGAGGTACTCCGTAAGTTGTTGCTTGGCGCCAAACTGTTTCAGTTTGTGGCTCTACACCTGATTGTGCATCAAGAACAGCAACCGCACCATCAAGTACACGTAAAGAACGTTCAACTTCAACAGTGAAGTCTACGTGTCCTGGTGTATCAATGATGTTTACACGGTAACCCTTCCATTGTGCTGTAGTAGCAGCAGAAGTGATTGTAATACCACGTTCTTGCTCCTGCTCCATCCAGTCCATTTGTGAAGCTCCTTCGTGAGTTTCACCAATTTTATGGATACGACCAGTGTAGTACAAGATACGCTCAGTCGTTGTCGTTTTACCGGCATCGATGTGAGCCATGATACCAATATTACGAGTTTTGTCTAAGGAGAACTCTCTTGCCATTGGGTAATTTCTCCTTCCTCATTAGGGAATAGTTTTTTTAGTTTGGTATAAATCCTACCAGCGGTAGTGAGCGAATGCTTTGTTCGCTTCTGCCATTTTGTGTGTATCTTCACGTTTCTTAACAGCAGCACCAGTGTTGTTAGCTGCGTCAAGGATTTCGTTAGCAAGACGCTCTTCCATCGTTTTTTCTCCACGAAGACGAGCGTAGTTTACTAACCAGCGAAGACCTAAAGTAGTACGACGGTCTGGGCGAACTTCTACAGGAACTTGGTAGTTAGCTCCACCTACACGACGTGCTTTAACTTCAAGAACTGGCATGATGTTTTTCAAGGCTTGTTCGAAAACCTCCATCGCTTCATTACCAGTACGTTCTTTGATGATATCAAATGACTTGTAGAGAATTGTTTGTGCTTTTCCTCTTTTACCGTCGATCATCATTTTGTTGATCAAACGAGATACAAGTTTAGAATTGTAAATTGGATCTGGCAATACGTCTCTTTTTGCTACAGGACCTTTACGTGGCATCTGAATAGCCTCCCTTCTCTTTTAAAAGGATTTCTATCTGTCTCTCATCTCAATATCATTGTCAGCTTGCTGACTCCACTGATCTGTTATCAACTTCTAAAAACCCTTATGTTTGTTTATATTATTTGCTTTGTTTAGGGCGTTTTGTTCCGTATTTAGAACGTCCTTGCATACGACCGTCAACTCCGGCAGTATCAAGCGCACCACGAACGATGTGGTAACGTACACCCGGTAAGTCTTTTACACGTCCGCCACGGATAAGTACTACACTGTGCTCTTGTAGGTTATGTCCGATACCAGGAATGTAAGCTGTTACTTCAATCAGGTTAGACAAACGTACACGAGCGTATTTACGTAGTGCTGAGTTTGGTTTTTTCGGTGTCATAGTACCGACACGAGTACAAACCCCGCGCTTCTGTGGAGATGTTACGTTAGTGTGCTCTTTTTTGAAACTGTTGTATCCTTTGTTAAGTGCAGGAGACTTTGAGTTTTCAACTTTACTCACGCGTCCTTTGCGTACTAGCTGATTAATTGTAGGCATGTTGTTATTCCTCCCTTCATTACTTTTTTTATAACCCACATACCCAGGTGGTTCATCAAAAGGCAAAAAACAATGCTTTTGCATTTTAAGCATGCAAAAACAAAACAAGTACGTTATAACATAATGGCAACAGCTGCTGCCCCAACTTCAATTCCGCAGGCCTTGCCGAGCTTTTTCATGGAATCTACCACTAAAATGTCTACACCCTTCTCTTGCGCTAGTTTCAATACACTAGCAGTTAAAGCAGGATCAGCATCTTTCGCTACGACGACTTCCTTTACTGAATCTCGTTTCAGAGCTTTTACTGTTTGCTTCGTACCAATAATAATGGATTGAGCCTGTGATACTTTATCATAAGACATCGAATATCCTCCAAAGTAACAGGTTTTATTTTGAGCACCTTGGTTATATTATCATCATGGCAGAAGGATGTCAATATCGTATGACAGATTATCTTGACATCCTTCACCATTTTTGATGATTTTATAGGAATCTCACAAGAAAAGATTACTCTACAGGAACCATGTCGTCAGACGGCTGCACTTGCGAAACCGGCTTAACTTTACGGTAGTTTGGCATTCCCGTTCCAGCAGGAACAAGTTTACCAATGATCACATTCTCTTTCAAGCCAAGCAGTTCATCACGTTTTCCTTTGATCGCCGCATCTGTTAGGACACGAGTCGTTTCTTGGAAGGATGCCGCAGACAAGAATGAGTCTGTTTCAAGCGAAGCTTTTGTAATACCAAGAAGAACTGGACGGCCTGTTGCAGGACGTTTGCCTTCGAATAGTACTTTTTTGTTTGCTTCAGTGAATTGGTGTACATCAAGAAGTGTGCCTGGTAATACGTCTGTATCCCCTGCATCAGCGACACGCACTTTACGAAGCATTTGGCGAACCATTACCTCTACGTGCTTATCTCCGATTTCTACCCCTTGCATACGGTATACTTTTTGTACTTCATGAAGCAGATATTCTTGAACAGCTGTCATGTCAGTCACTTTAAGAAGTTCTTTCGGATCGATGGAACCTTCTGTAAGTACTTGACCACGAGTAACTGTGTCACCTTCAACAACTTTCAGACGTGCATTGTAAGGAGCTGTGTATGAGCGAGTTTCAACTTCGCCTTGAACCACAATTTCCTGCTGCTTGTCACGAACATCGTTAATTTCAGCAACGACACCATCAATTTCAGAAATTGTCGCTTGGCCTTTCGGATTACGCGCTTCAAATAGCTCTTGGATACGAGGTAAACCTTGAGTGATATCGTCTCCTGCTACCCCACCGGTGTGGAACGTACGCATTGTAAGCTGTGTTCCTGGCTCACCGATTGATTGTGCAGCGATGATTCCAACTGCTTCACCGACTTCAACGTCAGTACCAGTTGCAAGGTTACGGCCGTAGCATCGTTTACATACACCATGAGGCGTGTTACATGTAAATGCAGAACGGATCCATACTTCCTCAATTCCTGCTTCAACTACTTCAAGTGCTTTATCTTCATCAATTAGTTCGTTTTCAGCTACAATGACTTCGCCTGTTTCAGGATGAACAATTGGTTTTCTTGCAAAACGTCCGATCAGACGTTCTTCAAGTTTCTCAATAATTTCATTTCCTTCTTTAATGGACTTCGCCAAGATTCCACGGTCTGTACCGCAATCTGTTTCACGGATGATGACATCCTGTGCAACGTCAACGAGACGACGCGTAAGGTAACCTGAGTCAGCTGTTTTAAGGGCTGTATCGGCAAGACCTTTACGCGCTCCGTGAGTGGAAATAAAGTATTCCAATACAGTTAAACCTTCACGGAAACTAGATTTAATCGGAAGTTCAATGATACGTCCAGCCGGGTTGGCCATCAGACCACGCATACCAGCCAGCTGAGTGAAGTTAGATGCGTTACCACGCGCTCCAGAGTCACTCATCATGTAGATTGGGTTGACTTCATCAAGGGACTTCATCAGTTTACCTTGGATGACATCTTTAGAAGAACTCCAGATTGAAATAACTCTCTCATAACGCTCTTCTTCAGTAATCAAACCACGTCTGAATTGCTTCATGACGTTATCTACTTTCGCTTGTGCTTCTTCAAGAATTTGCTGCTTATCATCTAATACGACGATATCAGACACACCAACCGTAATACCGGCTTTAGTAGAGTATCTGAAACCAAGATTTTTCATGCGGTCAAGCATTTTAGATGTCTCAGTAATATGGAATCTCTTAAAGATTTCTGCAATGATTTTACCTAAAATACCTTTTTTGAACGGCGCATTGATTTCTTGTTTCTCGATCGCAGCTTTTACATCCTCACCTTTTTCAAGGAAGAAACGATCAGGCGTTTTTTCTTCAATATTGCTCTTTGTCGGCTCATTCATGTATGGGAATGATTCCGGTAAGATCTCGTTAAAGATCAGTTTTCCAACTGTTGTAATCAACAATTTAGAACGCTGTTCATCAGTGAATGTTACATTCTTCAACGAGCTAGCTGCAACAGCTACACGTGTATGAAGATGCACATAACCATTTTGATAAGCTAGAAGGGCTTCGTCAGTATCTTTGAAGACCATACCTTCTCCGATAGCACCTTTGCGCTCAAGTGTAAGGTAGTAGTTACCAAGCACCATATCCTGAGATGGCGTAACGACTGGTTTTCCATCTTTCGGGTTCAAAATGTTTTGAGCAGCAAGCATTAAGATACGAGCTTCAGCTTGAGCTTCAGCAGATAATGGTACGTGAACCGCCATTTGGTCACCGTCAAAGTCAGCGTTGTAGGCTGTACATACAAGTGGATGCAGACGAATTGCGCGTCCTTCCACAAGTGTAGGTTCAAACGCTTGAATACCAAGTCTGTGAAGAGTCGGTGCACGGTTTAGTAAGACTGGATGCTCACGAATAACTGATTCTAAAACATCCCATACTTCTGGCTGCACGCGCTCAATTTTACGTTTCGCACTCTTGATGTTGTGAGCTAATCCTTTTTCAACAAGCTCCTTCATCACGAATGGTTTGAATAATTCAAGAGCCATTTCTTTCGGAAGTCCACACTGATACATTTTCAAATGTGGTCCTACGACGATAACGGAACGTCCAGAATAGTCAACACGTTTACCAAGCAAGTTTTGACGGAAACGTCCTTGTTTCCCTTTCAGCATGTGAGAAAGAGATTTCAATGGTCTATTTCCTGGTCCTGTTACTGGTCGGCCTCTACGTCCATTATCAATCAAGGCGTCGACAGCTTCTTGAAGCATACGCTTCTCGTTCTGAACGATGATGCTTGGCGCACCAAGATCTAATAAACGCTTCAGACGATTGTTACGGTTGATGACACGACGATAAAGGTCGTTCAAGTCAGAAGTAGCAAAACGTCCACCATCAAGCTGAACCATTGGACGTAATTCTGGTGGAATCACCGGAAGTACATCAAGAATCATCCAAGATGGTTTGTTTCCAGAGTTACGGAAGGCTTCTAACACTTCAAGGCGTTTGATCGCACGTGTACGACGCTGTCCTTGAGCAGTTTTCAGCTCTTCTTTCAGTGTATCTACTTCTTTTACAAGATCGATATCTTGAAGAAGTTTGTTGATTGCTTCTGCACCCATAGCTGCTTGGAATGTATTACCGTATTTATCTAAATAAGCACGGAATTCTTTCTCAGAAAGAAGTTGTTTCTTCTCAAGCGGTGTGTTGCCCGGATCTGTCACGACGTAAGAAGCGAAGTAGATCACTTCTTCTAACGCACGTGGTGACATATCAAGAACAAGACCCATACGGCTTGGGATACCTTTGAAATACCAAATGTGGGAAACTGGGGCAGCCAGTTCGATATGCCCCATTCTCTCACGACGGACTTTTGCCCGTGTTACTTCTACACCACAACGGTCACATACAACACCCTTATACCGAACGCGTTTATACTTCCCACAATGACATTCCCAGTCTTTTTGCGGTCCGAAGATACGTTCACAAAAGAGACCATCTTTTTCAGGTTTCAGTGTACGATAGTTAATCGTTTCAGGCTTTTTCACTTCACCAAAAGACCAAGAACGGATTTTATCAGGTGATGCGAGACCGATGTTCATATACTCAAAATTGTTCACATCTAGCAAGGGGCCTACCTCCCTTTTAATCTTCGGGTTATACCCTAGTCACTTGCTCTAATCGTTTCTGCTATTCTTTTGTGACTGCGTCACGTTCAAGATCGACAGGTGCGAGGTCTGCAGCATCTTCGTCATTAGATAACGCTAATCCGTCTGCTTTCTTCGTTTCCTCATCGTCTTCTAAATCTCTCATTTCTATCTCTTCTTCATCGCCAGATAGGATTTTGACATCCATACCTAAACTTTGAAGTTCTTTGATTAACACTTTGAATGATTCAGGGACACCTGGTTCAGGTACGTTATCCCCTTTGACGATGGCTTCGTATGTTTTCACACGACCCACAACGTCATCCGATTTAACTGTTAAGATCTCTTGAAGTGTATATGCTGCACCGTAAGCTTCAAGTGCCCATACTTCCATCTCTCCGAAACGCTGACCACCAAACTGTGCTTTACCGCCAAGTGGCTGCTGCGTAACAAGTGAGTATGGTCCAGTTGAACGAGCGTGAAGTTTATCGTCAACCATGTGAGCCAGTTTGATCATGTACATGATTCCGACAGATACACGGTTGTCGAATGGTTCACCAGTTCGACCGTCATAAAGGACTGTTTTCGCATCACGGGACATACCTGCTTCTTCTAGCGTTTCCCAAACATCTTCCTCACGAGCACCATCAAATACTGGTGACGCAATGTGGATGCCAAGGTAACGTGCAGCCATACCCATATGAAGCTCAAGTACCTGACCGATGTTCATACGAGATGGTACCCCTAGAGGGTTCAACATGATATCGATCGGTGTTCCGTCTGGAAGATACGGCATATCTTCTTCTGGAAGGATCTTAGAGATAACCCCTTTGTTACCATGTCGTCCAGCCATTTTGTCACCTTCAGAAATTTTACGCTTCTGAACGATGTATACGCGGACTAACTGGTTTACACCTGGAGGTAATTCATCGCCATCTTCACGGTTAAAGACTTTTACATCGTGGATAATTCCGCCGCCGCCGTGTGGAACACGCAGTGACGTATCACGAACTTCACGAGCCTTTTCACCGAAGATTGCATGTAATAGACGTTCTTCAGCTGTTAGTTCAGTTACACCTTTAGGCGTTACTTTTCCTACAAGAAGGTCTCCGTCTTTTACTTCTGCACCAATACGGATGATTCCGCGCTCGTCAAGGTTGCGTAAAGCATCTTCCCCAACGTTTGGAATATCACGAGTGATTTCTTCTGGTCCAAGCTTTGTATCACGAGCTTCTGATTCATATTCTTCAATATGAATAGACGTGTAGACGTCATCTTTTACAAGGCGCTCACTCATGATGATCGCATCCTCGTAGTTGTAACCGTCCCAAGTCATGAATCCGACCATAACGTTACGTCCTAGAGCCAATTCACCTTTTTCCATAGAAGGTCCGTCTGCAAGGATTTCTCCTTTAACGACTTCATCTCCAACACTTACGATAGGACGCTGGTTGTAGCAAGTCCCTTGGTTAGAGCGGACAAATTTCAGCAAGCTGTATTTGTCTAGGTTTCCTTTGACTTGTTGTCCGTCAACGTCTTCATAACGGCGAACCCAAATATTTTTTGCTTCTACGCGTTCTACAACACCTGGGTAGCGGCAGATGACAGCAGCACCAGAGTCTTTCCCTGATACGTACTCCATACCTGTACCAACAATCGGTGATTCTGGCTGCATCAAAGGCACAGCCTGACGCTGCATGTTCGCTCCCATTAGAGCACGGTTAGAGTCATCGTTTTCTAAGAATGGGATACATGCTGTCGCTGCAGAAACAACCTGCTTTGGCGAAACGTCCATGTAGTCAACGCGGTTTCGAGGAACAACGGTGTTTTCCCCTCTGAAACGAGCAATGATATTATCATCAATAAACGAACCATCTTCACCTAATATAGCGTTCGCTTGTGCTACTACGTAGTTATCCTCTTCATCAGCAGTTAAGTAATCGATTCTCGGTGTCACTTTACCAGTTTCAGGATCAACCCGGCGGTAAGGTGTTTCGATAAATCCGAAGCGATTCACTTTTGCGAATGAAGATAGAGAGTTGATCAAACCAATGTTTGGACCCTCTGGTGTTTCAATCGGACACATACGACCATAGTGAGAGTAGTGAACGTCACGAACTTCCATTCCTGCACGCTCACGTGTCAAACCACCCGGTCCAAGCGCTGACAGACGACGTTTGTGCGTCAATTCAGCAAGCGGGTTTGTTTGATCCATGAACTGAGATAGCTGAGAACTACCAAAGAACTCTTTGATAGAAGCGATCACAGGACGAATGTTGATCAGCTGCTGAGGTGTGATTGTGTTTGTGTCTTGAATTGACATTCTTTCACGAACAACACGCTCCATTCTGCTTAAACCAATACGGAATTGGTTTTGCAGAAGTTCACCTACAGAACGCAGACGACGGTTACCAAGGTGGTCGATATCATCTGTGTCACCTACACCATGAAGAAGGTTGAAGAAGTAACTGATTGATGCAATGATGTCAGAAGGCGTGATGTTTTTCACAGCTTCCTCTACATATGCATTTCCAATCACGTTAATCACTTGCTCGCCTTCTTGATCAGACGGTGCATAAATCTTAATAGATTGAAGTTCTACTTCATCTTCTACTACGCCACCATTAGGATATAGCTTTCTAAATCCGATGCCGTTTTCTAAGTATGGAAGAACTTTATCAAGAACTCTTCTGTCTAAATTTTGACCTTTTTCTGCTAGAATTTCACCTGTTTCAGGGTCAACTAACGTTTCAGCCAATTTTTGATTGAACAGTCTATTTTTAATATGAAGCTTCTTATTAATCTTGTAGCGTCCAACATTTGCTAGGTCATATCTCTTCGGATCGAAGAAGCGAGAGTCTAGCAAGCTTTTCGCATTTTCAACAGTTGGCGGCTCTCCAGGGCGGAGGCGCTCGTAGATTTCGAGAAGTGCTTTATCCGCATTCTCTGTATTGTCTTTTTCCAGCGTGTTGCGTAAGTATTCATTCTCGCCAATGAGGTCAAGAATCTCTTGATCAGAGCTGAAGCCGAGAGCACGCAAAAGAACCGTAACCGGCAACTTACGTGTGCGATCGATGCGTACATAGACTACATCCTTCGCATCAGTTTCGTATTCTAACCATGCGCCACGGTTTGGAATGACAGTCGCAGTAAAACCTTTTTTACCGTTTTTGTCTACTTTACCACTGAAATATACACTTGGAGAACGCACTAACTGAGAAACGATTACACGTTCCGCACCATTAATGATAAAAGTACCTGTGTCTGTCATGATTGGGAAATCCCCCATGAACACATCTTGGTCTTTTACTTCTCCAGTTTCTTTGTTAATTAAACGAACTTTTACTCTTAGTGGAGCAGAGTAAGTTACATCACGTTCTTTTGATTCTGCTACAGGATACTTAGGATCCCCTAGGCTGTAATCAATGAATTCAAGAGAAAGGTTACCAGTAAAATCCTCAATTGGGGATATATCTTGAAACATCTCTCTAAGACCCTCATCAAGAAACCACTGATAAGAAGAGGTTTGAATTTCAATGAGATTTGGTAATTCTAACACTTCGCTTATGCGTGCGTAGCTTCTGCGCTGGCGGTGTCGTCCATACTGAACTAGTTGACCTGTCAACTGATTCACCCCTCAAATCATGCGTATTATATGTGTAAAAAGTATTTCTGTCTTTCAAATGTCAGTAAAGAAATACTTTTACAAGACAAAAGAAAAAAGGGTTTCTAAAATAAGAAAACCACATCCAAAAACAAATACCGATTTTATTAGTTTTCCCAAGTATGCATAATTTATACAAAATAGTTATTTTTTAAGCCTATCAAGCAAAATATACACATTGGCATTTTATAATGTTAACACAGCTAGGAAACTGCGTCAAACTTTTTTAGCTTTGATTATATAGTAGCCCTTTTTTTTCAGCACAACCTCGACTTCTCCAAAGAGCTGCTCTAATTTTTCAATCGCAGATGGTCCACCTTGCTTTTTCTGAATAACCACCCACAACTCACCTTCCGGCAATAAATGATCAGCACTTTTTTCAAAGATCGCATGTACAACTTTCTTCCCTGCCCGTATTGGGGGATTGGTCAGTATAGAGGCAAAAGCAGCTGAGGAATGAACATTCGAGAACAAATCACTTTGATAGATGCGAACATTATCAATGCGATTATGTTTAGCGTTTTCCTTTGAAAGTTCGACTGCTCTTTCGTTCACATCAATCATATGAATGGTACGGCTAGTCATTTCGTTTGCTAACGATAAGCCGATCGGTCCATAACCGCAACCGACATCTAAGACATCGCCATCCAAGTCAGGTTCTTCGAAAGCTTCAATTAAAAGCCTTGAACCAAAGTCGACTTCTTTCTTAGAAAACACTCCACTGTCACTTGTAAAAGTAAAGGTACGGTTTCTCAAGGTGAAGTCCCATGTCTGTTTATTGCTTTTCACTGATGGCTTTTCCGTATAATAGTGGTCACTCATGGTGAATGGACCTCCTCTGGATTCAATCGTTTCAGGAGATTAGAAAAGAAAAAGCCCGCCAGTAAAAGCGAGCTTTCCCAAAAGATTAGGCGAAGATTACTTAACTTCTACAGAAGCGCCAACTTCTTCAAGCTTAGCTTTAAGTTCTTCAGCTTCTTCTTTAGCAATACCTTCTTTAAGTGGTTTTGGAGTGTTGTCAACAAGTTCTTTAGCTTCTTTCAAGCCAAGACCAGTGATTTCACGAACCACTTTGATAACTTTGATTTTTTGGTCTCCAGCACCAGCAAGTACTAGATCAAAATCAGTTTTTTCTTCAGCAGCAGCACCGCCACCAGCAGCTACAGCTACAGGAGCAGCAGCAGTTACGCCAAATTCTTCTTCGATTGCTTTTACTAAGTCGTTTAACTCAAGTACAGTTGCTTCTTTAACTGAAGCAATGATTTCTTCGATATTTAAAGCCATTTGTAATTCCTCCATTTTAAGTTTTTTTACGTAAACGTAAAGTAGGCATTAAGCGCCTTGTTCTTCTTTTTGTTCTGCAACTGCTTTAGTAGCAAGAGCAAGATTACGAACTGGAGCTTGAAGAACGCTAAGCAACATAGACAGTAAGCCTTCGCGAGACGGAAGTTCCGCAAGAGCCTTCACTTCTTCTACAGTCGCTACGTTTCCTTCGATGACACCAGCTTTGATTTCTAAAGCTTCGTGGCTTTTCGCAAATTCGTTGATGATTTTCGCAGGTGCGATAACATCTTCGTTACTGAATGCGATAGCGTTTGGACCTGTTAAGAAATCGTTTAAACCCGTTAGTTCAACTTGTTCAACTGCACGGCGAGTCAAAGTGTTTTTGTAAACTTTGAATTCTACGCCAGCTTCACGAAGCTGTTTACGAAGTTCAGTCACTTCAGAAACTGAAAGACCGCGGTAATCTACAATGACAGTAGACATACTATCTTTAAATTTAGAAGTAATTTCATCAACGACAACTTTTTTAGTATCGATTGCATTGCTCATGGTTACACCTCCTGTACATTCTTTGTGTAACACTTATACCGATCAGGCCATCACGTTCCTAACGAACGGTTCTCCATATAAAAAGCCTCCATTAAGACATGGAGGCTGTATATACAAGCATACGTTAACGTAAGACTGTGACATATACACCTCGGCGGGTTAATTAAGCCATAAGGCCCCTGCTGTCTACGGTATAAATGGACATTATTCTATTTTACAACATTTTGATATTATCAAAATGGTTGTCATAAGTCAAGAATTATTTTGCAGAGAAAGAAGATGGATCCACTTTCACGCCAGGGCCCATAGTAGATGTAACAGAAACGTTTTTCACGTATACACCTTTAGCCGCTGCAGGTTTTGCTTTAAGGATTGTGTCATAGATTGTTGCAAAGTTCTCAACAAGCTTTTCGTCCTCGAAAGAAACCTTTCCGATTGGCGCGTGGATGTTACCAGCTTTATCAACGCGGTATTCTACTTTACCAGCTTTGATTTCATTGATTGCTTTTTCAACTTCGAACGTTACAGTTCCTGTTTTAGGGTTTGGCATAAGACCTTTTGGTCCAAGTACACGACCGATCTTACCAACTTCACCCATCATGTCAGGTGTCGCAACGATTACATCGAATTCGAACCAACCTTGTTGGATTTTAGTGATGTAATCAGAATCTCCAACGTAGTCTGCTCCAGCAGCTTCTGCTTCTTTTGCTTTTTCGCCTTTAGCGAACACAAGAACGCGTTGAGTTTTACCAGTTCCGTTAGGAAGTACAACTGCACCGCGGATTTGTTGATCGTTTTTACGAGGGTCTACGCCCAAACGAAAAGCAACTTCTACAGTCGCATCAAATTTCGCTGTATTTGCTTTTTTTGTAAGAGAAACAGCTTCAGCTACATCATACGCTTTAGTACGCTCGATCAGCTTAGCAGCTTCTACATACTTTTTACCTTTTTTAGCCATTATAAAAATCCTCCTTATGTGGTTTTAGCGGAATAACCTCCCACGAATAAGGGTTGCGAACTTGTCAAAACCAAACTCGCAACCCAACAAGACAAAAAATTAATCTTCGATGACAATACCCATACTGCGTGCAGTACCTTCAACCATGCGCATAGCTGATTCAACGCTAGCAGCGTTTAAGTCAGGCATTTTTGTTTCCGCGATTTCGCGTACTTTATCACGCTTAACAGTTGCCACTTTATTACGGTTAGGTTCACCAGAACCAGACTCAATACCAGCTGCTTTTTTAAGTAAAACTGCAGCAGGTGGAGTTTTAGTAATAAATGTAAATGAACGGTCTTCAAAAACCGAAATTTCAACAGGAATGATAAGACCAGCTTGGTCAGCTGTACGAGCGTTAAACTCCTTACAGAATCCCATGATATTAACACCGGCTTGACCTAGTGCAGGTCCAACTGGTGGAGCTGGGTTAGCTTTTCCAGCAGGAATTTGCAATTTAACAACTTTAACTACTTTTTTAGCCACGAGACACACCTCCTTAAAGTCCGTGATGTGGTAATAGGGGAATCCCCCTCCCACTCAACAACTTCATTCTTTATATGAATGACGAAATAACTAGCTAGCGATCTTGAGTGAACTCAAGACGTACCTTTGCTATATTACCACTTCTATACACTCATTTCAAGCTCTTTTAAATTACAATTTATCGATCTGCGTGAACTCAAGTTCAACAGGTGTTTCTCTACCAAACATATTAACGAATACTTTGACTTTGCTTTTATCGTAATCAATTTCTTCAATCGAGCCAGTGAAGTTAGCAAATGGTCCATCGATGACCTTAACTGTTTCTTTCAGTTCAAAGTCGATTTCTGTTTTGCGTTCTTCAAGACCCATTCTCTTCAGAATGGTTTCAGCTTCGCCTGGCAGCAGCGCAGTCGGCTTTGAGCCTGATCCAGCTGATCCAACGAATCCAGTGACACCCGGTGTGTTACGAACGACATACCAAGAGTCGTCAGTCATTACGATTTCCACTAGGACATAGCCAGGGAATACTTTCTTTTTGACGACTTTTTTCTTACCATTTTTAATATCCGTTTCTTCTTCTTCTGGTACGACGACGCGGAAGATTTTATCCTGCATGCCCATTGATTCAACACGCTTTTCCAAGTTCGCTTTTACTTTGTTTTCATAGCCAGAGTACGTATGCACAACATACCAATTCTTTTCCATTTTCGTTCAGGACTATTTAGTCCTTCCCTCCCCACATTTCATAATGTCTATTTGACGAATCTCGAGTACCGGTAAATATTTTCAAGCAATTGAAAAAACCCGTAAAACGGGTTTTTTGGCAAGTCATATTATGATCTATTATAGCACGTTCAGCAGACCATTATTCAAGTATTAATGAATTAATTCGATTAATTGTGAGATTCCTATATCAAGAAAAGAGAAAAAGATTGCAAAGAATACGACTGTTAAAATAACAGTGATTGTGTAGCGGACCATTTCGTTCTTCTTTGGCCAGCTGACCTTTTTCATTTCTTTTCCGACACTTTTTAAGAAACTGATAATACGCATGTAAAAGACCTCCACAGAATAAAGAACGCAAATCTTACTTCGTTTCTAAATGTGTTTTATGTGAATTACAAGTCTTGCAATATTTCTTAACTTCTAATCTTTCAGCTGCTGAAGCAACACTTTTCATTGTCGTATAATTGCGGCTTCCGCAGTCTTTACAGGCTAGAGTAATCTTTTTCCTCATATTTACACCTATTTTCTCGACATCATTTCATTAGTACCTTATCACAGTGTCGAAAAAGCTGTCAATATAGGTTTGATTAGAGACTAATTTCGCGAAGCTCTAAATATTTCTCTAATTTTCTCTTTACTCTTTGGAGTGCGTTATCAATTGATTTCACATGACGGTTTAAATCTTCAGAAATCTCTTGATAGGATCTGCCATCAAGATAAAGCACAAGTACCTTTCTTTCCAGCTCGCTAAGCAGTTCTCCCATCTTCATTTCGATATCATCAAATTCTTCTTTGCTAATGATTAAGTCTTCTGGGTTAAGCGCTTTAGCACCGGAAATGACATCCAATAATGTTCTGTCCGATTCTTCATCGTAGATCGGCTTGTCTAATGATACATAGGAATTTAACGGGATATGTTTTTGGCGAGTAGCTGTTTTAATTGCGGTGATAATTTGGCGGGTAATACATAATTCTGCAAAAGCCTTAAATGAAGTAAGCTTGTCCTCTCTGAAATCGCGGATAGACTTATAAAGTCCGATCATTCCCTCTTGGACAATGTCCTCTCGATCCGCTCCTATCAAGAAATAAGATCTTGCTTTCGCACGTACAAAATTGCGGTATTTCGTTATTAAATAATCTAGCGCATCACTATCTCCGACATGAACCCTTTCAATGACTTGTTCATCTTCCAACTGGCAAAATTGCTCTCTGATGGACTTACCCTTGCTGTTGTTTAGATTCACTTCGATCCCCCCGACCGCACCTAGATAGAAATATTATACATTAATGGTTGAAATATCGTCAAGCTATTCCAGATTCCCGCGCCGCCATTTTTCAAACGTTTTCAATACATCTTCTGACAATTCAATCTTAGATGCTGGTTTATCAGAAGTAATCTTTTTGACTCTCGATTCAATCTTTCGTTCTATCACTTCAATCTCTCTTAAAAGCTCACGAGCAGACTTCCGAAGAGCTCCTTGTCCAAAAATAGCCCATTGTTCCGTAAAATCTGAGGTTGCCACATGAATTTGCGTCCGAATATTATTCAAATCCTGCGCCAGCTTCTCAATCCGCTCATCCGCCGTTTCATTCTCTCTCGTAAAGATGACCTCTACTCGGTGATTGGTCCGCTTCTTTTCAATTCCTTTAACCATATGGGCATCGAATACGACAATGACTCGATACCCTGTGTATGCTTGATATTCTGCTAAATGTTGAATCAGAACGTCTCTGGCTTCTTCAAAGCTGTTTTCCTTTAAGTGCTGCAGCTGAGGCCATGCACCTATCATGTTGTATCCATCGACTAAGAGGATATCCATCTCTATTCTCCTAACGGATAACGTTTTCGATACACTTCATACATCAATAGACCAGCAGCTACTGATGCATTCAAAGAAGTAACCTTCCCGGCCATAGGCAGTTTAATTAGAAAATCACACTTTTCTTTAATCAATCGGCCAATTCCTTTACCTTCACTGCCAATCACAAGAGCCAGCGGCATTGTACCATCAAATTGTCTGTAATCCTGTTTAGCAGACGCATCTGTTCCCGCAACCCAGATTCCTCTTTCTTTCATTTCATCAAGGGCTCTTGAAAGATTGGTCACTTTTGCAACAGGAATATGCTCAATTGCTCCAGTGGATGCCTTAGCAACTGTTGTTGTTAGACCGACCGCTCTCCTTTTTGGAATGACAATCCCGTGTGCCCCTACAGCATCTGCCGTACGCATAATCGATCCTAAATTATGCGGATCTTCAATTTCATCTAAAATCAGAAAAAATGGCTGCTCATTCCGCTTTTCAGCGATTTGATACAGATCGTCCAATTCTGCATATTCATATGCTGCTACTTGTGCAACGATTCCCTGGTGCTGACCTGTAACCATTTGATCAAGCTTTTTCCTCGGAACATACTGAATGGTGATATTTTGCTTTTTAGCGAGTTCAATGACCTGCTGGGCTTGTCCTTTTACAGTGTTTTCTGCCATCCAGAGCTTGTATAACTCCCGATCTGACTTCAGTGTCTCAATCACTGCATTTTTCCCAATGACATAATCATGTTGCTGACTCATTTGTCTTCCTCCCTGACGTTCCGATTTCAATCGCCTGACCAATCAGCTCTTCTAAGCGTTCGTCCTGCTTTTCGATAAATAAATAACCCATGAGCGCTTCAAACGCTGTACTATAACGATACGTTTGAACGTCTGTGTTTTTAGGCACTGTGCCTGATTTTGCATTTCTTCCTCTTTTCAGCACCGCTTCTTCTGCTTCAGTGAAAAAGCCTTGCTGCTGAAGCGTAAATAAAATAGCAGCCTGTGATTTAGCTGAAACAATTTTGCTTGCTCGTTTGTGCAGCTCATTTGGTTTTGTCGCCCCCGTTTGGAGGAGGTGATGCCTCACATATACTTCAAAAATGGCATCACCCATATAAGCTAGCGCAAGTCCGTTCAGCTGTTTACCATCTTTCAGCTTTTCAAAATTCAACATTGCCTATTCTCCTCTTTTCCAGCGAGTACCTTGAGGAGTGTCCTCCAACACAATATTCATGTTCTTTAATTGGTCACGAATTTGATCAGATAGGGCAAAGTCACGATTTCTTCTAGCTTCATTACGTTTTTCAATCAACGCTTCTACCTCTTCGTCAAGCGTGTGCTTTTCTTCTAATGAGAAGCCAAGAACAGAAGTAATTTCTTGGAACAAGCCGATAAATGCCTTGATCACTTCCTCCGAAGTATGATCATTTTCCATATAATAATTCGCCTGTTTTGCTAATTCGAATAAAACAGAGATCGCATTTGCTGTATTGAAGTCATCATTCATTTCAGAAATAAATGTCGCACGCTGTTCTTCAATTTTTGCCAGCCATTCAGCATTGTCTTCCGTGATATTCGTGCTGCTCTCGAGACGGTGATGTAAATTCGCATACGATGTCTTGAGTCGGTTAAACGCACTCTTTGTACTTTCTAATAAATCCATTGAGTAGTTAATTGGGTGACGATAGTGAACCGACAACATAAAGAAGCGGAGCACATCCGGATCTTGTTCTTTCACAATGTCATGCACCAGCACAAAGTTGCCAAGTGATTTCGACATTTTTTCATTATCAATATTAATATACCCGTTATGCATCCAATACTTCGCAAAAGGCTTCCCTGTCAAAGCCTCAGATTGGGCAATTTCATTCTCATGGTGCGGGAATGTTAGATCCTGTCCGCCAGCATGAATGTCGATCGTATCACCTAAATATTTTTTGACCATTGCCGAGCATTCGATGTGCCAGCCTGGGCGTCCTTCGCCCCATGGGCTATCCCATGAGATTTCCTGATCCTTTGCAGCCTTCCATAGGGCAAAATCAAGTGCATCTCGTTTCTTTTCACCTACACGAATACGGGCACCTGTCTTCAGTTCATCAATTGATTGATGAGAAAGCTTTCCATAGCCTTCAAATGAGCGTGTGCTGTAATACACGTCGCCATCCGCTTCATAGGCGTAGCCTTTTTCAATCAATGTCGCAATAAACGCAATGATATCATCCATGTTTTCCGTTACTCGCGGGTGAAGGTCTGCTTTTTTGCAGCCTAGTGCACTGACGTCTTCGAAGTAGGCTTGGATAAACCGGTCAGCAATTGTCGGCACATCTTCTCCGAGTTCATTGGCTGCTTTGATGAGTTTATCATCCACATCTGTAAAGTTTGATACAAAGTTCACATCGTAACCGCTGTATTCTAAATACTTACGTACAGTGTCATAAACAATAGCAGGTCTAGCATTCCCGATATGAATGTAGTTATAAACGGTTGGTCCGCACACATACATCTTGACCTTTCCTGGCTCAAGCGGGACAAATTCTTCCTTCTTACGTGTCAATGTATTATAAATATTGATTGTCATGATTGTTCTTCCTTTCTGCTCAATGAAGCCAGCTCACCTTTTAGCTTTTCCATTTCTCGTTCCAATTCTTTAAAACGATCGGAAATTGGATCTGGCAAATCTTGATGATTGAGATCACGATTGATTTTCTTTCCATTTTGAACGACGACTCGCCCAGGTATACCGACAACGGTGGAATGATCGGGTACATCCTTTAACACGACCGACCCCGCTCCAATCTTGGCTCCTTTTCCAACTGTAATGGAACCAAGCACCTTGGCACCTGTCGCAATGAGGGCATCGTCTAAAATGGTCGGATGCCGCTTCCCCTTTTCTTTCCCTGTTCCCCCTAATGTCACGCCTTGGAAAACAGTGACGTTGTCTCCAATTTCACATGTTTCCCCGATCACAACGCCCATGCCGTGATCAATGAAGAACCGCCTGCCAATGGTTGCCGCCGGGTGAATTTCCACCCCTGTGAAAAAACGGCTGACCTGAGAAATGATCCGCGCAATAAAATACAGCTTCCGCTTATAAAATGCGTGCGCAATACGGTGAGCCCAAATCGCATGAAGCCCTGAATAGGTTAGCACTACTTCAATATAGCTTCTAGCAGCAGGATCTTGATCAAACACAGTATCAATATCTTCTTTCAGCATTTTGAAAAACACATGCTCCCCCCGTTCTCCCCATCAATCTCTCTTAGGACTTGCTCTCTTTTTTTGGACAAATAAAAAACGCCTCTGCCAAATGACAGAGACGTTTTGAAAACGCGGTTCCACTCTGTTTAGAAAGCCACATATCTTTCAGCCTTCTCAACTTAATCCCATAACGGAGGGTACCGCCCTTGCATACTAACGTACGTGTTCCTCAAGGGTCTTGAGGGTGCATTTCCAACGTCTGCCCATAAGTCTCTTTCAGCCGGTGGAGACTCTTTCTGTGATGGACGAGTACATTGTACTTCTCCCTCGCAACGATTTTCTTATATTTGTTTAATGCGGTTTAATACCGTTTCTTTACCTAGTAATTCAATACTTTGCGGAAGTTCTGGGCCATGCGTTTGTCCTGTGACAGCCACACGAATCGGCATGAATAGTTTCTTGCCTTTATGCCCTGTTTCTTTTTGTACCGCTTTAATGGCAGCCTTGATTTCATCAGGCGTGAAAGACTCAAGCTGTTCAAGCTGACCTGCAAAAGATGCCATCACTTCTGGTACTTGCTCCTCTGCTAGAACTTCCTTTGCCTCTTGATTATACTCAATTTGCTCCTTAAAGAACAACTCTGTTAACTCAACAATTTCTGCTCCGTAGCTTAATTGTTCGTGATACAGAGAAATAAGCTTGCGTACCCACGTGTTTTCTTCTTCTGTCAGCTGCTCACTTACCTTGCCTGCTTTTTGAAGATGTGGAAGTGTTAGTGCCACAACCTGATCAAGATCAAGTGCTTTCACGTATTGGTTGTTCACCCATTTTAGTTTATGCATATCAAATAGAGCTGGTGACTTAGAAAGTCGGGTTACATCGAAAATGTCGATGAATTGCTCTTTTGTAAACAGTTCTTCTTCGCCTACTGGAGACCATCCAAGTAATGCAATGAAGTTAAACAGGGCTTCAGGTAAATAGCCTAAATTCTTATATTGCTCGATGAATTGAATAATTGATTCATCACGTTTACTTAATTTCTTGCGGTTTTCGTTCACAATCAACGTCATATGTCCGAATAGCGGAACATCCCAGCCAAATGCATTAAAAACCATAATTTGTTTAGGCGTATTTGAAATATGATCCTCTCCGCGAAGAACGTGAGTCATTTTCATCAAATGATCATCCACGGCTACGGCAAAGTTATAAGTTGGCGTGCCATCTTTCTTCACAATAACAAAATCACCGATGCCATCTGTTTCAAACGAAATATCGCCTTTAACCATGTCGTCAAATTTGATGATTTCTCCTTTTGGCACTCGGAAGCGGATGCTTGGCTCTCTTCCTTCAGCAATTAGCTTGTCCTCTTCTTCTTTTGATAAATGACTGCATTTACCAGAATATCGAGGCATTTCACTGCGGGCGATTTGTGCTTCACGCTCTGCCTCTAGCTCTTCTGCCGTACAATAGCACTTATACGCCAAATCCTTCTCTAACAGCTCGTCATAATATTTTTTGTAAATATCATTTCGCTCTGATTGTCTGTAAGGACCGTAACCGCCATCTTTATCAATGCTCTCATCCCAATCAATACCGAGCCATTGCAGGTGGCGAAGCTGGCTTTCCTCCCCGCCTTCTACATTACGCTTTTGATCCGTATCCTCGATTCGAATAATAAATTTGCCGCCTTGGCTGCGTGCGAACAAATAGTTGAAAAGAGCCGTTCTAGCATTCCCAATATGTAAATGACCAGTTGGACTCGGTGCATAACGAACACGCACTTCATTTCCCATGAGTTTAACTTCCTTTCATCTGCATCATGTTGTCTGACACCAATTTTTTATAAACGTATTTTATCATCAAAACCCATTCTCATCAAAATGGATTTTACTTTTTCTGAAGAAGCACTGTTGCCTGAGAGGCAATTCCTTCGCCTCTTCCTGTAAATCCGAGTTTCTCTGTCGTTGTTGCTTTGACGTTCACCTGTGTGACATCTGCCTCAAGTGCTTCTGCGATTTTCTCACACATTGGTTGAATGTAAGGTGCCATTTTTGGTTTTTGCGCCATGATGGTGCAGTCAATATTCACAAGTGTGTAGCCTTTTTCTTTCACAAGTGCCCACACATGCTGCAATAATTTAAATGAATCTGCATCCTTAAACTCAGGGTCTGTGTCTGGGAAATGTCTGCCGATATCTCCTTCAGCAATCGCACCCAGGCAGGCATCTGCCACTGTGTGAAGCAGTACGTCAGCGTCTGAATGCCCTAGCAGTCCCTTTTCATAAGGGATGGTGACCCCGCCGATAATCAGAGGTCTCCCCTCTGTTAATTGATGTACATCAAAGCCTTGTCCTATTCTCAACATGATCTAGTACCCTCTTTCCGCATCCATAATTGCCTTGGCAACCAATAAATCATCCGGTGTTGTCAGCTTAATATTGGTATAGTCTCCTTGGACAATATACACATTCTCGCCATGTAATTGTTCAACAAGACTGGCGTCATCTGTTCCAAGGAAGCCTGTCCGCTCCGCATGTTCATGCGCCTCTTTTAAAATAGAATGACGAAAAGCTTGTGGGGTCTGGACCGCCCACAAGCTCTGACGTTCAATGGTTTGTTCCACTTTGCCTTCTTGAACGCGTTTGATTGTGTCTTTCACTGGTACCGCTACAACTGCGGAGCCTTTTTCAATCGCTGCTTTAACGAGCAAGTCAATCTGTGTATGCTTAATAAAAGGCCTTGCCCCATCATGAACAAGCACGATGTCCGCATCTTTCACAGCCTTTAATCCTTCGTATACACTTTGCTGACGTTCTTCACCGCCAGTGACAAGTGAAACAGGCGTTTGAAAAGCGTGTACCTTGAGTAGCCTTTCAAAGTCTTGACGCTCCTCCTCATTGATCGCTAGGATCATGCGTTTGCATTGTGAATGAGCGTCAAACACCTTTAATGTATGAATGATGACCGGCATTCTTTTCAGCTCGATAAAAAGCTTATTGCGGCCGGCCTTCATTCGTTTCCCCTGCCCCGCAGCCGGAATAACTACTTCATAATACATGTTCGTTCTCCCTTTAGAGCGCCTTCTCCAGAAGTTTTGGCTTCGCAAAAATCATTCTTCCAGCAGCAGTCTGCAGCACACTAGTGACGAGTACATCGATGTCTTTTCCAATGTAATTGCGTCCTTCTTCGACCACAATCATCGTACCGTCATCTAAGTAAGCAACACCTTGGTTATGCTCTTTCCCATCTTTGATGACCTGTACCTTCATTTCTTCCCCAGGCAGTACAACCGGTTTAACCGCATTGGCTAGATCATTGATGTTTAACACTGCTACTTTTTGAAGTTCGCATACTTTATTTAAATTAAAATCATTGGTCACAACAACACCTGAAGTTAATTTCGCGAGCTTCACAAGCTTGCTATCAACCTCTTGAATGTCTTCGAAGTCACCTTCGTAAATTTCAACTTTAATATCCAACTCTTTTTGAATACGATTTAAAATATCAAGACCTCTTCGGCCTCTATTTCTCTTTAACACATCTGAGGAGTCTGCAATATGCTGTAATTCCTCGAGTACAAATTGAGGAATGACCATGACGCCTTCTAAGAATCCAGTTTGGCAAATATCTGCGATTCTTCCATCAATGATAACACTTGTGTCTAAAATTTTCAGCTTTTTATCTTCTATTTCAGGTTCATCATCAGCTGCTCCTTTTTTCTTGCTGACCTTTGCAGACCGGGAGAACAGCCCCATCATTTCATCCTTCTTCTTAAAGCCTACCTGAAACCCAAGGTATCCTAAAAAGAAAGCCAGGAAAATCGGAATAATGGTACCAAAAATATGATATGGGATATTGTTTAGCGGGATCACGTTTACAATAAGATATGCTAGAATAAGTCCAAATACTAATCCGAAACTTCCAGATATAAGATCAGGAAGAGGCGCCTTCAATAGAGAATCCTCGATCCATTTCACCCAATTTACGACATAACCTGTGCACCATTTACCGATGATCAAGAATACAGCGGCTCCTATTAGTGCTGAAGAGTAAGCATTTGTTATGAAAGGTATGTCCTTTACATTTAAAAGCAGAAATAACTCTGGAATGATAAAAATCCCCACAACTGCACCAAAAATGATAAAAAACGCCTGAACGATTCTTTTTAACATACCTTCACCTCCTTTATTTTTCATCTGTCAATCCACCTTCATCTGACATTGATATATGTTTAAGTTTCCTATCATGAGCAACAGAAACAAAACCATCATTAATATACCCATATTCATCCATTTTTAACCGTAATAGAGAAAAATTTCTCTTCTTAAAGCTGACGGTCGATATAATGTTTTTCTTGTAACCTTTTTAATCCTTTTTTTATCTTTTTCGCTCTTACTTCTCCAATTCCTTCTACTTCATCCAATTCTTGTACATCGGCTTCCATAATTCGATCTAGCACACCGAATGCTTCAACCACATTTTCAACGATCGGCATTGGCAATCTAGGGATTTTATGGAGCAACCTGTATCCTCTTGTGTACACATATTCGTCAATATTTGTAGAAGCTGGATATCCAAGTAACTTGTACAGAATGGAATCATCTAAAAGCTCAAAGCTCGACATATCTTGAAGTTGTTTAAGCAGCACATACGGATCTTTGATCTTTTCTTTCACGTAATCTTTAATAAATAAGGCCGCTTCCTGCTCCATATCTGTAATCAGCTCATTGACCTGCAGACGGATCAAGTGTCCCTCTGTTCCAAGCTCTTTGATATACATATTGATTTCATTTTTGATTCTAAGAACCATTTCGTAGCGGTGCAGCACGGATAATACATCACCAAAGGTCACAAGCTCTTCAAATTCTAGGGCGCTTAACGCAGAAATGGCGTGATCTAAAATGGTTTTATATTTCTCAAGTGTTTGAATGGCTTGATTCGCCTTTGTTAAAATAAAACCAATATCTTTCAGCGTATAACGACGATTCCCTTGGTATAAGGTAATGACGTTCCTCCGTTCAGAAATGGCAATGATTAAGCAGCCTGTCTGCTTCGCTACACGTTCAGCCGTCCGGTGCCTCATGCCTGTTTCCGATGAATGGATAGTGGCATCTGGCATCAGCTGTGTATTCGCATACAAGATTTTTTGACCAGAATCGCTAAGAATAATAGCCCCGTCCATCTTCGCCAATTCATATAAATGTGCTGGAGAGAAGGCAGAATTAATGTGAAATCCTCCATCTACCACACTCTTTACTTTGTCATTATAACCAACAACAATGAGCCCGCCAGTATTGGCTCGCAAGACGTTTTCAATCCCTGCCCGCAGAGGTGTTCCTGGTGCCACAAACTGTACAATATCTAAGAGATCGAGTTCTCTCGCTCCTTTTTTCTCTTTTTCCATTTCTATGATCCCCCTAGTGAAATTCGAAGTGCCTCCGCTACATTTTCTACACCAACTAACTCAATCCCTCTCGGCTTTTTCCATCCGTCTATATTCGCCTGAGGAATAAACATTCGCTTAAATCCTAGTTTCGCAGCTTCCTGCACTCGCTGTTCAATTCTTGATACTCTTCTGACTTCTCCCGTCAGACCGACCTCTCCTATAAAGCAATCCGCTTGATGCGGCGCTGCGTCTTTAAAGCTTGATGCAATACTGACGGCAATAGCTAAGTCAATCGCCGGTTCGTCAAGCTTCACACCGCCTGCGACCTTTAAATACGCATCTTGGTTTTGCAAGAGCAGCCCCACGCGTTTTTCTAAAACTGCCATGAGCAGCGATACTCGATTATGATCAAGGCCAGTGGCCATTCTTCGCGGATTCCCAAAGCTTGTCGGGGAAATTAATGCCTGTATCTCGACAAGTACGGGTCTTGTTCCTTCCATTGAGGCAACAACACACGAACCAGATACACCTGCCGACCGCTCTTCTAAAAAGATTTCTGATGGGTTTAATACTTCCGTGAGTCCTTCCTCTCTCATTTCAAAAATCCCCAATTCATTCGTTGAACCAAATCGGTTTTTGACCGCCCGTAAGATACGAAACGTATGATGACGCTCGCCTTCAAAATAAAGAACTGTATCCACCATATGCTCTAAAAGGCGTGGACCTGCGATCGAGCCTTCTTTTGTCACGTGACCAACGATAAAAATTGGAATCCCATTTGTCTTAGCAATCTTCATCAGCTGCGCTGTACATTCTCTTACTTGAGATACAGAGCCGGGAGCTGACGTGATATCGCTTTGATAAACGGTTTGAATCGAATCCACCACAACAAAAGCAGGTTTCATCTCCTGTATAGCAGACGTTATATACTCCATATCGGTTTCAGCCAAAACATGTAAAGAGGCGCTTTCAATGCCAAGGCGGTCCGCTCTTAGCTTCGTTTGTTTAATGGACTCCTCACCAGATATGTATAACACATTCTGATTTTTGTCTGAGAGCTGTGCGGATACTTGTAATAATAATGTGGACTTCCCAATCCCAGGATCTCCGCCAATGAGAACAAGAGAGCCTTTGACAATTCCACTTCCTAATACTCGGTTAAATTCTTCTAAATTCGTTTTAATTCGGGGTTCTTCGGATGTTTCAATTGCAGATATAGGTGAAGGTTTTTGAATGGTTTGAACAGAATGATTAAAAGCACTTCGACGGTTTGCTGGCTCTTTGCGAACGACCTCTTCTGTCATACTGTTCCACGTGCCGCAGCCTGGACATTTCCCCATCCATTTGGCTGACTCATAACCGCACGATTGGCATATAAATTTTGATTTTGTCTTAGCCATAGATTGAAGAATACAACTCCTTATACTGGTCAGAAAATAAGTAAAGGGAGGCATACATCTTACTGGTATGCCTCACACTTTTTTCTTACTATATTAGTTCGTAGCAGCCGTTGCTTTTACGACAATTTCTCCATCTTCCACATCTAATACGATATGTTGACCTTTTTCAATATTGCCCTTCAGAAGCTCTTCAGAAAGTCGATCTTCTACATGCTTTTGAATCGCTCTTCTTAATGGACGCGCACCGTACTCAAGGTCTACTCCTTCGTCGGCAATCTTCGCTTTTGCTGCTTCCGTCAATTCAATTGATAGGTCTTGTTCTTTTAATCGTTTTGTCAATTGATCAGACATGAGAGACACGATCTCTTTGAGATGTTTCTTCTCAAGCGAGTGGAAGACAATGATTTCATCAATACGGTTGATAAACTCAGGTCTAAACGCACGTTTCAACTCGCCCATCACTTTGCCTTTCATATCCTTGTAATTTTGACTTTCATCCTGCACGTTAAAGCCAACGTATTTATTGCGCTTCAGCTCACTAGCTCCAACGTTTGATGTCATGATCAAAATCGTATTTCTAAAGTCAACGGTACGCCCTTTAGAATCAGTTAGACGACCATCTTCTAATACTTGCAGTAAGATATTAAATACATCTGGATGGGCCTTTTCAATCTCGTCTAATAGAACGACAGAATAAGGTTTTCTTCTCACTTTTTCAGTCAGCTGTCCACCTTCATCATAACCGACATAGCCTGGAGGTGACCCAACAAGTCTGGATGTAGAGTGTTTCTCCATGTATTCAGACATATCAATACGGATCATTGCTTCTTCATCACCGAAAATAGACTCGGCGAGTGCTCTTGCAAGCTCTGTTTTACCAACCCCTGTTGGTCCTAAGAAGATAAAGGAGCCGATTGGACGTTTTGGATCTTTTAGGCCTGCACGCGCACGTCTCACAGCTTTCGCTACAGCAACAACGGCTTCATCCTGCCCGATTACACGAGAGTGGAGCAATTGTTCCATATTCAGAAGCTTATCTGTCTCCGTTTGAGCAATTTTCGAAACAGGCACTCCCGTCCAGCTGGAAACGACCATTGCGATATCATCTACAGATACCTCTGAATTCTCTTGTCCCTGCTTTTCTTTCCATGATTTCTTTGTAACTTCTACTTTTTCACGCAAACGCTGCTCTGTATCGCGAAGAGAAGCTGCTTTTTCAAATTCTTGACTTTGAACTGCCGCATCCTTTTCCTTGCGTACTTCATCCAGCTTTTGCTCTAGTTCTTTTAGGTTAGGCGGTGTTGTGAACGAACGTAAACGGACTTTCGAACCTGCCTCATCAATTAAATCAATCGCCTTATCTGGAAGGAATCGGTCAGAAATATAACGGTCAGACAGCTTTACTGCCGCCTCAATCGCTTCATCTGTAATAGACACACGGTGATGTGCTTCATACCGGTCTCTAAGTCCTCTTAAGATTTGAATACTCTCATCAACAGAAGGCTGATCTACTTGAATTGGCTGGAAACGTCGTTCAAGCGCAGCATCCTTTTCAATGTATTTACGGTACTCATCTAACGTTGTCGCCCCAATACATTGAAGCTCACCACGTGCTAAGGATGGCTTCAAGATATTAGACGCATCAATCGCACCTTCTGCTCCACCAGCACCAATGAGTGTATGAAGCTCATCGATAAAGAGAATGATATTTCCTGCCTGACGAATTTCGTCCATGACTTTTTTCAAACGATCCTCGAATTCACCACGATATTTCGTTCCAGCTACAACAGTTCCCATATCCAGTGTCATCACTCGTTTATCACGCAGGATTTCAGGCACTTCGTTATGAATAATTTGCTGTGCAAGACCTTCTGCGATGGCTGTTTTACCAACACCAGGCTCACCAATCAGCACAGGGTTATTTTTTGTTCTTCTACTTAGAACCTCAATGACACGTTGAATTTCTTTGCTTCGGCCAATCACAGGGTCCAAGCTGTCCTCTTTTGCGATAGCAGTTAAATCTCTTGCCAAGCTATCTAGCGTCGGCGTATTTGCATTGCTATTAGAGCCTGCTGCAGATGCACCTGTTTCATTGCTTCCAAGCAGCTGCAGGACTTGCTGACGTGCTTTATTTAAGCTCACTCCGAGGTTATTTAAGACACGGGCAGCGACACCCTCTCCCTCACGAATAAGACCTAATAGAATATGTTCTGTCCCTACATAGGAATGACCTAGCTTTCTTGCTTCATCCATTGAAAGCTCAGTGACCTTCTTCGCTCTAGGCGTATAGTGAGGAATAGCTTGAGACACCTCTTGCCCTCTTCCAATCAAGCTTTCGACTTCTTTTTGGATTTTATCTGAAACAAGGCCCAGTGCTTCTAACGCTTTGGCAGCGATGCCCTCACCTTCACGTACAAGGCCAAGTAAAATGTGCTCAGTACCTATGTTCTTATGGCCTAGGCGAATGGCTTCTTCTTGTGCAAGTGCTAATACCTTTTGAGCTCTTTCAGTGAATCTTCCAAACATCATATCGTTTCATCCTCCTGTCCATTCCTATGCATTTCTAAGCGCAGCCTTTCTCTAATAATCGCTGCTCGTTTTATATCTCGTTCATTTGGCTCCAAGGCTCCTCCTGAATATTGTTGAAGGAAACCGGGCTGGGTCAAAATCATGAGTTCATTCAGTATATTACTTGAAAGCCCCTTAATGATACCTAAATCAATTCCAAGCCGCACATCTGACAAACACTTTGCTGTTTCTTTTGATTCAATCATACGACAATTGGCCAAAATCCCTAAGGACCGGTACACTCTGTCCTCAAGTTCAATTTTAGATGTTTGATATAGCGCTTTTCGTGCAGATCGCTCTTGTTCAATGAGCTGAGCGGTCACACTATTTAAATCATCTACAATGTCTTCTTCTGATTGACCAAGTGTCATTTGATTTGATATTTGAAAGATGTTCCCTATTGCTTCGCTGCCTTCACCATAAATTCCTCTGACCACAAGACCTAATTGATTGATGGCGGGAATAATCCTATTCATTTGTCTTGTGAGCGCTAATGCTGGTAAATGCATCATGACCGATGCCCTAATACCTGTACCTACATTAGTCGGACAGCTTGTTAAGTATCCTCGCTTTTCAGAAAACGCATAATCCACTTGCTCTTCAATCCAGTCATCTACCTGATTAGCCGCTTTTAGTGCATTGGCTAGCTGAAAACCTGGGAATAAGCATTGGATTCGAATATGGTCTTCTTCATTTAACATCACACTGATTTCTTCATTTTCAGAAAGCAAACAGCCGCCAAATCTTGATTCAGCTAAATTGGGGCTGATCAAATGTTTTTCAACAAGTACCCTCTTTGCTAAAGGCTGCGTTTCATTCATTCGAATCAGTACAAAGTTTCCGATGTCCTTCACTGCCTGGCTAGCAAACTTTTGCTCGAATTGCTGGAGAACAGCTTCAGCTTCTTCTTGAGAAAACTGAGTTGGGAAACGAACATGCTCTAGATTGCGCGCTAGCCGGATACGACTGCTTAGAACAATGTCACTTTCTGGTCCTTTTTGTTTCATCCACTGACTTAGAGCGTCTTGAATAAAATGCTGGAGCGACATGTCGTTAATCTCCCTCCCTCTGCTGAGATTGCTCATGCTCTAATGCACGAATTTGATCTCGAACTTCTGCTGCTTTTTCAAACTCTTCCTGTTCAATCAGCTGCTTCAGCTCTTGCTGCATTAACTCAAGTTTCCGCCGGACATGCAGGCTGCCGGCAATTCGTTTTGGGACTTTCCCATTATGGACTGTATTTCCACTATGGACTTTCCGTAAAACAGGGTTCAGATACTGATCAAATGTACGATAGCATTCTGCACAGCCAAATCGGCCTGTTTTTCTGAACTGCTGAAAGGTTAAGCCACACTTAGGACATTGGTCCACTTCTTTCGCTTCTTGAAAAATAGACGAGCCCTTGTTAGCACTTGTGGTGAAGCTAGGATCAATATTCAATAAACCTGATAATAAGTTGTGAATCGAGAAACCTTGGTTTCCACTCATAGCATATGAATCACTGTTTTCTTTTGCACATTGTTCACATATGTGCATTTCTTGTTTTTCTCCATTTATAACTTTCGTAAAGTGAAAAGTGGCTGGTCTCTCATTACATTCTTGACAAATCAATCTTTTCACCCGCTTTACTTTAATTTCAAAGCATTTAACATCGCTTTCATCATCCGAGCACGCAGTTCATCACGTTCAGGTAAATCAATATGCAATACAGAACGATCCATGACACTAATCATCATCTTAGCTTCTCTTTCAGATAAAATGTTATTTTCAACAAGACGCATGATGATATGATCAGATGCAGCCTGTGATAAACGATGATATATTTGGGAAATAATGTTGTTCAATAAGTCGACTTCATCATTCATTTTGACTTTAATGATGCGGATATAGCCACCGCCGCCACGCTTACTTTCAACGATATAGCCTCTCTCGCTCGTAAAGCGTGTATTGATAACATAGTTAATTTGTGAAGGTACGCATTGAAATTTATCTGCAATTTCATTGCGCTTAATTTCTAATATTTCTCGACCGTTCTGATCTAAGACTTCCTTCAAATACTGCTCGATGATATCAGAAATATTTTGTGCCACTCCGCCTCCTCCTCCATTGACTTTGACTATATTTGACTTTAATCTTACTATAAATTTTTTCGGTCGATTTTTCAAGATAATCGCTCAACTAACAATATTATTTCCACATTTATATGGTGCCAAACCTCCCAAAAACACAAAAAAGACCAGTTCCGACTGGAACTGATCCTTATAGAAGCTTGGCGGCGTCCTACTCTCACAGGGGGAAACCCCCAACTACCATCGGCGCTGAAGAGCTTAACTTCCGTGTTCGGTATGGGAACGGGTGTGACCTCTTCGCTATCGCCACCAAACCTGATGGAGAGAATGTTCTCTCAAAACTAGATAACAATGTTCATGCTTCACAAATGAATATAGGTTAAGTCCTCGATCTATTAGTATCTGTCAGCTCCACGTGTCACCACGCTTCCACCTCAGACCTATCAACCTGATCATCTTTCAGGGATCTTACTTCCTTGCGGAATGGGAAATCTCATCTTGAGGGGGGCTTCATGCTTAGATGCTTTCAGCACTTATCCCGTCCGCACATAGCTACCCAGCGATGCCCTTGGCAGAACAACTGGTACACCAGCGGTGCGTCCATCCCGGTCCTCTCGTACTAAGGACAGCTCCTCTCAAATTTCCTGCGCCCGCGACGGATAGGGACCGAACTGTCTCACGACGTTCTGAACCCAGCTCGCGTACCGCTTTAATGGGCGAACAGCCCAACCCTTGGGACCGACTACAGCCCCAGGATGCGATGAGCCGACATCGAGGTGCCAAACCTCCCCGTCGATGTGGACTCTTGGGGGAGATAAGCCTGTTATCCCCGGGGTAGCTTTTATCCGTTGAGCGATGGCCCTTCCATGCGGAACCACCGGATCACTAAGCCCGACTTTCGTCCCTGCTCGACTTGTAGGTCTCGCAGTCAAGCTCCCTTGTGCCTTTACACTCTGCGAATGATTTCCAACCATTCTGAGGGAACCTTTGGGCGCCTCCGTTACATTTTAGGAGGCGACCGCCCCAGTCAAACTGCCCACCTGACACTGTCTCCCTGCCCGATAAGGGCAGCGGGTTAGAAGGTCAATACAGCCAGGGTAGTATCCCACCGATGCCTCCACCGAAGCTAGCGCTCCGGTTTCCAAGGCTCCTACCTATCCTGTACAAGCTGTACCAACATTCAATATCAGGCTGCAGTAAAGCTCCACGGGGTCTTTCCGTCCTGTCGCGGGTAACCTGCATCTTCACAGGTACTATAATTTCACCGAGTCTCTCGTTGAGACAGTGCCCAGATCGTTGCGCCTTTCGTGCGGGTCGGAACTTACCCGACAAGGAATTTCGCTACCTTAGGACCGTTATAGTTACGGCCGCCGTTTACTGGGGCTTCAATTCGCACCTTCGCTTACGCTAAGCGCTCCTCTTAACCTTCCAGCACCGGGCAGGCGTCAGCCCCTATACTTCGCCTTACGGCTTCGCAGAGACCTGTGTTTTTGCTAAACAGTCGCCTGGGCCTATTCACTGCGGCTTCTCGGGGCTTTAACACCCTAAGAAGCACCCCTTCTCCCGAAGTTACGGGGTCATTTTGCCGAGTTCCTTAACGAGAGTTCTCTCGATCACCTTAGGATTCTCTCCTCGCCTACCTGTGTCGGTTTGCGGTACGGGCACCTCTCACCTCGCTAGAGGCTTTTCTTGGCAGTGTGGAATCAGGAACTTCGCTACTAAATTTCGCTCGCCATCACAGCTCAGCCTTTACGGGAAACGGATTTGCCTATTTCCCAGCCTAACTGCTTGGACGCGGATATCCAATACCGCGCTTACCCTATCCTCCTGCGTCCCCCCATTGCTCAAATGGTGAGGAGGTGGTACAGGAATATCAACCTGTTGTCCATCGCCTACGCCTTTCGGCCTCGGCTTAGGTCCCGACTAACCCTGAGCGGACGAGCCTTCCTCAGGAAACCTTAGGCATTCGGTGGACGGGATTCTCACCCGTCTTTCGCTACTCATACCGGCATTCTCACTTCTAAGCGCTCCACCAGTCCTTCCGGTCTGGCTTCACAGCCCTTAGAACGCTCTCCTACCACTGTTCGTAAGAACAGTCCGCAGCTTCGGTGATACGTTTAGCCCCGGTACATTTTCGGCGCAGAGTCACTCGACCAGTGAGCTATTACGCACTCTTTAAATGGTGGCTGCTTCTAAGCCAACATCCTGGTTGTCTAAGCAACTCCACATCCTTTTCCACTTAACGTATACTTTGGGACCTTAGCTGGCGGTCTGGGCTGTTTCCCTTTCGACTACGGATCTTATCACTCGCAGTCTGACTCCCAAGGATAAGTCATCGGCATTCGGAGTTTGACTGAATTCGGTAACCCGGTAGGGGCCCCTAGTCCAATCAGTGCTCTACCTCCGAGACTCTTACCTTGAGGCTAGCCCTAAAGCTATTTCGGAGAGAACCAGCTATCTCCAGGTTCGATTGGCATTTCACCCCTACCCACACCTCATCCCCGCACTTTTCAACGTGCGTGGGTTCGGGCCTCCATTCAGTGTTACCTGAACTTCACCCTGGACATGGGTAGATCACCTGGTTTCGGGTCTACGACCACGTACTCATGCGCCCTATTCAGACTCGCTTTCGCTGCGGCTCCGCATCTTCTGCTTAACCTTGCACGGGATCGTAACTCGCCGGTTCATTCTACAAAAGGCACGCCATCACCCGTTAACGGGCTCTGACTACTTGTAGGCACACGGTTTCAGGATCTATTTCACTCCCCTTCCGGGGTGCTTTTCACCTTTCCCTCACGGTACTGGTTCACTATCGGTCACTAGGGAGTATTTAGCCTTGGGAGATGGTCCTCCCGGATTCCGACGGAATTTCACGTGTTCCGCCGTACTCAGGATCCACTCTGGAGAGAACAACATTTCAGTTACAGGGCTGTTACCTTCTTTGGCGGGCCTTTCCAGACCTCTTCGCTTATATCGTTCCTTTGTAACTCCGTATAGAGTGTCCTACAACCCCAAGAGGCAAGCCTCTTGGTTTGGGCTGTTCCCGTTTCGCTCGCCGCTACTCAGGGAATCGCATTTGCTTTCTCTTCCTCCGGGTACTTAGATGTTTCAGTTCCCCGGGTATGCCTTCTCATACTCTATGTATTCAAGTATGGATACTACTCCATTACGAGCAGTGGGTTTCCCCATTCGGAAATCTCCGGATCAAAGCTTGCTTACAGCTCCCCGAAGCATATCGGTGTTCGTCCCGTCCTTCATCGGCTCCTAGTGCCAAGGCATCCACCGTGCGCCCTTTCTAACTTAACCATTTCTTACTTTAGAAAGAATCACTATGTGTGATGAACTTTGCATTGCATTCAATGTGAATGTATTACTTATTGTTATCTAGTTTTCAAAGAACAATCCTGTCTCGCTAGAGACATGTTTTGAAGGAATGATCCTTCAAAACTAAACAAGACGAAAACGTACGCTGCTCCATATATCCTTAGAAAGGAGGTGATCCAGCCGCACCTTCCGATACGGCTACCTTGTTACGACTTCACCCCAATCATCTGCCCCACCTTCGGCGGCTGGCTCCATAAAGGTTACCTCACCGACTTCGGGTGTTGCAAACTCTCGTGGTGTGACGGGCGGTGTGTACAAGGCCCGGGAACGTATTCACCGCGGCATGCTGATCCGCGATTACTAGCGATTCCAGCTTCACGCAGTCGAGTTGCAGACTGCGATCCGAACTGAGAACAGATTTATGGGATTGGCTAAACCTTGCGGTCTTGCAGCCCTTTGTTCTGTCCATTGTAGCACGTGTGTAGCCCAGGTCATAAGGGGCATGATGATTTGACGTCATCCCCACCTTCCTCCGGTTTGTCACCGGCAGTCACCTTAGAGTGCCCAACTAAATGCTGGCAACTAAGATCAAGGGTTGCGCTCGTTGCGGGACTTAACCCAACATCTCACGACACGAGCTGACGACAACCATGCACCACCTGTCACTCTGTCCCCGAAGGGAAAGCCCTATCTCTAGGGTTGTCAGAGGATGTCAAGACCTGGTAAGGTTCTTCGCGTTGCTTCGAATTAAACCACATGCTCCACCGCTTGTGCGGGCCCCCGTCAATTCCTTTGAGTTTCAGTCTTGCGACCGTACTCCCCAGGCGGAGTGCTTAATGCGTTAGCTGCAGCACTAAGGGGCGGAAACCCCCTAACACTTAGCACTCATCGTTTACGGCGTGGACTACCAGGGTATCTAATCCTGTTCGCTCCCCACGCTTTCGCTCCTCAGCGTCAGTTACAGACCAGAGAGTCGCCTTCGCCACTGGTGTTCCTCCACATCTCTACGCATTTCACCGCTACACGTGGAATTCCACTCTCCTCTTCTGCACTCAAGTTTCCCAGTTTCCAATGACCCTCCCCGGTTGAGCCGGGGGCTTTCACATCAGACTTAAGAAACCGCCTGCGAGCCCTTTACGCCCAATAATTCCGGACAACGCTTGCCACCTACGTATTACCGCGGCTGCTGGCACGTAGTTAGCCGTGGCTTTCTGGTTAGGTACCGTCAAGGTGCGAGCAGTTACTCTCGCACTTGTTCTTCCCTAACAACAGAGCTTTACGATCCGAAAACCTTCATCACTCACGCGGCGTTGCTCCGTCAGACTTTCGTCCATTGCGGAAGATTCCCTACTGCTGCCTCCCGTAGGAGTCTGGGCCGTGTCTCAGTCCCAGTGTGGCCGATCACCCTCTCAGGTCGGCTACGCATCGTCGCCTTGGTGAGCCATTACCCCACCAACTAGCTAATGCGCCGCGGGTCCATCTGTAAGTGACAGCCGAAACCGTCTTTCATCCTTGAACCATGCGGTTCAAGGAACTATCCGGTATTAGCTCCGGTTTCCCGGAGTTATCCCAGTCTTACAGGCAGGTTACCCACGTGTTACTCACCCGTCCGCCGCTAACATCCGGGAGCAAGCTCCCTTCTGTCCGCTCGACTTGCATGTATTAGGCACGCCGCCAGCGTTCGTCCTGAGCCAGGATCAAACTCTCCGAAAAAGTACAAAACCGAAGTTTTGTTTTTCGTCAGCGTTTGACTGACTACCTATGAAATATCATAGGATTTTTTATAAAAACTCGAATTAACAGGTACGTTTTGTCTTGTTTAGTTTTCAAAGATCATATTGGTGGAGCCTAGCGGGATCGAACCGCTGGCCTCCTGCGTGCAAGGCAGGCGCTCTCCCAGCTGAGCTAAGGCCCCATAAAAGATGGTCGGGAAGACAGGATTCGAACCTGCGACCCCTTGGTCCCAAACCAAGTGCTCTACCAAGCTGAGCTACTTCCCGATCTTAATGGCGCGCCCGAGAGGAGTCGAACCCCTAACCTTTTGATCCGTAGTCAAACGCTCTATCCAATTGAGCTACGGGCGCTTATTTGATAATGCCGAGGGCCGGACTTGAACCGGCACGGTAGTCACCTACCGCAGGATTTTAAGTCCTGTGTGTCTGCCAATTCCACCACCCCGGCGTGGATGGTATAAGCGGAAGACGGGATTCGAACCCGCGACCCCCACCTTGGCAAGGTGGTGTTCTACCACTGAACTACTTCCGCATTACAGGATTTCTTTATTTTATTTGGCAATGCGGGTGAAGGGACTTGAACCCCCACGTCATAAAGACACTAGATCCTAAGTCTAGCGCGTCTGCCAATTCCGCCACACCCGCATGAAACATGGTGAGCCATGAAGGACTCGAACCTTCGACCCTCTGATTAAAAGTCAGATGCTCTACCAACTGAGCTAATGGCTCGCTTTAAAAGCGACTTGTCTATCTTACCATATGAAAGTGGTGCCGGCAAGAGGACTTGAACCCCCAACCTACTGATTACAAGTCAGTTGCTCTACCAGTTGAGCTACACCGGCTTTATCTATCCTAACATTATGTAAGAATAAATATGGTGGAGGATGACGGGCTCGAACCGCCGACCCTCTGCTTGTAAGGCAGATGCTCTCCCAGCTGAGCTAATCCTCCATATTGTGTCGTTTCGAAGTGTCTCTCGATCTGACAAATAGTATTATATAACGATAAGATATTGTTTGTAAAGACTTTTTTAAAATAATTTTTGAATTTATTTTAAAGCTGTTTTTTTCATCTTTTCGTTAAGGCACCTAAAGAAGTTTACCACTTGTCTCATCATTTTAAAAGCCTTTTTTTCATTTTTTTATGTTTTTTTGTTAAAAAGAGTACTAATAAGGCTTTATCACTGTGGAAACAGCAATTTTGTAGCTTCTAAACCCTTGTTTTATTTCATATATCTCTAGTTAAAAACATTCAAATAAGAAATTCTGTTATTATTTTATTTTTTTGAGAAATCTTTTTTGCATAAAAAATTGTGAAAATGTTGCTGGTCTTTACTATTTTTCAGAAAATCGTTTCACATCATTTTTTTCTGCTGCTTCAAATATTCAACAGCTTTATCGTCTATGTAAAATTTTAACAGGAGAAATAAAATGAATATTGTTTCTTTCATGTCTTCTATCTTTTTAAATTGGAAATTCAACAATGCTGAATCACCCCTTCGAGATGAGGTCTTTCTATTTAGTGGCCCTATACATCGCCTTTCTATATCTATTTACCCAAGGTAAGGTTTTCTATGCTTTTAGTGATGCCCTTGATGATTTGAACTGCCGGTTCATATGATGACCGACATGTTAAATTGAAGGAGCATAAAGTTTGATTTATGTAGCAATCTCGAGGGAACAACGTATTTTTACTTTAACAACCTATTATATAGAAGCAAATCATTCAAAAACACAAAAAAGACCAGTTCCGACTGGAACTGATCCTTATAGAAGCTTGGCGGCGTCCTACTCTCACAGGGGGAAACCCCCAACTACCATCGGCGCTGAAGAGCTTAACTTCCGTGTTCGGTATGGGAACGGGTGTGACCTCTTCGCTATCGCCACCAAACCTGATGGAGAGAATGTTCTCTCAAAACTAGATAACAATGTTCATGCTTCACAAATGAATATAGGTTAAGTCCTCGATCTATTAGTATCTGTCAGCTCCACGTGTCACCACGCTTCCACCTCAGACCTATCAACCTGATCATCTTTCAGGGATCTTACTTCCTTGCGGAATGGGAAATCTCATCTTGAGGGGGGCTTCATGCTTAGATGCTTTCAGCACTTATCCCGTCCGCACATAGCTACCCAGCGATGCCCTTGGCAGAACAACTGGTACACCAGCGGTGCGTCCATCCCGGTCCTCTCGTACTAAGGACAGCTCCTCTCAAATTTCCTGCGCCCGCGACGGATAGGGACCGAACTGTCTCACGACGTTCTGAACCCAGCTCGCGTACCGCTTTAATGGGCGAACAGCCCAACCCTTGGGACCGACTACAGCCCCAGGATGCGATGAGCCGACATCGAGGTGCCAAACCTCCCCGTCGATGTGGACTCTTGGGGGAGATAAGCCTGTTATCCCCGGGGTAGCTTTTATCCGTTGAGCGATGGCCCTTCCATGCGGAACCACCGGATCACTAAGCCCGACTTTCGTCCCTGCTCGACTTGTAGGTCTCGCAGTCAAGCTCCCTTGTGCCTTTACACTCTGCGAATGATTTCCAACCATTCTGAGGGAACCTTTGGGCGCCTCCGTTACATTTTAGGAGGCGACCGCCCCAGTCAAACTGCCCACCTGACACTGTCTCCCTGCCCGATAAGGGCAGCGGGTTAGAAGGTCAATACAGCCAGGGTAGTATCCCACCGATGCCTCCACCGAAGCTAGCGCTCCGGTTTCCAAGGCTCCTACCTATCCTGTACAAGCTGTACCAACATTCAATATCAGGCTGCAGTAAAGCTCCACGGGGTCTTTCCGTCCTGTCGCGGGTAACCTGCATCTTCACAGGTACTATAATTTCACCGAGTCTCTCGTTGAGACAGTGCCCAGATCGTTGCGCCTTTCGTGCGGGTCGGAACTTACCCGACAAGGAATTTCGCTACCTTAGGACCGTTATAGTTACGGCCGCCGTTTACTGGGGCTTCAATTCGCACCTTCGCTTACGCTAAGCGCTCCTCTTAACCTTCCAGCACCGGGCAGGCGTCAGCCCCTATACTTCGCCTTACGGCTTCGCAGAGACCTGTGTTTTTGCTAAACAGTCGCCTGGGCCTATTCACTGCGGCTTCTCGGGGCTTTAACACCCTAAGAAGCACCCCTTCTCCCGAAGTTACGGGGTCATTTTGCCGAGTTCCTTAACGAGAGTTCTCTCGATCACCTTAGGATTCTCTCCTCGCCTACCTGTGTCGGTTTGCGGTACGGGCACCTCTCACCTCGCTAGAGGCTTTTCTTGGCAGTGTGGAATCAGGAACTTCGCTACTAAATTTCGCTCGCCATCACAGCTCAGCCTTTACGGGAAACGGATTTGCCTATTTCCCAGCCTAACTGCTTGGACGCGGATATCCAATACCGCGCTTACCCTATCCTCCTGCGTCCCCCCATTGCTCAAATGGTGAGGAGGTGGTACAGGAATATCAACCTGTTGTCCATCGCCTACGCCTTTCGGCCTCGGCTTAGGTCCCGACTAACCCTGAGCGGACGAGCCTTCCTCAGGAAACCTTAGGCATTCGGTGGACGGGATTCTCACCCGTCTTTCGCTACTCATACCGGCATTCTCACTTCTAAGCGCTCCACCAGTCCTTCCGGTCTGGCTTCACAGCCCTTAGAACGCTCTCCTACCACTGTTCGTAAGAACAGTCCGCAGCTTCGGTGATACGTTTAGCCCCGGTACATTTTCGGCGCAGAGTCACTCGACCAGTGAGCTATTACGCACTCTTTAAATGGTGGCTGCTTCTAAGCCAACATCCTGGTTGTCTAAGCAACTCCACATCCTTTTCCACTTAACGTATACTTTGGGACCTTAGCTGGCGGTCTGGGCTGTTTCCCTTTCGACTACGGATCTTATCACTCGCAGTCTGACTCCCAAGGATAAGTCATCGGCATTCGGAGTTTGACTGAATTCGGTAACCCGGTAGGGGCCCCTAGTCCAATCAGTGCTCTACCTCCGAGACTCTTACCTTGAGGCTAGCCCTAAAGCTATTTCGGAGAGAACCAGCTATCTCCAGGTTCGATTGGCATTTCACCCCTACCCACACCTCATCCCCGCACTTTTCAACGTGCGTGGGTTCGGGCCTCCATTCAGTGTTACCTGAACTTCACCCTGGACATGGGTAGATCACCTGGTTTCGGGTCTACGACCACGTACTCATGCGCCCTATTCAGACTCGCTTTCGCTGCGGCTCCGCATCTTCTGCTTAACCTTGCACGGGATCGTAACTCGCCGGTTCATTCTACAAAAGGCACGCCATCACCCGTTAACGGGCTCTGACTACTTGTAGGCACACGGTTTCAGGATCTATTTCACTCCCCTTCCGGGGTGCTTTTCACCTTTCCCTCACGGTACTGGTTCACTATCGGTCACTAGGGAGTATTTAGCCTTGGGAGATGGTCCTCCCGGATTCCGACGGAATTTCACGTGTTCCGCCGTACTCAGGATCCACTCTGGAGAGAACAACATTTCAGTTACAGGGCTGTTACCTTCTTTGGCGGGCCTTTCCAGACCTCTTCGCTTATATCGTTCCTTTGTAACTCCGTATAGAGTGTCCTACAACCCCAAGAGGCAAGCCTCTTGGTTTGGGCTGTTCCCGTTTCGCTCGCCGCTACTCAGGGAATCGCATTTGCTTTCTCTTCCTCCGGGTACTTAGATGTTTCAGTTCCCCGGGTATGCCTTCTCATACTCTATGTATTCAAGTATGGATACTACTCCATTACGAGTAGTGGGTTTCCCCATTCGGAAATCTCCGGATCAAAGCTTGCTTACAGCTCCCCGAAGCATATCGGTGTTCGTCCCGTCCTTCATCGGCTCCTAGTGCCAAGGCATCCACCGTGCGCCCTTTCTAACTTAACCATTTCTTACTTTAGAAAGAATCACTATGTGTGATGAACTTTGCATTGCATTCAATGTGAATGTATTACTTATTGTTATCTAGTTTTCAAAGAACAATCCTGTCTCGCTAGAGACATGTTTTGAAGGAATGATCCTTCAAAACTAAACAAGACGAAAACGTACGCTGCTCCATATATCCTTAGAAAGGAGGTGATCCAGCCGCACCTTCCGATACGGCTACCTTGTTACGACTTCACCCCAATCATCTGCCCCACCTTCGGCGGCTGGCTCCATAAAGGTTACCTCACCGACTTCGGGTGTTGCAAACTCTCGTGGTGTGACGGGCGGTGTGTACAAGGCCCGGGAACGTATTCACCGCGGCATGCTGATCCGCGATTACTAGCGATTCCAGCTTCACGCAGTCGAGTTGCAGACTGCGATCCGAACTGAGAACAGATTTATGGGATTGGCTAAACCTTGCGGTCTTGCAGCCCTTTGTTCTGTCCATTGTAGCACGTGTGTAGCCCAGGTCATAAGGGGCATGATGATTTGACGTCATCCCCACCTTCCTCCGGTTTGTCACCGGCAGTCACCTTAGAGTGCCCAACTAAATGCTGGCAACTAAGATCAAGGGTTGCGCTCGTTGCGGGACTTAACCCAACATCTCACGACACGAGCTGACGACAACCATGCACCACCTGTCACTCTGTCCCCGAAGGGAAAGCCCTATCTCTAGGGTTGTCAGAGGATGTCAAGACCTGGTAAGGTTCTTCGCGTTGCTTCGAATTAAACCACATGCTCCACCGCTTGTGCGGGCCCCCGTCAATTCCTTTGAGTTTCAGTCTTGCGACCGTACTCCCCAGGCGGAGTGCTTAATGCGTTAGCTGCAGCACTAAGGGGCGGAAACCCCCTAACACTTAGCACTCATCGTTTACGGCGTGGACTACCAGGGTATCTAATCCTGTTCGCTCCCCACGCTTTCGCTCCTCAGCGTCAGTTACAGACCAGAGAGTCGCCTTCGCCACTGGTGTTCCTCCACATCTCTACGCATTTCACCGCTACACGTGGAATTCCACTCTCCTCTTCTGCACTCAAGTTTCCCAGTTTCCAATGACCCTCCCCGGTTGAGCCGGGGGCTTTCACATCAGACTTAAGAAACCGCCTGCGAGCCCTTTACGCCCAATAATTCCGGACAACGCTTGCCACCTACGTATTACCGCGGCTGCTGGCACGTAGTTAGCCGTGGCTTTCTGGTTAGGTACCGTCAAGGTGCGAGCAGTTACTCTCGCACTTGTTCTTCCCTAACAACAGAGCTTTACGATCCGAAAACCTTCATCACTCACGCGGCGTTGCTCCGTCAGACTTTCGTCCATTGCGGAAGATTCCCTACTGCTGCCTCCCGTAGGAGTCTGGGCCGTGTCTCAGTCCCAGTGTGGCCGATCACCCTCTCAGGTCGGCTACGCATCGTCGCCTTGGTGAGCCATTACCCCACCAACTAGCTAATGCGCCGCGGGTCCATCTGTAAGTGACAGCCGAAACCGTCTTTCATCCTTGAACCATGCGGTTCAAGGAACTATCCGGTATTAGCTCCGGTTTCCCGGAGTTATCCCAGTCTTACAGGCAGGTTACCCACGTGTTACTCACCCGTCCGCCGCTAACATCCGGGAGCAAGCTCCCTTCTGTCCGCTCGACTTGCATGTATTAGGCACGCCGCCAGCGTTCGTCCTGAGCCAGGATCAAACTCTCCGAAAAAGTACAAAACCGAAGTTTTGTTTTTCGTCAGCGTTTGACTGACTACCTATGAAATATCATAGGATTTTTTATAAAAACTCGAATTAACAGGTATGTTTTGTCTTGTTTAGTTTTCAAAGATCATGTTCGTTATCGCTCGTAAGCGACTTTAATATCTTACCATTTTGCATCGGCTAAAGTCAAGAACTTTTTTCATTTTCTTTTTTTAACCTCGTTGCTGTTTTGCGGCAACGAATAATAATATACCATCTGGATTCTTTCCTTACAATAGTTTTTTTAAAAAAAGTTTCATTTTATGAAAAATAAAAAGCGCCATAAATAAAATGGCGCTTTGGTTGATGTATTAGCGGTTTCTCATTTGCGGGAAAAGCAGTACATCTCTGATTGATGGAGAATTTGTTAAAAGCATGATTAATCGGTCGATTCCGATTCCTAGACCACCTGTTGGAGGCATACCGTATTCTAATGCTTCAACAAAATCGTCATCCATTAGATGTGCTTCGTCGTTTCCTTCTTCACGTTCTTTTAATTGAGCTTCAAAGCGTTCTCTTTGATCGATTGGATCGTTTAGCTCTGTGAATGCATTTGCATGCTCGCGGCGTACGATAAACAGCTCAAAGCGATCAGTAAAGCGAGGGTCTTCAGGATTTTTCTTAGCTAATGGAGAAATCTCCACTGGATGTCCGTAAATGAATGTAGGCTGAACCAATGTTTCTTCTACTTTTTGCTCGAAGAACTCATTGATAATATGACCTACTGTCATATTTTTCGTGATTTCAACACCATGATCAGCAGCATGCTGTTTTGCTTCTTCTACAGACATCTCCTGCCAGAAGTCTACACCTGTTGCTTCTTTGACCGCTTCAACCATATGAAGTCTCTTCCATTCAGGTTTGAGATCAATTTCATCTTCTCCATATTGAATGGTTGTTGTTCCTAGCACCTCTTGGGCAATATGAGCAATCAGGTTTTCAGTCAGATTCATGATGTCTTTGTAGTCTACGTATGCTTCATACAGCTCGATCATAGTGAATTCTGGGTTGTGACGAGTCGATACACCTTCGTTACGGAATACGCGGCCAATCTCGTATACTTTCTCTAGACCACCGACAATTAGGCGTTTTAAGTGCAGCTCGATCGCAATACGCATATAAAGCGGCATATCAAGTGCATTGTGATGAGTAATGAATGGGCGCGCTGATGCACCACCAGGGATGCTGTGCATTGTTGGTGTTTCAACTTCTAAGTATCCTTTAGAATCTAAGTATCTTCTCATGGATTGAATGATTTTGCTTCGCATAATGAACGTCTGCTTACTTTCTGGATTTACAATGAGGTCAAGGTAGCGCTGACGATAGCGTTGTTCAACATCTTTTAATCCATGATATTTATCAGGAAGCGGGCGAAGTGCTTTCGTAAGAACCTCAAAGCTGGTCGCTTTAATAGAAAGTTCTCCTACATTTGTTTTAAAAACAGTCCCTGTTACACCGATGATATCGCCTAGGTCTGAGCTTTTGAATAATTCGTAAGCTTCTTCCCCTACACTATCTTTACGAACATAGATTTGAATTTGTCCTTCTAGGTCTTGAATATGTGCAAAGCCAGCTTTTCCTTTTCCGCGCTTTGTCATCATACGTCCAGCGATTGTTACTTGAGCCGCTTTTCCTTCTAAGTCTTCTTTAGAAAACTCGTCATATTCAGCGATAATTTGTGCAGATTGATGAGAACGGTCATATCGTTCACCGAATGGATCGATACCCTCTTCTCTCATTTTATTCATTTTGTCACGTCTGACCTGGAATTGGTCATTTAATTCTTCGTTATTAAGCCCTTCATTACTCATTTATATCACTCCAATAATGTATTTTGCAGAGAAAAGCAGAAAAACTGCCAGTACATGCACTAGCAGTGAGCTACAAAAAGAAAGATAGTCTTATCCTACTTTTATACTTTGAAGCTCTTTTGCCTCGGCTTCGATCGTAAAGTCATCAAGAACTTGTACAAGCTCCGCTCTCGTTTCACTTTGATTGATTTGATTTCTCACGTCCGCATTGCCTCGGACACCTTTTAAGTACCATGCTGCATGCTTTCTCATTTCTCTGACAGCCACATGCTCGCCTTTCAGGTCAATGAGTCGGTCCAAGTGAAGTTTGCACACTGACATTTTCTCACGCACGTTTGGCTCTTCTTTCAGTTCACCCGTTTCTAAATAATGAACCGTTCGATAGATCATCCACGGGTTTCCTAGTGCGGCTCTTCCGATCATGACAGCGTCCACACCCGTTTCATCAAGCATACGTTTTGCATCTTGAGGGGTTTTGACATCGCCATTGCCGATGACAGGAATGGATACAGATTGTTTAACCTCTCTCATGATATCCCAATTCGCTGTTCCTTCGTACATTTGCACGCGTGTTCGTCCGTGAAGCGCAACCGCTTGTCCACCTGCTCGTTCAACAGCACGGGCATTATCAATAGCAAAGATATGGTCTTCGTCCCAGCCCATTCTCATTTTCACTGTAACTGGTTTGTCTACAGCTTCTACGACAGCAGAGACCATTTCATAAATTTTGTTTGGATCAAGCAGCCATTTCGCTCCTGCATCACATTTCGTAATCTTCGGCACAGGACAGCCCATGTTGATATCAATAATATCCGCTGTGGTATTCTTGTCTACAAACTTTGCCGCTTCGACGAGTGTGTCTTTCTCCCCTCCAAATATCTGAAGGCTCAAAGGCTTTTCCCGTTCATCAATGTATAGCATACCCATTGTTCTCGCGTTGTTGATCAGGATCGCTTTGTCACTGACCATTTCAGCGCAGACTAAGCCCGCTCCAAACTCTTTCACCGTCAGTCTGAAGGCAGAGTTGCACACGCCAGCCATCGGCGCGAGCACTACTTTGTTTTTAATCTCGATATCTCCGATTTTAAACATTTTTCCCCCTCCTTTCTTCTTCAAGAATTGGCGAAAGTTCTTCCACCGTTATATTTAAAGCATCTGCTATTTGACCAACCAATTGGTTTGTTGGTAATCGATTGCCTCGCTCAATTTCTCCTAAGACAGAGACAGAGATGCCCAGTCTTTTCGCGAACCCTTCCTGAGTATACCCTTTTAGCTTTCGGTATGCACGAATTCTTCTACCCCACATGTCTTTTTCCATATGCTTACACCTTCTTGGTCTGTTACGGCATTTATTTGTACTTCGCCGATTTCTGGGCAAATCTCACTCATCGGAACAAGAACGAATAAACGTTCGTACATTCTAGGATGCGGCACTACAAGTTGTTCTGTTTCAATATTTTCACGATTATAAAGTAAAATGTCAAGGTCAGCCGTTCGCGGCCCCCATCTCACTTCTCTTGTTCTGCCTAACTCTTGCTCGATTTTCTGAGTAAGAGACAGTAGTTCCTCTGGACGAAGTGAAGTGGTAATTTTCACGGCCATATTTAAAAAATCATCTTGGTTTTCGTAGCCTACAGGTGTTGTTTCATATATCGATGAAATTAATTCCACTTGAACCTCTGGATGTTCATGCAGTTTTTTAACGGCTTCTTTTAAATAGGTTTCTTTTTTACCTATGTTTGAGCCTAAAGCGATGTATGCCGTGTTATTCATGTGCGTGATCTCGTCATTTCAATTGCAACGGACTGATAGTGACCTGGAATTGGCGGATCTGGCTTGATCACCTTCACTGTACATTCCTGGACTGTCTGAAAGTCCTTTAACACTTGGTTTGCAATTCTTTCTGTCAGTGTTTCAACGAGATTGACCGGCTCACCTTCTACGATGCTTTTGCAGATTTGGTAGAGCTCTGCATAGTTGATCGTCTCATTGAGGTCATCAGTTTGTCCGGCTTTACTTAAATCAAGTGAAGCTGTTAAGTCCACGCGGAATCGCTGCCCTAGTTTGTTTTCTTCTGCAAATACGCCATGGTACCCGTAAAATTCCATTCCGTTTACATATACTTTATCGATGATAAGCGCCTCCCTTATTCAGCATGGCATCCATCATTTTTGCCATTCTTGCAATTTCTTTTACATCATGTACACGGACCATCGCACTGCCCTTTTGAATCCCAAGACAGACCGTCGCACCTGTTCCTTCAGTACGTTCTTCAGGCGGTAGGTCTAAGACAGCACCAATGAATCGTTTTCGAGATGTAGCTAACAGCAGTGGATACCCAAGGTGACAAAAATGTTCGAGTTCATTCATGACCTTCAGGTTGTCCTCTTTATTTTTTGCAAATCCTACACCTGGATCTAATATGATCATGTCATCGCGGACACCCGCTTGCTGGGCAATTTGGACACTTTCTTTCAAATCGGCGATCATATCTGAAATCAGATGTGTGTAGTTTCGTTCTGGCCGATTGTGCATTAATATGATTGGGACATTGTGCTTCGCTGCCACATGTGCCATTTGGGGATCTGCCTTCGCTCCCCATACATCATTAATGATGGAGGCTCCAGCTTTCACCGCTTCATCTGCAACACGGGCTTTATACGTATCAATAGAGATAGGTACATCTAATTCTTTTGTGATCTTCTCAATGACCGGAATGACTCTTGAAAGCTCCTCTTCTTCCGAGACAAGTGCCGCTCCCGGACGAGTGGATTCTCCGCCAATATCAATAATATGTGCCCCGTCTTCTATCAGTTGCGCTGCATGAGCCAGCGCTTTATCTACTTGATTAAACTTTCCTCCATCTGAAAAAGAGTCAGGTGTGACATTTAAAATGCCCATGACTAATGTCTTTTCTTCATAACTAAGGGTATGGTGCTTGGCCTGTATGATTTTAGGCTGTTTTATCAATTGTTGTGTCATTGTGTCCACCTACTCTTTATGGTCTTGACGTTCTTTAGTGTATTGCATTCTTAACTTTGTTGAAATTGTCCGGCTGTTTTTGGGAAAGTGGATTTCTCCTATTCCTCTGAACGGTACAACTCCCTGAACAGAATTGGTCATCCATGCCTCATCAGCTGAGAGCAAATGTGAGACTGGGTATCGCCCTTCCTTTAGCGAAGCCCCCATAGCGCGGAGCGTTTCCATACAGTATCGACGAGTGACCCCATTTAAAATGCCTGTATCAAGTGACGGTGTATAGATCACATCATCTTTTCGCCAAAATATATTCGAGGTAATGCCTTCTGCCACATCATCTTCTTTTGTTAAAAAGATGCCTTCTAACGACGGGTCATTCCCCACTTCTCTTTTCGCGAGCAGGTTGTTCATATAATGATGAGACTTGAGGCGTCTTGGGCCTTCCGGTGTATTTCTTCTCGTTTGAAGAATGACTCCCTTTTTCTCATCCAAAATAGATTCTGGACGGAAAGGAGAGATCATGACAAAAACGACAGGCTCTTCATAAGGATCTGCAGAAAACCCATTGCCTCTGCCCGCAGAAACATTCAAGCGAATTCTCGCATGGCCGCCGGCTATTTGGTTTTTATTCAGTAAGGTATGAATGATGTCGAGTACAAATGGTTTCTCTATTGTGGATTCGATGCAAAGGTCACGTAATGATTGATTGAGCCTTTCAAGATGCCAATCCAACAGGAAGACTTGTCCTGCCAGGCTGGTAAATGTTTCGAATACACCGATGCCATATAGAAAACCATGATCAAAAGGAGAAAGAGTCGCGTCTTTCTCCTCTATATACTGACCGTTCAGATAAATGATCATGCGTTTGCTTCATGCCCCTTTTTACGATAGGTTTCAATGAAATTTTTCAGCATTTCTTTTCCGAAGGACGTCATAATTGATTCAGGATGGAATTGCACACTTTCAATCGGCAATTCTTTATGGCGAATCGCCATAAGCTCGCCTTCCTTTGTGCTGGCTGTTGCGTCAAAGCACTCTGGCAGCGTCTCGTTTTTGACAATTAATGAGTGATATCTCGTTGCAACGAGCGGATTTTGAAGTCCTGTGAAGACACCTTTTCCGTCATGTTTAATCTCTGACGTTTTACCGTGCATTAAGCGCTCTGCTCGAACAACATCCCCGCCAAAGACTTGTGCGATGGATTGGTGACCTAAACACACACCGAAGATCGGAATACTTCCTGCAAAGTGCTTGATCGCCTTCATACTAATTCCCGCTTCATCAGGACTGCATGGCCCTGGAGAAATCATGAGAAAATCCGGCTTGAGCTCTTCAATTTCCTGAATGGTCACTTGATCATTCCGTTTCACGATCAATTCTTCTCCAAGCTCACCTAAATACTGGACCAGGTTGTACGTAAATGAATCATAATTATCAATCATTAAAATCATACTCTGCTCACCTCTAACTCAAAATAGTCTCTTCTTTGCTCAACTGTATTGCTTTTTTCACTGCATAGGCTTTTTTAATCGATTCTTTGTATTCGTGTTTTGGGACAGAATCTATGACGATTCCCGCACCTGACTGCATAAAGGCTTTTCCTTCTGTACAATACGCAGTACGAATAACGATATTAAAGTGCATATCTTGATTGAATCCAAACCAGCCTATAGATCCAGTATAAAGCCCACGTCTTGTTGGCTCAAGTTCTTCTATGATTTCCATTGTTCTCACTTTTGGAGCACCTGTAATTGTTCCACCTGGGAATACAGCTCTCATGACATCTACCGCGTCACATTCATCACGCAGCTCCCCTTGTACATTGGATACAATATGCATCACGTGTGAATATTTCTCAATCGCCATAAATTCGTTCACTTTTACGGATCCATAAGTAGATACGCGTCCAAGGTCATTCCGCTCAAGGTCAACGAGCATCACATGCTCTGCGCGTTCTTTTTCATTTTCAATCAGTTCTTTTGCCAGCGCTTGATCCTCAGCGTCGTCTTTGCCTCGTGATCTTGTTCCAGCAATTGGTCTTGTTTCTAGCTGAGTCCCTTTTTTCTTAATAAGCAGCTCTGGAGATCCACAAACAATCTGGAAGTCAGGCGTATGCAGGTAAGACATATAAGGAGATGGATTCACTTGACGTAACGTTTTATATAAATCATACGGATGAGTGTGAAGCTGTTCATCTTGTCTGATAGATAAGTTCACTTGGAACACGTCACCGTTTGCGATATATTGCTTAATTTTCTCTACTGCTTCTCCAAAGGTTTCTTCAGTAAAAGGTGCTGCTGGTACAAATTCTGTAGAAGATTCATTGACAGGTGATTGAGCTGATTCTTCAAAAGAGCTTGTCCACTTTCGCTTCCACTCTTCAAGCCTTTGATCCGCTTCACTCATTGGTTCTACTTCCTCTGTGTGAGTAATCAGCCACAGTGCGTTCTCTTCATGATCAAAAACTGCAACATCGTTAAACACGAGGAAATAAAGGTCTGGTGTTTTAAGATCATCAATTGCCAGCATCTTAAAATGCTCGATGTATCTAGCATAATCGTAGCTTAAAAACCCAATCGCTCCACCTTGGAAGTCGGGGTATTCGTCGTTTGTTTCGGTTTGAAGGGATTGAAACCAATCCGTAAACGCTCTGAATGGATCACCTTCTTTGAACAATACCTCATCTTGATAATGGATGGTCGTCATCCCATCTTTCCCCTTCGCTTTAGCGATCGGGTGAATACCAGCAATGCTATATGAACCGCCGCGTGCACTTTCTAGAAGCACATGATGTGTTTCACGAGCAGTTAATTGTTCGTATCTTTTCAAGAATGCATCTTTCGTAAAAGGAATTTTGATGCCCATCGGCCTGCGTTGTGTCATGTTATCATCCTTTTTCATTTTCATTAATCTTATTGTAATGCAATCCAATTTATTTAGAAAATAGTATTTGCTTTCCATCTTCAGAATTCATGAAAAAACCCCAGCAAATGCTGGGGTGATTGGTTTAATCGAATTGATAAAGAGGTGTACTAAGGTAACGCTCACCGTTACTTGGGATGATTGCGAGAACCTTTTTCCCTTTACCAAGCTTTTTCGCTGTTTGAAGTGCTGCGTAAATAGCTGCTCCGGAAGAAATACCGCCAAGGATTCCTTCTTCTTTCGCTGCTTTTCTTGCAAGCTCAAATGCATCTTCGTTTTTCACTTGGATGATGCCGTCATATATTTCTGTGTTCAGGATTGAAGGAACAAAACCTGCTCCAATTCCTTGAATTTTATGCGGACCCGGCTTTCCGCCTGACAATACAGGGGAATCTGTCGGCTCTACTGCATAAAGCTGGATGGATGGGATGGCTTCTTTTAGGACTTCACCAGCACCTGTAATCGTACCGCCCGTACCGACACCTGCAATAAATGCATCAAGCTCGCCGTCAAACTGTTCAAGAATTTCTTTCCCAGTTGTACGACGGTGAATCTCCGCATTGGCTTCGTTGCTAAATTGCTGAGGCATGAAGTAACCATGCTCTTCTGCCAATTCTTCCGCTTTTTTGATGGCACCTTTCATTCCTTCTGCACCTGGTGTTAAGACAAGCTCCGCACCATAAGCGCGTAAAAGGTTGCGGCGCTCCTGACTCATTGTGTCTGGCATAACCAAAATCGCGTTGATTCCTTTAGCAGCCGCTACCATCGCAAGGCCAATTCCTGTGTTTCCACTTGTTGGTTCAATAAGGGTATCGCCGGCTTTTAGTGTACCTTTCGCTTCAGCATCTTCGATCATCGCTAAAGCAATACGATCTTTGACACTGCTGCCTGGGTTCATATATTCAAGTTTCAAGTAGACATCCGCACTGTCTTCATCTACTAAACGGTTTAATTTAACGACTGGTGTATTTCCTATTAGTTCAAAAACTGAATTTGCAATACGAGCCATCACTAACACCTCTATCTCCGAGTAATTTTATTGTATTAATATTAAATTATCAATTTCAAAAAATTTTGTCAATGCTTTTAGTCCTGCTCGCCATCGTAAAACCATGTGACTTTTGCTTCCTTCCACAGGGTTTTGACATTCGCCTTTTCACCTAGATCTTCCATCGCAATCTGCCTTTTAATCTGATCTTTGACTTCGTCATAGGAGAAAGAGCGGCCATTTAATTTTTCTTTTAACTGAATAATGGCATACCCGTTTTTGGTCTGAATCGGCTCTTTCGTCCATTCATCTGGCTGAAGCTTTTGAGCTTCTTGTATGTATAGGGCTGGGATGCTTTCCTGCTCTTCTGTCACAAATCCAAGATCTCCGCCGTATGGTGAGGTGTAACGGTCGATTGAACGTTCAGCTGCCACGGCTTCGAAGCTGGATCCACCTTTTAAATCTTTCAATACATTTTCAGCCTCGCTCTTTGTCTTCACGACAATATGGCGAATGCGGTATGAATCATCATATTGATATAAGTCCTTGTTTTTTTCATAAAACGATTTCGCTTCTTTTTCAGAAACGACGGCATCTCTTGTTAAAAGCTGCTCTAATAAAATTTGATAACGAATCTGTTCTTTCCATTCCTTCTCACTTGTATGTCCATCTTCGTAGAAATTATTAGATACTGCTTTGAGCATAAGCAATTCACGATTGATCTCTTTCGAAGACACGTCCAGCTTGTTTTGCTTGGCAAGCTGATTGACCACCTTCTGATTGATCATTTGTTCAAGTGTTGCCTTTCCGTAGCGGTCTTCCATCTTCTTTAACCATTCTTGACGCGTTACCTTCTCTTTTCCAATCGATGCAATTTCTTCACCGCTCTTCCCATTAGAAGAAGCCTGTGACATTTGTGACTTTGTTAATACATATGCAATGACAACGGCATTAATCATGAGCAACACGAGGATAAATGTCCATACCACTCTTGCTTTTAATCTCATCTTTCGTCTCCTTTCCATTCTAAAAAGAAAACCCGCTGCTTAGAGCTTAGCGGGTTAATTCTTCACGTAGCTCTTCTAGCTCTTCTTTTGTAAATACATACGTTTCGTTACAAAAATGGCATTGAGCTTCTGCTTGTCCGTCTTGTTCAATCATATCATCAATTTCGGCTTTCCCTAGGCTGATAATGCCATTTGCAAACCGTTCTTTTGAGCAGTTACAAGAAAATTCGACGGGTACAGTTTCTAAAATTTGAGGCTTTTCACCGAGTACTTCTTCTAATATTTCTTCTGGTGTCATCCCTTTTTCAATGAGTTTAGAGATTGGTTCAATGGTTGACAGACGCTTTTCTAGTCTTTCAATGACAGCATCTTCTGTACCAGGCAGCAATTGAATGATGAAACCGCCCGCTGCGAGAATCGAATTATCTGGATTGACAAGGACGCCTACGCCTACAGAAGAAGGCACTTGCTCAGAAGAAACAAGATAATAAGTGAAGTCATCTCCAATTTCACCTGAGACAATTTCCGTTTGTCCTGTAAAGTGGTCCTTCAGCCCGATATCTTTGACAACACTTAACGTTCCAGATGTTCCGACTGCACGTCTAACATCCAGCTTGCCATGTTCATTTAAGTCAAAGTGAACTTGTGGGTTTGAGACATATCCTCGCACCTGGCCATTTGCATTTCCATCAGCAATAATGGCGCCGATTGGTCCACCGCCTTCTATTTTGACAGTTAGCTTATTCTCACCTTTCAGCATAGCACCCATCATGACAGTTGCTGTCATCGTTCTGCCGATAGCTGCTGATGCAGTCGGCCACGTATGATGTCTTCTTTGTGCTTCGTTGATTGTATCTGTTGTGTTTGCAGCATATGCGCGGACTTTTCCGTCATATGCTAACGCTTTAACTAAGTAATCCATTTGATTTAAACCTCCTATAATACACCGACACGATTACGTTCATAAATGAGCTGCAGTCCTTTTAATGTCAGGAATGGATCGACAATATCAATACAGTCTGATTCATTTCCAATCAATGTAGACAAACCGCCTGTTGCAATGACTTTCGGTGTTTGTTTGGCTTGCTGCTTCATCCGTTTCACTATTCCCTCGACTTGGCCAACATATCCATAAAGAATGCCGGATTGCATCGCACTGATGGTGTTTTTTCCAACAATGTGATCTGGACGGACAATTTCAATTCTCGGCAGCTTCGCCGCTCTTGTATATAAAGCCTCAGTTGAGATGGTAATACCCGGTGCAATCGCTCCACCCATGTATTGTTTTTGTTCATTGATATAACAGTAGGTTGTTGCTGTTCCAAAGTCTACCACAATAAGAGGCGCCCCATAGAGGTGAATTGCTGCTACTGCGTTGACAATTCGATCTGCACCGACTTCCTTTGGATTGTCACACATAATGTTTAATCCAGTCTTCATTCCAGGCCCTACAATTTGGGGTGTTAGGTGAAAATACTTTTCGCACATTCTTTCAAGTGCGAACATCATTGGCGGGACCACAGACGAGATGATAATCCCTTCTATTTGATCAAACATCAGCCCCACATAATCGAATAAAGCCCTAATGGACATACCAAATTCGTCTTCTGTTTTATGACGGCTTGTTTCAATTCGCCAATGGTAGTTTAGATCGCCATTATGATAAACACCTAAAACGGTATTTGTGTTTCCTACATCTATCACGAGTAACAACTTCATCACCACTTTGAATAGTTTCTCAAAAAGAGCATTTTTCGACTTTCTATCATACCATACACGAATTGAGTTCCATTTGTAAACAATTCGAAACCGATCCATTCATGAATCGAAATAAAAAAGCTGCCGGTGATCCCGGCAGCTTTCATAGAAGGAGATTAGATCTCCTCATCTTCTTTTTTCTTGATGTTTACTTTCACATCATCGTTTTTCTCTTCGTCATCTGCGTATACACGCTCTGGAAGCTTTCCAGTTTCGTAAAGAGATTTAATTTGTTCAGCATCTAATGTTTCAACTTCTAGAAGGGCTTGTGCGATGATTTCTAGCTTATCTTTATTCTCAGTGAGAATTTGTTTCGCACGTTCGTAGCTCTCCTTAATGAAGCGCTGAACTTCTTGGTCAATTTCGTAAGCGATCGCTTCACTATAATTCGGCTCATTGTTGAAATCACGGCCAAGGAATACTTGACCTCCTTGTGATTGACCGAATTGAAGCGGACCAAGTTTATCAGACATACCGAACTCTGTGACCATTCTTCTTGCAATGCCTGTTGCACGCTGGAAGTCGTTGTGAGCGCCTGTACTTACTTCACCAAACGTAATTTCCTCTGCAACACGACCGCCGAGCAAGCCGACAATCTTATCAAGAAGCTCTGGCTTCGTTTGGAAATAACGGTCTTCTCTTGGAAGCATGACCGCATATCCGCCTGCCTGACCACGAGGAACGATCGTTACTTTATGCACCATGTCCGCTTCGTCTAAGATAAGACCAATGACGGTATGACCTGCTTCATGGTAAGCCACGATATTACGTTCTTTCTTCGAAATGACGCGGCTTTTCTTCGCCGGCCCAGCGATGACACGGTCAGTCGCTTCGTCGATATCACGCATATCGATTTTCTTTTTGTTTTGACGGGCAGCAACAAGTGCTGCTTCGTTTAGTAAGTTCTCAAGATCTGCTCCAGAGAACCCTGGTGTTCTGCTTGCAATGGCTTTTAAGTTGACTGACTCGTCAAGCGGTTTGTTTTTCGCATGAACTTTCAGTACTTCTTCACGGCCAATAACATCTGGGCGGTCAACCGTAATTTGACGGTCAAAACGTCCCGGACGCAGCAATGCAGGGTCTAGAATATCTGCACGGTTCGTCGCAGCGATGATAATAATACCTTCGTTGGCACTAAAACCATCCATTTCGACAAGAAGCTGGTTAAGCGTTTGTTCACGCTCGTCATGACCACCGCCAAGACCGGCTCCACGCTGACGACCCACTGCATCAATCTCATCAATAAAGATTAAGCAAGGTGCATTCTTTTTCGCATTTTCGAATAAATCACGTACACGTGATGCACCGACACCGACGAACATCTCGACGAAGTCAGAACCACTGATGCTGAAAAAAGGAACGCCTGCTTCTCCTGCAGATGCTCTCGCAAGCAATGTTTTACCTGTACCTGGAGGTCCTACTAGTAAAACCCCTTTAGGGATTCTTGCGCCAAGCTCCGCAAATTTACGTGGATCCTTCAGGAATTCCACCACTTCTACAAGCTCTTGCTTTTCTTCATCTGCACCAGCAACATCTTTAAATTTCACACGTTTCTTCTCTTCTGTGTAAAGCTTCGCCTTACTCTTACCAAAGTTCATGACTCGGCTTCCGCCGCCCTGAGCTTGGTTCAGTAAGAAGAAGAACAGGATAAAGATGATGATAAACGGAATGATGGTTGTCAGAACTTGCAGCCATCCATTTGTTTCAGGTGCTGGTTCTACTTTTACATCTGTATTCTTCAGTGCACTGTAAATTTGGTCAACACCTTGACCATCTGGAACATGGGTAATGAAATATTGATCTTTCTTCGCGCCATCTAATTGACCACGAATTTCATAAACCCCTCTTACAGGCTGAATGGAGATACTCTCCACTTTTCCCGCACTTAGATTTTGCGAAAATTTGCTGTAAGACATGTTCTCAGGCTTTTGATTTGGGGATCCTAACCAACTAACGACCCCTATCACAAGTAATAAAATAAGTATATAAAAAATCGTATTACGAAAAACCCGATTCATTCCTTACCTCCTCCCACAGTAAGCACAACTATGTTCAATAGTATCATAGAAAATCATTCCAACACAACCAATAACCTCATGTATACGTATGCTGATCAGCCTTCGTAAACAGATGGTTTTAACACTCCAATATACGGGAGGTTTCGGTAACGTTCAGCGAAATCCAATCCATAGCCGACAACAAATGCATCTGGTACTTCAAATCCAACATAATCTGCTTTGATGTCTGCTTTGCGGCCGCTTGGTTTATCAAGCAATGTCACAATTTTAATGGAATTTGCTTTACGGTATCGGAAAAGCTCTACCAGATAGCTCAAAGTTAACCCACTGTCGATGATATCTTCCATAATCAAAATATCTCTTCCTTCAACAGAAGTATCTAGATCCTTAATGATCTTTACTTCTCCAGAAGATACGGTAGACTTTCCGTAGCTAGATACATCCATAAAATCAAGCTCTAAATATGTATCAATGTGTTTGATTAGGTCTGCCATGAATGGAAGAGCCCCTTTCAAAACACCAATAGCCAGGGGAAATTTACCATCATAATCGCTGGTTAATGTTGCACCCAGCTCCTTCACTTTTTGCTGGATCTCTTCTTCTGAGATCAAAATCTTTTCAATATCTTGTTTCATGCTTTTGCTTGCCCCCTACAAATTTTCGTGCTGTCTATATTGTAATACAATGAGATCGCTGTTTGTCATATCAATTTCTTCAAAAACAGATTTTTTCAGACCTGGGATCCAGATGATTTGATGATCCGAGTCAGTGACGATCGGCCAGCTGTCTCTTTCTGCAAGAGGCACTTTTTTATCAATAAATATATCCTTCACCTTTTTTGATCCATTCATCCCTTTAAGTTTGATTCGATCACCATTTTTTCGTGAGCGAATGATCAAAGGGAGACGAACATGATCCTTTTGAAGCAAGAAAAAATGGTTTCCGTTCCGTGCATCCTTCGGAACATGATTTGATACGACGATAGACTGTCCATTTGGGAGAAAAAGCTCTTCTCCGAGCTCAACCTTTAAGTGAAGAGCATAAGACTGGTCTACTACATGCGATCGTTCAAAGGTAAACATACAGTGATCATAAGACTTGACAGCTTGTAAACCTTTTGGCAAATCTAATGATCCAGACGGTTGATCAGTATGAGATAACCAGTCTAAAGTCCCTAGAATATGCTGATTTGAAAACGCTGATTGAGTGTTTTCATAAAGATAGTTTAATATTAGTTGAATGCCTCTTCTTTGTAAAGGCAAAGGCAGGTCAAGCAAAGGCTTCGTTTTGATCTCAATTTGCTTAGGCGATTGACTCGTTATCACTTGGTTCATTTGTTCCTTTGTTAAAGCCTGCAAGTATTGCTCATCCTCAGTCAGCATGTCACTTACAAACTGAAAGCTTTCATGTACATGAGGTGCCTCTTCTTTTAACACGGGAAGAATGTGTCTTCTTACCCGGTTTCTCAAGTAGTCATCTGTATGATTGCTTTGATCAATGACATAGGGAACATGTTCTTTTTCACAAGCTTTTAGCACGTCGTCCTTAGAGTATCCAATGAGCGGACGAATCAGCCATCCATTTTGAAAAGGACGTTTTGCTTGGATACCCGCGAGTCCTATACCAACAGTTCCTCTCGCAAGTCTCATCATCATTGTTTCTACTTGGTCGTCTCCATGATGTGCAAGCGCTATAAATTGAGCGTTGTATTGCTCCATCAATTGACGAAAGAAAGCATATCTGCACTCCCTTGCAGCTGCCTGTTTGTTTAAGCGGTTTTCTTTTGCATATTGGGTGACCTGTATGCGGGACGATTCAAAAGGGATCTCGTGCTCTTTACAGTAAGCCTCAACAAATGCCAAATCAGCAAAGGACTCTTCTCCTCTGAACATGTGATCTACATGGGCTGCAATCAGCTGATAGGAACCTTTGCGACGCTTGTTAAGTTCATGCAGTAAGAGCATAGAATCCGGTCCGCCGGAAACCCCGACAATGACTGTCGTATTTTCAAGGTAAACATCATGTTTTTTCAAAAAAGATTCAATTCTATTCACAACTTCCTCCTCACAAAGAGCAGGTAATTTAAAGATATACATATCCTATCACTTTCAGTAGCTCCAAGCAAAGAAGAAGCCTGCTTTTTTACAGCTCTATAACAGGAACAAAACCACATATGCACAGTAAAGGGCGAGTACACTGCACACGATAAGAATGGTTTCAAAAAGTCCGCCTGATTTTTTACGTACTGACGTTCTTTTTGCTGCTGCAGCCCGCGATCGTGAAGCCACTTGTTGATTTTGATTAACAGCGGGTTTTGGCGCGTTTTTTTGCTGTTGCTTCTTTTGGCGCGATTTTCTTGATTCAATCAGCTGTCCTTCTTTCAGCATCGCACTTTTCATGTCTGCTGCTGATTGATATTTACCTTGTAAAGCAGCCTTTAACACCCTTTCATATCGCTTTAATAAAGGATGTCCTTCAATGGCTCGATAAAGCTGCTTTTCTGGTTCTGCTCCTTTTTTGAATTCTTTCTTATACGCACAGTTAACCATCACCATGGTCAGGGCAAATAAATCATAAGTTGGTTCAGCTTTTCGTGAGCCGAATCCCCAATAGCCTCGATCAAAAAACTCGGTATACTCCTTAATTGCCCTGCCCGCTTTTGTCGTTCCTCCCACATCAATGCACCGGATCGTGGCAGGGGGACCAGAAACAATGAGATTATCAGGCTTTAAGTCACCAAAAATCCATCCTTCCTGATGTAAATGAGCCAGGCTAGATAAAAGCTGAATCATCAAAACAACGATCCATTCATCACCCTTTTGTTTTACAAACTCAAGCAGTAATGGGCCTCTAACATATTCCATCACGTAAAAGGAGCGTTTTTGAGGCATACCGGGATAAATCGCATCATCCATATCATAAAAAGAAGGCCCCATGGTTTTCACAGGAGCCTTTGAAAAGGATTTTAATACATTGACTTCAGATGCAATGAGCATACTGTCATCACTCACTTTAAGGGCCGCTTGCCCATGTGGCGATTCGGCCAGATAGACAACACCGTTCGCCCCTTTTCCAAGCTCTTTTACAATACGGTAATGATGGTGGTGCCATTTCCCTTGAATCACCGTGCCTAACGGGATGTTAGAAACCGAATTCATCATCATGCTCTTCCTTTGCTTCAAGCAGCCCTTTACGTGAGCGAACTGATTTGAAATGCTGAAGTGCTTCCCGAAGTGCTGGTCCCGTTGGGGTGATTCCTCCAGTGGTCAGTTTTGGGAAAATAGATGATAATGAATCGAATCGAGGCGTCCAATTCAACACAATTTCAGCATCTGAGTTTTTCCCGGGAAATACACACATCCCAAACTGATTTTCTCCAATTCTTGAATTTAAACTGATGGAAAGGTCGATAAGTGCTTCTTTGACAGTCGGCAGCTTCGGTTTCATACTTGCACTTGTATCAACAAGCACGAGTACTTGAAGGTGAACAGTCTCTCCTAGCTCATCAACAACCTCCATTACTTCCCCGCGCTTATCAGGTGGAAGCTCTTCAATTTCAGTGTCTTTGCCGAGTATTTGCTGCAATTCTTTATTCACAACACCTTGTAAGGTTTGTGTCATCGCTTTTTTCGTGACCATTTGTACTGTTTGAGATAATTGCTGGACGTAGACAACTTGATGGATGCCTCCGCCTGCGAGAGCAATCCCCTCTACTTCTTTCATCGCTTCATGATCGTGTCTGTTTTCTTCCATAATGCCAATGACATTGACTGTAATCCCTTGTTCCTTTGCCAATGAGGCAATCGCAAGCGGATCTTCCCCGTGATTTGAGCAGCCATCTGTAATCAATAAGATTTGGTTGACGTGACCTTTTCGCATCTTCATTCCTCCTGGGATTGTAACTGAATGCTTATATCCCCATCATCGCCAGAAGAAATTCATATTATACGATATTTTAAGAAATCTCTTGTTTCTCAAGATAGAATGTACCTGTCGGAATGGAAGCCCATTTTGGTGTGTTGTGGTCGAGCCTGATGACAACAACCGTCATATCGTCGTCAATTTGGCCTGCTCTTGTTCGAATGACCTCTTCCATTAATAAATCAGCAATTTCTTGTGGATCTTCTGTTTTAAAGCTTTTCATTTTCCGTTTCACCCACAGATCATGATTTTCAATATGCTTTGGCCCTTCAAAAATGCCGTCACTCATCATAATCAATAGATCTCCTGCTTTCATCTGTTCGCTCACAACCTCGACTTCGAATTCATCAATAATGCCAATAGGCAAGTTGCTTGCTTGTACCTTCATCACCTGATCACCCCGTTTAATAAAGCTGGGTGTTGAACCAATCTTAAGGAACTTACAGCTCGCATCCTGTAAATCAATGATCGATAAATCCAATGTTGAATAGATCTCGTCCGTCGTTCGTAAAGATAAAATACTATTAATGGTTTTAATCGCCACTTTTTCATTGATACCTGACGCCAATATTTTTTCTAACAGCTTAATCGTTTCATTGCTTTCAAAATGAGCACGTGCTCCGTTGCCCATTCCATCACTAATAGCTGCGGCATACTTGCCCGCACCAAGCTCCATCATACTGTAGCTGTCTCCTGATACCAGTCCTCCGCCTTTTGCTGCATGCGCCACACCTGTAGCCACTCGATATGATTTAGCAGAACCAAACACAACATGACAATAGCCTGTTGGATGCTCTGCACACTGCTCTGCTTTGACTAAAATCTGTTCTTCTAAAATATCGGAAAGCATTGGAGCAATGATTTTTTCACATTCCCCATGACCTTGGCAATATGGGATTCTCATTTCAATATCGACATTCCCCTGCTCCAAGCTATAGATTTCTACTTGCTGAATTTCAATGCCAAAGTGCTGAAGCGCTTCTATCATCTGCTCTTCTTGAATAAAATGCTGTTCTCTTTCTCGTTTTATTTCCCGGGAAAAATCCTCCATCACTTGCGAGACCCCCATCAGCTGTTCAGCCACAAGACGTCTGCTGTCTTGGACTTTTTTCTTCAGTGTCTGGTTGGCTTTATAGTAAGCGATTTCCTCTTCAATCAATTCTTCGACATGTTTTGATTTCGAGCAGTGCTGACTAAATTTCTTTTTCAATTTTCGGTTATGCTCATATGTTTTTTCATCAGATTCATGCATAACTTGTTTCATTAGTTCATAGGTTGTATCAAAGTTCTGCACCCAGCATTTATTTTTCTTATAGCACGTTTGACAGGATCGTTCTGTGATCGTACTTAAAAAAAGATCTACATCCTCTTCCTGCTTCTTCTCTTCAGGAATGGATTCGTAAAATGTCGCAAAACTCTCAGACAGCGCATGAAATACATTAGAGAATTGGTCTACCTTTTTTGCTGTCACGTCTCGTACTTTCCGAGCATATTGCTGCTGTTCTTGTACATGCTCTACCGTACCAGGAATGTATTTCGCTACCTTGGAGGTGACTGATTGTGGCGTGAGTAAAAAGAGTGCAACCGCTATAAGTGATTCATACAATGTGGTCATGAGACCTGCTGACCCTTCCCCATACAGTGAAATGAGTAAGGAACCCACAATTAAGCCGATGGCTGCCCCTGCTTTCTTTCCTTCTTTCAGCAATCCGCCTAATAAACCTGAAAAGGCAAGAAGACTCATCTGATAAAGGTTTCCAATGTTGGCGAGACCGAGAATTAATCCTGTCACGACACCGACCGTACAACCAATACTGGCTCCGCCAATAAAAGCAAAGGTCAGCACTACATAACGTGACAAAATATGCTCTGCCTGCATCCCTTGAAATGAGATCCCAGCAAGTCCAGTTAAAACTGAGGCAATTAAAATCATAAAACAAATAATTTCTTCGACCTTTAAAGAGTGTTTCATTTTCCTGACTGTAAAAATCGGCAGGCTTTGAAGAAAAATCAGTGTCAAAATGAAGGCAAGTCCTGCTTCGACACCCGCCATGACGTAATCATAGCTTTGCACAGCACCTTGCTCTAGGTAAACAAACGCTCCTCGGGTGATCAGCATTGAGAGAACAATGACAACCGGTAATGTTTTCACTGGGTCTTTGATGATGAAAGAAACCACCTTTGACACAAGGAGAAACATGAGCAGCGATGCAAACACAAACAATGCATTTTGAGGTGATATCGTCATCGCCCCAGCGAGTAAAGCGAGACAAGCAAGCATTGCCTTATCTCTTTTAATAAGCAGCATGGAACCAAAGAAAGGCAGAGCAAACGGCATAATTTCAGATAATATAAAGGCTCGTCCTAATAAAAAGCCTAGAACAACATAAATAAACCCTTTATAGAAAAAAAGAGAATGCGTGTGATGAAGAAACAGGTTTTTCATCTTTTTTAACCCCGCACTGATTCTTTCAAACCCCGCTCCTGTTAAATCAGTTCTTCTTTCTAGTTTTTCCATCTTCTCATCCCCCACCTGATATTCGTTGCTTGTCATTATAGCGAATGTGAAAAAGAAATTTTGTCAAAAGAAGTTGTCGTTTCCATAAAACGTTCGACGCTTTATTCGTCAAAGAGGCATACTTTCATGAAAGTCGATGTCTTTCATCAGAATTTTACGAAAGCACAAAAAAACAGCTTTCCTATAGAAAGCTGTTTCGAAGATGACCCGTACGGGATTCGAACCCGTGTTACCGCCGTGAAAGGGCGGTGTCTTAACCGCTTGACCAACGGGCCTTGCTTTATGTTCTAGTTAAAAGGATAGCGGCGGAGGGGATCGAACCCCCGACCTCACGGGTATGAACCGTACGCTCTAGCCAGCTGAGCTACACCGCCATAATAATAATGCGCTAAGAAGCACAAGAACTATAATACAAAGGATTCGCTTGTCCGTCAATAGAAAGTTTTAAATTAAATGACGAAATCTCAAAAAATGTAGGATAGATCATGAAAAAAAGCACCTGCTGAACAGCAGATGCTTTGTTGTGAAAATATATAGAAAGCAGCAACAAGTTAACCTCTTCTTGCTCCGCGCCCCCCACGTTTTGATTCCGTGTTACGTTTTAAAGATGTTAAGCGATCTTCGCTATCTTTTAAGAATTTGTTCATTTTTTGTTCAAACGATTCCTTCGGACGGAAATCATTTCTGCTTGGTCTTGATTGTTGTTGAGGACGATCTTTTGCTTTTTTAATGGACAAGCCGATTTTACCGTCTTTTTCAACGTTAATCACTTTCACTTCAACTTGTTCACCGACTTTTAAATGCTCATTAATATCTTTTACATAGTTATCGGCTACCTCACTGATATGAACGAGACCAGTTGAACCGCCTGGCAACTCCACAAAAGCTCCAAAATTTGTAATGCCCGTAACTTTCCCTTGTAACTTGCTGCCAACTTCAATCGACATAAAAAAAGTGCTCCTCCTTAGACTTATAAAAAAATCTCATTTGTTCAATTATACATAAACTGAATTTTAAGTGTCAACAAGGCTAATCGCTCTTATTGCCCACATCAAAGATTTTTTCGCCTTTTTTGGACATATAATAGTCCCGTCGTGCCAGTTCGAGTACGTATTCCTTGCTTTTCAGCTTCTTAATTTCATCAGAAATATCTTCCTGCTTTGTTTGTAATTGCTTCAACTCTTTTTCGAGTGCAACCTTCTTCTCTTCTTTTTCCTTTAGTGAAGACGATTGCGACCAGAGGGCACTTGTCACCAAGACAGCAAACATGAGCACGATCACACCAAACACGGTAAGCCTTCTAAGGAGTCCGCGACGTTTGCGTTTTAAGCGCTGTGCTTGCTGTTCCATTTGTTTTTGATAATCATTTTGAATTTGTGCGATATTTCTTTTTCTCTTGTTCAAGGTTGAAGGCCTCCTCTCTTACTTTGTCCAGAATTGTTTCCATTTCGTTTTGATGGTACCAGATAATTTCTTGGCCCCTCGTAAAATTCCTGCTCCTTTTGAGAAAAACAATCTCATTGATGTTCGCCATTTTTCGGGAATCCGATGAATAATGGTCACATTGAGTAACCAGATGAGCGGATAACAAACAATCGACAGCACCTTCCACACGAGCCGAAACGTAAAACGAACTAGACGTAAGAGCGAGTGGAGCAAGAACAGAATAGCACTTATGACCAATGTGATCATCCAGCGGATCGGCTGGAAGACAATCGACATGACCAGCCTTTTCAGGAAGAGAACGGTCTGATATACACACATCATGATAAACTTGAGAATCTTGAGATACAGATATTTCATCAATGCCTGATACATCGAGAAACCTAGAGCAACGGCTAGAAAAATATAAAGCCTGAATTCTCCCTCATTTGTCAGCAGCAGGACGTAAAAGAACAAGAGACCCTGTACCATCCAAAAAAGAAGATCGTGTATAGCCAAAAGCCATTTTGTTGTTTTTTCCCGGTTCACAAACAGCTTGTACGTATCAAGCGATGCGCCCAGCCAGATGCCCATCGCCGCCATGGAAAGCATCGTATAAAACTGGACTGTCAGCGTCATTTAAACAGCTTGCTAAAAAATCCTTTAGCTTTCTCCCCGTGCTGTTCATCAACATAGATTAAATCAAAGACACGCCCTTTGATCGACACAACGCCCTTTTCGACGTCTAGGTTCTTCATTTGCAGATTTTCTCCGCGGATGGCGAGAATCCCCATGACCGTCTCCAGCAGAAATTCCTCACTATCAAAGCTTTCCACTTGTTTGACACCAGTGATATCTAAATGCTTTCTGTTTCGCATTGTGACATTGTGCTCCGCGTCTGATGACAGCTTCGTGCCTTGAGGTTGATTATAATATTGATTCATTTATACATCCCCCATATCTCATACTTGCATGTTACTGCATTGTATGTGATAAGAGGGTCATTTAGAACAAGCCCTATTCTGCTGTTTTTTCTTCTTTTAGCACAGTATACATGCCAGCCGCTTCTTCTTTTTTTGTCGTGTCCTTTAACTCGTTGACTTGAACAGTCACTAGCTTTTGACCAAAGCGGATTTGCAGCTCATCTCCTTCTTTCACGTCAGAGCTTGCTTTCGCCTGTGTTCCGTTAATAGAAATCCTGCCTTGATCAGCTACTTCTTTTGCCAATGTCCTTCTTTTAATTAAACGGGACACTTTTAAAAACTTATCTAATCTCATGTATGTTCACCTCTTTCTATACGTTTCGCATCGTTCCAGAGATCGTCCATTTCCTCTAGCGTTAAGTCATCTAATGAACGTCCCATGTCCTTTGCTTTTTGTTCGATATGCTGAAAGCGCCGCATGAATTTTGTGTTGGCAGAAGCGAGCGCCGTTTCAGGCTCTAGGTGATAGAAGCGTCCAATATTGACGAGAACAAATAAAAGATCTCCAAATTCATCTTTCATCTGCTTCGTTGCACCTTCGTCCGTCTTCTCTGCCACTTCAACGAGAAATTCCTGCTTTTCTTCTTCGTATTTGTTCCAAATATCTTGAACATCTGTCCAATCAAAGCCTACCTTGGCGGCTTTCTTTTGGAGCTTATATGCCTTTGTTAGTGCTGGAAGTGTCGCCGGAATCGATTGCAAAATAGAACCGGTCCGCTCTGGCTTCTCCTGCTGCTTGATTTTTTCCCAGTTGGCCACCACATCTGCTGCCTCAGAAACATTCGTGTCACCAAACACATGGGGGTGTCGCCGAATCATTTTTTCTGTGACATGCTGAATGACGTCATCGATTGAGAAATAACCGTCATCTTCGCCAATTTGAGCGTGAAGTAGCACCTGTAGCAGCACATCGCCAAGCTCTTCCACCATATGATCTGGGTCATCTTCATCTATCGCTTCAAGCAGCTCATAGCATTCTTCAATTAAATATGGTTTAAGTGACTCATTGGTTTGTTTTTGATCCCATGGACAGCCGCCCGGACCTCTTAATGTACGTATAACGTCACGGAAGGTGTCAAATTGTTGATAAAGCAGCTGTTCATCTTGAATCGGAGGAACATAAACACTTGTTAAGTTATTTATCGACACATCTCGATCAAGTTCAAATAAAGGAACGGCAGTAATCTGTTCCTGACTGCTTCCAGCTGCAGTCACAATATAAACTTCATAATCGTCAGGAAGCTTTTCCATCAGCGTGAGCTTCACATTCGATGCTGTCATCTGATCATATACCTGACAAATCAGGACGTGCTGGGTTAATTTCAGATCATCCGCTCTCATATCCCCTGCATCAACGAATTGTAATCCTTCGATGGGGTCAATCTGCAAGGAGTTGAATGTCGCATCTAAAAAGCTTTGTCCACCAGCGACAGACACCTCGATCCCGCGCTCTTTCTGCCCAGCGACGAGCAGCTGTACGGTCTTTTCTGCCACAAACGGATGACCAGGTACTGCGTACACAATGTCTTTTTCCGCTGCCTCTGCAAATAATATTTCGGTAATTTCCTGATACACCTGATCAAACTGATCGTGCTTTTCATAAATTTCATCAAAGAAGGTGAGAGATGGGACCTCCTGCATTAACTCTGCGGTAAGCGGATGATCCTGCGTTCTCATATATACTTCTTTCGCCTGCTTCAGCTGCTTATATACACCGAGCGTCAGCTGATCCATGTCGCCTGCCCCGAGACCGACGACGGTAATCTTACCTGCCATTTTGATTCCCTCTCATCTGTTTAAAATATAAAATCTTTTTTCCTAATGGAATGAGTCTCCATTCCTCTTCCGTGAATACTTCTAGCTTAAGAATACTATATAAAAAGGCGAAACCACCAATAAAAACTGATGTCAGGCTCTCTAAAACGGAAAACGGACGTTTTTCGAAAGGGATCACCCAGGAAAACAAAGCCTGATATCCCATTAAGACCACAGCCATGAAGGCAGCTGATAAAAGAATTTTCACTGGGAATAGCTCTCTCAATGAAATCCATCCTTTATGCTTCAAATAAACGGCATTGAGCACGGCTGCTGTGAGAAAACCACATACAGTTGACCATGCGGCACCGTTGATGCCAAATAATGGAACAAGCGCAATCGTTAAAATCCATTTCACCAGCACGCTGATGATCACCACAACAGCGGGATACACAGTATGTCCGAGCCCTTGCAGTAAAGCCGCCTGCGTAATGGCAATCGACGTAAACGCAATCGATATACAGAATATTTGCAGGGCATCTGTGCCTAAATCATTACGAAAAAGCATTGTATTTACTGGTGATAAAATACAAATCAGCCCAACAGCTGACCCAATCCCTAATACAGACGTGGTCTTAACCGATGACCGCACTTTTTGCCGTATCGTTTCATGCTCCCCATTTCTCATGGCTGCCGATAAAAATGGCACAAGAGAGGTTCCGATGCTGATGGCAAACACCGTCCCTAGCTGCAAGAACGGCTGACCTCGGTCATACACACCTTTTGCCGCCTTTGCCGCCGCTTCACTGAGACCCTCACTGCGCAGCAATGCATACAGATGAAAAGCATCAATCATTTGCATCCATAAAATAAGCAAACCGCTGACACAAATCGTCAATGTATACAGCACCAAACTCTTCAAAATATCTTTTTTTTGAAGTGTCGCCTGTTTGCCTGACATACTTGCAGCAGACTGCTTTCGATAGATCAGCCAAAGGAAAAGAAGCAAAATGAGCGAGGCCGCACTTCCTGCGATAGAAGAGAACACCGCGCCCGCCCCTGTTTCATAAAGCGAATAGCCGTGCCTCACGAAATAAAAAGATAAAACAAGCAGGACGCCTACCCTGATGAGCTGCTCAATCAACTGAGAAACAGCCGTTGGAAGCATCAGACCGTCACTCTGAAAAACTCCCCTCAGCATCACAGTGAGCGGCAGAAATAGAAACACAAAAGCACTCATCTGGATGAGCAGAATTAATTGACTATCTGCCATAAGGCTCGCCATTGTGCCTGCTCCTATGTAAAGACAAAGAAATAAGACTAGGCTCAGTAAAGTAATATATACCAAGGATATCCTTGTAATGATCCGTCGATTCTCTTCCCCATGCTCACTCAGAAGCTTGGACACCATGACAGGAAAACCTGTTGTACCAAGCATGATGGCAATGCCAAGGAAAGGATATACCTGCTGATAAATATAAAACCCTGTGTCCCCTACGATGTTTTGAAACGGGACACGGTAAACAGCACTTAATATCTTTGATAACAAGCCTGCGATGGTCAAAATCACCGCACCCTGGAAAAGCCAATGCGGCTGATTCACAGCATTTTTCATGGATGACTCCTTTAAAATAGATCTACAGTTAAACGAACTCATTATATCATACGTAATTACTTTCTAAGGAGTAGACGGCACATGTCCCGATTTGTTTCATCCCATATAAAAAACCGACAAAATCAAATGATTTCATCGGCATTTTTTCGTTTTATCAAAATGATATAGAGTTATTAGACCTAATGTTCCATTTGACGGGCTAAGAAGCCAGCTGCCGTTTCTGCCGCTTTATGCTCCACTTCTCCCATTGAACGCTCTTTAGAAAATAAGACGACGGCGCCAATCGGATCTCCGTTTGCAACAATAGGTGCAATGGTATAAGCAGATACGTCATCATCAATACCATCGACAAGTTGAATTTCTTTTTTGCTTTCTTCTAACACAGAATTACGCTGATCCATTGTTCGTTCAAGTAAATCACTGATGGATTTGTTTAAGTACTCTTTTTTCGAACTGCCGGATACAGCAATATACGTATCTCGATCACAGATCAGGATGGAATGACCCAAACTGTCGAATAATGCATCAGCATATTCCTTCGCAAAGTCTCCTAGCTCACTAATCGGCGAATACTTCTTCAAAATCACTTCTCCATCGCGGTCGACGAAAATCTCAAGCGGATCTCCTTCCCGGATGCGCAATGTTCTGCGAATCTCCTTCGGAATAACCACTCTACCTAGATCATCGATGCGGCGTACAATTCCAGTTGCTTTCATTCACTGCTGCCTCTCTTTCGTTTGATGATGTGTTGGGTGAATGGAACAAAAGCGTCCACTTTATGCAACATTCACCACTTGACCCTGAGTTTAGTATCCGTCACATCAAACGTAATATACACGAGAGACAAACAAAATTTTATGAAGATGGAATGGTTTCTTTTTTCACATCTTGAAGGCCTCGAAGCATGTTAAGAACAACCTCAAGCCATTCCTCCGTTTTCTTGCCTTTCGTTTGGACAGAAATAATCAGCTTGCTGCCTTCCATTCCCAACCCAATTTCACGTCCATATTTACTGCCGAGCTCAAATAATTTTTGACCGTCGATTTCACTGCTTGCTTGCTCATCAAGGGTCATTCTGACAATGCCTTTCTCCATCTTGATCAGCTCGACACGTTCCTGGACAGCATACACCTTCATTGTCGCAATCGTAAACAAGTCAGCCACTTCTTGCGGATATTCACCAAATCGGTCGATCATTTCATCTTGAAGCTCTTTTCGCTCTTCAATCGATCCAATTGCTCTGAACTGTTTATACATTTCAATCTTCTGCTTGCCATCCGAAATATAAGTGTCTGGGATGTACGCATCAATTTGCAGATCAATTTCTGGCTCGAATTTATCTTGAGCCGTTGTATCGCCTCTTCTTTCCTCAATGGCTTCTTTCAGCATTTGAGAATAGAGGTCGAATCCAACCGAATCAATGAAGCCATGCTGCTGAGCCCCAAGTAAGTTCCCTGCTCCTCGAATCGTTAAATCACGCATCGCAATTTTAAACCCGGATCCGAGCTCTGTGAATTCTTTAATAGCTTGAAGTCTTTTCTCCGCAACTTCAGAAAGAACTTTATCTTTTCGATACGTGAAATAAGCATAAGCGACACGGTTCGAACGTCCGACTCGTCCTCTTAGCTGGTACAGCTGAGAAAGCCCCATTTTATCGGCATCGTGGACGATGAGCGTGTTCACATTTGGAATATCGACTCCCGTTTCAATGATGGTGGTACTGACCAATACATCTGATTCACCTTCAAGGAAATTGATCATGACTGATTCCAGCTCATTCTCGCTCATTTTCCCGTGCGCATAGCTGACTTTTGCATCTGGGACTAGCATGGAGATTTCATCTGCTTTTCGTTCAATATCCTCAACACGGTTGTATAGGAAGTACACTTGACCGCCGCGTGCTAATTCTCGCTCAATCGCTTCTCTGACTAAAGCGCCATTATACTCGACCACATAGGTTTGAACAGGGAATCGGTTTTCAGGCGGTGTTTCAATAACCGATAAATCCCGCACGCCAAGCATGGACATATGAAGCGTACGCGGAATTGGAGTAGCCGTTAGTGTCAGTACATCGATATTGGCTTTCATCTGCTTAATTTTCTCTTTATGCGTCACACCAAAACGCTGTTCCTCATCAATGATCAACAGCCCTAAATCCTTGTAGACGATGTCTTTTGAAAGAAGACGGTGTGTACCGATAACCATATCGATCGTTCCATTTTTCAGCCCTTTTAACGTTTCAGTTGTTTCTTTTCTTGTACGGAAACGGCTCAGCTGCGCGATTTTGACAGGGTAGTCTTGGAATCGGTCCATGATTGTGTCAAAATGCTGCTGCGCTAAGATGGTTGTCGGAACAAGCAAGGCTACCTGCTTCCCATCAGCAATCGCTTTGAAGGCCGCACGAATAGCCACCTCTGTTTTTCCGTAGCCCACATCTCCACAAAGCAGACGGTCCATTGGACGTTCCCGCTCCATATCCTGTTTAATTTCATGAATCGAACGGATTTGATCATCTGTTTCCTGGTAAGGAAACGCAGATTCAAACTGGCGCTGCATCTCATGGTCAGGCGAGAAGGCATATCCTTTGCTAGCCTCGCGTTCTGCGTATAGCTTAATCAGATCATCTGCGATGTCCTGTACAGATGTTTCAACTTTTTTCTTCACACGTTTCCAATCGCTGCCGCCAAGTTTGTACAGCTTTGGTTCTTTACCTTCTGATCCTACATATTTCTGCACCTGATCAATTTGTTCAACTGGTACATAAAGCTTGTCGCTTCCTTGATAATGAATATTTAAATAATCTTTATGAATGCCGCCGATTTCAAGCGTTTCAATTCCTAAATATTTACCGATCCCGTGGTTAATGTGCACCACATAATCGCCGACTTGAAGCTCTGAATAGCTCTTGATTCGCTCTGCATTGGTCAGCTTTTGCTTACGTGCCTGCTTTTTCACACGTTTCTTGAAGAGTTCACCTTCTGTGATCACAGCAATTTTTGATAACGGCAGTTCAAAGCCTGTTTGCAGTTCACCTTGTAAAATATACACCTGTCCGCTCACAAGCTCAGCATCCGTTTTAGCAAGAGCAGCTTCAATGTCATAATCATGCAGAACAGACGATAGCTTTTCTGTCCGCTCTTCATCCGCACCTAAGAAGACAACCGTGTATTGTTGTTTTTTATAGCGTTCAATTTCACTCGCTAGCACATTCATCTGCCCGTGGAAATTCTGCATTTGCTTACTAGATACATTGACGATATTTTGCGGATTTGTCTGCTGGACATGTCTCAGGAACAAGGAGTAGTACAGAATGGACCTCGATTGATGATTGATCAGTTCTTGGAACGGGAAAGAAAGAGATAAATCATGAAGAATATTGCCTTCTTCAAGAAGACTAATTGTCCAATCGGCTTCCTCCTGTTCAAGCTGTTCTTCCATCTCCTGAATTCTGCTGATTTCATCTAAAATAATAATCGTATCCTGCGATGTGTAATCTAGCAAACTAGCAGGCTTTTCATAGAAATAGGACAGGTACTTCGTCATTTCCTGTGTCACGATGCCTTCTAGCAGCTTCTCGCGATCAGCAGAAATATTTTGATGAAGCAGCTCTTTTTGCTGATCTGAGTTGAATTTTTTTAAGCTCTTTGCCAGCCCTTGATCAAGCTCTTCAATGGCTCTCACTCGTTCAGGACCTCTCACAATCAGCTCTTTTGCAGGACCTATTTTGATTTCTTGAAGGGTTTCTAATGAACGCTGTGTATCCGAATGAAACGTTCGAATCGAGTCTACTTCTGTATCAAACAGTTCAATACGGATTGGATGATCTTCTGTTAACGCATAGATGTCGATGATTCCTCCGCGCACACTAAAATCTCCGGGCGCAGCAACCATTGACGTCCGGTCATAACCAATTTGTACGAGTTGTTTTGAAAACGCCTCCAAATCAATTTCTTCACCGATCTTTAAATGGATCTGACTCTCCTTCCAGAGCTCAACTGGCGGAAGCATCCTGCGCACCGCAGCAGCGGGAGTGACGATAATGGGATTTTCTCCATTCGCAAGCCGGTTCAGGACATCTAAACGCTGTGCTCTCAGCTCAGGGCTTGCCACTGCAATTTCTGAAGCGATAAGTTCATTGACAGGATAAAGAAGAACCGAGCGATCCGGCATCACACTTGCTAGATCATCTGTTACCTTCTGTGCCTGATATAAATTGTGAGTCACAATAAACATTGGCCGCTTCAGTTCGTCTGATATCGCGGCTGTAAATAAAGATCTGACGGAGCCTGATAGTCCGGCAAGCAGCTGTTCTTTTAACCCTTCCTTTAGTCCATTAAAAATGGACTGAAAATCATCACTTTGTTTGATAAATGATTGTATGTTTTTCATTTGGCTCCTCCTCCCTGTTTGTTTAAAACAGAAAAACGCTTTGGTCTAATATCTACACCAAAGCTTTTTTATTGAATAAAAGTATGATACTGATGGTAATCAGGATTTCTTTCGAGCGCCTCTTGGCAATCCTCACAAATGGTTTGTACATGTAAATCACCATTTTCCCTATAAGAAATCATATCGTTTCTTTCCTCATTTGTTAAGTGATGAAATCCAAGTGCTTCACTTTGGACAGCGGATTCATCTAGACTGCCAACCTTTACACCACAGTGGCGGCAGTAATAATGCAAAGCCATACGTGATCCTCCCATGCTGAGATTTTATGATCAGTATGTGCTTTGCTTATCATTCTTATACCTTCTTGTTAAAATCATTCATCACTTCTAAAAATGGCTTTTTTAAAGCCGCTTCACAGGCCTCAACAGACGATTGAATGGCTGATGCGATGTCAGGCTGTTCCTCTTCTGAGAAACGTCCTAATACGTAATCAACGACCTTCATGCCGTTTTGAGGACGTCCAATGCCGATACGGAATCGGTCAAATTCAGGTGACCCTAAATGCTGAATCAATGATTTGATTCCATTATGCCCCCCTGCACTTCCTTTTGTACGTAAGCGAATCCGGCCAGTTGGCAAATCAAGATCATCATAGATCACTTTCAAATGTTCAAGGGGAATATCGTAATAGTCCATCAGCGGACGCACACATTCTCCTGATAAGTTCATATATGTAAGCGGCTTTACAAGTAGAACCTTTTGCCCCGAAACAAACCCAGTTCCAAATTGTCCATGGAATTTTGACTGATTTAAAGGAATGTCCCATTTTTTCGATAGTTCATCTATTGTCATAAACCCGACATTATGTCTTGTTTTTTCATATTCTTTTCCTGGATTACCTAATCCAACGAATGCAATCATGAAACCAATAACCTCCTTTGTCACACAGCACACGCCTAAAAAATGAGCCAATCAGATTGCCTCATGGAAAAACGTATGAATTCTTTTCATTCTAGCACAAAAGACGCAACCGCGGGAGGGTTACGTCTCTAAATGACCAGTTATTCTCCATCGTCTTCCTTTTCTTTAATGGCCTCAGGCTCTTGCGGCTCCTCTTCGCTATCTGGCTCAGGAACCTCTGATTGCTGAGGCGGCAGAATGGATGCAACGACTTCTTCTTGATCGTTATTGATTTGATAAGATGACTGAACAGGCAGATCAGCAACTGTTAAGACATCATTGACTTCTAAGTTTGTAATATCAGCTTCAATATTCTGAGGGATATCTTTTGGTTTCGCTGTAACAGATAATTCAAATAGTGGCTGCTGAAGCACACCGCCATCTTTTACCCCTTTAGACTCGCCAATCAACTGTATTGGTACATCCGCGTCAATTTCACGCTGTAAGTCAACCACTTGGAAATCAGCATGGACAAGCTCGTTTTTCAGCGGGTCTGTTTGTAACTCTGTCACCATCACAGATTTCGTTTCACCACCCACGTCTAAGGTAATGATTGTATTCTTCCCTTCATCACGTAAGGTTTTTAATAAATCGATGCTGTCTAATGAAACAGCCAGGCTGTCTGTATTTTTTCCGTATATGACACCAGGAACGTGTCCTGAATGACGGATTTTTTGCAGTGTGGAACGTTTGAAATCAGTTCTTTTATTTGCTTTTAAAGTTGCCATATTCAGCACCATCCTATTTCTTTTTTGTCACTACTCTCATAATTACCCATAACCGAATCATTTTAAACATGTTTGCCTGTGATTGATGAAAGCAAAAAGACCCTAAGCTGATGCCTAGGGCCTTTTTCAATAAAAAATTAGCTAAAAAGGTAGCTCACAGATTCTTCTTCATGTACACGGATGATGGCTTCTGCTAGCAAAGGCCCAACTGAAAGCGGAATGAATTTTCCAACTTTCTTGTCATCAGTTAATTGAATACTGTTTGTCACAACTAATTCTTTTATTTTAGAGTTTGTGATACGTTCTACTGCTGGTCCAGACAATACTGGGTGCGTACAGCATGCATATACTTCAGCTGCTCCATTTTCGACTAGCGCATTTGCTGCAAGTGTAATAGTACCAGCTGTATCAATGATATCATCGATCAGAATCGCCGTTTTGCCTTCAATGTTACCAATAATGTTCATGACTTCAGCAACGTTTGGCTTTGGACGGCGTTTGTCGATAATTGCGATTGGCGCTTTCAGGCGGTCTGCCATTTTACGCGCACGTGTCACACCACCGTGGTCAGGAGACACAACAACGATATCGTTCAAGTTCTTCTGTTCGAAATAGTTTGTTAAGATTGGCACAGCCATTAAGTTATCGATTGGAATATCAAAGAAACCTTGGATTTGCGGCGCATGAAGATCAAGTGCAATCACACGTGTAGCACCTGCTGTTTCAAGCAAGTTTGCAAAAAGCTTCGCAGTGATTGGCTCACGAGGTTTTGCCTTACGATCTTGACGTGCATATCCGTAATAAGGGATCACAATATTGACAGTTTTCGCAGAAGCACGTTTTAGCGCATCCACCATAATGAGCAGTTCCATAATATGCTCATTGACTGGCGCACTTGTTGATTGAATGACATAACAATCACAGCCGCGGATACTTTCTTCAATATTGATTTGGACTTCACCGTCACTAAAGCGTTTAACAGAGCTCTTTCCTACATCAACTCCGATACGATCGGCAATTTCTTTGGCAAGTTCAGGGTTTGAATTCAAAGAGAATATCTTTAAATTCGCATCAGCATAACGATTAGACATGGTAAACCTCCGGGTATTTGGATTATTTTTTATGAATATTTTTCACATAATCTTCTTTATTGACTTGTCTTGCTCTAGCAATAGACAATGCATCCTGCGGTACATCTTCTGTAACCGTTGAACCGGCTGCAACATATGCCCCTTTTCCGACAGTGACTGGTGCAACGAGATTAGAATTACAGCCAATAAATGCGCCGTCTTCAATCTTCGTTAAGAATTTGTTTTTCCCATCATAGTTGACTGTAATGGAACCACAGCCAAGATTTACATCAGTTCCGACCTCTGCGTCTCCAATGTAGCTTAAATGAGATGCTTTGCTGCGGTCTCCGAAAACTGTTTTCTTGATTTCGACAAAATTCCCGATTTTCACTTCATCGCCAATTTTCGACAACGGGCGAATATGAGCAAACGGTCCAATTGTCACATCAACTCCAACCTCACTATCGCAGACGACAGATTGCTTAATGACTGTTCGATCTCCGACGATGCTGTCAACAATTTCAGTGTTTGGCCCAATAGTGGCGTCTGCACCGATTTTTACATTCCCTTTGATGACCGTCCCAGGATAAATAACTGTATCTTCACCGATGACAGCATCTGGCGAAATATACGTGTTCTCAGGATCAATCAAGGTCACACCATTCTTCATATGCTGATGATTAATACGTTGCTTCATGAATTGCTCTGCTTGTGATAGAGCGATACGGTCATTAACTCCAAGTGTTTCTTCAAAATGCGGTGTTTGATAAGCTGCAACTGTTTGCCCTTCATTTTTTAAAATTTCAATGACGTCTGGCAAGTAGTATTCACCCTGTGCATTTTCATTCGACACTTGCTCAATCACACGGAAGAGATCTTCATTTGAAAAGCAATAAGTCCCTGTATTAATTTCATTCACTTGACGCTCTGCATCGTTCGCATCTTTATGCTCCACAATTTTTACGACAGCACCTGTTTCGTCACGAATAATTCGGCCATAGCCTGTCGGATCATCCGCATGTGCTGTTAAAATAGTGACTTTCGCTTGATGTTTTTGATGCTCGCTTAACATGGCTTCCATTGTTTCCGCTGTCAATAATGGCGTATCACCACAAATGACAATGGTTGTTCCCTTTTCCTGCGCGAGGAACGACTTTGCTTGTTTGACGGCATGGGCTGTTCCCAGCTGTTCTTCTTGAAGTGCATACTCACTTCTGTCTCCAAGCTGCTCTTTGACGTCCTCTGCTCCATGACCGACAATCGTCACTAGCTTGGCTAAAGAAAGCTTTAACGCTTCATCTGCCACATGCTCGACCATTGGCTTTCCGCAAACTGGATGAAGTACTTTATATAGCTTCGACTTCATTCTCGTTCCTTTTCCCGCTGCTAAAATCACTGCGAACCGCTTATCCATTGATTGGCCTCCAATATCCCTATTATCCATAGAAAAATATATCCTAAATAAAGACTGATTTCAAGGATACATAAGGAAGTACAATAATTTTCTAACAAATGAAAGACTTAAGAAACAAGAGAAAGAACGCAAAAAAGACAGCATTTAAAAGAAAACATTCATTTTCTCTTAAAGCCGTCTTTTTAGGTTTAAGTATGTTTAAGAAGCTCCAGCTTCTTCATATTCAATTGTTTCTTCCTCTTCGCCTAAGCGATGATATTCATTTAATACAGCATCTTGGATTTTACCCCGAGTGCTTGAATTAATTGGATGTGCAATATCGCGAAACTCTCCATCAGGCGTGCGTTTGCTAGGCATTGCAACAAACAACCCATTGTTTCCATCAATCACACGAATATCATGAACAACAAATTCGTGGTCCAGCGTGATGGATGCAATCGCCCTCATGCGACCATCGGTATTCACGCGGCGTAATCTTACGTCAGTAACTTCCACAGTAGTTCACCACCTTTTCCCAATATAAAAGCATTACTTAGGTATTCAACGATCGTGGTGATTCTCCTGCTCTTTTTTTAAACTTTTTTTGAAATATCGGGATATTTATACATTATTTGTCATATTCGTGACGACGCTTACATCCTCAGCATGAAAAAAGACATCATGATGATGTCTTTCCCTGCATATGATGAAACCAAACGGCTTTCATCGAGAGTGCCTGTTTTATTTTACTAGTGCAACTACTTCTATTTCTACAAGCGCATCTTTTGGAAGTCTTGCCACTTCCACGCATGAACGAGCTGGCTTATGTGTATGGAAATACTCACCGTACACTTCATTCACTTCAGCGAATTGTTCCATATCTTTGATGAAAACAGTTGCTTTCACGACTGTTTCAAAGGAAGCACCTGCTGCTTCAAGTACAGCCTCAAGATTACGGAATACTTGATGTGTTTGTTCTTTAATATCTCCATTAACAAAATCTCCAGCTGGGGTTAATGGAATCTGCCCTGAGCTGTAAAACATGTTATTGACAATAATTCCTTGAGAGTAAGGTCCAATGGCTGCTGGTGCATGTTTAGTTTGAACAACTTTTGTCATATCAATCTCTCCCATTCAAATACATGTTTAATTAAAGCTTACGCTTTCGAATGAAAAAACTCGTGGAAGTTGCCTTCATTGATCTCAATGATTTTTTGCTTCATATCAATGGTTGAAAGCTTTAACAACGAGACATATTCATCAACAAGACGTTCATCTACGCCTTCATCTTCTAAAAGAACACCGATTCCTGCAACATTTGCATTAAATTCCTCAAGCAAATTCATCATGCCGTTAATGGTTCCGCCCGCTTTCATAAAGTCATCAATGATCAACACATTGGAGCCTTTATCTAAGCTGCGCTTTGCAAGGGACATGGTTTGAATTCGGTTAGAAGAACCTGACGCATAATTAATACTGACAGTTGATCCTTCGGTTACCTTATTATCTTTTCTAACGATCACAACAGGCACATTTAAATAACCCGCAACAGAATAGGCAATTGGAATCCCCTTTGTCGCAACGGTCATGACGACATCAATCGCACGGTCCGCAAAGATGGTCGCAAAAAGCTTACCGATTTTCGCAAGAATCGATGGATTGCCTAAAACATCGGTTAAATATAAATAACCGCCAGGAAGTACACGTTCAGGAGTTGATAATGCCTCTCCGATATCGTTTACTACGTCATCTGCTTCTTTTAGGTGAATTTTTGGAATATATTTCACTCCGCCAGCAGCGCCAGGTACAGTAAGCAATGTGCCGATTCCCTGCTGTTCGAAGGTCTGTTTGATAATCGTTAAGTCTTCACTAATGGAGGACTTTGCAGATTGATATCGCTCTGCAAAAAAAGTTAAAGGTACTAGTACGTGCGGGTGGGCTAACAAATAATTTGTTAAGTCCACCAATCTGCCGCTTCGACGAAACTTCATGAACTTACCCCCAGAACCCGAATAATTTATGAATAATATAACTTAATATACGGATTTAATCAAGGGCATTTTGTTCGCCGATCATGCGGACAGCGTATACTTGATCACAAAATCCTCTCAGTCCGTTATATATTCTTTGTACCTTCGATTCATATTGAATCAGGCCAAATACAGTTGGGCCGCTTCCACTCATTAATACAGCATCAGCACCGAAACGCTTCATCTGTCTTTTGATCATATCTACTTCCGGATACATCTTTAATGTCACAGACTCCAGAACGTTACCGAGTGAGCTGCACATCTCTTTATAATCTTTCGCTTCAATGGCTTCAATCATACGCTGTACATTTGGGTGTTCTACTTTGCTTGCGTCATATTGTCTATAAACTTCAGCTGTAGATACCCCAATCACCGGCTTCGCTAAAATCACCCAGCAATGCGGCGGTGTCGCGATATGCTTCAGTTTTTCTCCACGTCCTGTCGCTAGTGCTGTGCCTCCGTGTACACAAAAAGACACATCTGAGCCGATCTCCGCTCCGAGCTCAGCTAGTTCATCTAACGTGAGATTTAACTTCCACAAACGGTTTAAACCGCGAAGCGCTGCTGCAGCATCACTGCTGCCTCCAGCTAAACCTGCTGCAACAGGTATTGCTTTTGTGATGACAATCGACACCCCTTTTTGAATACCGAACCTTGTTTTGAGCAATTTAGCCGCCTGATAAGCCAAGTTACGCTGATCATCTGGCACAAATCGATTATGAGATGATACACGGATTTCATCTTTGTCCAGCTCCGTCAGCTCAAGTCGATCTGCAAGGTCTATTGTTGTCATCACCATCTCCACTTCGTGATATCCATCCGGTCTTTTTCCATGAACATCAAGTGAGAGATTAATTTTTGCCGGTGCTTTTTCTAAAATACGCAAACATTTCACCTACTTCTCCATCTAAACATAAGTATCAATATTGTATCACATTTGATGGATCTGATGAATATTGGCTTTTACGCCCAGCACACTGACTTTTTCAACAAAAAAAGCCAGAGACACCCGTGGTATCCCTGACCATTTTTCTATCGTTGATTCTCATCCTGAGCCATGTGCTGCTGAGCTAATTCGATGGCACGTTTGACCATATTACCTGCGTCACGCGCACGAATTTCTCCCCAGCCTCCATTTTTGACGGTATCATAAAATCCAAGATCCTTCGCCAGCTCGTATTTGAACTCATCTGACATAATGCCTCGGCGTCTACCCAAACGAAACAGCCCCTTTAGTCGAGAATTCGAATCAGTGCCACTGCTTTTGTGGCTTTCTTATTTTGTATCGAATCCTTTCTTTTACCCCTTTCAAAAAATGGGCAGACTCCCATTCAGAAAAAAAGGCAAAACAAAAAGCAGTAAACAAGAAGTTCACTGCCCATTAATAGGCGACTGAGCTAGCGGCATCATCGAACGTTAATTCGACCGTCTCAGTCAGTATATCTGCATAACTGTAAGAAACTCTTTCAAACGAATTCTCATCTTGATCTAATTGAATCACAAATACAGAAGGGTACGTTTCAGCTAAAATGCCCGAACGCTCAATTGTTTTACGGCGGCCTCCGTTAGCCTTTAACGTCAAACGTTTACCTAAGTTACCATCAAGCGATCTTTTGATGTCGGACAAAGTCTTCGCCATTGCATCCACCTCACTGAGATAATTATACAACAACGGCCCATTTTTGTCAAATAAAAATTAAATTATATCAACCAACACGAGCCATTGTCAACAAAATAATTTTGACAAACTTCTACCTTTTCTCCTCCCTATTTTTCTCAAATTCCGGTGAATTATGTATCCATTTGAAATTTCTTTTTACACATAAAAAAACCAGACTGAAATCAGTCGGGTTATGTCGATTCATGGTCTTTTTTATATGGCATACCTACCCTTAAAACACCCTTCGTCTCGATGCCTCCGAGACCTTTTTCTCTTGTTAATGTATTACGAAGCACATCCCACACATTGATTCGATCTACAAAAGGAGTGAAGCTGATCTTCGCAACGATATAGACGGGGTCGAGCGCATGGATGTTCACACGTGAAGGTGAGCTTGCAAAATTGGCACCTGCTTGGATCAATGATTCAAAATGGGATTGACAGGCACCCGCAAAGATCACAAGCTGATCTAAATGAGGAATTTTCTTTCTTGCTTTTTGAACCGTTTCAACGAAATGACGAGAATGGCGATAGGCACCGATATCATTTACGCCGCCCTTTTGCTTGGAATACGCATCATGCCCTGTAATGACCAAAATATCAGGCCGATATTGATCAAGTAACGAATCGATCACGCTTGGCATTTTCTTCTCATGACAATGTACTCCGTATACAGGCACACCAATTCGTTCATATACATCTAAGCATTTCTTTAAGTATGAAGCATCTCCATCTAAATGAAGGACCTTTCCAGGCATGTGAAAATACTGCTCCTGATGGTGATATTGGCCAGAAGTATAATACTCTTGTTTTTCACGCAGCAGCTGATAATCCTGCCTTAGTAAGTCGAGCGATTCATTAATTTTCCGTTCGTCGTCCTTCTCCCTTGTCAGCTGCTCCTCTTTTTGAATCAAGACGAGATCCGACATCTTAGCATCAGCAATCAGCCTCACTTCATTCCCATGCAATATGGCAGTGGCTTCGTGCTGATCTGTCTCATCAATTCGAATGATTCGAAACATAATATCCATTTGATAGGATGCCCTCGTCACCATATCTCCTATTTGAAATTGCATGCTTTTCACTCCACAATCAGGCTCATATCCTGTTGGTATCGTCTTACACTAAACATGTTCTTCTTTCATATGTGCTGTTCTTTCTAGCCTATGCCCGAACAGTTGAAGTGGTGAAAAACAAAAGAAAAAAGCCCTTACGATAGGGCTTTTTGTAAAACATTCGACAATCTGGCAAATTCCTCAATGGATAATGATTCTCCGCGGCGCTTTCCATCAATATCTGCCGTTTGAAGAGCTTCCTCGATGATCGCTTTATGTTTTTTTCCATCAGGAAAATTGTTCATCAAATTATTCATCAATGTTTTCCGGCGCTGGCCAAAGCTCGCTCGGATCAATTGAAAGAAAAACGCATCATTTTCTACTGAGACAGCAGGCGTTTCACGAACAGTCAGCTTAATCACAGCCGAATCAACATTTGGCTGAGGAACAAAAACCGTTTTAGGCACAACCATCACCGTTTTTGCTTCCGTATAAAATTGAACTGCGATAGACAATGAATTGTATTCCTTTGATGAAGGGACAGCTGCCATACGATCTGCTACTTCCTTTTGCAGCATGACCACAATCCCTTTCAATGGAAGGTTTTCTTCAAGCAATTTCATAATAATCGGTGTTGTCACGTAATACGGAAGGTTGGCTACAACCATCACTTCTTTACAGTCAGCAAAATTTTCTTCGATGACCTTTCTCACATCCGCCTTTAATACATCTTGATGAATGATCGTGACATTATCATATGGAGAAAGCGTATCGTTTAAAATAGGCAATAAACGCTGATCGATTTCAAAAGCGGTGACTTTCTTTGCACGTTTAGCGAGCTGCTCTGTCAATGCGCCGATACCAGGCCCAATTTCAATGACGCCGGTCTCATCTGTAACCTCTGCGTGATCGACAATGCGATCTAAAATATTTGTATCAATTAAGAAGTTCTGCCCCAAGCTCTTTTTAAAAGAGAAACCGTACTTCTTCAGTATTTCCTTCGTTCTGACGGGTGTCGCAATATCTTTATTCATCGGCTTCCTCCTGCATGACGGTCTTTAAGGCCGCAATAAAATCATGTTTGGTTATTTGGAACATGTGAAGGCGCTTTTGCAGCTGCTTCGCATTGGTATATCCTATATTTAAAAGCAATCCTAGTCGTTCGCGGCGGCGTTTCGATGCTTCGCCTCCGATAAGGCCTGCGTCAAATAAGTCGTCTAATGTAATGACACTTTCCGATTCTTCCATTTCTTCATGGACATGGGCAAGACATTCCCGAATACTGTCCAAGGAAGCATGCTCGACACCAATTCCTTTATCCCGCTTCGCCTTCGCAAGATGTTTTGGCAAAAAAGCGTGCTTACAGCCAGGAACCGCCTCTGCGATGGTTTTACGGATCTTCTCACCAGGAAAATCAGGATCTGTTAAAATAATGACCCCTCTCGTCTCCTGAGCAAGACGCACTTGTTGAATGACTGTATCGCCAATGGCAGATCCGTTTGTTTCGATCGTATCTGCATCAACCGCCATCTTCACTCTGGCAGTGTCATCACGACCCTCCACCACAATGATTTCTTTGATTTTCATGTATTCCTCCGCTTGCAAAAACAATCTACATTTTTTGGTTAAAAAAACGAAACCTTTCATGCTGTTTTTGCGTCTAATTAATTAGAAAACAGTGCTTCTATTATAACCAAAAAAACAGAGGGTGCGCAAAGCCCTCTGTTCATATAAATGATTTGATGTGTTTATTTGAGTACTCTAATTTTCACTCGTTTATTTCCCCATTGATAAGCTGCCGACTTACTTGGGACGAACACATCAATTTTATTCCCTTTTATAGCAGATCCAGTGTCTGATGCAACGGCATATCCATAGCCTTCCACATACACTTTTGAGCCCAGCGGAATGACACTCGGATCAACTGCTATGACCTTTGCACCCGGATTCGCTTTTAAATCAAAACCTGTAGACGTTCTGCCCGTACATCCAGCACAGCTCGCTGTATAGGCTGTTGACGCCACATAAAATTCTTTTCCTGAAGACTCATTGCTTCGTGAAACCACAGGGGACGCTGCAGGCTCCTTTTTGGTCACTTGTGTACCAATAGCCACTAAACGGTCCTTACTATCTTTTTCGGTCACTTCTTTAATCAATTCTTTAGACACCACTTTGCCGTTTTCTTTCACAATGGCATAGTGCTTCTTTAATTTACCTTCTTCACCTTTTTTAAGTACCTTCTCTTTCCCTTTTTCAAGAGAATGGTCCTTTTTATGTTTGGTATCAAAAGCAATTTTCTCTTCCACTACATCGGTGACTTTTTCCACCCGAGTGATCTTTATATCTGCGGTCTTTTTAGAAAGGTTACTATGTAACGCAGGCTTGATCTTATCGTGCTTCTTGAGCTTCAGCTCTTGTTGCTTTAAAAAGTCAGCGACCGTAGTCGAAGTGGTCCACACTTTTTTATCTTTTCCTCCATCATTTAAGCTGACCTGGAAGGCCTGCTGAACCACAAGATTCATATCCTTTTTTAACTTGTCATTCTTTCCTGGAGTGACTTGATCGTGCTTCCCAATATCTATCTTCTCATTCTTCAATAATGCTCCAACCGTCTGATCTGTTGTCCATATCGTTTTCTCTTTCCCATCTAGGGTCAGATGAACCGGTATAGCCGCATCATACACAATGTTCATGTTGTCTTGAATCTTTGTATTTAGACTTGGAGTGATATGATCCTCCGCCTTGGTCCTTATGCCAAGGTCTGAAAGCAGCTGTGCTACTGTCTCTTCATGTGTACGAATTGTCTTCTCTTTACCATTGATTGAAATGGTAATAGACTGCTTAGTGAGCTCATGCGCACCGTAAGCCGTCCCAGTTCCAGCTAAAAGCAAGCAAACAACTAGTAATAAAACCTTGCCTTTTCCTAGCTTAACAGAAAACAGATTTTTCATTTTTTGTACGATGAAAAACGCCTCCTTCTCCTCGGAGAGATTATATAGAGTATCTCAAAACCTGTCAACCCTTCCACCCACTGTACAAAAATGCTCGATTGTAAACCTATTATGGGAGATTTATGGAAAGAAGGGAAGAAAGACTTATCGACAACTTATCCTATGAGGAGGCGCAAACGTGTAGAACTTTTTCGTTATGTTTCACAATTGGACAAGCTTAAACAAGGATTGACATCATATACTGTCAGTTTATACGGAAAACTTTTTTTGCATTTTTTGTTGTCAATTCGGCAAGCTCTTCAAAGCTGATTTCTCTCAGCTCCGCAATCTGTTCTGCGATATATTTGACATAACTTGGCTCGTTACGTTTCCCCCTAAATGGCACTGGCGTTAAGTATGGGCAGTCTGTTTCAATCAAAAGCCGGTCACCTGGTATCTCTTTTACAACTTCCTTTGGCTTCTTGGCATTTTTAAATGTCACGGGTCCACCGAATGAGATGTAAAAATTCATATCCATACACGCTTTTGCAGTTTCTAAGCTACCCGTAAAGCAGTGCATAATACCTCCAACCTCAGCTGCTCCCTCTTCCTTTAAAATTGTCACGACATCTTCCGTTGCGTCACGGTTATGAATAACGATTGGAAGATTCACTTCCTTCGCAAGAGCAATTTGGCGTCTAAAGACTTCCTTTTGTACATCTTTTGGTGACTTGTCCCAATAGTAATCCAGACCCATTTCTCCAATCGCAACCACTTTTTCGTGTTGAGATAAATCTTTAATCCAAGCCAAATCCTCATCTGTCATATCAATAGCATCGACTGGATGCCAGCCAATAGCTGCATATATGAAATCATACTCTTCAATTAATTCCATCGCTCTCGTAATTGTCGGACGGTCAAACCCCACCACCACGATTTTCTCAACTTTTTCGCTTTTTGCTCTTTCGATCACCTGCTCTAAGTCTTCTTTGTATTGTTCTGCATTTAAGTGGGCATGTGTATCAAATAACATTGTTGATTGCTCCTTTCGACAATTCTGCTAAAAAACAAAAGGTGTTCGACGAAATGTTACACGTGGAACACCTTTGTTGCTTTATAAAATTTTTGTTCCATTTGCTAGAGATTGATCTACTTCAAGAACCTGCAATTTCCCGCCTGTTTCTCCAGTTAAAATCATTCCCTGGGAAATTTCCCCTCTGAGTTTAACTGGTGTAAGATTCGCTACGCAAACGAGCTTTTTCCCTACTAATTCCTCTGGTTGATAGTGCTTGGCAATCCCTGAGACTATTTGTCTTTTTTCAAATCCAAAATCAAGCTGAAGCTTTAAAAGACGATCTGCTTTTTTCACTGGGGCTGCTTCCAAAACCTGTGCGACTCGAAGATCGACTTTTGAGAAATCATCAAATGCAATTTCTGCTCCCAGCTCAGGTAATTCCGTTTCTTCGATTTCCACTTTCTCTTCTTCTACCTTAGGTGCACTTCCCTGCATTTTTTCTTTAATGTAGGCTACTTCTTCTTCAACCTCTAAACGCGGGAACAAAGGCTCGCCTTTTTGTACCGTCGCATGTTGAATCGCACCAAATGATAGGATACTATCCCAGCTCTTGAGCTTCTCTTCTTCAATTCCAAGCTGGAAGAAGATTTTCTCAGGTGTTTTCGTTAGGAATGGCGTTAAGAGGACTGCTGTGATTCGAAGTGATTCTGCTAAATGATACATAACAGAATGCAATTCTTTTCGTTTTGTTTCATCCTTTGCCAGCACCCATGGAGCTGTTTGATCAATATATTTATTGGTTCTGCTGATTAATGTCCAAACATTTGAAAGAGCCACCGAGAATTCAAGGTTTTCCATCGCCTCTTCATAAGCTTTGACTGTTTGCTCAGCAACTGCTTTCAGCTCTTCATCAAACCCATTAACAGGGCCCTTATAGCTGCTTAATGTGCCGTCAAAATATTTTTGGACCATCGCAACTGTACGATTAAGCAAGTTACCTAAATCATTGGCAAGGTCATAGTTTACACGTTCCACGAATCCTTCTGGTGTAAACACACCATCCGCACCAAATGGTACTTCGCGAAGCAGATAATAACGGAGGGCATCGAGGCCATAGCGATCAATTAATGTGACCGGATCTACCACATTCCCTTTTGATTTAGACATTTTGCCATCTTTCATGAGCAGCCAGCCGTGTGCGAAAATTTGCTTCGGTAGAGGCAGATCTAATGCCATTAACATAATCGGCCAATAAATCGTATGAAAGCGTACAATTTCTTTTCCTACAAGATGTACGTTGGCAGGCCAATATTTTTTATATTTCTCATCTTGATCTGTTCCATAGCCAATCGCAGTTAAATAGTTGAATAAAGCATCAATCCATACATAAATGACGTGTTTTGGATTGTTAGGAACTTTAATTCCCCAATCAAAGGTTGTTCTTGATACGGCTAAATCCTCTAAACCTGGTTTAATGAAGTTATTAATCATTTCATTCTTTCTTGATTCAGGCTGAATAAACGATGGATTCTTTTCGTAATAATCAAGCAAACGATCCGCATACTTACTCATACGGAAGAAATATGATTCTTCTTTAATTAATTCAACAGGATGGCCGCTGTCAGGGCTTTTCCCGCCAATGACTTCCCCTTTTTCATTACGCTCAACATCAACAAGCTGTGTTTCCGTATAGAATGTCTCATCAGGAATACTGTACCAGCCCTCATATTGATCTAAATAAATATCGCCTTGATCAAGCAATTTTTGGAAGACCTGCTCAATGATTTTCGTATGTCTTTTTTCTGTTGTACGGATGAAGTCGTCATTCGAAATGTCGAGTTTCTTCCATAATGATTTAATGTCTTCAACGACTGGATCTAAATACTCGATTGGTGTGATATTTTGTTCTTCAGCTTTTTGCTGAATTTTTTGTCCGTGCTCATCTGTACCCGTTAAATACATCACATCATAGCCTTGAAGACGTTTATAACGAGCCATAGCATCTCCCGCTACTGTCGTATAAGCATGTCCAATATGTAATTTTCCGCTCGGATAGTAAATAGGTGTCGTCAGATAAAACGTTTTTTTCTTTTCCGGCATGTCGGAACCTCCTGCGTGTGTGTAAATGTCAAAAACTCCCGCCCAATGGACGAGAGCGGTTATGAAATCATTAAAATGTGCATTATTAAATTATTTGTTGCGCTTGTACTTTCTCTATGATACCATCTTAGCCTTTAAGATCAAGCATATATACATAGAACAAGATGAAATGATCGAAAAAGATGAGTTTTTCGAAAAAAACGACAAACCCGTCGACATTTTGTCGAATATTGTCGTATGAAATCTATTTCCAGATTTACAATTGGCTAAATTAGGGCAAAAGTCTTGTTAATCTGATCTCGTCATTTCATACATTTTCATAGAAAAAGCCTACAAAATCCTTATACATCAGTAGTTTCAAGGTCTTTTGACTTTAAGAGTCATATTTTACAAACAATAGTAAACAAAATGATTGACGATTTATGGAAACCTTGTTATGCTAGGAATGTAAGGAATTTGTCGAATAATGACGAAGATAATATTATTTTAAGAATAAGAACTTTTTGGGAGGAGAATGAAGATGAAATCTACAGGTATTGTACGTAAAGTTGACGAATTAGGACGCGTGGTGATTCCAATCGAACTTCGCCGTACGCTAGGAATCGCTGAAAAAGACGCTTTGGAAATTTATGTTGATGATGAAAAAATTATCCTAAAAAAATATAAACCAAACATGACTTGCCAAGTAACAGGTGAAGTATCAGACGATAACCTTAAACTTGCTAATGGTAAATTAGTTCTTAGCCGTGAAGGTGCAGAGCAAATCATTAACGAAATCCAAAACCAACTTCAATCACAAAAATAAGTTTCATATAAAAAAGGTTCTTGCACCGTTTGCAAGAACCTTTCTTTATTGTTCAATATGATAAGCATCGTATATCGTGCGCTTTGGCACACCACGTTCGACAGCTGTACGTTTAATGGCCTCCTTTGACGTTAATCCTTCCTCTATGTAATGAATCACATGTTCTTTTTCAGATAAGGACGTCCACCATGCTTCTTCATTCAGCTCTTCTTCAGCTTGATCATTTCCTTGCACCACAAGACAGAACTCACCGCGGATTTGATTCTCCGCAGCCCATGTCAGCACAGACTCTAAATCTCCACGAATAAACTCTTCGAATTTTTTCGTTAGTTCTCTCGTAATGACGATGTTCCGATTTCCCCACACTTCCTTCATCAAAGTCAGCGTTTCTTTTAACCGATGGGGCGCTTCATAGAAAATGATCGTTTCTTGGCGTTTCTTCAAGGCTTCAAGCTGCTTTTTCTTTTCTTTTTTTTGACGGTCGAGAAAACCGTAAAAGAAAAATGGCTGAGGCGCGATTCCTGATGCAATGAGTGCCGTTAGTGCAGCATTTGCGCCAGGTAACGGAATGACATAGCCTCCGATGCTAGTAAAATCTCGAACCACTTCAGCCCCTGGATCTGAAATCGTCGGTAAACCGGCATCACTTACGAGTGCGATACTTTTCCCTTCTTTTAGCCATTCGATTAACTTGTGGCCGCTGCTGTCTTTGTTATGCTCATGATAACTCGTTAAGGGTGTATCAATCTCGTATACATGACAAAGCTTTTTCGTTTGCCTTGTATCTTCTGCGGCAATATAGTCTACATCTTTTAATGTTTGTATCGCTCGGAACGTCATATCTTCTAGATTTCCAATCGGGGTTGGGACGAGATAAAGAATGCCCATGTCAGATTGACCATCAAAGCTTTTCTGTGTCTTTTTCATGTGCCGCCTCCTTTTCCATTCGCATTTCTTCTATATACATGTCTTTCTTTTTTCGTGTCCACGTTTTGAAACGATATTCTTGCTGCATGGCTTCTCTTTTGGTTGCAAAACATTCATGATAAAAAAGCTCAACCGGCCGTCTCGCTCTTGTATACTTTGCTCCCTTTCCACTATTGTGAGTCATCAGTCTTTTTTGTAAATCATTTGTATAACCTGCATACAGACTGCCATCTGCACATTTTAATACATAGAAGTAATGATTATGCTTCTCCATACAGTATCGTCCTGATTTCATCTGTATACTCCTGATCTTCCCCATAAACAAAAAGAGGCGGGAGAATTTTCAGATCTGGTTTTCCATCTTTTATGCCCTCTACCAAGATGGTATTGGCGTCTTTCCCTTGTTTGGGATAAACAAATTGAATACGTTTTGGCTCAATTCGGTATTTCTTCATTAATTCCACAATCTCAAGCAGCCGTCCTGGTCGATGAACCATCGCCAGTTTCCCCCCTTGCTTTAGCAGCGTGGAAGAAACACGAATGACATCTTCTAATGTACAATGAATTTCATGCCGGGCAATCGCCAAATACTCATTTTCATTGATTTCATCCTTAGAAGGTGTTTTAAAATATGGCGGGTTACATGTAATCACATCAACTTTATGGTTGCCGTATCGTTCCGGCATATCATTCAAGTCACCATGAATCAATTCGATCTGGTGCGCAAGTTGATTATACTCCACACTTCTTTTTGCCATATCAAACAGCCGTTCTTGAATTTCAACACCCGTAATCGAGGCCTTAGATCGAGTCGAAAGCAGCAATGGCACAATGCCATTTCCAGTACAAAGGTCAATGATTTCCCCTTTTTGAATTGGCACATAAGCAAATTTAGCTAATAACACTGCGTCCAATGAAAAGGCAAACACAGTTTTACTTTGAATAATCTTCATATCTTCGGCGAGCAGGTAATCTAAACGTTCATCTTCTCTTAACGAAACCATGATGTATCCTTTCTTTTCCTGTGAAAAAGGCTCCCGATTCAGCGGAAGCCTTTTCTCATTTTTTATTTAAAAATGACAGACAGAACAAACAGTCTCCCTCTTTACGAATGCTCCCATAATGTACATTACAAATATGGAAGCCCTCCTGATATAATCGGGCCAGGTTATCATGGCCTTCTCCTATATCAGAATGACTTGCCTTCTGGGCAGAATCATTCTCTGCCTCAGACGATTTGTCTCGATCGGACTGATCCAGACGTTCACGCAAGTGCTGATTCTCCATCTGCAGCTGATGATTTTCTTCAATCACTTCACCGATATGATTTTTCAAATCACCTAACTGGCGATAAAGAGAACCGATTTGTTCTTCTAAATTAATCACCGTATCAAATAGTTCCTTTTTATCCAAGGTGGCACACCTCGTTACTCAGTTGTTTGTGCAGATACAACGCCTTCTTGTAATAATTCTTCCCATGTATATTCTATCACTTTTTCTTGCCCGGTTAATTCAACTTGCAAAATTCGTTCTAAAATATTGAGCCCTACGACCTTTGCAGAGCCATTAGACGTCTGAATCGTTTCGCCGATATCCGGTAATTGTTCCTTCGCTGTTTCATACTCATCATTCTCATATTTCAAGCAACACATCAAACGGCCGCATAGTCCTGAAATTTTTGTAGGATTTAACGATAGATTTTGATCCTTTGCCATCTTAATCGACACTGGTTCAAAGTCTCCTAAGAATGTCGAACAGCAGAGCATTCGCCCGCAAGGACCAATGCCGCCAAGCATTTTTGCCTCGTCTCTTACACCAATCTGGCGAAGTTCAATTCTCGTCTTGAAGATTGATGCAAGATCCTTCACTAGCTCACGGAAATCGACTCTGCCATCCGCTGTGAAGTAGAAGATGACCTTGTTTCGGTCAAATGTAAATTCAACATCGACCAGTTTCATTTCCAGCCCATGTTCACTTACCTTTTGAAGACATGTATCAAAGGCTGTCATCGCTGCTTCTTTGTTTTCCTCAACGATGAGCCGGTCTCGTTCGTCTGCTACACGAATGACTTTACGCAGAGGGAGAACCACATCGTGCTCATCTACTTTTTTGTTGGCGATGACCACTTGTCCGTACTCAACCCCTCTGACCGTTTCTACAATGACACAACTATCATTTTCTATATGAAATCCATTAGGATCGAAATAATAGATTTTGCCCGCTTTTTTAAAGCGAACACCAATTACGTTGTACAAGCTTATCCCTCCTGCAACATCAACACCAATTGCTCCATCAGCCCTTGGGCATTCACGTTGGATTGAAGTCTCTTTTTCGCTTCTAATACAGCAAGGATCTGGCTGGTCACCATCTGCTGTGTGGAATGCAGCGCATGCTGCTTCATTGTCTGGAATAAGTCTTGATAAATGACTTTATCTTCATTTCCTATTTGAATCGACAATACATCACGATATATAAATAAAAGCATATCCAGACCTGTTTCTTGAAGGTCTTTCTCTTTGAAAAAAGGCATCCATTGATCCTGTATATAAAAAAATGCATGTTCTTTTCGCTGGTGTAAGACTTCATACAATTTTATCACTTTCGCTCTAGACTCTGCAAACTGATCATTTCGACTTAATTCGAGTGCTTCTGCTAAATTATTGGTTAAATTCGACAAAAGCCTTGCGAGATGCTGAGATACGCCTTCTTGTAAAAGCTGCTGCTCCAAGGATTGTGGCTGCAGCGGCTGAAAGCTGAGCATCTGACATCTTGAAATAATCGTATCCAGCATTTTATGCGATTGCTCAGTGATTAAAACCGCCATCGTTTCCCGATTGGGCTCCTCTAGGAACTTCAATAAACTGTTCGCGGCATTGACCGTCATTTTGTCCGCATGAAGAATAATATACATTTTCCGGTGAGATTCTACACCCGCTTTTGTAAATTCCTCCTGCAGTGCCTGCACTTGTGCCTTCTTAATTGATTGGCCATCGGGCTGCACAAGATGTAAATCGGGATGGTTTCCTGATTCAATCCTTTTGCAGTTTTGACAGGATTCACATGGTTTCACTCCTGATTCCATACAAAAAAAGCTCTTAGCCAAAAGCATCGCTGCATCCAGCTTACCGGTTCCTTTTTTCCCTTCAAATAAGTAGGCATGCGCAAGTCGGTCTTTTTCAATACTATTAAAAATCAGCCGCATGACGCGCGGCTGCAAATCATTCATGTCATCCCAGCTAATTGCCATGTTATCACTCTCTATGTGTAAAGGTTAATCAATAAACCTTTTATTTCTCCAATACGTTCAAGCAAATCAATAGATGGTTTCTCTTGATCCATCATTTCCTCGGTTAATTCAATCAGCTTTTCATCTAAGGCTTTGACTAAAGCAAGTGTACGTGTGTTGCCATAAATGTCAAAGCTCCTTGATGTTTCTATATTTAATCCATTATCGACTGTCTCTTTCACAAAGCGCTTCACCAGTCCTTTAAACCTTGCCAAATCCTTTAGGTTTCGTGACTTCGCCAGCTTTTTACCGAACACTTCGATATCACTGAGCATGACCGTCAGCTGTTCTAAGCGCAGTTTGCCGCTTTGCGTCTCCATCGAAGATTTAAAGGAAGCAGATGTCTGGTTTCCCTTCATCGCTTGAAGTTCACGCTTTTCTAAACGCAGCCGCATATCTTGATTAATTTTCACAGCAACCCATCCTTAAAATTGATGAAATTGTTCAACTGGCAGAATAAAAACAGTAGCTCCGCCAACTTCAACCTCAACAGGGTATGGTACGTATGAATCTGCATTTCCACCCATTGGCGATACAGGCGCGATCATCTGATCACGTTTACGGCAATTTTCTTTTATAAGCTGTAATGCTTTATCCACTCGGACATCATCACAACCAATAATAAAAGTCGTATTCCCAGACTTTAAAAACCCACCAGTTGAAGCTAATTTTGTCACGCCGAAATGATGTTCAGTCAATATTTTCAACAACTTGCTGCTATCTTGGTCCTGTACAACGGCAACAATTAATTTCATTTGATTGGCCTCCTTTATTTTAGGCACAGATGACATGCCGATGTCTTCCTCTATATTATAACAACGATTGGGAATTAGGTCATATTTGATTTTGCTTTAATGTGTCCTGAATCAATTGAAGGACTTCTTCATAGACAGCCTGCATCGGCTGAGACGCATCCACTACACGGAATCGTTCTGGTGATTGTGCAATAAGCAGTTCATAGCCTTCTCTGACCAGCTGGTGGAAATTAAGCGTCTCCATGTCTAATCGATTCTTTTCTCTCCCCTGATTGGCATCAATTCGCTTTAGCCCTTCCTCAGGTGTAATAGAAAAATAAATGGTCATTTGCGGCATCGTGCCATTGATAGCAAAGTCGTTAATTGACTTTACTTCTTCAATCCCAAGCCCTCTCGCATAGCCTTGATAAGCAAGGGAGCTATCGACAAAACGATCACATAAAACTGTCTGCCCGCGCTGTAATGCCGGTTCTACCTTCTCAGCCAAATGCTGCCTTCTTGCCGCTGCATATAGCAAAGCTTCCGTTTTCGCATCCATTTTTGTGTTTTTTTCATTTAAAATGACTTCACGAATCTGCTCTGCAATGTCAATGCCACCAGGCTCACGTGTCGCCATGACTGCATATCCTTGGCGTGCCATTTCTTCATACACTTTTCGAATCACTGTCGTTTTTCCGGCACCCTCTGGCCCTTCAAACGTAATAAACATACCGCTCATAGTGTCTCCTCTTCTATATAAACATATAATTTTCTCTGATGAATCACCTGACTCGCTTGAACATGAACCTGATGTCCAAGCAAACGGCTTAAAGCCGCGATTTGATCGATTTCAATACGTTCTCCCTTTACGATCAAAGGAATACCCGGTGGATATGGTATAACCGATTCTGCACTAATCCGGCCTGCTGCATGTTCAAATGGGACGGCTTCTATATCCTGTCTATGCTCATTGTTCTCAATAGCCAGTGCCTCTCTTTGGATATGATCTTTTCCTTTGAGAAATGAATTGCTTTGATTAAGGGCCTGCTCTATTCGGTTAAAAGGAATATCCTTCTTCTGTTCTAAACCAAAGACAAGTAAAACCTGATGTTCGTCCGCAAGCTCTGGGTGAACCTCCACTGATTCAAGCACTCGTTTTAGTTCATAACCCGTCAGCCCTTTTGTTGATCGAATCACACATTTTAATGGATCGTTAGAAAGCAATTCAGACTCGACTACTTCAAGCTGAGGTATACGGTTGAACTCATTTTTCAGCTCTGCCAGCCCTTTCATCGTTCCATCCAGGATCCCTTTTTTCTTGATCTCCTCGACATAGGCCCTTGCCACATCTAATGAGGCCATAATTGGATAGGATGGAGAACTGCTTTGAAGCATCGTGAGGAATGTTTTCAAACGTTTTGCATCCATTCGCCCCCCCTGAAGATGAAGGTAGGAACCCATTGTCATGGCTGGAAGGGTTTTATGTGCTGATTGTACCACCACGTCAGCTCCATAGGAAAGAGCAGATGGAGGAAAAGCGCCGCCTAATACAAAATGTGCACCATGTGCCTCATCAACCAAAACGATCATGCCTGCTTCGTGGCACATGTGAATCAGTTTTGATAAATCAGCTGCATGACCATAGTAGTTCGGATAAGTCAAAACGATCGCCCGGCAATTAGGATGTTTGGCTATGGCTTTTTTGACTGTTTCATCTGTCACATGTGTTGGAACATGCAGGTGTTGATCTATCTCAGCTTCTACCATAATAGGCGTTGCTCCTGCAAGCTCAATCGCATGGTAAACAGACTTATGACAATTTCGCTGGACGAAAATCTCATCTCCCGCACGACAGGCTGTCATCACCATCGCTAAATTTCCGACAGTTGTCCCATTCACAAGGAAAAAGCTTTGATCTGATCCATATAGCTTTGCCAATAAATGTTCAGCCTCTTGAATCACACCAGTTGGATGATGAAGATCATCTAATCCTTCAAGCTCTGTTACATCCAGCTGAAGAATTGAGTCATAATAAGTCCGTGCCTCATCAAAAAAGACATCTCCATTGTGATGTCCTGGAACGTGGAAAGAATAAGGTTTCTTTTCCGCATGTTGTACTAATGCTGTATATAAAGGTGTTTTCAAACAAATCGATCCTTTTCACTTTCGATATCTTAAGTCTATTATAACGTTCATACAAGGGAACCGAAAGATGGATTCTCATTCCTTTATTGGCTGGTGATTTGTCAGCTGCTGTTCTGCCTCAAACATGCTATTTTTCAATTGAGCTCGCTCTTGGCTTCCATGCTCTTTCACCTGTAGCGTTTCCTGTAAGGTTTCTGCTAATTGGCGTTGAACCTTTTTCAACGTATCTATAGGTGCAAAAGCTGCTTCTTCAAGAAGTTCTCCCTGCTGCTTTGATACCTTTTCGTATGTTTTTTGGATACGATTCTGAAGAGCTGAATTGGCACGCTGCTGAATATGCGTTAACGCAATCGACATTTGGTTGATCCATAGAGGAATGGATGCAGAAACAGTTGATTGAATGTGATTGGCCAATGTATGATTCGTATGCTGGATCATTCGAATTTGGGCATTACATTGCAACGCAATTTGCCGGCTTAACAGCAAATCATATTTCCGTTCCTTCAACCTCTCCATATACTCTTCTGCATTGAATTCCTGACTCATCAATTGCTCCTCTATAGTCCGATTACCAATATGCTGAGTTTCTGATATGATCTGCTTTTCTAAAGTTGTCATTTTCGCTTCAACTGCTGCAACCTGCATCGTCATCTCTTGGAAATAAGTTTGATTTTCTTCAAATAAACGCTCTAATAACATATGATCCGAGATTAATCCGCCTTTTGCGTAACGAAGTCTTGCTGATAATCTCTCGATCTGTGATTTTGCATGTTGAAAACGCGATATGATTTCCTGAGTAGAACGCTTCTCCCGCTGAAACAACTTCAAAAAAAAGCCCTGCTTCTTTGGCAGTAAATCCTCAGGTTCTACTATATGCAGCTGGTGCAAAAAGGCCTCAAGCACATCTCCTATTTGATCGATATCTTTTTTCTCAACATATTTCATCATTTGTTGTGATTGTTTCAATAATCGTTCCTGAACACGTGTACCATAGAAAAGCAGCTTTTGCGGATTGTCAGGGATCTGCTCGGCACGCTGTATGGCTTCTTGTTTCTCCTCATCAGATAAGGTATCAAACACCCGAAACTGAAGATCTGTAGTGGAAGCAGGTGATGATCGTATGTGATCTTCTGGTTTCATTGCGTTTGACTCCTTTCATTATTTCTTTATCATTTTATCTGCCACTTCAAGCTCAATATGAAGGGCTTCTATGTCTCTTCCTAATACTTGCTGCAAATCGTTCGTCAATTGCTTTTGCAGCTCTGTCAGCGTTACTCGAGTTTGGCTCAGTGTCATTTCCAGCTCGTGACTGCGATCAGGCTGATTATACAATAGTGCATATTTTTCAGTTAGTTCAACAACAGAATCCAAGCTTTCGAAATAAAAACGCTGTGCATCATAAAACCGAGTCGGCTCTTTTTTTGTAATCGTATAGATTCGTCGTGCAAGTCGGAGAATTTCATAATTATGTTTGATCGTTTGTACGTTTTTCACAGCAAATAAAGCTTTCTTTAAACGTACAAGCTTTTGTCCTGCTTCTTTTAAATGCTGTTTGATATATACATAATCACTACGAGACAGTCCGTGTTTCTTTAAAAACAACTGGAAAGCAACCCATCTGCTCCCTGCAAACATCACGCCCCATCCCATCACCGCATACAGTATCGATAATCCAACATGATGATGGAAAACCCCAATACTGACGGTTAAAATAACAAGCGAAAAAAAAGTAGAGAGGATGGCCCATATAAATGTATAAAAAATTGATTTCATGTTCATCGACTCCTATGAATAATCAGGCTCTCTGTTTATCTTATTATTAATTACGGATGATGTCCAAACTAAGTTCCAAAAAAACAGGCCCAATCCTTCATGGCTCATAAAAAAAGACCATCTAATGGTCTATGAATACAAAGGCGGCGTATGAAGATTTTTAAGCTTTCTAACATAATCGGCATAGCTAGGATCCGAGGTCGATGTAGAAATTAACTTTCGCTCACATTCTCGGCACAAAAACTGATGATATAAATAAATTCCCTTTGTTTTTTTCTCTTCACAAATCAAACAAATCGCTTCTCGCTCTTTTTTGCTCATTGTGACACCTCCACTTATAGCTTCAGTATGCCCTAGCGCTTTCAATTGTATACAAAATTAAGAATGTTTTAGATGGTAGTTTAGTATATGTATCCATGTCAGATCGAGTGTTTGTTCCTTTTCTTAAAAAACAAAAAAGACCAGTTCCGACTGGAACTGATCCTTATAGAAGCTTGGCGGCGTCCTACTCTCACAGGGGGAAACCCCCAACTACCATCGGCGCTGAAGAGCTTAACTTCCGTGTTCGGTATGGGAACGGGTGTGACCTCTTCGCTATCGCCACCAAACCTGATGGAGAGAATGTTCTCTCAAAACTAGATAACAATGTTCATGTTTCACATTAGAATATAGGTTAAGTCCTCGATCTATTAGTATCTGTCAGCTCCACGTGTCACCACGCTTCCACCTCAGACCTATCAACCTGATCATCTTTCAGGGATCTTACTTCCTTGCGGAATGGGAAATCTCATCTTGAGGGGGGCTTCATGCTTAGATGCTTTCAGCACTTATCCCGTCCGCACATAGCTACCCAGCGATGCCCTTGGCAGAACAACTGGTACACCAGCGGTGCGTCCATCCCGGTCCTCTCGTACTAAGGACAGCTCCTCTCAAATTTCCTGCGCCCGCGACGGATAGGGACCGAACTGTCTCACGACGTTCTGAACCCAGCTCGCGTACCGCTTTAATGGGCGAACAGCCCAACCCTTGGGACCGACTACAGCCCCAGGATGCGATGAGCCGACATCGAGGTGCCAAACCTCCCCGTCGATGTGGACTCTTGGGGGAGATAAGCCTGTTATCCCCGGGGTAGCTTTTATCCGTTGAGCGATGGCCCTTCCATGCGGAACCACCGGATCACTAAGCCCGACTTTCGTCCCTGCTCGACTTGTAGGTCTCGCAGTCAAGCTCCCTTGTGCCTTTACACTCTGCGAATGATTTCCAACCATTCTGAGGGAACCTTTGGGCGCCTCCGTTACATTTTAGGAGGCGACCGCCCCAGTCAAACTGCCCACCTGACACTGTCTCCCTGCCCGATAAGGGCAGCGGGTTAGAAGGTCAATACAGCCAGGGTAGTATCCCACCGATGCCTCCACCGAAGCTAGCGCTCCGGTTTCCAAGGCTCCTACCTATCCTGTACAAGCTGTACCAACATTCAATATCAGGCTGCAGTAAAGCTCCACGGGGTCTTTCCGTCCTGTCGCGGGTAACCTGCATCTTCACAGGTACTATAATTTCACCGAGTCTCTCGTTGAGACAGTGCCCAGATCGTTGCGCCTTTCGTGCGGGTCGGAACTTACCCGACAAGGAATTTCGCTACCTTAGGACCGTTATAGTTACGGCCGCCGTTTACTGGGGCTTCAATTCGCACCTTCGCTTACGCTAAGCGCTCCTCTTAACCTTCCAGCACCGGGCAGGCGTCAGCCCCTATACTTCGCCTTACGGCTTCGCAGAGACCTGTGTTTTTGCTAAACAGTCGCCTGGGCCTATTCACTGCGGCTTCTCGGGGCTTTAACACCCTAAGAAGCACCCCTTCTCCCGAAGTTACGGGGTCATTTTGCCGAGTTCCTTAACGAGAGTTCTCTCGATCACCTTAGGATTCTCTCCTCGCCTACCTGTGTCGGTTTGCGGTACGGGCACCTCTCACCTCGCTAGAGGCTTTTCTTGGCAGTGTGGAATCAGGAACTTCGCTACTAAATTTCGCTCGCCATCACAGCTCAGCCTTTACGGGAAACGGATTTGCCTATTTCCCAGCCTAACTGCTTGGACGCGGATATCCAATACCGCGCTTACCCTATCCTCCTGCGTCCCCCCATTGCTCAAATGGTGAGGAGGTGGTACAGGAATATCAACCTGTTGTCCATCGCCTACGCCTTTCGGCCTCGGCTTAGGTCCCGACTAACCCTGAGCGGACGAGCCTTCCTCAGGAAACCTTAGGCATTCGGTGGACGGGATTCTCACCCGTCTTTCGCTACTCATACCGGCATTCTCACTTCTAAGCGCTCCACCAGTCCTTCCGGTCTGGCTTCACAGCCCTTAGAACGCTCTCCTACCACTGTTCGTAAGAACAGTCCGCAGCTTCGGTGATACGTTTAGCCCCGGTACATTTTCGGCGCAGAGTCACTCGACCAGTGAGCTATTACGCACTCTTTAAATGGTGGCTGCTTCTAAGCCAACATCCTGGTTGTCTAAGCAACTCCACATCCTTTTCCACTTAACGTATACTTTGGGACCTTAGCTGGCGGTCTGGGCTGTTTCCCTTTCGACTACGGATCTTATCACTCGCAGTCTGACTCCCAAGGATAAGTCATCGGCATTCGGAGTTTGACTGAATTCGGTAACCCGGTAGGGGCCCCTAGTCCAATCAGTGCTCTACCTCCGAGACTCTTACCTTGAGGCTAGCCCTAAAGCTATTTCGGAGAGAACCAGCTATCTCCAGGTTCGATTGGCATTTCACCCCTACCCACACCTCATCCCCGCACTTTTCAACGTGCGTGGGTTCGGGCCTCCATTCAGTGTTACCTGAACTTCACCCTGGACATGGGTAGATCACCTGGTTTCGGGTCTACGACCACGTACTCATGCGCCCTATTCAGACTCGCTTTCGCTGCGGCTCCGCATCTTCTGCTTAACCTTGCACGGGATCGTAACTCGCCGGTTCATTCTACAAAAGGCACGCCATCACCCGTTAACGGGCTCTGACTACTTGTAGGCACACGGTTTCAGGATCTATTTCACTCCCCTTCCGGGGTGCTTTTCACCTTTCCCTCACGGTACTGGTTCACTATCGGTCACTAGGGAGTATTTAGCCTTGGGAGATGGTCCTCCCGGATTCCGACGGAATTTCACGTGTTCCGCCGTACTCAGGATCCACTCTGGAGAGAACAACATTTCAGTTACAGGGCTGTTACCTTCTTTGGCGGGCCTTTCCAGACCTCTTCGCTTATATCGTTCCTTTGTAACTCCGTATAGAGTGTCCTACAACCCCAAGAGGCAAGCCTCTTGGTTTGGGCTGTTCCCGTTTCGCTCGCCGCTACTCAGGGAATCGCATTTGCTTTCTCTTCCTCCGGGTACTTAGATGTTTCAGTTCCCCGGGTATGCCTTCTCATACTCTATGTATTCAAGTATGGATACTACTCCATTACGAGCAGTGGGTTTCCCCATTCGGAAATCTCCGGATCAAAGCTTGCTTACAGCTCCCCGAAGCATATCGGTGTTCGTCCCGTCCTTCATCGGCTCCTAGTGCCAAGGCATCCACCGTGCGCCCTTTCTAACTTAACCATTTCTTACTTTAGAAAGAATCACTATGTGTGATGAACTTTGCATTGCATTCAATGTGAATGTATTACTTATTGTTATCTAGTTTTCAAAGAACACGTTGGTGGAGCCTAGCGGGATCGAACCGCTGACCTCCTGCGTGCAAGGCAGGCGCTCTCCCAGCTGAGCTAAGGCCCCGATTTAATAGAAGATGGTGGGCCTGAGTGGACTCGAACCACCGACCTCACGCTTATCAGGCGTGCGCTCTAACCAGCTGAGCTACAGGCCCATCTTTCATATCGAAGATATGATGTTGTAGGATCTTTTGCAAGTTCCTTCAAAACTAAACAAGACGAAAACGTACACTGCTCCATATATCCTTAGAAAGGAGGTGATCCAGCCGCACCTTCCGATACGGCTACCTTGTTACGACTTCACCCCAATCATCTGCCCCACCTTCGGCGGCTGGCTCCATAAAGGTTACCTCACCGACTTCGGGTGTTGCAAACTCTCGTGGTGTGACGGGCGGTGTGTACAAGGCCCGGGAACGTATTCACCGCGGCATGCTGATCCGCGATTACTAGCGATTCCAGCTTCACGCAGTCGAGTTGCAGACTGCGATCCGAACTGAGAACAGATTTATGGGATTGGCTAAACCTTGCGGTCTTGCAGCCCTTTGTTCTGTCCATTGTAGCACGTGTGTAGCCCAGGTCATAAGGGGCATGATGATTTGACGTCATCCCCACCTTCCTCCGGTTTGTCACCGGCAGTCACCTTAGAGTGCCCAACTGAATGCTGGCAACTAAGATCAAGGGTTGCGCTCGTTGCGGGACTTAACCCAACATCTCACGACACGAGCTGACGACAACCATGCACCACCTGTCACTCTGTCCCCGAAGGGAAAGCCCTATCTCTAGGGTTGTCAGAGGATGTCAAGACCTGGTAAGGTTCTTCGCGTTGCTTCGAATTAAACCACATGCTCCACCGCTTGTGCGGGCCCCCGTCAATTCCTTTGAGTTTCAGTCTTGCGACCGTACTCCCCAGGCGGAGTGCTTAATGCGTTAGCTGCAGCACTAAGGGGCGGAAACCCCCTAACACTTAGCACTCATCGTTTACGGCGTGGACTACCAGGGTATCTAATCCTGTTCGCTCCCCACGCTTTCGCTCCTCAGCGTCAGTTACAGACCAGAGAGTCGCCTTCGCCACTGGTGTTCCTCCACATCTCTACGCATTTCACCGCTACACGTGGAATTCCACTCTCCTCTTCTGCACTCAAGTTTCCCAGTTTCCAATGACCCTCCCCGGTTGAGCCGGGGGCTTTCACATCAGACTTAAGAAACCGCCTGCGAGCCCTTTACGCCCAATAATTCCGGACAACGCTTGCCACCTACGTATTACCGCGGCTGCTGGCACGTAGTTAGCCGTGGCTTTCTGGTTAGGTACCGTCAAGGTGCGAGCAGTTACTCTCGCACTTGTTCTTCCCTAACAACAGAGCTTTACGATCCGAAAACCTTCATCACTCACGCGGCGTTGCTCCGTCAGACTTTCGTCCATTGCGGAAGATTCCCTACTGCTGCCTCCCGTAGGAGTCTGGGCCGTGTCTCAGTCCCAGTGTGGCCGATCACCCTCTCAGGTCGGCTACGCATCGTCGCCTTGGTGAGCCATTACCCCACCAACTAGCTAATGCGCCGCGGGTCCATCTGTAAGTGACAGCCGAAACCGTCTTTCATCCTTGAACCATGCGGTTCAAGGAACTATCCGGTATTAGCTCCGGTTTCCCGGAGTTATCCCAGTCTTACAGGCAGGTTACCCACGTGTTACTCACCCGTCCGCCGCTAACATCCGGGAGCAAGCTCCCTTCTGTCCGCTCGACTTGCATGTATTAGGCACGCCGCCAGCGTTCGTCCTGAGCCAGGATCAAACTCTCCGAAAAAGTACAAAACCGAAGTTTTGCTTTTCGTCAGCGTTTGACTGACTACCTATGAAGCATCATAGGATTTTTTTATAAAAACTCGAATTAACAGGTACGATTTGTCTTGTTTAGTTTTCAAAGAACTTGTTTACCGCTTCAGAAGCGACTAGAACATCTTATCACATCAAAGTTGTTAGTGTCAACAACTTTTTTGTTATTATGTTTTTTCGTTTCTTCGTCATCAGCGACGTATACTAATTTACCATCCTATCGAATCAAAGTCAACAATATTTTTCATTAAATAATAAACTTTTCAATGACAATTAAAGCTGCTACGCCTGGAATACCCAATAAACCGCTAATTCCACTCGTTACAGGATTAATAGAGACATGTAATCCTAGACTCTCGCCAAATAGGTTGAGGCAAAACAAAAAAAGAGCGCCTGCCACAAACTTCACTCCGATAAGTCCTAACCATTTGAATGGATTCGCCTGCACACCTGACATAAACAACAATAGCACAGCTAGCAAAATTGACCCAATCACAATAACAGGTTCCATAATCCTCTCATCCCCTCTTCATATGAATAGTACAAGCATATGAGAAGATTATGTACAATAGACCTGCTATTTCCAGTTATTTAAACGTAAATTCCTCTTTTTCGCTTCTCTCAGATAGAAAAAGTACTTCGCTTGAGCAAGCTTTAATTCGAATAGAATGTCCGGTGAAGGCTCAACGCTATTTGCGACAAGCTTTTTTTGTCTGTTCCATTCTTCTTTTTGCTTAAAAAGCTGTTGAATTAATTTCTCATCGAATTCTTTTCGAATTGATTTTCTGCGAAGAAAACCCATGTACCGTACTTCTCCTTCCTACATCTCACGTCTGCCTTCTAGAGCCTTAGACAGTGTGACTTCATCCGCATACTCTAAATCTCCGCCTACTGGAAGTCCGTGAGCAATGCGAGAGAGTTTAATTCCTGATGGTTTTAACAATCTGGAGATATACATGGCTGTTGCTTCTCCTTCAATGTTTGGATTGGTTGCAAGGATCACCTCTGTCACTTGATCGTCTTGCAGTCTTTTTAATAGGTCAGGAATTTTAATATCCTCTGGACCAATTCCGTCCATTGGCGAAATGGCACCATGAAGCACATGATATAAGCCGTTGTATTCTTTCATTTTTTCCATTGCGATTACATCTTTTGGATCCTGCACTACACAGATAACAGTTTGATCTCTTCTTGTATCTTCACAAATATAGCAAGGATCTTGGTCGGTGATATGGCCGCATACCGAACAATAAGTTAAATTACGCTTTGCATTTACAAGCGCCTTCGCAAAATCTAGTACGACATCTTCCTGCATACTAAGAACAAAAAAAGCCAGACGGACCGCAGTTTTTGGTCCGATTCCTGGCAATTTCATAAAGCTGTCAATCAGCTTTGATATTGGTTCAGGATATTGCATCTTCAGTTATTCCTCCTAGAATAAACCTGGCATGTTCATTCCTTTTGTGAATTGACCCATCGTTTCATTCGTTAGCTCATCGACTTTTTTCAATGCATCGTTTGTCGCAGCAAGAACAAGATCTTGAAGCATATCGATATCTTCTGGATCAACAACTTCTTCATTAATTGCTACATCAACGACTTCTTTTTGTCCATTTACTTTTACAGTGACCATACCGCCACCAGCTGTACCTTCAAGAACTTTTTCTGCAAGCTCTTCTTGAGCCTTTGCCATATCCTTTTGCATTTTTTGCATTTGTTTCATCATTTTTTGCATATTTCCCATTCCACCGCGCATATGAACACCACTCTCTTTCATTTTTATTAATCTTTAATTTCAATTAAATCGGTTCCTACTAATTTCTTTGCTTCCGTAATCAATGGATCCTCTTCAGTAGAAGTTCCCTGACCATCTGCTTGTTCATCCGGCTGATGATCTCTTAAAAATTCTTCTCTTATTTTACCCCATTGAGCGTCAGGAACGCCAACTAATTCCACTCTTTTTCCTAACATAGACTCTAGCAGTTGTTCAAGATTGGTTCGAACACCGCTTTTATCTTCAGCAACCATTTTACAATGTATTTCAAATTTGAATTTTAAAACAAAGGCATGTGAAGCAGCCGCAACTGGCTCACTGTCCGTTAATAACGCAGCGTGAGACACCTTATTCTGCTGTTTCAACTGGGCAAGGAGCTCTCCCCATTTGCCTTTAATTTTTTCTAACTCAGGCCGTTTCGCTTCTTTTAGAATCTCATGAATTCGGCCGACAGGAGCACGATAGCCATTTTTGTTACTCGTTTGTGGTCGAGACGCTTCCTTTTTTTCTTGAGGGCTATGAGATGGAGACATTGGTACCCCTTCGGCTCTTAGCCTTGAGAGTTCCTGTTCCAGCCTGTTTATTTTATCTGTTAGCGCCGTTAAATCAGCGTCAGCATGACCTTGTGTCAATCCTGCTGTTGACTGACACAGCTTTACAACCGCTACCTCAAAGAAAATCCTAGGATGATTTGTCCATTTCATTTCTTGGTGGCTTTTATTCAGGACTTCAATTGTTTCATACAGAAACTGAGGTGTCACACGATCTGACAGTGCCACGAAACTTTCGTCGACCTTTACTTTTTCAAGGACTCCCTCGAGATCTGGTGCCGTTTTATAAAGCAGCATATCTCTAAAGTAAAAAATCATATCCTCTATTAATTTAGCAGCATCTTTCCCCTGCTGAAGCAATTCATTTAATGTATCTAACGCTGTGGCAATATTTTGATCAAAAATTGCTTCAGCAAGCTGACTAATGAAATGCTGAGATACAGCACCTGTAATGAGCAGCGCATCATCAATTGTCAATTGTTCACCACTAAATGAGATCGCTTGATCTAAGAGACTTAGTGCATCACGCATACCGCCATCAGCTGCACTAGCAATAATCTCGAGCGAGCCCTCCTGTACGTTTAGGCCTTCTGCATCTACAATTTTCTCCATTCTTCCAACAATATCTTTGGACGTGATTCGTTTAAAATCAAATCGCTGACAACGAGATATGATGGTAAGAGGAATCTTATGAGGCTCTGTGGTAGCCAAAATAAAGATACAATGAGCAGGCGGTTCTTCCAGCGTTTTAAGGAGGGCATTAAATGCACCGATAGAGAGCATATGTACTTCATCTATAATATAAACCTTATATGTAACCGCCGAAGGAGCAAATTTCACTTTATCACGTATATCTCGGATTTCATCTACCCCGTTATTAGAGGCAGCATCTATTTCAATCACGTCTGAAATTGAACCATTTGTAATTCCTTTACAGGCATCACATTCATTACATGGCTCACTAACAGGTGACTTTTCACAGTTCACTGCCTTTGCAAAGATTTTAGCAGCACTTGTTTTACCTGTTCCTCTAGGACCTGAAAATAAGTAAGCATGAGAAAACTTTTTCTGCAAAAGGGCATTTTGCAACGTTTTTGTGATGTGTTCTTGTCCAACAACATCCTCAAAAACTTGAGGTCTGAACACTCGATATAAAGCTTGATAACTCACAAATACGCCCTCCTCCATTTATCATCCTTTTTATTATACATGATGCACCGATCAATTCAAAAGCACACCTTTATTTTCTAATATGCAAAAAAAATGATTTCAATTATAGAGTTTCTACTTTTCATGCCTTAAAAACGTATTTTCTAGCTTTGTGAAAAGACCTGAAACCCCAAACAGAACACCAGTTCTTGTTTCGATTAGTGAAAAAAACAAATGGCGCCAAAAAGACTTTTTATCTATTTGTATAACTAAAGCAGTTGAGCTATCCTTTGAACAGCAACAAAAAACTCACCTAGATAAACTAGATGAGTTACATTTAATATTGATTTACCGTGCACCTTCTGTCGATTCGCTACCCCAAGCGTTACTTAAACAGTTAGCTCGGCCCAGGCAACCCTGCGGCACATGAGAGGTTTCACTTAATGCTGCTTCCTTCCGGACCTGACATGGTTCATGAATTCCCATTGCGCAGGACCCAGACGTCAACACCACTTATTTAAGGCAGACCTTGAAGTAAACGAACCTCGAGAAGGGATTCAGCCTCGCTAGAGCGGATTGCGAGTACAGGGCACCGCTACCTCCCCGCTTAGCACGGCAAAATGAATATTAAATTGTTAGTGACGCAGACATAAGTATACCTTCTTATAGCTCAAATTGCAAACGACATCCATTCATTTACTTTTGGCTTGTTTCTTTCGCTGACGGAGATTTCGGAAGAACTGACTTAACAGCTCACCACACTCATTTTCAAGTACACCACCGATGACCTCAGACTGATGATTAAACCGTTCATCACCCAATAAATTCATTAAAGTACCTGCACATCCACCTTTTGGATCGTATGCACCAAAAACGACCTTTTTCACTCTAGAAAGAACAATAGCACCTGCACACATTGGGCATGGTTCAAGCGTAACGTAAAGAACAGCATCTTCTAAACGCCAGCTCCCTGTCGCTTTACATGCTTCATCAATAGCAAGTAATTCTGCATGTGCAATTGAACGCTGCTCACTTTCCCTTAAATTATGAGCCCGGCTCACGATTTGGTCATCAACAACTATGATGGCACCAATCGGCACTTCTCCTATTTTTTTTGCTTTTAAGGCTTCAGAAATGGCTTCTTGCATAAACTGTTCATCTTTCATCATGGCATGGCTCTCTTTTCATGTTTTTTAAAAGGAAATTGAGGTTAACATATTATCACAATCTTTTAAAGGGGGTCTTATTTTGTCAAAGCATAAAAAGGCACTGCTTATTATCGACATGATTAATAATTTTGATTTTGAAATGGGACATGTGCTTGCAGAAAAAACAGAGCAAATGACCAATAAAATTTTAGCTCTTAAACAACATGCTTTCAAGGCAAATTGGCCAATCATTTATATCAACGATCACTACGGACTTTGGAAGGCTGATATCCAAGCTGTTCTGGAAACATGCAAAAACGAAAGAAGCGCTCCTATTTTAGAGAAAATGACACCATCTAAAGATAATTACTTCTTAATTAAACCTAAGCATTCTGCCTTCTACGGTACTGCACTAGAGACACTCTTAAATGAATTAGGTGTTGAGGACATTATTTTAACTGGAATTGCCGGAAACATTTGCGTTTTGTTCACTGCAAATGACGCATACATGCGAGAATACAATCTAATTGTACCTAAAGATTGTATCGCTTCAAACGACGACAGAGATAACGACTACGCTTTAACAATGATGGAGAACGTTCTTTTAGCAAAAATCACCACCGCTAAGGAAATCACGAATGAAAATCAAACATGATTTAGCCATAACCCTCATAAATTGTTAGCAATAACAAAGGGGGCGTTGACTATTCAAATTTATGTTGTCAAAAGAGGAGATACTTTAAACGATATTGCCATGCGTTTTAAAACGACAGTCAATGAAATCATCCGTACTAACGAAATCGAAACACCAAATCAACTCGTCATTGGACAAACAATTGTCATTCCAATTAGAGGTCAATTTTATGAGGTCAAACAAAATGACACACTATATCAAATTGGTAGACGGTTTCAAATCTCAGTGGAAGAGTTGGCACGTGTGAACAGAATTCGACCTGAAGCGATACTACCTATTCGCTTCTTGCTCTATATTCCACAAAGACCGAAAAGGAACATTAATTCCAATGCTTATATTGAACCACGTGGAAATCAAGTCAGTGAAAACTTAAAGCAGGCTGCCAGAGAGGCCTCCCCATACTTAACCCATTTAGACGTCTTTAGTTTTCAAGCACAAAGAGATGGGACGCTGCGAGAACCACCTTTAGACCAACTACCCCAGATTGCCTCTCAGAACAGAACTGTATTAACCATGGTGGTGACGAATTTAGAGAATGAAAAATTCAGTGATGAACTTGGTCGTATTCTTTTAACTAATCAATCTGTCAAAACGGCATTTTTAAATGAAATTGTTCGTGTTGCCAAAAAGTATCAATTCAAGGAAATCCATTTTGATTTTGAATATTTACGCCCTGCTGATAAAGATGCTTATATTCAATTTTTAAGAGAAGCAACAGCCCGTTTCCATCAAGAAGGATGGACAATATCTGTTGCACTTGCACCCAAAACAAGTAGTCAGCAAAAGGGCAAATGGTATGAAGCCCATGACTATGAAGCGATCGGTAAGATCGTCGATCATGTTGTGTTGATGACCTATGAATGGGGGTACAGCGGCGGCCCTGCACAAGCTGTCTCTCCAATTGGACCTGTCCGCCAAGTCATTGAATATGCACTAACTGTCATACCGGCCAATAAAATTGTAATGGGACAGAATTTATATGGCTATGATTGGACACTGCCTTTCGTCCAGGGCGGTCCTATCGCCAAAGCCGTCAGTCCTCAACAAGCAATTGCACTTGCTAGACAGCACAATGTCTCTATCCTATATGACGAAACAGCACAAGCACCTCATTTTCGTTATACAGATGCCAACAACAAAGAGCATGAAGTCTGGTTCGAAGACGCTAGGTCGATTCAAGCAAAATTCAACCTCATCAAAGAGCTAAATTTGAACGGAATTGCTTATTGGAAATTAGGTCTATCTTTCCCACAAAATTGGCTCTTATTATCAGATCAATTTAATATTGAAAAAAGAACGACATCGTAATTCATTCGCTCTATCTATTAGAAGGGGTATGGTACAATATACATTGGTTTGACAACTTTAACTTTATAGATAGAGGAGAACGCCTATGTATCCTGCCCCTTTTATTGCAGTGGAAGGCCCGATTGGAGCCGGAAAAACAACCTTGGCTACAATGCTTGCGAAGGAATTTCAATTTCCTTTAGTAAAAGAGATTGTAGAAGAAAATCCATTCTTAGATAAATTTTATGAAGATATGGAACAATGGAGCTTTCAGCTTGAGATGTTCTTTTTATGCAATCGGTTCAAACAGTTAGAATCAATTGAAGAAAACTATGTGAATAAACAGCAGCCGGTTGTCACTGATTATCACGTCTATAAAAATATGATATTTGCAGAAAGAACATTATCAAAAAAGCACATGGATAAATACAGAAAGATCTATCATCTGCTAACAGATGATCTTCCTAAACCAAATGCCATGATCTATATAAAAGCCAGCCTTCCCACCTTACTTGAAAGAATACAGATGAGAGGACGCTCTTTTGAAGAAGACATTGACCCAACTTATTTAAAAACACTCATTGAAGATTATGAGCTGGCCATTGAACATTTAAAACAGACTGAGCCGGGGCTTCCTATCATTACAATTGAAGGAGATCATACAGACTTCGTTTCCTCACAGCAAGATTACCAGCAAATTGTACAGAACATAAAGGAGCAAGTGCTATGAACAAGATCGAAATACCAAAGGACGCAGTCATCACAATTGCCGGGACTGTTGGTGTCGGCAAATCCACTATGACCAAAACAATAGCAGACAAGCTAGGGTTTCAAACATCTCTTGAAAAAGTAGATGATAACCCATATTTAGAGCCTTTTTATTCAGATTTCCAAAGATGGAGCTTCCACTTACAGGTCTATTTCCTGGCTGAGCGTTTTAAGGAGCAAAAACGGATTTTTGAATCTGGCGGAGGATATGTACAAGATCGTTCCATTTATGAGGACACTGGCATTTTTGCAAAAATGCATGCGGACAAAGGTACGATGTCTGAGGTCGATTATGAAACATATACAAGCCTATTTGAGGCGATGGTGATGACACCTTACTTCCCTCACCCTGATGTCCTCATCTATCTACACGGGGATTTAGATCATATTTTACATCGTATTGAAGAACGCGGCAGAGAAATGGAAACTCAAACTGACCGGGCTTATTGGGAAGAAATGTACACTCGATACACGGAGTGGATCGAACAATTTGATTTATGTCCAGTGATTAAAATTAATATTGAAGATTACGACTTACTTCATGATGAAAGTTCACTTGATCCCATTCTTCATGAAATAGCTTCTGTTATTCAAAAAAATCGCTCTAAAACAAAATAAAAAAAACCGCTGCATCGCGAAATGCAGCGGTTTGACAATTTCCAATTTTTATGCTTGCGTTCAATTCAACTAAGGTAAAAAATCAATATGGCGGAGGAAGAGGGATTCGAACCCCCGCGGGCTTTGACACCCCTGTCGGTTTTCAAGACCGATCCCTTCAGCCGGACTTGGGTATTCCTCCGTATCGACAAGAATTAATATACCATATCATTTTATTTGAAGTCAACATCTTTTCGAAAAAAATTCAATTTGTGTTTTCGGCATGATAATTGCCTATAAAAAAGCAGCCATTGATGGCTGCTCCAGATTGTTGACAAAGGGCTAAAATGATGTTGATTTTAGCCCTTTGTCTTCTTTTCAGCGTGATAGAAAACCTTTTCAGTCTAGGAAGGACGAGCACCGAAGCGCAGACCTGCGGGCGAATGCGAGGGTTTGTCTACACGCTGAAGCAGCCATTGACGGCTGCTCTTGATCTATTTCGTATCCTGTCTCATTTCTTCAATAAACTGATTCATCTCTACTTTAAACTCATTTAATGATTCGATAATCTTCGTAAAATCTGTCACTTGTTCGGCTTGTTCATTTGTTGAGCTGCTGATTTGTGAGATGTTTTCAGACAAAGTGCCAATGCTGTCTTGGATTTCTTTTAAAAATGTATTAATGGTTTCAGCCGCTTCCTTCGAGCCATCTGATAATTTACGCACTTCATCAGCCACGACAGCGAACCCTTTTCCATTCTCACCTGCTCTTGCGGCTTCAATTGCAGCATTTAAACCTAGCAGATTTGTTTGTCTGGCAATCCCGCCAATGGTTTTGACGACTTCTTCAATATTTGCAGATTTCTCTTCCGCTCTTCCTGCCTGTTCGCTTATTTCTAGACTTGTAGCAGCAAGTTCTTGTGAATGTGCAGCAATTTGCTCAATTCCACCTTGGAGTTCTTTCGCTACTTTATTGATTTGCTCCATATAACCGCTTAATTTTTTTTCACGATGATATGTAAATGCCACTAAAAAAGAGCCAATTACTTTTCTATCTTCATCAAAAATCGGGTAACCTTTTACAGCAATTTCATAACCATATAAATGCTCTGGTAAATGACCGTCATATTCTTGTCCTCTTAATGTCGTCGCCACATTTTGGTCTTCTGGGTTCAATGGGTCCCCAACTTTCATACCAAAATCTATTGTGTTAGACGGGTAATAACAAAGTACCTTCTCTGTATCCGTGATACCGAAAAGAATACTTTCATCTAGTACCTTTCTAAGTAATTGAGCCATTTCAACATAATAGTCAAGCCTATTCAAGGTTATTCCTTCTTTCCTAGAAGCTTTTAATCTCTTTATCGGCTAAATTCAGGAAAACTGTAGGACTTTTGGTAAAAAGAATAAGATGCCTTGATGGCATCTTATTTCATCACTTCTTTATTTCCCATGTAAGGACGCAGCACTTCAGGAATGATTACAGTTCCATCCTCTTGTTGATAGTTTTCTAAAATAGCCGCTACGGTTCTTCCTACCGCTAATCCAGATCCATTTAATGTGTGGACATGCTCTGGCTTTGCTTTAGGCTCCGGACGGAAACGAATGTTTGCACGTCTTGCTTGGAATGCTTCGAAGTTACTGCAAGAAGAAATTTCACGGTACGTATTCTGGCTCGGAATCCATACTTCGATATCGTATTTCTTCGCAGCTGTGAATCCTAAATCTCCTGTACACATGCTCATGACGCGGTAAGGCAGGTTCAATAGCTGAAGAACTTTTTCTGCTTGATTTGTTAATTTCTCTAATTCTTCATAAGAATCTTCTGGTCTGACAAATTTCACGAGCTCTACTTTGTTAAATTGATGCTGACGGATAAGTCCACGTGTATCTCTGCCGGCAGATCCAGCTTCTGATCTAAAGCAAGCACTGAATGCTGCATAGTTGATTGGCAGCTGTTCACCATCGAGGATTTCATCACGATGCATGTTGGTAATCGGCACTTCGGCTGTTGGAATGAGGAAGTAATCTTCTTCGCGAATTTTAAAGGCGTCCTCTTCGAATTTTGGAAGCTGGCCCGTTCCTGTCATGCTCGCTCTGTTGACCATATAAGGTGGAAGCACTTCAGTAAAACCAAACTCATCCACATGTAAATCAAGCATAAAGTTATACAATGCACGCTCTAAGCGTGCGCCAAGCCCTTTATAAAAAACAAAACGGCTACCTGTTACTTTTCCTGCACGTTCAAAATCAAGGATGTTGAGCTCATCAGCTACGTCCCAATGTGGTTTTGGTTCAAATGAGAAGGCTGGCTGTTCGCCCCATTTTCTCACTTCCACGTTGTCGTCTTCTGTTTCACCAACTGGTACAGAGTCATGAGGGATATTTGGAATTGAGAACAGGATGTGCTGCAGGCTTTCTTCTACTGTTCTTAGCTCATCATCCAGCTTCTTGATCTCATCTCCTACCTCACGCATTTCTTGAATAATGTGATCGGCGTCTTTCTTTTCTCTTTTTAGAACGGCCACTTGCTGTGATACTTCATTTCTTCGGCTCTTTAATTCTTCTGTTTTCCCGATTAATTCTCTTCTTTTTTGATCTAGCTCACCAAACTTATCAAAATCCGCTAAATCTTCGCCTCGGTGTGCTAATTTTTCTTTGATTTGATCAAAGTCCGTGCGCAGTTGTTTAATATCCAGCATGTATAACACTCCTTTTTTTATCGAAAAATAAAAAGAGCCCTCATCCCATGAAAGGGACGAGAGCTCTCGCGTTGCCACCCTGATTGAAAACATGCAGATGCATGCTTTCCTCTTTCCTCTGTAACGGTATCACCGTAAATGCTTACTTCTCTTGTTTCAGCATTTCGCTCAAGGATGGATTCAGAATGCATCTTTCACCGATTCTCACCAACCATCGGCTCTCTGAGAAAGAGGGGCTTCTTACTAATTCCCGTCAACGCTTTTTCGATCTTTGATTGTGTTTTTAATGTACTATAAGTTTTATCTCTTTTCAACCGTTTTATACAGTAAGCTTCGTTTTGTAGGACTTCACCATATCAACAAACAGCTGCGTTAACCGTTGATCGTCTGTCAGCTCTGGATGAAAAGAGCAGCCTAGGATATTGTTTTCTTTCGCCATCACAATCCTGCCATCATATTCAGCCATGATTTCTACGCTATCATCTGCGCTGATGATATGAGGCGCACGGATGAACACCCCTGTAAACGGTGCATCCAGTCCTTTTACTTCTAAATCTGCTTCAAAGCTGTCTACCTGTCTGCCAAAAGAGTTCCGTGCAACAGATACATTTAACAATCCAAGATGAGCATCTTCTCGATCCTCGATATGCTTTGCCAGCATAATCAACCCGGCACATGTACCGAAAATCGGTTTCCCTTGAGCAGCGAACGCTTTGATCGGATCAATGAATTGGTACGTATCCATGAGTCTTCTCATCGTCGTACTTTCTCCACCAGGGATAATCAAACCGTCAACGGATTCTAGCTCTTCTACTCGTTTGATGATCTTTCCTTCTGCTCCGCAGGCTTCAATTGATTGAATATGCTCTCTCACAGCTCCTTGAAGCCCTAGTACACCAATTGTCAGCATGTTCGTTTGCGCTCCCTTTAATTACCAGCCACGCTCTTGCATACGTTCTTCTGGCAGTAGATTTGAAATTTCAATTCCTTTCATAGCTGTTCCAAGCTCTTTTGAAAGTTCTGCAATGAGACGATAATCAGTGTAATGAGTTGTTGCTTCAACAATTGCTTTTGCGAATTTAGCTGGATTGTCTGATTTGAAAATACCAGATCCGACAAATACACCGTCTGCTCCAAGCTGCATCATTAACGCAGCATCTGCTGGTGTTGCAACGCCTCCAGCTGCAAAGTTCACAACTGGCAGCTTGCCATCTCTTTTGATTTGTAGCAATAATTCATAAGGCGCGCCAAGATTCTTGGCTTCTGTCATCAGTTCATCTTCACTCATGGCTGATACTTTACGAATCTGAGCATTGACCTTTCTCATATGACGAACAGCTTCTACAATGTTGCCTGTCCCAGGCTCTCCTTTTGTACGAAGCATAGAAGCGCCTTCTGCGATACGGCGGGTTGCCTCACCTAAGTCGCGGCATCCACAGACAAAAGGTACTGTGTATTCATTTTTATTTAAATGGAATTCTTCATCTGCGGGCGTCAGCACTTCACTCTCATCAATATAATCAACACCAAGTGCTTCAAGAACACGAGCCTCGACGATGTGGCCGATACGTGCTTTTGCCATGACTGGAATCGTTACGGCATTTTGTACTTCCTCTACAATTCTTGGGTCTGCCATACGGGCAACACCGCCTGCTGCACGGATATCAGCTGGTACTCGTTCTAGTGCCATGACTGCCACCGCACCTGCTTCTTCTGCAATTTTTGCCTGCTCCGCATTGACGACATCCATAATGACGCCACCCTTTTGCATTTCTGCCATTCCACGTTTCACTCGTTCAGTTCCCTTATTGCTCACAATAGTTTCCTCCCATTTGTCTATTCGATTAAATCAACATCTTTATCATACAAGCGAGAAAGTATAACAATAAAGAGAATAGTATAACAATTCAAACAGCCGATAAAAAAGAATAAACCCTTGTATATAAAGGGTTTCCAGCTAAAAACATGTCATTTTCTCTTTCAAGTGTGATTTACATGCTATAATGCAACTATAACAATTAAAATTCATGTATAACAATGTTGCATTCTATGGAGGGGTTTCATGCATATTGATATCCATCGACACTCTGATACATCTCTTTCTAATCAAATTTACTTTTCAATCATTGACCACATTCAATCAGGTTTGCTTCAGCAAGGAGAAAAGCTGCCAACTGTACGTGATTTAGCTAAGCAGCTCAATGTGAGTCTTGTCACGGCAGCAAAGGCATACACCCAATTAAAGGACGACGGATATTTAAAGACGGTGCAAGGTAAAGGAACATTTGTGGATGAGCAGCAAGAGCAGGCAGAGATTCCGGTTCCATCATCTACTTCTTTCGATTGGCAGTTGTCGATTCCAGATTATTTACCAAGGTCTCAATTCGCTCAGTATCACTATGTCGAAGAAGCCATTAACCTTTCTTCCTCTATGATCGATCCAGGGCTTTTGCCCAACCGGTATTTAGAAAAAGAGATGCAGCATGTACTAGCCAGGCATCCCCAAATCATGTCGAAGTATGGTGAAATACAAGGTGATCTTCAGCTGCGACAAGTCATTCAATCATTTTTGGAAAAGTTGGATGTGCCGTCTACACCTGAAAATATCCTTGTAACAAGTGGTTCTCAGCAAGGGCTTGATTTGGTGGCACGTACGTTTATTGGGCCGGATGATGTGGTGGTCATGGAAGCACCGACATACCCCGGGGCCATTGATGTCTTTATGGGCAGAGGAGCGAGAATCATTACCGTCCCTGTCGATCATGAAGGGATGAACATGAAACAGCTTCAAAGCATTTGTGATAAATATAAACCGAAACTCATCTATACGATTCCTACTTTCCACAGTCCAACAGGGGCTAGTATGTCGATGAAGCGTAGAAAACAGCTTCTCTTACTGGCTCAAAGCATTGATTGTCTTATTGTAGAAGATGACCCTTATCGTGAGCTTTATTTTGAAAAGAAGCCGCCAGCTCCTATTAAAAGCTTGGATCATGATGGACATGTTATTTATTTACGAGGATTAAGTAAAACACTGGCTCCAGGATGCAGAATAGGGATTATCACCGCGTCAGGCTCGATATTTAACCGTTTGTTAGCTGCAAAGGCCAATAATGACTTAGGCAGTCCTCTCCTCACACAAAAGGCCATATTACCGTTTCTGACCTCGAAGAAAATGATTGATCATACGAAGAAGCTAAGAACCGCCTTGAAGGTGAGACGCGATTTGATGATGGATGTGTTAACGAAGCACGCACCGAAAGATGTAACGTGGCAAATTCCACAGGGCGGGCTCAATTTATGGCTTAGCTTTCCTTCCTGGGTCGATACACGAGCACTGTTGCACGAGGCACGTAAGCAGCAAATCACCTTTCTGCCTGGCTCTGTCTGCTATCCTGGAGAGCCGAAGCAGAATTATATCCGCCTCAGCTTTTCCTATGTGAATGAAAAAGCACTGACCGAAGGCGTGGAAAAGTTATGTGATATTTTTCAGCAAGCTTTATCCACTCCTCAAAATCAGAAGCAATCGCTCTTCTTTTAACGATAAAAAAACTGCTCTCATGTATAGAGAGCAGTTTTTTTATTAGAACCAACCTTTTACTGTGTCAACGATTCCGCCCCAAATGCCAGCGAAGAATCCACCTACACCGCGCATTGCAAGGATGAACCAGTTTGCTTTTTCATCGCCTGTTTTCGTCACAAGCTCAACACCAGATTGGTCTTTATTTAAATAACCGTAGTCCTTCTCATCACCAGAATATGAAGTCGTCAGCATGCCAACCTTCGTTCCTTTTTTAATAGGAGCTTCTAGGTTCTTTTTCTCGATATTTACTTTTGCTTTATAGCTCTTTTCGTCACCATTTTTTACTGGCACAGAAAATGCTTCTTTCGTCACAACAGGTACTTCTTTATCTTTGCCTTTATCAACTTCGATGTTTTCATGTCCTTTGATTTGTTGACCTTTTTTGTACATTTCTTTCATCGTGAAGTTTTTAAACGCATAGTCGAACAGTTTTTTCGCCACGTCGAAACGTGCTGTATGAAGATTACCTTTTGCATTCAAGATGACTGCGATGACACGCATGTCTCCTTGTTTTGCCGTACCTGTGAAGCTAGAACCGGCTGAATCTGTAGATCCTGTTTTCAGACCGTCTACACCTTTATATTCCTTCACAAGTCCTTTAAGCATGAAGTTCCAGTTAGGCATGTCCATTTCATCGTCAGTGCCTTCTCTGAACTTCGTTTTCGCAATACTTGCTGTTTCAAGAATTTCTGGATGGTCTTTGATGAGATGCTGTGCAAGCAATGCCATATCTTTTGCCGATACTTCACTTTCTTCATCAGGACCTGTCCCTTTTGGCTGTTGGCCATGTAAGTCTTTATTTTCAAGACCAGTTGCATTCACGAATTTGTAGTTTGTTAAACCAAGTTCTTTTGCTTTCGCGTTCATTTTTTCAACAAACTTCGATTCTGATCCAGCGATCACTTCTGCTAAACCAATCGCTGCTGCATTTGCCGAATAAATAGCCGTTGCTTGATAAAGTTCTTTTACTGTATACGAACCATCTTTTCTCAAAGGAACGTTAGATAAACTGCGGTCCTGAGAAATTTCGTATACATAATCATCTGGCGTATACTTTTGATCCCATTTCACTTTACCTTCAGCAATCGCCTCTAGTAATAGATACTCGGTCATCATTTTTGCCATACTTGCAATAGGCAGTCTTTGATCTGCGTTTTTACTATAAAGAATTTTACCTGTAGAAGCTTCAATAAGGATCGCTGCTTTCGCATTCACACTGAATGGATCTTCAGCAGCCTTTGCTTTGGACATTGGTGTAAATGCTGTAACAATCAATGCCAATGCAAGGATAGAGACCATAAGCTGTTTCAATATCTTGCTGTTCAATCGTCATACCTCCGTATTCATCTTTTTTCGACGTTTTTCATATATATGTAATCCACAAGGGCTTATTTCAACACAACAGTATAAATTTTATCACAATAAAGACAAAAAAAATAGACAGAGTCATAGACCCTGTCAAATGTAATTTGATTGTCACAATTTATCAAGATATTGTGTAGTTTGGTGATTCTTTTGTAATTTGTACATCATGTGGATGACTCTCACGAAGTCCTGCACCCGTCATACGAATGAACTGTGCTTCTTCTCTAAGAGTACGTAAATCCTGTGTTCCACAATAGCCCATACCAGAACGAATACCGCCAACTAGTTGATACACTGTATCAACGACTGGCCCTTTGTATGGTGTACGGCCTTCAATTCCTTCAGGAACGAACTTTTTATTATCTTCTTGGAAGTAACGATCTTTACTTCCTTTTTCCATTGCAGCAACAGAACCCATACCACGATAGACTTTGAAGCGTCTACCTTGGAAAATTTCTGTTTCTCCTGGACTTTCAGATGTACCAGCTAGAAGGCTTCCCAGCATAACAGCATGTCCGCCAGATGCTAGTGCTTTCACGATATCACCTGAATATTTAATTCCACCATCTGCAATAATAGATTTACCATGTTTTCTTGCTTCTGTTGCACAGTCATAGATCGCTGTGATTTGCGGTACACCAACACCTGCAACAACACGTGTTGTACAAATAGATCCTGGTCCGATACCGACTTTCACAATATCTGCTCCTGCTTCAAACAATGCTTTTGTTGCTTCAGCTGTTGCAACATTACCAGCAATGATGTTAAGAGAAGGATACGTTTCACGGATTTTCGATACAGTGTTTAGAACACCTTGAGAATGACCGTGTGCTGTATCAATGACAATAACATCCACATTGGCTTCGACTAATTTTTTCACACGTGTCATTGTATCGCCAGTGACACCAACAGCGGCACCAACAATTAAACGGCCATGTGCATCTTTAGAGGAGTTAGGGAATTCAATCACTTTTTCAATATCTTTGATTGTGATAAGACCTTTTAACGTTCCTTCATCATCTAAGAGAGGTAATTTTTCAATCTTGTATTGCTGTAAGATTTTTTCAGCTTCTTCTAACGTTGTACCAACAGAAGCTGTCACAAGTTCCTCTTTTGTCATCACGTCGCTAATCTTCATTGAATAATCCGAAATAAAACGAAGGTCACGGTTCGTAATAATACCAACAAGCTTTTGGTCTTGTTCGTTGTTGACAATCGGCACACCTGAAATACGGTATTTACCCATTAAATGCTCTGCATCAAATACTTGATGCTCTGGTGTTAAGAAGAATGGATTTGTAATAACGCCGCGCTCTGAACGTTTTACTTTATCCACCTGTTCTGCTTGCTGTTCAATGGACATGTTCTTATGAATAATACCAAGACCACCTTGACGTGCCATTGCAATCGCCATTTGTGATTCCGTCACTGTATCCATTCCAGCACTGATAATTGGAATGTTTAGTTTTAATGTACTTGTTAGCTCCACTGATAAATCGACATCACGCGGAAGTACTTCAGACTTTGCTGGAACAAGCAAAACATCGTCAAACGTCAAACCTTCTTTTGAAAATTTACTTTCCCACATTAGTAAATCCCCCTCTTTTCGGCAAAATATTATATGTAGATTATCAACTAGCAAACAGCATGTCAAGGAAGCAACAAACAGTTGCAATTTTTAGAAAATATAAAGAGAGTTGAGGAAGAAGATGAAAAGTTCAGGATGGAAGGATTTAAAACGTTTTTACTCGCTAGAAACTTCCCAAAAGTTTCTATTTCAACAATATGAGAAACGGAACATTCCAGATGCAAATCAGCAAGCCTATAAAAACTGTGAACGATTTATTTACTTTCTAAAACATGGCCATACGTTTTATGAGCAGGCTGCGAATGCACCTTTAGAACTTAAACCCATTTTATTGTTTTATGGAATGGCACAGCTGCTAAAAGCATGTTTGCTGACAGTTGATCCCCATTATCCTTCTCAAACCTCTGTTTTAGCTCATGGCGTAACATCGAGAAAGAGAAAGAAACAGCATTACCGTTTTAGTGAAGATGAAGTGAAAATCCAAAGAAACGGGCTATGTATGCATGTGTTAAAGCATCTATTTCATTTAAGAGGTCTTGAAGATGAGCGATTTACAATGATCCATCTCCTGTCCAAAATACCTGAAATGAGTCATATTCTTGAGTTTCAAAAGCAGCCCGCGACATTAGTTAAAGTGGAAAAGGCGAATGGAATGATGATTCAAGATCATATTCCATTACTTTATAACATGTCTGCTGAACGCTTTATTGAATACTTTGAGTTCCATACAAGCTGGAAACTCAAACAGAGAGAGGCTAAGAAATTGACGTTTGATGTATTTCTTGAAGAAAACCCAGCACTCGCTACTCATCTTCATTATGATTTAGAAATGGATCAATGGTTTATACCGTCAACACGAGATGCTTTTCTAGGGATTCCTGAGATCATAAGCCATTACTTATTAATGTATAACCTTAGTATGATTGCCCGCTACGAAACAGAATGGTGGTACGAGCTGCTGTCTCAATACATTAGCGACGATTACGTCATGATTGAACGCTACATGGAGATTGCAGAAGAGAAGTTCCCAGCTTACATCATGATGCTGTTAGAAGAAAAAACAAAAAAGACCAGTTCCGACTGGAACTGATCCTTATAGAAGCTTGGCGGCGTCCTACTCTCACAGGGGGAAACCCCCAACTACCATCGGCGCTGAAGAGCTTAACTTCCGTGTTCGGTATGGGAACGGGTGTGACCTCTTCGCTATCGCCACCAAACCTGATGGAGAGAATGTTCTCTCAAAACTAGATAACAATGTTCATGCTTCACATTAGAATATAGGTTAAGTCCTCGATCTATTAGTATCTGTCAGCTCCACGTGTCACCACGCTTCCACCTCAGACCTATCAACCTGATCATCTTTCAGGGATCTTACTTCCTTGCGGAATGGGAAATCTCATCTTGAGGGGGGCTTCATGCTTAGATGCTTTCAGCACTTATCCCGTCCGCACATAGCTACCCAGCGATGCCCTTGGCAGAACAACTGGTACACCAGCGGTGCGTCCATCCCGGTCCTCTCGTACTAAGGACAGCTCCTCTCAAATTTCCTGCGCCCGCGACGGATAGGGACCGAACTGTCTCACGACGTTCTGAACCCAGCTCGCGTACCGCTTTAATGGGCGAACAGCCCAACCCTTGGGACCGACTACAGCCCCAGGATGCGATGAGCCGACATCGAGGTGCCAAACCTCCCCGTCGATGTGGACTCTTGGGGGAGATAAGCCTGTTATCCCCGGGGTAGCTTTTATCCGTTGAGCGATGGCCCTTCCATGCGGAACCACCGGATCACTAAGCCCGACTTTCGTCCCTGCTCGACTTGTAGGTCTCGCAGTCAAGCTCCCTTGTGCCTTTACACTCTGCGAATGATTTCCAACCATTCTGAGGGAACCTTTGGGCGCCTCCGTTACATTTTAGGAGGCGACCGCCCCAGTCAAACTGCCCACCTGACACTGTCTCCCTGCCCGATAAGGGCAGCGGGTTAGAAGGTCAATACAGCCAGGGTAGTATCCCACCGATGCCTCCACCGAAGCTAGCGCTCCGGTTTCCAAGGCTCCTACCTATCCTGTACAAGCTGTACCAACATTCAATATCAGGCTGCAGTAAAGCTCCACGGGGTCTTTCCGTCCTGTCGCGGGTAACCTGCATCTTCACAGGTACTATAATTTCACCGAGTCTCTCGTTGAGACAGTGCCCAGATCGTTGCGCCTTTCGTGCGGGTCGGAACTTACCCGACAAGGAATTTCGCTACCTTAGGACCGTTATAGTTACGGCCGCCGTTTACTGGGGCTTCAATTCGCACCTTCGCTTACGCTAAGCGCTCCTCTTAACCTTCCAGCACCGGGCAGGCGTCAGCCCCTATACTTCGCCTTACGGCTTCGCAGAGACCTGTGTTTTTGCTAAACAGTCGCCTGGGCCTATTCACTGCGGCTTCTCGGGGCTTTAACACCCTAAGAAGCACCCCTTCTCCCGAAGTTACGGGGTCATTTTGCCGAGTTCCTTAACGAGAGTTCTCTCGATCACCTTAGGATTCTCTCCTCGCCTACCTGTGTCGGTTTGCGGTACGGGCACCTCTCACCTCGCTAGAGGCTTTTCTTGGCAGTGTGGAATCAGGAACTTCGCTACTAAATTTCGCTCGCCATCACAGCTCAGCCTTTACGGGAAACGGATTTGCCTATTTCCCAGCCTAACTGCTTGGACGCGGATATCCAATACCGCGCTTACCCTATCCTCCTGCGTCCCCCCATTGCTCAAATGGTGAGGAGGTGGTACAGGAATATCAACCTGTTGTCCATCGCCTACGCCTTTCGGCCTCGGCTTAGGTCCCGACTAACCCTGAGCGGACGAGCCTTCCTCAGGAAACCTTAGGCATTCGGTGGACGGGATTCTCACCCGTCTTTCGCTACTCATACCGGCATTCTCACTTCTAAGCGCTCCACCAGTCCTTCCGGTCTGGCTTCACAGCCCTTAGAACGCTCTCCTACCACTGTTCGTAAGAACAGTCCGCAGCTTCGGTGATACGTTTAGCCCCGGTACATTTTCGGCGCAGAGTCACTCGACCAGTGAGCTATTACGCACTCTTTAAATGGTGGCTGCTTCTAAGCCAACATCCTGGTTGTCTAAGCAACTCCACATCCTTTTCCACTTAACGTATACTTTGGGACCTTAGCTGGCGGTCTGGGCTGTTTCCCTTTCGACTACGGATCTTATCACTCGCAGTCTGACTCCCAAGGATAAGTCATCGGCATTCGGAGTTTGACTGAATTCGGTAACCCGGTAGGGGCCCCTAGTCCAATCAGTGCTCTACCTCCGAGACTCTTACCTTGAGGCTAGCCCTAAAGCTATTTCGGAGAGAACCAGCTATCTCCAGGTTCGATTGGCATTTCACCCCTACCCACACCTCATCCCCGCACTTTTCAACGTGCGTGGGTTCGGGCCTCCATTCAGTGTTACCTGAACTTCACCCTGGACATGGGTAGATCACCTGGTTTCGGGTCTACGACCACGTACTCATGCGCCCTATTCAGACTCGCTTTCGCTGCGGCTCCGCATCTTCTGCTTAACCTTGCACGGGATCGTAACTCGCCGGTTCATTCTACAAAAGGCACGCCATCACCCGTTAACGGGCTCTGACTACTTGTAGGCACACGGTTTCAGGATCTATTTCACTCCCCTTCCGGGGTGCTTTTCACCTTTCCCTCACGGTACTGGTTCACTATCGGTCACTAGGGAGTATTTAGCCTTGGGAGATGGTCCTCCCGGATTCCGACGGAATTTCACGTGTTCCGCCGTACTCAGGATCCACTCTGGAGAGAACAACATTTCAGTTACAGGGCTGTTACCTTCTTTGGCGGGCCTTTCCAGACCTCTTCGCTTATATCGTTCCTTTGTAACTCCGTATAGAGTGTCCTACAACCCCAAGAGGCAAGCCTCTTGGTTTGGGCTGTTCCCGTTTCGCTCGCCGCTACTCAGGGAATCGCATTTGCTTTCTCTTCCTCCGGGTACTTAGATGTTTCAGTTCCCCGGGTATGCCTTCTCATACTCTATGTATTCAAGTATGGATACTACTCCATTACGAGCAGTGGGTTTCCCCATTCGGAAATCTCCGGATCAAAGCTTGCTTACAGCTCCCCGAAGCATATCGGTGTTCGTCCCGTCCTTCATCGGCTCCTAGTGCCAAGGCATCCACCGTGCGCCCTTTCTAACTTAACCATTTCTTACTTTAGAAAGAATCACTATGTGTGATGAACTTTGCATTGCATTCAATGTGAATGTATTACTTATTGTTATCTAGTTTTCAAAGAACACGTTGGTGGAGCCTAGCGGGATCGAACCGCTGACCTCCTGCGTGCAAGGCAGGCGCTCTCCCAGCTGAGCTAAGGCCCCGATTTAATAGAAGATGGTGGGCCTGAGTGGACTCGAACCACCGACCTCACGCTTATCAGGCGTGCGCTCTAACCAGCTGAGCTACAGGCCCATCTTTCATATCGAAGATATGATGTTGTAGGATCTTTTGCAAGTTCCTTCAAAACTAAACAAGACGAAAACGCACGCTGCTCCATATATCCTTAGAAAGGAGGTGATCCAGCCGCACCTTCCGATACGGCTACCTTGTTACGACTTCACCCCAATCATCTGCCCCACCTTCGGCGGCTGGCTCCATAAAGGTTACCTCACCGACTTCGGGTGTTGCAAACTCTCGTGGTGTGACGGGCGGTGTGTACAAGGCCCGGGAACGTATTCACCGCGGCATGCTGATCCGCGATTACTAGCGATTCCAGCTTCACGCAGTCGAGTTGCAGACTGCGATCCGAACTGAGAACAGATTTATGGGATTGGCTAAACCTTGCGGTCTTGCAGCCCTTTGTTCTGTCCATTGTAGCACGTGTGTAGCCCAGGTCATAAGGGGCATGATGATTTGACGTCATCCCCACCTTCCTCCGGTTTGTCACCGGCAGTCACCTTAGAGTGCCCAACTGAATGCTGGCAACTAAGATCAAGGGTTGCGCTCGTTGCGGGACTTAACCCAACATCTCACGACACGAGCTGACGACAACCATGCACCACCTGTCACTCTGTCCCCGAAGGGAAAGCCCTATCTCTAGGGTTGTCAGAGGATGTCAAGACCTGGTAAGGTTCTTCGCGTTGCTTCGAATTAAACCACATGCTCCACCGCTTGTGCGGGCCCCCGTCAATTCCTTTGAGTTTCAGTCTTGCGACCGTACTCCCCAGGCGGAGTGCTTAATGCGTTAGCTGCAGCACTAAGGGGCGGAAACCCCCTAACACTTAGCACTCATCGTTTACGGCGTGGACTACCAGGGTATCTAATCCTGTTCGCTCCCCACGCTTTCGCTCCTCAGCGTCAGTTACAGACCAGAGAGTCGCCTTCGCCACTGGTGTTCCTCCACATCTCTACGCATTTCACCGCTACACGTGGAATTCCACTCTCCTCTTCTGCACTCAAGTTTCCCAGTTTCCAATGACCCTCCCCGGTTGAGCCGGGGGCTTTCACATCAGACTTAAGAAACCGCCTGCGAGCCCTTTACGCCCAATAATTCCGGACAACGCTTGCCACCTACGTATTACCGCGGCTGCTGGCACGTAGTTAGCCGTGGCTTTCTGGTTAGGTACCGTCAAGGTGCGAGCAGTTACTCTCGCACTTGTTCTTCCCTAACAACAGAGCTTTACGATCCGAAAACCTTCATCACTCACGCGGCGTTGCTCCGTCAGACTTTCGTCCATTGCGGAAGATTCCCTACTGCTGCCTCCCGTAGGAGTCTGGGCCGTGTCTCAGTCCCAGTGTGGCCGATCACCCTCTCAGGTCGGCTACGCATCGTCGCCTTGGTGAGCCATTACCCCACCAACTAGCTAATGCGCCGCGGGTCCATCTGTAAGTGACAGCCGAAACCGTCTTTCATCCTTGAACCATGCGGTTCAAGGAACTATCCGGTATTAGCTCCGGTTTCCCGGAGTTATCCCAGTCTTACAGGCAGGTTACCCACGTGTTACTCACCCGTCCGCCGCTAACATCCGGGAGCAAGCTCCCTTCTGTCCGCTCGACTTGCATGTATTAGGCACGCCGCCAGCGTTCGTCCTGAGCCAGGATCAAACTCTCCGAAAAAGTACAAAACCGAAGTTTTGCTTTTCGTCAGCGTTTGACTGACTACCTATGAAGCATCATAGGATTTTTTTATAAAAACTCGAATTAACAGGTACGTTTTGTCTTGTTTAGTTTTCAAAGAACTTGTGTGTCACTCTCTCAAAGCGACCACTTAAATATATCATATATCTCTATCAACAGTCAACATTTTTCTTGAAAAACATTTTATTTTTTTAAGAAGTTTCCACTATAGAAGAGATAAAAAATAGAGCCTCTTTTTGCTCCTTTGAAAGATTAACACATATCTATGAAAAAAGCATTATAAATTTCAAAAAAACTCATGTTTTTTTAGAAAAAAATAAAGCCGGTGAAGAACCGGCTTTATTTTTACTCAGATTGCTCTTGATCTGACTCTATAGTTTCTACGTTTTCTTCACTATTCTCTTCATCATCTTCTTGTGATTGTTCAACTAATGCCACTGTAGCAACATGTTCATCATCACCAAGACGAATCAGGCGGACACCTTGAGTGACTCTACCTGTTGTTGAAATGTCTGAAACGGCCATACGAATGATCACGCCGCTTCCTGTAATAATCATCAAGTCCTCTTCAGCTTCAGCATTCGTCGCCTTCACTGCGACAAGCGGACCATTGTTGTCAGTGATTTTACATGTTTTAAGACCTTTACCGCCCCGACTTTGAACACGGTATTCTTTTTCAGGTGTTAACTTACCATATCCTTTTTCGGTTACGATCAATACGTTTGCATCTGGCTCAAGGATTTCCATCCCAACGACGATGTCATCTTCAGAAAGCGTAATTCCTTTCACGCCAGCTGCCGTTCGTCCCATTTCACGAACGTCTGTCTCGTCGAAACGAATCAGCATACCTTTTTTCGTACCAATGATGATTTGTTTTTCTCCATTGGTTAAACGGACAGCCATCAGTTCATCTTCGTCACGAAGACTTAATGCGATAAGTCCATTGTTTCGAATGTTGGCAAACTGAGATAATGATGTTCGTTTTGATACACCATGTCTTGTTGTAAAGAAGAGATACGAATCTTCATCAAATTCGCTTACTGGAATAATGGCATTAATCCACTCTCCCTTTTCTACTTCAAGCAGGTTAATAATCGGAATCCCTTTCGCCGTTCGTCCGAATTCAGGAATCTCATATCCCTTCGCACGATAGACCTTCCCTTTATTAGAGAAGAAGAGGATCGTATCATGGGTAGATGTTGAAATCAGCTGTTCTACGAAATCATCCTCATTGGTTCCCATGCCCTGAACACCTTTACCGCCTCTTTTTTGGCTGCGGTAGGTTGATGCAGGCAGACGCTTGATATAACCATTATGAGTCAGCGTAATCACAATATTCTCAACAGGGATCAAATCTTCGTCTTCAATTGTTTCAATACCTGCCGTCACAATTTCAGTACGGCGCGTATCATTGAAACGTTCTTTGATTTCTGTTAATTCTTCTCTAATGATTTCAAGAACTTTCTCATTGTCTGCTAAAATGGCTTTCAACTCAGCAATCAAATCAACAAGTCCTTTGTATTCTTCTTCTATCTTTTCTCTTTCCAAACCAGTTAAGCGCTGAAGACGCATATCAAGAATGGCCTGTGCTTGTTTTTCGGACAAGCTATAGTTCTCCATTAAGCCATTTCTCGCAATTTCAGCAGTTTGAGAGCTTCTAATTAATGCAATGACTTCATCTAAGTGGTCAAGAGCGATTCTCAAACCTTCTAGAATATGAGCTCTTGCTTCAGCTTTACGAAGTTCATATGCTGTTCTTCTGCGAATGATCACTTTTTGATGCTCTAGATAATATTCAAGACATTGTTTGAGGGACAAGACTTTCGGCTGTCCATCAACTAGTGCCAATAAGTTGATCCCAAATGACGTTTGGAGTGTCGTTTGTTTATAAAGATTGTTTAATAGAACGTGGGCGTTCGCGTCTCTTCGCAGTTCAATTACAATCCGCATACCATTACGATCAGACTCGTCACGCAGATCTGTAATGCCATCAATCTTTTTATCGCGCACAAGATCAGCAATTTTTTCAATCAAACGGGCTTTGTTGACCTGATATGGAATTTCATTGATGACAATCCGCTGCTTACCGCTGGATGTTTCTTCGATGATAGACTTTGCACGTAATGTAATAGAGCCTCGGCCTGTTTCATATGCTTTGCGAATTCCACTTCGGCCTATGATTTGTCCCGCAGTTGGGAAGTCTGGTCCTGGAATGATATCCATTAGTTCCTGTGTTGTCATTTCTGGGTTTTGACTAATCGCCAGTACCCCGTCAATCACTTCACCTAGTTGGTGAGGCGGAATGTTGGTTGCCATTCCTACAGCGATACCTGTTGCCCCGTTGACTAATAAGTTCGGGAATCGAGCAGGCATAACGATTGGTTCTCTTTCACTGCCATCGTAGTTATCTTGATAATCAATCGTGTCCTTGGTGATATCACGCAGGATCTCCATTGAGATTTTTGATAGACGCGCCTCAGTATAACGCATCGCTGCTGCACTGTCTCCATCGACAGAACCAAAGTTCCCGTGTCCTTCAACTAGCATATTTCGATAGTTGAAGTCTTGCGCCATACGAACCATCGCTTCGTATACAGCGCTGTCACCGTGAGGGTGGTACTTACCGATAACTTCCCCAACGATACGTGCAGATTTCTTAAATGGTTTATCACTTGTCATACCTAGGTCATTCATCGCATACAAAATTCTTCGATGCACGGGCTTCAATCCGTCTCGCACATCTGGTAATGCACGCGAAACAATAACACTCATTGCATAATCTAAAAAGGACGTACGCATTTCTTGACTAATATTCACTTCACGTACATTTGGTGTATGTTGTTCACTCACTATAAGAACCTCCCTTTACGTATCACATGAAATAAATTATGTGGGAGTAAAATATGTATTTATCTTCACAAGACTATTCTCCATTATATCAATAATCTCGGCTTTATACACATTAATTTACTAGAAAATCAACGAAAACACGGAAAACCAGGACATTCGTTTTACACACCTATTTCTTGAAAAACAACCTTATTCCAAACAAGAAATAAGGTTGTTCTCAGGAGGGATTCATCTAAATATCAAGGTTTTTCACGTATTGTGCATTTTCTTCGATAAAGTTCCGTCTCGGCTCTACTTTATCTCCCATCAGCATTTCAAATGTCTCATCAGCATCCATTGCATCCTCAAGTGTGACTTGAAGAAGTGTTCTTGCTCCAGGATCCATTGTTGTTTCCCAAAGCTGAGTCGCATTCATCTCTCCAAGACCTTTATAACGCTGAAGTCCAGGCTTTGGTGTTTGAGGCAGTGATTTCAACAGCTCATCCAGCTGTTTATCGTTATACACATACTCCACACGTTTTCCTTGCTGCACTTTATATAAAGGCGGCTGTGCAATATACACATAACCGTTTTCAATGATTTGACGCATGTAACGATAGAAGAATGTTAAGAGAAGCGTTCGGATATGCGCTCCATCTACATCGGCATCTGTCATGATCACAACTTTGTGATAGCGTGCTTTCTCTAAAGTGAAGTCTTCTCCGATTCCAGTTCCTAACGCTGTAATCATTGCACGAACTTCGTTGTTCGATAAAATTTTATCTAAACGAGCTTTTTCTACGTTTAGGATCTTCCCTCTTAACGGTAAGATCGCTTGGAAGTGACGATCACGACCTTGCTTAGCAGATCCGCCCGCAGAATCTCCCTCTACAATATAGAGCTCAGAGATGGATGGATCTTTTGAAGAACAGTCCGCAAGTTTCCCAGGTAAGCTGGAGACTTCCAGCGCACTTTTACGTCTTGTCAGCTCACGAGCCTTTTTGGCAGCCATTCTTGCACGAGCCGCCATCAGTCCCTTTTCCACAATTTTTTTCGCAGAATCAGGATTTTCAAGCAAGAATTTCTCAAGTGCTTCAGAGAAAAGGGAGTCAGTGATGGTTCTCGCTTCTGAGTTCCCAAGCTTTGTCTTCGTTTGTCCTTCGAATTGAGGGTCTGGATGTTTGATGGAGATAATGGCTGTTAAGCCTTCTCGCACATCTTCACCGCTCAAATTCGAATCCCCATCTTTGAATACGCCATTTTTACGAGCATAATCATTGATGACACGCGTTAGACCGGTTTTAAAGCCAGCTTCGTGTGTTCCGCCTTCATACGTGTTGATATTGTTGGCGAAGGAATAGATATTGCTTGTATAGGAATCGTTGTATTGTAATGCCACTTCCACCGTGATTCCGTCTTTCTCACCTTCGATATAAACAGGTTCTTCGTGAACGACTTCTTTTGAGCGGTTTAAATGTTCTACATAACTCTTAATACCGCCTTCGTAGCAGTATTCATTTCTCCGCTCTTTTCCTTCACGCAAGTCTTCAATGATGATGTTTACACCTTTTGTTAAGAAAGCCAACTCACGAACACGGTTGGCAAGTGTATCGTAATCAAATTCAATGGTTTCCGTGAAAATTTCCGGGTCTGGCACAAAGTGAGTGGTTGTCCCGGTTACATCTGTTTCACCAATAACCTCTAAATCTCCCACTGGAACGCCGCGTTTGAATTGCTGATAATGAATTTTTCCGTCACGGTATACAGTCACGTCTAAGGTAGTAGATAATGCATTTACAACAGATGCCCCTACACCATGTAGACCGCCTGATACTTTATAACCGCTGCCGTCGAATTTACCGCCAGCGTGAAGAACAGTCATAATGACCTCTACGGCAGGACGCCCCATTTTCTCATGAATTCCAACAGGAATCCCGCGGCCATTATCTTTTACTGTAATGCTATTATCTTTTTCAATTTGCACTGTAATGTCTGTACAATAACCAGCTAATGCCTCATCAATACTGTTGTCGACAATTTCCCATACAAGATGGTGAAGTCCTTTTGCATTGGTTGACCCAATGTACATTCCTGGACGTTTTCTAACAGCTTCTAGTCCTTCAAGCACCTGTATCTGATTTTCATCATAACTATTATGTTGCTGTTCCATTGCCACGTACATTCACCTACACTTTTCTTAAACGATATATTTATATGAATTGAGCTTTTAGACTTCAATTTCAATCACAAACGAAGCACGTTTTTTGAGCGTGCTTGAGGAAAGAGGAGAGTAATAAACAGATTCAGTTGTGACGACAATGGATTTGGGTGTCCCTTGGGATAACGAAATGATTTGTTTCTCTTGTTTTTGTAGAAACTCTTCTACAACAGAAGACGACCTCATTTTGTAATCAACAATTGCGACAATCTCTCGTGTAGAAACAACACAATCATCACCTAAATGAATATACAAGACTCACACCTCATTTATCAGTCAATTACTTTTCCACTGGCTACTCTGAAAATTTCCGCTTCTTTCAGGGTGGCGTGATCGATACCTTCAACACTTGTTGTGGTGACGAAGGTCTGGACACGTCCCTGAATGGTATGGAGCAAATGAGACTGTCTGTAATCATCAAGTTCAGATAAAACATCATCAAGTAGAAGAATAGGATATTCTCCGATTTCTTCATGTATCAGATCAATTTCTGCCAGCTTTAGTGAAAGAGCTGTTGTTCTTTGCTGCCCTTGAGAGCCATATGTCTGAACATCCCGACCATTTACAAAGAAAAGCAGATCATCTCTGTGAGGTCCCCACAGTGTCACCCCTCGGTCAATTTCTCTCTCTCTTAGTTTCTGAAACGATTCTTCATAGCTATTCTTTATTTTCGACAAGTCTGACGCTTCTGATACCTCTATTGCCGTCTGGTATTGGAGCGTGAGTGTTTCTAGCTCTCTAGAAATCCCAAAATGCAGCGGCTGCGCCCATTTTTCGAGCTGTTTCGTAAAAGTCAGTCGTCTTTTGACAACTTTCGCTGCCGCATCAATCAACTGCTCTGTTAAAATCTCCAGCATCGCTTGATCCGTTTGCTTTCTTGTCTGCAATTGTTTCAAGTAATGATTACGCTGAGAGAGGATTTTTTGATAGAGCGATAAATCATGCAAGTAGACAGCAGAAACTTGTCCAATCTCCATGTCGAGGAATCTTCTGCGGATTTGCGGGCTGCCCTTCACAAGACTTAAGTCCTCTGGCGCAAACATGATGGTGTTTAACGCACCAACATAATGACTGAGCTTCTGTTGTTCAATGTGATTGACCTTACCCTTTTTCCCTTTTTTTGAGATCACGAGCTGCATTGGGAGTGGACCATTTTTTTTAATGACTCTACCTTCTATTTTAGCATAGTCTTGGTCCCATCGGATAAGTTCTTTATCATTTGACGTACGATGAGACTTTGCCATCGACAATACATAGATCGCTTCCATCAAGTTCGTTTTACCTTGGGCATTCTCACCGATCATGACATTCACCTTATTGTCGAATTGAAGCTCGGTGTGTTCATAATTTCGGTATGAAGTTAACGCCAGACTTTGAATGTACATGTATTGTCACCCGTTTCTAATTCACAACTTGAAATGTGCCGTAACCTTCAATCTCGACAACATCTCCTGGGTATAGTTTGCGTCCCCGTCTATTATCTGGCTCTTGATTAATGAACACCTCATGTTCACTCAAAAACCATTTCGCCATTCCGCCAGATTGGATGACTTCGGCTAATTTCAAAAACTGCCCTAATGTAATCATTTCTGTTTCAATGGTTATAAGATTAGGCATTGTATCGACCTCTTTCAATATCACTAATATCTAATTGTACTAAAAAACAAGACAAGAAGGAAAGGGGGAAAGCGAACTGGGATGAAAGAAAGCATGGAAAATGAGAAGAAAAGCTGCTGTGCACTCACACAGCAGCCATTTTAGATTGAATTAATACGTTCTTACCGGAAGAATCAATTGCAAGATAGAATCATCATTCGGCGTACGCAGCAGGAACGGTCTCATTGCACCAGTGAAGCTTACATGAATGTCGGTTCCCTCTAATACTTTTAACGCATCCAGCATATATTTTGGACTGAAGGAGATTTTAAGATCTTCCCCTTTAATATCATCTGCTTGAACCGTCTCCACCACTTTACCGATCTCAGGCGAATTAGAAGAGATTTCAAGGCTTTGTTCAGGATCAGCTGACAGTTTCACGACATTATTACGTCCTTCTCTTGCCAAAAGTGATGCACGATCAATGGCTTGAAGGAACTCTTTCGTGTTGACTACGACATCCGTTTTACTTTCTTGCGGGATCAGACGAGCTGTATCTGGATAATTACCATCCAGCAATCTTGAGAAGAACAGGACGTTTTGTGCTTTAAAAAGAACTTGTGTTTCTGTAATGACGATGCTTACAAGATCTTGTCCATCATCAAGAATTTTACTTAGCTCTGTTAAACTCTTCCCTGGAATGACGACATTATACGAACTTTCCTCGTTAATATCTAACTTCGCTTTTCTTAAAGCAAGACGGTGGCTATCCGTCGCCGTGCATATTAATTCACCTTTTTCAACTTTCCAGTTTACACCTGTCAAGATAGGTCGTGTTTCTGAGGTGGACACTGCAAAAACAGTTTGACGAATCAAGTTTTTAAGCAGATCTGTCGGAATTTGAAATGCATGATGCTCTTCAATTTGTGGAAGATGCGGATATTCTTCAGCATCTAAGCCGTTTAAGTTAAATTCTGCTGAACCAGAGCGGATGATGGTCAGGTGATTTTGTTCTACTTCAATTTCGACAGTAGCCATAGGTAGTTTCTTTACAATTTCACTAAAGAAGCGGGCTTGAAGCACGATACTTCCCGGACGATCGATGGTGATAACCTCTAAATCTCCATCTCTTTGAGGAATGAAAGATTCAATTGAGATATCAGAATCGCTTCCTGTTAGAGAAACCCCTTCATCAGACGCAACAATTTTAATCCCTGTCAAAATAGGAATCGTTGTTCTAGAGGATACGGCCTTTAATACATCTTGGACACTTTGGACAAGACGATCTTTTTGAATCGTGAATTTCATAGTGGTCCTCCTAAATTTTCTTAATGACATGTATATATATTTTATTAATAAAAATCGTAGAAGTAATAGTAGGGCTTGTGAATATGTGGATAAGTCGAGAAAAAGAAAGGAAAGACAGCCTATCCACATGTGGACAGACTGTGTATGACTATGCTCTAGTTATTCACATTTTCCCGTACTCATTATATCAGCTTGGTTATTTTAATTGTTCTTTGATCTCTTTGACATGCTGCTGAAGCTGTTCATCTTCAACGATTAATTTCGAAATCTTCTCATGAGCATGAATGACAGTCGTATGATCACGGCCGCCAAATTCTTCTCCGATTTTAGGAAGAGAGGAATCGGTCATTTCTCTAGAGAGGTACATGGCAATTTGTCTTGGATAAGCAACTGACTTCGTACGTTTCTTCGCTTTGAAATCCTCTAATCGAATATTAAATTGCTGCCCTACAATTCTCTGAATATCTTTAATTGTAATGACCTTTGGCTTCGATGAAGGAATGATGTCCTTTAGTGCCTCAGCTGCTAGATCTGCATTAATGTCTTTATTAATTAAAGATGAGTAAGCAACGACACGAATCAAAGCACCCTCCAGCTCACGAATATTGCTGTCGATTTGATTGGCAATGTAAAGCATGACTTCATTTGGAATATCTAAGCCTTCTGCTTTTGCTTTTTTGCGCAGAATTGCGATACGTGTTTCTAGATCTGGCGGGGTAATGTCTGTAATTAACCCCCATTCAAATCGAGAGCGCAATCTGTCTTCAAGTGTCGGAATTTCTTTCGGAGGCCGGTCACTAGAAATGACGATTTGCTTACTTTCTTCGTGAAGTGTGTTGAATGTATGGAAAAACTCTTCTTGAGTTTGTTCTTTTCCTGCTAAAAATTGAATATCATCTATCAAAAGCACGTCTACATTCCGATAACGGTTACGGAAGTCGACAGCTTTGTTATCTCGGATTGAGTTGATAAATTCATTAGTAAATTTTTCAGATGATAGATAGACCACTTTGGCTGATGGATTATGGTCGATCACATAATGACCAATCGCATGCATCAAGTGAGTCTTTCCTAAACCAACGCCCCCATAAATAAAAAGCGGGTTATATGCTTTTGCTGGTGCTTCCGCGACTGCAAGTGAAGCGGCATGAGCAAAACGGTTGCCTGAACCAATAACAAAAGTATCAAATGTATATTTTGGATTCAGCATATTTTGTGGAATGTCAACGGGCTCTTCTTTAGACATTTTTTTGATTGGAGACTTTGGCATGGCTTCCTCTTCGTCCTGATTTTGAGGAATAATAAATTTAATGCTGAGCTCTTCACCTGTTAGTTCATAGATGGTATCAGCAATTAAGTGAAGATATCTTGACTCGAGCCAATCTCTAGCAAATTCATTTGGTGCCGTAATTGTAAGCGTATCTCCCTGAAGAGAATGGGCTTTTGTCGATTTCATCCATGTCTCAAAACTGGGTTTGCTCAATTTTGTCTCTATTTTTTGAAGTGCTTTATTCCACAGATCCAAAATATTTTCCATAAGGCTTCTCCCCCCTCCTTTTCTTTTTAAAATGACCAGTATCAAACTGTTATAGAACACGAAAAAGAGCAAATGGTCATCACCATTCGTGCACATACATTGTTGAAAACAATTAATATAGTAGAAAAACGTCTTTTCGACAAATTACACAAGCTGTGGATAAACAATTCAACAGGCTGTGTAATAACTTTCCACAGGTTATCCACAATTTGTGGATAATATAAATGGGCCAGATAAGTAATTAAGAGTTAAAACACAAATATAATATCAAAATAAACAAGATGGTGCAATGGGTGTCACAAACTTATCCACACACTTTACATCCTGTTGAAAAATAATTATCCACATCGGTTATTTGTGTGAAAAAAATGTCGATAATGGGTGTGGATAGTCTAAATATGCCGGAAAAATATCCACATCCATGTTTTGAAGGTCTTTTAGGAGGAAAAAAAGAATAAAATGCTGGAAACTAAAAAAGAAGGTTTCTTCGTTTGATGACTTATGTTATGCTTATAAGGTTGATAATAAGAGTTTTATCATTGATATTGACAATCGATGGGTTACACAAATATAATGAGTTAGACTGTCTTAAACAGCTATTCCTCAGGGAGGTGTCATAAATGAAAAGAACGTTTCAACCAAATAACCGTAAGCGTAGTAAAGTTCATGGCTTCCGCAGCCGTATGAGTACTAAAAACGGACGTCTAGTTTTAAAGCGACGCCGCAGCAAAGGTAGAAAAAAATTATCAGCTTAGGCCACTGAATAATGTCAGTGGTCTTTTTTACATAAAATCGTAAATGAACTGTCAGTTTTTATCGGAGTGGAAGAAAACATGAAGAAGCGAAACAGGCTAAAAAAAAATGAAGAGTTTCAAAAGGTGTTCAAAAAAGGTCAATCAATGGCAAATCGCCAATTCGTTATTTACCAGCTGGATCAACCAAATCAAGATGAACTGCGTTTAGGATTGTCTGTCAGTAAAAAGATTGGTAATGCAGTGATAAGAAATCGAATTAAACGACTGATCCGTCAGGTGTTTTTAGAGGAAGGTCATAAGTTAAAGCAACAAAAAGACTACATTGTCATTGCACGAAAACCAGCGAGTGAATTGACCTTTGAAGAAACAAAGAAGTCTCTCCAACATTTATTTAGAAAATCCGCTGTTTATCAACAACAACCGAAAAAGTCTTCGTAATAGAAACTTTCGTTGAATCAATTTTTAAAAGCGCTTCCTTCATCTAGTGAATTAAAATGAAACCACCACTTTGCAAAGAAAAAATGTTACCATACTGATTAGGTAAGTCACTTTCGTAATCAATTCCAACTTAAATAAAGTTTGAAGTAATGGGAGGAATCTTGTTGAAAAGGCGATTATTACTAATATTTAGCTTGATTGGCGTATTGGTTTTATTGGCAGGATGTACACAGATCAATGAACCAATTACATCAGATAGTAAGGGATTCTGGAATTCTTATATTGTTTACCCGCTATCTCAATTAATCACGTACATGGCAAACTTAACTGGTGAAAACTATGGTGTAGCGATTATTATTGTGACACTGTTAATCCGCTTGCTTATTTTACCATTAATGATTAAACAGTTAAGAAGTACAAAAGCGATGCAAGCATTACAACCTGAATTGAAAAAGCTTCGTGAAAAATACAGCTCTAAAGATCAAAAAACACAGCAGCAGCTTCAGCAGGAAACAATGGCCCTTTTTCAAAAAAATGGCGTCAATCCGTTAGCAGGCTGTTTCCCAATTTTAATTCAAATGCCAATCCTTATTGGTTTCTATCATGCAATTATGAGAACAGCAGAAATTAAAAAGCATACATTCTTATGGTTTGACTTAGGTAGCCCAGATCCATTGTTCCTATTACCGATTATTGCGGGTGTAGCTACTTTCATTCAGCAAAAGCTGATGATGGCTGGAAATCCTTCGGACAACCCTCAAATGGCCATCATGCTATGGGTGATGCCGATTATGATCGTTGTGTTTGCAATTAGTTTCCCAGCAGCACTTTCATTGTACTGGGTTGTAGGTAACATTTTCATGATCATTCAAACATTGGTGATTAAAACACCTCAAGTGAAAGTAGATACAAAAGAAAAAGCTGGCGGGAATAAAAAATGAAGGAAATAACTGCTGTCGGTCGCACAATCGAAGAAGCAGTAGATTCCGGACTTAAACAAATTCAGCTACTACAAGAAGAAGTAGAAATCACAATAGTAGATGAAGGAAATAAAGGGTTTTTAGGATTATTTGGTAAAAGACAAGCTGTGGTCAAGTTAGTAGAAAAGATAAATGCACTTAAATTAGCTACACAGTATTTAGATAAAATTGTTAAGTCTATTGATCCTAAAGCAAAGATTATTTCCAAACAGGAACCGAAAAAGATTTCTTTCCACATTGATGGAGATAAAACGTCATTAATGATTGGAAAAAGAGGCCAAACATTGTATTCTTTAGAAACTCTGGTACAGCTAGTGTTTAATCGTTATTCTGATCAATATCATCATATAACAATTGATATTGGCGATTATAGGAAGAAACGACAAGAAGCACTTGAACAATATGCCGTCAAAACAGCAAATCGGGTTTTAAAAACGAAGAGAAAGGTTCATTTAGAACCAATGCCTTCGAATGAACGAAAAATTGTTCATGATGCGATTGCTGCATTCTCTAAAGAACTTGCAACGGCATCTGAAGATACAGGCAGCAAGCGTCATGTTGTGGTGCTGTATAAAAAATAGCAGAAAGGCTAAGATTCAGCAAAGCTGGATTTTAGTCTTTTTTTATTGAAAAATTGCTTTTTATAGATGATTCATCCTTTATTTCTAAAAATTAAGTGTGAGATATGAGTGTAAAACGCCATTTTAACAAGTAAGTAAAGGGGTCAGGGCGTTTAAATTTATTGGATTTAGGTGTAAGATGTGAAGACAAGTTTCAAACGTCGTTATTCACATGTGGATAAGTTAAGTGTTAAAATAGATAAGATGCAAAGCTGTGGATAATTAGATATGGGTTACTTTCACTTCGCTTTCATTTATGGTATCTTTAAATTTTGGATTAAGCGTTTTTGATATAGAGATGGACAATGTCCATTTAATAGATAACAGACTGTTTATTCAGTAGAGAAAGAGGTGAATGAGTGATGGATACAATTGCAGCAATTTCTACGCCGATGGGTGAAGGAGCAATTGCGATTATTCGTTTAAGCGGGCCTGATGCGGTACAGATTGCTGATCGGATGTATAAAGGCCCTAAGGAGAAAAAACTTATATCGGTGGATTCTCATACGATTCATTATGGTCATATTGTGGATTCTAGCACTGAGCAAGTAATAGAAGAGGTCATGGTGTCAGTATTAAGAGCGCCAAAAACATTTACGAGAGAAGACGTTATTGAGATTAACTGCCATGGCGGAATTGTAACGGTCAATAAAGTATTGCAGCTTGCTTTAAGAGAAGGAGCAAGATTAGCGGAGCCAGGTGAGTTTACAAAACGAGCTTTCTTAAATGGAAGAATTGATCTTTCACAGGCTGAAGCGGTAATGGATTTGATTCGCGCAAAGACAGATCGTGCGATGAATGTAGCGATTACTCAAATGGAGGGTCGCCTCTCCGGTTTGATTAAACGACTTCGCGGCGAGATATTGGAAACTCTGGCCCATGTTGAAGTCAATATTGACTATCCTGAGTATGACGATGTTGAAGAAATGACGCATCGGGTCTTAGTTGAAAAGGCAACATCAGTGAAAAAGGAAATTGAGTCACTGCTAACGACTTCTCAGCAGGGGAAAATACTTCGCGAGGGCTTATCCACTGTCATTATTGGAAGACCGAATGTTGGGAAGTCTTCCTTGTTGAATAGTCTTGTACAGGAAACAAAAGCGATTGTAACGGATATTCCTGGAACAACGAGAGATGTCATTGAGGAATATGTAAATGTTAGAGGTGTACCGCTTCGTTTAGTCGATACTGCGGGTATACGTGAGACGGAGGACATTGTTGAGCGTATTGGGGTTGAACGATCTAGACAGGTCTTAAAAGAAGCTGACCTGATTTTACTTGTGCTCAATTATAGCGAGGAATTGTCAGAAGAGGATATCAAACTATTTGAGGCCGTCTCAGGCATGGATATCATCGTGATCGTGAATAAGACAGATCTTGAGCCTAAGCTTGATATCGAAAAGGTCAAGCAGTTAGCGAAGGATCGTCCGGTGGTTACTACATCATTATTACAAGAAAAAGGGATTGATGAGCTTGAAATTGCGATTCAATCACTATTCTTCACGGGTTCAATTGAAAGTGGAGATTTAACGTATGTAAGTAACACAAGGCATATTGCCCTCCTTCAGGCAGCTAAACAATCCATTGAGGATGCTCTTGAAGGAATTGAAATGGACGTACCGATCGACATAGTTCAAATAGATTTAACACGCTGCTGGGAACAGCTAGGTGAAATTATTGGGGATGCTGTTCATGAAAGCTTGATTGATCAGTTATTCTCTCAATTCTGTTTAGGAAAGTAAAGGGAGGAACATAAGAAATGGGTTATGAAGCTGGCAATTATGACGTAATCGTCGTGGGTGCCGGTCATGCTGGAGTTGAGGCTGCTCTTGCTTCTGCAAGACAGGGCGCCAAAACACTTGTATTGACTATCAACCTCGATATGGTTGCTTTTATGCCATGTAATCCGTCCGTAGGCGGCCCCGCAAAAGGGATTGTTGTCAGAGAAATTGATGCTCTAGGCGGAGAAATGGCACGAAATATAGATAAGACGCATATTCAAATGCGCATGCTGAATACGGGGAAAGGACCTGCTGTCCGTGCGTTAAGAGCGCAAGCAGATAAGTTCCAATATCAGCATGAAATGAAAAAAACAATGGAAAATGAACCAAACCTGACAATGCTGCAAGGTATGGTAGATCATTTAATTGTAGAAGATGATGAATGTAAAGGTGTTGTTACTCAAACAGGGGCGAACTATCGTGCGAAGTCTGTTGTATTAACAACAGGGACTTTCTTAAAAGGCCGCATTATTTTAGGAGACCTTTCATATTCAAGCGGTCCAAATAACCAGCAGCCTTCCATTAAATTATCGGATCATTTAGCAGAACTAGGATTTGATTTGGTTCGTTTTAAAACAGGAACACCTCCTCGAGTGAATAGTCACTCGATTGACTATAGTAAAACAGAAATTCAACCAGGTGATGATGTCCCGCGGGCATTCTCCTATGAAACGGTTGAATATATTACTGACCAGCTGCCATGCTGGCTAACATACACGAGTTTAGAGACTCATCAAATAATTGATGAGAATCTACACCGTTCTCCAATGTATTCAGGTATGATTAAAGGAACTGGCCCTAGATACTGCCCGTCCATCGAAGATAAAGTGGTGCGTTTCAATGATAAACCGAGACATCAAATTTTCTTAGAGCCAGAAGGTCGTAATACACAGGAAGTTTATGTTCAAGGATTGTCTACAAGTCTTCCTGAGGATGTACAGCAGCGCATGCTTTCAACCATCCCAGGACTCGAGAATGTACAAATGATGAGAGCGGGTTATGCCATCGAGTATGATGCGATTGTACCTACTCAATTGTGGCCTACACTTGAGACGAAGAAAATTTCTGGATTATATACAGCTGGCCAAATTAATGGTACGTCTGGTTATGAGGAAGCAGCAGGTCAAGGGATTATGGCAGGTATTAATGCAGGAAGAAAAGCATTAGGTAAAGAAGAAGTCATTTTAAGCCGATCTGATGCATATATCGGTGTTCTCATCGATGACCTTGTCACAAAGGGAACAAATGAACCATACCGTCTCTTGACATCACGTGCTGAGTATCGTCTACTTCTACGTCATGACAATGCTGATTTAAGATTAACCGAACTTGGCTATCAAATTGGATTAATTTCTGAAGAAAGATTCCAAGCATTCCAGCAGAAAAAAGAAGCCATCGAAGCAGAGAAAAAACGTTTATATTCTGTCATCATTAAACCAACAGCAGAGACTCAAGAATTTATTCGTTCACTCGGTGGAAGTGAGCTGAAGGACGGCATTCGTGCAAGCGATTTGATGAAGCGTCCAGAAATGAATTATGAATCTGTTGTGAAATTAGCTCCTGCTGAAACACTGCTTCCTTCTGATGTGTGTGAGCAGGTAGAGATTCAAATTAAATACGAAGGTTATATTGAAAAGTCACTCCAGCAAGTTGAAAAACTGAAAAAGATGGAGAACAAAAAGATTCCTGATCGTATTGATTATGACGCTATCAAAGGGATTGCAACTGAAGCGAAACAAAAGCTGAAAGAAGTCCGACCGCTTTCTGTTGCACAGGCTTCTCGTATTTCAGGCGTTAACCCTGCTGATATTTCTATCCTTTTAGTATATTTAGAGCAGGGGCGTATTGCGAAGATAGCAGAATAGAAAGGATGTCGGCATGAACATTGAACAATTTACAGCAGCACTAGAGGAGAAAGGGATCACTCTTTCTCCTGTGCAGCTTGAACAATTTGAAACCTACTTCCGCATGCTTGTAGAATGGAACGAGAAAATGAATTTAACGTCCATTACTGAAAAGGAAGAAGTGTATTTAAAGCATTTTTATGATTCAATATCAGCAGCATTTTTTATTGATTTTCACAAAGTGACGACGATTTGTGATATTGGAGCTGGTGCTGGTTTTCCAAGCATTCCTCTTAAAATTTGTTTCCCTCATCTACATGTGACCATTGTTGATTCTCTTCAGAAACGAATTACGTTTCTCAATGAATTAGCAAAAGGATTAAACTTACAAGATACTACTTTTTATCATGATCGTGCGGAAACGTTTGGACAACGTAAGGAAAAGCGTGAAAGCTATGATCTTGTCACTGCTAGAGCAGTTGCACGTTTATCCGTCTTGAGCGAACTTTGTCTGCCTCTAGTGAAAAAGGAAGGATTGTTTGTTGCCTTAAAAGCATCTGCCGCTGATGAAGAAATGCAAGCAGGGAAAAAAGCCGTCACAGTCCTCGGAGGAGAGGTTGTTGAAAAGCATTCCTTTGTTCTTCCTTTAGAAGAAAGCGAACGGAACATTATTGTCATTGAAAAGAAAAAGCAGACACCAAAAAAATATCCTAGAAAACCAGGAACACCTAATAAATCACCAATAGAAGGTTGATCATGTAAAAGGTCGGTTTTTCTTCAATATTTATGATTTTACAGAAGGAAAAAACATGAGAAAATAGAATTATAAAAAGGTAGTTTTTAAAGGTGGTGTAGGTTCATGAAGCATTCACTCTCACGCTTCTTCGGGCTTGGTGACAAAGAACATCCTGAGCGTGAAACCGAAATAGAGGCAGAGATTGCTGAGCATGATACATTAAAGGAAGAGATACAGGAGCTCCCGGTCAACACAATTATGCCAAACCGTTTTCAGCCACGCACCATTTTTTCAGAAGAAAAGATACAAGAGCTGGCCACGACGATTCATACCCATGGCATTATCCAACCGATTGTTGTTAGACCAACAGAAGAAGAAGGAAAATATGAACTGATCGCCGGCGAAAGACGTTGGAGAGCGGTACAGACTCTTCAATGGGAGAAAATCCCCGCTATTATAAAAGATTTTACTGATACGGAAACGGCATCTGTGGCGTTGATTGAAAATTTGCAAAGAGAAGAGCTGTCTGCTATTGAGGAGGCTCATGCTTATGCACGTCTTTTAGAGCTTCATGATTTAACACAAGAGGCTCTTGCTCAGCGTTTAGGTAAGGGACAATCAACTGTTGCAAACAAATTAAGACTGTTAAAGTTGCCTGAAGAGGTACAACAGGCCATTTTAGAGAAAAAAATCTCTGAAAGGCATGCACGTTCACTTGTGCCTCTAAAGCTTCCAGAATTACAAATCGCGCTATTGCAGGAAATCATCGAAAAGCAGTTGAATGTGAAACAGACTGAAGAGCGTGTAGTGAAGATGCTTGAACAAAAAACAGATCGCAAACCGAAGCCAAAACGTAAGGCGTTTAGTCGTGATACACGAATTGCGATGAATACCATTCGTCAGTCTCTCCACATGGTGGAAGACAGCGGACTTAAGATAAATACCGAGGAAGAAGAGTTTGAGGAATATATCCAATTAACGATTCGAATCCCTAAATAGAAAAAAGCTGATGAGCGCCACTCGTCAGCTTTTTTTTGTCTTATTTCTAGCACACATTCAATATACATTATATTTATAAATTGGTAAAATATGATTTTAGAAGTGTAAAGGAGGTGACACTACTTGATGAAAATGAAGAAGACTACTTTCGCCATTATTTGTTATTTACTATTTTCTTTTTCTCTTTTTTCAAATGAAGCCACAATATACGCTGTGAAATTGCCAACGGCTCATCATGCGGATGAAAGCTTGATGACCAACGAAGAATTGAACGTTCTGAAGGAGCAAGGTGCTGTTTCTCAAGATGTGACTGTACAGCAATTCAATCAAGAGTATGCGTCTTCCGACGATTCGATCGACTTGATTACAGCTGACGATGATTTGAAGAACTATGGATTACGACAAAATAAGCAGGATGAACTGGTGACAGATGAAAAGCCGCACACTCTCAAGCTCCTTTTAGGAAAGCCGTATCCTGGTACCGATATTATTCCTAAAAAAGGAGATATTTTGGTGACAACTACTGATGCTGTGAAGGGGTTGGTTGGACATGCAGGTATCGTCATTAATGAGAAAAGCTATGCTTCTATTCCGGGGTTTCGGCAGCATCCTCAACTTGATTCCATTCATAACTGGTTTCGCTATAGTGCCAATACAAAGGTAATTCGAATTAATCAAGAGGAGAAGGCAGATTTAGCAGGGGAATGGGCACACGATTATGTGAAAGGTCATCCGAAGGCTCGCTACTCCATCACCATGTCCATTCAATCACTGGATCCGACTTATTGTTCAAAGATTGTGTGGCAGGCTTATGGCAAAACAGGGGACGCTTTGGGACATGCGACTTTTACCATTAAGACACCCTATGGATTTTTAAAAAAGAAAAGCTATAAAACAGTAACTCCTAAGGTCATTGTGAGTGAAGGCCGTAAAATAGGTGAATTAAACTTTTGACATGTGACCCTCACTTTTGATGAAAGTGAGGGTTTTGAGTATGTTTATTTCTCGAAAAAGATATATTAATATATTTTTTACTGTGTTTTCATTCGGTTTTTCATGTACGAAACTCAACATTCACCGACGAATTTATAATAGGGAAACAAAAAAAGCAAACGTTTCATACTTTTTTTGATAGAATAGGAAGTATGAATGAATGAGAAACTTGTTAAGTTGAAAGTGGGTGACATCGTGGGAAAAATCATAGCGATTACCAACCAGAAGGGCGGCGTCGGGAAGACGACAACTTCTGTTAATTTGGGTGCGTGTTTAGCATACATAGGCAAACGAGTGTTGTTAGTTGATATTGATCCGCAGGGCAATGCCACGAGTGGTATTGGGATTGAGAAGGCCGACGTAGAGAAGTGTGTGTACGATATTTTAGTTGATGATGCAGATGTTCTTGATGTGATTAAGACAACAGAGGTCGAAAATCTTGATGTCATTCCTGCGACGATACAGCTTGCAGGGGCTGAAATAGAGCTTGTGCCTACAATCTCACGTGAAGTGAGGCTGAAGAGAGCACTTGAATCTGTTAAGCAGAATTATGATTATATGATTATTGACTGCCCGCCATCACTTGGACTACTGACGATTAATGCGTTAACTGCCTCTGATTCCGTTTTAATACCAGTTCAGTGCGAATATTATGCGCTTGAAGGATTGAGCCAATTGTTAAACACAGTTCGTCTCGTGCAGAAACATTTAAATACCGATCTAGCCATTGAAGGTGTCTTACTGACAATGCTTGATGCCAGAACAAATCTTGGGATTCAGGTTATTGAAGAAGTGAAGAAGTACTTTAGAGATAAAGTCTATCAAACCGTGATTCCTAGAAATGTGAGACTGAGTGAAGCGCCAAGTCATGGAAAGCCGATTATCTTGTATGATCCACGTTCAAGAGGTGCAGATGTCTATTTAGACTTAGCAAAGGAAGTGGATGCGAATGGCTAAAGGTCTAGGAAAGGGTATTAATGCACTATTTAACAACGTAGACTCAAATGAAGAAACGGTTGAAGAAATCAAACTAAAGGATTTGCGCCCGAATCCGTATCAGCCAAGGAAAACGTTTGATGATGATGCGTTGTCTGATCTGAAAGAATCGATTCAGCAGCACGGTGTTTTACAGCCAATCATTGTTCGTAAATCGATTAAAGGATATGACATTGTAGCAGGGGAGCGCCGTTTTCGCGCGGCACAACAAGCTGGTCTGACAACAATTCCTGCGATCGTTCGAGAGTTTTCAGAAACGCTAATGAGAGAAATTGCCCTTTTAGAAAACCTGCAGCGCGAGGATCTATCTCCACTAGAGGAAGCCGAAGCGTATGCTTCCTTGCTGGATCATCTAAGTGTGACGCAAGAGGAATTAGCGAAGCGATTAGGGAAAAGCAGACCGCATATTGCGAACCATCTCCGTCTGTTGACTTTACCGGATGACATACAAAAGCTGATTGCAAATGGAACGTTATCAATGGGACATGGCCGGACATTGCTTAGCTTAAAAAACAAAAAGAAGCTGGCGCCTTTAGTAAAGAAAATCGTGGATGAGGGATTAAACGTACGCCAGGTTGAGAAACTTGTGCAGCAGTTAAACGAAAATGTTCCACGTGAAACAAAGAAAAAAGAAGCACCAAAGGATCGAGTGTTGAAAGAAAGAGAGTCTTTCTTACAAAACTACTTTGGTACTTCCGTGACGATCAAGAAACAAAAGAAAAAAGGGAAAATTGAGATTGAATTTCTCTCCAATGAAGATTTAGAAAGAATCCTTGAATTGCTTTCTACGAGGGAATCATCAGAGTGACCATCTTGATACAGGATGGTCTTTTTTATATTCTCCCAGTGATATTTTGAATAGGTGTGAAGAGAGACCGGCTTTTTTCTCTCGCCCAATCCATTTGGTCAATGTGAGATAGACTTTCAGAAAGTGTATTGGCCATAGACATGACAAGATGAAGACGTGTGTTTTGGAGAACGAAGTATTCCATGAAACCACTCACATTGACGATTCCATTAATATGAATATCTCCTACCTCTGGCAGCTCTTTTTGCACACCAGCTCCAGGCTTTAACGGCCCATCTCCAATTTGGAAGGAACCGACACTTTTCACCCTTCCTAAACAAGCATCAACCGCTACAATAAACGGGTGTTTATGAGCTTGTTCAATTTCAGCGAGTTTTTCTTTTAAATTGACTGCATGCACTGGATCAGAGAGTGTTCCATATACATGAAGCTTTTTCAAATCTAAACTTGAAAGCTTTGTACCAACAAGTGGACCTAGAGAGTCGCCAGTTGAGCGGTCTGTTCCAATACAAACGATGGCAACGGGTCTTTTTCCTGCTTTCTGAAGATGCGAGAATAAAATACTTTTAAGCTGTTGAATGGCATTTGTATCCGTATGGGACACGTATTCTTTCACCCTATTTCTAAAAAAAAGACCGTTCTTGCTATTCATAGGTCTCACTTCCTTGTCATAGTAGTTAGTAACAGTATACGGAAACAAGCTTAATTCTATACCTATGAGGTGATGATTGTGTGGAAGGCTGGTTCAAGGTGGACGCTTTTAATTTTAGGAAGCTTAATAGGAGCGGGATATGCTTCCGGCCAGGAAATTTGGCAGTTTTTTGGCATTGATAGCGGACTAGCCATTCTACTGTTTACATTGATGTTTATGCTGTCTACCTATGTGGTGTTAAAAATCAGTTATGAGGTGCGTGCCGATCACTTTGTGCCAGTGCTGGAGCGGCTTGTCGGTCCATGGCTGGCTAAGGTGTATGACGTGTTAATTGTCCTTTATTTATTCACGACAACGACGGTCATGATTGCCGGCGGCGGGGTAACTCTTGAGATGTATCATGTGCCTTTTTGGATTGGCATCGGCGCGTTCTGTTTGTTTTCATTTATGATTTTTTTCTGGGATGTGAAAGGGCTTTTATCTGTGAATGCTTTCATTATACCAATTTTGGTGGCAGGGCTCATCTATGCGTTTGTTTTTTATTATATGAACCATGATCATATGTGGCGGATTGATTTTGGGCAGCAGTACAATTGGCCTGCCAGCATTGTCTTTGCTTCTTTGAATATATTATCCGTTGTGGCAGTGCTGTCTTCGGTTGGGAAAGAAATGAAAGGGCTTGGGGAAGCCAAAGTGGCGAGTATATTAAGCGGTCTCATTTTTGGTGTCATCTCGTATGTGTATAACGAAATACTGGTTGATATTTCTGGAAGCCTTTCAGCAGAGGGAATTCCTCTGTTTACAGTATTAGAAGGGGCGCCGGCGTCTTTGTTTGTGTTTATGACGGTTGTCCTTTGTCTAGCCATTTATACGACGACGGCAGCAGGTTTATTTGGATTATCCAGCCGGATGCTTTCTTTTGTACGAATGCCCCGCTGGCTGGTTGTATTGGTGATGCTTCTTTTGATGGCCCCTTTAACATCTCTTGGATTTGCTGATTTGATTGCTTTCTTGTATCCGATATATAGTTTGTTGAATCTTTATTTGCTCGTCTGTTTAATGCTGTATCCGATTTTAAGTAAAAAGATATTTTCTCACCCTAAAAATTATATTGATAAAACAAAATAAGCACCTCTCTTTTTAAGAGCTGTGCTTATTTGATCTGAATTGAATCAATAGCTTCTTTGATGTCATCGTAGACAGGCATTTGTTTAAGACGCTGGAGGCGATCCTCTAATTCTGAAATGGCCTGTCCCTTTAAATGTAGGGAAATGTGCTGTTTGACAATGGTCGTCTGGTTTATCATGTCTTCTGTTTTAGCCAATTGATACTCCAAGTGCACGCGAGTATTTGCTAATTCGTCGTGCAGCCGCATTTTGAGCAGCCGTTTTAGATCTTTTCGCTGCCCTTCTCTGCGCATGGCCTGAATGGCGGCGATTTCTTCAGGAGACTGTGTTTGTGTGTGTGGTGCCGATTGATTTTCGAATACAGACATGGAGCGGCGGGCACTCACATTTTGCAAGAAACGCTGGGCGTCACTAGGAGGTTTATTTTGATTGATCATACGATGACTCCTTTCTTAATGAATACCCATTTGCACCGCAAGGCGTCTATCTGCCTTGGCGTAGTCATCACCCATTGTATACATATGTCTTGAAAGGGCAGAAAGCTCTTGTTCGTAATCTCTCAGGGTGTACAAGGCATTCAGTTGTTTTTCGTGTGAATAAAAGGAGGCATGGGTCTGTTCCATCCTCACTTCCTCTACGAGTGCTTCCACATCACTATGACTTAATAAATCATAGTGGCCAAAGCCGACGAGTCCTTTGAGCTCTTGTTTTACATGATGAACGGCGTCTTTTACGCTTTCATCAATTCCATCGATTTTCTCAAATACAGTGTGCACTTCATGTTCAATAATACTTTGCAGATCATAGGATGAATTTTTCAGTAAATGGGATTTTATGATAATTTCAAGTCCGCTTTGTGCATATGCACGTCCAGAATGAATTTCTTGCAGCAGCATGGCTGTAAAACTTGTATTATGATCAAGCTGTTCATCTAAAATACGGGCAGATCCATTCGGATGGAATGAATATCCATTTTCTTTAAATTCTCCTGAAACGAGAGCTAAAAAAGCATTTGTATCAAAGGATTCGTTCCATTCTATATTCATAGATGCAAAAGCTGATTTTAAAAAGGTGTCTATTTCTCTTTTTTTGTATTTAACGGATTCTTGGACTGAGCCTTGCTGCTTTGGCGGTACGGTGTACTTGACTTGTCCAACCCCTTGATCATGACGATTGAGTAAACCGACGTAATGACTAGGCTGAATATATTCAGTCAACATGTGTGTATATTGACCCTGCTGCGCCTTTTGCTGAATCGAAGGCGACAGGCTGCTCCATATATTTGGGCTGTCAAAGGTAACGGCTTTTTTGACAGCTGGCTGTTCTGTTGCAACATAAGCACAAACAGCACCGGCAAGTGCTTGTCCAGTGAGATGGATACCTGCATTCGGATGCTTCTGACAGACTGTATCTATGTATTCCTTCCCTTTAAAAAAGACATGGTCTTGATTGCCATCAAGGGACTTTCTTTCAATTGGATAGGCATAGTCTGTTTTGAGCAAAGACTGTGCCGCGTTGTGTACATCTTGCTTAGATGTCACCGTCATTTGATGTGGCAGCGGACAGTGAAAAGCGACGATGAGTTCGTCTGATTGTTCCGGCTGCATCGTTAAACCATATAATTTTTGGTCGATCTTTAGAAAATCGTGGACAGTGAGTGTTTGCTGACCTATTTCTATCGTATGGTGCTGCTGGTAATTGTCGATATTTCCAGCATGATCGGATATGATTTTATATTCTTTATCAGTTAATATATCCTTTCGATTGACCATCGTACCTGCTCCCTCACATAACATTTATGCAGATATCATAAATCAAAAAATATGGAAAAACCACCGCGTTCTACCAATAAAAACCTTTTGACCTACAGTGTTTGTGACAATATTGAAAAAAAGCGGAGTTTAAGTAACTATTGGTCACAAATAAAATGATCTAAAAGAAGGGTTTTTTCTCTAAAAAAGAATAGGATGAACGATTGAAAGAGACTCTTTGTTTTGTGCATTGCCCTCCATCGCCGTTTTTTTGTACAATAGATTCAATGAAATGAGCAAGAGAGGTGAAGGCTGATGGCAGACAAAGCGTTTGGGTTACATGATGTTGTTGAAATGAAAAAGCCCCATCCATGTGGTGCCAATCGGTGGAAGGTCATTCGTTTGGGCATGGATATCCGTATTAAATGTGAAGGCTGCGGACACAGCGTGATGATCCCAAGAAGAGATTTTGAACGAAAAATGAAGAAAATTCTCGTCAAGCATGAGGAGCCAACTGCTTAAGTAGGCCTCATGCTTTTTTTATTAAATTTGTCTTTTCTACAGCAAAGCCAGGTGCAATTTCCCGTTTTGAAGCATTGATTTATTCTTTTTTACGATGTTTCTTCTATTGAAAATGCATGATGGTTAGCTTGTCTTTTCATGTAAACCTACTTATAATTGCTCTAGGTTCATATTACGCAGTATAACGAGCACGTTTGATATAGAGGAGATGAAAGAATGGCTTTAACAGCTGGTATTGTTGGCTTACCTAACGTCGGGAAGTCAACGCTATTTAATGCAATTACACAGGCTGGAGCGGAGTCTGCTAACTATCCGTTTTGTACCATTGATCCAAACGTCGGAATTGTAGAAGTTCCAGACGAGCGTTTACAAAAGCTAACAGAATTAGTGCAGCCGAAAAAGACAGTTCCCACTGCTTTCGAATTCACTGATATTGCGGGTATTGTCAAAGGTGCATCTAAAGGTGAAGGTTTAGGGAATAAATTCCTTTCTCATATTCGTCAAGTAGATGCGATTTGTCACGTGGTCAGAGCTTTTGCAGATGACAACATTACACACGTATCAGGTAAAGTTGACCCAGTGTCAGATATTGAAACGATTAATTTAGAATTGATTTTGGCTGATTTAGAAACGGTTGAAAAGCGTTTAACTCGTGTGAGTAAGCTTGCGAAGCAAAAAGACAAGGAAGCTGTAGCTGAATTTGATATTTTGGAAAAGCTGAAGGACGCATTTGAAGCTGGAAAATCTGCTAGATCGGTTGAATTTACAGATGAGCAGCAAAAGCTTGTGAAACAGCTTCATTTACTCACATCTAAACCAGTTCTTTATGTAGCAAATGTGAGTGAGGATGAAGTAGCGGATCATGACGGCAACGAATATGTTCAGCAAATCCGTGAGTTTGCTTCTGGTGAAAATGCTGAAGTCATCGTCGTTTGTGCGAAGATCGAGTCTGAAATTGCAGAGCTTGAAGGAGAAGAGAAGCAAATGTTCCTTGAAGAGCTTGGTATTAATGAGTCAGGGCTTGATCAGCTAATTAGAGCATCTTATTCTCTTCTAGGATTAGCTACGTATTTCACAGCAGGTGAGCAAGAGGTACGTGCTTGGACATTTAAAAAAGGAATGAAAGCGCCAGAATGTGCTGGAATCATCCACACAGACTTCGAGCGTGGATTTATTCGTGCTGAAACGGTTGCGTATGAGGATTTACTAGCTGGCGGAAGTATGTCTGCTGCTAAAGAAGCAGGAAAAGTTCGTCTAGAAGGTAAAGAATATGTAGTGAAAGATGGAGACGTCATTCATTTCCGTTTTAACGTATAGGTTCTTGTCATAGGCCAAGTGATTTGTTATAATATACAATTGTGAGTAATATAATTTATTGCTCCTTGCCCGTTTAGGGCCGCTTAGACCAAAAGGAGGTGCAATCAGATGAGAAAGTACGAAGTTATGTACATCATCCGCCCAACAGTTGACGATGAAGCTAAAAAAGCAGTTATCGAGCGTTTCAATAACGTGTTAACTTCTAACGGTGCGGAGATCACTGGAACAAAGGATTGGGGTAAACGTCGTCTTGCATACGAAATCAACGATTTCCGTGACGGTTTCTACCAAATCGTAAACGTTCAATCTGACGCTGCAGCAGTTCAAGAATTTGACCGCTTAGCTAAGATCAGTGACGATATCATTCGCCACATTGTTGTTAAAGAAGAAGTATAAATCATTGAAATATATATTTAAAGGTGGTCTTTCAATATGCTAAACCGTGTTGTATTGGTCGGAAGACTAACAAAAGACCCTGAGCTTCGCTACACGCCTAATGGTGCGGCTGTAGCCACGTTTACTCTAGCTGTGAATCGTACGTTTACGAATCAATCTGGAGAGCGTGAAGCCGATTTCATTAACTGTGTTACTTGGAGAAGACAAGCCGAGAACGTGGCTAATTTCTTGAAAAAAGGAAGTCTTGCCGGTGTAGACGGTCGTTTGCAGACAAGAAACTATGAAAATCAGCAAGGACAGCGTGTCTTCGTGACAGAGGTTCAAGCTGAAAGTGTTCAATTTCTTGAGCCTAAGAGCGGCGGTGCTGGTTCAGGTGGATACAGCGGCGGTGGCAATAGCGGAGGCCAGTATTATGGCGGGAGCCAAAATGATCAGAATCCATTTGGAAATGAACCAAGTCAAAATCCATATGGCAATCAAAACAACCAAAATCGTAATCAGGGAAATAGCTTCAATGATGACCCATTTGCGAACGATGGTAAACCGATTGACATCTCCGATGATGATTTGCCATTCTAATTGATCTGAAAAAATGACTAAAGGAAAGGTGTGAAAACAAATGGCAGGTGGACGCAGAGGCGGTCGTGCGAAACGTCGTAAAGTATGTTTCTTTACTTCTAACGGTATCACGCACATCGATTACAAAGATGTTGATCTTCTTAGAAAGTTTGTTTCTGAGCGTGGTAAAATTTTACCTCGTCGTGTAACAGGAACTAGCGCTAAGTATCAACGTAAATTGACATTAGCGATCAAAAGATCACGTCAAATGGCATTACTTCCATACGTTACTGGTGAGTAAGTCGTTGACTTAAAAAGCGGAGAGCCCCGAGCTCTTCGCTTTTTTTATTAAATAAAATAGATATTAAAAATTTAAACTGCTCAAGTGAAAATATATTAATTAGGTTTCCCATATTAGCATTTTTGTTTTATATTTAGGGTTTTCTATATTTTTGTTATATCTGTTGAGGAAAGATTGATTTAGATTTGCTGGGATATAACCTAGCCGTATCTTCAGTATATTTTCAATTACATACATTTTTTTGGTGGATAGTTTAAATTGTTCATCTTCTCCCTTCTGTGTATTTTTGCGAGTATTAGGCTCAAAAAAGAATGCTCTTGTTTTTCTAGCCTCTTTTAGAAGAAGTATCAGTTCCCATGTTGAAAATGTCATCAATTCTGGAGTTGTCATATTAAGATAGGCAGAATTGATTTCTCTATTTATTATCTGGATTCTTTCTCCGTCTTTTTGAATCTGATCTAGTGGTAAATTCATATCGCAAAAATCACAAAAGAAGAAATCCGTTTCTATATTTAGTTTTGTGCCACAGTATGGGCAGGTATTAGTCATTGTTTCTCCCCCAAGAAATATCTTTTATAAGAATTTTACCAGTAAACACTAAAAAGGAATACACACTAGATGGAATATTATTAACAAAATATTAGAGAATCGAATTATTAAGTCAATGTGAAGGGGAAGTATGTAAAAGTGACAGTTTATTCTATACAAATATGAGGTTGATCTGTCATATTGGTAGTCTAGAAAATAATTGTAGTCAGGGCGTGGGAAGATGATTGAATTTAAAAAGGTATCGATGCAATTTTCTGATGAGCGCTATGCCGTTCAATCTGTTGATTTGGAGATTCAGCAAGGTGAGTTTTTTGTATTGATTGGACCTAGTGGCAGCGGGAAAACGACGACATTGAAAATGATCAATCGTCTCATTACTTCAACAGAAGGTGAGATTTACATAAAAGGTCAAAAAATAAGTGATTATGATATGTATGAGCTGCGCTGGGATATCGGTTATGTTCTGCAGCAAATTGCGCTTTTTCCTCATATGACCATAGAAGAAAATATTGCTGTGGTGCCAGAGCTTAAGCAATGGAGCCGGAATGAGACCGATCAGCGTGTTGATGAACTCATGTTGATGGTCGGGCTTAATCCTGCTATGTATCGACATCGAAAGCCAGCAGAGCTTTCTGGTGGGCAGCAGCAACGTGTCGGTGTGGCACGGGCACTTGCAGCTGATCCTGAGATTGTCCTGATGGATGAACCTTTTAGTGCGTTAGATCCACTAACGAGGGAGAAATTGCAGGATGATCTACTTGATTTGCAGCGCCGTATTCAAAAAACCATTGTTTTTGTGACGCATGATATGCAGGAAGCTATGAAGCTGGGTGATCGAATTTGTGTGATGAATGAAGGAAAAGTAGTGCAGATCGGACGTCCTGAGGAATTGGTTCAGCAACCAGCCAATGCCTTTGTACAGGAGTTTGTCTCAGGGGCTGCCCATCATGTAGGACATCAAGCATTTGAGCTGGAAAACTTGGCGCAACCGATGGCTCACGAAGCTCTTTTATCCTTTGAGGCGGTCTCAGCACATGCCACACTGGATGAAGTCTTATCTCAATTGGCAAGGCACGAGGAATTGGCTGTAGAAAAGAATGGAGATCGGATAGGACTAGTGAACCGTCAAGCAGTGATTCAGTTTTTAGCTGATTCTCCTAGAGAGAGGGGCGATTCACATGAATGATTGGACTCGTGTGTTATGGGAACGAAAAGAACAATTGGGACACGCCTTACTTGAGCATATTCAAATTTCTTTTATCGCTTTATTTTTAGCGATTTTGATTGCCATTCCATTAGGTATCTATTTAACAAGGGTTCCAAAGCTAGCGGAGTGGGTCATCGGGGTGACGGCTGTCTTGCAAACAATTCCGTCGCTTGCACTGCTTGGCTTGCTGATTCCTCTCGTGGGGATTGGGCAAGTGCCTGCCATTATTGCGCTTGTGGTCTATGCCTTACTCCCTATTTTAAGAAATACATATACAGGCATTCAGGAGGTTGATCCTTCCCTGAGAGAAGCAGCGCTTGCTATGGGGATGAATCATCGCAAACGGTTATTAAAGGTGGAGCTACCTCTTGCGATGCCAGTGATCATGGCGGGTATCCGAACCGGGATGGTTCTCATTGTGGGAACCGCCACTCTGGCAGCACTGATCGGGGCTGGGGGATTAGGAAGCTTAATCCTGCTGGGAATTGATCGAAATGATATGTCGCTCATTGTCATTGGCGCGATACCAGCTGCCTTACTCGCACTCTTATTTGATGTGGTGCTGCGAACCTTTGAGAAAATTTCCTTTAAAAAGACGGTGATCTCTGTGACTGTTTTTGCTTTGATTGCAGGAGCAGTTGTCGCTTCCCCCTTGCTGTTTCAGCAAGAAAAGAAAGAAATCACCATTGGCGGGAAGTTAGGTTCAGAGCCTGAGATTTTGATTTCGATGTATAAGCTTTTAATTGAACAGGATACAGATATTCAAGTGAACCTAAAGCCCGGTCTTGGCAAGACGTCCTTTGTTTTCCAGGCTTTACGCTCTGGTGATATTGACATTTATCCTGAGTTTACGGGTACAGCGATTTCTGAATTCCTCAAGGAAACAGCAAAAAGCACAGATAAAAGAAAAGTGTATGAGCAAGCTCGGCGCGGATTAGAATCATCCTTTCAGCTCCGCCTTCTTGAGCCCATGGCATACAACAATACGTATGCTTTAGCCGTGCCGCAGTCACTGGCTGATCAATATGAGGTGTCTAACATTTCAGATCTAGGTAAGATCAAAAACCGCATAAAAGCTGGATTCACCTTAGAGTTTTCTGATCGTCAGGATGGGTATCGAGGCATTCAAAAAGCCTATCAATTTTCCTTTAACGATGTCGTGACGATGGAGCCGAAGCTTCGGTATCGAGCGATTCAAAAAGGGGATATCAATTTAGTCGATGCGTATTCGACAGATAGTGAATTGAGACAATACAAATTAAAGGTGCTTGATGATGATCAGCATGTTTTCCCGCCATATCAAGGAGCACCGCTGCTCAGGCAGGAGACATTAACTGAATTCCCTGAGATTGAGACCTCTCTCAATAAACTTGCGGGGCAAATCACAGACGATGAGATGAGAGAAATGAATTTTGAAGTCAATGTGAAGGGGAAGGATGCATTTCAGGTAGCGAAAGCCTATTTAAAAAAGAAAAAATTGCTGCAATAATCAAGGCAAAGCAGGGCTGTTTAAGGCAAAGCAGCTCTGCTTTTTTAAAAGAAAAAACAAAAATCATTGACATTTACTTAAAAACATCATATCCTTAATTCGAGATAAATATATTTTTTTGATCTAATATCTCGAATTCGAGATAATATAAAGACGTCAGTAAAGACATAATGAATAGAGGTTTATTACTTCATGATTAGGAGGTCATTAGAAGTGAAAAAAACAGAAGGAATTCACCATATTACAGCTATTGTGGGTCATCCTCAGGAGAACGTTGATTTTTATGCAGGTGTTTTAGGGCTTCGTCTCGTGAAGAAGACCGTGAATTTTGATGATCCGGGCACATACCATTTATATTTTGGAAATGAAGGCGGCTCTCCAGGGACCATTATTACATTTTTCCCTTGGCCGGGAGCACAAAAAGGTCAAATTGGTGCAGGTCAAGTGGGCGTGACGACATATGTCGTACCGACAGGCGCTTTCTCTTTCTGGAAGGATCGTCTTGAGCAGTTTAATGTTTCTTATGAAATGGTTGAACGTTTTGGTGAAGCTTTTCTCTCATTTGAAGATCCACACGGCTTATTGATTGAGCTAGTAGAGCGTGCGGAAGGAAAGCAAAACGAGTGGACATTTAACGGTGTCACACCAGATGTAGCGATTAAAGGATTTGGCGGAGCTGTTTTATTAACTTCGCAGCCGGAACAAACAATGCAGCTGCTAGAGCAAACGATGGGACTTGAAAGAGTCGGAGCAGAAGGAGACTATGTGAGATTCCGTTCGTTTGGCGAAATAGGCAATGTCATTGATGTGAACATCACACCTGTTCCACGAGGACGTATGGGTGTTGGAGTTGTGCACCATATTGCATGGAGAGCAACAGATGATCAGGACCAATTAGATTGGCAAAGACATATTGCACAAAGTGGGTATCAAGTGACACCGGTGCAAGACCGAAATTACTTCAATGCCATTTATTTTAGAGAACTTGGGGGCATCTTATTTGAGATTGCCACTGATCCTCCAGGGTTTGCACATGACGAATCAGTGGAAACAATGGGTGAAGCATTGAAACTGCCACCGCAATATGAGGCACAGCGCAGTCAGATTGAACAAATTGTACTGCCAATTGAAGTGAGAGAAGTTAAAGGGAAAGGAGATTCATGATGAAGCATCTTTTTCGAAAAGGAAAGAATGAACAAAGACCTGTCCTGTTATTACTGCATGGGACTGGCGGGACGGAAGAAGATTTATTGCCGCTTGCAGATTTAGTAGACTCTGATGCATCTGTTCTTAGTGTGAGAGGAAATGTATTAGAAAACGGCATGCCGCGTTTCTTTAGACGTTTGGCAGAGGGTGTATTTGATGAGCAGGATTTAATTGAGCGTACAGAGGAGCTGTATACATTTATCGGAGAAGCAGCCGATGAATATGGGTTTGATCGTCACAATGTGGTGGCAATCGGATATTCCAATGGGGCGAACATTGCTGGAAGCTTGTTATTCCATTATGGGGATGCTTTAAAAGGAGCCATCCTGCATCATCCAATGGTTCCAAGACGCGGGGTTTCATTGCCTTCATTAGCGGGGAAACAAGTCTTTATAGCAGCTGGTGAAAATGACCCAATGTGCCGTCCAGAGGAATCGCAGGAGCTGGAGCAATTGCTGCAGGGTGCAGGCGCATCGGTTACACTTCATTGGGAAAATCGCGGACATCAGCTAACGAGAGAAGAAGTCGATGCTGCAGCTTTATGGTATCGTCGTCAATTTTAAATAAGGTGGGGTATACAGGTGGGATTTTTACAGAAGCTTTTTGGGCAAAACAAACAAAAGGAGATGGATCAAATGGAAAACGTAAAATTAGCGATTATTTATTATAGTTCAACAGGTACAAACTATCAGATGGCGAAATGGGCTGAAGCTGGAGCAAAAGAAGCTGGCGCAGAAGTTAAGGTATTAAAGGTTGCTGAATTGGCACCAGAAGCAGTTGTAGCTTCAAATCCAGCATGGAAAGCACATTTAGACGAAACTAAGGATGTGCCAGAGGTTCAATTAAGTGATTTAGAGTGGGCAGATGCCATCATCTTTAGCATGCCGACACGTTTCGGTAACCTGCCAGCTCAAATGAAGCAGTTCTTAGATACGACAGGCGGCTTGTGGTTCCAAGGTAAATTGGCAAACAAAGCAGTCAGTGCGATGACTTCAGCTCAAAATGCAAATGGCGGACAGGAGCAGACGGTTCTCAGCCTTTATACGACAATGTTCCACTGGGGAGCAATTATTGCCGCTCCTGGATACACAGATGATTCCTTATACGGTGCAGGGGGCAACCCTTACGGTGTGAGTGTGACTGTTGACCAAAATGGAAAAATCCAAGAGGATGCAGAAGCAGCTGTGAAACATCAGGCAAAACGTACAGTGAATGTGGCAGAATGGATCAAAAAAGGTCAAAACGCTTAATAGATGTAATACAAAAAGAATGCAGCCTCGCCGCTGCATTCTTTTTTCATTAATAAGGATCTGATGGTGTGCTGTTGTTGATGGCTTCGTCCACGGCTTGAGCAGCGCCTGTAGAGCCGATAGGTCCGCTTGGCTGCTCTTGTTTATAGGCTTTTAAGCCGTCAGCGACACGCTTTCCGTAATCAGGGTCTGCTTTTGTAAAGTTTTCGATCATTTGGTCTTGAATGTCCTTTTGACATGTCGCAAGGGTGTTGACTAAGTTCTTAATCAGTTCCTCTCGCTCCCAATCATTAAAACGGCGATACGTTTCTCCCGCTTGTCCGAAGTTGTTTGGTCGGTCAATGGCTTCTCGTTTGACTTCACCCTCTACAAAAGGCGTATGATCCTTTCCATCCTGTTTGGCTTCTTTTAATCCCCCGAGGATCGATGGTTCATAATTCACATGGGGATTTTGCCCTTTGCCTTGATCGACATGGTATTCCATTTGGCCGTCTCTCTGATTGGTGGCGACATGCTTTTTCGGTGCATTGATCGGCAGCTGTAAATAGTTTGGTCCTACACGATATCGCTGCGTGTCAGAGTAGGAGAAGGTACGGCCTTGAAGCAATTTATCATCTGAGAAATCCAAACCATCTACGAGTACACCAGTCCCAAAGGCAACCTGCTCGACTTCTGCGAAATAGTTTTCAGGATTTTTGTTTAATACCATCCGTCCGATTGGTTTCCATGGATAGTCTTCCTTGTACCAAAGCTTTGTCGGATCAAGCGGATCAAAGTCGAGGTGAGGGTGGGCATCATCTTCCATGATCTGTGCATATACCTCCCATTCAGGAAAATCTCCTTGCTCAATGGCTTCATATAAATCCTGTGTGGCATGGTTAAAATTTTCTCCCTGAATCGCTTGCGCCTGTTCTTGGGTCAGATTGCGAATGCCTTGTTTCGGTTCAAAATGATATTTAACTAGCACCGCTTTTCCTTCATGATTTACCCATTTGTACGCATGGACACCTGAGCCTTGCATGTGGCGGTATGTCGCTGGAATGCCCCAAGGTGAGAAAAGAAAAGTCACCATGTGTGTCGCTTCAGGTGATTGTGAGACAAAATCAAATATGCGCTCGCCGTCCTGACGATTGGTGACGGGGTCAGGCTTGAAGGCATGAACCAAATCAGGGAATTTCAACGCATCTCTGATAAAGAAAATTTTCAGGTTGTTTCCAACGAGATCCCAGTTGCCTTCTTCTGTGTAAAATTTAATCGCAAATCCTCTCGGATCGCGTAATGTTTCTGGCGAATGCCCGCCGTGAATCACAGAAGAAAAACGTACGAAAACAGGCGTCTTTTTCCCTTTTTCCTGAAACAATTTCGCTCTCGTATAGGTGGAGATCGGTTCATCGCCGAATGTGCCATAGGCTTCAAAATAACCGTGAGCTCCGGCACCACGTGCATGCACAACACGTTCAGGAATGCGTTCACGATCAAAATGACTGATTTTCTCTAGGAAATCGTAGTTTTCAAGCGTAGTGGGTCCTCTATTCCCAACAGTTCTCATATTTTGATTGTCTGTGACGGGATGACCTTGCCGATTCGTTAAGGTTTCTTCTGAATCTGAAGATGGTTTAGGCTGTTGATCTTCTTTCAATTCGAATCCCTCCTTCAATATCTCCTTAACAATATGGTCATGTTGCTCCCTATTTCATACAAGGATTGATATAATGATTGAAAACTTTCACGAGGAGAGAGCCTGATGATTCGATTACACTGCCTTCACGCCCATCCATCCAATCAGTCATATATAGAAGATGTTTTTGGTGATACAGATGTTGATTTGCATTACACAGTCGATTCATCATTTATAGAACGCGCTACACAAGATCCTGCATTTGATCAACACAAGCAGCAAACGTATGCTATCAACAGATTAAAACAAGAAAGTGAAGCTGACCTCATTCTGCTTACGTGTACACAATACATTGCTGCTCTAGGTGATCAGCAGCACCTCTTTAAACAACCGATTGTTCCGATCGATGAACCGTTATTTGAGCTGATTTGTGAGAAAAAAGGGCCTCTTCAGCTTGTGTTTTCCAACCCAGATACAGTGGAGGGAACGATGCAGCGGCTTGATTCATATGCAAAAGAGCGGGGCAAACAGGTTGAAGTAGAAATGGTTGTGATGGAGGATGTCTTTCATCTTTGCCTAAACGGTGATATGCAAGCCTATGATGAACAAATCATGGAGCAGCTGAGAAAATGTATGAAGCAAAAAGGCAGAGATATTTGTGTGATGCAGCTTTCGATGGTTCATGCGGCACAGCAGATGGAGCGGGAGACAGGAGTTCCTATCATTCATCCGCTTTCTCCACTAAAACAGTTTGTCCATCAAACACTATCCGCTTGGAAAGAGTGAACCCATCAGGTTCGCTCTTTTTGTATAGGAATGTAAATGCGATGACATGTTAAAAAAATAACCGAGCGCAAACTATTTTTAAAAGGCGCGCGTCTATCCAATGTAAGAAATAACAGATGCGCATTTAAGATAAAGGAGCTCTTTGTAAAATGAAGAAACGAAAAATAGACGATCAATTTGCGGATTACGTCATGGAGCATAAACACAGTTTTTATCGGTTGTCCTATAGTTATGTCAAAAACCCGGAAGATGCTATGGATGTTGTTCAGGAGGCTATTCATAAAGCACTCAAATCTGTTCATCGATTAGAGGATGCGAGCAAGATGCATAGCTGGTTTTATAAAATCGTGGTGAACGCTGCCCTAGACTTTTTACGAAAGAAGAAGCGGGTGCAGGTGACAGATGATGATACGCTTGAATTCTTATCACAGGGCGAATCAGATGTATACGAGGATCAAGACGTCAAACGGGCTATAGAGGATTTGCCTGAGATGTATCGAGTCATCATTATTTTGAGATTCTTTGAAGATTTAAAATTAGAGGACATCGCCCAGATTCTCGATGAAAATGAAAACACCATTAAAACAAGATTATATAAGGCGCTGCGGCTTTTAAAAGTAGAATTATCACAGGAGGAAATATAAATGGATAAGTATTTGGAACATTTAAAAGATGAATATTTAGAAATCCCTATTCCACCGGAATATGATGCGATGATTGAACGAACGTTAAAAAGAAAAAACAAAAAACCTCATTTTCAGCAATGGACCATCGGACTTGTTGCAGCGGCTGCTCTTTTTGTCACAACTGTTAATGTCAGTCCACAGGCAGCAAGAGCGATTTCAGAAGTACCTATCATTGGCGAGCTGGTGAAAGTCGTAACGTTTACAGAATTTAAAAAGAGCGATCAAGGAACGAATATTGATCTTAAAACACCACACGTTTCAGGACTTGGGGACGAAACATTACAAGACAGCCTGAATCAAAAATATTTAGCTGAAAACAAAAAGCTGTATCAAGATTTTGAAAAGGAAACAAAGGGTTATAAAAATGGTCATTTAAGTGTTGAGAGCGGTTATGAAGTGAGAACGAACAATGATCAAATCCTTTCACTAGGCCGATACAAGGTGACGACTCAGGCTTCTGCGGCAGAGGAAATGACATATGATACGGTGGATAAGAAAAATCATGTCCTCATTACATTACCAAGTCTGTTTAAAGATGAACGTTATATTGATGTGATTAGTGAAAATATTAAAGAACAAATGAAGAAACAGATGAAAGAGGATTCAAACAAAATGTATTGGATTGGCAAGCAAGATATGGCGGATCCATTTAAGAAAATTAAGCCGGATCAAAACTTCTATATCAATTCAAAAGGGAAGCTTGTGATTTCCTTTAATGAATATGATGTGGCGCCTGGCTACATGGGTGTTGTTGAATTTACGATTCCAACAAGCGTGCTAAAGGATATTCTCGTTAGTGATACGTACATTCATTAAAAAGAAGACAGACAAAAAAGACTGCTGAATGATTCAGCAGTCTTGTCGTGTTTTATTAAGAAAGTGCGTCTGTCAATGCAGGTACGACTTGTTTCTTTCTTGATACAACACCTTTTAGTAAAGCTGTGTTGTTTTCAAGCGTGACGTTAAATGCTTTTTCTACTTTTGCTGCTTCTGCACCGAGTGCAAGAGCAAGGGAGTCATTTTCTAAAATGTCTGTGATGACTAAAACAAATAGATCAAGACCTTTTGCTGCAATGACTTCATTGATTTTCGCTTCAATGTCAGCCTGTCTTGCTGTCACTTCAGCGATATCTACTGTATTGACTTGCGCAATTTCCACTTTGCTTTTGCCTAGTGCGAATTCTTTTGCATCAAGTGTAATTAATTCTTGAACTGTTTTTTGGCTTAGATCAGCGCCTGCTTTCAGCATGTCTAGGCCATAAACTTCTGGATCTACCCCTGCGATTTTTGCAAGCTCATGCGCAGCATCAATATCTTGCTGTGTGCATGTTGGGGATTTGAATAGTAAGGAATCAGAAATGATCGCAGATAAAAGCAAACCAGCGATTTCCTTTTCAATCGTCACTTGGTTTTCTTTATACATTTTGTTTAAGATCGTTGCTGTACAGCCTACAGGCTCAGCACGATAGTAAAGAGGTTCACTTGTTTCAAAGTTGGCAATACGGTGATGGTCAATGACCTCAGTTACTTGTACTTGATCAATATCGCTTACACTTTGCTGGAATTCGTTATGATCGACAAGAATGACTTGCTTTGTTTCATTTGCAGCCGTTTCAATGAAACGAGGTGCTTCTTGTTTAAAGAAATCTAATGCGTATTGTGTTTCTCCATTGATTTCTCCAAGTCTGACGGCTTCTGCCTCAGTGCCGATTTTGTTTTTCAAATCAGCGTAAGCAATAGCAGAACAAATCGTGTCTGTGTCAGGATTTTTGTGTCCGAATACGAGTGTTTTTCCCATGTGAATTCTCCTTCTTACTTTTATTGATGATGTTTCTATTCTAACAGCTTTTGACCTTGAATTCAGGGTTTATAGCTAAGAATTATCTTAAAAATTGTAACATGCTGTTTGAAAACTTGCATGTACGATTCCATATCGGTGTTCCACGTGAAACGCTCCCAGAATAGCCTGCATTTTACTTGAGATTTGCCGCTATGGTAAAATAAAGGTTGGGGCAAGACATGATGGAGCTTACATCGTACGTATACATAGAAGTACACATTGAGCAAGATATAGACAAAAGGATTGGATAGAGGTGAAGGTGTGAAACAAACAAAAGCGTTAGTAGAGGGCGCAATCATGATGAGTATTTTCTCGGTCATGATGCTGTTTTATTTGTATGTGCCGCTATTATCCATTATTTTCTTTCTAGCTGCTCCGATTCCGATCATCCTCTATACAATCAGGCACGGCTTGAAAAAAGGAATTGCTGCTGGCGCTATTGGCATAGTGATCAGCTTTTTAATTGGGTCTATGGCTGGACTCATGAGTGCACCTATTCTGATTGCTGTCGGATTAGGCATGGGTTCTTTCTACAGCAGAAGGCAGCCTGGGAATGCCATCATTACAGGTGCGCTGATTTATTTATTCAGTTTTCTCATCTCCTTTGTTGTCAGTGTTCAGCTCTTTCAAATCGATATCATGAATATGGCGAAAGAGTCGATTGAGCAAATGATGCCGATGGTAGAGAGTGTTTTAAAGCAATCCGGGGCTTCTGAAAAGGACATAGCCAAACAGCTCAAACAGTTTAAAGAGATGCAGGATATGGCATTAAGTGCTTTACCTGTAGCGCTTTTGATCGCTGTTACTTTGATGGCTTTTGTGAATCATTGGTTCGTGCGGCCTTTGCTCAAACGGTTTGTTTCAGACATGCCGGCTTTGAAGAAATTTAAGGATATGCGGCTGCCAAAAAGCATGGTATGGTATTATTTACTCACATTGCTTTTGATGCTGATTCAGACGGAAAAAGGCAGCTTTTTATGGCTCGTTCAAACGAGTGCGTTTCAAATTTTATTTATACTGGTGCTTATTCAGGGATTTTCTTTTCTCTTCTATTATTGCCACGAAAAAAACATCTCAAAAGCCGTACCCATTTTCGCTGTCGTGTTAACGGTTTTCTTTCCGCCGATCGGTGTGATTGTGCGAATTATAGGGATTGCTGACATAGGCTTTGATTTAAGAGAAAAAGTAAAAAACAAATAATTCACTCTGAATGTTGAGGAGTTGATATCAGTGCCAAGCTTCTATAGAAAACCTGTCATCAAGTATCCGATCTTCGTGTTAATTGTTCTTGCGGTGGTCACAGTCCTCCTCAACCTTTATTTTAATTGGATCATAGGAGCGGTTGGTCTTTTCGTCCTTGCAGGTGTGCTCTACTTCTTAAAGTGGGCAGATACGCAAGTGCAGAAAGAGATTGATTCATATATTTCAACATTATCCTATCGAGTCAAAAAGGTTGGAGAAGAAGCATTAATGGAGATGCCGATTGGTATTATGCTGTTTAATGACCAGTATTATATCGAATGGACGAATCCATTTCTCGCTTCGTGCTTTCATGAAAGCACACTTGTCGGCAGATCCTTGTACGATACATTTGAGTCCATTGTGCCTCTTATTAAACAAGAGGTAGAGACCGAAAATGTAACGCTGAATGACCGGAAATTCAAAGTCATTATTAAACGATCAGAGCGCCTTTTATATTTCTTTGATGTCACGGAACAGGTGCAGATTGAACGACAGTACGAAAATGAACGAACGGTTTTATCTTATATCTTTTTAGACAACTACGACGATGTCACGCAGGGCCTTGATGATCAAGTGCGTAGCGCGATTAATAGTGAAGTGACGTCTCTTTTAAACAATTGGGCACAAGAATACGGAATTTTCCTGAAGAGAATTTCGTCTGAACGATTTATGGCGGTCCTAAATGAGAGCATTTTAGCTGAGCTTGAGGCGTCGAAATTCTCCATTTTAGACGAGGTCCGTGAGAAAACAGGGGCACATAGTGCTACGCTTACTTTGAGTATCGGGATTGGTGCGTCCGTTCCTTCTTTGAAAGAGCTTGGAGCACTAGCACAGTCGAGTCTTGACCTTGCCCTCGGACGAGGCGGGGATCAGGTCGCCATTAAACAGCCGAATGGAAAAGTGAAGTTCTACGGTGGAAAAACGAACCCAATGGAGAAACGGACACGCGTACGCGCACGGGTCATTTCTCATGCTTTAAAGGAAATTGTATCTGAAAGCGGTAATGTCATGATCATGGGTCATAAGTTCCCAGACATGGACTCAATCGGTGCATCCATCGGGATTTTAAAGGTCGCTCAGGCCAATGGAAAAGAAGGCTATATTGTCATTGATGCCAACCAGATTGGCGACAGTGTTCAACGCTTAATTAGTGAAATTAAAAATTATGAAGAGCTTTGGTCACGTTTTATCACGCCAGAGGAAGCAATGGAGCTTGCAAAGGATGACACATTGCTTGTCGTCGTGGATACACATAAACCGTCTCTCGTCATGGAGGAACGACTACTGAATAAGATTGAAAACGTCGTGGTCATTGACCATCATAGACGAGGCGAGGAATTTATCCGTGATCCTTTACTTGTTTATATGGAGCCGTATGCTTCATCTACAGCAGAGCTTGTGACAGAGCTCTTAGAGTATCAGCCGAAGAAATTGCGGATTAACATGATTGAGGCGACTGCGCTTCTTGCTGGGATCATCGTGGATACGAAGAGTTTCTCTCTGAGAACGGGGTCAAGAACGTTCGATGCAGCATCTTACCTTCGTGCAAAGGGAGCAGATCCTGTCCTTGTGCAAAAGTTTTTAAAAGAAACAGTCGATCATTACATCAAACGGGCAAAACTCATTCAGCATACAGAGCTGTATCAAAATCAGGTAGCCATTGCTTCATTACCGTCTGATAGGTCGGAGTATTATGATCAAATAACGATTGCCCAGACGGCTGATTCACTGTTGTCAATGAGTGAGGTAGAAGCGTCATTTGCTGTCGCTAGACGAGATGACGATACGGTATGCATTAGTGCCAGATCATTAGGGGATATCAACGTTCAAATTATTATGGAAGCACTAGACGGCGGCGGTCATTTAACTAACGCTGCTACCCAGATTTATGGTATAACCATTGAAGAAGCGGTAGGGAAGTTAAAGGCTGCCATAGACGAATATTTCGAAGGAGGGGTTCAAAGATGAAAGTCATCTTTCTAAAAGACGTAAAAGGCAAAGGGAAAAAAGGCGAAGTCAAGAATGTAGCTGACGGATACGCTCACAACTTTCTCATCAAACAAGGGTTAGCTGTTGAAGCAACTCCAACGAACCTAAGTGCATTGGAAGGGCAGAAAAACAAAGAGAAAAAGAATGCCATCCAAGAGCTTGAACAAGCAAAACAATTAAAAGAAACACTTGAGGCGTTAACAGTGGAACTCACTGCAAAATCAGGTGAAGGCGGCCGTTTGTTTGGCTCCATTACAAGCAAACAAATCGCTGATAAATTGCAAAAAGATCATCAAATTAAACTTGATAAGCGCAAAATCGAGCTGAATGATGCCATCCGTGCGTTAGGTTATACAAATGTACCGGTAAAGCTTCATCCAGAGGTACAAGCAACGTTAAAGGTACATGTGACAGAGCAGGCATAAGCAGAAAAGAACCCGTCTCACGAGGAGGCGGGTTCTTTTTTATGAAGGATCTGAAATATAGACGCTGCGTCCGGCACGCATACCGGATAAAAACATGAAAAATAGGATGATGATAAAGATGATAATTGCTGGTGTCCATGTATGTGTGAAATCAAAAAGGATACCGATCATGAATGGACCAACAGCGGCTAATAAATAACCGAGTGACTGCGCCATTCCAGAGAGGGCAGCTGCTTGTTCCATATGTCTTGTGCGCAATCCAATGAAGGTGAGCGCTAGACTGATACTAGCACCTTGTCCAATGCCGATCAATAGGACAGAGATGACAAGAATAGGTGTCGATCCTCCGAGAAGAAGTCCAATCATGCCGAGTAAATACACAAGGACAAGGCCGGCGACAAGCGGTCTTTGCGTTTTTAATTTTTCTGCAAGAACGGGCGTTAAGAAGGTGGATGGCAGACCAGCGAACTGCATAATGGACAGCATCCAGCCAGCTGTCGACAGGTTCATTCCATGTGATGTTAAGATATCAGGAAACCAAGCGATGCTGCTATAGAAAAGGAATGATTGCAAGCCCATAAAAAAGGTCACTTGCCATGCGACACGTGAGCGCCATATTGGCTGCTCTGTAAGAGAAATGGTTTTGACGGCCGCTGTATTCTGATGAAGAAGCTGCGGCGCCCAAACCATCATGGCGAGAAGGGCAAGTCCAGCCCATATAAGGAATGATGTATTCCAGCCGCCAGGCATCGTATGACTGAGCGGAACACTGACACCTGATGCAAGTGCAGCGAAGACGGACATTGAAGTCGTGTATACACTTGTCATCAAACCTGCATGTGCAGGAAATTTATGCTTCACAAGCCCCGGTAAGAGCACATTACAAATCGCAATTCCGACGCCGACTAGCGCCGTTCCAATCATTAAGAAGGTGATGGTGCCAAACGAGCGAATCACAATCCCAAAGAGAAGGACAGCAAGTCCAAGCCAGAGGGTTCGTTCATTGCCAAGGCGTTTTCCGATTTTAGGTGCAATTGGAGAAAGCAATGCGAATGAAAGCAGTGGTAATGTCGTAAGAAAACCTGCCAGTCCATTTGAAAGCTGTAAATCGGAACGAATCGCGCCGATAACAGGGCCAACGGACGTAATGGCAGGCCGCAGATTAAATGCAATGAGCAAAATCCCAGCAACCAGCAGGATGGTTTGTCCTGTACTGCGGGGATACAATGTTGATTTTTCTAGTTGTTGTTCCATGAATGTAAACTCCTTTATTTCTTTAAGAAGAACGATCTTTCTTCTGTTCAAGCTCCGCTAATTTAGCTAATAAGATATGCTGCGGCATATGCATAATTTGTTCTAATGGTACATTGAGTGATGCAGCAAGCTTTTGTGCGGTATCGGCTGAGATTTGTAAAGGTCTCATGCGCAAATCCCTCCTCTTTCAATCTATACGTTCCAATATATCATATCGGCTTTATGCCATGCTGATTAAAAATTAGTGTTCTTTTTGATAAAACCACTTTAGAGCCGATAAGAAATTTTTTTGAAATTGTTTCAGATGATGACCTTCCCCTTGTTCGATGTGATAGTGCAGCTGCGATTCCTGCATCCCTTTCTGTAATAAAAGATCATGCAGTTGTTTGGTGAATAACGGCATGTGCTGTTGAACCGATGTTTTGCCTTTCCCTTCTTCACTGCCTACAGACAAATAGACAAGGTGATCCACACACTGAATGCTTTGTTGTTTAGCAAACGGTAGAAAATCTTCATACCAAAATGACCCGGAGATCGATGCGATATTTTTAAAAAGATCAGGGTGCATGAATAAAGTATAAATAGCAAATAGCCCGCCTAATGAAGCACCTATGTGGCTATGCTCATGACTGATCTCTTGAACTGGATATTCTCTTTTGATATATGGGAGCAAGTCATTCGCTAAAAATGAAACATACGTCTGTGCCTCGCCTTTAAAGTCAGGAAACCCAGATTGCAGTGATGACGCCTTCCATGGTGTATATTCGTCAAGACGATTGAAGGGATGTATGCCGACAATGATGATTGGCGAGATGGTTTTGGCTTCGATCATTCTTTCGATCTCTAGCAGGTGTGTCCTAAACAAAGAAGAGCCATCTTGTACAAAGACGGCTGGAACATGAATAGAGGTGTCCGGTGGTAGGTAAATATCAAGCTGACGCCCGTTAAACTCGTCATATAGAAACGTTCCGTTCATGTGTCATCTCTCCTCCAAATTTTCAAGCTCCGCTGAAAAGAAGACAAAGGGCTGAAAATAAAAATCATTTTAGCCCTTTGTCATTCGTCACATCTTTTTTAGTTGTTTTGATCTAACCATTTCACGGCCTTATCAAGGAAGGTTGTCTTGCTTAGTGCTGTTCCTCCTTGAAGCATAGGGTCAACGGCATTTTCATTGATGTGCCCATTTTTCACAGCTTTTAGGCTTGTCCAAATTTTATTTTTCTCTAAGTCCTTCAATGCGTTCGGATTCGATGAGTTTTCCTCTTTAGAGAACTGAACAAAAATATAGTCAGGATTGAGTTCTCCTAGGCGCTCCAATGAAATCAATGCCTGTGCTTTGGCTTTTTTGATATCACTTGGTGCTGTAAAACCTAAGTCTCCATATAAGGTAGAGTTGAAGTATACGTCTTCAGGGTACACGTACAGGTCGCCCTGTCTAATGCGTAAAATGACAGCTGTTTTGTTGCTGCTTTTGTCTTTCAAGGTTTCTTTCGCTTGTTTGAGATCTTTCTGATAATCAGAGATGATGGTTTTGGCTTCTTTACTTTTTCCAGTCAGTTCGCCGAGTAATAATAGATTGCTTTCCCAGTCGGAAGAGACATGTGATACTGGGATCGTCGTTTGGACTTTATCTAGTTTTTTAATTGTTGCAGGCGGGAACTTGGTTGATCCAAGTATCACATCTGGTTTTAGTTTTAGGATTTTTTCTAGGTTCGGTTCTGTTTTTTCCCCGATGCCTTCTGTTTTCGCTGTGATGTCTTTAAATAATTCAGGGAAAGTGCCGCCTACAGTAGAAGCACCAATAGGCTCGATACCAAGTAATTTTGCATCTTCCATTGATTCTAGGCTTCCAGCAATGACGATTCGTTTCACTGGTGTTGTGAGTTTGTACGTTTGATCTAAGTATTTGATGTTTGTTTCTGCTGCTTCAGCTGACTTGCTTTTGTTTGTGTTTGAAGCAGGTTTATTTTCTGCAGCACCACAGGCTGCTGCGATGATCGTCATGATACAAAGGATAAGCAATGCGAACCATTTTTTCATTTGTTTTCTCCTTTAACTGATAATTGTTCTCAATTAAAGATTGTAGTAGTCTTTCGTCCTTTTATCCATAGACAATGATCTGTCAAACGATGGACTTTTTACGGAAAAAAAGATAAAAGGTCCTGAATGACTCGTTGATGACTGGCTGCTGTGTATTCACGCCAAGGGTCAGACGTAAGTGGATAGACTGCTTGCTGCGTCACAGCTTTGAGATTTTGCCAAGCCTCCTGCTGCTTTAATTTTTGATAAAAAGCAATGGTTTTTGGCTCCTTATGCAGGAAAAGGAAGATGGTGTCTGGATCTAGCTGTTGTATAGAGCGAATGCTGATTTTTTTTTCTATTAGCTGGCCGTCATTCTGAAAAGCTGGCTGAAGACCAATGTCTTGAAAAATCACTTCTGACATGGTGCGATTCACAGACAAATAGAGCTGATCTTGAAAGATACGAAGAGGCAGGATAGTTTTTGGTGGATGATCAAAAAGGCATGCCTTTTTTGCTTGAATGACGAGTTCCTCGTAATGAATCAGCCATTCTTCTGCTTCCTTCGCTTCGTTTAGGAACATAGCTGTTTGTCTGAATTGAGTGCGCCAATCCAATTGTGTGAATGGAACAAAGTGAACAGGACAGATGGTTTTTAACACTTGTTTTTCTTCCTCTGTCGCATGATCATTGGCAATGATCAGCTCAGGCTTTGTTTCCTTTAATAGCTGTAAATTGGCTTCAGCGTGCTCGTTGATCCGATGTGCACTCAGGTGAATCGGAATTTCTTCTGCATAATGCTCAAAATCATGTGCTGTCCATTTAGGGTGGAGAGGGGCAGCATATGGGATGATATGAATGGGTGTGAGCTGGCCGAGTATGGAATGGCCATAGGCTGCAATTTTCCGCTGCCGGCTTTTCATATAAGTAGAAGGGGTCATGCCCGTTTTTTTCTTAAAGATGCGGCTGAAGTAATACGGATCTTGATAGCCGATTTCCAGTGCAATGTCTTTGAGTTTTGCGCTGCCTTTTGCCATTAATTGTTTCGCTCTAGCCATCCTTTTCTTGGTGATATAATCAGTGACACTCACATCAAAATGCTTTTTAAATAGCTCACTGTAATGATTAGAGCTGATGCCAGCCATATGAGATAGACTTGTCAGGCTGAGGGGTTCTTCGGAATGTTGATCGATATATTGTTTTGTTTTGAAAAGGGCATGTGCTGTGTCACAAATATCTTCTTTATGCAGTGTGAAAAGCTGCATAATGAGCTGCTGAAAAAGAGTTTGGCTTCTAAAAAAGCTAATGGATTCAGGTCTTTGCCATTCCTCTGTCATATCGGACAGTAAAGAATGAATTTGTTCAATTGAGCTAATATCGATAAATTGCCATTTATTCAGTAAAGAACGGGCATGTTCCGTTGATACTTCTTCTATGTTTTGATCTTGCAGCGTGTAGAGCTGAAAGCGAAACAGATAGAGCTCGTGTTTTTGATAAGGCTCTGTTTTCAACATAAATGTTTCCCCAGGCATGATCGTATAGAGTGTCAGATGTTTCAATCGCCATTTTTGATCGTTCAATGTGAGTAAACCGCTGCCGCTTATGCTGAAGAGGAGGCAGAATGTATCTGATAGCTGCTGCTCTGTATGTGGAAGCTCTGCATTATTTATTTTTTCAGTATATGTTAATCGATAGATGAATTGTTCGGCATTTGCCAATGTACGTAATTGATTGTTGTTTCCCATAAAACCACCTGATCTCTTATTGATTGATAAACATTCTCAATTAAATTGTAGCAGAAAGAGCTGAAAGATGGTGATGTTTATTCTGTCAAAAAAGCACCCTGATGGAAATCAGGGTGCGATGATTTATTCCGTTTTTCCATGTGCTAGTGCAGGTTCTTTTGTTAAGCTTAATGGCCGCAAGTCCTGCCAGTGTGTCTGGATATAATCGATGCAGGCATTTCTAGTGTCTTCACCAAAGACCTTTTCCCATCCATCTGGCACTGGTGCAAATGATGGCCAAAGTGAATGCTGTCCTTGTTCATTGACAAGCACAAGAAATACACCGTCTTCACGATCAAAGGGATTTGTCATTTGTCATCTCTCCTTTATTCTTAGTGCTTTTGTTTGACTCGATGCAGTGTGTTGTCTAAGATGACACCAATTTCTGCTAGGGGTTTAGGCTGGCACATGTCTTTGTGCCGGCAATGAATGTCGTGTTGTTCGATTGTTCCGTTGATATAAGGCGCCCATGCTTCGGGATCAATTGGTGTAAACCAATCTGGGATAATGGTAGATCTAAAGAATAATATGTCTCCCTGATAAGTTTTTGGCTGATATTCTCCGAGCAATCGAACTGAATTCACATAGGTTTCTTTTAGATTTCTAATGGCATCTTCACTTAAGCTTGCTAGTGCACTGCCATCTTTTTTCAAAATGTCGACGGCACTTTTCATCGTGAGCGGTTCACCTGTTAAGGTATCTGGATCATAACCGCCGAGCGCAAGAAGAGCAATTAGTGCTTCTTCTTCATCAGGTGCTTCTTTAATCGGTAAGAAATGGTTTGGATAGGCATCCAGCATCGCAACGAGTGCGATTTCTTCACCTTGCTGCTGGAGCTGTGTAGCCATTGCCTGTACAACGTTTCCACCTAATGACCAGCCAAGAAGATGATAAGGACCTTTTGGCTGAATTGTTTGGATGTGCTTGATGTAATCCGCAGCCATATCATCTAGTGTGTGCGGGTAGTCATCTTTTCTTGCGATTCCTCGTGCCTGTAATCCATAAATAGGGATGTCTTTCTCTAATGTATTCAAGAGACCGGCATAGCACCAGCTAAGACCACCTGCTGGGTGAACACAGAAGAGAGGATACCTTTCTCCATTTGTTCGCAGCGGCAGCAAGATTTCTAGTGCGTTTTCATCGCTTCCTGTTTCTAGTTTCTCTGCCAAACTTGCCACATTTGGTGCTTCAAACAATGTTCCGATACTTAGTTTGACACCAAGTGCATCACGAATGCGGCTGATTAAACGAACTGCAAGCAGTGAATGCCCACCAATGTCAAAAAAGCGATCGTCTATGCTGATTTTAGGCAAATCAAGCACCTCTTCAAAGAGATGACATAGGATTTCCTCTTTCGGATTTCTTGGGCCGCGCCCATCCGCTTGCTGTAAATGCAATTGAGGGGCCGGCAGTGATTTTTGATCAAGCTTCCCGTTTGCTGTAAGCGGCATGGCGTCAATCTGTACATATGCTGCGGGCACCATGTAATCAGGAAGACTGGCTGCCGCAAAATGACGAAGGGCTTCAGTATCGAAATGGTCTTCTTCCGTTGTGACGATATATGCAACTAAGCGCTTGTCACCAGGCTGATCCTCTCGCATTATGACGGCCACTTGTGCAACTGCATCATGGCGTGCCAGAACAGCTTCGATTTCTCCAAGTTCAATGCGGAAGCCGCGTATTTTAATTTGATGATCAGCTCTGCCAATGTAATCAAGAGCCCCTTCTTCTGTCCAGCGCGCAAGGTCGCCGGTACGATACATCCTTGTGCCAGGTGCTCCATATGGATCGGCAGGGAATCGATCTGATGTCAGGTCAGGTCTGCCTAGATAACCTCTTGCAAGGCCAGCTCCGGCTACATACATTTCACCTGTTGTCCCAGGGGGAACAGGCTGTAGGTATTCATCAAGTACGTAAACGTGTAAATCAGGAATCGGTTCGCCGATTAAACTGCTGGAGTTCTTTGTGATCATGTCTCGATTGAGTTCATTATACGTAACGTGTACGGTGGTTTCTGTAATGCCGTACATGTTAATTAGCTTTGGCTTACAGTCTGAGTGACGGCTGTACCAATCTTCTAATCTGCTAAGCTCTAATGCTTCACCGCCAAAGATGACATAGCGGAGTGATAATGCTTGGCCTAGTGTTTGTTGTTCCTTGTCTATCTGCATGAGCTGATAGAAGGCAGAAGGTGTTTGATTAAGCACAGTTACCCCTTCCTCGACTAGAAGCTGCAGCATCTCTTCAGGAGAGCGAGAGATGGTATGAGGTACAATGACAAGACGGCCGCCATATAAAAGTGGTCCCCATATTTCCCATACTGAAAAATCAAAGGCATATGAATGGAACATTGTCCAAACATCTTCTTCATCAAAATGGAACCAATGTTCAGTAGATGTCAGAAGACGGATGACATTTTGATGTGGGATGACCACTCCTTTTGGTTTCCCTGTAGAACCGGATGTATAAATAATATAGGCCGGATGCAGAGAAGATAGCGGTTCAATTCTGTCTATATCAGCCGGATTATGATTTGGCATAGTCAGCAATTGATCGCTCGTTTCTTTTTCGTCTAACAAAATCAAATCGCAATCAGCAGGGAGATGCACTGCATCTGCTTTTGTTGTGATGCTGCAAACTGGTTTGGCATCTTGTATCATGTATGCCAGCCTGTCTGCTGGATAGTCAGGATCAAGCGGAACATAGGCTGCGCCTGCTTTATGAACGGCTAATAAGCTTACGAGCATGTCGATTGATCTAGGCAGGGCAAGTGCAACGAACTGTTCTGGTCCAACGCCTCTTTGTATTAATAAATGAGCAAGACGATTGGCTTTGGTGTTTAACTCAACATAGGTAAGCTGCCTATTGCCATACGTTACAGCCACTCGATCAGGATATTGCTGCGCCGTTTTTTCAAATAAGGCCGGGAGATTATATGCTTGGTCTAACTGAGCAATTGTCTTTTTGTCAGGGAGAAATGTTTGACGCTCTTTATCTGATAAAATGTTCACTTGACCAATCGGCACTTGTGGGCGCACAGTCACTTCAGTTAAAAAGCGCTTCATTCTGTCAGCGATTGCTCGAATGGTGCTTTCTTTAAATACATCTGTACTGAATTCAAACAATCCTGTTAAACCTGCTGCTGACCCAGTTTCAGTTCTTTGTTCTGTTAATTCGATGGTCAGATCAAATTTAGCTGACCCTACTGGTTTCACGTAGAGGTCTGAGTCAAGTTGTGTCAGCTTCATTTCCGCCTTCGGTGTATTTTGGAAGGCAAGCATGACTTGGAACAATGGATTTCGTGATCTGGATCGGGTTGGATTTAGGATTTCGACTAGCCGTTCAAATGGCAGATCCTGATGCTCATAGGCTGCTAAGTCAACGTCTCGCACTCGCTTCAATAGCTCACTAAAGGTTGGATTACCATCTGTATTGGTACGTAATACTAGTGTGTTCACAAACAAGCCCACAATATCGTCAAGTGCATCGTCATTCCGTCCAGCAATCGGACTGCCGATTGGGATATCTGTCCCCGCTCCAAGGCGTGTCATTAATGCTGCAAGTGATGCTTGAAGCACCATGAACAAACTCACTTGATGCTGTTTGGCAAGCTCAAGGAGGTTCTGATGTAAAGCGGGTTCAATCGTAAAGTCTATCGTCGCACCGTTGAAGCTTCCTTCCTGTGGCCGCGGGAAGTCATAGGGAAGCTCAAGTTCTTCAGGCAAGTCATGTAAGGCACCTTTCCAATAGTTGAGCTGCTTGGCAAATAGACTATCCGTCTCTTCTTCACTGCCCAACAGCTTTTGCTGCCAAATAGCATAGTCAGCATATTGAACAGGTTCTGCTGGCAAGGAGATAGATTTTCCTTGTATACGGGCTTCGTAAGCAGCAGCTAAGTCTCGCGTTAATGGTGCAAGTGACCAACCGTCACCAGCGATATGATGCAGCAATAGAAGCAGTACGGATCGGTTTGTATCAAGCGTGAATAATTCTGCTCGCAGTGCAGGTTCTTCTTCAATTTTAAAGCTATAGCGAATGGCTTCGTTTAACTGACTCTCAATTTGTTGATCGGTTGAAGCTGTGACATGGAGTTCAGGCTGGACACTTTTCGGATGTAAAATGACCTGTCTTGGCATGCCGTTCTTATCTGGAAAAATGGTTCTAAGGGTTTCATGTTTTTCAGTGATATCTGCCAGAGCACCAATTAGAGCTGTTTGATCTAGTGTACCTGTCAGTTGAATGACAAGTGGAATATTGTAAGTTGGACTTGGCCCTTCAAGGCAATGAAGGAACCAGAGCCGTTTTTGGGCAAAGGATAATGGAATTTCATCTGGCTTGTCTTCAACCTGAAGCGGCGGCCGAATGTCCTTCGCTTTGTCAATATGCTGCGCAAGATCAGCAACCCGAGGCGATTCAAAAATGGTACTCATGCTTAGGTCTGCGCCAAGTGTATCGCGTATACGTCTAAGCAGGCGAGCGGCGAGTAAGGAATGTCCTCCTAAGTCAAAGAAACTATCATCTATGCCAATTTGAGATAGGCCAAGGGTTTCTGCAAATAAACTACATAACATGTCTTCTTGTGGTGTTCTAGGTGTCCGCTCAGAACTAACTAAAGACATATTTGGTATTGGTAATGCTTTGCGATCGATTTTGCCATTTGGCGTAAGTGGAAGTTCTGGCAAAACGACAACAGCAGAAGGTACCATGTAATCAGGAAGTAATGAAGCCACAAACTGTCTGAGCTCTGAAGGGTGTAGAGAAGAGCCATCTGTCAGCACAACATATGCACAAAGCAGCTGCTGCCCAGGTTGATCCTCACGAACGATAACAGATGTATGCTTAATGGCTTGGTGCTGCATCATCACGGTTTCGATTTCACCTAGTTCAATACGGAAGCCGCGGATTTTAATTTGATGATCGGCACGGCTGATATAATCAATCGAACCATCTTCACGCCATCTGGCTAAATCACCGGTACGATACATTCTCGTGCCTTTTGTGCCGAATGGATCAGCGACAAAACGTTCAGCCGTTAAATCGTATCGTCCAAGATATCCTCTAGATACTCCTTCACCTGCAATATAAAGTTCACCGATTGATCCTGCTGGGACTGGGTTTAGTCCTTCATCTAAAATGTAAATGCTCGTATTCCAAATGGGTTTACCGATTGCCGGCCCGCTATTCTCTCGATGTGCTGTGACATTTTCCATCGTAGACCAGATCGTCGTTTCTGTAGGTCCGTACAAATTGGTAATGTCGCATTGAAGAGATTGCAAGGTATGCAAAAGGGAGGCAGGGAGTGCTTCTCCTCCAACAAGAACTCGCATACCTGTAATCACGTCAGGATATTCATCTGCCAATGCATGCCACAACGTTGGTGTTGCCTGCATGATGGTGACATGATGAGAACGAATCATGTCTGAAAGCTTTGCTGGTTCTTGTATGGTTTCTTTTTTTGCCAATAAAATAGCAGCGCCATGTAAAAGCGGGAGGAACATTTCCAGCCCGGAAATATCAAAGGCAATGGTCGTTACCGCTAAAAGCTGGTCTTCTTGATCTAATAAAAATGAATCTTGCATGGACAATATAAAGTTGATCACATTTCGTTTTGTTACAACAACACCCTTTGGTTTGCCTGTCGATCCTGATGTGTAGAGGATGTAAGCTGGGTGATGTGGAGAGCCCTCGCTCCAAGTCGGATTGAGATTTGGACTGTCTGCTATCTCCTGATGAACAGTTAAATCATCCAGTTGAACGATGTGCGGGTGGTCCAAACCGTCTGCTGTCTCTTTGACTGTGAGCAAGCACGCAGGTTTGGCATCTTCTAGCATATAGGCGACTCGATCGTTAGGGTAATCAGGGTCTAATGGCAGATATGCAGCTCCCGTTTTGACGACGGCTAATAGACTTACGACCATATCGATGGATCGAGGCAGAGCAATGGCAACAAATTGTTCTGGTCCAATACCATGTTTTTTCAAATAATGAGCTAATTGATTAGCCCGCTGATTCAACTCTTCATAGGTCAAAGTGATTCCTTCAAACTGTAATGCTTTTGCTTGTGGCGTTTTGCTCACCTGTTTTTCAAACAGTTCCCGTAAAGATCCCTTTGGTAATTCTCGTTTTGTATCATTCCAGTGCTTGAGAATGGTCTCTTTCTCTTCAGACAAAAGAAGGTTGAATTGACTGATCGTTTGATCTTGCTCTAGTCCGGTTATTTCCTCCAGCAATTGAAGGAAATGCTGCTGATGAGCGTCAACTGCTTGCTCTTTGTAAACGGCAGGGTTTGCATCAAAGTCGATTTGAAAACCGTTCCCATCCGCGCGGTCGTATATGTTGATCGATATATCATCCACGGGTCCTGCTGAAAGATTATGTGCTTGACCCATGCTCTGATCGAACATGAGATCATAATCAAATGGCATGATATTGATCTGCGGGCCAAATAATCGCTGATTTCTTCCGATAAGCTTAAAGTCTCTCCGCATGTCCTCGTGACGATATCTTTGATGAGGGCGAATGGCTTTTAGTTCATCAGATACTTGGCGAACAAGTGCTGATAGCGTCATTTCTGGTTTGCATGTTAAACGAAGCGGTACCAGGTTCATGACCATTCCGGGTGTTTGTAAGGCGCACGATCCAAGGCGCATCATCACAGGTAATCCTAAAACAATATCATGTGCACCAGTCATACGATGCACATATAAAGCGGATGCAGCAAGGATCATTTCATGCCACGTACCACCGAAGGCTGGAGCATTTTTTTTCATTTTGCTTACCTTTGCGGCATCGTAGCTAGCCGTTTTTCGGATAAAATGATCCGACGTTCTTGGAGCAAGCTCAGCAAGGCTGACAATTTCAGGTTGATCAGCAAAGCGATTTTTCCAAAACGCTTGATCATCTTCATATCGATTGGACTGTTGATAGGTGAGCTCCTCTTGGACTACGTCATGTAAGGATCCAAATGTTTGAGGGGGCATAGGTGTCCCTTTCGATAGGGATGAATAGACCTCAGCAACACGACGCGCAATGAGCGAAAAGGCGAATCCATCAATGGCAATGTGATGAATGCGCTGATACCAGATAAATCGATCGTCAGCAAGTTGAAAAAGTACTTCACGGAATAATACATCTTTCTCTAAAGAGACTGGCGTTGAAAGGTCTGCCTTCATCCATGCTTTAGCCGCATCAAGCGGCTGTTTTTCATTTTGTAAATTGATAAATTGAAATGGAATCTCTTTCTTAGATGTCAACCATTGCTTTGGACCGTCAGTATCCTCAACGAAGCGCATATACAAGGAATCTGCTTCTAAGACAGTCTTTCTAATGGCTGCTTCAAAGTGTATGGGGTCAATAGGACCTTTAATATCTATATACTCAGCTGTATTGAAAATAGGATTAGATGGATCAAGCTGCTGCGCATACCAAATGCCTGATTGGGCACCGGTTAGTGGGAATGAATCGACTGGCTGGATCGACAAGGGTCTATACCTCCTTTACAAGTAATCGATATTTGGAATAGATGGCTGTTTGTCTGGGAAAAGAAGAGTCCGCCAATGAGCGAGTGTTGGATTTGCTGCAAGCTCAACGAAATTGACTGTCGCTCCTTGTTGTCTCCACTTTTCCGCTAGGCTCATCATTCTAATAGAATCAAGCCCAAGGTAGACGAGATTCTCGTCAAGTGGTATTTCATTCGGCTCCATTTGGAGATACTCAGCTACTTGCTGAAGAATGGCCTCAAAGGATAGCTCATCACTTTCTGCTTCCTGTCCTGTTAAACGACCAATGATTTGATTTGTTGTTGTGGTGACCGCACAGCGTTCAGCTGCATAGGTCATGGCCATTTTGTGATGTTTCAATGAAAAGTCGGCGACGGCATCGGCGACAAAAAAGGTTTCGATATCGAGCATGAATGCTTCTGCGGCTGTCAGCATACAGCCAATATGTGCATATACGCCAGTAATGATCAGTTGATCACGCCCGCCTTCTTGAAGAATATCCAAAAAATTAGATTTCTTAAATGCACTATAACGCCATTTTGTCAGCAATGTATCTGCCTCAGATGGAGCAAGCTGATCAATGATTTTTGTCAATGCTTCATCATCACCAAGTCCAGGTCCCCAAAAATCTGTTAATAGGGCACGATCCTTCGGGTCTTGGTCACCAGGTTGAGCTGTATAGACGACTGGAATGCCAAGTTCATTGCATGTGTCACGTAATTGTTCAATATGCTGAACTAACTCTGTGATCGGTGATGTATTTTGTTGAAATGCATTTAAAAAATATTGCTGCATGTCATGTATCAGCAGAACAGCACGTTTCGGATCTGGTATCCAGTTCACTTTATTTTCGGGTAAATCTTGTGTGCTTGGCATTGGATATGCAGGAATAGTAGGGATTGCCATGGTTTTCACTCCTCTTTTTTATACGTTGGCAGTATGGGTTGCAGCTAGTTCTCTTAATGCTTTTTTACTGACTTTGCCTACACCTGTTTGTGGGAACGCATCGATCCATTCAATGCGGTCAGGAATTTTATAGGCTGCGAGCCCGCGTTCTCTTAGAAATGATTTTAAGACGTGCGGTGCTGGTTTGTTGTTTCCTTTCGCGATAACAAAGGCACATGAGCGTTCGCCAAGAAATGGATCCGGCATGGAAACCATGGCGGCATCATGAATGTCAGCATGCGCAAGTAAATGGTTTTCAACTTCTTCAGCGGCAACCTTTTCACCGCCACGATTGATTTGATCCTTGTCTCTGCCTTCTACAACAACATTTCCTTCTTTGGTTAATCGCACGATATCACCTGTTCTGTAAAAGCCATCGGGTGTAAATGCTTTTTTGTTTTGTTCATCGGCTTTATAGTAGCCGCGAATCGTATAAGGTCCTCTTGTTAAAAGATGTCCAGCCTCTTCATGCGGGACGGGCTTGTCCTCATCATCTACCACTAGTACCTCATCATATTCAGACATCGGGCGTCCTTGTGTATGAATAATGACATGTTCAGGATCATCTAATCTGGTATAGTTGACCAGACCTTCTGCCATGCCAAAAACTTGCTGTAACTTACATCCAAGGGCAGGCATCACTCGTTTTGCTGCCTCAGCACTGAATTTAGCACCGCCGACTTGTAAGACTTCAAGACTCGATATGTCATCTGATCGATGAGGAGCGGCCTCTAGCCAAATCAATGCGATAGGTGGAACGACAGCGGTAATGGTCGCCCGTTCTTTTTCAATGAGTGGAAAGATTACATCAGGGCTTGATCCAGGTGCAAGAACGACTCTTCCGCCTGCGTATAACGTCCCAAGGACTCCAGGCGAGCTTAATGGATAGTTGTGCGCAACGGGAAGTGCAGCTAGATACACACTTTCTTGTGTGAGCTCGCACACCTCATTGCTTTTCCAAAGACTATAAATATAGTCATCATGCGTGCGAGGAATAAGCTTAGAAAGGCCTGTGCTGCCTCCAGATAACTGAAGAAATGCAATATCGCTTGCCTCTACATGAATTTGGGGATCAAGTGCTGGGTCCTTGCGAAGATCATCTAAGCCAAGGAATTCCTCAGCTTCCCCTGCAACAATGACATGGGGTAATGAGGGAAGCTTTTCTTTCACTTGACGTGCGAGTGTTCGATAATCAAAGCCGCCATCGATATCTGGTATGACATATGCGTCTGCTTCGGCAAACTCAATAAAATAAGTGATTTCACTGCTTCTATGAGACGGCAGAGAGAAGACGGGTAAAGCACCGATTCGAAATAAAGCGAAAATGACCTCAAAAAAAGCAGGAATGTTAGGAAGCTGCACGACAACTCGACTTCCTTTTTGAATGCCAAGCTGATGAAAACCGGCGGCAAGACTGCTGACACGCTCATCAAGTTCTTGGTAGCTCATGTGCGTATCAGCGTATGTAATCGCTGTTTTATTTCCTAACGATACAGCGCGTTCACGAAGCATACCGCCAAAGGTTTCCCCACGCCAACAGCCGTTTTCACGGTAGCGTTTTGCAAATTCTTCTGGCCATGTAGGTGGTTGAACAAACATGTTTTTGTCATCTCCTATTTACTTTTATAGCTGATGGATGCCCATCGCATGAAGCATCGTGTTGAATTTTGCAGATGTTTCAGCTAGCTCTTCTTCTGCCTTTGATCCTTTGACCACTCCTGCACCAGCAAAGAGGCGAAGGGAGTGACCCTCAGCTTCTGCACAACGAATGGTGACAATCCAATCACCATCACCATTTGTATCTGCCCAGCCGATCATTCCTGTGAAAAATCCTCGATCGAAGGGTTCAATCGCTTGAATGGCTTCACGTGCATCTGCTGTAGGTGTTCCGCATACTGCAGGTGTTGGATGAAGGCTAAGCGCTAAATCAATTGAGGACACACTAGAATCTGTTAATTCACCTTTGACCACAGTAGACAAATGCCACATCGTTTCTGTTTGTATGACGGATGGTGATGCAGGCACATCTAATGTGTGACAGTAAGGAGTAAGCGCTTTAGTGACAGCTTCGACAACCACTGCGTGCTCGTGTAAATCCTTCGCTGAAGTAAGGAGTTCATCGCGGCGGCGCTGGTCTTCTACTGGATCTGAACTGCGTGGCCGAGAACCAGCGAGTGGATTGGAAATCACAGATGAACCAGTTTTTGAAAGTAGCAGCTCAGGGCTTGCCCCAAGAAGGATGCGTTTTTGGGAAGATGCCGGGTCAGCTATATTTGCAGCAAACGTATAGCCAGTCGTATTATGACGAGCCAGTCGTTCGAGTATTGTTTTCGTATGAATATCTCGATTTGCTTTGAGATGGAGAGATCGAGAGAGTACGATTTTGCTAAGTTCTCCTTTCTCAATTTTAGCTAACCCTTCGTTCACACCTTCCATGTAGACATCTGGAGCAGGGACAGGTGTCACCTCATAGGATGGCGATACCGCTTCTGACTCCTCATCACCTTGTTGAAATTCGAGTGGATCACTAAACTGAACATGGACTGGCACATTTAAACGAACGGGCTGCGCCGGATCAAATGGGACAGCACCAGCCGCAATCGGTGCTTGAATACCAGCTTGTTTGGCAGCGTCAATTACGTGCGCTACCTTTGTGGATAGTTCATTTAACTGATTGGTTTCAATATGCTGGAAAATCCCTTCGGCAAGTATCGTGCGTTTAGGGGAAGCAAGGAAAAAAGCGCCTGGCTGATAGTCTTGAAGCAACTGTACTTTTTCTTCTGACGACAATAATGAATGTTTCATGAAAAGGCCTCCTTTTAAATGAAATGCTAGATTCCGAGTGTTGCGCCACCATCAATTGTGAGATTCTGCATCGTAATATGATTGGATTGCTCAGATGCAAAGAAAATGACTGCATCAGCGATGTTTTGAGGATCAGCGATTTTTTGTAAAGGAATACCGGTTTTATACGTCTCTAATGAGCCTTTAATCACCTGATCTTCTCCTTGTTCATCAGCCCATAAAGCCCATTGCATAGGTGTTGCGGTAGAGCCGGGAGAGACGACGTTGCATCTGATCCCGTAGGCTGCCAGCTCTAATCCAAGCGTTTTTGTAAAGGAAGTAGCTGCTGCTTTTGAAGCGGCATAGGCAGCCATATTCATTCTAGGAATAGCACCTGCGTTAGAGCTGACAGTCACAATGACCCCTTCTGATCTTTTCATCATGTATTTGGAGACAGCTTGAGATACGTAAAAGACACCATGTGTGTTGACTGCGAAAGTTTGTTGCCAGTCATCTGCACTAAGCTGTTCAATAGAACTGATTCGAAGAATGCCTGCTACATTGACCAGTAAATAAATGGGTCCAAGCTGCTTTTCAATTTGATCAACAATGTGCTGAACAGAAGCTTGATCGGTGATGTCCCCTGGATAGGCAAAGGCACGTATGCCTTCATCATTCATTTGCTGGACGGTGCTTTGCAGCTGATCTTCATTTGCGTCAACTGCTGCAATAATCGCACCTTCCTCGGCTAGTCTTTTAGCGACTGCTTGGCCAATACCTTGTCCTGCGCCTGTAATAAGGGCAATTTTTTGAGATAGACCACTATGTTTCATGTGTTCACTGCCTTTCCTTCATGTCTGTGGTTGTGAAAGGATCATCATGATAGAGTGCAAAACGAAAAGCGTAATTCATTAGCACTGGTAAAACGGACGTATGTCCTTCTTCAGGGAACTCGTGATAGGCTGTATGCAAGCCATATGAAGATAAAGTCAGCATCCGTTTTGCTAGTGCATGTGCATGATCATTCATTTGACATGGATGATGTTTTTCTAATTCACCTACACCTACAAGCAGCCTGGCATCCATAGACATCTGACGTATATGGGTGTTGAATTGGTGTTCTTTTTCTAGAAATAAATCTTTGTTCCAGTGGATAGAAGGACTGCCCGCAATATATGTCTGATAAGCATCAGGGTGCTCAAATAGTGTGTGTAATACAAAAAGACCGCCAAGAGAGTGCCCAAACAGTGTTTGACGACTCTGGTTGATCGGAAAGCGCTGCTCGATATAAGGCTTTACAATCTTTTCTAAAAAAGAAAAGAACGCAGAGGCACCGCCATATGTATGGTTGGAAAAGTCCTTTCTTTTGCCACCAATGGAAGCGTCAGGATCGGTAAGAGTGAGATCATAATGCCTGAGCGGATGATAGGGCGCTTCTGTTTGATAGCCAATTCCAACAATGATGGCAGGTACGACACCTGTTTTTTCAGGTCTTCTTGACTGTAAACGAAGTGCTTCGACCATTGTGCCAAAAAGTGAATTTCCATCAAGTACGTACATGACTGGAAAACCAGCCGCTGGAGGAGTAGTATTCGGTTTAAATATAAAAAGTCTGTATGGGTGTGCTGTGATATCCAATTGCTCCGTCCCAGGTATAAAAAAAGGACGGATTTCTCCGAAAAGTGAATCCTCAGTACCCATTCCTTCAGGGCGTTTGGACATATGTAAAAAATCCCCTTCCTCAAATTGACCATCATACGATGATAAAAGCAGGCTTGCGGATATAGGATGAGTTAAGTAATAGAATTCAAATGAAAATGATTCTCAATAATCACGCAAGCAAATCAAATGATAATGGTTATCAATTATGAAGTCAAATGTTCATTAAGTTGTGTAATCGGCAATTTAATCTGAATATTAAGAAAATAAAGGACTAAATAACTACCAAATGATTGGAAATAGAGAATGCCGGGCCGTGTCATTTAAAAAGAGGAGAAATGCCAAAAGTCCTTGACCGTCTCGGGATATTTACCATTTTCTTCTGTTTGATTCAGGAATATATATAGGTTTTTCTTCTTGAAATCATTTTGAGGAAAAATAAGTCTATAGACCTTATTGCATTTTTAGGAAAAAAGAGGAGAATTTTTCGAAAAGCTGGTGATCATATCTCACAACTTATTCAATATCATGCGTAAATTGATATACAATTTTCTAAGGAAGACAAGATCGAAGGGAATGTAGGCAGAATGAAAACTTCATTAGGAAAGCTGAGGCTAAAACTGCTTGAAAATCAGCTCAAACTGACAAATACGTTTACAGTGGAAGAATATCATGAAATGAAACAGTCATTACATGAAATACGGATGTCATTTGCGGCCTATGAACAATGGGATTTATACCAGCGGGCCACCGATATGATCACCATCCTCCTCTTTCAACACGCCCTCAAGCAAAACCACCATTAACACTTTCACTTTTTATGAGCAGCGTATTTCTTATGAAAGGACGGTGCTGTCTTAAGAGTGGCAAAAGATCATATAGCATTAAAAATGCGGCAATTAAAAAAGTAAGGGATGTCCCCTTACTTTTTTTCTGCAACCACCATTCAATTAGAATCCATCTGTGACATCATATTCGTAACGAATATCAGCTTTGACATTGCTCATAGTAGATCTCGCAGTAGCCTTTGCGTTGTACTTAAAGCTCCATTTTTGCGCGACTTTTAATTGATCATCCAGAGAAATACGGTAAGAACCACTTGTTGCAGATGAAAAAATAGATTCGTTCCAAATTTTGTTTATATCAGCCATCAGTTTGTGTGTGACATTTCCTTGATTAGGCGATTGGATACTAGTTGTTGAAATCGATTTAACGATTGCATTTTTAGGGATAGAAGAATTGTTCGTTAAATCCATTGTAATGATAGAAGAATCAACTCCTAAAAAATTTAAAGAAGAATTCCCCAAGTTGGTAGCAGTCCCCGTAAAATTGAATGTCCCATTTCCAGATTTAATACGATCTTGGATAGAAACAGTAAAGTACATATTCCCTGTATATGTACCACGGGTCACTTTCACAAAGTAAGTTTCTGAAGTTGAAGTAACTTCATCAGTATTAGCAAAAATAAAGGGTGTAATTGAATCAGGGTTAATGACTCTAGATCTTCCATCAGAATATTTCGAATTGTACACCTCGATTTTCATCCCCGTATATTGCTTATCATATGAACTTCGTACATAAACCCTTTCACCCTTATTGATCGTGAACTGATAATACGCTTCATTTTCACCTTCAGGTAAGATTGTCGTATCTGGACGACTATATTTCCAATATCCCATTGAGCTTGCTGTGTTAGGACTGTTATTCCCCGTAATCGCTGCTTCTGCTGAATGAGGTGCAAAAAAACTAGTAATAAGCACTAACAATAATGCAGGTAATAAAAAACGTTTGAAAATAGTATTTGTCATATTTTAACCCTCCTTGTAATAATTACTATATCGGATCAAAACTAACAAATTTTAACTGAATTGCCGATATATTTAATAATCACTATTTTTTTAAAAAGGAGAATCAAAATGAATATTAATACGTCGTACACGGCAGGTGCTTCAAACAGTCAGAACCGAATAGACTATAAAGGTCAATCAGCTATTAAAAGTACAAATGAGGTGATGACCGAAGCTGATAGACGAATGAAAATACTAGATGAAAAATATCAAAAAATAAATGAACAAAATAAACGTTTCAAAGATCCTCATGGCCATATATTTGATAAGTATCGAAATCCAAACTCCCCTTATTTCAGAAATGACTTAACCAAATCGGAAAGAGAGGCGGCTTACTCTATTGAAATTGGATGGGCTAATAGTGGAACAGGAGGGCATTATAATTCTAATGATGCCGCCTTCCGTAATGAAAAACGGTACGATCCTACGCAAGAAAGTGTAGAAAAGAAAATACTCAATCGTCAAAAGGTCAACGAACAATTACAAGATTTATTCTCTAAAAACGGTATAACCATTCCTAAAAACACAAATTTAACTTTTACCATTGACCCGAACAATTTTAAATTAGTGGTAAGTGGTTCAAAAGACGAATCGTTGATGAAACAGATAGAAGACCTATTAAATACAACCAACAATACAAGAGAATTATTTTTCCATATCATGAAAAGCAGAAATGATGATTCTACTCAATTCACACCGGATTCTCTAGCAAAATTCCATCTTGTCAATCAAATCAAAACGGTGACAGGCTACAATTTAAAAGATTTAAGCATTGTAAACGGTCAATTTGTAACGGATAAAGGAACGAATATTTTTGATCTATACAAAGAAGAACTCCTGAAAAATCCATACACAGCTGAAAATGCACGCATTGCTGCATCACATTATGGTGCACAGCTCTTTGATCTAGCCAAAAATGGGTTTGATTCTATTCCCGATTTGGTGCTATCTATTGGTTACCAAAACGGCTCCTTATATGACATTGGACAAAAGGTGAATTACGGAGTATCAAAGTGAAGATAAATACATCTAACACGACAGCCATTCTAAATAAGCAGAACCTTCCGGACTTCAATAGCCATTCAGCTATTAAAAGTACAAATGAGGTGATGACCGAAGCTGATAGACGGATGAAAATATTAGATGAAAAATACGAAAAAATAAATGAACAAAATAAACGATTCAAAGATCCTCAAGACCATATATATAATAAGTATAGAAACCCTTATTCTTCTTATTTCAGAAGTGATTTAACAAAACCGGAAAGAGAAGCTGCTTACATTATGGAAATGAGTTGGGCAAGGAATAATAAAGGAGGTCAATATGACTTTAATGACGCCATCTTCCGTAATGAAAAACGGTACGACCCTACACAAGAAAGTGTAGAAAAGAAAATACTCAATCGTCAAAAGGTCAACGAACAATTACAAGATTTATTCTCTAAAAACGGTATAACCATTCCTAAAAACACAAATTTAACTTTTACCATTGATCCAAATAATTTCAAATTAGTGGTGAGTGGATCAACAGACGAATCGCTGATGAAACAAATAGAAGACCTATTAAATACAACCAACAATACAAGAGAACTATTTTTCCATATTATGAAAAGCAGAAATGATGATTCTACTCAATTCACACCTGATTCTCTGGCAAAGTTCCATCTTGTCAATCAAATCAAAACGGTGACAGGCTACAATTTAAAGGATTTAAGCATTGTAAACGGTCAATTTGTAACGGATAACGGAGCGAATATTTTTGATCTATACAAAGAAGAACTCCTGAAAAATCCATACACAGCAGAAAATGCGCGTATCGCTGCTTCACATTATGGTGCACAGCTCTTTGATCTAGCCAAAAATGGGTTTGACTCTATTCCTGATTTGGTGCTATCTATTGGTTACCAAAACGGCTCCTTATATGACATTGGACAAAAAGAGAATTATGGGATTAAGAGAACAATAGATTAACAAAACGTGGACGACAACAGGTACAAAACCAGATACCGTTAATAAAGGACTCTATAACAATTTATGTTACAGAGTCTTTTCTATTGAAGTGCGATGTTTCGCTGTTCAACGAAACATCCTCATGGTAATTTTGACTATAGTCGATGTTTTTCACTTTTTTATTGATGAAAATGTTAAAATGATGAGTAGCGTATTTTTTTATGAAAGGACGGTGCTTGGCATGACGGAACTTCTCGATGACCGGCTGCCGCCGCAAAATATAGAAGCCGAGCAGGCCGTATTAGGTGCTGTTTTTTTAGAACCATCTGCGCTAACGCTCGCTTCTGAGGTATTAATTCCAGAGGATTTCTATAGAATGTCGCATCAAAAGATTTACAATGCGATGCTTATCCTTGGCGATAGAGGGGAACCGGTCGATCTTGTCACGGTGACATCTGAGCTTGCTAATACAGATTTACTAGAAGAGGTAGGCGGGATTTCGTATTTAACCGATATTGCGAACTCGGTCCCAACTGCCGCAAACATTGAATACTATGCAAAAATTGTAGAAGAGAAATCCATTTTAAGACGTCTGATCCGTACGGCGACAACCATTGCACAGGATGGGTACACGCGTGAGGATGAAGTAGAAGACTTGTTGAGTGATGCTGAAAAGACCATTATGGAAGTGGCTCAGCGTAAAAACTCAGGAGCCTTTCAAAACATTAAGGACGTTCTTGTTCAAACATACGATAATATTGAACAGCTTCATAACCGCAAAGGCGATATCACAGGGATTCCAACGGGTTTCTCTGAGCTTGACCGGATGACAGCTGGATTCCAGCGAAATGATTTAATCATTGTAGCGGCTCGTCCATCAGTAGGGAAAACCGCCTTCGCATTGAACATTGCCCAAAATGTCGCGACCAAAACGGACGAAAGTGTCGCCATCTTTAGTTTAGAGATGGGTGCGGAGCAGCTCGTCATGCGTATGCTTTGTGCAGAGGGGAATATCAATGCACAGAACCTAAGAACCGGTAATCTGACAGAAGAGGACTGGGGCAAGCTGACAATGGCGATGGGCTCGCTGTCAAACAGCGGAATTTTCATTGACGATACACCTGGGATCAGAGTAAGTGAAATTCGTTCGAAATGCCGCCGCTTGAAGCAAGAAAATGGTCTTGGCATGATCCTAATTGACTACTTGCAGCTCATTCAAGGAAGCGGACGATCAAGTGATAACCGTCAGCAGGAGGTTTCTGAAATTTCTAGGGCCTTAAAATCGCTGGCAAGGGAGCTTGAAGTTCCGGTTATTGCTTTGTCTCAGCTTTCCCGTGGGGTAGAGCAGCGTCAGGACAAACGTCCGATGATGTCTGATATTCGTGAATCAGGAAGTATCGAGCAGGATGCCGATATCGTGGCATTCCTTTATCGTGATGATTACTATGACAAAGAATCAGAGAATAAGAACATTATCGAAATCATTATTGCCAAACAGCGTAACGGTCCAGTTGGTACAGTATCACTGGCGTTCGTCAAAGAATATAACAAATTCGTCAACCTGGAAAGAAGATTTGATGATGCGGGTGTTCCGCCCGGTGCTTAAAGCCCAGCTCAAGAAGCTGGGCTTTTTTTGATTGATCTACATCGAAAGAATGATTGAAAAAACAGTCAATATGAGGAGGAGAGAGAAAAAGAGAGAGCGTATACTAAAAGGAGAAAAGGAGTGAAGACTGATGAAATTTCAACAGTTTGAAGCCGCTCAATTACGTATCGCACGCCCGACCGTCAACATGAAAGAGGTTGTTTCCTTTTATGAAGAAGGCTTAGGGCTCAAACGAATAGGCTCATTTGATCAACATGAAGGGTACGATGGTGTGATGCTCGGGCTGCCTCACCAGCATGTTCATTTAGAAATCACCAAACATGAAGAAGAAGAAAGCCTGCCCGTCCCGCATCCAGAACAGCTGCTTGTTTTCTATATTCCGGATGCAGAGGAATTTCAGCAAATGAAAGAGAGATTGATTTCATTTGGCGGACAGCATGTCACCTCAACGAATCCATACTGGGACCGGGGAGGAGCAACCATTGAAGACCCAGATGGGTATCGGGTTGTGCTGATGAACACAGATGGTATTACACCGGTTTAAAAAAGACGCCCATTGCTGGGGGTCTTTTTTATGTTGATGAACAGCTGGAAACGATAAAAAGTTGTTTTTTATCAAAATCTCCATTTCCAAGCGCTAAAGAAGTGATTAAAGCGCTTTTCTATATATTTAAAGCGAACAAAATTTTATTTCGAGATATTAATGTTCGGATTTAGCGTTGACTTTTTTGGTGTGCATTGATAAAATAAATGTGTTTGAAAGAGATAACGTTTTGAAAGGTTAACGGAGGTGCACGATATGTCTTCAGTAGTCGTAGTAGGTACGCAGTGGGGTGACGAAGGGAAAGGGAAAATTACCGATTTCCTTTCAGAAAATGCAGAGGTGATTGCCCGTTATCAAGGGGGAAACAATGCAGGTCACACGATCAAATTTGATGGAGTGACATACAAGCTACACCTCATTCCATCCGGTATTTTTTATAAAGAGAAAACTTGTGTCATCGGTAATGGAATGGTGGTTGATCCTAAAGCGTTGGTCACTGAGCTTGCGTATCTTCACGAACGGAATGTGAGTACAGATAACCTCAGAATCAGCAATAGAGCCCATGTTATTCTGCCTTACCATTTAAAATTGGACGAGGTAGAAGAGGAGCGGAAAGGGGCTAACAAGATCGGCACGACGAAAAAAGGAATCGGACCAGCTTATATGGACAAAGCAGCTCGCGTCGGTATCCGTGTCGCAGATCTATTAGATCGTGAAGTATTTGAAGAGAAGCTTGCACGTAATCTAGAAGAGAAAAATCGTCTTTTAGAGAAAATGTACGACACAGAAGGCTTCAAGATTGAAGATATTTTAGACGAGTATTATGAATATGGCCAGCAAGTGAAAAAATATGTCGTAGACACATCTGTTGTTCTGAATGATGCACTAGATGAAGGCCGCCGCGTGCTATTTGAAGGAGCACAAGGAGTCATGCTTGATATCGATCAAGGGACATACCCATTTGTGACGTCATCTAACCCAGTAGCTGGAGGAGTGACGATTGGTTCTGGTGTAGGACCAACGAAAATTCAACATGTGGTCGGCGTGTCAAAAGCGTACACAACACGTGTTGGAGATGGCCCATTCCCGACAGAACTCCATGATGAAATTGGCGATCAAATTCGTGAGGTTGGCCGTGAATACGGTACGACAACTGGACGCCCGCGCCGTGTCGGCTGGTTTGACAGCGTTGTTGTCCGTCATGCACGCCGTGTGAGCGGAATTACAGATTTATCTCTTAACTCAATTGATGTACTAACAGGGATTGAAAAGTTGAAAATCTGTGTTGCTTATAAATTGAACGGAGAAATCACAGAGGAATTCCCAGCAAGCCTAAATGAATTAGCGAAATGTGAGCCTGTCTACGAAGAAATGCCTGGATGGACAGAGGATATTACAGGTGTGAAGAACTTAAGTGAACTGCCTGCAAATGCCCGCCATTATTTAGAACGCATTTCACAATTAACAGGTATTCCACTTTCCATTTTTTCAGTCGGACCAGATCGTTCACAAACGAACGTTGTCCGCAGCGTGTACCGTCCATAAGAATAGATTGATGAGACACCAGTAAAATCTTGCATTTTACTGGTGTTTTTTTGTTTAAATATTCCTTAATTTCAGTAGAACGGACTTCCGGTCATTACCAAAATATGATAACTGTATAGAGGGAAGGAGCGTTCTAGTGAAAGAAAGAATACGATTATTAGATATTTTACGAGGTTTTGCCATACTAGGCACATTGGGAACGAACGTCTGGTTTTTTGCGTACGCAGGGGATACCTTTGCGACAGATCAGATAGCGGATGAATATGAAAATGGCAGTTTTCTTGAAAGTCTTGTCTCCATGTTCGTTTATGGAAAAATGCTCTCGCTGCTCACGATCATGTTTGGTGTTGGATTGGAGCTGAAATACCAGCAGGCAAAAAGGAAAAACACGCCTTGGCCGGGTACTTATTTATGGATTCTTTTATTTTTATTTATCGAAGGCTTTGTCCATTTTGCGCTCGTGATGGAATATGATGTGCTCATGAGTTATGCCGTTACTGGGCTACTTGTGGCTTACATTGTACGGGGAGGCAGCAGGCGTATCAAAAAGGGCATGATGGTCTCAGGTGTGATTCATCTACTCGTTATGTCAAGTTTGATGGTGTACTCCCTCTCTGAAATGGAGTCAGCGGCCGATGATCAAAGCGTTGAACCGGCGCTGGAAGAGCAGCTGCCAGAGACATGGATCTCGCAGGTTCAAGAACGGTTACAATACTTTTTCATGTACCGAGAAGAAGCGATCTTTATCATTCCAATGAACACATTTCTGTTTTTATTAGGTGTGCGGATGATGAGAGCCGGTGTATTTTATGCAAATGAACGCGGACAATCTCTCCGGAAAATATTGTTCCGAATCGGACTGTGGGTTGGTCTGCCGCTGAATGCACTAGTCTTCGTTCCAAACGATCTAGTGGAATTTGCGGTGCGCTACGCCTTTTCACCATTCCTCTCTATTTTCTATATAGCTGTCATTGCGAAGCTCCTCGCACGCACGGAGTCATGGTTCATGTGGAATTGGTTTGAATATGTAGGGAAAATGGCGCTTAGCTGCTACATCCTACAAAATGTCATCTGCTCCATTCTTTTTTATAGCTGGGGATTGGGACTTGGCGGTCAAATCAATGCGCCCCTTATTGTATTGGCATGGCTATTGATTTCACTTCTGCAAATCGCGATTTCAGCAGTTTGCCTAAAGGTTTGGAGAATTGGACCAATGGAATATATCCGTTCACGGGCACTTCGCAGGATGACAATGAAAAAAGCATCATAAAGGGGATAGACACAATGTTTTTTAAAAAAATGACGAAAAGAGAACAAGCGAATGCACATCAAGCGGCTGTGCCGGCATTTGTCTTTTATCTTCTGGCATTAGGAGGGCATGCGTTGTACGCGTATTTCCAAGGTGACAGGCCACCGGTTACTTTTGTCATTTTAATGGCGGGACTCCTTGTTTTTTTCTCCGCTGACTGGCTATTTAACAAAAAACATTCATAAAGAAGCCCTCATCACGAGGGCTTTTTCCTTACTTCAGGCTTTTATATTGGCCTTTTAAGTTTTTACGGATGTACTGAATGATTTTGCGTAGTTCGTTGGCATGCGGTCTGCCAAACGGACTTGTTTGTCTTTGCTGATAGAGCACTTGCCCTTTTTCATTTAATAAGAAATAGGCGGGTTCACCGTGCACCCCGTGGTCTTCATATGGGGCATCCTCCCCGTGATAGTGGACTTCATATGCTTTTAATGACGTGAGGTCATGGTCATACATGATCGGGAAGGATAGTCCCTCTTTATCCGCAAATGCCTTCAAGTCATCAGGGTTATCGGTTGAAATCGCCATCAAGTGAATATCCTTGTCCTGAAAATATGACTGCTGCTGTTCGAGCTCTTTTAATTCTTCTACACATACCGGACACCAAGATCCTCTAAAGAAAACGATCAGGTGCCAGCTTTGATGCTCCTCTAAATGTTTGTCGAAATCAATGTGATCGCCCTGTATTGTTGGAAGTGAAAAGTTGGGCATTTTATCTCCTAATTTGAATGAACTCATACTGCTTCCTCCTTTTTCAATGACAATGTCACTTGTTTCATGTATAGCCATTTTTGAGCGGCCTGAAACGTGTCTATGTGTTTGAATAGGCAGAGATCATGCGGAAAGACGTGTGAAATGAAGGCGGTTGCAGAAGTGGAGGCTTTGAAAGCAGATTTGACATCCGACACTTTTTTTAAAAAAATGTCGAAAAACGTATTGCCATATGTAATTATTCTATGATATTATAAATCTCGTTGTTGCAAAGGTCTCTGAAACTTGTTAGGATGCGATGTTCCAGCTTTTTTAAAGCGATTGGTTTGACGCAATACAACTTCTTCAGATTTACTTTTCACAAACCGAGAGCCATTAGCTCAGTTGGTAGAGCATCTGACTTTTAATCAGAGGGTCGAAGGTTCGAGTCCTTCATGGCTCACCATGTATTGGCCCGTTGGTCAAGCGGTTAAGACACCGCCCTTTCACGGCGGTAACACGGGTTCGAATCCCGTACGGGTCATTGATTTACTTTAGCGTTAAGCTAATTTTTCCTCACTTGCTTGAAGGAGCACCACGATTGCTTTTTCGGGCAAGTTACTGAGGTCCGGTAGTTCAGTTGGTTAGAATGCCTGCCTGTCACGCAGGAGGTCGCGGGTTCGAGTCCCGTCCGGACCGCCATTTAATACATATTCATCTTTTTGATGATGGCTCGGTAGCTCAGTTGGTAGAGCAACGGACTGAAAATCCGTGTGTCGGCGGTTCGATTCCGTCCCGAGCCACTTCCAAACGCATCTGCAATCGCAGGTGCGTTTTTATTATGAAAAGAAGGCATAAAAAGGGAGAAGCCGGACCTAGGTAGGGCCCGGCTCCATAAGAAGAAGACGTTACATCTATATAGACGGCTGATGATTGGAAAAGTTTCAATAAAAAAGGAAAAAGTCATCAATTTTTTCGAGCGGCGCATTCCTATCCAACGTTTACTAGAAAAGAAAGCCGTTATTATTTTTATCTTTGCCTCGTAAAACGTTATAATAGACAGTGAGCCTTTTTTTCGTAAACGGAAAAGGCGTAATGATACATGCAAAATGGAATGACATAGATGCTAAAAATGCAGGAGGAAATCACAATGGAAAAAAAGATTCTTGTCGTAGATGATGAAAAACCGATTGCTGATATATTGGAATTTAATTTAAGGAAAGAGGGCTATGAGGTTCATTGTGCATATGATGGAAACGAAGCCCTTGAAATGGTAGAAGAAATTAAGCCGGACATTATTCTGCTCGACATTATGCTGCCGAATAAAGATGGTGTTGAAGTATGCCGTGAAGTGAGAAAGAAATACGACATGCCCATTATCATGCTGACAGCAAAAGACTCTGAAATTGATAAAGTCATCGGCCTTGAGCTTGGCGCAGATGATTACGTGACAAAGCCTTTCAGCACGCGTGAGCTTCTTGCCCGCGTGAAAGCGAATTTGAGAAGACAAACCGCTGCTCCGCAGACGGAGGAAGAATCTGAATCAAATGATATTGAGGTGGGATCACTCGTCATTTATCCGGATGCGTATGTAGTGTCTAAGCGTGAGGAAACGATTGAATTGACGCACCGTGAGTTCGAACTGCTTCATTACTTAGCGAAACATATTGGACAAGTCATGACACGTGAGCACTTACTGCAAACCGTATGGGGCTACGATTACTTCGGAGATGTCCGTACAGTAGACGTCACAGTCCGCCGTCTTCGTGAAAAGATTGAAGACAACCCTAGCCATCCGAGCTGGATCGTGACAAGACGAGGCGTCGGCTACTATTTAAGAAACCCAGAGCAGGACTAAGATTCTTATGAGTAAAGTAGGTTTTTTTCGCTCGATTCACTTCAAATTGACCTTGATTTACGTGCTGCTGATCATCGTCGCCATGCAGATCATTGGCGTGTACTTTGTGAAGCAGCTAGAGCAGTCCTTAATTAATTCATATGATAATTCCTTGAATCAGCGAATCTACTCGTTATCGTATTACCTAGAACAAGATTCATCGAAAAGCAAGGCAGAATTAAAAGAGGATGCTCAAAAGATATTAAACGATTTTAACAACAAAGATGAGTCTAATGAAATCTCTGAAGTCAGCTATATTGACGAAAGCAGAGAGGTTATTGCCTCTGTCAATAACGGCAGCCAAGAGATTGCCGGCAAGAAAATCACTGATCAAATCATTAGCCGTATTTTCGCGGTTGGCAAAGACTATGAGAAAAAATTCTATGACCCTGAATCAAATAAAAGGGTGCGTATTTCTGCGACAGCCGTAAAAAATGAGAACCAAGAGACCGTTGGTGTGATTTATGTTGTGTCTTCAATGGAAAGTGTGTTTAACCAAATGCGAACCATTAACACCATTTTGGCAACTGGGACACTGATTGCACTTGGGACGACTGCTCTACTTGGTATCTTCATCTTCAGAACAATCACTCATCCTATTTCAGATATGAGAAAGCAAGCGATCGAGCTTGCCAAAGGGAACTTCTCCAGGAAGGTCCGGAAGTATGGGCATGATGAGATTGGCCAGCTTGCGACAACCTTTAACCATCTGACGAGAGAGCTGGAGGAAGCTCAGCTGATGACGGAGGGTGAGCGGAAAAAGCTTTCTTCTGTTATTGCCTATATGACGGACGGCGTCATCGCAACGAATCAAAACGGTGCAATTATTCTATTAAACAGCCCCGCATTAGAGCTGTTAAATGTTTCACGTGAAACAGCTCTAGAGATGCCGATTACGTCCTTGCTCGGCTTAGAGGAAACTCATACATTTGAAGATTTAGTCGAAAATCAAGATTCCATGCTGATCGAAATTGAACGCGAAGACCAGCTGTCTGTATTGCGTGTTAATTTCTCCGTTATTCAGAAAGAGCATGGGAAGATTGACGGTTTAATTGCGGTCATTTATGACGTCACAGAGCAGGAGAAAATTGATGCTGAACGCCGTGAATTCGTCGCGAACGTATCGCATGAGCTGCGCACACCGCTGACGACGATGCGAAGCTACCTTGAGGCGCTGGCTGAAGGTGCGATTGGTGATAAGGAGCTTGCGCCAAGATTCCTCAGTGTCACGCAAAATGAAACTGAGCGCATGATCCGGCTTGTCAATGACCTGCTGCAGCTGTCTAAGTTCGACAGCAAGGATTATCAATTCAACCGTGAGTGGACGAACTTTATCAGGTTTATCTCGCTTGTCATTGATCGTTTTGAGATGACGAAGGAGCAGCATGTCGATTTTATCCGCAACCTGCCGCAGCGTGAAGTATATGTGGAAATCGATCAAGATAAAATTACACAGGTGCTCGATAATATCATTTCCAATGCCATGAAATATTCACCAGAGGGTGGACACATCACGTTTACCGTCGATTTGGATGAGGAGAAAGGCCTTGTGTTATTCAGCGTGAAAGATGAAGGAATCGGTATTCCGAAGAAGGATATGGATAAAATCTTTGAACGTTTTTATCGAGTGGATAAAGCAAGAACAAGGAAGCTGGGCGGAACTGGCCTAGGTCTTGCGATTGCAAAAGAAATGGTTCAGGCTCATGGCGGAGATATTTGGGCTGACAGCATTGAAGGAAAAGGAACAACGGTGACCTTTACCCTTCCGTACAATGAAGAACAAGAGGATGATTGGGATGAAGCGTGAGACCTTTAAAACCATAATATTGACAATCCTAATTGCGATCAGTCTTGTATTTACGTGGAATATCTGGATGTTCCAGCCCGTCATGCAGGATCAGGCTGAAACCGGCACACAGGTCGTTGAAACGAAGAAGATTTCAAGCGACGAGCCTAGAAGTCTCATTGATGTCGTGAAGCCGCGCGAGATGTTTATCCATTCAAATGGAGAGCATTTTAAAGTGGATCAAAAGGAACTCTTTCAAAACTTTTGGAATGATGTGAGCCTTTGGGATGTCAAAGAGGTTAATGATGTGTCGGATCAATATTCCGAGCAGAAATTTAAGAATTTCTTCTATGGACGTGAAGGACAAGGGAAGACATTGGATCTTGTATTCAATGATCCGATTCCGATTGATATTTTCCAGGCGCTCTTTAAATGGCCGAACAAGTCCATTGAATACAACTCGTTTGATCGGATGATTGTGCCGTTCGCTCAGCAGGATAAGGCCAATAAGAAAGTTTACTTGGTCTCATACAGCAAGGAAACGGTGCTTGAGCTGACAATTGAGTCCGCCAACTACCGTAATCTAATGGACAGTATCGCTGCCGCTCAAAACGAGATGCCGCGCTATGATCTTTATACATTCTCTACGAATTCTAAACGAGATTTCCTTCTTCCGAGAAAGCAAAAGCAGCTTGAAGCGAAAATGTTCTTTATCGAAACGATTAAGACAAACAAGTTCAAAGACGCTTTGTTTACGGACCCGAGTCTTGTCGGTGAGGAATCTAATTTAAACCGGACGGTGTACACAGATGGCACAAGCCGCCTTGAAGCCAATCAAAAAGACCACCGCATTCAATATCAGCATCGCAATATCAATTCCAGCACTGTTTTCCAAACGGGGGATTTGATCAAGCGAAGCGTGAAATATTTCAATGATACGGGAAGCTTTACTGATGACTACCAATACTTTGGCATCAACAGCAACCAGCAGCTGTCCTTCAATATGTTTATGGACGGTCTGCCGATTGTGAACAGTACAAAGCATCCATTTGGGATGACCTCCCTTGAAGTCCAATGGGCGAATGATGACATTTTGAATTACAAGCGTCCAAACTATATTCTTGGCAATAAAGCGAGTCAAAGTGAACAGGTCAAGCTGATGAACGGGACAGAGCTGAAGGACTTGATCATCAAGCAGACGAAATATGATGACTTGGAGAAAATTGAACAGATTTTCCCGGCATATCAAGCTGTTTCAACTGCATCAGATCAAGATCAAGGGATGTTTGTCTGGCTGGAGCCTGTATGGTGTATGAAGTATAACGGCAAAACCGTGATTCTATCGAATGATCTTTTGACAGAGGGGAGCGAGAATCATGGAGTGGAATAAGACCAAAACGATCTTTATCCTAGCCTTTCTCGTTCTCGATATCTTTCTAGGTTTTCAATACTTTGAAAAACGGTCAACCGATCATTTTGCGATTATCGAAAAAACGGATACGCTGGAAGAAATGAAGGCAGACGGGATCAAATATGGCAATCTATCAGATGAAGCGAAGATTGGATACCGCATTACAGCTGAAAAGAAGCAATATACAAAAAAGGATGTCGACGGATTAGCTGATCAAAAGGCGAAAAGCACATTCCCGAAAACAGATAAAGATGATCCTGTCACGCTGCTTGAAATGACCTTCAATAAGCCAGTTGCCTTGCCGAAAAAGGATATCAAAACAGCGGCGACGAACCTTGTGAACCAGCGATTGCTGGATGGGAAGAATTATAAGCTGTGGAATATAGATGAAGAGACAGGGAAAATCGTCTTTTTCCAAACGTATAAAGGGAAATACATCTTCCAAGAAGGCCTGGATGACACCGAAACCATCGGGAAAATCACCTTAAATCTCAACGAGCAAAACGAAGTTGTTTCTTATCAGCAGTCAATGGTGACGTCGATTAATGAAGTGAGAAAAGAAACACTTGTCCCAGCACTTGAAACCGTGAAGGACTTATATACGCAAAATATGCTGAGCCAAAACACGACCGTGAAAAAGGTAGAGCTTGGTTACTATACGCAATACCCGGGGGCAAGCACACAAGTCATGGTTCCTGTGTGGCGTGTGGAGCTTGAAGGCGTATCAGCAGGTTCAAAGAAAAAGACAGAGGAAGAATATTTGATCAATGCCATCGATGGCTCAACACTTGATCATATAGAGAAAGATGACAAATCTTCAATGGAGTGAGAGAACATGAGCTTGCAGTTCAGTGTACTAGCGAGCGGAAGTACGGGGAACGCTTTTTATTTAGAAACAGACGAGCATGCCTTTTTGGTCGATGCTGGTTTAAGCGGCAAACAGATGGTCGAGCTGCTTGGCCAAATCGACCGCAAGCCTGAAGACTTGGACGGTATTTTTGTGACACACGAGCACTCCGATCATATTAAAGGGCTTGGTGTCATGGCAAGAAAGTACAAGCTTCCTGTCTATGCAAATGCGAAAACATGGAAGGCAATGGAGTCTCATATCGGAAAAATTGATACAGAGCTGAAATTCCATTTTGATATGGAGACCGTTCAATCCTTTGGCGGTCTTGATGTCGAGTCATTTGGCGTTTCACACGATGCGGCAGAGCCCATGTTTTACGTATTCCATTATGGAGGGCGCAAACTTGCGCTCATGACGGATACAGGCTATGTGAGTGACCGCATGAAAGGCATTATTAAGTCAGCCAATACGTTTGTGTTTGAGAGCAATCATGATGTCGGTATGCTGCAAATGGGCCGATACCCATGGAGCATTAAGCGTAGAATTCTGAGCGATGTCGGACATGTATCAAATGAAGATGCGGCTCTTGCGATGACAGATGTCATTGGAGATGCCACCTCACGCATTTATTTGGCTCACTTGAGTCAAGACAACAACATGAAGGATTTAGCCCGTATGGCGGTCCAGCAGACGCTTGAAATGAAGGGATTTGTTGTTGGGGACGGCTTTGATTTATTTGATACGGACCCGAAAAAAGCAACCCCGCTTTGCGCCGTATGATTTTTATAATCGTATGATTAAGATAAGAGCTTCTTACCAACACTATATACATCATCTATTCACTGAAAGGAAGGAAACATAGTGGATTATCGCGATGTAGAGTGGAAGCCGAGACGAAGCAGAAAAGGATATTTTCTTTCTGGTTTGATCGGTGTATTGGTAGGAGCTTTTTTAATGGGATTCTTTTTCCCCTATGTATCTGGACAGAGCGGCAGTCCCTTTGGATGGCAGCAAAACGGTGATGGACAAACATCTCAGGGCCCTTTAAAAACTGTGAATGTAAACGTCAATGATGCTGTCACGAAAGTGGTGTCTAATATGTCAGATACGGTGGTCGGCGTCATTAATATCCAAAAGTCGAGCTTTTGGGAGGAAGGCGGAGAAGCAGGCAGCGGGTCAGGTGTGATTTATAAAAAAAAGGGTGACACGTTTTATATTGTCACAAACCATCACGTCATCAAAGGCGCCAACCAGCTTGAAGTGAGCCTTCATGATGGGACAAGAATTGGTGCCAATCTTGTCGGCAGTGATCAGCTTATGGATTTAGCAGTTCTCACTGTCAAAAGTGATAAAATCAAGAAAACGGCAGCCTTCGGTAACTCAGATCATGTGAAGCCGGGTGAGCCAGTCATCGCCATTGGAAATCCATTAGGGCTTGAATTCGCAGGCTCTGTCACACAAGGGGTCATTTCGGGCACGGAGCGAGCGATCCCTGTCGACTCAAATGGAGACGGACAAACAGATTGGAATGCAGAAGTACTGCAAACAGACGCCGCTATCAATCCTGGAAACAGCGGAGGTGCCTTGATCAACATGGACGGAAAGGTGATCGGCATCAACTCAATGAAGATTGCTGAATCAGAGGTAGAAGGAATCGGGCTGTCTATTCCAGCGAATCTGGTCATCCCTGTCATAGAGGATTTAGAGCGCTACGGAGAGGTAAAGCGTCCGTATCTTGGCGTCGGCATGAAATCATTAGCGGATATTGCGAGTTACCACTGGCAGGAAACATTGAAATTGCCATCCAAGGTCACATCAGGAGTTGTCGTCATGAGTGTTGAGCCGTTATCTCCAGCAGGAAAAGCAGGACTAAAAGAGCTGGATGTCGTGACTTCTTTTGATGGCAAGAGTGTACAGAATATCGTGGATCTTCGTAAGTATTTATATCAAAAGAAGGTCGGCGACAAGGTGAAGGTGCAGTTTTATCGAAGCGGAAAGAAAAAATCAGCAGAGATTAAACTTTCTCAAACCGACCAATATGGCGGCTAACCAGTTCCAGCAAGGGACTGGTTTTTTTTGCATGCACATCATATGATAAAGGAAAGGGGGCGGTACGATTGGTTACACTACAACGGATGTCACAAACCGATTACGATGTATTGATGGAGAAGGCCATTCAGCGGTACGCTGAAGAAAAGGTACTCGCAGGGACATGGGAAAAGGAAGAATCACTTGCGAACGCAGAAGAACAATTTGACAGACTCCTTCCAGAAGGACTTCAGACGGAGAATCATGAGCTGTGGAATTTCTTAAATGGGGAAGAAGCGATTGGCTGGGTTTGGCTTTGCTATGATCCGAATCACCCGCAACACGAAGGATTTATTTATAACTTTATTTTGTTTGAAGCTTATCGAGGAAAAGGCTTTGCAAAGCAGGCCATTGCTGCATTAGAGGAGCAGGCAAAGTCATTAGGTGTGCAAAAACTCTCGCTCCATGTCTTTGCTCACAATCAAATCGCCCGTTCGCTGTACGAGAAAACGGGATTTGCAGAAACCGGTATTTATATGAGTAAACCTTTATAAAAAAGAAGAAGTACCGTGCAGAAAGCGTACGGTACTTTTTTATGAGGACATCATGGCATCCTGAGCCGTGACTCTGTATAAATCGACTTTGCACTTCACGAAAGCGCGAATGATCGCTGGAACTTGAGCTTCTGAACGAATTAACAATGAGGTCTCGTCATCACTGATCACAAGATCTGTTCCGACAGTTTGTAGGTACTGCATGAGAACAGGTTTCACCTCATCATCAATCCATGCATGCTTGAAGGTTGCACGTATGTTTGAGGATGTGATGGTTTTCTCTTGAGGATGAGTATGTGGGGACACTAATTTTCCTTCAGAAATGAATGCAGTTTTGGTACAAATACTATTGGTGAACCTTGGGCGGTCAGCTGTTAAAAATACGGTTTTTCCTTCATCCTTTAATGCTTCAATGACCCGCTGAATGTGGAAAATCGAATCTGCATCAATATCGGCAAAAGGCTCGTCGAGTAAAATAAATTCCGGCTGATGGGCAATGGCCTGCGCCATTCCAAGCCGCTTTTTCATACCAGGTGTGAAGGCACCGACCTTCTCCTGATGATCGTGATGTAAGCCGACAAATTCGAGCAGTTCTTCATAATCACTCGTCTTCTGGCGTGTTCCGGTGATTTTTGATAAATAGGCAATATGCTCCAGAGCCGTGAGACCTTCATATAAATCCGTATATTCAGGCAGAACACCGATATGCTGCCTCACTTTTTTTAGCGAAGGCTTATTCATCACTGTAAACGTACCAGAGGTAGGGCGGGAGATTCCGGTAATAATATTGAAAAACGTCGTCTTACCAGATCCCTTTGGTCCAATGAGTCCGAAGATATCGCCTTGATTGACATCAAGATTAATATCATCTATTGCGACTTTTGTACGATATTTTTTTGTAAGCCCTTTTGTATGAAGCATCTACACATCCCTCCTTTGAAACAGCAGTGCAGTTCCAATGAGTAAGATAACGGTCAATGCCGTGTTCATTAGGACGTAGGTCAGCGGTTCACTCCAGCGCGCATAATAATAAGGCGTCATATATTGGAACCAATGAATCATTCGTTCTGAAGAAAGAACAGAAATCATACTGACGATTGGGAAAAGAAAGGAAAATAACATGCCGACAAACATTGATTTCTGCGGTGTTGGAAAGAGCATGGACAAAAATAAAGCACATGAGATACCGACACTGATAAAGGTTAAGATTTTTAACGCATCAGAGAACAGAAAACGGTGTGAAATCACCATATTCAGGACATATGTCGTCATAATACAGCTAAGCCAAAACAGCATCAGTCCAAGATATTTCCCGATGATGATGTTCAAACGAGTTGTTTTACTGACGAGAAAACGAATGGTTTTCAAATGAATTTCACGGCTTAAAATATCATGAGACAACAAAAAAATAAGGAAGAAACCAAATAAAGAAATCACCAGTTCATTCCCAATAGAATAAGGATCCTTTGCCAGTTCCCATTGTTCCTGATGAGCAGCGATAAACGGAAGACTTGAAACAAAAGTAGATAAAATGAAAATAATAACAATTGTTAAAATAGATTTTGTGCTTTTGAAGAGCTGCTTAAACTCATTCATACAAATGGTCCACACATGCTGTACCTCCCTTCACCTTTATTATACCCCTAGAAAAGAAAGAGACCATATCTTGCTCTTTAACATTTGTTTAAATTTCATAAAAAGAAGACTCTTCCAGCTCCAGTTGACTCATTTTTAAAAATGTTCAGAAAAATATCTTGATTTATGAAAAAACATCATGTATGATAGCTTTAATTCAAGATAATTATACAGGCAATGACGAGAGAAAGTACAATCATCAATTTTTCCACAGAGAGCTTCGGCAGCTGAAAAGAAGCAAAAATAATGATTCGAAAAATGGTCTCTGAGCCTCGTGCTGAACATATCTATGATATTAGTAGGTGACGACGAGAGTTGGTACTCGTTATCAAAACCACAGTATATGAGCCAGATTGGAGCTTTGTACTTGTAGAGGCTGTTTAGCGCGAGCAAACAGTAAATAAAGGTGGTACCACGAGACAAATACCTCGTCCTTATGATTCAAAGATAAGGATGGGGTATTTTTTATTGTCCACTTTTTTTCATACAATTGTTCAAATGTTCCACGTGAAACACCACATCCATTTTTTCAAATGAAAGGGAGATTGACATGAGTGAACATGCATTGGTTTTACAATCAGATTTCGGCATTGATGATGGAGCTGTCAGTGCAATGTACGGAGTGGCAAATACGGTCAGCAGCAGGATCCGCATTTTTGATTTAACACACAATATTCCGCAGTATGACATTTGGGAGGCATCTTATCGCCTGCTTCAAACCGTCACATACTGGCCGGAAGAGACGGTATTCGTTTCCGTTGTTGACCCAGGTGTTGGGTCAGAGAGAAAAAGTCTTGTTGTCAAAACGACAAGCTCACACTATATCATTACCCCAGATAACGGCACACTCACACACGTCGCGCAGGATATTGGCATTGTGGAAGCCCGTTATTTAGATGAAACCATTAACCGGCTGCCAAAGTCGGGAAAATCACATACTTTCCACGGGAGAGACATATACGCTTATACAGGGGCGAGAATTGCATCAGGTGTGATTTCTTTTGAAGAGGTTGGGCCAAAGGCGAATATTGATGATATTATCCATCTTCCAGTCGTACAGGCATATGCGGAAGAAGATGTGATCACAGGGACGATTGATATTTTAGATGTGAGATTCGGAAACCTATGGACAAACATTCATCACACGCTGTTTGAACAGCTTTCAATTAATTATGGGGATGCAATAGAAGTTACCATTGCCAACGGGCCGAAAAATGTGTATAAAAATATCATGACCTATGGACGATCTTTTGCCGACTTAAAGGTAGGCGAACCACTCGTATATGTCAATTCACTAGACCATTTAGGCGTGGCGATCAATCAAGGGTCATTTGCAAAGGCTTATAACATCGGTACAGGCACAGGCTGGCGCCTTTCGATTCGCAAAGCTCCGCGCATTATATACGAATAAGAGGAGGATACATCATGGCAGGAAAACAACTTTCAACGAAAACTGTCGTTGCTATTGGAATTGGCGCAGCCGTCTTTGTGATTTTAGGACGATTTGTCTCCATTCCAACTGGAATTCCGAATACACAAATTGAAACCTCATACGCATTCCTTGCATTAATGGCCGTGCTATTTGGTCCTGTTGCAGGCGCACTGATTGGTTTTATTGGCCATCTCATTAAAGATGCGACCACATTTGGCCCTTGGTGGAGCTGGATTATTGTTTCGGGTGTAGTTGGTTTATTGATCGGCTTCATTTCTAACCGTTTAAAAGTAGAAGAGGGAGACTTTGGCTGGAAGAAAATCACGCTCTTCAACGCCGTACAAGCAGGTGCACAGGCATTAGGCTGGTTTATCATCGCTCCTGTACTCGACATTGTGATCTATGCAGAACCTGCGAACAAAGTATTTGTTCAAGGCATTGTGGCAGGAATTTCGAACATCATCACAGTTGGTGTACTAGGAACCATCATCATTGCAGCCTATGCAAAAACGAGAAGCAAAAGCGGCAGTCTATCGAAAGAAACATCATGAGGCAAGGTGGAACACATAAATGAAGAAACCGATGATTCAATTCGAACATTTCGGATTCAAGTATCGCAGTCAGGCAGAACCAACATTAAAGGATATCAACCTGACCATCTATGAAGGAGAAAAAGTTCTCATCGCAGGCCCGTCTGGATCGGGAAAAAGCACACTAGCCCATTGTATCAATGGGCTAGTTCCTGCGTCTTATAAAGGTTCTATGGAAGGAAGTCTTCACATCGGCGGGAAAAATGCAGAGAAAGAGAACATTTTCTCCCTCTCACAGCTTGTCGGAACGGTGCTTCAGGACCCTGATGGACAATTCATAGGGTTGACCGTTGGAGAAGATATCGCATTCACGCTTGAAAATGATCAAGTCACACGAGAAGAAATGAAAACACGTGTCGAGGAAGCAGCTAGATTAACAGAGGTAGACGGCAAGCTGGCATCATCCGTGCATGAGCTGTCAGGCGGACAAAAACAACGTGTCGCCATTGCGGGCGTACTGGTCAACGATGTCGACATTTTACTGTTTGATGAACCACTTGCAAGCCTTGATCCCGCAACAGGTAAAGAAGTCATCGACCTCATTGACCGGCTGCAAAAACAAACGAAAAAAACCATTGTGATGGTTGAGCACCGATTAGAAGACGTCCTCTTCCGTCATGTGGACCGCATCATCGTTGTCAATGAAGGAACGATTGTAGCGGATATGACACCAGATGAATTGCTCGCCTCAAATGTTCTAGAAGCGGCGTATTTGCGTGAGCCTTTATATGTAAAGGCGATGAAATACGCAGGCATTCCGGTTGCACCGGGGGATCAGATCGCTGATTTACAGCGTCTCACTCTAAACGACGAAGCAAAAGAGAAAATCGAGCAATGGATGGAAGCATCTGAACCATCAGTAGAGCAGATTGCAGCACAGGATTTACTAGAAGTGCGTGAGCTGAGTTTTGATTATCCAACAAGACCAAACACGCTGAGCAACATCTCTTTTACCGTCAAAAAAGGAGAAATGATCAGCATCGCAGGAGCCAATGGCGCAGGCAAGACGACATTATCTAAGGTGCTTTGTGCATTTGAAAAGCCAACGAAAGGGTCAATTCTTTTAAATGGTGATGACATCACAGGAGATACGATCAAACAGCGCTCCGAACGAATCGGCGTCGTCATGCAAAACCCCAATCAAATGATTTCAAAACAAATGATCTTTGATGAAGTCGCACTCGGTCTCGTTTTAAGAGGGGTAAAGGAAGACGAGATCAAAGAACGGGTGGAGCGGGTCCTGAAAGTGTGTGGGCTGTATCCATTTCGGAACTGGCCGGTCTCAGCGCTCAGCTTTGGACAGAAAAAACGCGTCACCATTGCGTCAATTCTTGTATTAGAGCCAGAAATCCTCATCCTAGATGAACCAACCGCAGGACAGGACTTTAAACATTACACAGAGATGATGACGTTTTTAGAGCAATTAAATCAGCAGGATGTCACGATTTTCATGATCACTCATGATATGCACTTGATGCTCGAATACACAACAAGAACCATTGTCATTTCAGATGGAGAAAAAATCGCAGATGATACCCCGGCCAAAGTACTGACAGATCAGCTGCTTGTCCAAAAGGCGAGTTTAAAGGAAACATCGCTGTATGAACTGGCGCTGAAAGCTGATTGGCCGAATCCAAATGAACTCGTGGATCGCTTCATTGAGGTTGACAGAAAGGAACGAATGACATGGCTGTAGACATGCTGTCCTATATCGACCGCCCGTCGCCGATTCACCGGCTGACAGGTGCAACCAAACTCATTTGCTTTATCCTCTGGTCATCCGCAGCGATGCTCACGTATGATACAGGCGTTTTAGTGTTTATGCTAGTTGCTAGTATCGTGTTCTTTCAGCTATCAAACGTACGATTTCGTGATATCTCTTTCGTAGTGATCGTCCTGGCGATTTTCCTAGCGATTAATAACATCGCCATTTACATCTTTGCGCCTCAGCAAGGTGTCGCCATCTACGGAGCAAAGCATGAGCTGTTTCATATTGCCGGCTGGTACAACGTCACACTTGAACAGCTTTTCTATCAGTTGAACATTACGCTAAAATACGTGACCGTGATGCCAGCAGCGCTTTTATTTATTGTGACAACAAATCCAAGTGAATTCGCCTCATCGCTCAGCAGAATTGGGGTCAGCTACCGGATTTCCTATGCGGTAGCGATTGCCTTGCGCTATATTCCAGATATTCAGCGGGATTTTCGCACGATCGCGATTTCTCAGCAAGCAAGAGGGATTGATTTATCGAAGAATGAAAAGCTGGGAAAACGGATCAAAAATGCGCTGTCGATTGTGATGCCGCTGATTTTTTCCAGCCTAGAGCGGATAGAGACGATCAGCAATGCGATGGAGCTGCGGGGGTTTGGGAAGCATAAAAAGAGAACATGGTTTACGGCGAAAGACTTTCAAAAAGCAGATTATGTGGCGTTCATATTTGTTGGTGTGGTACTGATTGTTTCGTTAGTGATTACATTTGTTAGAGGAACGAGATTTTATAATCCGTTTCTATAGAAGGAAGCCTTCACAGGAGTGGAGGCTTTTTTGTTTGGTTTGTGGATAAAAGGTGTGGAAAATGGTAAAAGACTATTAACATGTGAATAAATCGGTTATATTGAACAATGAGCGAAACACTTGTGAATAACGAGACAACCTATTGGAGGAATTAGAAACTTATGAACAAATCACTTTATGCTTGTGCAGAACACATAGAAACCGTATTAGACATGTACATAGATGATCACGAAACGCCGCCAGAATTCAGAAAAATCGAACATACACACAGTTTATCCACAACCTGTGAATTGTGCGATGAACCTGCAATATATATAGTGGGGAACGAATGATCGGACACAAAATACACAAATTTTATCCACAATTGTTGATAACTTATATGAATAACTTGTTCTTAAGGTGGGGATGACCTGTGAATATATCAATTATCACAGTAGGAAAATTAAAAGAAAAATATTTAAAGCAAGGCATAGCCGAATACACAAAACGATTACAGGCTTACGCAAAAATTGAGATCATTGAGCTCGCGGACGAAAAAGCACCCGAGAATCTTAGCGATCAAGACATGAAAATCATCAAAGACAAAGAAGGCGAACGCATCCTAAGCAAAATCAATCCAGACGCCTACGTCATCGCCCTCGCCATCGAAGGAAAAATGAAAAGTTCCGAAGAATTAGCCGATACAATAGATAAGCTAGCAACATACGGAAAAAGCAAAGTATGTTTCGTCATAGGCGGATCCCTCGGACTAAGTGATGCTGTCATGCAGCGTGCGAATGAGAAACTGTCGTTTTCGAGGATGACGTTCCCGCATCAGTTGATGAGGTTGGTGTTGGTGGAGCAGATTTATCGGGCGTTTCGGATTGTGCGGGGGGAGCCTTATCATAAGTAAAGGTAAACTATTAAGGGGCTCTAGTATGTCCCTTAATAGTTTATCACATGATATGGAGTTTGTTGACCATTCGTATATAGCGGCTGCTCAAGGTCTGGATAGATTTTTTGCAGCAATTAATGCTGTCGGTGATAGAATCTATGGTGAAATCAAAGAGAATGTTAATCTTCTTAATATGGCGACCTATCCGTGTGGTGATTCTAAACTTGCCTAGATGTCTTTGATAATAGAGCGGAGCAGTATCTTTTGTTCTTCTGGTTAAACCTTGAAAGTTACTTAATAATCATTGTACTGAATGGTAGTGAACAGGTGATATCTGCTTCTGTTAGTTCCGTAATTAACGCTTCAAGGCGTTCTTCCAGCTGCTTTTTTTGTTCCTCGTGAGAGAATAGATTTGATTTAACAATTCCTCCGGGCAGTTCATCGCCAAGTAGAGCATTCATTAGTTTATCTAAATGGCCTGTGATTTTGTTAAGCTTTAACCTTGCCAAACTCTTTGATTTCCATGAGTTCCCCCTCTGTTACTTTAAGTAATTCCTGAATGGACGGAAAGCGGCTGAAAATCGACATATCCATCTTCTTTTTCTCTGATTATAGCTGCTAGTAAAATTTTAAATGTGAAGTTATCAAATGTATTCATAGAATATTTCTTCAGTTTTATGAAATGAATAAGGAGAGACAAGTTTGTCCCTTCAATTACTTAATAAAGAAATTTCTCTATATAATTTTTACTTTAATTAGTTAGTAAATTGAGCTCATCTATTTTCACATTAAAAAAGCCTTTAGAATGCTTATTACACTCAAAGATATTAATGGTTATTTTTAGAATAATATTCATTTGACCGACCTCCTTAGTGCTGTTCCTTAACAATCAACAAGTCCTGGATTAAAGATGATGCTCATTGTTTTGTTAGCATTGTACTTTGCTCTAGGTTGTATTGCATCCTCATCAATTCCTTTGCAATTCGGAAGGATGTTGAATATATCTCTCGCTCCTTGTATTGAGATTGCTAGACTAAGGACAATTGCAACCTACTCATTTTCACTGACATAGGAATCATATTACGAATTTTTTTATAGTGTCCTTCACAAATGGTGCTCTCCTTATTAATCAATATTCTTGTACGTTACCGCTTTTTTCAAAAAATGAGACTGAAGTTTCCATTCCATCATAATGATAGCGGTATTTAAACCTCTTAAGTGTTATTTCAGCTCTTCTAAACTTTTAATTGTCCAATTTAATACCAAGGCACCTTAGATCTTTAATATAGGCATCATATACTCGTATTGAAGCCAAGAACCCTGACCATTTACCTCTTTCTGTAAAGAAATTTTCGACTGTGTCCTTGTGGATGGAATCTCAGATTTATAGTCATTCCTGTAATACACTAAAGACATAATCCATATTGGGAAATGCCTATTAAAAAAGGTAATATGACCCAATCGGGATCAAAGATAAATAACAAAATACCTAATAAATACTTATGTATAAATATTTGGAATATCGGGCTGATTTGTAATGTCTAAGTAAAAGTGCATTTAAAATTTGGTATAATAAATGGAGAAACAATACAAAGTGTTTAAAGGTTAACCGTGGAACCTGGAAGGTTGTACAAGTAATTCTTTATTCACTGGAAATAGGAGCTTTTAATGTCTGAGAATCTTATTAAAAGTAAACGACGAGTAGAAAAACATGCTGAAGTATTTACTCCCCGTTGGATGGTAGAAAAAATGCTTGATAACGAGGAAATCAAAGAAGCTTGTGTAAATCTGACTGCAACTTTTTTAGAACCGGCAGCAGGAGAAGGTAATTTTCTAATTGCTATTCTAAGAAGAAAACTTGGAATGGTCGCAAAACAATACTCTAAAACTCTTATCCAGTTTGAAAATTTTTCACTTTATGCTTTATCTACCCTGTACGGTATTGAACTTTTGGGAGATAATGCTCAAATGTGTGTGTTAAATCTCTTTGATGTATATAGTGAAATCTATACTGAAGTTGCTCAAAAATTCCATAGAAAACCGAAAAAAAATGTATTAAATAGTGCGAAAGTAATTATAAGAGCAAATATAATCCAGGGGGATTTTTTAACACGTAAAACGATTAGTAATGAGCCAATTATTTTTTCTGAATGGCAAATGACAAATCAATTAACCTCAAATACAAGAACTATTTCAGTGACACGGACGGAATATAGTTTAGATGAAGTATTCGAAGGCAAAGAAAATGAAGCGGGAACTCTTGCACAACCTCAAATTATTGAGAACCAGCTTGATTTATTTGATTCCTATGACTTGGACTTTGAAATTGGGAGAGAATTAGGAGCAGAAGTATTACGATATGCAACAGTTAAAATCACTAAGGTCTATAAAGAGGAGTTAGAAATTAATGACAACAAATAATTATGATACAGCTGTAATTGACAATATAATTACTGGCTACTTACCACATTCAATTTATGCTTTTGAGACAAACACGCATCCTAATTATTTAAAGGTTGGAGATACTAATCGAAGAGTTGAAATACGCCTTAATGAGTGGCGCAAAGTATATAGTAATTTAGTAAAAAAGTACGAAGCAGAGGCAATGTTGGAAGATGAACACGGAGAAAAAACTATTTTTTTTCGTGATTATGCATTGCATGATTACCTTTTAAATGAGAAGAACTATAAGAAGCTGTCAGAAAAACAATATGAGAGTGAATTTTTTAAGTATGCAACTGTTTCTGATATTGAATCGGGAATCAATGATATAAAAAATGCTTATATAAAAGAAGGTATTCGTAAATATAATTATTATCAAGTAGGAACAAATAATAGCCAAGAAGATAACCACTGGAAAAGAACACAAGACTATAGACCACGTCCCAATCAGGAACAAGTTATTAAAAATATTGTTGCTGCGGTAGAAAAAGGTCGGACAAATCTTTTGCTTTATGCTGTCATGCGTTTTGGTAAGTCTAATGTTTCTATCTGGGCTGCTAAAGAGTTAGACAGTAAACTGACCGTTATAGTAACAGGGAAAGCGGATGTAAAGACCGAATGGAAAAAAACAGTTGAATCCCACAAAGATTTTGAAAATATTGTTTTTACAGATTCCATAGGTTTTACAGAAGAATTTGCTAAAGAGCACAAGTCAAATAATATTGTGGTTTTTACTACATTACAGGACTTAGCAGGAAGTCAAGAAAATCTCAAAGTTAAGCATGAGTTACTTTTTAAAAGTGAAATAGATTTCCTCGTAATTGACGAAAGCCATTTTGGAGCGCGAGCAAAAATTTACAGTAAAGCTCTTATAAACAAAGAAGACGCTGATTTTGATGAGTTAATAGGGGACGAAATTGATAATGCAGTAGAAAATATAAATAGCTTAAATTCTAAAGTTAAGCTGCACCTGTCGGGAACACCTTATAGAATACTTCTAAGCGGGGAGTTTTCAGAAGCAGATATTGTGGGAAGAGTCCAATTTACTGATATACTAGAGTCGAAAAAAAATTGGATAAGTGAAAATATTGAAGAAGCAGAGGAGAAACCTTGGGAAAATCCTTACTTTGGTTTTCCCGAAATGGTTCGCTTTGCTTTTACTCCTAACAAATCTGCTGTAAAATTACTAGAGAATCTAAAAGAAAATGGAGAATCTGCTGAACTTAATATTTTATTTGCACCAGAGAGTACAACAAAAAATAAAGCAAAATTAACAAAGTTTATGCATGAAGCAGATGTTTTGAATCTACTGAAAGCTATAGATGGTTCTGAGGAAGATGAAAATATATTTCCATTTTTGAATTATCAAAAAATCAAAGATGGTAAGTTAGCACAACATATGGTTTTTGTCTTACCTTACAAAAATTCAGCAGATTCAATGGAACGGCTTCTAATTGAGCAAAAAGGTAATTTCATAAATCTAGGTTCATATGAAATTTTGAATGTCGCTGGAAATACATCAAAATTCAAGAATGTTGCTGAAGTTCAAAACCGAATAAAGGAATTTGCGAGGAAAAATAAGAAGACAATCACCTTGACTGTCAATAAAATGCTCACGGGGTCTACTGTACCTGAATGGGATACAATGGTTTTTCTAAGAGATACTAAAAGCCCACAAGATTATGACCAAGCTATTTTTAGGCTTCAATCTCCATGGATAAAAGAAATCAAAGATACTGTGACAGGTGAAATAGTGGGTAAAGAAGATATGAAGCCCCAAACACTCCTAATCGACTTTTCACCAAGTCGTATTTTTAAGATTGAATCAGAGAGGGCTTTAGTCGTAAATGCTGCAGAAGGGAAATCAGGAAATGAACAACAAGAAGAGCAACTTAAAAGAAATATCTCAGTATCGCCAATTATCTATCTCAATATGAATAAACTGGTAGAAGCCACTCCTACTAATATTATCGCAAAAATAAGAGAATATTCTGCTGATAAGAGCATTCTTGATGAGGTGATTGAACTCCCTATTGATGATAAATTATATAGTATCCCTGATATCTTAGCTGAAATTTCAAGACAATCAGAGCTTGGTAGTAAATCGAGCTTTGAAACGAGTGCAAATGAAGAACAGGATACTGAATTAGATGGAAATTTAGACAATAAAAATGATTCAACAAATAGTCAATCAAAAAAAACAGAAAATGAATTATCTGAAAATGATGGAAAACCATCACCAAGACAAATGCAAATGTATTATTCACGTATTTTATTTTATGCATTCCTGTCTCCTCATGATGAAAAGAACTTAGCAGATATTCTTGCTAATATTGATAATAATGAGCGGTTAGCTGAGCATTTAGAACTTAAAAAACCAATACTTGAAGTTATAAAAGCTCATATAAACCCCTTTATTCTTGCTACATTGGATAATAAAATAGAAAATATCAATGACTTAAGACGTGATTTGACAGAGCAAGATATTCTGAAAGCTATTGCGAAATTTGGGCGTATTTCTGAAAATGAAGTCTTTACACCAATTAAGGCGGCAAGATTGATGGTTGAGAGCTTGATGTCTGAAGAATTTATTAATGAATACAAAAGAAATCCTAAAAATATTATTGATTTAACTTCTAAATCAGGCGTTTATCTTATAATGGCATATCAAAAACTTGCTGAAGCAGGTGTTGATAAAAATATATTAAAAGATAGGCTGTTTGCTGTTGCAACTTCCCATATTGGTTATGAGTTTACAAGAGCAGTGTATGAGAAGTTTGGATGGAATTTGAATAATCTAGCTAATTCAGATAGTATTAACAGTTATCAAATTATTGAAGAAAAATCTATAACCCAAAAACTTAAAAAGCAATTTGGAGATGAGAATTTGAAGTTTGATGTAGTTATTGGTAACCCGCCTTATCAAAAGAAAGCAAAAGGAACCAGTTCAAGCGATGATCCGATATATCACTTGTTTATGCAAGAGTCCTATAAAATAGCTGATAAAGTGATGTTCATAACTCCTGCACGTTTCTTATTTAATGCTGGAAAAACACCAAGTTCATGGAATAAAGAAATGCTTAATGATAAAAATTTGTCAGTTGTGCATTATGAACTAGAAAGTAGTAAAATATTTCCAGGAACCTCAATACCAGGTGGAATTGTAGTAACCTACCGTGATGTAAATATAGATTTTGGGAAAATAGGTACTTTTGTTAAATTCAAAGAACTAAATAGTATAATGCAAAAAGTCTGGGGATTTAGGCAAGAAAGCATTAGAAAGGTAATCTACACACAAAGTAAATTCAACCTTGAAGTACTATATGATGAATATCCTCAGTATAAAGATATAATTGGTAGTAAAGGAAAGGATAAGCGTTTTAGACAAATTATTATGGAGCGTTTAAGCATATTTTCTGAAACGCGAAAATTTGATAACGATTTAAGAATTTTAGGGCTAATTAATAAAAAAAGAGCTTACAGATATATACCTAGAAAGTATGTTGAGCCAACAGATTGGTTAGATAAGTATAAAGTATTTGTTCCATTTTCAAACGGTGCTTCTGGTACTCTAGGCGAAGAATCTGCAAGGTTAATTAGTACCCCTGTTTTAGGATTACCTGGTGAAGGGATGACACAAACTTTTATAGGAATAGGTGCATATTCAACTAAAGAAGAAGGGGAAAATTTGCTACGTTACATTAAATCAAAGTTTGCCCGTGCGATGTTAGGAATATTAAAAGTAACTCAAGGAAATAAATCTGACACGTGGGAATATGTCCCTCTGCAAGACTTCACTGATGCCTCTGATATTGATTGGTCAAAATCTGCTACAGAAATCGACCAACAGCTCTATGGAAAATATGGACTTGATGAAAAGGAGATTGCATTTATTGAAGAAAAAGTTACTGCGATGGAATAATTAAAGGCTACTATAGAGTTCAGGTTGAAAATATAGTTTTTAAATGGTTAAATCTGTATGCCGAAGATTGATTTTAGATTAGATATAATAGTAAAGTTCGTAAAGTGGGATATCTAGAGAAGGGACAAGTTGGGATATTTAACTACGGTCAATTAGTCTGAACAGCGCAGCAGCGATTAATTAAGGAACAGTTTAATTCAAGATATAAATAAATTACGGATGAAACTTTGATTTAAAGAGTGTTGGATGAGTCTCACCAGCTTGAATTGTCAAATCCAATGGGAACAGCATAGAAAATGTCTAATCAAATAGTGATGCTGATATTTTTGATTAAATTCATAATAAGTATTTAGGAGAGGCGTTGTAGCCTCTCCTATTTTTATTTTACTCTCAGAGAGACTTAAGTAAAATAAAAGGAGTGGAAGAATTTCTTAGTTACATTTTCAAATTTTTAAATATTACTTTTATTTATTTGTTAATAGAACCTCGTCATTATAATAAATTGGAAGTTGAAAGAGACAAAGCCGAAAAATATAGCCAAAAATTATATGAAATACGAAAACTAAATATCAAATATATAGATGAAGTTAAAGAATTTGAAATAGAGAAAACGGAAAAGCAAACTGTCTTGGCTAGTAATGAAAAAGAAGCCAAAACTGAATTAGAGAGACTTAGAGAAGAGGGATTAAAATTTCAAAAAGCTTTATCTAATGTTTCTGTTGAACTTGAAAATTTATCAAGGGAAGAAGTACAAGCTGAACGAAATTATCATGTTCTTACTTCACAAAAACCGAGTTTTTTATGGTTTCAGAAAATATTTAATAAGTCTAAAGTTGAACATTATTTCAATAATCTAAACAACGTGAATGAACACTTAAATGATCTAACTCAACAAAAAACAACACTTTTAAATAATTATAGACAGCTTGAAAATCATCTAGAGAAAAATGGTGTTAAAAAAGAGTATACTCAAAAACAAATGGAGGAAAGAAAATCTATCTTTGAACGATGGGTGAATGCTAAGAACAATGATCTGGAAAAAATGAAAAAAGAAATTGATGCATTTGAAAAGTTCAAATCACAAAATGGAATTAAGGAAATAGATTTTTCTCTATCATACGAAGAACTTCAAAAGTCTAATCCTTGGTATACAAAGGGGTTTCGTATTTTACAATCAGAATTATTTATTTCGGCTTTAAAAGTTAGAAAGCAATTCCTCAATGAGAACGTAAGGAATTTAAAAGCTGCAAGGATGATCTGGAATAAACAATCAAATTACATTGCGAAAGAAAATGGCCATGAGTTAATTTCAGAAGCATGGCAATGGATCAATTTCGCTGTGCCAGTTATCAGCACTACTTTTGCAAGTTTTGGTCGAATGTTTAAAAACCTCAAGGAAAATTCAATAGGCAACTTATTCATTGACGAGGCTGGTCAAGCATTACCACAGGCAAGTGTTGGCGCCATTGTTAGAAGTAAAAAAGTAATGGTTGTTGGGGACCCCTCACAAATAAAGCCAGTATTAACTTTAGATCCAAATGTTTTAACTTTGATTGGAAGACACTATAATGTAGACGAAAAGTTTGTCTCTGCTGATGCATCCACTCAAACAATAGTAGACGATACTAGTCAGTATGGTTTCCAAAAAAACGAAGAAGAATGGGTTGGTATTCCACTGTGGGTACATAGACGTTCAAACTATCCGATGTTCACGATTTCTAATGAAATATCATAGGATGGTTTAATGGTACAAGGTAAAAACGAAGATGAGGTGCAAGGGACTTCAGAGTGGCTTCATTCTGTTGGAAAGGCGAATGACAAATATGTTAATGAACAAGCTGAGTTACTGAAAAAACAAATTACTGAGCGGTTACAAGCAAATACAGATTTAGCTGATGATATCTATGTAATATCTCCTTTTAGAAATGTTGCATATCAAATTGCGCGAGTTTTAGATGAAATCCGCTTTACTAAACGAAAAGAAGGTAAACCGATAAATGTAGGTACTGTTCATACTTTTCAAGGAAGAGAAGCGAAAATTGTCTATTTTGTCCTAGGAGCAGATTCAAATAGCAGTGGAGCAGCAAAATGGGCTGTTTCCGCCCCCAATATAATGAATGTTGCGGCCACTCGTGCTAAAGAAGAATTTTATATTATTGGTGATAAGAAATTGTATGCATCTCTTGGAAGTGACGTTGCAAACAAGACTATTTCAATTATTAATGACTATAATAATAAGTGAATTTCAAACTTATAACATATACGTACAACTGGCTTGTAACCCAGCTGCGTAAGTAGTACTTCAATATACAATCTAAGAAAGCAGGCACACCATGCACACAATCAAAAAAATAGGCCAAACCTTCTCCTACATCACACCAATATCACTCACTGACCGCCCCATCCTAGGTATGGTCGTAGGCAATAACAAAACATTAATGATCGATGCTGGTAATTCAGAAGATCATGCCAAATACTTTATCAAAGAAACCTTAAAACACGAGAACGCTTCGCCCGATATGGTTGTCCTCACGCATTGGCATTGGGATCATATCTTTGGTCTGCCTGCGCTGCCTGATACGGTTTCAATTGCTTCTGCACAGACAAGAAAGAAAATGGAGGAGCTTGTTCCGTTTTCGTGGTCAGATGAGGCGATTGATGAGCGGGTGAGGGAAGGAACGGAGATTGAGTTTTGCGCGAAGGCGATAAAAGAAGAATATAAGAATCATCGAGATATTCAGGTGGTTTTACCGGATGTCACGTTTGACCGTTGGATAGAGATTGATCTTGGCGGGGTTACTTGTGTCGTGCAGCATGTTGGAGGCGATCATGCGGCTGATTCCGTGATCGTGTATGTGAAAGAAGAGAAAATCCTTTTTCTTGGTGATTGCATTTATCCGAAAATGTATGCCGAAAAAGTTCATTATACGGTGAAGGAAATATTGCGTCTTTTAGATGAGTTAGATGCTTTTGATGCCGATACGTATATTCCTTCACACCAAAGACCGTGGACAAAAAAGGAGTTTCGTCAGGAAACGGACAAGCTTAGGATGATTGCGAAATTCACTGATCTATGTGGTGGAGATAAGCAGAAAATCACGAAAGAATATCAAAATTACGTGAACAGAGAACTGAAAGAAGATGAAATAGAGACGATTGCTTATTTTGTAAATGGTTATGAAGCGAATCCGGTCATTCACTGATCACATTAGCATGCTTATGTAGTAATGCCTTGCGTGTGGGATTAACTATTTAAATCCTCTTACGTCCCTTTATAAATACTATAACTAACCCCCTCCACTAAGTTCGAGGGGGCTTTTTTGGTTTAACTTAGGATTTAGCCAAATGTAAGTTAAAGATAACTTTTGATGTCATGTTTAGTTGGTAGATGAATGGAAGAGATTTTATATAATAATGATGAAGGGTGTGAAAAACATGATTAATATGAATTTGAAAAAAATGCGAAAAATACACAGGTTTACACAAGAAGAAGTGGCTGAGAAAATTGGTGTTTCAAGGCAAGCTGTTGCGAAATGGGAATCGGGAGAAACTGTGCCGGATATCAACAATTGTAAGGCTTTGGCTGAATTATATGGCATTGCTTTGGATGATCTCGTGAATAATTTGGATGGTACAGAAGTAGCAGGGGTGAAACCAAAAGGGAAACACATATTTGGACTTGTAAAGGTTGGCGAACGCGGGCAAATTGTCATTCCCAAAAAAGCGAGGGAGATATTCAACATCTATCCTGGAGACAGCTTGTTGATGTTGGGCGATGAAGCTCAAGGAATTGCTATTGTAAGGAATGAGGATTTCTTGCAGTTCGCTGACGAGATATATAAGGCACAGGAAGGTCAGGAGGATGAGGAATGATTGCAATTCAAACAAAGAATCTAACAAAGAAATTCGATGATAAGATTGCAGTCGATTCTCTTAATCTTTCAATTGAGCAAGGCGAGCTTTTTACTTTACTTGGAGTGAATGGTGCAGGTAAAACGACAACGATCAAGATGTTGACCTGTCTCAGCACCCCCACAACCGGCGATGCATCGATTCTTGGTAACAGTATTGTTTCTAATTCTTACGCAGTAAAAAAGCAGATTAATGTTTCACCACAGGAAACGGCAGTAGCTCCTAATTTATCCGTTAAAGAGAATCTTGAATTAATCGCTCAGATCTACGGATTCCACAAGAAAACAGTTGATATAAAAGTTGAGGAAATGCTTCGTACGTTTAGTCTGACGGAGGTATCTAAAATGAAGGCTAAAACCTTATCCGGAGGGATGCAAAGAAGACTTAGTATTGCAATGGCACTCATTACAGACCCCAAAATCCTTTTCCTTGATGAACCTACTCTCGGTCTTGATGTCATCGCAAGGCGTGAGCTATGGAGTACTATTGAGAAATTAAAGGGGAATATGACGATCATTCTCACGACACATTATATGGAGGAAGCAGAAGCCCTTTCGGATCGAATAGGCACGATGGCGAAAGGAAAATTAAAGGCTGTTGGAACAGCCGCTGAATTGAAGGAAAGTACCAACACCCAATCACTTGAGGATGCGTTTGTGTCATTAGCGACTAAAGAGGAGGTTATAAGATGAAGTCACTTGCCTTTGCTTCACGTAATGGTAAAGAGATTTTAAGAGATCCTTTAAACGTAGCTTTTGGTATAGGCTTTCCATTAGTTATCTTATTATTACTCCATGCTATTCAAACGAATCATCCAACTGATGTATTTGCTATTGATCAACTTATTCCTGGCATAGCTGTTTTTGGCCTTTCTTTTATCTCACTATTCTCCGGAATGTTAATAGCTAAAGATCGAAGTACCTCATTTTTGATGCGATTATTTACTACACCCCTTTCTGCCTCAGACTACATTGTAGGGTATATTGTGCCACTCCTACCTATTGCGATTGTTCAAGTGATCATTAGTTTTATCGCAGCATTTTTCTTAGGTTTACCTTTCGATGCCAATGTTTTGTTATCCATTCTTGTCCTTTTACCAACATCTTTACTATTTATCGGCATAGGGCTTTTAGTAGGGAGTATATTTAACGACAAGCAGGTTGGTGGTATTTGTGGAGCGCTACTAACGAATATGAGTGCATGGTTAAGTGGTACATGGTTTGACTTGAATCTAGTTGGAGGTTGGTTCAAAGATATTGCATACGCACTTCCATTTGCTCACGCAGTAGACGCTAGTAGAGCTGCTCTATCTGGAGACTATGGATCAATTTCACTGCATTTTTGGTGGGTGATTGGATATACAGGTGTTATTGTAGCTATCGCCATTTTTGCTTTTAAAAAGAAAATGAATGGGGAAAACGCTTAGTTTGGTACAGTTTTTGATGAAAAAATTTACAGCTGGGTTATCTGGGCCTTTTTCTGTATGATAAACTTTAATGAAGTTGTCATTTAAGTAGAGGGAGGTACATATGAAACAGCTTTATATGAAACAAAAAATATTTAGTCTGAGCGGCAGGTTTACGGTAAAGGATCAGCAGGAGGACGATGTGTATGTGGTCGAAGGCAGCTTTATGAAGATGCCAAAGACGTTTACCATTTTGAATACAGAACGAGATGAAATCGCTGTGATTACGAAGAAAATGTTTACCTTTTTACCGAAGTTTTTAGTAGAAGTTGATGGTCAAGAGGTATTGACGATTAAAAAAGAGTTTACGTTTTTTAAAGCAAAATATTCAATTGATGCTGCTGGGATTGAAGTACAAGGTAACTGGTGGGATATGAATTTCCAGGTGCTCCAGAACGGCGAAGTGATCGGTCAGGTGAAGAAGGAATGGTTTACTTGGGGTGACAGCTATAAGGTTGATATTTTGAAAGAAGAAATGGAGCCTGTGATGATTGCGCTCGTTGTTGCGATTGATTGTGTGAAAGCTGATGAAGCAGCGTCTAGGTCTTCGTCGTCGGCCACGACGAATTAATAAGTGAGGTGAGCACACTGATCACATTCCAATACAAAGTATTTCTAACAGTCGTCGAATGCGGCAGTTTTACAAAAGCCGGGGAGAAGCTTGGGCTGACGCAGTCTGGGGTGAGTCATAATATTGCAAAGCTTGAGTCGGAACTCGGGATTGTGCTGCTTCGACGGAATCGAAACGGGCTGTCGTTGACAGACGCAGGTGAGCGGGTGATGCCTCATATCCGGCAAATCTTGCATCATGCGGCATTGCTTGAGCAGGAGGCGGCGCTAATTCAAGGGATGGAAGTGGGGAGCATCAAGATTGGGACATTTCCTAGTTTTTCTTCAAATGTTCTACCACGCCTTATTCACCGTTTTACGCAATGCTATCCGCATATCAAGCTGGAGTTATATGAAGGCGGTTATGAGGAGATTGAGGAATGGATCGCTTCAGGCACGGTTGATGTTGGTTTTTTAACGCAGTCATCGAGGGAATTCGAGACCATTCCACTTTTTCAAGATGAATTGGTGGTGCTCATACAAGAGAATCATCGCTTTCATACGAAGAATGTGATCGAAGTTGATTCATTACATGATGAAGCCTTTATCATGCCGAAAGCGGGCTGCGACATACTCGTCAAGAAGCTGTTAAAAGAAAGAGGCGGCGTGAAGCCTCATGTTTTGTTTGAAATTGAAGACAACAATACGCTCATTTCTATGGTGCAAGAAGGGCTTGGGGTCACGATTATTCCAAAATTAGTGTTACCGCCGCACATACCTCATACGAAAGTCATTCCACTGGAGACGAGCGTCTTTCGTGAGGTCAAATTGGCGCTCAAATCGTTCAAAGCAGCTTCCCCATCGACCAAGAGGTGGATCGAAACGGTCAAAAATCATTTTAAATAGAATCAGCTTGAACAGGAAGTCCCCATTCAAGCTGGTGTTTTATAAAGACAACACGCCGCGGATCGTGATGACAGCTGCGCCTGCCACTTTGATCACCGGCTTTGATTCATTTGGAATGACTGTGATACGAAGCAAGCCAGGTCTGCCGATGGCATCGCCTTGGGCAATGTTCAGGTGAGTGATTTCTTGCTGAGAAATGATGCCCTCCAAATAAAGATATCCAGCCAATGCCCCGTTTGCTGCCCCCGTCACAGGATCTTCGGGTATACCAATCCCAGGTGCAAAATCTCTCGTATAAAGATCGCATTCTTTTGAGGTGTGGAACGTATAAAGGTGGGTTGTCGAGATGACATGCTCTTTATTCATTCTAGCTAAAGCCGCTAAGTTTGGTGCTGCTTGATCAATGTCCTGTTGGTCCTTCATCGGAACAAGCAGATGCCAGTTACCGGTGTTTGCTAATTTGATAGGAAAGGATGGATCAATGCGGTCAATGCTCACACCAAGCATGTCACTAAGCTCTTCTAAATCAATGACAAAATCTCGCGTCTTCGGTGTCACCTGAGTCATTTCCACATCAACGACCTTGCCATTTTCTTCGTGCCATACGACAGGAACCTTGCCGATCTTTGTTTCTAACACGACCCCTGATCTCTCTTTAGCCAGCCCTAGCTCCGTCGCCAGAAGCCAAGTCAATCCAACAGTCGCATGCCCGCAAAAATTGACCTCTTCCGTCGGCGTGAAGTATTTGACCCGATAATCGGCTTCCTTATCATGGGCAGGCAGCAAGAAGACGGATTCCGGTAAATTCAACTCCTTGGCGATGCTCTGCATGTCATCTTCTGTTAAAAACTCACCATCCAACACCACCCCAGCGGCATTTCCTCCAAATTTCTCAGTTGTAAACGCATCAACATGATACACTCTAATGTCTCTCATCTGACGAACCCTCCTATACATTTTTGTTACGTTTATCATAAGTTTGTTTGATGCATTCGTAAAATGAATCTTTTTGATGTTTTAAATCGGAAGTGTTCATGTAATAGAGAAAAGTTCAACATATCTCTTAAATTATTATATAAGTCTTTAGTCACTATATTAGCCCTTGTGCCTATATCAGATGAAATATATAATATTTGTATATAAAAACATTAATAGGAAAAGTGAGGATATATTTATGAAAATGGTCCTGAAATTAGTAGCTTCTATTCTATGTGTGATGATGTTGAGTTTTCATATACAAGAAAGTGTGAGTGCCACAGAGGGTGGAACGAAAACAACGGTTGATCGTTATCAATATGGTGATAATTATCTGACAGGTAAAACAGCGCCAAACGCAATCGTTGCATTCGTAGATTGGGGTGTTCCGAGTAACTGGAAATCTAAATATATGTACTACGCAAAAGCAGATAGTAATGGAAACTTTAAGTTGTTTTCTTGGAACATTAGTTCAGGTCAAACGGCGGAGTTAGATACGTATGACCAAAATGGGACAATGCTTTCTTCAAACAAAGTGTATGTTTTCAAGGAATCTTTTAGCTCATTAGATCCGATATATGATACTTCTCAGGAGTTAACTGGGAAAACTGTGAAGAACACAAAAGTAGAGGTCATGAAAGATGGCAAAGTAATTGCCTCAGGCACATTCAATGATGCCATTCATTTGAAGCTGCCTGCCCTAAGTGCAGGGACATTCCTAACAGTGAAAATGACGACTGGCAGCAATATCGACGTTTACAAAAAAATTGTGAATCCTAAGAAAATCTCACTTATTCCTATGACAAAATGGTCTAAATCAGTGAAAGGCCAAACGGGAATTCCTTATGCAAAGATCGTTTTTAAAAATCAAAAATCAAGTGACATCATTCAATCGATGACTGCAGATGGTGATGGCAACTTTGAATTGAGTTTAGACAAAAACACAATAAAGTCATTAAATCAAAGTAAATTTCAAGTGTTGGAACCCTCCTATGATAATGCTTTGTATGAGACCACTTTCCAACTGAGATCAACTGCTCCAACTATTGATCCATTTACTCAGCTTTCAACTTCAGTGGGCGGAACTGCAACTCCTAAAAGTATGATCAATATTTTAGATGGAGAGGGAAGAGTCATTGGGGAAGGTCAGACAGACTCTAATGGCGTCTATGATGTTCCTGTTTCAAAGTTAATCGGTGGTGACTTCATTACAGTCAAGTCGTTCATGGCTGATAATCCGAGTGAAACGGATCAATCTCAGGAAGATGTACAGAAAGTTTTTGTGGAAGAAATCGATGATTCAAGTGAGACCATTAATGGCATGAGTACGTTTGGCGATCAAGCTATTGTAGAGGTGCAATCTGATTCAACGAATAACACAATAAAAGCAATGTCGAAACTCAGCGCTAGCACAACGAAAAAGAAATTTGGACCATTCAACATTACGCCGGGCAAAGATTTTAAATTGAAAACGGGAAAATTACAACAAGGATCTAAAGTAACAATCACGTTGCAAAGTGGAAAGAGAAAGGTCGCCTTGCCAGCCTTCACCGTCAAAAAAGTCGTCACATCTCCACTTGCAGCATCCCAAGTGAAGGTGACGAACAATAAAGGGAAAAATGATACGGTGACGATAAAAGGAATCAAAAAGCAATCAGTCATCAAAGTTTTTAAACAATCTTCTGGTGGAAAAGCGATTTCCCAACAGGCTGCATCTAGCTCGAACCTGACGATTTCCTTTAAGCAATTGGGTCAAACAAGTGGAACGCTTTATATCAGTATAAAAGAGCCTGGTTTAAAAGAGGGAAATCGAGTACCAATTCGTTATCAGGGTGAAAAGTCAGATGCTTTAAAAGCCAGCCAAGTCAAAATCAATAATCTTAAAAATAAAAATGACATCATTACAGTGAGTAAACTGAAGAAAAAAGATGTGATTAAAGTCTACTCAACAAGCGGGAAATTACTATCCACATCAAAACCTGCTACCAGCTCGTCCATCAAATTGTACGTTAAACAAGTTGGGACTAAGAGCGGTAAAGTGTATATCACGCGTAGCAGCGATAAGATGCTGGAAAGCGGAAAGCAAACCATTTCTTTTAAAGGTGAGCCGTCTGCTTCGTTAAAAAGCAACCAAATCAACATCGTGAACAACAAAAAGAAAAAAGACGTGGTCACAGTCAGTAAACTCACAAAACAAGATGTTGTCAAGATCTATCATTCTTCAGGAAAGCTTATTGGAAAGTCAACGGCTTCTAAAAGCAAGGTTGTAAAAGTCACTTTCAAACAACTAGGCGCTAAGGGAGGAAAACTCTACTTCACCGTCACTGGGAAAGGCATGTCGGAAAGTAGTAAGACGGTAAAGGCGTTTAAAGCTGAAAAGTAGAGTTTAATGATCATTTTAAAAAATCGTCGTTCATTTCTATGGTGACGATTTTATTTTTAATAGCCAAACGATATAAATTCCAATGATAGGAGAGTGTTTATATTGAAAAAATTGCAGTATTTTATCCTAATGGCTGTCATCTTTTGCTGCAGTATGTGGTCCGCTACTGTTCAGGCACAATCCGGGTATTTCAACACATATACAACGTATTCTGCAATGTCAGGTTCTGGGTTCTACACTTCTATGCAAGGGATGGCTGTAGATCGTAATAATAATATGATTTATGCTGCAAAAATAAATACGTCAAATCACTTGACGCAATTGTACGCTATTAAAATGAACGGCTCGTCAGGCAATAGAACTGTGAAGCTCCTTAAAAACTCTGACACCAACAGTACTAGCAATGACTTAGGACATGCCAATGACTTAGCTGTGAAAGCCCAAAAAGGTGATGATCAAGTTAGCTTATATGTAGCGCCTATGGCCGATGGTGTAAAGTATGTAAAAAAGATAGTGAAGTTAAGTGTGAACACGAAGAAAAATACGTACAAAGTGGCTAAATCCTATGTCCTTCCATACCAAGGGGCGAATTTATCAATTAGCGGTATCACATATTCTGTTGGAGCGGACAAGTTTATTGTAAGGTCTGGCAATCGCTTTTTTATTGGGAATTTTAATGACCAAAAAGGACAGTTTGAATATGAGGCAACGTTTACATTAAATTATAAGGAAGCCATTGTAAATCAATCAGAGGTTGATGTTTCTAAGTACATTCTTCAAGGTATTTCTTTCTACCAAGGAACATTATATGTACCATTATCTAAGCCAGACTCCAACGGCGGAGCTTCTAATGTGAGTGTTATTCTCACATATCCGTTAAATATCAATCAAATGCTGAAAGAGCAAAAGGAAACACCTGCAAAAGATTTTTCAAAAGAGTTGTTTACTAGAAAAGACCTTTCATTCCGAATTACGAGCAGTGCATTTACTCTTTTTGAAATAGAAGCTGTTGATTTCGATGACGGAACGTTATATTTTAATACAAATCGCGGGAAGAACGGTACACAAGAAGATATGATCGCGACGTTCAATGATTATAACTATTACAAGTGAATTGTATTCAAAAAGCCCCTCAGCTTATGAGGGGCTTTTTCCGTCCATCACCCATAATAATTATTGGCTTGAATAAAAAATTGGGATTGTGTGTAGTTATATGTGATTTTCGAAAAGTCGAAGGGCTGACCGTTTGTGAGGTGAAAGACCGTCTCGACGCGTAGAGCGGGATCGTCTTGTTTGAGGCCGAGGTGCGTCGCTTCGGTTTCATTCAATTTGCCTACTTGTAAGTACATATCGGAGAAACCGACTTTGAGTCCCAAACCTTCACTGACGAATTTAAAAACAGAATCGGCGGCAATTTCTGTGTTGAGATAAGGAATGATCGTTTTTCGGTAATAGGATTCTTCTAAACATAAGGTTTGTCCATTGATGTAACGAATACGTTTTAGATAAAAAACATCTTCATCTTGTTCAATGTTCAAATTAAATGCAGCTTCTTCGGACGGCTTGATGGTGTCTAGCATTAAAACCTCTGATGTCAGTTGAAATTCCTCTAAGTCTTTTTTAAACCCTTGGTTGGATAAAAGACTGATGTAGCCCTTGCGCCGGTGTCTTCGAACAAAGATGCCGCTGCCCCTCACTTGATAGATAATTCCTTTTTTTTCGAGTAATTCTAACGATTTGATAATGGTACTTTTGCTCACAGCAAATTGGCTCATGAGTGTTTCGAGTACAGGGAGCTTATCCCCTTGCTGCATCTCATGGGTGACAATATATTTTTCAATATCGCTCGCAATTTGTTGATACTTTAACATGGCTATTCCTCTTTGTTTTCACGATTTATTGTCTTTGTATTATAGCACATACCTAATTTCCTTTGATATGCTATCTAAAATTATATATGTATTGATAAATTGTACCGGTATAATTATAATGTACATATACTAGTAGTGATAAAGGGGGGTTTTATATGTCAAAAGTGAGGGACTATCAAAAGCTTGCAGAAGACATCTTAGAGGCAGTTGGCGGAGAAGAAAATGTGGTGAGTGCTGCAAGATGCGCCACGCGGCTGCGTTTGGTCTTGAAACGTTCGAATCCAAAGGCAAAGGAAGCAGTCAATGCGATGCCTGGCGTCATTACCGTGGTGGAAAATGGCGGTCAATTTCAGGTCGTTATCGGTCAGCATGTTGGTGAGGTATATGAGCATTTTTCAAGCCTTGTTCAGCTGCAGCCGTCTGATGATGATCAGCCAAATGAAAACAAGGGAACGGTGCTGAACCGTGTCATCGCGACCATGTCTGCTGTGTTTGCGCCATTTGTGTATATTTTGGCAGCAGCAGGTATTTTACAAGGTGCACTTATCCTCATTAATTTATTATTTCCAAGCTTCTCGAAAACGGGAACGTATGAAGTCTTTAGCTTTATTTCATGGGCGCCGTTTACGTTTTTGCCTATCTTTATCGCCATCACAGCAGCCAAGCATTTTAAAACGAATATGTATATCGCCGTAGCGTGTACAGCAGCGCTTGTCAGTCCAGCTTGGACGGAGATTGCTGGACGCGTGGCATCAGGGGAAGGCGTTACTTTTTTAGGCATAGCGTTATCTGAAACAGTTTATACGTCATCTGTTTTGCCGCCGCTATTCTTGGTATGGATTCTTTCATATGTAGAGAGATTTTTAAACAAACGCATTCACGAGGTGGTCAAACCGTTATTTGTCCCATTTATCTGTATGGTTGTCATGGTTCCGTTAACGATTCTATTAATTGGTCCTCTTTCGACAGCCGGTGCAAATGGGATTGCAAACGGATACAATGTCTTAGCGGAAAATGTCCCAGCTTTAGCAGGTGCTATTATCGGAGGATTCTGGCAAGTGCTTGTCATTTTCGGTGTTCACTGGGGCATCACACCAATGGTGCTCGCCAACTTTGAACAATATGGACGTGACTCCTTCCAGGCATATCAAACCATCGCTGTTATCGCTCAGGTCGGCGCAGTGTTAGGGGTTATTTTAAAAGCAAGAAACCGCGAAACACGAAAAGTCGGGGTTTCAGCGGGAATCACGGGTCTCTTTGGAATTACTGAGCCTGCGATTTACGGGGTTACCCTGCGTTTCAAAAAACCATTTATTTTCGGATGTATATCTGGAGCGGTTGGTGCCATTGCTGCCAGCTTCTTTACGCCTTATTACTTTGCGTATGCAGGTTTGCCTGGTCCACTGACGATTGTAAACGGAATTAGTTCAGATTATCCAACATCAATTATCGGCATATTGATTGGTGTCGCAATTGCGCTGATCTTACCAGTTGTGCTTATTCAAATGTTTGGTTATGGGGAAGATACAGTGGAACAGACAGCCGGTGCAACGTCTGATAAAGAGCAAGTTGGAGAAAAAATGAATGCTTCGATGAATAATGAAGAAACCATTCCTGCACCGCTTGCAGGGAAAGTGATCCCGTTATCTGAAGTGCCAGATGCCGTATTTAGCTCGGGGGCGATGGGCAAAGGGTTTGCGATTGAACCGACAGACAACAAGCTGTATGCACCGTTTGACGGCAGTGTCGTCATGCTTGCGCCAACAAAGCATGCGATTGGACTGCGTTCAGAATTCGGGGTGGAGTTACTAGTTCATGTAGGAATTGATACGGTTTCCCTAGATGGCTCAGCATTTACTCTGCATATCAAAGAAGGCAGCAAGGTGAAGAAGGGTGACTTGTTGATGACATTTGATCAAGAAGCCATTGAAAGCAAAGGATTAAAAACAATCACACCAGTCATCATCACCAATACACAAGCGTACGAAGATGTGATTGTAGAGAAACGTGAGACATGTCAGCCAACAGACGTCATGATCACAATTGTTAAATAGGAGGAATGAATAATGACATTACCAAAAGATTTTCTATGGGGCGGAGCATTAGCTGCACATCAATTTGAAGGTGGATGGAATGAAGCTGGAAAAGGCCCAAGTGTTGTAGATGTGATGACAGCAGGTGCTCATGGAGTACCGAGACAAATAACTGAAACGATAGAAGAAGATAAATTTTATCCGAATCATGAAGCAATCGATTTCTATCATCGATATAAGGAAGATATCGCGATGTTTGCCGAAATGGGTTTGAAATGCTTACGTACATCGATTGGCTGGAGCCGGATTTTCCCTAAGGGAGATGAAGAAGAGCCGAATGAAGCAGGTTTACAATTCTATGATGATGTATTCGATGAACTGCTCAAGCACGGCATCGAGCCTGTGATTACGCTATCTCACTTTGAGATGCCGCTCCATTTAGCAAGAGAGTACGGCGGGTTCCGCAGCCGAAAAGTCGCTGAGTATTTCGCGAAATTCGCAGAAGTATGCTTCAATCGATACAAGGACAAGGTCACATACTGGATGACATTTAATGAAATCAATAACAAAATGGATGTCAACAACCCGCTGTTCCTTTGGACAAATTCAGGGGTATCAGTCAAAGCAGGCGAAAATGCCAAAGAAGTCATGTATCAAGCAGGACACCATGAATTACTTGCAAGTGCATGGGCAGTAGCCAAAGGAAAAGAAATCAATCCTGCTTTCCAAATTGGAGCGATGGTGTCTCACGTGCCAATCTATCCATATTCCTCAAACCCTGAGGATGTCATGCTGGCAGAGGAATATATGAGACAGCGCTATTTCTTCCCAGATGTACAGGTGCGCGGCTACTATCCGAGCTATGCATTAAAAGAATTCGAACGCGAAGGCTATCACATTCCATTTGAAGAAGGCGATGAAGAAAGCTTAAGAAAAGGGAAAGTGGATTATCTAGGCTTTAGCTACTACATGTCGACAACGGTTAAAAGTGATACGGTGTCTGATCACAACGGAGACATTGTCAACGGAGCCCTGCCGCATGGTGTAAATAACCCTTATATCAAATCAAGTGACTGGGGCTGGTCCATTGACCCGACAGGCTTAAGATATACATTGAATCGTTTTTACGATCGCTATCAAATCCCGTTATTCATCGTAGAGAATGGATTTGGTGCAATAGATCAAGTGGAAGAAGACGGTTCTATTCACGATCCAGAAAGAATTCAATATCTCGCTTCTCATATCGAAGCACTGAAAAAAGCCATTGAATACGACGGTGTCGACCTTATTGGCTACACACCTTGGGGCATCATTGATATCGTGTCATTCACAACAGGAGAAATGAAAAAACGCTACGGCATGATCTACGTTGACCGCGACAACGAAGGAAACGGCTCAATGAAGCGCCTCAAAAAAGATTCGTTTACTTGGTATCAAAACGTCATCGCAACGAACGGTGAAGAAGTGTAATAAAGGAAAATAGAAGCCCGGACGAGCGTGGTATATGCTTGTTCGGGTTTTTCATTGTTTATGTTTTATTAATGCCTGAATACAAAGAAAAAAGAGAGTAATAGCGACAAAATAGTTCATTGGATTGAGAAAGATCTTAATGTTCAAGGATATTTGAAGAAGAATCCAAAAGCCGAATATCACCATAACAGCAGGAATGATTTTTTTATACACATTGATTCTCCTTTCGAGAGTAGTTTGTTTTTAATTGGCATTGTCTCATATCATTGCAGAGATTGAAAATGAGATAAAGATATTAATAGGCTCTATTACACCATTTGGTATAATTGATCTATAAAAGCGATAAATGGTAGATAAAGAATAGGAGCTGTTGAAATGAATCAAACTCTGCAAATGGGTGCCAATACCGTACTAAACTCTCCAAAGGGACAAGTATCTATCAGTTATGAAGTATCATCTGCAATTGATATTTCTTTAACAGCGTTTCTCTTAACAGATTCAGATCTAGTTCAAGGAGATCATGGCATTATTTTTTACAATCAGCCGGAGAGTGCCACGGGTGTCGCGACACTTTTACCAGCAGAGATATCAGGTCAGTTGAAAAGGCATCAATTGAATTTTGATATGAGCAAAGTGCCTGCTGGAATCACAAAGGTGGCGATTACACTAACAGAGGATCAAGGAATTGGTTTTTCTCAAGTGAAGAATCTGCAAGCAGAAATTCAAACAGGCGATGAGGTACTATACCTTACACCAGTAAGCTTTACAAATGAAAAGGGTATTGTCGTAGTAGAGCTATATATCAGAAATGGTGAAACGAAAGCACGATCCATCTGGCGTGGCTTCGATTCTGGATTAGAAGGGCTATGCAAGCTTTTTGGGGTAGAGGTTGAACCTGATGAACAGGATGTTTCTACACCTCCTCAAATGACTTCTGAAAAATTAATTGATGAGCCTGCTCCAATGAAGCCAGCTGCTAAAGAGAAAGTCGCTGCACCAATTAGCTTAGAGAAAGTTCAAGGTAAAATTAGTCTAGACAAAGGTCATAAACCGATCATCATTGAAAAAACGCCTGAGATTACAGCTACAGTATCCTGGGAGTCTGGAACTGATTATGATATTTATGCATTGGTCTATACGAAGTCAGGAAAACAAATAGATGTGGCCATGTTTGGCGCAAAAGGTGTTCCTGCTCTCAAAAGTTACGGTAACGGAGCTGTAGAGCATATGGGAGATGTCGGTAGAGACCGTGAATTGATGAAAACAGAAGTCATTAAATTACGGTTAAATGACGATATCCTTGCTATCGTTCCGGTTGTTTATTCTGCTCAATCAAACGGAACAGGTTCCTTTTATAGATATAGGGTATCTATGAGTATCGATAATCACCAAGGAACATCTGTGACAATTCATGCCAAACATGCGAATGATAATGATCGGATTTATTCTTGTGTGCCGGGTATGCTTCAAAATACAAATGATGGTGTGATCATCCGTCCGCTAGAGCTTTACAGCAAACCAAATTCCGAGCGCAGACCTAAATTAAAAATGAAGTCTTCTAATGAAATTGATGTTTTGATGGATAAAGGACCAATCAATGATTATAAATAAAACGAATGTATGGCTAGACAGAGCAAAGTCCATTGTCTAGCTTATTTTATTTAACTTTTAAATAGAGAGCCTATTCCATTATTTATGTTATTTAGCCTATTTTTCCGTTTTGAGGGGCACGGTAAAATAGACTTTATGATCAATAATGGAGGGAGTGACTTCTTCTGGGCAAGATACTTGATGCAAAAGCACTAACAAGTGCCATGGACACAAGGGCAAAACACTATCAGGAACTCCGCGAACAAATGGTAGATTTAAAAAAGGCATTACAAGGTGTGGCCAACCTCGGTGATGATTTTACTGGGAAAGGTGCCGATAACATTAAAAGCTTTTATAAAGAGCTCGCCGGAAATGTAGACATGTTTATCAGCTTCATCGATAAGCAAAAAGCCTTTCATGAAGGTGTTTCTGGGGCACTTGATGATACGAGCTTTGGTGGCGATACCTTTGTAGAAGAACACTTTTTAGACAACGCAGTACATATGGGCATTAAAAATGCCAAAAGCATTGTAAAGGATCAAAAAAAGGCACTCAAAACGATTTTTCAAGACATTGATGATCTCATTTCACTAGAGGTATTTGATAGCCAAAACTTTGACGAAAAAATAGAAGATGCGGAAGATGAACGAAAAAAGACAGTCAAAGATCTAAGAGAGCTTGATCAAAATTTAAAAGATGAATATGCTTTGTCAGAGACGGAGCAGCAAGCTACAATGGCATTGTACGCTGAAATGATGAATGCGACAAATGACGGAAAAGCGATTTCGCCTATGAATTTTGACAAGAAAGCGTATCAAAATAGCGAAATCTACAAGGCAAAAAGTGATATTGAAAAGCAAACTTCTGAATATCTGAAAATCAAAAAAGAACAAGAAGAAGCCCGCGAGATCGCAAAGGAACAAGAAGCCCTCGCCAACCGTCCTTGGTATGAAAAAGCGCTCGATTACGGTGGAAATATCGTCAATGAACTGACTGGTGTGAACGATGCAAAACGTGCCGCAACAGGTGTTGATCCAATCACAGGTGAGGAACTCACCGCAGGCCAGCGAGTCGCGGCAGGAGGCATGGCAGCAGCAGGCTACATCCCAATCGTCGGCTGGGCAGGCCGCATTTTCAAAGGCGGAAAAGCTGTCTATAAAACCACCCAAGCCACATCAGCCGCAGTCAGGGCAGTTGACATCTACAAGACATCACAAAAATCCTTTGACGCCTTGAAAACATCTCAAAAAGGCTTATATGGCCTCACCGCCACCAACGGCTTCAGCGAAGCGATCACTGGCCGAGATATGTTTGGAAATAAAATTTCTAAAGAACAGCAGGAAGCGAGTATGAACACGGCTCTGGGGATGCTTTTGCCGTTTGGTAAAAAGAGCTTCAATGGTAGTCTGAGGATCGGTGAACAAAAAGTTGCTGAGAATATTATAGCAGAAAGAACCAAGGGATTAGATTTAAAGAAGCACCCTATACAAAGAAAGCAGTTAAGCGCTAAGAAGATGAAAGAGTTGAAAGACAAATTTGAGAATAGGACGATTACGAAATTAGAATACGAAAATTATAGATGGAATAAAAAGTTTGCCAAACATAGAAACACTGGTGTGAATGAGTTTTGGTATCAGGAACGTCAAAGGATTTTGAATAAAGAGGGTCCAACCAGAAACTGGGATAAGCAGCAATTAAGTGATATTCTAAATGGTAAGAAGCCTAAAGTAGATGGAAAAACTGTGCAAGGTCACCATTCTTACAGTGCATCACAATATCCACATTTAGCGAATAAAGGTGAAATTATATATCCAGCCACACCAAATGAACATTTTAATGGTTGGCATGGAGGTAATTGGAAGAACAGTCTGCCTGGAGAAAGAATTAAACCTATTGACGATTTCTAAACTATGGAGGAGAAAATAAATGCCTAAAATAAAAATGCGAATAGAGAAAGATGATAATCAAATCAAATATATCTCAATTCTAAGAAAACTTACAGATAAAAGTATTTCTGAAATAAAAGAAGCAATAAATAAAAATGATTTTATTTTATCTTATAATTTATTAGATATTGATGAATTGAAAGAGATGAAAAAAATTATCAGTTTACTAGAAAAAGCCGGAGCTAAAATGCATATTTATGAAGATAGTCGAGAGGTTAGTGTTGAATTTTTAGATAATCTTATTGAATCTTATTTGGATACAGAAAAGTATCTAGAAGAAGTTGACGAGCAAATAAATGATGATTAAATTTTGTGGCTTTGAAACAGATGATGAGTTGGACTGTATAAATTAGTCACTATAAACCTTAAGTATGAAGGTGATTAACTTATATGGAGTATTCATATGAATTTAAGGAAGATCAATTTGGTAACTTAGCAATAATACTCCCAGAAGAAATAAGTATTTTCGCAGATTTTATACAAGATATTTCAACAACAGAAGAAGTTGATGAGTATTTAGGATATATTCAAAATGTTATAGATGGAGAATACGTAAACTTTGAAATTACATTGAATGCTACAAGTGTAATTATCAAAAAAAATGAAACAACAGTTGAACATCATTATAGGATTGAAGAACCAGGAATTCATAGAGCTGTTGTTGATTTGGAAAGAAAAAATACCAGAAATATTTGAAGATTAAATATTATTATTGACGAGTAGAAAAATAATGATTCAGGCACTTGATTAGTCCTTCAGGCTACAAGTGCTTTTGTTTAATTAGAAATCTGAAGATGTTTGAATACAAAAAGTACGGTAACTCTAAAATGGTGATTTCTATGAATAACAACAGAAACCCAAAAATCAAAACCTTAAAAAGAAAAAGCAGAAGAAAACACTTAATGAACGAATTAAGCTATATGACACTTCCAGAAAACCCCTTTTTAGATATCGAGGAAAATCAATTGTTTTGTCAGAAGGTGTTTGCTTTCCTTCAATCGAGAGAATATAAAATTGCAATACATGGAGAACACTATCGAGAGCATATTGAAAAGTCTGTACAATGTTAAAGGAATGGATCAGCTAGGTGAAAGTAACTCCTGCACAAGCGCGATTAATGTTTTTTCGAGAGCATGAAATTGAAGCACTTAAAGTGAATGTGAATGAAGTCTTTATTCATTTAAATCACCTTCTTGAGCAAACAAAATTTTCAAGTGGGTATGGGGATTTTATTTTTGGCAGAATATTTCCGTTTTGGATTATGCATCGAGAGAACGGAATATTTTTATGAGCTAAGTATTTGGGGGCTGCGATGAACAGAATTGAGACATCACTTAAGGAGTGGAATGAACCACTCCTTTTTTCTATCGATGGTGTCATACGCTTGATCGATGAATTCCCCTCAAATTTAAGCAATTCACTATCTTTACCTTTCGCATTCGTATAAAATAAGAGCAGTGAAAAATTGAAGAAATGCTTGATACATGAAGGGCGTGTAAGCTGTGAGCTGCATGACATGATGAGATGTATGAACGTGAAGGCTGCAAAGCTGTTCTTCCTCACATATGAGATCTTGTAAGCGTAACCATTATTTGTCACTTCATTGCGATGGTGTTGAGGGGTGTGTCAGGATGAGGAATCCGTATGTGAGAACGGCTTCTAGTCTGTATATTAATTACTTTTTATTAGGTATGGTCAATATTATTTTGGCTTCAAATATGCCATTTTTAATCGAACAATTAGATACCAATAGTGCGGGAATTAGTTATATGATTTCGGCGCTTGGCATTGGCAGGGTGCTCACGTATGGTTTATCAGGCGTACTGTCAGATCGTTTTGGGCGGAAGCCGGTCATTTTGGTTTCTGGTGTGCTGATGGCGGTGTTCCTCATCGGAATCCCATTGTCTCCGAATTATCAAATCGCGTTTGCGTTTGCGATTTTGGCAGGGGTCGCGAATTCGGCAATGGATGCAGGAACGTATCCTGCGTTAATGGAGGCTTTTCCGCAAAACTCGGGATCTGCGAATGTGATGGTGAAGGCCTTTATCTCCATTGGGGCCACCATTTTGCCACTAGCGATTTTCTTTTTAGCAGAGCATGATTTGTTTTATGGAATAGCATTTTTTGTTCCTGCTCTGATCTATCTTGTGAATGTCGTGATGCTGTGGACCTTGCCATTTCCGAATCATCGCAAGGTGGAGCAAGTCCAGGTAACGGAGCATGATGGACTTCCGCGCTTCTCGACAGAGCCTACATTTTGGAGGGAAGGGATCGCACTCATATTGATCAGCTTTACGTCAAATGGGCTGTATGCACTGCCGCAAATTTGGCTTCCTACATACGGTGAGGCCATCTTGGGGATGGCATCGGGCAGTGCTGTGAAACTACTCAGTTACTATAGCATGGGCGGGCTGCTGTCTGTTGTGATGCTCGCATTTCTGCTGCGCCGTTTTGTCCGTCCGGTCACTGTGCTGCTGATCTATCCAATCATTACACTTGTTTCTATTTGTGTGCTCTTGGTCGTGAAATCGCCAGTCATAGGAACCGTCAATGCTTTTGTATTGGGATTTTCAACAGCAGGAGTTTTTCAGCTGACGTTAACTGTGATGGCTGAATTCTTCTGGAAAAACAAAGGGACGATGACTGGGATTATCTCTACAGCGGGCGGCGTGTCGGCTATCGTCATCCCGGTCGTAACAGGTTTAATTCAGAGTCACGCGTCCATTTTACAAATCTTTATGTTCGATGCAGTGGTGGCTGTTGCGGCCATTATCGGCGCACTGTATATCCTGTATCGCTACCGCCAAGTTATGGTACATGATTAAAAAAAAGACGACCTCCGCTTAGGAAGTCGTCTTTCTTTTGTTTTAGAAACGGTCATTTTCAAAAAGAATTTGTTTTACTTGATCAACTGGCATATCTTCACCAGTAAAGAGTTTGTAAGCAAGTGCTCCTTGCCATAGCATCATTCCAAGACCGTTAATCGTTTTGGCACCAGCTTCTTGTGCTTGTGCAAGAAGCTTTGTTTTTTGCGGGTTGTATACGACATCTGTCACGATCAAATCTTTACGAAGTACATCAAGTGTATCATCGATAATACTGAGCTGATCTAGTGGTTTCATGCCAAGGCTTGTCCCGTTTGCTAGGATCGCACTTTCTGCTACTTCACGGCGGAACGCGTCTTTGTCTTCAAGTGGGAAAATGTTTGCTTTGACACCGAAAGATTTCATTTCGTTGTTGATGTAATTTACATTTTCTTCTGCTTGAACAAAGTATTGGTCATTACGAGCAAAAATACTAATTTCACGAATGCCGGACTGTGCAAGCTGAATCGCAATCGGAGTTGCCGCGCCGCCAGAGCCAACGAGTGTGACTTTTTTGCCGGCTAATTCAACGCCATGCTCAATCAAGTTTCTCACATATCCAAGACCGTCTGTGTTGTAGCCGATGAGCTTACCATCTTTGTTTACTACAGTGTTACTAGCACGTGTATATCTTGCAGAATCATCTAGTTCGTCTAAGTAATCTAGTACTTTCATTTTGTTCGGCATAGAAACGTTAAATCCAGCTGCACCCATTGCTTTCATACCGCTTACGGCTGCTTCTAGTTCGTCATTCCCTACTTCAAATGCGAGGTAAGCATAGTTGATACCTGTTAGTGTATAGCCAAGGTTATGCATACGTGGTGAAAGGCTGTGTCCGATTGGTGTAGCAAGAAGACCGACTAATTTTGTTTTTCCATCAATATTTCGTTCATGTATGTTTGTCATGATTGACATCTCCTTTAGTTATCTAAATAATTTTTTCATACGTCCAAGAACAAAGATCGCTAGTAATACGCTAATAACCGCAATGATCATATCGAAAAACAACGTCATTTTAATATCGTACGTGCTGACCAATCCACTTGTAATGAGCGGCACGAGAATAAACGCTGAGCTTGCCGCAATGTTGACGTAGGATGAAGCCGTTGCTTTGTTTGTCGGGAACAATTTCATCATAATACTCATCGCCAGCTGGAAGATTCCCGCTGTAAATAGTCCTAAGAAGAAGGTGCTGACAATGACAATGCTATACGTTTCGATTTGGAAAAGTGAAAGCATTGCAAGGAACGCCCCAATTGGATAAATGATCGCGACCATAATCGGTGAAATGAATTTATCTAAGACGATCGAAAGCAATAGAACAGATACCAGAGCACCAATACTAAAATAAGATAGAAGCTGTGTGGCTTGTTCTGTGCCAAGTCCGATTAATTTCAACCCGAGCTGCGGAAGCCATGTCTGCCATACGACAAACAATGCAGTCGATGTGAATCCCATCAGTACAACAGCTAAACCTTCGCCAAGCATTTTTGGTTCTTCCTTCAGCTGGTCTTGTACTGGAAGAGCGTCTTGTGAAGAAACTTGCTTATGGTTCGGGAATGGCATAAAGATTAAGTAAATTCCTACAAGTAAATAAAGAAGCCCTAGTCCAAAGAACGCCCAGCCCCAGAAGATGTCATGTGCCACTAGGAACGCCAAGATAAATGGAAGAACAGTCGCCCCAATGGATACAGACGCTTTTACTAAAACAGAAGCCGAACTTGCTTTTTTAGGAAATGACTCTGACAAAGCAGGATAGGTTCCTGAATCAAGCAGTGAGTTGGCAATACCTGCTGAAATCGCAAAGATAAATGCCAGTGTATAACTTGTTGTCGTTGGAATACCGATTAAGAATAATAAGTAAAGAAAATTTCCTGTAATAATGACAGGCTTACGTCCCCAGCTGTCGGCTAACCGGCCTGAGAAAAAGAGCGCAATGAGTTTACCAATTCCGATCGCCGATACAAGCAAGCTGATTTTCGGAATATCTACCTGGTAGCGTTCAGATAAGCTGTCCATGTTGGAAGCTACAATAATATTGATCATGCCAAGCATGAAGTAATTTAAATACATGCCAAGTGACGATTTTATATAAGGATTTTTCATGTTCCCACTCCTATATTTGAAACCCCTTTAAGGTCAAATTCTTTGTATACCCTTTGTTATTGTTTCCTTCAAAATTAAGAATACGAAGCCCATCACAACACCCCTTATTGATGAAAAAATAATGAATATTCATCTGTTCTCCAATTAAGTATATCGTTCTACTAAAATGTAAAAAATAATAACAGCCTTATATAGGAAGTGAGACTTCATGATTTGATCAGAATCATGAAAAATCACTTTTAACTGTTTTTTGATAGAAATAACGATATGACGAAATAGGTATAACGATATACTAAAAGAAGCAACGAGATAAATATACTCCTGCATTTTAAATGTGTCAAGTTTATGACTTTGTGATTTAAAAAAAGAAAAATGAAACAAAGAAATTGTTGACTTGACCAATAAAAAAAGAGAATTGCTGCACACAATTCTCTTTTTCATCATGATGGAGAGGTTTCTCTAATATGAAGTTGAGGCTTTAAAATCAACCGCTGCAGCTCTTCATCCTGTTCGTTCATTTTATGATATAAAAGGTTCGCTGCTTTTACCCCGATGGATCGGGGGAAGGAGGAAACAGTGGTGAGCGGAGGATGGTACATCTCCGCTTCAGGAACATTATCGAATCCAACCACATCAATATCTTCACCAGGCTGGATGCCCCGTGCTGACAGTGCTTGAATGACCCCAAATGCGACTAAGTCACTGAAACAAAAAATGGCAGTAGGGGGTTCGGGCTGATTCATCACTCGGGCGAGTGCTTCTTTACCGCCTTCACGAGTAGGTTCTATATCAATAATAAGAGAATCATCAATCGTCACATTTTCTTCGTCATGAGCTCTTTTGAAACCTTTCATTCGTTCAATCCAAGTCGAAGAGGTCTTGATGCCGCCTAAAAAGGCAATGCGCCGATGTCCCTTTTGAAGAAGATGATGAACCGCCATCCAAGTACCTTGTTCATAATCAACACCGACATAATCACATTGCACATCTGATAGTTCGCGATTTGCCAGTACTTTTGGGGTGCGAATTTGATTTAATTGTTTGGCCGTTCGAGCCGAGCTTTTCGAAGCTAGGTTCAAAATGATTCCGCCAACTCGGTGCTCTACCATAGTGGAAATGAGGCGCTCCTGTTTATCGACACTGTCAAAGGTCGTACCAAGTAAAACGGTATAGCCCAGAGATTCAAGCGTGGTTTGTACGCCAATTAAAAACTCCGAAATAAAGGTGTTAGAAATATCCGTAACAATCACACCCACGATATTTGAGCTTTTTGACCGCATGTTGGCAGCAACGCGGTCGTATACGTATCCTAAGTCCTCCATGGCTTGCAGTACTTTGTTTCGAGTGGCTTCAGAGATTCTAGGATTATTTCGAACAACGAGTGATGCCGTTGAAGTCGAGACACCGGCATGCTTGGCGACTTCCTGTAATGTGACACGCTGTTTGTTCATTTTTTTCATTTGTCTTCACCAACTTCAATGGATTGCCTAACTTTGTTCATGATCAAGAGGGATTTCTCCATCAGACGAGCCGAACATCTTTTGATTTATTATACATGAATCAGGGGGGATTGATGAAGTGAAGACATATGAGTAACGCCGTAAATCATAAAAGATTACCATTGACAGCTTTCTGATTGAGGCGTAAAATATAAAATTATTCAGAAATAGCAACATTTTAATTAAATAACGAAGGCTATGATTGCTGTGGGTCACACTATAGCAGGAGCAGCTTCTGGAGAGACCGCATGTATGTGCGGCGCCGAAGGGTTCACAATCTCAGGCAAAAGGACAGAAGAGTACGAAATATTGTATTTGTGGTGCATGGATGATGCCGTGTATTACTTTTCTCTATTTTGCTATTCTTTTATGACCATGAGATTGGAGCGCATCCAATCTCTTTTTTTATGGACTTTTTGAGGGGTTCATTATTTCAGTATAAGATCGTGTCGTAGGAGGTCGTTAGCATTGGCTCAACAAGAATTAAAACGAGATTTATCAAACCGTCATGTGCAATTGATTGCCATTGGCGGAACCATCGGAACAGGCCTGTTTCTAGGCTCTGGAAAAGCCATTCAATTGGCAGGTCCATCAATTATTTTTGCTTATTTAATTGTCGGAATGGCCATCTTTTTTGTCATGAGGGCACTTGGAGAATTACTTTTATCGAAGGCGGGTTATCAGTCATTAACCGATATTGCGGAGGACTATCTCGGCCCGTGGGCATCCTTTGTGACAGGGTGGACATATTGGTTTTGCTGGATTATGACAGCGATGGCGGATGTCATTGCGGTCGGGGTGTATGTGCAGTATTGGTTTGACATCCCGCAGTGGATTCCTGCCATCATTTGTTTGTTGATTTTACTAGGATTTAATTTGTTAACAGTGAAGCTTTTTGGAGAAATGGAATTTTGGTTTGCACTCATTAAAGTGATTACGATTCTATTATTGATCGGTGTTGGAATTGTTCTTTTAATCATTGGTTTTCAAACAGATGCCGGACCGGTGACAGTAACGAATTTATGGTCTCATGGTGGGTTTTTCCCGAATGGTGTCACAGGCTTCTTGCTGTCATTCCAGATGGTGATTTTTGCGTATGTGGGAGTTGAACTGGTTGGTGTATCCGCAGCAGAAACAGCCAATCCGCAAAAAAACATCCCCTCTGCGATTAATAAGATTCCATTAAGAATTCTATTTTTCTATGTAGGTGCGATCTTTGTTTTACTATGTATCAACCCATGGACTGAGCTCAGTGCATCAGAAAGTCCTTTTGTGAAAACCTTTGGACTCATTGGGATACCAGTAGCAGCGGGGCTTATCAATTTTGTTGTGTTGACGTCTGCGGCATCAGCTTGTAATAGCGGCATGTTCTCGACAAGCCGTATTCTGTATAATCTCAGTCATCAAAAGCAGGGGCCAGCTTCCTTTGGACGTTTGAACAAGCACGCTGTCCCTAGTAATGCGCTATTCGTTTCAACGATTGTAGTATCGGTCGGTGCTCTTTTAAGCAAGCTGATTCCCGAACAAGCCTTTGGGATTGTTACCACGATCAGTGCCATTTGTTTCATTTGGGTATGGAGTATTATTTTAATTTGTCATTTGAAATATAAAAAAACACGGCCTGAACTGCATGTAGCATCTACCTTTAAAGCACCGTTCACACCTTTTGTGAATATTTGCGTTCTTGCGCTCTTTGCTGCCATTCTCGTGATCATGCTCTTCGCAGATGCAACACGTCCAGCGCTACTATTGACACCGGTATGGTTTGGTTTCTTATTTTTGATTTATGCACGAAAGAAACGCCGTGCATCGTAACGTACGGAAAAAGCACAGCCTTTTGACAGAGCTGTGCTTTTTATCATTTAACGATTTCTAATCCTCAACACATAATTTGCATTCAAAATGATCAAAACAACCCCAATGACCACGATCGAGAAGAGTTGAGAGTGATTGGCTCCGAGGGAATACACAATCAAAATAAACATGGCACTGGTCAATAGGATATTCATCATTTGATACGTGTGAAACAGTCCGCCAAGCATGACATGCTTTTCCCCTTCGTCTGAAATGGCGAGCAGCTTTTTACTATAGTCTTTGTCGGACGGATTTGGCAGATTGCGATTAGGATAGACAAGTTTGAGGACGGATATCGCTGCATAAGAACTGATAATGGTGACGATAAATAAAGCAGCATTGACCAGAATCAACCAGAGTGGCTGCTCGGTGACGATGGTTATACCGATGGCAATAATGGACAAAATCGTACTCACCGTATTGGCTAATGTCGAATCAGTAAAGGTCCGATATTGCTTAGCCTCCAGTTCATCTTCCTCATCTCCAGAGACCAAAAGAGACACTCTTTTTTTCATACGTGAAATCCCTGAAAAACAATAAATAATCAATAAAATCGTCAATCCACTGATGACAAGAGTTGCTTCAAATGCAATATCAAGAAGTGTCATCTCAAATTCGGCTGCCAGCAGACAGTAAGCACCGAGAAAGCCAAGGAGAGCACCTAAGAGCATTTTGTATACAGTTTTCATGATAGTTCATCCTCCTCGAATAGAAAAATACGTTCAATGGGTTCCTGAAAAATTCGTGAAAGCTTAACAGCGAGCAAGAGAGACGGCATTAATTCATCTCGTTCCATTAAGCTGATGGTTTGACGAGAGACCTTTGCACGCTTTGCAAGCTCAGTTTGGTTTAAACCATCACGCGCACGAAGCTCTTTTAACCGATTTTTCATTCTGTCACCTCAAGTTTTGATTGAAATCTTTCCTTGATTGTAAAGCATTATATTCATTTTGACAAGTAAAGTTGTCAAAATGATAAAAATAATTGTCAGAAAGATCATCTTTATTCAAAAGGTGAACCATGATACGCTAAAGGAAAGAGAAACAGAAAACAGGTGATGGCCGTGTTCATTGATCAATTAAAAAATGACTTACATCAATCACAACCGTTGTTCATTGGAGAAGAGACAGCGTTCAAAGCAGCAGTCCTTATCCCTTTAGTACAAGTAAATGGAGAATGGCATATATTATTTGAGGTACGATCACTGTCGATGAGAAAACAGCCGGGGGATATTAGCTTTCCTGGGGGCAAGCTCGACGGCAGCGAAACAGCACAGGAAGCTGCACTGCGAGAAACACATGAAGAGCTGGGCATCCCGCCAGAATCGGTCGAAATCCTTGGACAGCTCAGTCCTTATATCGCTTCTCCATCCTTTGTCGTATACCCATATGTCGGTATCATTGATGAGCAAAAAGTGAAACACTCCTATAATCAAGAAGAAGTAGAAGAAACCTTTACCGTGCCTCTATCATGGCTCAGCCAATATGAGCCGTACCTACATCATGTATCCGTTCAGCCAACACCAGGAGAGGACTTCCCTTATGAAAAAATCATGAATGGTGAAAAATACAGCTGGGGGAGCCGTTCGATTGAGGAATGGTTTTATGATTACGAAAACTACACCATATGGGGATTAACAGCCCGCATATTAAAGCATTTTGTGACAGTTGCAAAAAAAAATTCCTAGAGAATCGTTCTCTAGGAATTTGTTGTATTCAGACGTTCCTTCGCTGTTTGTTTTCCTTTACCAATTGGAATAGGCGCTCTCGCTTGGCTCAGTCCGTAGGAAGGCATGTTCACGTAGACGGATTCATACGAGCCGGCTTGAATTTGGTATGTTTCATGATAAATTCCGACTGCATCATTATTTCGTGCCATTTGGTTAAATCTTTTCCAAGCAGCCAAATGCTTCTCCATCTTGGCATAGGCAAGGAGGTCATCTGTTGATTTCCAATATTGAATCATTGCTGTCGTACGTAATCCAAAGTAATTTTCTGTCCCAAGAAACCCTAGCTCCTCTTGATGGGTATACAGCTCCTTGATCATGCTAGGCATCGCCATGAACACAGGCATCCATTGATGAATGGCCCAGCGTTTGTTGATTCTCATTCCGATAATGAACACAACAATCGAATCAGAATTGTCCGTTGTAAATCTGCCAGCACGTATGTCTTTTTTCATTCATTTATCCTTCCTTCTTCATCGAATGGAATGTCTCCACGCACCAATCAATTCCAGCTTGAGCCACTCTTTTCCCATAATCTAAAGTAAACAGCCAATACTTCGCATCCGCTTCATCTAGGTAAAGCTCTTGAATGTTTTGTTCAATCGCAACATATGTCTCATAACGAATACGGAGCTGCCTCTCATAATCCTGTAAAAGCGCTAGTTTCTCCTCAAACGAAAGATATTGACCGAGATGCAACATCAATTAAATGTTCTTTTAAAATGGCAGGCGGTACAATAGAATTTAAAGCTATCACGAAAGAGGAATATCAAAGAACAAACGGAAGCATTCAAAAAGCAGGCTGAAGAAAAAATAGATGATGATAACCAGATGGGTCATTTTAAACTTATCTGTTTTTTAAACGAAAATAGTTTTTGGTGATGACAAAAGGAAATTTATTGTATAGAAAAGAGGGAGGTTACTTCAACTATGAAAGAAGAGCGATTTAGGTATATAGACCTTTATAATTTTTAGAAAAATAAATGTTGACGCTTTCATATAATGCATATATACTAAAAACAAATCCAATATGAATAAATTAGACATGTGACTGGTCATGCAGGCAGGATCTAAAAACGATGAATTTTTCTTTTATTTGTCGTTTTAGGTCCTTTTTTTATTGCCGAAATATAGGTCTCGTGTATGAGAAAAGGGGGAGAAAAAATGAATTACACACAAGTTGCCAAAGACGTTTTACAGCATGTAGGCGGCAAAGAAAACATTGCGCACCTTGAGCATTGTTCAACAAGACTTCGCTTCACACTAATTGATCAGAAAAAGGCAGATGTATCAGCACTAGAAAAAACACCAGGTGTTATAGCTGTCAGAATGTCAGGGCAATGCCAAGTAGTCATTGGGAATGACGTCATTGAAGTGTATCAAAAGGTAACAAGTTTAATAGGCAGCAGCTCATCAAGCCAAGACGTGCCATCCAATCAGCCAAAAGAAAAAAGAAGAGCAGGCACAGTTCTGTTAGATTTCATTGTCGGTGTCTTCCAGCCGCTTGTACCAGCTATCGCAGGCGGAGGAATTTTAAAATCATTTCTTCTCCTTTTCTCTTTATTAGGCTGGATGGATGCAAAGGGACAAACCTATCAAATACTGAACATGGTAGGTGACGCACCACTTTACTTTCTGCCTTTACTAGTTGCTGTAACGACGGCGAATAAACTAAAAGTAAACCCACTGGTCGCACTATCAGCAGTCGGTGCGCTTCTTCTGCCGAACATGACGGCGATGCTTACAGAAGGTGCACAATTACTGTCATTCGATGTGAAAAATATAGCTTATGCGTATCAAGTGTTTCCGGCAATCCTTTCTGTATTGCTTTACGCGCAAATGGAAAAATTCTTTACACGGTTTTCACCAAAACCAATTCGGATTTTCTTCGTTCCGATGATGTCATTGGTCATTACTGTACCAGTTACGCTACTTCTGTTAGGACCGATTGGTTTTACAGCGGGGCAAGGTTTTTCATCTATTATTCTTTCGATGTTTAATACGGTAGGCTGGGTAGCTGTCGCCATTTTAGCAGCGGTCCTCCCATTCATGGTGGCATCAGGCATGCATAAAGCAATGGTTCCTTATGCAGTCACAACGATGGGAACCCTTGGGAAAGAAGCACTTTATTTGCCGGCATCACTTGCGCATAATATTGCGGAAAGTGGAGCGTGTTTCGCTGTGGCACTTCGAACAAAAGACAAGGTACTTAGATCAACAGCCATTTCGGCAGGGATATCAGCCTTTTTTGGCATCACAGAGCCAGCGCTGTATGGTGTGACACTGCAAAATAAGCGAGTTCTAGGAAGTGTCATGATTGGTTCGTTTGTTGGCGGAATTTTCATTGGATTAGTTGGTATACAAGCCTTTGTGCTTGTTGGTCCTGGTTTAGCAAGCATGTCGATGTTTATATCAGATGAGCTACCGCGAAATCTGATGTTTGCTATCATTGGAGCGGTCATTTCATTTATTGTCGCCTTTATCGCTGCTTTTGTATTAGGTAAAGATCGAACAGTAGAAGAAAAGACAAAGGATCAAGCTGGGTTTGCTGAAAAAATTGGAGCAGGCGAAACATTCAAGAGCCCTGTGATTGGCCAAATGATCTCTCTATCCGAAGTGAAAGATGATATTTTCTCTTCAAAGGTCATGGGAGAAGGAATTGCCATTGTACCTTCAAAAGGAGCACTTTATGCACCTGTAGATGGAGAGGTAACCTTGCTGTTCGAAACAAACCATGCACTTGGTATGAAAACGGACCATGGAGTTGAAGTATTATTCCACATCGGCATTGACACCGTTCAGTTGGAAGGGCAGTATTTCCATCCAAAAGTACAGGCTGGAGATCGTGTTCAAGCGGGTGATTTATTGATTGAATTTGATCTAGAAAAAATCATGGAAGCAGGATATGATCCAGTAACACTTGCTGTAGTCACAAATACAGATCAATATGATATTAAGGTACAGCCATTACAAGAGGTCAATCGTCAAGATACATTGATGGTTGTTACACAATTAGGAGGCTAATCATATGACAAAAATCAAAGGTTTTCCAAAAGGATTTTTATGGGGCGGCGCCATTGCTGCTAACCAGGCAGAAGGCGCCTGGAATATAGATGGAAAGGGGCCGTCTGTTGCAGATATTGCAATGTACCGTTCCAACTTGAGTGTAGAAGATTATGAAGGCCATCTTGCAGTTACCACTGAAAATATAGATCGTGCGATGAAAGATCCAGACGATAAAAAATACCCAAAGCGCAGAGGTGTCGATTTCTATCATCACTATAAAGAGGATTTGGCTCTCTTTGCTGAAATGGGATTTCAAACACTTCGAATTTCTATTGCATGGAGTCGTATCTTCCCTACTGGAGAAGAAGCTGAACCGAATGAGAAAGGGCTGCAATTTTATGATCGTGTATTTGCAGAAATGAAAAAACACAACATAGAACCGATCGTGACTCTCTCTCATTATGAAATGCCTTTAGCCCTTAGTGTGAAATATAACGGCTGGGTTGAAAGAAAAGTAATCGACCTCTTTGTGAAATTCGCCAATGTTTGTTTCGAACGTTATAAAGATGATGTGAAATATTGGCTTACCTTTAATGAAATTGATAGTATTCACCGACACTCTTTCATTACAGCGGGAATTATTCCTGATCGCTGCCCAGAAGGAAAAGTAGAAGAGACGGTGTACCAAGCACTTCATCATCAATTTGTTGCATCTGCTCTCGTAACAGCAGATTGCCATCGTATCATTCCAGGCAGCCAGGTAGGATGTATGCTGACAAAATTGACAACGTATCCGCATACGTGCCACCCGAATGATGTAGAACAAGCTTTGAAACAAAACTTAGAAAACTATTTCTATGCAGATGTTCAGGTGTTTGGCGAGTATCCGCCACTGATCAAGCGTATGCTTGAGAGAAAAGATATTCATATTCATATGGAAGCAGATGATCTTACCATTTTAAAAGAAAACACAGTAGATTTTATCTCATTTAGCTACTATATGTCTTTAACGGAATCAGCCCAAGATGGATTAGAAGAGACAGAAGGGAATACCATTCGTGGAGTCAAAAACCCTTATCTTCCTTCAACTGATTGGGGCTGGCAAATTGATCCGGTTGGTCTGAAAATTTCTTTGATCGAACTGTATGATCGCTATCAAAAACCTCTTATCATTGTCGAGAACGGCATGGGTGCAAAGGATGTAGTTGAAAGTGATGGCTCAATCCATGACGACTATCGTATTAACTATTTCAAAGAGCATTTCCGTCAAATGAGAGAAGCCATTGAAGAAGGCGTCGATCTCTTTGGATATACGAGCTGGGGCTCTATTGATATTATTAGTGCAGGTACATCGCAAATGTCAAAACGTTACGGCTTCATTCACGTAGATCAAGATGATGACGGGAACGGGACATTAAAACGATCTCGAAAAGATTCATTTTATTGGTACCAAAAAGTCATTGAGACAAATGGTGAATCGCTTGATTGAACACCACAATCATGAAAACAGGTGATGACGATGTTTAAAATCAAAAAAGTTTTAAACTCGAGCGTGGTCCTGGCTGAAGATCAGAACCAACAGAAGATGGTTTTGTTCGGCCGAGGAATTGGCTATGGCCAGAAACCAGGTCAAATGATAGAAGAGAAAAAAGCGGACCAAGTCTTTATGTCAGTCGATAACATGAGAGCAAAAGAATTTCTTCAATTGTTAGATTCAATGCCTCAGGAGTTTATCGATTTAACTCAGCAAATTGTCAAATATGCAGAAAAACGTTTAAACTCAACTTTAAATTCAGGTGTTTATTTTACCTTAATGGATCATTTGAATTTTGCAGTGGAACGTCATAAAAAGAATATTAATATTACAAATCGTGTGTATTGGGAAATCAAAAATTACTATACAGAAGAATTTGAAGTAGGGAATTACGCACTTGAGTTAGTCAATGACACATTGGGCATACAATTACCAAAAGAAGAAGCTGCCAATATTGCTTTTCACTTAATTAATGCATTAGGTGAAGAGTCCGAGTCGAAAGATGGTATGAAATACGCCAAGATGATCGGAAGTATTGTTAATCTTGTGCGCTATACGTTGAATATGAAAATGGATCAAGAGAATATTCATTACAGCCGGTTCATTACACATGTGAAATTCTTTGTAGAAAGATTTTATGCTGATAAATTATTATCAGATCAAGAAAATGAGTTATTTGAACAAATTGCACATTTATATCCTCAAGCGATGGATGTTGCTTTTAAGATCAAAGACTATATTAAACAGGTGCATAGTATCGTCATTCCTAATGATGAGCTTACTTATCTTGCGGTACATATACACCGCCTCATTTCTTATCAGCAACTAAAATAAATGTGGAACCACTTGCCTTGATGAGGCGAGTGGTTCTTTATTTGGCAAATGTTTATATTAAGTTCCGATAGGTCGTTCTGTAGTACCATTTTCATCATTTAATGAATTGAAAGTCCCTGTGTGTCCTAAAACAACGATGGTCAAAGTGATAATCAATAAACTCATTTTTTTCATTAGAATTCCCCCAGTCAATGATAGGATGTTTCATGCGATCAGCTTCCTTTAGAAAGAGATAGGCTTGATGAATTGCTCCCAGCTCTTCAAAGTGTTTTGCTGCTAATGCACTTAATTCACAGACTCCTTCATTATCTTTTAATTTTTTAAGAATGCTGATTTCATCGAAACAGGCTTGAGCTTTTTGAGCCATATCTTCAGTGAAATATAGATGGTAAAGCAAATTCATTTTTGCTGTATAGATGGGGCATTTCTCTGATTCATGTTTTTGGTTAACCAATTCGAAGTAATAGAGAGCTTGTGTTCTTTCATCGATAGAAAGCAGCTCTTTCATTAACATGTACATGGAGTGATGGAAGTAGCACGATGAGAGATAGTCTTCGTCACTAAGAGCCTTTTCTAGGGCATCGATACATTTTTTTGATTCGCCAGCTTCGGCGTACAAAATACTGATATTATGATAAAGCTGTGATGTTAGAAAATGATCGTTTAGACTGTCTGCGATGTGTAATGCTTTTTTGTAGTAATTTTCTGCCCTTATAAAGTCGCCAATGTCCATATGATTAGCAGCGGCGATGACAAAGGCTGCAGCTAGTCTTCTTTCATATCCTTCATGGCTTTTGAAAATATCAATAGCATTCTGAATATAGTGTAGAGAAATTAGGCTTTGACGAAGCAGCATATATAAGTTGGCGATTTTCGTATGAAATTCTGCTACTTCTATTTCATCAGGAATGTGTTGTAGTTTTTTCTCAGCAATTTTAAACAGTCCAATGGCTGATGCATAGTCTCTTTTATATGACGCGTAAAGGGCTTTGTATAGGTAAAAATAGTATTCAATTAAGTCGTTTGTTTTAGAGAGGCAATCTGGTTCTGTCTGTTCCTTCAGTTTTGTACCTCTTCGTTCATATAACATGAGCTTATACTTGCCTTCTAGCAATGAGTAATAGGTCAAGACCTCCTGATTCTCTTCCATTTTTTGAAGTAATTCCTTTAATTCTGTATACATTGCTTTTGCACTGTGTACATCATGCTTGCGAATTGCAATTCTCCAATCATTTAAACGATTCCCCACCTGTTCAGCAGAAATGATAGCCATGGAAATTTCACCTCTTTAAGATCCTTTCACCTGTTTCATAAAAAACGATATCACAATTTTTGGTAAAATATAATCGTTTCGGTGAGGTGATTGACAAGAGGTAATAAAAAGGACCTAAGGTCATGCGATGTACGACATTGTAAGGGTGATTGCTTGTTAACACAAATGAATAAAATCTCTTTTTGGAAATCTAAAAAAGGGATATATACAATGAATTTTATGATAATGAACGGAAATATCACTCATATATTTTGAATAAAGAAGTTTTAGCTATTTCAGAGGGAAAATGGAAGGTCGATCTAGGAAAGAAAATCAGGTATAATTTTGCTAGCTCATGAGATAAGAAACTGATAGATGACGACAAAAGTAAGTATTAAATACAAAATCCGACCTTTTAGAAAGGATGTTGAAATGAAAAAAAGATTTCAAAGCTTAAACAGACAAATCACAGTCATTATCACGACTCTATTACTTGTTTTAGTGACTCTATATATGTCAAAGAGATACTTTTATAGCAAAGAAATTGAGCTGCTGACAGAATCTTGTCAACAAGCTGGCGGCAAAATTATCTTAGAAACAAATAGTTTGTCTATGGATTACTCGTTTGAGTGTCAGAAAAAGTAGAACAGGCAGTTTCCTGCCTGGTTTTACTCAAATTAAAAACCTAAATTTTGCAGCCATTGATTTAATCTCATTTCTCGGTTCTCGGCAGTTGAACGATCATATCTTCCTAATTGTAAACTGTCTGCCATTTCTCCGTCATTCATAAACATGATTCTTTCAGAACGAAGAGCCACCTTGGGGTCATGTGTGACAAGTAGCAGTGTTGCTCCTTCAAAGTGGATTCTTGAAAAAATATTCATCACTTCCTTTGTTGTACTGGAATTAAGAGCACCTGTTGGTTCATCAGCGAAAAGTATGTCTGGTTCATTCATGAGCGCTCGGCAGATAGCGGCTCTTTGAAGCTGTCCTCCCGATACTTCTGTCAAATATCTATTTGCCAAATGATCAATTTCAAGTTTTTCCATTAAATATTGAGCTCGTTCATTCACTTCTTGTCTTGGCTTTTTCTTTGCTAAATAAGCTGCTGCAATGATGTTGTCAAATAGATTAAGATTTTTTAATAAGTGGCTGTGCTGAAAGACAAATCCCATCTCAGTTAAGCGCAGAGCACTTAACTGTTTTTCTGTCATTTCTGATAGTGATCGGCCTTTATATTTGATCTCTCCTGTTGAAGCTGTTTCTATGCCGCTAAGCTGATAAAGTAAGGATGTTTTTCCACATCCAGAAGGTCCCATAATGGTCACGAATTCCCCGCGCTTTATCGATAAATGAATATCCTTAAGAATCGTTTGTTTCTGTCCTTTTAATGAATTGATATGCAATGACATTCGCTTCGTTTCAATCAAGTGTTCCATGTGAAACATCTCCTTATAAAAGTGTATGCCTTGTCGTTTGACTAGAAAAAAACGTCTTCAATAACCAGGTGATCAAAGCTAAATTGACAATAAATAGTGTGAGTGGATACACAACCGACACCCATTGCGGTGAGAGCCACTGAAGGCTCGACGCCCCTAATGAAGCTCCACCGACACTCATCAAAGCAGGACCAATTGTATTGACCGCGATTGTTCCAATAAAGGCGCCAAAAGAGAGAACAACGATAAAACTTGTTATATATTGTGCTGTTATATCTGTTATAGAAAATCCAATTGTTCTTAACATGTTGTTCCGGCTTGAATCTTTCGCCTTTAACATGTGCAGAAACATGAAAAGCATTAAGCTGGCGGTTCCAAAGGCAGCTAATGCAGCAAAAAATGCAACGACTTTTACGATAGCTGCTGTGCTGCCAATCGTTTGATGAACGTATTCTTTCATATCTGTCACTTTTGCAGGAGATGCCTTTTTTTCAAATATTACCTTTTTATCTGCAATATTTACTCTTGGTTTTAGTTGGATTTGAATGGTTTTCCAAAGAGCTGATTGAGGAAATGGCTGTGATATTGCTTTTGCTGTTTTGCCTCCATTGGTGACGTCCTGATAAATACCTGTCACCGTTCTTTGGGTTTCATGCCCGTTAGTTACGAGAGCGATTCTTTCTCCTATCTTTTTCTGAAGTGAATCTGCATTTAACACGGATAAGGCAATTTCATCATTCTTTAAAGGCTGCCGCCCTTGTAAATAGGTTAGTGGAAATGCTGAGAGCTTACCTGTTTCTAAGTAGAGCGTTTCTAATGTGTTCTCCTTTGATTTCGCCTGAAGAGAAGTAGTTTCATAGATGGCTGCTGTTTGAATGCTCTGATCCTCACGAATCATTGATTCTATTTCGTTTGTATTTTTAGCTAGATGATTTCCTTGGCGTATATCAATTCGAAGGTCACTTTTACCAGAGCCAAGGTAGGTGATGAAATTCGGTGATTGTAAGGTATGCCATAGCTGAATAGGCATCAGCATTAAAAATGTACAAAGTGCAATAATACAAGTAATTGTTGTGTACAACTTCTTTCGTGATATCAGGTCTTTTAAACCAAGCCAAATATGGATCGGTATGAACCTGCTTTTCTTGAGGTGCATAGGTATTTTTTTCTTATGATTCGATGAATGGATACCACCTTGAAGGGCTTGAGCAGCTGATATTTGACCAAACTTTCTTAGGACAGCATAGCTGCAAGAGATGACGATCATTGCTGTCACAATAGAAACAAAAAGCGGGATTAACAAATGATCAAAAGAAGGCTGATTCCCCATGTATTGCTGAATATTGGCCGTAAACATATCACCAAATATAAGTGTTAACACATAGCCTGCTATACATCCTGCACAAGCAAGCACGGCATACTTTCCAACGTATAATTGCTTAATTTTTGTTAAAGGAATCCCAAGTACCTTCAGTATGCCAATTTCACGTTCATCTTCTTCTATAGAAGCCGTCATAGCAAGATGGAGTGAGAGAAGGGCTATACTAATGAGCAGCAGGCAAACAAGCAAAAGAATGGCAATCACCATTCCATCTGTCAATGCGTTCAGCATGCGCAGCAAAGGCAGTGTGACAGCTGGGCCTTGTTGTGGCATCTGTGATGATTGATAGATTGCTTGAAAAGCATCTGTCTGCGCGGCATCATGCAGTAAAAATTCGATTAAGTACTCTTTTTGTTGAAACACTTGATTTATTGCGTCCCAATCCTCGTTATGAAGAAGAAATCTTTTTGAACTGACTAGACTGGGGTTCATTTGTGCATCTCGCAAGAACGCTTTGATGCGAAAGGTGAATTGATTAGCTCCTTTCTCAATCAGTAACGTTTCACCTATGTTGAGATGATACTTTTGTTGAAAATAAATTGGGACAGCCACTTCACCTTTATTGACAATGAGCTTCTCGTTTTGTTGATTTAAAAGAAAATCAAAATTGCGATTTTGCTTCACAAATAAATGATCCATCACACCTGCTTTGGCAGGCTCATGTCCGAACCTGATGTTTGCATGTTCAATTGGTATCATAGGGACGATTTGATGAGCTTTTACCATGGACTGCTTACTTGAAAATGCTTCAATGTCTTTTTCATTTAGGTCGCCGTCATGCATTTGGACAAAGTCTGGCGCTTTAGCAGAATGGAGCAGGCCAGAAATGGACCCATTCAGCTGTACTGTCATTTGAGCGGCACTTGCTGCGAGAAATGAAGTCATCATGATGCAAATAGTTAAACCAATTGAAATAAGACGGTGGCGGGTTAAGTCTTTCTTTATAAAGGCGAATCTCATGAGGCTGATTCCCCTTCATGTTGAAGCATATTTTTTGTTAGGTAGGCTAGGGCAAACATGAAAACACTGACGATTAACACAGTCACATACATGTTGGCTGAAAACGTATTAAACAAGAACCCATACATCATTTGACCAAGCGGAACTGCACATTGAGAAACCATTGTTAGATTGGCCATCACTTTTCCTAATTGCTGATTTGGAGTTTTCTTTTGAATATGTGATATCACAACGACCGAGATCATTGTAAGCAGCATAGCAATTGGAAGACATCCTGCTAAAAAGAGAAAATAAGCTGGATAAGTGCCAAATTGTAGAGCCATAGTCGATGTTGAGAACGCCACAGGCAGCAGGATGATGGCGATGACAAGCATCCAGCGATATAAAGTAGGAATGCGCCAATGCTTCGCTACAAGTCCAACTAGCAGAGCACCTGCGATGACAGCGAACTCAATCAAGCCCATTCCTACTCCATACATGATGTCACTGGTTTTCATTGTGATCCTTAAAATGATTGGGCCACCTACGATAAAAAATGGTGTAAGGATGAAATTTAACATTGCAGCAAGCAGCATGGTTCTTTTTAGAAACGGCTGGCTGCCGATATAAGAAAATCCTTGTTTCATATCTTTTATGAGCACTTTGCCCATAGAATCTGTCAGCGGACTAGAGGAGAAGGGTATTTTTAAACGTAAGAGCATGCACGCAGATAGGAAAAATACGATGGCACTGGCACCTATAATGAATTGACTTCCAATCATTCCGTATAGAACTCCGCCGATAACAGGTGCGAGAACACCAGAAAGTGCCTGAACGCCATTGACGATGCCGTTGGCTTGTTCTAATTGATCTTCTTTCACTAGCTGTGGAATGCTGGACATCACAGTAGGTGCATAAAACGTACTCATCACACCAAGAAGTATCATGACAGCTCCTATCATGTAGAGTGAATCATTTCCAGATAATAACCAGAAATAAAAAGCCAGAATCATGATACCGGTGAGGACATCAAATAAAATCATCAAGTTCCTTCTGTTAAACCGGTCAGCGACTGCACCAGATAATGGAGAAAGGAGAAACGGGATATTGGATAAAGCGAAAAGTAAGGCAAATAAATCAACTCGTTGTGTCATATCCAGCACATGTAAAGATAGAACAAACCGAATGAGAGAAGATCCGAAAACGGAAATAATCTGTCCGAGGACGAGGTAGATAAAGTGGGATGAATCTCTTTTGAATAATACATTCATAAATATCACTCTCCTTTTAGACCGACCGTCAGTCTATAATGTATGCAGGATTGGTATTGAAGTGACCAATCACTGATTATTTTCATCCGGCTCTCCAGATAATCGCTTCAGCAGGAAGGAAAAGCTTCCCTTTTCTGCATGCAATGAGGATTCGAGTATATCGATAAAAGCTAAAGCGCGTTGTATACTTTCTTCGGCTGACCATTGAAAGAGGCCTTCATCAAATATGATCTGTGCAGAAGCAAGAAGGAATTCAACCGTCTCTTGCGGATACTTCGTTTTGAATGTCCCTTCCTCTACACCTTGCTGAATGACATCTGCCAACAATGGTGATAGTTCTTTAATGGCTTTGATTAAGCTTTTTTGATGCATTTCTGCATTAGAAGGCTGATGGAACTGATCGATCATCCCCTGTTTATGGCTTCCTTGCTGAGGTGATTGCGCCATGATGATACGAAATAGTTTGTCAACGACTGGAAGGTCTGGATTAGCGGCAATACGCTTTGCCACGATGATATCTTCTTTGATGATCCTGTCAATAATGGCATCCATTACTTCTTCTTTGGATGCAAAGTAGTAATAAAAGGTGCCTTTGGCAATGCCAACGGCTTTTAATATGTCAATAATCGTTGTTTTCTGATAGCCTTTGGTTGAAAAAAGCGCTTCTGCTGCGTTTAATATGTCATTTTTACGTTCCTCAGGATGTTTAACGGTTCTCATAAAGCCATCCTTTCTTTTAACTAGACTGTCGGTCGGTCTTTGATTTGATTAAACACTTTTTAGGGTGTCTTTGTCAATGGGCTGGTTAAACACTTTGCATTTATTGTTCGAAGACACTATGATACATTGAATGAAAAACACCTTCAGGAGAGATGCCTCATGCAATTTTTAACCAGTGAATTGGCTCAAGAAATGGTTGAACGTACGATGCATATTTTACATAAAAACATCAATGTGATGAATGCAGCTGGTGTCATTATTGGTTCTGGTGAACGAAACAGGATCGGCCAGAAACATGATGGTGCACGACTTGTGCTGACAAGCGGGAACAGTGTGGAAATTGACCAGGAGACCTCCTTGCGCTTAGAAGGAGTGAGACCGGGGATCAACTTGCCTATTTGCTTTCATGAACAAGTAGTTGGTGTGATTGGGATTACTGGTGAGCCAGAGGACATTCGGCATCATGCCGAGCTGGTGAAGATGGCAGCTGAACTGGTGTTAGAGCAATCTTTTCTGCTCGAACGGGTTCAATGGCGTCATCGAATAGAGAGTGAAATTGTCAATCAGTTGATTTCATATTCTGATGTTGGGGATCATCAGCTGAAAAATCGAGCTGCTTGGCTGGGAATGGATTTAGACAAGCGCCGAAGGGCTATTGTTTTTCAGCCAGTTCCATCCTCAGAGGATGCTGTTCATAAATTGATGCATGCGATTCAATATGATAAGAAGGCGGATGATTTACTTGGTATGACCTTTTGTCATGAATTGATTCTTTTAAGTCATTCCATACCTGAACATCAATTAAAGCAGGTGGCAGGTCATCTGCAAAGAACAATGCAAAGAGCAATAGGAGGCCAAGTGTTAGTGGGGATAGGGACTGTCGCTGACGACATCAGCCAGCTGCCAATTTCTTTTCAGCATGCGAGAGAAGCTCTGAGATTAGGGAAGGCTCTTGATCCGGAAGAAAGCATGTATTTCTTTGAGTCTTATCAGCTGGAAAGCGTATTTATGATTGCGGGAATTGCTGAAAAGAAAAGTCGATGGACTGACTTTTACAAGCCGCTGACACAAGAAGCAGAGCTCGCCCATACATTAAAGGTTTACATTCAAGAGGGCGGTGATTTGCAGAGCATTGTTGATCGTTTATTTATTCATCGGAATACATTGCGTTATCGTTTAGACAAAATTCAAGAATTGACCGGAAAAGACCCTCGTCATGTAAAACAGTTAATCGAGCTTTATATGGCGCAGTTAATGAATCAATTATCTTGATTGTGCAAATGCACAATTGAGTAGAGCGATAAATGCAAAAAGTTCATCCAGATTCACAACACAACCCCTTTGGGTAAACGCTTACAATTGGAGAAAGATATTTTTAGGGGGATTGAGGATGAGTGGAGATGTAACGGTAAGTACTCTGGGAGCTATGGCGGCGCTTTTGATCGCGATTGTTCTCATTCTAAAAAAAGTATCACCTGCTTATGGCATGCTGGCAGGTGCATTTATAGGCGGCTTGGTTGGCGGTGTAGATATTGTTCAGACCGTCAACGTCATGATGGAAGGTGCTAAGGACATGATTCCGGCTGTCCTTAGAATTATGGCGGCAGGTGTACTGGCTGGTGTTCTCATTGAGTCGGGTGCAGCGTTATCGATCGCTGAGGCCATCGTGAGAAGGCTTGGTGAGGCGAGGGCACTATTAGCACTCGCACTTGCAACGATGATTTTAACAACAGTGGGCGTTTTTGTAGATGTTGCGGTTATTACGGTAGCGCCCATCGCACTTGCCATTGCCAAACGTGCAAAGCTCTCAAAAACAGGAATTCTTCTTGCTATGATTGGAGGCGGGAAGGCAGGAAATATCATGTCACCGAATCCGAATGCCATTGCCGCTTCAGATGCTTTTGGTGTACCTCTGACTTCAATGATGGCTGCGGGTGTCATTCCAGCTGTGTTCGGGCTGGCGGTTACATATGTATTAGCTAAAAAGCTTGCAAACAAGGGGACACCCGTTCTTGAAGAGGAAACCGGGCAAAGTAAAGTTCAAATACCTGCTTTTTTTCAAGCACTGGCTGGTCCGCTGGTTACCATTTTATTGTTGACTTTAAGGCCGCTTTTTCAAATCAATATAGATCCAATGATCGCCTTACCGATTGGAGGGATTGTGGGCGCTCTTTTCATGAAAAAAGGGAAATTTCTCAATGATTATGCGATGTCGGGGCTTCATAAAATGTCAGGTGTCGCGATCATGTTATTAGGGACAGGTACATTAGCAGGAATCGTATCGAATTCTTCCTTAAAAGATGTGTTTATTCAGGCACTGGATGCATCGGGTTTACCTCCATATTTACTTGCACCAACTTCAGGGATATTTATGTCAGCCGCTACTGCTTCGACAACAGCAGGAACGGCGGTAGCGAGTGGTGTGTTTAGTGGAACACTGATTGGGCTTGGTGTGTCTGCTCTTTCAGGGGCAGCCATGATTCATGCCGGCGCAACAGTGCTTGACCATATGCCGCACGGAAGCTTTTTCCATGCAACAGCAGGAAGTGTTCAAATGGATATTAAAGAGCGTTTGAAGCTCATGCCTTTTGAATCGTTAATCGGTTTGACGTTAACCGTTATATCGACCATTATTTTTGGCGTTTTCCAGCTGTTTGGCTGAGGACATGATAAGAAATGAGGGGCTGATAGGATGAAAATTGTGATCGCACCAGATTCATTTAAAGAAAGTTTATCTGCTTATGAGACAGCATGTGCCATTGAGCGAGGATTTCGTTCTATTTTGCCAAACGCAGAATATATCAAACTGCCAATGGCAGATGGAGGAGAGGGGACCGTTCAATCATTGGTTGATGCGACTGGTGGGCACATTGTTCATCAAGTGGTCACGGGCCCGCTTGGTGAGCCTGTGGATGCTTTTTTTGGCATGTTAGGAGACGGTCAGACTGCTGTCATAGAGATGGCTGCAGCCTCTGGTTTACATCTTGTACCGCGAGAAAAACGTAATCCGTTATGGACGACATCGAGAGGAACTGGTGAATTAATACTTGCAGCGCTGGATAAAGGAGCGAAGCATGTGATCATTGGGCTTGGCGGAAGTGCAACAAATGATGGCGGCGTTGGAATGATGCAAGGATTAGGTGCAGCTTTCCTAGATAACACAGGACATTCCCTGACGTCAGGCGGCGGGGCACTTCATCAATTAGCTTCAATTGATTTATCTGGACTCGATCCAAGACTGCAATCCGTCCGTCTGGAGGCGGCTTGTGATGTGGATAATCCTTTAACAGGTGAGAGAGGAGCGTCTGCTGTTTTCGGCCCTCAAAAGGGAGCAGATGAAGAAATGATTCAAGTATTAGACAAGAACCTTGCTCATTTTGCACGAGTAGCTGAAAAGCAGTTCAATGTATCCTTTAGAGAAGCAGCAGGGGCGGGAGCGGCAGGAGGACTTGGCGCAAGTTTATTAGGCTTTTTACAAGCCGATTTGCAAAGAGGAATCGATATTGTGCTGAAGGCTGTTCATTTTGATGACGTTATCAAGGGGGCAGACCTTGTCATTACGGGAGAAGGCCGAATTGACCGGCAGACCATTTATGGAAAAACGCCAATCGGTGTAGCCAAAGCAGCGAAGCAGTATAATCTGCCCGTGATTGGCATTGCAGGCTCTCTTTCAAAAGACAGTGCAGTCGTACATGATCATGGAATTGATGCACTTTTTAGTATCGTTCCAGGTATTACCTCTCTTTCTGAGGCGATACGCGATGCGGAAATTCATGTAGAAAGAACAGCTCGGAATATCGCAGCTGTGTTAGAATTTGGAATAAAAAAGTAAACAATGAAAAATGTTTCCTTTTCTATCACATTCTTTCTATAGAAATGTGGTAAAATCGATATAAATGATGTAGAAAGTTGGAGGAAACAAAAAATGTCTAATCTACCGAATTGTCCTTCGTGCAGCTCACCTTATACATACGAGGACGGCAGTCTGCTGGTTTGTCCTGAGTGTGCGCATGAATGGTCACTTGAACAAGAACAAGCGGCAGAGGAACAGCTTGTGGTCAAAGATGCGAATGGGAACCTGTTAAGTGATGGGGACACGGTCTCTGTCATTAAAGACCTAAAAGTAAAAGGTTCTTCATCCGTTTTGAAAATAGGAACGAAGGTCAAAGGCATTCGTTTAGTTGAAGGCGATCATAACATTGATTGTAAAATTCCTAGCTTCGGCGCAATGAAATTAAAATCAGAGTTTGTGAAAAAGATATAATAAAGCATTAGAACTAGCCGATGTAGGCTAAAATCTGAGCAAGAAATAAGTATAAGAATGTTGCTGTTGCACAAAAAACACCTAAATTGTTAAAGGAAAACATATCCCTTAATAAATTAGGTGTTTTATATTTTTATGCAGTTTTTAAAATAATGAGAAACTATATAAAGGAATATCCGTAGATGTTATTGGAATAATTTAAATTTATAACTTCATAAATTAATTGAGCCTAAAATATAAATGGGAGATATGTATGGAAATTGGATATTTTAAGAAGCCAGTAATCAAAAAAACGACTAAATGTATACCAATTATTAATAAAGATGATATCAACATTGGATTTATAAAAAGATTTTATACAAATAAAGTTGAAAAGTTGATTGATCATATATTTGATGAGTTTTTTGTGAATGTTGAGGTAATGGATTCGAATGCTAATATAATTGTAAAGGCTATTGAAAATAAATCCCTCCATTCAATGTTTCGTGCAAACTGGGTGATAGAATGTAGAGATAATGGAAAGTTATTATTAGAAGATAGAACTAAAACCAAAATAAATCCAACGATGAAATTCATAATAAATGATACTATATATTATCCAAAGAAGGATTTTGCGAATAAACGTGTTAGAGTAGAAAACTTAGAGCAGACGATAGCTGAAATTACATACGATAAAATATTGCCTCCTGCAACAGTTAGTATTGAAAAAAAGGAAGGTGACTTATCTTTACATCTTATTGCATGCCTCTATTATATATTTATGTTAAGAGATTGAGCGGGCTCCCATTTTGAATCCCACGGTCTTTAAGCAATATAGAATTAGAGTATTTTAAATCATTACCTTAACTCTACCTTAAAAAAGGCAGATGATTCGCTAAATTTTGGCTAATCCCCTTCACAACTTTTGGGCATTGCTGTACCATATGGAAGTATTCTTCTATTTTTGACGGATCATGGTGTTTATCAGGAAATAGAATGATAGATGATACTTAGACAAAGAAGGAGAGGTAACGTGACGAACGTTTTAGAACTGCATAATGTATCTAGGCATATTCGCGGGAAAAAGATTGTTCAAGACTTGAGCTTTTCTGTCCAAGCGGGCGAAGTCTTTGGCTTCTTAGGACCAAATGGTGCAGGGAAAACAACAACCATTCGTATGATGGTCGGTCTTTCTCCCATTACATCTGGTGACATTCTGATTAATGGTCATAGTATTCAAACCTCCTATCAGCATGCCATCCAAGATGTCGGTGCCATTATTGAAAACCCAGAAATGTATAATCACTTAACGGCAAGACAAAATCTTGTTCACTTTGCCAGAATGAATGGGAAAGTGGATGAAGCGCGAATTGATGAGCTGTTAGAGCTAGTCAGCTTACAGCATGTGAAACATAAACGTGTGAGTACATTTTCATTAGGAATGAAACAGCGATTGGGCATTGCGCAGGCACTCATACATAGACCGAAACTGCTAATCTTAGATGAACCAACCAATGGACTTGATCCTGAGGGGATTCGAATGATACGAGATTACTTAAGAAGGCTCGCAAAGGAAGAAGGGCTGGCAGTTATTGTTTCAAGTCACCTCATGTCAGAGATGGAATTGATGTGTGATCGCTTTGCGATTATCCAAACAGGAAAGCTAGTTGCCATTGAGGATCAGCGTGCTGAGACGAAGCAGGATGATTTGGTTAATTATCGAATGAAGGTAGCAGCTGGGGAGCTTGAAGAAGCAAAGAAGCTCATTGGTGCATTTGAGGAAGGCGTCACTGTTAGAGACGAGGAGCAGTACTTATTCTTCTCTGTGCTAGAAGAAAAAATGCCAGAATTAATTCGTCATTTGAGCAGCGCGTCTATTCATTTGTACGAAATCAAAATCGAAAAACAAACCTTAGAAGATAAGTTCTTAAGCTTAACAGGTAAAAAGGAGGCAGACGTATGATTCGCCTCATTCAAAACGAGTGGATGAAGATCAGTTATCGTGTTGGTACTTGGATTATGGTTGGGCTTCTTGTATTAGGTATGGTTGCCACGTTGATCTTTGTAGTGAAAACAAATGACAAAGATCAAGCTTCAGGTGATTGGAAAACCCAGCTAGAAATGATGAATAAGGAAAACAAGAGGGAGCTCAAAGAGACAGAGAATGGTTTCTTTAAAAGAGAGCTTGAAAAAGAGATCGCTATTAATGATTATCGGATCAAGCATAACTTGCCGCCAGCTGATCAGTTTAGCGACAGTGTATGGGACTATGTGAAAACAAACGCCAATTTACTTCAGCTTGTCGGTGTGTTTGTGATCATTATTGCTTCCACCATTGTGTCGGCTGAATACAAGCATGGTACAATTAAATTATTATTGATTCGTCCACCATCAAGGCTAAAGATCCTAATATCTAAATATATTACGGTGCAGCTGTATGCTCTTTTACTTGTTGTGGTGCTATTTATCTTGTCATTCATATTGGGTGCTATTTTCTTTGGACTTAACACTGATTATGTGAATTTGGTGTATCAAAATGGTGAAGTGATTGAACGTTCGCAGTTTGCAAATATGGTCTATTATTATCTTGCTCATTGTGCAATGTTTGTCGTTTTGGGAACCCTTTCGTTCGCCATTTCTACAGTATTTAGAAGTGAAGCTATCTCCATTGCCATTAGTGTGTTAGCGTATATTGTGGGTGGATCAGTCACAGGTATTTTAATGCTCTTCTTTGATTGGTCAAAATATCTGTTATTTGCAAACGATCCATCCCAATACTTTATGGAACAGGTTACTCTTATCGAAGGTATGTCTCTAGGATTCTCTTTAATCGTCCTAGTCATCTATTGGGCTATTTTCTTAGCCATTGCCTTAATCGTCTTCCAAAAGCGAGAAGTGAAAACAGGTTAATTTAACTTTTTAGGAGGTTTACACATGATTAAACGTAAAGGTGAAAAAATTATGGGGATTATTAGTATTGTCCTCAATGCCATTGGTGTTGGGTTTGGGGCATTAATCCTCTCCGTGGGTCCATCTTTTTATGATGAAATCAATGAAGTGTTAAAAGAGGAAGGAGAAACATTGCCGATCGAAACGCTTCAGGCTTCGGTTCATGCATTTGGTACTCAGTTCATGGTCGTTTCCGCAATTGCTGCTGTGCTGTCGATTGTCGGTGTGATTTTCTTGAAAACTGACCGCCGTGCCGTGCTATCAGGTATTCTTTTCTTGGTTTCTGCTGTGACTCTTTTAATTGGAACAGTTGGCCTTGCATTTGTTCCAATGGTTCTATTGTTTATCATTGGATTAATGTCTCTTATTAGAAAGCCGAATACAGACATTCACACAAGTGAATATCCTTCATAATGATTGAAAAGACATGCGCATATCAGCGCATGTCTTTCTTTTTAAATGATGCCAATCAGCATCGCCACGAACAGAAGGATAATACTGAATCCCCACATCCAAAAGAAAGAGTAGCGGATGTGTTTCCCCATATCAACCCCTGCAAGACCTACAGCGAGCCAAACAGCGGGAGCAAGCGGGCTGACAAAGGTTCCGATAATGTTCCCAATCATCATGGCATATGCCGCAGAAGTACCTGGTACGCCAACTTCAGATGTAATGGATTCAACAATTGGCAGAAGGGCGTAATAATAGGCGTCTGTACTTGTCAGCATATCCAGTGGTACCCCAAACATCCCGACAATGATATGTAAAAATGGAAGCAGGAAAGCAGGTAGAATCTGAATGCTGTCCACAGCGATAGCTTTTAGCATTCCCGTTCCTTCGAGAATTCCTAGAAACGAACCTGCGGAGAAAATAACAGCGGCCATCATGAGTGCACTAGGTGCATGCGCCTTGATTCTCTCCATTTGTACATCCACTTTCGGATAGTTAATTAATAGTGCGAGAGAAAGACCAATCATAAACATATAACTAGCCGGAATCACGTTGAGTACAAGAAGGACAACAACAGCTATAAACAGAATGAAATTCACCCAAATCAAGTGATAGCGTTTTAAAGCAGCATCACCTGTCTCGCTAATGGATTGAATAGCCCGGTCCCAATCTGCGCCTTCTAATTGAACAGCAGCGATTTCATTTGCGGCGATTTTGACCCGAATGCGTTTTTCTTCTCTTTTTCCTAAAATAAATGCCATTCCTAATACGAGAACGACCCCAATGAGCTGAATGGGAATGAGCGGCACCCAAAGTTCAGATGGGTCCATATTAAGGACACTCGCTGCCCGTCCTGTGGGTCCAGCCCACGGCACCATATTCGTTAAGCCAGCACTTGTCCCGATCAATAACAGCAATAAGTACGGACTCATATGTAATTTTTTGTAAAGTGGAAGTAGTGCAGGTACAGTTAATAAAAATGTAGTCGCTCCTGCTCCGTCTAAATGAGCGATGACTCCTATTAGAGCTGTCCCCATCGCAACCGTGACAACATTTCCCTTTGTCAGTTTAATCAGCGTTTTTATTACAGGTTCAAAAAACCCTGTATCTTGTAAAATGCCAAAAAATAAAATGGCGAAGATGAACATGGTCGCCACTGGCAGTACTTTGATAATCCCTTCTTCAAAGAATGATTGAATGTCATTAATCCCAAAGCCTGCAATGAATGCCCCAATTAAAGGCACCATGACCATGGCGACAATTGGACTTGCTTTCCCCCAAATCAGCAGCACAACAATCGTTAAAATAATCATCAAGCCAACAAACGTTAACATAAGCCCCTCCCCCTGCAAATAAACCGTTTACATTTATCTATACTTTCCATCCAATGCATTCCCACAGGTGCATTGAAAAAAAAGAGTATCAAATTTATGAGTATGAAGCAACCGCTTTCATACCTATACAATGGTAAAAAAGGATGGAGAGACCAGTCGTGGTGCGGTATCAAATCTTGTAAAAAATTTATATAAAAAATAACGATTAAATTTTATCATATTTAATATGGGTATTTAGACTTGTTTAAATCAAAAAGCGCCCAATAAATGGACGCTTCTTTCAATTATTTTTTCAAGATGACGTACTCGTAAGGATCAAGTTGAAGCTGCTCAGGCACTTGCTGGCCAGTCAGTATATTCTCATAGCTTGCCTCTGAATCTAGTGACATGTTCTGCTGCTCTTCTGAAAAATTCATCAAAAACACATAGTCCTGCGTACCGTCTGTTCGTTTTTGTACGCTCACTCCTTCTGGAATTGCAGTGGATAGGACGGGCTGTATGCCAATGCCTGCGATAAGGTCTTCGTAAAACTCATCATAAAAAGCCTGTTCATTTTCTGAGGCCATATAGTATGCCTTCCCTTTTTCTAATGAACGGACAGTCAGGGCTGGCTGTCCTTCGTAGCAGCCATTCTCAAAATGCCCTAGCACAGAGGCCGTTTCAGGATGTATGGATTCGCAATATTGTCCGACATGATAGGTGCGTCCATTTCCTGTCGTCATTAACACATGTTCATCTGGCATCAACGTGTTGATTTCCTCTGCCCAAATGCCAAGTACATGGCGGAGAGGACCAGGGAAACCTCCAAGGAAACAGAGATCATTTTCATCGACCATGCCGCTCCAGTAAGTCGCAATAAAAATGCCGCCCGCTTTGACAAAGGCTTCAATTTTTTCTGCAACGCCTGGTTTGATCATGTAGAGCATTGGCCCAATGAGCACACGATAGGATGAGAAATCCTTTTCCATTCCGACAATGTCAACAGGGATGCCTTTTTTCCAAAAGCTTCGATAGTGAGTTTGACAAGCTTCTACATAGCGTTTGTTTGTATTATTTAAGCCTTGCGCATCATCAATGGCCCAGTGGTTTTCCCAATCATAAATGATGGCAACCTCTGGCTGAACGGATGTGCCCGCAATTGGCTGCAGCTGCTCCAGTTGTTTCCCTAGATCAGCTACCTCTTGAAACACGCGCGTATGTTCATGACCAGAATGATCGACAACGGCACCGTGGAATTTCTCGGAGGCGCCTCGGCCTTGCCGCCACTGGAAATAAAGTACGGAGTCTGATCCGTGGGCAATTGCCTGCATGGCAGAAAGGTGTGCCATGCCTTTATGTTTCACCTTGTTCACTTCATGCCAGTTCACAAGGCTCGGCGTACTCTCCATGACGAGAAACGGCTGTCCGTCCTTTAAGGAACGATACAAATCATGTACAAAGGCAACGTTTGATGCTAATTCAGCAGTTGTTTCTCTGCCGCTATGCCAAGCAGGATAGCTATCCCATGAGATCACATCGACCTCTTTAGCAAATTGATGATAATCCAGCCCAAGGAATGGACGCATATGCGGATAGTCGCCCATAAAATTCGTGGTTACTGGGATATGAGGCGTCAATTCTCGCAGCGGTTCAATTTCATTTTGATAAAAATTAATCGTTTGTGCTGTAACAAAGCGCTTCCAATCCAAGTTCATGCCGTGAATCATATGCTCCCCGTGTGGTGCAGGTGACTCGATTTGTGACCAATCACTATACGTGTGGCTCCAAAATCCTGTCCACCATGCTTGATTCAAAGCTTCAAGATCATGATTGTATTTGTCTTTTAAATAGTCTCGAAATGCTTCCTGGCAAAGGTCGCAATGACACTCGCCGCCGTACTCATTCGAAATGTGCCACATGATCAGTGCTGGATGATCCTTGTAGCGTTCCGCAAGCAGCCGGTTGAGTGTATTCGTTTTTTCTCGATAAACAGGAGAGGTGAAGCAATGATTATGGCGCAGTCCATGTAAGTTACGCTGACGATTCGCTTCGACGCGCAATACTTCTGGATATGTTTGTGACAGCCAAGCAGGTCTTGCTCCGCTTGGCGTTGCGAGAATGGCGTGTGCCCCCTGCGCTGCCAAGCGGTCCATGATGTCATCCAGCCATGCAAAGTCATACTGACCTTCTGCTGGTTCTAGCTTACTCCATGCGAAAATGTTGATGGAGAATGTTTGACAGTGTGCAAGCTTCATTAATCGAAAATCTTCGTCTATGATCTCTGGCATATGGAGCCATTGATCTGGATTGTAATCGCCACCATGCAAAAAGCCTTTCACATTTGGGTGAACGAGTGGGTAACGCTTTCCCATTTTGTCACGTCCTATCCTTTTAGTTACGGTGTCATTTGTTTAAATACATCAAGAGAAGGCAGTGCTTTTCCGTTGAAATCAAACATCGCTTGATTTTCCCACGCATTTCCGACAGTACCGGTGGTTTGGATATAAGCGAGCCCGTATTGACTAGACCACGGAGCACCTTTCGCTGGAATCCAAAGCGGCTCCCAATAAAAGAACCCTTTTCCGCGGTTGTTGTTTACTTTTGAAATCTTTTCGGATAGATCTCGTATAAAAGATGCCTGGCCTTGAGGTGAGGCTGGATAGCCGGCTGTGTTGACAGAGTCTTGATTAAATGAGTTATCTAGGTTGTCACCGTTTGCTGTCGTAAAGCCGTAAGCAGTTTCCACCACGATGACGTCTTTGTTATAGCGGGCGCTAATATCATTCATATTGGAGGTCAGACCGCTAAAGCCGCCGTCCCAATACGGGTAATAAGATAAACCGATCGTATCGAATGAGACGCCTCGTTTTGTGATTTCATCAAACCACCAGCGGGATGCACCATTGTCCCCGCCATGTGCAAGGTGAAGCATGATTTTGATGTTTGAATCAACAGAGCGGACGGCATTTGTGCCAGCCTTTAGCAAAGCAGCGAGCCGGTCAAATTCACCACCGCCTTCACCCCAGCTTTTTCCGTTTGGCCACAGCATACCTGAGTTCAACTCATTCCCGACCTGAACCATGTTCGGCAGAGCATTTTGCGCTCTCATCGCTTTGAGCACATCGCCTGTGTAAGTGCCGACTGCTTTTTCTAAATCACTTTGTGAGAGGGACGCCCACGCTTTCGGTTTGAATTGTTTACCAGGATCGGTCCAGAAATCACTGTAGTGAAAATCAAGCAGCACTTTCATATTTTGTGCTTTTGCACGTTTCGATAAAGCGATGGCTGTATTGAGATCATTTGTCCCGCCGTTATAGGCACGACCTTGATTGTCATATGGATGGTTCCACAGTCTGATACGCACATAGTTGACGCCTTTATCCTTTAATAGCTTGAGCGGATCAACCTGCTGTCCGTTCTGGTTGTAGTATTTGCCTCCGCTTTTCTCTACTTCTGCAAGCATAGAGATATCGGCTCCTTTGATGAAATCACCTTGCAATCCATTGATCGGCTGAACAGAAATCGCATCTGCCTTAGCTTCAGGCAAAACACCTAACCCTATCAGAAAGAAAACGACAACAGTGACAAGCAACCATTTCTTCATCAAATCTCCCCTTATCCTTTTGTCCCGCCTTGTGTAAGACCGGATACAAATTGTTTTTGTAAAACAAGAAACAATAAAGCAACTGGAATTGCAATGAGTAAAGCCCCGGCTGCAAAGGTCGTGTAGCTGGCACCCATTTTATCTGACACAAGATTGTACAGACCGATTGGGAGCGTATACATTTCGGGTGAACGGACAATGACACTGGAGATGATGAAATCACCCAGTGGACCTGTAAATGAGTTGATTGCGACAACAGCTAAGATGGGCTTAGCGAGCGGCATAATAATTTGGATGAAAATCCGGAAATGCCCTGCACCATCCATTCTGGCTGATTCGTCGAGATCCTTCGGAATCGCATCAAGATAGCCTTTCATTAAATACGTATTCATCGGAATTTGTCCACCTGCATAAATCAAAATCAGGGCAAGGTGGCTGTTAATGAGTCCAAGCATTTGAGCAAGAACAAAAATCGCAATCAGCGCTGAAAATTGAGGAATCATTTGCAGCAGCAAAAAGAGCATCAGCCCATTTTTCCGTCCTTTGAAGCGGAATCTGGAAAAGGCATAGCCTGTAAAACTAACAAGAATCAGCGTTAAAACCATTGTGGCAATACTGATCTTCATTGAGTTCCAATACCATTTTGCATAAAGTGCTCCCTGACCGAAGAACAGCTCGGTGAAATGGCTGAACGTTGGATTCTTCGGAAACATACTGGTACTCATCAGGCTGTTCCCAGGATTAAAGGAAGCACCGATCGTCCAAAGCAGTGGATATAGAATACAAATGGAGGCAATGAAAAGGATAAAATAAGTGATGCTCAGGCGAATGAGCTTGTTTTGTTTTGATCCCATATCACATCATGTCCTCCTCTTTGAATGAATTCGTTCTCTTAAACTGCCAGAGTGCAATGGCGATGACAAAGATTGAAAGTAAGATCGTGACTGCGGCAGCAAGTGCATATTGAGAAGACTGCATCGTGAGTTTGTAAATCCAAGAAACCAAGATGTCAGTTCCCCCAGCAGTTGAGCCAGCCACAGGCGGTCCTCCGCCATTAAATAAGTAGATGATATTAAAGTTGTTAAAGTTAAACGTATATTGCGTGATTAATATAGGCGCAATGGAATAAAGGACAAGCGGTAACGTGATGGACCGGAATTTCTGAAAGAAGTTTGCCCCATCGATGGTCGCAGCTTCGTATAGATCCTCTGGAATCGCCTGCAAAACACCGGTTGTCATAATGAAAACAAAAGGGAATCCAAGCCAAGTCTGCATCGCGATGAGGGCAATTTTGCTCCAAAATGGATCTGTCAGCCATGGTTTTGGATCAATCCCAATCGATGCAAAAAGTGTGTTGTTAATGGCTCCAAATGTATCGTTGAACAGTCCGGCAAACACCAAAATGGTCACAAAACCTGGAACAGCCCAAGGAAGAATCAAAATCGTTCTAAAAAACCGTTTTCCCTTTAAATCCTTCTGGTTGAGCAGAACCGCTAGAAAGATGCCAATGGCACATTGAAGGGTCGACGCAGCCAACGTCCATACGACGGTCCAGCCAAGTACATCAATGAAAGTGTCTCTCCAAATATCAATTGAAAAGATATTTTGAAAGTTCTTGATCCCAACCCAATCAATCAGATTGGCAGGAGGTGAGTGGTATAGATCGTAGTTCGTAAATGCCAGCGCAAAGCTGAACATAATAGGAAAGACAACAGAGAATAGAAGTAAAAAGAAAGCAGGAGTGCTCATTAAGTAAGGAAAGCCTTGGTCGATAAGCTGATGATATTGAGCTCGGATGGAATGGAGCGGAACCCCTTGATCACGTTTTTTTCCGTTTATAAAAGCGTCACGCATCATGAGTACGTAAAAGCCGATACCAAAACCAGCTGTTAACAGCGCAATAATCCCTTTTGCCAAAAGGAAAACAGAGTTGTCACGAGGCAGCATCGTACCTAGTGTGAACAGCCCCCAGAAGCCAATATTGAATAAATCATAAAATACGATGAAAAAAGAGACGCCGAATAGGAAAAAAAGTGCCCCTTTACCGTACTGTTTATTGTATATCTGCCCCATCCCGGGTATTAAGGAGAACATTAGCGCCCGTCTCCGGTGTGTCTTTGATTCCATTATGTGTGTGCGGTCTAGTTCAAGGTTACCCGTCACGTCTAACACCTACTTCATATGAAATTAGATCAAATACGGGCAGCTTGATAGACTTAAAGGCTACCCGTGTTTGATGATTATTTAGAGTGATTTGCTTTAATTTGAGAGTCGATTTGATTGACCGCATCATCAAATGCCTTTTTCACATCTGTCCGGCCTGTCGCAATAAGACCTAATGCGCTGTCAATCGGCTTCCACACCTCTGCCATTTCAGGGGTATTCGGTGTCAGCGTGGCATATTTCGTTTGTTTTGAAACAGCATCTGCATTTGCGTTTTCAGTAATAATTGGATCCTTCATCAGCTTTTTCACTGGTGGAATTTCCTCTGTCACTTCGAATCGTTTCTTCGAATTTTTTTCATTCGTGATAAACTCAACAAATTTCTCAGCAAGTTCTTTATTTTTAGAATAAGAGGAGACGTTGTAGCTCTTTACACCTAGGAATGAGCTCATATGCTTTCCGTTCGGGAGTGTTGGCAGCTCTGTTACGCCATAGTCAATTCCAGCTTCTTTATATGGACCAAATGACCATGGACCAGAAATGACAGCTGCCGCCTTTTTCTCTGTGAATAAGGAGTTGAGGACATTGATTCCTTGTTCACCAATGATGCCTTTCGGGAAAAGTCCTTCGCTAAAGAATTTTTGAATGTATGCTCCGCCTTCGATGGCGCCATCGTTGTTAAGACCAATATCATTCACATCATAGGAGCCATCGTTTTTTTGTTTGAAAATATAGCCCCCTGATCCGCCTAACACACTTTGTGCATAGTAAATTTCATCCCATTTCGCAACAAAACCGTATTTCCCGTCTTTTGTCAGCTTTTTCGAAAGGTCATACCAGCCATCAAGTGTAGTTGGTGCCTTTTTGACAAGGTCTTTGTTATAGAAAAGCACGGTTGTTTCAACGGATTTAGGAAGTCCATACAGCTTGCCGTCTACCGTTTGTGATTGAATGGATTCGTCTGTGAAGGAATCGATTACTTTTTGATCAGGCTTGATTTCCTGTAACAGCCCCTCAGTAACAGCTGATCCAATTTGATCGTGAGGCATTGTAATAACGTCTGGGCCTGTCCCCGCTGCTCCATCAAGGCGGAGAGCTTCGATTTGGTCGGCATACGCTTTTTCGACCACTTTGATTTTCACATCGTTTTGTTTTTCGAATTCTTTTACAGCGTCTTGAATCCCATCAGACTTTTTGACATCCTCCCATACTAGCAAGGTCTTTGTACCTGTAGATGCTGGCTGAGTCCCGCTTGAATTGTCATCTCCTGGCCCGCATGCTGAAAGCAGAAGCACAGCAGTACCAACGACTGCTGATAATGTCGCCCATTTTCCCTTTTTCATTGGTAATCCCCTCTCGTTCTTTTTTCACAGATGATAAGAAAACGCTTTCTTAATGTGAGAATATCAACTTAAGTAAAAAAAGTAAACATATTTTATTAAATTTATTAAGTAAAATTTTTTACTCATATAGAGAGAAAAGAAGCCCTCCATATTAGGAGGGGCTTCCAGTTGATTATATGGTGCTTTTTCGAAAAACAGGCTCTGAGGCAATCAGAACAGTTTTAGGCAATGTTCTGCCGTCCACAAGTCTTTCTAAAAGTAAATCGATCGCTGTCTCACAAAGTAATGACGTATGGATATGATACGTGGTGAGCGGTGGCGACACATATTGAGATACATGAATATCGTTGATACTAAAAACGCTGACGCGATTCGGCAGAGAAAATCCACGCTCATTTAATGCTTGTAAGCAGCCGATGGCAAGAGGGTCACTAGCGACACAAAAAGCGGTGGGCAGATCATCACCAAGCTCATCAATTGCCTTCATCATGAGCGAATAGCCTTCATCGACTGAGAAATGGTGGCCGATATAGACCAATCGCTCATCAAGCATATGGCGGGCAAGCATGTATTCACGGAAAGTCGTTTCACGAATATCTGGAATGTGCACGTTCGTATTTAGATCAAGGTCTGTGCCTCCTATGAATCCGATGGATTGGTGTTCTTTTTCGATAAAAGAATCGATGATCTTTTCTACAATTCGTTTCAGGTTCGGCTTTACAGAATCAAAACGATCTTCATCTGGTGTCGTATCAATAAAGACAATGTGCGGAGTGACCGCATATAATTGGTCAAGCTCTGATGTTTTAAATCGGCCGATGGCGATGATCCCTTCTGTAGCAGGATCAATGGAATGAAGGCCATCAGACGGATTGTAAGCGGTAACATTTAAACTCCGAGTGTTGGTCAGTTCCTCAATGCCTAGTCGAATGGATTTAAAATAAATATCTTCAAGCTCTTCCTTTTCGGTCATCCAATAGAGAAAGGCGATTTTTTTTAATGAATGTTTGAATGTCTTCTTTTGGTAGGACAAAGCTTCTGCGGCGGCATATACTTTTTCGCGTGTTTGATCGGTGACAGATAGGTTGGGATCTTGGTTCAGTACGCGAGATACCGTTGCAATGGATAAGCCTGCTTTTTCTGCAATGTCCTTTATTTTAGCTGCCAAATCAGCACCTCCTATAGAAAATATCTCCTCTTAGTATAGAGTCTTTAAAAAAATTAGTAAATATTTTTATTAAATTGTTTTCGTTTAGACGGTTCTTTACGTGCTGGAAAGGAATTAGTAAGATATATATATGTAAGGTGTTGGATTAAGATTTCTGATAGGAGAGGGGCCGATGTATTACGATGCACTGAAGACTTTTGTGACAGTGGTGGAGGAGAAGAACTTTACAAAAGCAGCCCAAAAGCTGCGGATTTCTCAGCCAAGTGTCAGTCTTCATATTAAGAACTTGGAGCAGGAATTCCAGACCGTTCTGCTGAATCGTTCGCCGAAGCAATTAACCGTTACACCAACTGGGGATATGCTGTACCATCGATCAAAACAAATCATTCGTCTCTATGAACAGGCGAAGCAGGACATTTATGAGCATCATCATTTGGCAAGAGGAAAGCTGACCATTGGGGCGAGCTTCACAATTGGTGAGTATGTGCTGCCGCAAATATTGGCGGAGTTTCATCAGCTCTATCCGCATGTTGATATTGAGGTGGTCATTGATAATACAGAGGCGATCGCCGGACATGTCCGTTTATTCCATGTCGATATCGGTTTGATCGAAGGACAAACCAATGACAAAGAGCTTTCTGTAGAAACTTTTCTAGAGGACGAGCTGTATATTGTGGCGCCATTAGATCATCCTTTTGCCAAGAAAAAAGATGTCACCATTGATCAATTACAAAACGAAACATGGATCACGAGAGAAGAGGGATCAGGGACAGGAGAATATTTACAGCATGTCCTGAAATCAAATGGACTGAAAGCACGAACCTTTGTGACCTTTAGCAGCAATCAAGCCATTAAAGAAGCTGTGATCCACGGAATGGGTCTTTCTGTTTTATCTAAATATGTCCTCCAGCGAGGCAGCATTGGCGGTGAATTGGCTGTTATTTCTGTGAGAGGCATGGATTTCAAACGAAAATTCTCCTATGTCGAGTCACCGATGACTGGGGGAAATAAAAATAAGGAATTGCTCGTTGAATTGTTAAGGAAAGAGAAAAAAGGAGCTTCTCCACAATAGGAGAAGCTCCTTTTTTTATAACCCTTTGATTTTGATTTCATCGACTGGAAGGAAGATTTCACCTGTATCTGTATATTTCATGGTGACCTGATCGCCCTCTTTTAAATAGATGACGAGAGGTTCTTTTTCAGATGACATAGTGTAGCTTTTTCCATCGTCTAGCAGGAAGGTGACGGTTGTATAATCACCGGTCTTTTCTTTGTAGACTCGTTTGACCTTCCCTGCTGCTTCTTTCTTTTCTTGCTTAGAGGAACTGTTAACGGTACCGCCGCCTTTTTGCAGAGCTGTTTTATAGGCTCTCAGTGCTTCGTTTGGTGTAGACGCGTACGCAGCGATTTCTGGATTGGCTGCAGAAACAATAAAGTAGTTTTGCAGGAATCCATTTGAATCGAGAACCGGTGTGAGCCAGCTGGCTTCACCATAGAAATTATAGAGAATCGGCATGCGGCCTTTCCATTTCTTCTCGATGAAACGTTTCTCAATAATTTGCAGAGCGCCCTGAGAATCCATATAGGATTCTTCAAGATTTCCGGTATAATAAGTCGCTTTTCCTGTCCGGGCATTTGTCAGGGCATATCCGAGCATGGAATCAACGCCCTCTTTCGGACTTGTGAAATCTGTGAAGTAATACATATCTCCTTTTGAATCAAACACTGGGCTCACATTTGCTTCCGTTCCTTCATCGGAAGGCAGCTTTACATCTGACTTCCCAAACATACTGTTCCAGAACCCGTGAATATAGTTTCCGAAATAGCTGTTTTGCAGACTGACCGCCTCTGGTGAAACAGCACCGTCGATAAAGGCAGGTACTTGATCTAGAGCATATTTCTTTGTCGCACCTGTTTTGGCATCAACTATGACCACACCGGAAGCTTTAAAGCCGTTTCGGGCAGAAATGAAATCGCCATACGTTTGAATGTAATAAGGCTTGCCGTCATCATTGATTTCCAGCTGTGTGCCGCCGTAGAAAATCAAATCTGGGTACTGGAGACGGATATGCCGCTCAATTTCTTTGTTGAAATAGGAGGAAGGCGTATAAACCATCTCCGTCTTCACGAACTTTGGATTAGCAGATGAGTCGGTCGCGCTTAATGTAAAGTAACCCGGCGTGCTGCCTGCACGAATCCATTTAAAGAAGTCCGAGAATTCCACCGGAGCGATGTAAACATACTCACCGTTGACCTTCTGAATTTGCAAGCTGCCAAGCTCATAGTAGCTTGTATTTGGAACCTGTCCGAACGATTTCTTCATTTTATTACGGGCAAATTGAGGCGGTACACTCGCAGGTGTTTCTGTCTCTTCAAACGCCTTGATTTCTACTTTTTGCTCCATTTTGGAGACATCGAATTTCTCATTCGCATTGAATAGAAAAGCTGTCGCCATGTAAACACCGAGCAGCAATAGAATAAGAAACAGCACGCCTTTGATTTTACGCTCCAATCCAACTGACAAAAAGGCGCCTGCTGCTGTCACAACAAGACCAATCAGCCATAGGGAGGAAGGATTCCGATCTAAATTGGTGATGTAATAGAAAACAAAAATACCGATCATAAACAGCAAAGCAAGGCCTGCAATCCACATGAACGGCACCTGCTGTTCTGTTCCTTTCTTTCTTATAATCAACCTAATTGGTGTGAGCAAAAGGGTCAGGACAAGACCGATCACAACCGAAAATAACAGAATATATCCCACAAACAGATCTCCTTTCAAATCAATCACTCTTTTAGTATATACGAGTGAGGCAGGGAAAAGATTCATCGGATGGAAGGTTCATCTAAATGCCAATCGAGTTGATGGCGGAACGAACATCTTCTTTCAGTTCGTAAAACTTGAGTCTTTGTTCAATTTTTTCTATTAAGGCATCAATGGCTTGACCTGACATATGTGTTTGGATGCGATTTTGATGTGTATACACTTTGATCTGAAGTTCATCGATTAGATCTAAAATTTTTTCCGCTTCTTGACGGTCATCTGCAAATTCATTTTGAAGCTGATGCCGGATGGCTCTGATAAGTGCTGTTTTCTGTTCTTCTTTGATCTTTGCTTTCAAAGCTGCCAGCTCTGCTGGTGTCATGTCTTCCGTGTCAAAGTTTGCTTTTGAGAAGATGGAGCTTGATGTATGCGTATCTGTCATTCTTTGCAAAAAACGATCTGCATCTGTTGGTTGTTTCTTTGAAAATTCCATTTATCGTACTCCTTAAGAAATACCCATGTTCTTTGCCAGGGCTGTATCTGCATCGTGGTATTGTTTTCCAAGATCGCTCATATCATCTGATATTGAGACCATCCACCTTTTCATATTCATAGCGCTATCAATCGCTGTATCATACTTTTTGACCGAATAGAACTCATTTTCAAGACCCTCTGTTTTTAAGTGTCGAATCACGGTATCTACATCTGAAGCCGTTAGCTGATCATACGAACCGAAACCGACAATTTGTTTGTATCTCGAACGAACTCGTTCTACCGATTGATCTACTTTGTCATCGGGTTTCTCAATTTTGCGAATGATTTGCTGCATATGGTGATCGGCATATGTCGAGAATTTACGCCCTGTGTTCATGAGAACGTGGGACTTAATTAAAATCGCCACTACACTATGCGGATCAACATTAGATTGACCCAACTGTTGTAACATGGCCGTGGTAAGAGAAGGATTTTTTCTCAACATATCATCAATGGTTTGAACGGAGCCATCTGGCGAAAAGGTATAACGATCTAATCCATGGCTGCCAGCGAGTGCTTCAAGAAATAAATTCGCATCCAGTGAAGGATTCACACTCATTGCCCGATTGAGGAGGTCTTTTATGAATTGGACGGCTTTTGAGGAGTCCTCGGAGTAATCGACGCCTTCAGGGAGAGCGGCATCATACATCACTTTCACTCGGCCGATTTCTGTCGTATGCCGATTTAAAAGAGAAAGCCCGTCATTGAGATTGATATATTCTGTTAATCTACTGCGGTAATCGCCTTTTAATGCTTTAGCCTGTAGGCCATCCGATAGATTTGGGTAAATATTCGGATTCTCAAAGGTGACCCCTCCTTGAATAAAATCATTTTTGACAAGAACATAGGAAGCATTTGACCCGCCGAGTGAATGCCCTGTCACATACATCTTCGCATTCGGCATTTTCTTATGGATTTCTTTCGCATATCGATCCGCTTGAACCATTTGATTCTCTGCACCATGCTCAAATGGGATATTTTTAATCAGATACTTTGTATCCGAAACCATCCAATCTTGAACAATTTCATTTGTATAGGCGGTTGTGCCTGTTGTCAACTTAGTCGTCACTTCCTGTGAACCCTTCGACCGACTAAAAGGAGGCAGCTTCGTCAAAATGGTAGAAAGAAGATCATCTGACTCTTTTTTTCCATGTTTTTTAATGGTATCTTTATATTGGCCTGCACCAATCGGTTCTGAGCCACGGTATGCGATGACTGCGTTTTTGATTTTGGTGAGGTCTTTGCCGCCATTCGATCGAGTGAAATCCTCTTCAGAAACAAGAGTTAAGGCATTGAGCCCTTTTTCCGTCTCTTTATAATCAATGACGTACATGTTGTTACCATTACTTATTTTTATCATGTTTGAATCACTATAATTTTCTATTTTATAGGATTCGTCCGAAATTTTATTATAGTCTTCGTCGCTAAGCATAATTCTTGATATCTTTTTAGACAAAACTGTCACTCCTGTAATATTTATCATAATAATTATATTATATAGTTTATTAAATATCTATTATGGTCTGGGATTTAAAGAGCATAAAGTTTAAAAATATATTTTAACTTTTTAAAAGGTGGATATAGTTGCTAATGAAAAATACATTAAAGGTTTTATTTGCTCTAATTATAATAATAATCATATCGGTGGTAGTGCTTTTAATCCAACATGATAAGCAAAATAAAACTAGCGATTCAGGAGGAAAGAATACTGTGCAAGAAAAAGAGAAAAGTGATCAACAAAAGGCAGAAGAACTAGCTGAAAAAATGAAACCGAAAATAGAAGAAGACCTTCATGAAATGGACATCCATCAATTTATAAAAGATATAACTTTTAAAAAGGGAGTTACCATTAGTCCTATGGGCTATATTATTGTTAAAGGATACGTTAACGATGAACCTGAGAAGTTCAATTTTTCTGCATCTTTAAAGTATAGAACTAATGAAATTAGTTCTATGAATTATTCATATGAGTTATCAATTCGATTCAGGGACTGGGAAAAATATAAAGATGAACCGGAATTAAAAGAGAATTTCCTAAAAAGCCTCCCCAAAAAAGAACGCGAACAATATCTTAAAGACATTGGAGAAAAAGAGTAATAACAAGTAAGTAATTTCCGATTAACCCCAAATAGTTGAAACAGGCATATGCTATCATTCACCTAACAACACTATTAAAAGGGAGAGATTTCATCCATGGCAAATACAAAGAAATTGATCTTGGATGTAGATACTGGAATCGATGATGCGATTGGGATTATGCTGGCAGTGAAAAGTAAGCAGTTTGATATGTTGGGGATTACAACGGTGTGCGGGAATGTGTCTGTCGATACCGCTACTTTGAATACGTGTAAAGTGCTTGAGTTGGTTGAGGCAGATAACATTCCTATCATCAAAGGTTCAGCAACCCCTCTTTTAAGAGCACCTCATTATGAACATCGGGTACACGGTGAGGATGGAATTGGTGGCGCTTTAAAGGACGCCCGGCCTAAGAAGACCGCAGATGCTGGTTTTGCGCCTGATTTTATCATTGAACAAGTGCTGCAGTATTCGAAGCAGGTCACGCTTGTGTTGACAGGGCCTTTAACGAATTTAGCCCTTGCGGTAAAAAAATGCCCTGAGCTGATTCATCATGTGAAAGAGGTCATTTTTATGGGGGGAGTCGTGCAGGGACAGGGGAATGTCACACCGGTTGCGGAATTTAATACATATGCAGATCCAGAAGCGGCAAAATTGGTGCTGGATGCTGGGTTCCCTTCATTGACTCAAGTGGGACTGGATGTCACGAGACAGGTCTTGTTAACGGATGAGAGAATCGATGCCATTCAAAATGAAACGTTGGCAGCTTACATCAGAGAGAGTACAAGCATTTACCGCCAACGCTATTTTGAGCGCAATGGTGTGTGGGCGTGTGCCATGCATGATCCGCTTGCTGTAAGTCTTGCCATTAACAAGAAGCTTGTAAGCACACAGGCTTATCATGTAGAAGTGGAGACGAAGAGTGAGTTTTGTGACGGTCAAATGATCTGTGATTTTCAGCACCAATGGGAGAAAGAGCGCAATGTCCAAGTGTGTATGGATGTAGATGCTGAAGCTTTTTTTGATTTATTGATCAAAACGATGAATTCATAAAAAAGAAGTCTGTGCAAACAGGCTTCTTTTTTATAAGATGGGAACATGAGGAAATGTATGCGCTCACATGATTAAGGAAGGAGTGAAGTCAATTGGCTTCTGTCAGTTTAAGTAGTATTGAAAAAATACGAGCAGCAAGCAGAGGATTGCCGCCAAAGCTGAAAGGAATTGCAGAACATATTACGAGTGAACCTGGCGACATTATTCATTTGTCTATTGTCGAGCTTGCCAAAAAGACAGCTAGCTCAGAGGCAACGATTTTTCGTCTTTGTAAAAGGCTTGGATTTGAGGGCTTTCAAGACTTGAAAATTGCAATTGCCCAGGAAATAGATCAAACAAAGCCTGATTATGTAGACGAAGAAATGAGTCTTGATGATGATACGGCCGTTTTTATGCAAAAGGTTTTTCAGGCGAATATATCCGCATTAAAGGATAGCTTTCAATTGTTGAATCCAGAGGATGTAGAAAAAGCCATACAAATCATTCATGAAGCACAGCGCTTAGAGTTTTATGGGAGTGGCGGGTCTGGCCTCATTGCAACAGACGCTTTTCATAAATTTATGAGGACAGGCATCAACTGTATTGTTCATACGGATTCTCATTTTCAAGCGATGTCTGCCGGTCTTCTAGACCAGCACAGTACAGTGATCGGTATATCTCATTCTGGCCGGAATAAAGATTTACTCGATGCGATGAAAACAGCAAAGGAAAAAGGCGCGAAAACCATCGGTATTACAAGCTATCAGCGTTCTCCATTGAGCCAGCTTGCTGATGTCACGTTGTATACATCGACGCAAGAAACGGCCTTTCGAACAGAAGCGATGTCTGCAAGACTTGCTCAGCTCACTGTCATTGACGTACTATACTTTGCACTTGCTCACTTAAGGCAGCAGGAAACTTTATCGAATTTAAAACAAATGAGAGAAACCATTTCACAAAAAAGGGTGTAATGGTTTCAAAAATAAATTTTTCTATTAATGAAAAATGCTGTTGTGGTAACGATTGTGAGCTTTTAAGTGAAAAAAATTTTCTTTTCAGTCGTTGAATGTCGAAAAAATTATTCCTATAATGGGATTTAACAGGTATAAGAAAACAATAAATATGATTTCAAATCAATGATTGGGCGTGATACAGATGAAGGGAAACCAGGCGGTAATTGGTTTGGATATTGGAACAACAAGTACAAAGGCGGTTCTGTTTGGACCACAGGGGAAAGTGATAGCAAAGCATTCGGTTCCTTATGATCTCATTCAGCCCCAGCCAGCATGGGTTGAACAGGACCCTGAACATATATTAGAAGCCGTCATTGCAAGTGTAAGAGGTGCATTGACGAAAGCAGCATTTGATGCAAAACGTCTCATAGGCATCGGAATTAGTACAGCGATGCATTCCTTGATTGTGATGGATAAGGATGGCAAGGCGTTAACGAACAGTATCATTTGGGCAGATAACAGAAGTGCAGAACAAGCGAAGCGAATCATTTCGGACATGGATGGCTTCCAAGTGTATACAAGAACCGGTACACCGATCCATCCAATGTCACCGCTTTCAAAAATAAGGTGGTTCAAGGAAATGGAACCTGATGTCTTCAAGAAGGCAGCGAAATTTATTTCCATCAAAGAATATATTCTTTATCATTTCTTTGGCCAGTATGTGGTCGATTATTCAATTGCTTCAGCAACAGGGCTGTTCCGATTGGAAACGCTTCAATGGGATGAAGAGGCGCTTCGTATTACTGGAATTAAAGCCAATCAATTGTCTGAACTTGTTCCGACGACGCATCAGCTCAGAGGTCTTCAGCCAGAGATCGCCCTGCGAATGGGTATTGCGGAAGATACACCATTTGTGGTTGGTGCGAATGATGGGGTTCTCGCGAATTTAGGTGTGGGAGCGATTGGAAAAGGTGAGGTGGCTGTCACGATTGGGACAAGCGGTGCAGTCCGTACGGTCGTGGACAAACCAATCACAGATGAACAATCAAGAACGTTCTGCTATGCGTTGACTGATAAGCATTGGGTGGTTGGAGGACCGACAAATAATGGCGGAATCATGCTGAGATGGCTGAAGGATGAATTTGGATCCTCAGAGGTGGAGGTAGCAAAGCGCCTTGGAGTGGACCCTTACGATCTGATGATTGATATTGCGAAAAAAGTTCCAGCCGGCTCAGAGGGACTGCTGTTTCTGCCATTTTTAACAGGTGAACGTGCACCTTATTGGAATCCAAATGCGAGAGGCACTTTTTTTGGGATCGGTCTCCAGCATAAGCGGGAGCATTTTATAAGAGCTGTGTTAGAAGGCGTCATTATGAGTGTTTTCTCAATCGGTGTTGCCTTAAGGGATTTAACCGGTTCAGCAAAGGATGTCAGGGCTTCGGGTGGATTTGCACGATCTCCGCTGTGGCGGCAGATTTTAGCGGATACGATGGGCAGGGAAGTACTTGTCCCAGAAAGCTACGAGGCATCAGCACTTGGGGCGGCTGTCCTCGCACTTCATAGTTTAGGTTATATGGAAGAGATAGAAGAGGTTCAAGATTGGATTCGAATCTCTGCCCGTCATGAACCAAATATGGAGAACAATGAAACATACATAGAACTGTTTTACTTATATGAGCGCCTCTATGACAAACTGAAGGATGAATTTGATGTCATCAGTGCGCTGCAATTAAAACAAAATCATTAAACATCAGGGAAAAGGTGGGAGAGCATGCTTTTATTCATCGTGATTGCAGCAATTGTCCTGTTACTCATCCTCATAACAGTTGCTAAGTTGAATCCGTTTGTGAGTTTAATTATTACTTCTATGTTAGTCGGCTTTGCCACAGGAATGGACCTGCAGGAAATCATTCAATCCATTAAAACGGGGTTAGGCAATACGTTATCATTGTTGGCCATAGTTCTAGCACTTGGCACCATGCTTGGGAAAATGATGGCTGAATCAGGTGGAGCTGAGCGGATCGCTCACACATTAATCGGGCGGTTTGGGACAAAAAATGTGCATTGGGCTATGATGTTTGTTGCCTTTATTGTGGGGATACCTGTCTTTTTCCAGGTCGGATTCGTTCTTCTCATTCCTTTATTGTTTACGATTGCGATTGAAACGGGCATCTCGCTCGTGACAATTGGGATTTCGCTCATTGCTGGCTTGTCTGTCGTTCATGGTCTTGTGCCGCCTCATCCAGCTGCCATGGCGGCTGTCGGCATCTATCATGCCAACGTGGGGAAAACCATTTTCTTTTCCATTATTGTCGGTTTACCGACAGCTATTATTGCTGGGCCGCTGTATGGGAAATGGATTGGAAAACGGATTCATAAACCAGTTCCAGAGCTGCTGAGAAAGCAATTTACTGAACGCAATGAAGATCGAAAACTTCCCGGCTTTGCAAATACGATGTTTACGATTTTAGTGCCCGTGATTCTAATGCTCCTTGCCACACTGGCAGATATTATTTTACCAGAGGACAGTTTATGGTTTCAGATATTCAAGTACATTGGAGATCCAATTACAGCACTGCTGATTGCAACCGTGTATTCTTTCTTCAGTCTTGGCTTTGTGCAAGGGATGAGCCGTGACCGGGTGCTTTCCTTTAGTAATGAGTGCTTAGGTCCGATCGCTTCCATTCTGCTTGTCATTGGAGCAGGCGGGGCTTTCAATAATGTGCTTATCGATTCAGGTGTCGGTGATTATATTGCAGATTTAGCCAAACACTCGCCGATCTCGCCAATTTTGCTTAGCTGGCTGATTGCTGCGGTTATTCGTGTGGCAACAGGATCTGCTACGGTCTCCATGATGACCGCAGCTGGTATTGTCGCACCGATTGCTGCATCTATGCCGGATGTGAGCAGAGAGCTTCTAGTGTTAGCTACAGGGGCGGGTTCGTTGATTTTGTCTCACGTCAATGATTCTGGTTTTTGGCTGATTAAAGAGTATTTTGGTATGACCATTAAAGAAACGTTTTTGACATGGACGGCTATGGAGACGATCATTTCTGTTAGTGCTATTGCATTTATTATGATCATTAATATGTTTATATAACGAAACACAACAGCCTGGTTCTACGGAATTGGGCTGTTTTTACTTTTATCCATACCTCCTTTTTCAGATTGGGGTAAAATGAAGATATTGAAAAGCGGGAGGCGGACACGATCGAACCATTAAAACATGTTTATCATAAATTATTTATTGAAGAATTAGCGGAGAAACTTGCACAAGCGTCGACTGGATTTGATGCTGAAGAATTCCAACGGCTTGTGCTCCAAAAGGATTGGGAGCAGCTGGAGTTAAAAGGCAGAATGAGAAGAGTCACTGAATCAATGCATGCCTGTCTACCTAAGGATTATGAGCAGGCAATTAAGGTGCTGCGTCAGACAGCCCCGCATTTTTCAGGACTTAGTGCGCTTGTATTTCCAGACTACGTCGAGACGTACGGTCTAGCACATTGGGATATCTCGATCAAGGCGCTCGAATTCTTTACACCTTTTTCCACTTCTGAATTTGCTGTTCGGCCTTTTCTGATTCAGGATCAAGATAAAATGCTGGCGCAAATGCTCGTCTGGTCACAGAATCAAAATGAGCATATCCGGCGGCTTGCTAGTGAAGGATGCAGACCACGTTTGCCATGGGGATTAACTGTTCCTGCGCTTAAAAAGGATCCTTCGGTTACGCTGCCTATATTAGAAAACTTGAAGTCGGACCCAGCGCGGTATGTGCAAAAAAGTGTAGCGAACCACTTAAATGATATTTCTGCAATTCAGCCTGATCTGATGAAAAAGATGGCTAAAAAATGGTATGGAACGAATGAACATACGAACTGGATCATCAAACATGCATCCCGTACATTACTAAAAAAAGGCGATCCAGATATCATGGCTTTGTTTGGTTATGGGGACGATCCATCTGTTCAAGTAACGGATTTGAAGGTAGTGCAAAATCCCATTCGTATTGGAGAGAAAATGACCTTTCAATTTATACTTCAAGCTGTTAAGCCCCTAAAGCTGCGTGTAGAGTATGCCATAGACTATGTCAAAGCCCGGGGTACCCGCAATCAAAAGGTATTTAAAATCACAGAGTTTGAAACAAGTGCAGCGTTACATAGAGAATTCGTCAGGTCACAGTCCTTTCAAAATATGACGACGAGAAAGCACTATGAGGGAATCCATACTTTAACGATTATCATCAACGGCATCCCAAAAGCATCGGTTGATTTTGAGGTAACAGAAGATAGCAGCTCATGAAAAAACCCGCCATTTCGGCGGGTTTTGGTGTTTAAGCCTTCTTTTTCATTAAGAATGAAGCGATGATGGCAGCGACTAAGAAGCCGATGCTGATAATGGAGCTAGGCAGGTTTTCTTGTCTGAATAGGAACAAAACAAAGCTCAAACTGAGTACAAGACCTGCAAATAAAGTCAAATACGGAAACAGCCATACCTTGAAATACGGCTCCTGTGGATATTTTGGACGCAGCTTTAGATGTGCCATACAAATGCTGATCCAAATGAGTGAAACCGCAAAACCAGGAATAGCCAGCATATAGCTGAAAATTTGCTCTGGATATAAGTAAGCAAAGAATGTTCCAATGAGAAGAAATAGAACGGTGACCCATAAACTCAAAATGGGTACGCCTCTTTTGTTGACCTGTGCCAGCTTTTTCGGACCGCCATCTGATTTAGAAAGAGAATGAATCATTCTCGTCGTTCCATAAATTCCAGAATTGGCCGCAGATAGAACGGCTGTAATCAAGACGAAATTAATGAAGTGAGAGGCGCCTTGCATACCAGCAGCAGAGAAGACTTGGACAAAAGGACTGTTATTTGGGTCAATTTGATTCCAAGGAATGAGTCCGCAGATGATCAAAATCGGCAATGTGTAAAATAAGATAATCCGCCACATCATACTTTTGACTACTCCAGGCAAGACCTTCTCTGCATCCTTTGTTTCAGTAATGGTCAGCCCGATCAATTCAGAGCCTCCATAAGAGAAAATAACCACTAAAAGTGATGCAAAAATCGCACCCCATCCGTTCGGGACGAAGTTTTGATAGTTGGTAAGCGCTGGTGAGCTTTGTTCGTTTGGAATGATCCCAAATAATAATGCTGCACCGAGAATAATAAAGACAATAATAACGAAAATCTTCATTCCAGCGAACCAAAATTCAATTTCACCAAAGTATTTTACATTATTTAAGTTAATTCCGATGACTAAGAGTGAGCAAAGTAAACATAGAGACCATAGAGGTACGTTCGGCAGCCAGTATTGAAGCAGGCTACCAGCTGCAATAATCTCAATGACACATACAGTGAGCCACATAAAACAGTAAACCCAGCCGACGACAAATGAAAAACGTTGACCAAGCGCAATTTGTATAAGGTCGCGAAGATTATTTCCCGGATACACAATGGCCATTTCGGCTAATGCTGCCATCACAATGAGGAGCAGCAATCCGGCAAATACATAGGAAAAGATGACCCCAGGACCCGCTAAACCAATTGTATCGGCACTTCCTTTAAAGATTCCTGTACCAATGACCCCGCCCATCGCAATCATGCGGATGTGACGCGGTGATAAAAGCTTTTTTAATTCTTGTTGCTCCTGATTCGCGCTCATGACGTTCTCCTTTTTTAAAAATGCTTATGTTCCATTTTCTTTTTTCAAGACGTCAGTGTCAATATAAAAAAAGAGATTTTTCAGACAAAAATAGAGGTTAATTCTATCAAAATATATATTTATATCCATAATTACCTTATTTCATCCATATTCTAAAAATGAAACTTCAAATAAATGAACAATTGCCTTATTTATGACATAAACAATTTTCAGTTTTTGTCGATATATCATTTGTATTACTAAAGTCCTAATAGAGAATTATTTATAACTGTAAAATATTTCAAAAACGTTAAAGTTGAAAGGAGATATGAAAGATGTTTAAGAGAAAAGGAAATGATTCATCGTCTGAAATCCTTCTGAGTGAAAGCAGCCAATTAATAGAAAGAATCGAAAAAGGAGACCTTTCAGCAAGACTAGACACTGCTGCATTCTCTTCAAGCCAAACGATAGAAGCGGTAGCGCAAATTAATGAAGCTTTGCAAAAGATGCAAGAAGCAAATGAAAATATTCAAATGCGGGTGGAATTAGTGACAAAAGCCATTAAAGTTGGCTTATGGGATATGGTCGTCATCGCTGGAGACCCGGTCAATCCAAAAAATGAATTCACATGGACAGATGAATTCCGCAAAATGCTCGGCTTTCAAAATGAGCACGATTTTCCAAATCTATTAGATAGCTGGGCATCTCGAATACATCCGGATGAACAAGAATATACATTAGACGCATTTTCTTCGCATTTATTGGATCATTCAGGGCGTACGCCGTATGATATCGAATATCGCTTAAAGTTAAAAAACGGAGATTATCGCTGGTTCAAAGCAACTGGAACGACCGTTCGTGATCGAAATGGTGTCCCTCTTCGTGTGGCGGGAGCTCTTTTTGATATTCATGATCAGAAATTGAAAGAAGAAGAGCTGCAAGCATTCGTCACAAGATATGACTTAATCAACCGTGCGCTTGTTGAAGCTCCTTGGGACATGGTGGTAGAGGCCGGTGATCCAGTCAATCCAAATAACGAATTCTGGTGGTCTCCGCAGTTCAGATCAACTCTTGGCTTTACGGATGAAAAAGATTTCCCAAATGTTCTGAGCAGCTGGAGCGACCGCCTGCATCCTGAGGATCAAGAAATGGCTCTCCAAGCTTTTGCGGATCATTTAAATGACCACTCTGGCCGCACACCATTCGACATTGATTACAGATTACAGAGTAAAAATGGTGAGTACCGCTGGTATCATGCGGGTGGTGAAACCATTCGTGATGAAAAAGGTGTGCCTCTTCGTGTGGCAGGAACTATTCGTGATATCACGTTAGAAAAAAACAAAGAAAAAACAGCGAATGAAATGGCTTCACAAGTAGAACAGCTTTCAAGCTCTATTAGCGAGATGGTCTCGGGCATTAGTTCTGTGACAAATCAAGCACAGGAGCTTGCTGTTGCTCAAGAGCAGTCAACGTCTGCCGCAAATCTAGCTAAAAACAGTGCTGATGAGACGAAAAATATTTCTGACTTAATCAAAGAAGTGGCGAACCAAACGAACCTGCTTGGTCTAAATGCTGCAATTGAAGCAGCTAGAGCTGGAGAACAGGGCCGCGGATTCTCTGTCGTTGCTGATGAAGTACGAAAGCTGGCGCTGCATAGTGCCAATGCAACTGAAAATATTGAATCTAGTTTAGCGGAAATGAAAACACAAATTGATGAAATTCTTGATAATATTTCGAATATGACAGCTCTGACGCAAACACAGGCTGCTTTAACAGAGCAGGTGAATGCTGCAGTTGATGAAGTGAATCACATGTCTCAGCGTCTTGTGGCGTATTCAAAGAGTATTTAGTCGTCAAAAACCGCCTTCTCGAAGAAGGCGGTTTTTTCATTAAAATTGATCTGCTGGGAAAACAATACCTGCATCTTTTCTTGCAGCGTCAAGGACTTTCATCACGGATAGACTTTCATCAAGCCATGCATAGCACTGTTCATGATTTTTTGTTTCAATGATATGCTGGAAAGCTTCTGCCTCATAATGCAGACGGTTTGGATTCGTTTGTGCATTGAGTGAGATGACCCTGTCATCAACATGCATCAGCACTTCCTCGCACCCATTCGCCCCATTTTTCACATGAATAAAGCCTTTTTCTCCTTGAATCAATGCAAAGTTCATGCTGTTTGTATCCTTACTGCCGACACTTGTCGCAATAAAATCATTGTAAGTGAACGTTAAAACACCAGATGTGTCAATACCGTTTGGATGGCGGTTTGCCTGATACCTTACCTGCTCTGGTGATCCAAAGAGGTTCATGATGAAATGGATATTATAGATATTAATATCCATCAGCGCTCCTCCAGAGAACTCAGGGTTAAAGACATTTGGCGTTTCGCCGGCTAGCAGCTGATTATATTTGCTTGAATATTGACTATAGTTGCATTGAACCAGTTTGATTTTACCTAATTGATGAAGATGCTTTTTGATTAAATGATAATTTGGCATATGAACGGTCGTAATGGCTTCAAATAGGAGAAGCTGCTTTTCCTTTGCGAGAGCGATTAAGGCTTGCAGTTCTTTAACATTTGATGTGAAAGGCTTTTCGCATATCACATGTTTTCCGTGTTTCAATGCAGCCGTTGCATGCTCGCTATGTAAACGATTCGGTGATGCGATGTAAACAGCTTCTACGTGAGGATCTTCTAGCATAGCGGTTAGATCCGTATAAGTTGTCTGCACTCCAAATTTGTCTGCGAGCTTCTTTGCCGTTGCTTCCTTTCTTGAATAGACAGCGTGACAAGAAGCACCTTCGAGCTGTTCAATCGCTTGAAGGAAGCCTTCCACAATGATACCTGTTCCAATGGTTGCGATGTTCATTCTCCAAAACCCCTTCCACTCGTTTAAGCTGTCTCTAGTATAACCGATGTTTTCATTGGACGTGTAATGAGATACCTGAGCGAAGGTGTGCCAGTGACCAACACCGGTACACCTTTGGCAGCCGTTACAATCAGCTGATGTTTGCTAATGTTTGCTTTGTTAACAATTGAATGGCAGCCTTCCGCTTTTTTAACTCTTGAATAGAGTGTTGGATATCTTCGACTTTTTGTTCAAGCAGCTGTTCAGCTTCTGTTTTTGACTGTTTTTCGAAAAGTGATTTGATAATTTCACGAATTTCTTTAAGCGAGAAATCTAGCTTTCTCGCTTCGGTGATAAATGATAGCATGAGTACATATTTTTTATCATATAGACGATAGCCGTTATGTGCTCTCTTTGGTTCTGGGAGCACCCCCTCATTTTCGTAAAAACGAATGGTTTCAATATGTACTCCAGACATTTTTGACAATTTACCTCTCGTAAACGTAATCATTCCCTGCACCTCCTTTCTTTGCTATCCATCATACAATTAGATTTGCTAGTTTCAAAACATTCTATAGTGGGGAACAATTGTACTATTTTACTTGTTGTAAATGGGGGATCAGCACGATGAATAGAATACGTTATAATAGAGTAGACTCATGTGATATTTGTTACAGATGTGAACAAGTAGACAGCGTGAAGAAAAAACGATAGGCTAAAATAGGTAAATAGTAATGAAATAACCTGTCATCATGGTAATGGTGGCTCAAAATAGTGACAGCACGTTTTTGCTGAGAAAAGGGGACCAGTGAATGTATAAATTAGTCGCAATTGATATGGATGGTACGTTATTAAATGATCAACATATAGTGCCGGATGAAGTGTTTGAAGCCATTCAACAGGCAAAGGCAGAAGGAATTAAAATTGTTTTATGTACAGGCCGGCCAATTGGCGGGGTAAATCGTTATTTAGCTGATCTTCACCTTGATCAAGAGGGAGATTATGTGATCGCCTATAATGGAGCGCTTGTTCAAAGCAGCCATACAAATGAAGTGGTGTCAGAGCTGACATTATCCTATGATGACTTAACTTCTTTATATGAATTGAGCCGTCAGCTGGATACACCGATGCATTATTTCGATTCAGCCAATTTATACACACCGAATCGCGATATTAGTGAATACACAGTGCTTGAATCCTACTTAACAAAACTGCCGCTGAAATATATGCCTGTTGAAGAGGCAGATTCATCGATGAGACTTCCGAAAATGATGTATATTGATCAGCCAGAACGTTTGGAAAAAACGATACAAGCCATCCCATCTGAAGTGAAGGAAAAGTATATGATGGTGAAAAGTACAGATTTCTTCCTTGAAATCCTGCATCCTGAAGTGAGTAAGGGAAATGCTGTGAAGCTTCTAGCGAAGGAGCTGGGAATTCCTCGTGAAGAAGTCATGGCTATTGGTGACAATGGGAACGACGTATCAATGCTAGAGTTTGCGGGCTGCGGCGTCGCTATGGGAAATGCCATTGATGATGTCAAAGCCGTAGCAGATGTTGTAACAAAATCTAATAATGAAGCCGGAGTAGCACATGTGCTGCATGAGCTGGTTTTAGGAAAATAAGAAAAGAGCGGTCTACCAGTGCGGTAGCCGCTTTTTTATATATTGGAGAAAAAGTAAACAAGCATACGTCTGCTGCTTAAATTCGTCTTTTGCAGCATCGCTTTCACATGATCATGAACGGTATGGGGGGAAATAAATAACGTGCTCGCAATTTCCTTTGTCGACTGGCCCTTTAATAAGCAGTCGAGGACGTTCATCTCTCTTTCTGTCAGTCTGTACGTTTTCGCCGCATAAGGAAGGATATCATTTGTTTGGGCTCGTTTGATGTGAATCATGATAGCCTCCTCCTGCCTGTCAGCCTGCGCTAATCGAAAGGCTTGAAGAGAGAGGAACAACCCCGTAGGCAATCTCGTCATGCTTGCCGTTGTTTGCTCGATACCGCCATATAAAAGTTTTGCCCCTAATGCTCTAAACGGGCGTGGCATGATCGCCTTGTCATGGATTTGTTCAAAGGCTTGAAAAGTCTGAAGCCAATGAAGACCTGTCTCATTTCCATAAAGAAGGTTGTAATCGTGCGAAAGAATAAGGAAGCCTTGTTGCTCCGCTGCCGTGTCTTCTTCAGTTTCTCTTTTCTTGAAAAGTTCATCTCTTAGCTTGGCTGCGAGCCTGGGCGTTTGTTCGATGACCGCTTGGATATCTTTTTCTTGAAAAGGTTCCTTGTCCTTTAGACGATAGAGGCTGGCCATCCCCCAGCATTCCCCTTGAATCACAAGAGCTGCTCGCAATTCATCAGACCATCCTTTAGGTAACAAAATGTTTTGGTAGCGATCACTGCTAAGGTATTCTCCGCTTTGGACTAGGCTCGCAGCATGAACAGGGCCTTTGGCTAGAAACTCATGCTGATGTACGTCCCTTTTTAAAAACTCATTTTGAAACAGCTGGTCATGAATTTCTTCAATCGGTTCATCTGTGAAGGAACCTGTCGAGAGGAGAGTGGCTGGATCAATGGTCGTGATACAGGCGGCATCAAAATCAAGGACGGCAGCAAGTTCGTCCCGAATGTGTTGTCTCAGCTGCTGAAAATGAGTGGCTGGATTGGTCACATGATCTCCTCCTCAAAAATCCCCACTTTTAGGGATCGTGTTTTATGGTGTCTCTTTTTACAATAAAGATGTCATATCGTTAGTGTACAGGAAACGATGGAAAGCGGAAAGGAACTGGAGGAGAAGGACATGAAAGAAAACCAGCATTGGCACGATCCCGTTGCTGAGTCATATGCAGCGACGATTGCCTATAAAGTACCCGGCTATCAGCTATTGCATGAGTTGACAATAGATGTATTAGAAACTGAATTAAAGGGAGCGGTTCCCCGCATCCTGACTGTTGGAGCGGGTGGGGGCGAAGAGATCATCAACATGTTACAAAGAAAAGAAGACTGGCTCATCACAGGGGTTGATCCGTCACCTTCTATGCTGGACATGGCGAAACAGCGAGTTGCAAAGCTAGAAATGGAGGCGCGTGTCACATGGCATGAGGCCTCATTAGATACGGTATCAGCTGAACCTGTTTACGATGCGGCAGTGAGCTTGCTTGTCATTCATTTTATAGAAAAGCGCCAGCTCTTTTTAGACGAGGTTGCCCGCAGGCTTCAACCAGAAGCACCGTTTATGTTGGCCTTTATACAAGGCGAGATGAAGTCCCATGCGTTTCAACAGGAGCTTCACATGCTTTCTCTTTTCATGCAGCGGCAAGGCCTGGAAAAAGAGGTGTTTACGTCCTTTAAAAACAGGCTGGGACACACGACACACCCTGTTCCCGAGGAAGAAATAAAAGAGCATTTAATCAAAGCAGGATTTGAAGACATCAGACCCTATTTTCAGGCAGGAATGATCAAAGGGCTTGTTTGCAAGCGGAATCGTAGAGAGGCGGATGAGAAATGAGAACACAGGTGATGGTGATAGGCGGCTATGGACATGTTGGACAGCAAATATGTCTTCAGCTAAGTGAAGTGTATCCCGGTCAAATTGTTGCAGCAGGCAGAAGCTATGAGAAGGCAGAGAAATTTTCACGCCAGACAAAAGGGAAGGTTCTTCCCTATCAACTTGATGTCAGTGAGCCGTTATTTTCGGACTGGGTGGATCAAACAAAGCTGGTGATCATGTGTCTCGATCAAGAAGACACGACATTTGCTGAAACCGTTCTGCGGGCAGGCATTGATTATATCGATATTTCTGCAAAGGGGGCGTATATGGAGCAGATGGCACAGCTGGATCAGCAGCAAATCGGTGCGACGGCTTTGCTCAGTGTAGGTCTCGCACCCGGCCTTACGAATTTATTAGCTGCGAAAGCATCATCTATGCTCTCATCAGTGAATCAAATAGATATAGGGATTATGCTTGGGTTGGGTGATCAGCATGGAAAAGCCGCCATTGAATGGACGCTTGACAATGTCCATACTGACTATGTGCTTACTGAGCATCATCAACGTAAAAGAGTCAAAAGCTTTACTGGAGGCAAGCGTATAGATTTTGGGGTGAAACTTGGAAAGAGGAAAGCCTATCAGTTCCCCTTCTCTGATCAGCAGACATTGCCTTTGACACTAAGTGTGCCTTCTGTGACAACAAGACTTTGTTTTGATTCTCGCGCGGCAACGCGGGCATTTGCCTTCACAAGGAGCCTTGGAATGACGTCACTTCTCACTGTTCCGAAAATCAAGGGAAGAGCCATTTCCATGATTCAATCGGCTCAAATGGGAACAGATCAATATGCAGTGAAAGTGGAGGCGACAGGAATGGAGAGGAACAAGATTCATCAAGCAGCGCTTGGAATAAAAGGGCATGATGAGTCTCAAGCAACAGCTCAAGTCGCCTCTGCTGCAGCAATACATTTATTGAGCAGGCGGTTTCAGACAGGTGTGTTTCATATCGAACAATTATTTTCATTAGCGTATGAGAATGGAGAATTCGCGTTGGTGGATCAAAACACGAAGGAAAAGCGTGTGTTAGCGCTGAAAGCCAACCTTTTAACCGCATAAAAGAATACGAACATAGAGTGATTCAAATGGAGGGTTGTAGACGGGAATGATAAAAAGGTTACGTTTTGCAAATAAATTTCAAGTGGATGGTGTGGTGTTTACAAGTGTTAAATACAGAACAAGATATAATTAAAAATTATATAGATTCACCCCAAAAATTATATAAACGAGTATTGTTCGTTGTTAGTCTATCGCAAATATTTGGAGGGGCTGGACTAGCCGCAGGGATTACGGTAGGTGCCCTTTTAGCTCAACAAATGCTTGGAACTGAAGCCTATGCAGGAGTTCCAATGGCTTTATTTACTTTGGGGTCGGCTTGGGCAGCTTTCATTGTAGGAAAACTTTCACAACGTTATGGACGACGCATCGGTTTATCGACAGGTTTTGTTATTGGAGGAATCGGAGCAATTGGCGTTGTGATTGCAGCTATGATGAATAGTGTCATTTTATTATTTGCCTCGCTCTTCATTTACGGTGCGGGAACATCCACAAATTTACAAGCTCGTTATGCTGGGACTGACTTAGCGAATTCTAAACAACGTGCAACGGCCATTAGTATGACAATGGTCATGACAACATTTGGGGCTGTAGCAGGTCCAAATTTAGTTGAAATGATGGGTAAATTCGCCGTATCAATTGGTGTTCCATCACTTGCGGGTCCCTTTATTTTATCAGCCGCAGCATTTATTGTAGCAAGTCTTGTCCTTTTTATTCTGCTGCGTCCTGATCCGTTAGTTATTGCTCAAAGAATAGCAGCTTACAAAGCAAAACATGAGCCTGGATATCAACCAGATTCTGTTGATAAAAAAATAGATAAAAAAGGGATTACAGTAGGTGCCACGGTTATGATCTTAACTCAAATTGTCATGGTTGCACTCATGACCATGACACCGGTACATATGCAGCATCATGGTTATGGATTAGCCGAAGTGGGAATTGTTATTGGTTTTCATATTGGTGCAATGTATCTTCCTTCACCTATCACGGGTGTACTTGTAGATAAATTAGGACGAACAACTATGAGCATAGCGTCGGGCATAACATTGTTACTTGCTGGTTTATTAGCAGCATTCGCACCAAGTGATTCAATGATTCTATTAATCATTGCTCTGTCTTTACTTGGATTGGGTTGGAACTTTGGTTTAATTAGTGGTACTGCTCAAATAGTTGATTCTACAGAACCATCAACCCGGGCCAAAACCCAAGGAACACTCGATGTTTTTATTGCGTTAGCAGGTGCTGCTGGCGGTGCTCTTTCAGGAATGGTAGCTGCGAATACGAGTTATGCTACATTATCTTTAAGCGGAGGAATTTTATCTTTATTTCTCATACCTGTAATAGTTTGGTCATTTAAAAGTAAAACATAATGCAGCTCCGTGCTGCATCACAAAAAAAGACATGACCCCCATCATGGGAGAGCATGTCTTTTTTAATCCTCCATAAAAATACGTTTTGCTTCATAGTAGAGCACCTGCATAAATTTCTTCACATTAACAAGCCGGATGCTAGTTTTAGTTTTTTTATGATGATGTCGACACATCCCCTTTTTTCTTGATGCTCCCTGTGATGAGCTGTGTCAATGTGTCAGAACCTTTTTTTGAAAGGTGAACACCATCAGGCTGGAAATAGGATGGCTGTCCAGTAGCGGCTGAATGCCAATCAACCAAGGTGACATTTTGATCTTGATCGGCCACTCGCTGAATTACCGCATTCACATCATTTTCCCATGACCTCGGGACCCTCGTATTCACTAGGAAAATATGTGCCTTTGAAAAGTTTTGAATGAATGCTTTCAGCGTGTCCTCAGTAAAATAACCATTTGTGCCAAGTTCAATGATAACAGCGGCATCAGATTGATTAAATGATTTGTATTGAGGGGCGATGCTGATGGCTTCGTTCATCTGTCTGCCAACCTTCCCATCGATAGTGATCTGTTTATATGCTTTTTCAAGATTCGGCGCAATGTCTAACATGACAGAATCACCAATGGCAAGAATTTGGTGAAATTGTTTTTGATCAGCTGCTTTTTTCTCGTGCTTTTCTTTCTTTTTCTTCGCTTTTGATTCCGAAGGTTCGGCTGTTTTTTTCGGTGCTGTCTTAATTTGCGTCACTTCCTTCACATGTGGGGATGAAGTGGACGAATTAGACATGCCAATGATAAATAAGATCAAAAGAGCTGCGGTGATTCCAAGGAACACCTTATTAGATGTAGACCATTGTTTGATTCCTTTTTTCCAAATAGACCAAGAGGCAAAATATTGTCTGAAGCCATGCTGGCGGATTGGCTGTTCGATGAAGCGATAGGAAGCCTCAGCAACTAGTAAAATGGCGATGAACTGCATTGTGACACGCGCGATGGAAGGCTGTCCAATTTCAATGACCGGTGTGGTCAGTACGATAATGGGATAATGCCACAGATAAATACCATAAGACCGCTTACCAAGCCAGACGAGCGGCTGAAAGGACAGCCATTTCCCTATAAGACTTGCAGGGTGGCAGACGCACGCAATTAAAATGGCAGCATTCAGACAGAATAAAAGCATGCCGCCCTGATAGAGAAAGGCATCGAAATCGTCCACTGCATAAACACAAAGAAGGAAAATCGCAAACGAACCGAACCCGGCAATATGTAAAATACGTCTGCCAACAGGAAGTAATTTCTTGCTGGATAGTCTTTGCATAGGCCACACAAATGCCAGACTGCAACCAATCAGGAGCGCAAATGCACGAGTATCTGTTCCATAATAAACCCTGCTTGGATCGGTATCTGGTGAATAAAGAATCGCCATCCATAAGGCGGAGACAAGTGCTAGGCCAAAGGTGATCATAGGCAGATGGGATCTGTTTTTTATCCATTTCAGCCCTGCAATCAACAGTACCGGCCAAACGATATAAAATTGCTCTTCAATTGCCAAAGACCACAAATTTTTCAGTGGAGATAGGGCATTGAAGCTATCAAAATATGAAAGCTGGTGAAAAATATACCACCAGTTACTGACATAAAAAAAGGACGATAGGGCATCGCCACGAATGGACAATAATGCGTTTGAACCAGCAATCGCGCACCAACTGACGGTTATAAAAATCATGATGTAAGCAGCTGGAAGAAGCCTCCTGATCCGTCCCATCCAAAATGGCAAAAGCTCTTGATAGCCTAAATCCTGCTTATGTAACAAGATCGTTGTAATCAAGTAACCAGAAATGACAAAAAATAAATCAACGCCAAGAAACCCGCCACTTGCGGGTCCGATATGTAAGTGATAAGCAATGACTGCCAATACAGCAACGGCTCTTAGTCCATCTAATCCTAAAATATAACGAAAACGATTTTCCTTGCTGTTCATGAAAATGAATCCCCCATCAATGTCAAACGCTTCTTTTTGTTGTTCATTCAAAAGAGCAACGATTCTTTTATTTTATATAAGATTAGACGAATCAGCATTACATTTTGTTGGCGAATTTCTGTCTTTTTTTAAATTTTTTTCATACGAAAAAAGAATTGGTGGGTGAAGAGATGTCGAATTTGATACTCAAAACCAAAATCCCTGTCATAATAAAAGAAGAAGGAAAGGGGATGTGTTGAATGAGAACGATCGAAAATGATCAGTTATTGGTTCAGATTCATGAAAAGGGAGCGGAAGTCAGGGAGGTGCTTGACAAGGAAAGCGGGCGTCACTATATGTGGTCTGGAGATCCAGCTTATTGGGGCAGGGTGTCGCCTGTCTTGTTTCCGATTGTTGGGCGATTAATGAATGATCAATACAAGATTGACGATCAAACCTTTGAGCTCACGCAGCATGGATTTTTGCGTGATGTCAATTTTGATTTATATGAAGAAACGGATCATACGGTGACCTTTCAATATGAATCAAGAGGCCGGCACGTGAAGCAATACCCATATGAATTTACAGCACGAATTCGTTATGAACTACTGGAAAATGGACTGAAGATTTCCTGGGAAATTGATCATGACGGAGATGATACGATGTATTTCTCCATTGGAGGGCACCCAGCATTTCGTGTTCCTCTCGTTGAAGGCGAGCAAGCAGCAGATTATTCACTCACATTGACACCTTCCACTGAACATCTCCCTGTGCAATATGAACTGCGGAATTCACTTGTCAGAGAGAAAGGAAAAGGAATTGAGCTTGAGCCGATCCAGCTTCGGCCAGAGCTTTTTCAGCATGATGCGATGATCTTTAGCCATATCAATCGAGTGTCATTGACTTCCAATGCAGGTCACGGAGTTGAGGTCGATCTCACTGGCTTTCCGTTCGTGGGCATTTGGTCGCCTTATGATCAAGAAAAAGGAACGATGGCTCCTTTTGTTTGTATTGAGCCGTGGTATGGCATCGCCGATATGGAAGGGACGAATGGGCAGTATAAAGAGAAGTTTGGCATTCAAACATTAAAAAAGAATGAGACCTTTCATGCTGCTTATACAATTTTCTTCAAATGAACATTTGTGCATGATGAGTTGAACAATTTGTTATGATAGAAGAAAAAAGGGGGCTTATGAATGGATCGAGAGAAACAACAGCTGAGTATTGAAGCGGCAAGGCTTTACTATTTGTCTGATTACAGCCAGCAGGAAATTGCCAAGCAGCTGGACTTGTCCAGACCGACTGTATCTCGGCTGCTTCAATATGCGAAAGAGAAGGGGTATGTCCAGATTACGGTGATGGATCCGTTTGAGGATTTAAATGAGCTTTCTTCATTGCTCAAGGAAAAATATGACCTTCTCGAAGCACATGTGGTGTTTTCGCCAAAGGACGACTATCCAACCATCACCGATTATTTGAGCCGATTTGGTGCAGATTACTTGCAAGAAACGGTGAAAGACGGTGATATCGTTGGCGTGAGCTGGGGAACGACTATGTATCAAATTGCACAAAAGATGCAACCTAAACAGGTAAAAGGTGTAGAGGTTGTCCAGCTCAAGGGTGGAATCAGCCATTCTCATGTGAATACATATTCTGCGGAAACCATTCAGTTGTTTGCTGAGGCCTTTCAAACAGCACCGCGCTATTTGCCGCTTCCTGTTGTATTTGATAGTGCTGCTGTCAAGGAAATGGTTGAGCAGGACAGACACATTCAGCGAATTATTGAAATGGGCAAGCAGGCGAATATCGCTGTGTTTACTGTTGGAACGGTAAGAGATGAGGCACTTTTGTTTAGACTAGGTTATTTCCGTGAAGAAGAAAAAGCTCTCCTCAAGGCATCCAGTGTCGGAGACATTTGCTCGCGTTTTTATGATCAAGATGGACGCATTTGCAGTGAAGCCATTAACAATCGCACAATTGGTGTGGAGCTAGATGATTTAAGGACAAAAGAACGATCCATTCTTGTCGCTGGCGGTCATCGAAAGGTGGCTTCTATACACGGCGCACTAAGAGGAAAATATGCGAATGTATTGATCATCGATCAGCACACAGCGAGGGCTCTTTTAAATGTCACAAAATAGATGAACAAAATTTCATAACCGTGTTTACAATTGTTCATTCGTCATATATGATGAAAGTATCATAATTAAAAGGAAGTGTGAAGCATGACGATAGCAAAGCTCATTGATCATACAGCACTAAAACCAGATACAACTAGAGCTGCAATTATGCAGTTACTTGAAGAAGCAAAGACTCATCAATTTGCATCTGTTTGCGTGAACCCAACTTGGGTATCTCTTGCGTCAAAAGAACTAGCAGGAACAGGTGTTGATGTATGTACAGTCATCGGTTTCCCGTTAGGTGCGAACACAACAGCGGTGAAAGCATTCGAAACAAAGGATGCGATTGAAAACGGAGCGACAGAAGTAGATACTGTCATCAATATCGGAGCACTAAAAGACGGCGAATATGATGTCGTTGAGCAAGATATTCGCGCAGTTGTAGACGCGGCAAAAGGGAAGGCACTTGTGAAAGTCATTATTGAAGCGTGCCTACTTACTGATGCAGAAAAAGTCAAAGCTTGTGAGCTTTCAGTGAAAGCAGGCGCTGATTTTGTGAAAACATCGACTGGATTTAGTACAGGCGGTGCAACAGCTGAGGACATCGCATTAATGCGTAAAACAGTAGGGCCTGATATCGGTGTGAAAGCATCAGGTGGCGTGAGAACAAAAGAAGACGTTGAGGCAATGACAGCTGCAGGTGCTACCCGTATTGGTGCAAGTGCAGGCGTTTCCATTATCAAAGGGGATCAATCAGCTCCTTCGAAAGACTATTAATTCATACGATCCTATGGTAGGATAACATTCATGACTCATAAATGATGAAAAAGTCATATGCGGAAGGAACTCGCTTCTGGGAATTTCTTCCGCGTTTTGTTTACGAAATAGGGTTTGTTCCATACAAGCGCATTAATGTAAACGAATTCATTCAAGGAGGAAAAACATGAAATACGTGATTGGTATCATCGGTTTGCTAGTGATTCTCGCCATTGCATGGCTGGCTAGTAATGGGAAAAAACGAGTGAAATTCCGTCCAGTAATTGTCATGATTGTACTGCAATTTATTTTAGGTTATATCCTGCTCAATACAGGTGTTGGAAACTTCCTAGTCGGAGGCTTTGCAAAAGGATTCCAAATGCTTCTAGGCTATGCCGGCGAAGGAATCAACTTTGTATTTGGCGGGTTAATGAATGATAAAGCGTCTACGTTCTTCATCAATGTTTTACTGCCGATCGTTTTTATCTCAGCGTTAATCGGTATCCTGCAGCATTGGCGTATTCTTCCGCTTATCGTACGTGGAATCGGATATTTGCTTAGTAAAGTAAACGGTATGGGGAAACTAGAATCTTACAACGCAGTAGCGTCTGCGATTTTAGGTCAATCAGAGGTCTTTATTTCTATTAAGAAACAACTTGGATTATTACCTCAGCAGCGTCTTTATACATTATGTGCATCTGCAATGTCGACAGTATCGATGTCGATTGTTGGTGCGTACATGCAAATGATTAAACCAGAGTACGTGGTTACAGCACTTGTGCTGAACCTATTTGGTGGATTTATTATCGCATCGATCATCAATCCATATGAAGTGTCTAAGGACGAAGACATGCTTGAAGTCGTTGAGGAAGAAAGACAATCCTTCTTCGAAATGCTTGGCGAATACATTATGGATGGCTTCAAAGTAGCGATTGTTGTTGCTGCAATGTTGATTGGATTCGTTGCATTAATTGCGATGATTAACGGTATCTTTACAGCAGTCATCGGTGTTTCTTTCCAAGATGTACTTGGATATGTCTTTGCTCCATTTGCGTTCCTTGTCGGTGTACCTTGGAGCGAAGCGGTACAAGCAGGAAGCATTATGGCAACCAAAATGGTATCAAACGAGTTTGTTGCGATGCTCGCTCTATCTGGGGATGGCCTGCATTTCACTGCTCGTACAGAAGCGATCATTTCTGTATTCCTTGTATCATTTGCGAACTTCTCTTCTATCGGTATCATTGCTGGAGCAGTCAAAGGCTTAAACGAAAAGCAAGGAAACGTAGTCGCACGCTTTGGATTAAAGCTGTTATTCGGTGCAACTCTTGTCAGTTTCTTAACAGCAGGCGTTGTCGGTTTGATTTACTAATTTAAAAAAAGGAATGGTGAAAACAATGAGAATGGTAGATATCATTGCGAAAAAACGTGACGGAAAAGAATTATCTTCAGAGGAAATTTCTTTCTTTGTCAAAGGTTATACGGACGGAACAATTCCTGACTACCAAGCAAGTGCCTTGGCTATGGCAATTTTCTTCCAAGATATGACGGATCAAGAACGTGCAGACTTAACACTCGCTATGGCGAACTCAGGAGATACAATTGACCTGTCTGCCATTGACGGTATTAAAGTAGACAAGCACTCAACAGGCGGTGTAGGTGATACAACTACGCTTGTACTCGCTCCTCTTGTTGCGGCACTAGATGTACCTGTTGCGAAAATGTCTGGGCGCGGCCTTGGGCATACAGGCGGTACAGTGGACAAGCTTGAAGCGGTCAAAGGCTTCCACGTAGAAATTACAAAAGACGAATTCATCGAGCTCGTGAACCGTCATAAAGTAGCGGTCATTGGCCAATCAGGCAACCTGACACCAGCTGATAAAAAGCTGTATGCTCTTCGTGATGTGACAGGAACTGTTAACTCAATCCCGCTTATTGCAAGCTCCATTATGAGTAAGAAAATTGCTGCTGGTGCAGATGCGATTGTACTTGATGTGAAAACAGGCGCAGGTGCTTTCATGAAAACACCAGAAGACTCAGAGAAGCTTGCAAAAGCCATGGTGCGCATCGGAAACAACGTTGGCAGACAAACGATGGCGGTCATCTCTGACATGTCTCAGCCGCTAGGATTAGCGATTGGAAATTCCCTTGAAGTGAAAGAAGCGATTGATACGCTTCGAGGCGAAGGTCCTGAAGACTTAAACGAGCTTGTGCTCACATTAGGAAGTCAAATGGTCGTTCTTGCGAAAAAAGCAGACACACTTGATGAAGCAAGAGAAAAGCTGATTGAAGTGATGAAAAACGGCAAAGCACTTGAGAAATTCAAGGAATTCTTAGAAAACCAAGGTGGAGACAGCTCAATTGTGGATCAGCCTGAAAAACTGCCGCAAGCACCTTACAAAATCGAAGTACCTGCAAAAGAATCAGGTGTCGTAGCTGAAATCGTCGCGGACGAAATCGGTGTTGCAGCGATGATTCTTGGAGCAGGACGCGCAACAAAAGAGGACGATATCGACTTATCTGTCGGCATCATGCTGAACAAAAAAGTGGGCGATCGTGTTGAAAAAGGAGATTCACTTGTGACACTGTATGCGAATCGAGAAGATGTTGCAAATGTCATGGAGAAAATTTATGACAACATCCGCATCGCTGATCATGCCGATGCACCAACTTTGATCCACACGGTCATTACTGAATAAAGAAAAAGGACAAAAGTGATTCGTCGCTTTTGTCTTTTTTTATGCTCGTCATTTTCTATTGAAATAAAAAAATTCACTTTATGAAACAAACCTCTTGCAATCATCAAACAATGGGTGTATATTAATTGACGAGTCAATGATTGATATATCAAGTAATTGATTTCCGAATAGAAAAGAGGGGATGGCATTGACTGCATTTTGCTCTGAAGAGGCAGAGGTATTATATCGTTTGCAGTGCGTGAACCGTATGATGGGCGTGAAGTTCGAAGCATGCACGGGCATCAGCCAATCAAGACTTGAGTTGCTATCGCTGTTATTCCAAGCCGATGAAATCAGCCAATCAGATTTGCAGAAAAAAGTAAATATTGATAGTGCAGCTGTGACGCGTCACTTAAAACAGTTAGAAACAAAAGGAATGGTCACACGCAGAAGAAAACCAGAAGATAATCGAGTCACACTTGTTCGCTTAACAGACGAAGGCAGAACAAGAATCGAAGCTTCTAAAATAGAAAAAGAACGATTTATCTCAGAAATGCTTGAAAACGTAAGTGAAGAAGAACGAAGGCTTCTCACTGATGTGCTCATCCGTATACAACAAAACATCGAAAAGATTCAAACAACCTAAAGGAGTGTTACACATGGCTACAACATTAAAAACAAACGATTTTATGGAAATTATGAAAGGGCGCCGCTCTATTCGTAACTATGATCCATCTGTGAAAATCAGCAAAGAAGAAATGACAGAGATTTTAGAAGAAGCAACAACTGCACCATCATCAGTGAATGCACAGCCTTGGCGCTTCATGGTGATTGACAGCCCAGAAGGAAAAGAAAAGCTTGCACCACTTGCAAAATTCAACCAAACACAAGTGTCAACATCAGCAGCTGTCATTGCAGTTTTTGCAGATATGAAAAGCGATGAATACTTAGAAGAAATTTATTCAAAAGCAGTAGAGCATGGCTACATGCCGCAAGAAGTGAAAGAAAGACAAATTGCTGCATTAACTGCACACTTTGAGGTTCTTCCAGAGCAAGTGAACCGCGAAACAATTTTAATTGACGGTGGGATTGTGTCTATGCAGCTTATGCTTGCTGCACGTGCACACGGTTATGATACAAATCCAATTGGCGGATATGATAAAGAAGTCATTGCTGAAACATTTGGCTGGGATAAAGAACGTTATGTACCAGTCATGCTGCTATCAATTGGGAAAGCAGCTGACGAAGGCTATGCATCTTACCGTTTACCGGTTGATCGTATTGCTGAGTGGAAATAATATCTTTTCAAAAGGAGACGATCAAATGATTATTATTCATGCAGGGATGACCATTCATCCAGAAAAAGAAAACGTATTTTTAGAAGAAATCAACGAATTAATGAAAGCTTCACAGGCTGAAGAAGGCAATGTTTCCTACAAGCTGTTCAAGGATACAGATAAGGAAAATACCTTTTTAATGGTAGAAGTGTGGAAAGATGACGCTGCGGTTCAAAGCCATAATGCAAGTGCTCATTTCCAGGCTTTCGTAGCGAAGGCAAAAGAATTCTTAGCCGCTCCACTTGACGTGGTTGCCTTTCAAGGCCAGCAGCTTTCATAGAAAAACAACAAACACCCTAGGCGGTTATCGCCTAGGGTTCTTTTATTTTCGACATATGGTTCCACCCATTTCGTTCACGTATTGTGCATTTTCCACAAAATTTCTGAAAATAAAATGTTTTTCGACTTAACTATATTGGAATATGCTAGAATTAGATATTATTTATTACCAAAATAGGGAGGAACCAATATGAAAAAAGGGAAATGGACGAAAATTGCACTAACCGCTGTGCTAAGTTTAGGCACATTGACAGCTTTCAGCACCCCTCTATCTGCCCACACCACAGAAAAATCAACATCCTCTGACGGCGGTCATTATTCAGGTATTCCATTTGACTCAAGCGTCGTAAATGAAGACCGTCTCGTCAAAGCCTTGAAAAAACAAGGAAAGATCAAAAAGAATGCCAATGAGGCAGAAACCCAAAAAGCATTAAAGAACTATCTAAAGAAAAAAGAAGAATCGGCAATGAAACAAAGTGCCAGCACTTTAACAGAAGAGCCTGAATTCCTCAAAGAATACAAACAAGAGGTACATAACAAACTTGCCAAAAAGAAAAAGTTAAAGAAGCATAAAGGAAAAGAAGGCAATCAAGTAAAACCGGTCAAAAAGGAAAAGTATAAAGGTGACGTCCGCAATGATAAGGTATTGGTTTTATTAGTAGATTTTAAAGATTATAAGCATAATAGTATCAAAAAAGAAGAGACTGATATGTATTATGACAAGTTTGATCAACAGCATTATCAAGATATGCTTTTCGGAAAAAATGGCTACATCGGTCCAGATGGGAAACGAAAAGTATCCATGAAGCAATATTATGAAAAGCAGTCCGGCGGCAGTTACACAGTCAGTGGAACAGTTGCAGGATGGTATACAGCGAAGCATGAAGCTGCTTATTATGGCGGGAACGTACCTGACGATTCAGGCAGTGACGGCAGACCGCGCGAATTGGTAAAAGAAGCACTCGAAGCAGCAGCAAAAGATCCAAATGTTGATCTCGGCGAATATGATCAATGGGACCGCTATGATATTGATGGCGACGGTGTTTATAACGAGCCAGACGGCATCATTGACCATCTGATGGTCGTTCATGCCGGTGTAGGTGAAGAAGCAGGCGGCGGACAACTTGGCGCTGATGCGATTTGGTCACACCGCTGGTCACTTGGTGATGTATTTGAAATTCCGGATACTGAATCTGAAGTCGGACAAGGCGGGAAAATAGGCGCATTGGATTACACTATTGAGCCTGAAGATGGCGCAGCAGGTGTGTTTACACATGAATTCGGACATGATCTTGGTCTTCCTGACGAGTACGATACACAGTACACAGGCAACGGAGAGCCCGTTTCTTACTGGTCGATCATGTCAAGCGGAAGCTGGGCAGGTAAAGTGCCTGGTACGGAACCAACAGGCTTTAGCCCATATGCGAAAGAAATGCTTCAAAATCTGCATGGGGGCAACTGGCTTTCTGGACAAACCATCGATGGTAAAACATTAAAGAAAAGCAAAACCGTCTTAATTGATGAAGCAGCAACAAAAGGAACAAACCATGATGCCGTTCGAGTCGATTTACCAGATAAAGAGATTGTCGTCACGACACCTGCTCAAGGAAAATATTCGTACTTCAGCGGAACGGGTGACAATTTGAATGCAACCATGACGACAACAGGTATTGATTTGTCAAAAGGAAGCAAAGCAGAGCTGACATTTAAAGCATGGTACGATATTGAAGAAGATTATGATTATGCGTATGTCGAAGTGCGTGAATCAGGGACTGATCAATGGAAGACCATCGCGGGTAACATCACGAATGATCGAAATGAAGCAGGTGCAAACGAAGGCAATGGCATCGACGGAAAATCAGACGGCTGGGTAGATGCTAACTTTGACCTGTCTGCTTATGCAGGGAAGAAAATCGACCTGCAATTCCGTTACACAACCGATGCAGGCTATTCACTTCCAGGTTTATTCGTAGATGATCTGAACGTCAAAGCAGATGGAACGAACGTATGGTCAGATGATGCCGAGGATACATCTACTTTTACCTTTAATGGATTCTCAAAATCTAATGGAAAACAATATGCAGCACAATACTATTTACTAGAGTGGCGCTCTTATGCTGATGTCGATAAAGGCTTAAAGCATATTAAACGCGGGGCAAGTCTGATGAGCTATAATAACGGGTTGGTCGTTTGGTATGTCGATCAATCATACAGTGATAACTGGGTAGGAAAACATCCGGGGAACGGCTTCCTTGGCGTAGTAGATGCAGATCAGAAAGTATTAAAATGGAGTGACGGTTCCATTGCCGCAACAGGGTTCCAAGTACATGATGCAGCATTCTCTTTGAATCCAAGTACGAAGCTGAATATAGATTATACAGCAACAACGGGCTTAACTTTGCAAGATCGCTACATTCGCCCGGCTCGTACATTTAGTGATAAAAAGAACTATGTGAATCCAAACAACCCAGATGCAGGACGCGATGTACCGACATATGGGTTATCCTTTAAAGTCGTTGGACAAAGTAAGGATCGTTCTGTTGGAAAGGTGTTAATTTCGAAAAGTAACTAAATAGAAAGCCGGATTCTACTATTGAATCCGGCTTTTTGATATGTGAGAAAAGGAATGTGAGGGCACGATTGTTTTTTTAAATCGAATGTCTGTTCTTTTTTATTTTGATATCCGAATGAAACCATTATATAATAGAGACTGGAAGGTTTTTCTTTCAACCATGATTCTTTTTAGCTGTTAAAACAAAGGAAAGGATGAGCGTTACCAATGAGTTGTGTCACTGCCAAGCAATTAAAGGTGATTCGAGGGACGATGCAGACTTTTTGCAGCCATTTGGAGTATGATGGCCACGGTAAGCTTCATATCAATACCATCATGGCTTTTATTAAAAAGGAATTCGGCGTGAGAAAAATGAAAGACATTCCACAAAGTCGCTTTACAGAAGCGCTAGAATTAATACAAGACTTTGATTTATACACGGACAAAATAGAGATTCGTGACCGTCTATCAGAAAGGAATTAACTAAATTGAATATTTTAGCAATGATTTTAGTAGGAATTGTCGCATTAGAACACATTGTCATCATGTTATTAGAAATGTTTTTTATGGAATCAAAGATGGCGAAGCGATCTTTTAAGCTGCCAGAACACTTGCAAAAAGATCCAAATGTCAAAGTAATGTTTGCCAATCAGGGGCTTTATAACGGGTTTTTAGCTGCAGGACTCATTTGGGGGCTCATTCTTGGATCGAATACCGTTGGATATATGATTCAGCTGTTTTTCATTCTTTGTGTGCTCATCGCAGCAGTATTTGGCGGTGTAACATCCAATAAATCAATTATCATCAAACAAGGAGTACCAGCGCTGCTTGCACTCATTGCACTGATGCTGGCGATCTAACCTTAAATAAAGCCGCCTCTAGTGAGGGCGGCTTTATCTTTTTCGAAGACCCATTAAACGAATAATGGATGTTAGACAAAGGGCAACGGCAACGGCCAAAATGATTTTTCCGTACATGACCCCCGTTAGGTTCATCAAAAAGACGGCCAATATAATACAGAGCGTGATGATGATCATCACAATCGAATAGGTTTTCATTCTTTTCCACTCCTTTAAAAATCTCCTCTTGTGACGAGAGGTCTGTCAATCTTTCCTCATATTATATCACTCAATGACAATTTTACATGAAATTCCCTACCAATAGAATGTGACATATTGATTAGATTTGGAGTCATACCATATTTTTTAGAAAATCGGGTATAACATAAAGAGCTGACCTGACGAAGTCATATTGCTTGATATTTAATTGCGCAAAATATAAAATAACCACATGATAAATCGAAAGGATGATCAATATGAGTAAGAAAGTGTTATTAGTATCGACAAGCAGCCCAGAAATGAATGGACATCCAACAGGCTTATGGCTAGAAGAGTTAGCAGAGCCATTTCATATTTTTAAAGAAAATGAACTAGAAGTACAAATTGTCTCCATTCTAGGTGGCACTGTACCAATTGACAAAAATTCAATTCCTGAAGGTGTCCCAGCGCAATATCAAGATGTGTATGAACTACTTCAAGATACAAAGGCGCTTACAGATGTGAATCCAGCTGATTATGACGGCATTTTCTTTGCTGGGGGACACGGCCCTATGATCGACTTTGCGTCTAATCAATTGGTAGCGGATGCGATCTTAGCGGTTTCAGATAAAAATGGTGCGATCGGAGCCGTTTGTCATGGTGTTTCAGCATTCGTTGATGTGAAGGACGAAAATGGCAAATCATTTATCGAAGGCAAAAAAATCACAGGCTTCACCAACGAAGAAGAGGAAGCCGTGCAGCTGACATCAAAGGTTCCATTTTTATTGGAAACAAAACTTCGTGAGCAGGGGGCAGCGTTTGAAAAAGGCGATGCTTTTGCGCCATTTGCTGTCGTTGACGGACAAATCATTACTGGACAAAACCCAGGATCAAGTGCAGAAACAGCAGGTTTGTTTGTCAAAACCATTGCATAAAACGATCAAAAACCAGCCGTTACTCATGCGGCTGGTTTTTTGTTATAAAAATGTCCCAAAAAAGACCAAAACAATGAATGGAATAATGGTAAAATTATCACAGGTTAAAAAACCCAAATGAAGAAAAGGGGATGTTCCTGTGAGAGCATTTTATGTCAAAATCACTGCAGCTTTACTGTCTGTTTTACTCGTTGCAACAGGTTTGTTTTCACCAGCATTAAAAGCAGAAGAAGCACCAAAATCAAGTGGGAAACGATCACCACTGACAGAAAAAGCGATTCAGCAAGTGCAAGAGTCGTTTTTGAAGCAGGATGAAGGAACCGCTATCCAACAGAAGCAAGTGAAAAAATCATTTAAAGTGAATAAGAAGAAAGGAATCAGTATCAAACGAAAAGCTGCTAAAGATGGTAAAATGCGCACGTCTGCCGTTCGCTCCATTGATGGACTAGCCATAAATCAATCGGCTGTCTTAACAGAGGACGACCCAGTTGATCTATGGTTTTTAAGCACATCTTCACCTCAGGCACTCATCAGCCGGATTACCTCTTCAAACCCTGATTATTTCGTTCAATTGTTTGTTGTTGATTATGAAACAGGACAAGCCTATCCAACGGATCTTATTCAACCGGCAGGCAGTCTGCTTGCGTTAAGCAATTTACCAGCGGGTGATTATGCGTTTGGTATTACCAGCGGTGGAGAATTTGGAGACTCATATACATTACAGGTGAATGCAAAAAACCCACCAAATTTCACAGGTGCTGAATCCCTGTCATCAACATTGCAATACTTTGTCGCTACGTATGCCAATGGGGATGTTTTCGCAAACGGTACAAAAGTGTATAACAAACAATCTAAGACCGCTGATTATAAATGGGAGCGTGTGTTTTACTTCTCATATGATGGAAAATATGAACAGAGAACTCATTCTGTTGAAAGTGTGAAGGTGAAAAGTATTTCAGCACCAGTGTCGTACTCTGCTCCATACGCAAGTTCCTCAGAGGCCATTCTCGTCTACTTAGATGTGGAGACATTGTTTATGTACCATCAATCGTCTTATGCAAGCGGGCAATATTACCATGATACCTTTGTAGATACACTCGGGAAGACAACACCAAGACGCTTAGATATTGATGATATGACAAATTACGGTGATCATATTTTAGCTGTAGATTTAAAAACAGGAAAGCCGATTGATTTCTTCAGCGTGCTGAATTTCTACTATGCTGCAGGGATCGAGAAGCTGCCAACAATCAGAACGTTGAATTAAGAAAGGCGGTTGACATCAAATCGCCACATGTGTAGAGTAAAGATAATTAAATGACAAAAGTCCACTAGGGGAGTCATGTATGACTGAGACAAGAGAAAATCTTGGACCCTTTGAACCTGATCTAGTTCGTACTAGCGGAGGGAAGTGGAGCTGGACCTTGTCTTATTCATGATTGAATCGATAAGAAGGCCGCTCCATTTGGGGTGGCTTTTTCATTTATTCAACTGAAAAAGAGGAGGCTTTTTTTATGACATTTTCTACGCAATTAAGGAAAGAAGCAGATTCGTTATTTGAAGCTATTTATCAGCATCCGTTCGTCAGAGGCCTGGCAGCAGGAAAGCTGGAAAAGGAACAGATCATTCATTATGTCAAACAGGATGCAGAATACTTACAAGCATTCATTAAAATTTATGCAGCAGCGCTCAGCAGATGTACAGGCAGAGAGGATATTGCGTTTTTTCATCAGCAGATTGCGTTTGTACTAGATAGTGAAACGCACCCTCATCAAAACCTTTGCCGAGTGGCAGGAGTAGCATATGATGAGCTTCAAGGTGCTTCTTTGGCTCCGAGTGCTCATCACTATATTCATCACATGCTGCAAGTCGCACAGGAAGGTACACTTGGTGAAATCATCGCTGTCCTCCTTCCATGTCCTTGGACATATTGGGAAATAGGGAAACGAATGCTCACAGATGTGCAGCCAGACCCGTCACATCCGTTTTATGAGTGGATCACGTTTTATGGAGGATTAACCGATTCTGTCACAGGTGAGCTTTGCAAGCGGCTCGATCAATTGGCGGAAGCAGCAAGTGAGAAGGAAAAGGAAAAAATGAAACAGCATTTTATCTTAAGCTGCCAGCTCGAGTACAAGTTTTGGGAAATGGCCTTTACTGTTGAAGAGTGGCCAGTTCAACTGGAGGTGCATTCATCATGACATGGAAGATGAAAGAAGTCGTCCTTGCCGTGATTTTATCCGTTGCGTGCGGTGTGATCTATTTAGGGTGGTCCACACTTTACTTACCAATTACAGCACTTGTGGGCCCAGCAGGAGGCAATATCATGTTTGGAATATGGGTCATTGCCAGTCCAATCGTTGCGTATATCATTCAAAAGCCGGGGGCTGCTCTGATTGCGGAAACAGCTGCCGCGGCTGTGGAATTATTGACAGGCAGCCACTTCGGACTTTCAGCTCTGCTGATTGGTGTATGCCAAGGGCTTGGGGCAGAAATCGCCTTCGCTCTTTTTGGGTATAAACGATACCGCATGTGGACACTGATGCTGTCTGGTGCCTTTGCCGCTATCGGAGCGATGGCGTACAGTCTCGTGGCAAATGGCTTTAGTTATTACACACCTCAAGTTTTACTTATGACCCTTGTGACTCAAATTATTAGCGGAATGATACTTGGCGGCTGCCTTGCGAAAGTGGTGGTGGACGCACTATCCAAAACAGGTGTACTGAATCAATATGCCATCATGAAAGAAAAACGAAACAAAGGTGAACAGCATGAATTCATTTCTCGCGTGCAATGATCTGACTGTCCGTTTTTATGAACAGCCTAAGCCTATTTTAAATCAAGTCTCCCTGACGATTCAAAAAGGGGAAAAGGTGCTTATTTTAGGGCCGAGCGGAAGCGGGAAATCCACGCTCATTTCGGTTCTGGCTGGAATCATTCCAGAGCATGTGGAAGCAGACATGCAGGGTGAAGTGGTATTACAAAGACATACAGGCGTCATGTTTCAAGATCCAGACTCTCAGTTTTGTATGCACCGCGTCAATGAAGAAATTGCCTTTAGCTTAGAGAACCGTTCCGTCCCTCGTGAAGAGATGGATGATATCATTCAGCAGCTCATGCAAAAAGTCCAACTGAATGTTGATCCGCATACAGAGATTCACACTTTATCTGGCGGCATGAAGCAGCGATTGGCACTTGCCTGTTTACTAGCATTACAGCCGGATGTTCTATTCTTTGATGAACCAACCGCACAGCTTGACCCAGCAGGTAGATTGGACATATTTCAACTGTTGCAGCAGCTTGCAGCCGATCAGCAGCAAACCATGATTTTTGTAGAGCATGTACTTGACGGAGTCATCGAATGGATGGATCGGGTGATTTTATTAGATGACCAAGGTAGCATTTTAGCAGATGGAGCTCCAAAAAATGTGCTCGTAACATATGAGAAAGAAATGAAAGAGGCAGGAATTTGGCGGCCAAAATTATTTCCCGAGAAATGGTCCACGATTATTCAAGATCCATTTCATCCACTGAGTCAAACCTTTATGCAAACCTATGAAGCAAGAAAAGCGCAGCATGAAAAAGTGGCATCATTCGAACGAGAGACAATGATTCGTACAGAAAATCTTCAATTAAGCTACGGGAAAAAAAGGATTATGAGTAATCTTCAGCTTGATATCAAAGCAGGAGATTGGGTGGCGATTATTGGAGAAAATGGGAGCGGAAAAAGTACGTTTCTCAAACATTTGATCCGCTTAGAGCCAGCTAAAAAAGGTCATATTTTCTTAAAAGAAACAGACCTTAAAAAATGGTCTGACCGACTACTCTATGAAAAAGCAGGCTTTGTGTTTCAAAATCCGGAGCTTCAATTTATACAAGACACAGTATTCGATGAAATTGCATTTGGCGGCAGACAGCGAAACTGGCCAGAATCAGTAGTACAAGAAAAAACGGTTCAGCTGCTGAAAGAGTTCGGTTTAGAGAAGCATGCAAAAGCACATCCCTTCACCTTAAGTTTAGGGCAAAAAAGAAGATTGAGTGTTGCCACGATGCTCCTTTTTGATCAAGATGTATTGCTGTTAGATGAACCGACTTTCGGGCAGGATGAAAAAACAGCGAAGGAATTAATGAGACGTTTAAAAGAGCGTCAGCGCCAAGGCACAACTATTGTGATGGTCACACATGATATGGAGCTTGTCGATGAGTGTGCCGATCAAGTGCTTCTTTTTCATCAAGGGAAGCATGTGTATGATGGCACCCCTTATGATTTATTTTCAAATCAGGAACTTGTCGATGCTTATCAGCTGAGAGCTCCTTTACATTATCGCTATGTGGCAGAAAGAAAGGACGTGCTGACGATTGCAAAGTAATCATTCCTTTCTTTCTACTGTGAATCCAGTCATGAAATTACTCGCTCACCTGCTTGCGCTGGGCTGCCTCATGGCGATATCTGATCCTAAAACAACCTTTATCATCTGGCTGTTTGCTCTTGGCATTGGACTTGTTTTAGGTGGATGGAATATGAAGTATCTCATCACAAGGCTTGTCCCTTATCTGCTCTTTTTTATTCTCGTCTTTTGGATGATGGCGGCCTTCGGCAAGGGGGATCATACTGTTTGGAAGTGGGCGTGGTTTCATATCACGGAGGAGAGTTTAAGAAATGGTCTCACCATCGCTTTCAGAATGCTTGGATTTGTAACATTTGGCCTCCTTTTTACGTCCACAACAGATTTGACGGCATTTATGATGAGTTTGATTCATCAATGCCGAATGTCTCCAAAATGGGCGTATGGAATGCTTGCCGGCTTCCGGTTTATTCCGTTATTTCAAAGTGAATTAAAACAAATGAAAGCTGCACATAAAATCAGAGGCTACAAGCAAAAAAACAGCTGGAAAGCGTTTATGCGTTATGCATTGCCCCTTTTTACGCAAGGCGTACGAAAATCAGAACGCTTAGCGATTGCAATGGAAGCCAGGGGCTTCACAGGGACGAGAGAGCGAACGTATTATCATATCATCAGCACCTCATGGATTGACTATATGTATCTTTTTCTCATCGGTATTAGTGTCTTCATGTGCATTTACTTTGTTTAAAAAACACCCACATTCTCTTGATAGAATGTGGGCTTTTTATATGTCTTAGGTCATTAGATTGATATTAGTGCACATTACAGGCTGTAATAGATCATATAACGAACCGATAAAGAAGGTGTACTGAGAAAAAGAGAGGATGAACGTAAGCGAATGTCACAGAGAATTGATAACATAATAGACGCTTTACCAATCATTGGACTTGCTATGAGAGAACAGCTAACCTTTTCTGTTTTAGGGAAAGAGAAGGTTCTTTATTATCAGCAGCATGGGAATATTGATTTAGGATTTAAAGCTGGTGATACAGTAGATGCTGGATTCCAAAACTTTGCGATGCTGAAAAATGGGAGAGAACCATCGTTTATCCAAATTCCGAAAGAAGTATACGGGATTCCAATGGATATCGTAGCCGTTCCAATTACTGATGAATCAGGTCAAGTGGTTGCTGCCTTCTGTGTGGCCTATGACCAAACCAATCAACAACGATTAGAGCACATCATGACGGAGAGCAACGAAGCTTCCGAAAAACTAGTCGCAATGGTACAGCAGGTTGCCGCACATTCAGAGGAACTACAAGCGACAAGTGAACAAATTCTTCAAAATACGAAAACCACTGTCGAAAATTCCTCTAAAATCAATCAAGTGTCTAATCTCATTAAAGGTATCTCTGATCAAACGAACTTACTTGGACTTAACGCATCAATAGAAGCAGCAAGAGTAGGAGAAGCAGGAGCAGGCTTTGGAGTGGTCGCAACAGAAGTGAGAAAGCTGTCAACTCATGCGAAACAGGCGACGACTGACATTGAAACAGCCCTAAAAGATGTGCAGGGCTCAATCAAAGGAATGGAAGAAGAAATTGCGCAAATTGTCGCTTCCTCTGAGCATCAGGCAGAACTTGTAGGCACTTTTACAAAAATTATTGAAGGCCTTCACGAAACAAACGAAACGATGAAAGCATTAGCAAACGACTTAGTAAACTATCAAGTGAAATAAAAGAACGACAAAACCTCCAGCTGAATTGGAGGTTTTTTTATCATTTCAAGGTGAGAAACTTGTTAGGATTATGACCGTTTTATCGCTGACAGGCAGGATACACTTCTGTATGATAGAAAAAGAGAGACTAGTTTTGTCATTAGACCTATTCATAAGGAGGAAGATCATCGTGACACAATCAGCGAAGCTGCAAGAAATACTTGCACCCTACCGTCCGTTGTTAGATGAAACGGAAAAACCAATGATACGATTGCAGATGAAACAAGGAAAAACAGGACCATACGACAGCAAAATAGCTGGTGATCCTTACTTCCCCAAAAATGACGAATATCCTGTTGACGGCGAAGGACATCCTATGAAACTTTTGGCACAAATTAATTTCGGCCAGCTGCCAAAGTTGAAGGATTATCCAGAAACAGGGATTTTGCAAGTCTTTATTTCTGTGCATGATGATCTTTATGGAATGAATATTGACCATAAAACAGAGCAAAAAGATTTTCGAATTAAATTTATTGAGGAACCTTTCTTGGCAGAAGAAGAGTTATTGACTGATTTTTCTTTTGTGAAAATTCCAGACGATTTTTATTTTCCTGTAACGAAGGAAGGCGCAATTACAGGTGAATTAGCAAGCGAAACGATCAGTGTAGGAGATTTCCGCTTTGAAAAAGTCACAGGAAAAAACAGCTGGGACCTATTCGAAGATGCAGATGGCGTTAATGGCGATGAAGCAGATGCCCTGCTGGATGAATTTTATGAAACAGCGAGTGGCTTTGGTCACAAATTGGGCGGGTACCCAGGGTTTACACAAGAAGACCCGCGTACCTATGTAGATCAAGAACATACCGTTTTGTTATTACAAATTGACTCAGATGACGAAGTAGATTTGATGTGGGGAGATTGTGGTATTGCCAACTTCTTTATCAAACCAGAAGACCTCAAACGAAAAAATTTCGAGAATGTCGTCTATAATTGGGATTGCTCCTGATTTTGTAAAAAACACTCTTTATAGAGTGTTTTTTTGTGTATGTTTTTAGACTTTTTTGCCTCTATTTCGTCATTTTTGAGAGGTAATTTGTCATTCTTTCTAGTTGACCGGATCAAAAAAAAATGTAAAATCATCTTAAAGTCCTCTTTTTTGAAAATAATAATAACAAGACATATGAATCAACGATAAAATGCTCGGAAAAGTGGAATGTACTGGGGGGTATCAATTGATTATTTCGAAAGTAATTAATAATAATGTTGTCAGTGCATATGATGACGAGCAGCATGAGCTGGTCATTATGGGCAGAGGGATCGCGTTTCAAAAGAAAAGCGGGGACCCGATTGACGAAGAACGAATCGAGAAGGTATTTTCTATTCAAAATAAAGATATATCAGAAAAATTCAAAACCCTGCTTTATGATATTCCAATCGAGTATATGCAAGTGTGTGAGGCGATTATTGAGCATGCGAGAACAACCCTTAACAAAAATCTAAATGACAGCATCTATGTGACGCTGACGGATCATATCACCTTTGCCATAGAACGTCATCAAAAAGGAATGGACATCAAAAATGCCTTGCTTTGGGAAATCAAACGGCTGTATAAAGAAGAGTTCAGATGTGGTTTAGAAGCTATTCGGATCATTGAGGACAAGCTGAGCATCCATCTTCCTGAGGATGAAGCCGGCTTTATTGCCATGCATATTGTCAATGCAGAGCTCAATGAGGAAATGCCAAATGTTATTCAAATCACCAAACTCATTCAAGATATTTTAAACATTGTTAAGTATCACTTTCAAATTGATTTGGACGAGGAATCATTAAATTATTTCCGTTTTGTCACGCATTTGAAGTTTTTTGGGCAGCGTCTGTTTAACGAAACAAAAATGGAAAATCAAAATGAGTTTCTGTATGAAGTGGTAAAAGAGAAAAACACTGCAGCTTTTCAATGCGCAGAAAAAATTAACGAGTATGTTCAAAAAGAATACAACCGAAGTCTCATAGAAGATGAAATGCTATATTTAACTTTGCATATAGACAGAGTAATAAAAAGAAAATAAATTCAAAAAGAAAGCGTTGACATCACAAAATTAACATGATAATTTATAACTATAAACTAAATAACCCACAATCTTTTAGGATTGTTACTGGTCAAGCAGGCAAAACCTAAATCATTGTCCCTATCTTTGATAAGGCATGATTTAGGTTTTTTTATATCTAAAGACTTATAAAAATTAAATAACGATCAATCGTTATGAAGGATTGTTACTGGTTAAGCAGGCAAAACCTAAATATCGATTAATGTCTGAATCGCTATTTCTCGGACATTAATGGATGTTTAGGTTTTTTCTATATCAAGATGAAATCGACGATTGGAGGGTAACACAATGAACCACAAACAAACAGCAAAAGAAGTGCTAGAACTTGTCGGCGGTGAAAAAAATGTTAAGCAAGTTACACATTGTATGACAAGACTTCGCTTCAACTTATACGATGAAAGCAAGGCAGATAAAGAAAAGCTGCAATCAACAGACGGCGTCATGGGCGTGAATCAAAGCGGAGGTCAATATCATGTCATTATCGGCAATGATGTCTCAAATGTCTATCAAGCGATGATTGCTGACTCTGGCCTATCAGCAGATGTAAAATCAGGCGGTACAGAAGAATCGTCAAAACAAAATGTGATATCAAAGCTATTCGATTTTATCTCTGGTGTCTTCACGCCGATTCTTCCAGCGATCGCTGGAGCTGGTATGATCAAAGGAATATTGGCACTACTGCTCACATTCCAGTGGATATCAGATAAAAGCAGTACGTATATAATTTTAACAGCCATCGGAGACGGAGCCTTTTACTTCTTACCGATTTTACTAGCTGTAAGCGTAGCCAAAAAAATTGGCACAAATCAGTATATCGCAGCTGCCATTGCAGCAGCAGCACTGCATCCGCAGTTAACCGCTTTACTGGGCGCAGGAAATACAGAATTTCTCGGCTTGCCAGTGGTTGCCGTTGTGTACTCTTCATCAGTGATTCCAATTCTACTCACTATCTGGCTCGGCTCATATGTTGAAAGATTCGCAGAAAAATATAGTCCGAAATCATTAAAGATCATCCTTGTTCCAACGGTCACACTTCTTGTCGTTGTACCAATTATGCTCATCGCGGTTGGACCGCTTGGTGGAATTATCGGAAATGGCCTTTCAGGTGGAATTGATTTATTGTTTAAACATGCAGGTATTTTGGCCGGACTCTTGATCGGCGGATTCATGTCACCATTGATCATTACGGGCATGCACTATGCACTGCTTCCAATCATGATCAACAACATTACGTTAAACGGTTTTGACTACATTCTTCCAATGATGTTTGTAGCGAATATGGCACAAGCAGGCGCAGCATTCGGTGTCTTCTTAAGATCAAAAAACAAAACATTCAAATCATTGGCGATGTCTACAAGTATTACAGCTTTAATGGGTATTACTGAACCTGCTATGTATGGTGTGAACATGCGATTGAAAAAACCGTTCTTTGCAGCGCTCATTGGTGCAGCAGCAGGCGGCGTGTTCATGTCGATCTTCAAAGTAAAATCATATGTGGTGTCTGGGTCAGCAGGTATTCCAGGTCTCCCAACATTCATTGGACCAACATTTGTCTACTCTATCATAGGCTTAGTGATCGGTTTTGTCGTAGCAACGATCATGACACTTGTTCTAGGATTCAAAGATGTACCAGTAAAAGATGATAAAAAAGCAGACAAATCAGAAGAAAAAAAAGACACAGAAGCGCTTCAAAATGAAGTGGTACAAAGCCCGCTTGAAGGTCAACTAAAGCCGCTCAATCAAGTAAATGATGCAACATTCTCTAATGAAATCATGGGTAAAGGTGCAGCCATTGTACCAACTGTTGGACGAGTTGTTGCACCGTTCAACGGCAAGGTTGAAACCATTTTTCACACAAAACATGCCATTGGCTTGAAGAGCGACCAAGGCACAGACCTTCTTATTCATGTCGGGATTGACACGGTAAAACTTGACGGAAAGTATTTCACAAGTCATGTGCAGTCCGGTGATCTTGTACAAGCAGGGGATGTGCTGGTTGAATTTGATATCAAGGGTATTCAGAAAGAAGGCTATGATGTGACCACACCTGTTATTGTTACCAACACGAATGATTATGCTCAAGTTGATGCGAAAACAGATGGAGCGATTACAGGGAAAGAGACACTGCTTACAGTCAGTGTAGAAGATAAAGAGGAGGGTATTCAACATGAACAAGTTAGAAAAAACATTTCCTAAAGGTTTCTTATGGGGCGGCGCTGTTGCAGCCAACCAAATTGAAGGCGCATATAATAAAGATGGAAAAGGCTTATCGACAGCTGATGTATCGCCAAATGGTATTATGCACCCATTCGATGAATCAATGAAAGACCTTAACTTATATCATGATGCCATCGATTTCTACCATCGCTATAAAGAAGATATTGCACTCTTTGCAGAAATGGGATTCAAGTGCTTCAGATTATCCATTTCTTGGCCGCGTATTTTCCCAAATGGCGACGATGCGGAACCGAATGAAGCAGGCCTCGCTTTTTATGAAAAAGTATTTGATGAACTGCATAAGCATGGAATTGAGCCAGTTGTCACCATCTCTCACTATGAAATGCCGCTCGCACTTGTGAAAAACTACGGCGGATGGAGAAACCGTAAGCTTGTGGATCTTTATGAAACATACGCTAAAACATTGTTTACTCGCTTTAAAGATAAAGTGAAATATTGGATGACCTTCAATGAAATCAATGTTGTATTACATGCGCCTTTCACTGGCGGCGGACTTGTATTTGAAGAGGGTGATGACGAGAAAAGCATTCAATATCAAGCAGCGCATCACCAATTTGTTGCAAGTGCTTTAGCTGTCAAAGCAGGACACGAAATCATTCCTGATGCGAAAATCGGCTGTATGATTGCAGCAATGACAACTTATCCGTACAGCTCAAGACCTGAAGATATGTTTGCTGCAATTGAGCAAGATCGTAAAACATTGTTCTTCTCAGATGTACAGGCAAGAGGCTATTACCCAGGTTACATGAAACGTTATTTCCTTGAAAATGACATCAACATTGAGTTCCAAGACGGGGACGAAGACATTTTAAGAAACCATACAGTTGACTATATTGGCTTCAGTTATTATATGAGTTTTGTGACGAGTACAGATCCAAAGGTCCTTGAACAAGTGACTGGTGGTAACTTATTTGAAGGTGTGAAGAACCCATATCTGGAAGCAAGTGATTGGGGCTGGCAAATTGATCCGAAAGGACTTCGTACAACACTGAATCAGCTGTATGACCGCTATCAAAAACCATTGTTTATCGTAGAAAATGGATTGGGTGCTGTCGATCAAGTAGAAGAAGACGGATCAATTCAAGACGATTACCGAATTGATTACCTCAGAAGCCATTTGCTAGAGGCGAGAGAAGCCATCGCAGACGGAGTAGACCTGATCGGTTATACAAGCTGGGGCCCAATTGATCTTGTCAGCGCATCAACGGCTGAAATGAAAAAACGCTACGGCTTCATTTATGTTGACCGTGATAATGAAGGAAACGGTACATTAGATAGAAAGAAAAAGAAAAGCTTCGATTGGTATAAACAAGTGATTGCGACAAATGGTGAACATTTGGATGCATAAAAGAAAAAGACAAACCGCTCATACTGCGGTTTGTCTTTTTTTCGTCTCTGAGGGACTACGCAGTCCACACTTGATCAGCAATCTCAATCACATGACGCAGCTTTTCCCATTGCTGCTCTTCTGTTAACAGGTTGCCTTCCTCTGTTGAGGCGAATCCGCATTGTGGACTCAAACAAATTTGGTTAATATCCACATATTGAGCCGCTTCCTCAATGCGTTTTTTAATCTGTTCAACTGGCTCAAGCTCTCCGTATTTTGAAGTGACAAGGCCTAGTACGATTTGAAGGTTTGGGTTCTTCACATATCGAAGAGGCTCAAATCCGCCAGAACGATCGTCGTCGAATTCTAAAAAGAGACCATCAAGATCTAAGCCGGCGAAAATTGTTTCTGCCGCTGCTTCGTAACCACCTTCAGCTGCCCATGTCGATTTAAAGTTACCGCGGCAAATGTGCATAGTAATCACCAAATCCTCTGGGCGATCAGCAACAGCTTCATTGATTGTTTTCGCAAACGACTCACGAAGTTCATCTTCTTCACGGCCAAAGGCTTTGATTTGTTCGTGGCCTTTTTCAGAAAAGAACACCGCCCATGCCGTATCATCCAGTTGCAAGTAGCGGCAGCCTGCATCATAAAAAGCACGGATGGCTTTCTTATACGCCTGTGCCACATCATGGTGGAATTCCTCTAAGCTGTCATACACTCCTTCTTCAAGCCTTCCACGGAAAAAGAGCATATTCGGACTTGGAATCGTCATTTTAGCCGTATGATCACCAGCGATGCTGTGAAGGAAACGATAATCCTCCAGCATTGGATGATCTGAAAAATCGATCTTGCCTGTTACCTTGATCCCTCTTGCTTTTGTCGTCGTGTTATGGAATTGAATGCCCTGATCTGCTTCAAATCCTTCAACCCCATCGAGTCCTTCCAGAAAGTCAAAATGCCACCATGCACGTCTGAACTCACCATCTGTGACAACCTCTAACCCAATTTCTTTTTGCTTCTCTACAATACGTGTAATTTCTTCGTTTTCAATTTGTCGGAGCTGCTCTGCTGTCAGCGTACCTTCTGCCTTTTGCTTGCGTGCTTCCTTGATGCGTTCTGAACGAAGTAAGCTTCCTACTTGATCTGCGCGGAATGGCGGTTTCGTTGTTTTCTTTCCAATGGTTTGTACTTGTGTCATGCTGAATCCCTTCTTTCTTCAGGTTAAAAAATCAAATAAAAAAGCTCTTCCTTGGATAAGGAAGAGCATCATATACTGTGAGAACTCTGCCTTATCTTCAAACAAGCATCTGCTTGCTTAAGGAATTAGCACCATTCTGTTCCTAGGAACAGCGGTTGCCGGGTTTCACAGGGCCAGTCCCTCCACCACTCTTAATAAGGTTACCTTTTGATTAAATTTTCTTAATAAACACAATTATTCAACGTTTTCAGGGAAAAGTCAATGGCTTTTTCCAATTTAATTTCCTACATGAACAAGTCAGCAACAAGAACACCAGCAAGTCCGACAAGTGAAAGCACGGTGACCATCAATGTCCACGTTTTAAAGGTTTGAGCCATCGATAGGTTAAAGTATTCTTTATAAATCCAGAAACCTGCATCATTCACATGAGAGAACGTGATACTGCCGGCACCTGTTGCGATCACCATTAATTCAGGGCTGACACCCGTCAGGCCAATCAGTGGTGCAGAAATGCCAGCAGCCGTGAGACCGGCGACAGTCGCTGATCCTAAAGAGACACGAAGGACAGCAGCAATGAGCCAAGTCAGAAGCAGGGGAGAAAGTGTGCTTCCTTGCATGATCCCTGCAATGTATTGATCGACGCCGCTATCAATGAGCACCTGTTTAAAGGCTCCGCCGCCCGCAATAATTAATAAAATCATGGCAATAGAGCCGATAGAATCCGTGATGGACTTCATCACGTCCTGCATGCTCTTTCCTCTTCCAAGCCCAAACGTGTAGATGGCAAGCAGCACTGAGATTAATAGTGCAATCGCCGGTTCGCCTAAAAACTCAGCGGTAGGCAGCAATGGGGAGGAAGGGAAGAAAATTTCTAAAAATGCTCTGAATGTCATAAGCAATACAGGCAAAACAGCGGTGAAAATGCTAATGCCGAAGCTAGGCATTTCTTCTTCTGTGAATTCCTTTGGATTAAATAAGTTCTTTGGGATATGTGCGTGCAACTGGTCTTTTTTAAATAGTTTTGTAAACAGAAGTCCACCTACTAAAACAGCAGGAATCGCTAAAATAATCCCAACCAATAAGGTTTGTCCCATGTTTGCTTGAAAGACATTCGCAATGGCAGTCGGCCCTGGGTGAGGAGGGAGGAAGCCGTGTGTGGTGATGAGAGCAGCGACAAGCGGCATGCCCACATACAGCACAGGAAGTCTTGCAGCCTGAGCGATCGTAAAGACTAATGGAATTAAAATAATGAATCCGGTTTCATAAAATAGAGCAATTCCAATCACAAATCCAGTCAGCATTGTCGCCCATTGGATTTTTCCGATGCCAAATCGGTCAATGAGTGTCATCGCGATACGCTGAGCACCGCCAGAATCAGCCATCAATTTCCCAAGCATCGCTCCAAAACCGAGAACGAGTGCCAGGTGTCCGAGCGTACTGCCAAGTCCTTTTTCGACGGAAGCAATCGCTTCTAGCGGTGTCATTCCTTCTAACACAGCAACAATTAAAGAGACAATAATCAAAGAAATGAAAGCGTTTAACTTAAAGACAACCATGAGTAAAAGTAATAACAAAACGCCAAGTCCAATAAACACTAACGACATGATCTTTCCTCCTTTGTGGTGCATAAGGGGGCGCAAACACCCCCTATGCCTTATCCTTCAAGTATGTCTACAGCTTCTTTTAACGTATCCTTTGACCCAACATTTCCCGGGAAAATCACATAAGACATGAAAGGGAATTTACTTTCTTCTCCTGTTTGCCAAACAGGGATCCCTGGTTTGATTTGACCTGCCACGGTCGCACGTCTCACGCTAAGTCCTCTTGTCCCAATATCGCTGGAAGTAATTCCGCCTTTGGCAATGAGATACTTAGGACGAATGGTGAGGCGCTGGACAATACTTGTCACAGCATCACTAATCTGTACAGAGAGCTTTAATTCTTCCTCTTGGCGATCATCCCCAAGATCAAGCCGTTCTCTTCTTGTATAAACAGCCACAGATTGACCTGCTGCCAACAGTGCTTCAGTTTGCTGGATGACGCGATCAATTTCTTTGCGAAAGGCATCGGACTCTAACACGAGGTGGGTATTAAATTCAATAAAAGCCATCTCTTTATTTTGCTCAAGCGCTTTTAATTGTTCTGTTGTTTTTTTTACATGAGAACCGATCATAATGAGACCACCATGCGGGCTTTCTTCTTGTATCAAGTCACCTCTTGTTAATAAGGCTTGATCCCCTATACCGCCAAGTACTTTTGTGAGCGCCGCCGCACTTCTGAACATCAGCTGCTGTCCTGCTTGAATGGCTTCAATGAGAGCGGTGACAAAGACTTTGACATCGTCATAGTCCACTGCGTTTACAACCACCTTTTTGAAATCTTTCACACCCATGAGCTGTTGTTTGATTTGATCGATGCGTAAAGCCCGCAGATCAGCTAACGAAATGTAGGTCGTGTTCTCTTTTGTGAACAATCCCTCTGACTTTTCTTCAATCCATTCTCCTAGATGAGAGGATTGAAAGCCGAATGTACGGTCTCTTGCAAATTCTGTGGCACCAGCAGGAATTAATTCGTGTCCTTCCTGTACGTAATGAATATTGTCGATCGTAAAGCGTCCGCCTTCTTGGAAAAAGGGAAGAAGGATTTCTCCATCGAACTGGCGGGAGCTTTGCTGTTCAATGGTCGTTTTGAGTACCTCAGTTTCAAGCGGAAAGTGTCCGCGAAGAGTAGAATCTCCTCGGCTGACAATGATGAATTCCTGTTTAAGCCGTTCAGCCACCTTTACAATGGTTGCAGCAATTGTTTCGTGTGCAGCGGTAGTTTCTTTCTCAGTCATACTGCGAGAATTAGTCAAAATAAAGAACATGCGGCTCTCTTCAAGAAAACCAGCCTCAATGCTTTCTTCTGACCAATTGGTGAAAACAGAGACGCCATGTACGGTTTGAATCCCTGTTGGATCATCATCTAAAACAATGACTTTATGCTGAAAGCTGCTGAGTGCTTGTTCGTATGCTGATTGAATGGCCTTTGAATCTGCTTTCGGAATGGCATTCAATATGTCAGTGCTTTGCTTCATGACCATCTCACCCTTTCTTTACTTCGACATGAGCCATTTTTTCGTAATATTGAACGATGCCGCCATGATCAAGCCCGGATTTTCCGTCTGATTTGAGGGCGTGGAAGATTTCAAGCAGCTGGCTAGAAAGCGGAAGAGGAACACCGATATCATGAGCAGTTTCCATGACATTGGTTAAATCCTTTAAGTTGATGTCGATGCGTCCGCCAGGTTCAAAATTTCGTTCTAAGATGAGAGGAACTTTTGCATCGAGAACGGCACTTCCTGCCAGTCCGCCGCGGATGGCTTCATACATCTTATCAATGGCAATGCCTGATTTAGCGGCTAGAACGAGCGCCTCGGACATGGCCGCAATATTTAAGTTGACGATGATTTGATTGGCAAGCTTAGCTGTTGTCCCGCTTCCATTTGTCCCGACTAATACGACCTCAGTGCCCATCGCAAGCAGGACATCCTTCACTTGCTCAAAGATGGATTCTTCGCCGCCAGCCATGATGGCTAGTGTTCCGTCTATTGCCTTCGGTTCTCCGCCGCTGACAGGTGCATCGATAAATTCCACCTGATGCTGTTTGGCAAGAGCAGCTAAAGCCCTAGAGGTTACAGGAGAAATTGAGCTCATATCTACGATGACAGTGCCAGGTGCGGCTGTCGTTAAAATGCCTTGATCACCTGAAACGACTGCCTCTACATGCTCTCCTTTAGGAAGCATTGTGATGATGATATCGCTTTCAGAAGCTGCCTCAGCTGCTGAAACAGCACCTTTTGCTCCGGCTTTCTGTAACGATCGAATCGCTTCCTCATTTAGGTCAAAAACCGTTAAAGTATGACCGGCTTTTAATAGATTGAGTGCCATAGGTTTTCCCATAATACCTAGTCCAATAAATCCAATCTTCTTTGTCACGTTGTCCGCCTCCTATATAGAAAACCCTTACAAAAAGCGCTTTCTTTTCATTATGTTAGTATATATACTATCTTTTAAATTTAATAGTAGGAAATAAACTATTGCTCACTTAATGTACATGACGTGATAGGAACGTGTCAACGGAAAATATGAAAAAAGTCACAAAAAAAGACCGGAATCAGCTCCGGTCTTTAGCGTTTATGTTTTATTTTTAGCTACGGCTAATCTAGATCGTTTCACGTTTTCAATGGCATTTGATCCTAGCTCTAAAACAGCGGCGACGTATAGTACATCAATGATCACAAGCTGGTTGATACGGGAGATCATGGAGTCCGATCGATAGGTTGTCTCTCTGGAAGAGCTAAGCAGATGAAAATCAGACCGTTTTGCGAGCTCAGATTTCGGATAGCTGGTAATAGAAGCAACCCTTGCCCCCTTTTCTTTTGCAAACTGTACGGCGTCAAGAATTTCTCTGCTTTCTCCTGAATGGGAGATTGCGACGATAAAATCGTGTTCCGTGGCGTGTGTTGCAATCATATTCATCATATGCGGATCACTGCAGAGGCTCACTTCAAAACCAAGCTGCAGGAACTTATGGTAAGCATCACCAGCAATAAAGCTGGACGCACCTGCTCCAAAAAAGACGGTTTTATGTGCCTGTTTCATGTGTTCTATGAATTGTGTGACGGCATGATCCTCTAAAATATGCTTCATATCTTGAATAGAGTTTGTTGTTAACTCTATGACCTTATGTTTAATGTCAGCTACACTATCGGATGCCTCGATCTCGCCGTATATGGATTGAGGTGTATTGGTCGCGATATCCTGTGCAACATGGACACGAAACACTTGATACGATTCATAGCCAATTTTTCTTAGAAAACGAAAGATCGTCGTTTCACTTGTGCTGCATTCAGCAGCGAGAGCACTGATAGAATGAAGCACAACTTTCTGAGGGTTTTGTAAAATGTAATTGGCAATCTTTTTCTGGGTTGGGGACAAACTATGAAACGTCGTCCGAATGTGACTAAAAATATTCTCTTCTATGATAAACACCACACTTCATCTAGCATTCTACATTAAGCATACAGGAACTTATGAAAACGGTAAACAAACCAGATGTGGAAAAATGAAGAATAATATGGAAAAAATACTTCTTTTGGTTCTTTTGTCATGGTATACTCATTTGGTAATAGACAAAAATGGGGGTTTTTACTATGACAATGAAAAAAGGCCTAACGATCAGCCTGCTTATTTTCTCACTGATTGTTTCCTTGTTTGCGCCAGTTGGATCTGCGGATGCCAAACAAGCAAAAAAAGCAAAAGTAAGCACACACTATTATAAAAAGAAAAAAACGTTCAAATATGCACAGGTGAAAAACCTAAGCAAGGCGCATATGAAAACCATCAATCGTGATTTAAAAGAAGATATCGCTTTCTCTTATTCTACTTACTTGTTCTTAAAGGATGAAGCGAAAAAGGAAGGCTTTGGGAAGATCACGTACGAGAGATCGTTTAAAACGAAATTTAACAATGGGAAGAAACTAAGTATCTTAAACTATGACTACATGAATGATGGCAGCATGCACGGGGACACAATGGTTTCCAGCATGAACTATGTGTTAACAAAGAAAAAAACAAAGCAGCTGTTCTTGACTGACGTTGTGAAAACAAAGAAAAAGCGTACGAAAGTAAGAGATTATATTTATAACTACACAAAGAAACATAAAAGTAAATTCTATGCGAACCTGAAAAAAAGTGACATTGAAATCAACTACAACACGCAGTTTTACTTCACGAAAAAGGGAATTGCTGTTGTCTTCCAGCCATATGAAATTTCACCTTATTATGTTGGAATTCCTATGATTCAAGTTCCTGCGAAGGTATATAAATAAAAAGAAAAACGACCACTGAATCTGGTCGTTTTTTGCTGTTTATGCAAACAAAAAAGAGCCCCTCATGAGGCTCTTTTATTTGGATTTATACTTGTTTAGGTGCTTCGTTTAGTGGGTGACGGCGTTTTCCGTTGTAGTGGCGGCGCATACGAAAGATTTCAAACTCCGAAAGCTCTGCGCTTTTTCTTTTTTGGGTGCGGTTATCTTTTTTGAAAGAGAATAGTAAGTAGCAGCAAAGTGAAGCGATAATCAATAAAATCATCATATGACATTCCTCCAATTCATCCTATTCTTTAAGTGTAGACAGGGTGAGTGATGTTTATAACTGAAAATAAGCAGCAGAATCGGTTTAGTCCTTAAGGTTCATTTGATCTGCTATTTTAGGTCTAAAATACTGGTTGTTTTTAACTATTATATTTCCAGTTATTTCACTCGTCAAGAAGAATTTTTTCTGGGGTTGTCTCTATTAGTACGAATAAGTGTCATAAAAGTTTCAGAAAATTGTAAACTTTTATTAAAAAACCGTTCCCGAACAGGAACGGTTGTAAACATGTCTATGCTTTTTCTTCAAATAGACGGGCAATTTCAACGATAACTTCGGTTGCTTTCACCATGTTTTCAACGGAAATAAACTCATATTTACCGTGGAAGTTTTCCCCGCCTGTAAAGATGTTTGGCGTTGGTAGACCTTTATATGAAAGCTGGGAGCCATCTGTACCGCCGCGGATTGGTTCAATGACCGGTGTGACTGAGCGATTTTCCATGGCTTCATGAGCTATGTCCACAATATGTTTCACCGGCTCAATTTTTTCTCTCATATTATAATATTGATCCTGAATGCTGAGGGTGATGCTGTTTTCTCCGTAGGTGGCTTTTAAGTCATTTGCTATTTTTTCAAACAATGCCTTGCGATTGTTGAATTTCTCTTTATCAAAATCACGGATAATATATTGCAGCTCCGCCTCTTCTACTTCTCCTACAAATTTCGTCAGGTGGAAAAAGCCTTCGTAGCCTTCTGTATACTCCGGAGATTCGTCAGAAGGAAGTTTGTTGTGAAAGAGCATCCCGATTTTCGCAGCGCTGACCATTTTGTCCTTAGCTGTTCCTGGGTGGACGTTGTTTCCTTTAATGGATACTTTCGCACCTGCTGCGTTGAAGCTTTCATATTGCAGCTCGCCAAGCGGTCCGCCGTCAATTGTGTAAGCATAGGAAGCGCCAAAGGCATCAACATCAAACTTGTGCGGCCCTCTGCCAATCTCTTCATCTGGCGTAAAAGCGACGCGGATTTTTCCATGCTTGATGTCTGGGTGTTCGATTAGGTAATGCATAGCTGTCATAATTTCTGCGATACCAGCTTTGTTATCTGCACCAAGTAGGGTTGTGCCATCTGTTGTGATCAGTGTATGTCCTTGGTACTTTTGTAAATTTGGAAACTGTTGTGGAGATAAAACGATATGTAGATCTTCATTTAAGGTAATGTCGCCGCCTTGATAGTTCTCATGAAGCTGCGGTTTTACATTTTTGCCGGTGAAGTCAGTGGCTGTGTCGATATGAGCCAAAAAGCCAATGGTCGGCACGTCTTTGTCTGTGTTAGATGGGATCGTTCCCATGACATAGCCGTTTTCATCCATTGTCACTTCTTGAATCCCGATGGATTTCATTTCTTCAACAAGCTGTCTCGCCAGGTTCAATTGTCCTTCAGTAGATGGGCAGCTTCCTTTTTCTGCATCTGACTGCGTATCTACCTTCACATAACTTGTGAAACGCTGAATCATTTCCTCTTTCATCTATACGTCACTCCTTTTGTAGAATACGTCCATTTTATCACGTCTTGAATGCGCTTCATAACAAGAAAGGCTTTCTCTGGCAATTAGAGAGGAAAAAGACCTACTTTCATTAGGTGATGTGCTGAATGGTTCTTTAGGGTGATTTTTTTGGGTGTCTTTTTATTTATAATGAGGACATATAAAATCATCCATTTGTACGTTAAATTGGGAGAAAGGGGTGCGAAAGTTGGATTCTAGTCAAACGCTGGCACTCGCTCAAAAGTTTCAGGAAGCGGCTGATGAGATTCGGCAGTCAAAGCAGCTGCTGGAGAATCGGCTAAAGGCAGTAGGATCAGGCTGGCAGGGAGAAGCAAGAGATAAATTTGATCAAAGCTTTGAAGAAACAACGGCACGCTATGATCAATTTGAAAAGGATTTGCTTGAAACAAGTCAGGAACTGCGGGATGCAGCGGTCAAAATAGAGGAGCGTAAAGCTGAAATTGCCAGAATGGAAGAGCTTGAGCGAAAGAGAAGAGAAGAACGGAGAGAAAGAAACCGAGAAGGGAGATGATGTGATGGCACGTGACATTGTGGTTGATCCAGATCAGCTGACAGGGCTGGCGAATGATTTTGTAGGCGAGCTGTCAGCCATTGAAACGAAGCACCGCGATTTACATAGTGAACTGGACGGGCTGATTTTAGGCTGCGATCCTCGGTATAGAAGCTGTTTTTCTGGTGTCGGGGATGCATGGGGAGCAGGACAAGCGTTAATCAGCAAATTGAGCAGCGATGATATTGCCATTCGTCATGCAACAGATAAAATGGTCGAAGCAGATGATATATTGCGGAAATTGTACAGCATCTATGATCAATATGGTACACTCACGAGCTTAGCAGGTATCGTGATGATGCAGGCAAAATATTACGGGCTTGGGATGACGACCTTCATTAAAGAGAATGGCCGATATGCAGCGCAGCATTCAAAGCTGCTGCTTGATCTGACCAGCCGGGTAGAAGGAACGAGATTTGACCGGTTAGCAAGGATTTGGCTGAGTAAAAAAGAATTATTAAAACGATCGAACTGGCCGATGGCTGACTTGGTCCATAAGAAATTCACAAAATTTTATCCTGACGATACAGTTGCGTTCACAAACAGTGTCCGTGATTTTACAAAAGGAAGTATTAATTGGAAGGACACAGCTGCGATCAAGTCTGTTCTGAAAAATGGTGCAAGGTTTGCGAAAGGAAATGCCATCATTGCAACAGTTGTCACTGGTGCAACAGAAACAGTTGGCTGTGGATTGAAAATTGCCGAGAACTATGCAGAATTCGGTGATCAGCCAGAAGTCCTTAAGCGTGAAAATGCAAAGGCTGTTGGAAATGCAGTGAACAATACGGTCTTTATCGCTGGCGGTTCTGTCGCAGGTGCCGTTGTCGGCGGCGCTCTTGGAAGCTTTGCAGGTCCGATTGGAACCGTTGTTGGCGGAGCCATTGGTTCAGCAGTAGGTGGATTTATTGGAGAAAAAGTCGCCAAGCTGACATCCGGTTTTGCTGAACAGATGGCAGTGAAATTAAAGGACCCGATTCATGCGGTCGTGGATAACGGGAAAAAAGCATTCGAACTGGCGGGTCAAGGTGTGAAAGCAGTCAATGATACCATTGATCAGGCGAATCAGGTGATACATAAAGGGATAGAAAAAACAAAAGAAACCGCAGATTCGCTCATAAAGGGTGCAGGCGATTTCTTTAAAGGTGCATTTTCTTTTGGATAAGGAGAGATCAAGTTGGATCAGCTAAGTCTAAGTATTGAGGAGCTCATCTTTAGTTTTTACAGTGAAGGCTATTTTGAACAAGGCATGTCCTTAAAGGAAGCGTATTATCCTGATGTTGAGGACGAGCGCCTTGGGTTTTTATTTGAAATTGCGTGCCGTTCTTTGCTCGCAAAAGGTGTACTGGAATTTCGAAACAGACAATACCGTTATAAAGCGGAATACCGTCATTTCATCCAGGCGATGAATGATGCCTCTTACACCGTCAAGGCGTCTAGATTTGGAGATTTAGACGAAGAAGTCAGCACCTCCTTTCACACAACTCAGGCGGGTGTATATGCGCATCATACGCTTTATGATCAACAAGTGCATCAGATTCGTAAACTGAGCGGCGATCAGCAGGCAGAAGAGCAAGTGACAGCCTTTTTCAACATACAGATGAATGATCACCCTGAACCTGTCATTAGCCTCCAGGCAGAGGAATTTGAAATGCTGTTAGAGCAAGCAAGCGAAGCAAAAAATGAGTGGCCATCCTTTCTGAATCAAGCAGAGAATCAAGAGCTCGTGAAGGCATTTGTTTCTGATGTACAGACGAGAAAAGGAAAGATGGATTCCCTCATGAAGGTCGTCTATGACAAAAATAATACGCCTGATGTGGAGTCCATGATATTTGTGATTCCAGGTGAGAACCAATCGTGGCTTGTATCAGGAATAAAAGAAAATGAATTTCGCATTGAGACGGCTCATCAAGACGGGTTCCGTTCTATATTCTAATGGAGAAAAGGAGAATGACGCTTGAATCCAAGTGAAGTAATAGAAGTAAGGAGCAGACCTTTTTTAAGAGTATGGGCATTCTTAGCAACGGGCGGCTTCGGTATCATCGGTATTTGGTTATTTTCAGAAGCTCTTACATTTGAATCGAACTATACATTGTTTTTATTTTTAGGCGGACTTTTAGGTATTGTCTATGGCTGGATCTCCTTTTTAATGATTTTGCCTGCTTTTACGAAGAGGGGAAATGTGATTTTTCGCATTCAGCGCGGAGAGAATGGGGCTGTGATGCATCGGGAGCGAACGATCCCTTTTCAAGATATTCAATCAATCGACATGCGCAGGCATCGTTACAGTATAAGAGGATTTCTTTTCATGGATGTGCTCATTCGGAAAGTAGATGGGAAATTGATCAAAATTCCGGCGTACAGCATTTTAGATGAAGAAGTATTTGAGCAGACCGTCAAACAGGAGATCTATCCATATTTACATCAGTCAGCCCAAGAAAATTGGAGACAGCAGCATGGTCAGGGAGAAGAGAAGACCGACTAAGCTGTTTTTGTCAGAATTCTATAGGGTGAGACGCCACTTTTTCGAAGAAATCGTGTATGATGTCAGTAAAGACTTCGGAGAGGTGATGAGAGATGGATAAAGAGATGGTAATCGACCTCGTCACAGAACAAATGGCACGAATTCGAAAAGAAAAGGATTATACGCAGGATCGTATGGCGGAGGTACTTGGTCTATCGAAACGGCATTTACAGCAGGTTGAAAAAAACAGGCTGCGTCTCAACTGGACGCAATCCGCGGCCGTATGTGCATTATTCAGGGATAGTGACATTCTGAAAGGGACTTTAGGGGATGACCCGCTCGAGATTTTGGAAGTTGTGGCACATGATGAATTACATCTATCAGTAGATCGCACGATTGGCGGAAAGGTTTGGTGGAGGACGTCTATCAAAAAAGGCACGTTTCGCCTTCAGCAAAATGTACTTAGTCAGCATTACCGCATCTTAGATGAGGAGAATTATCGCTATTATAGTTCGTTTAATAAAGAAGAAGCGAAGCGGCGGCTAGAGGAATTAAGCCAGCTGTCTTCTCCATATTGAGATTGGAAAAGGAAAGAGAGGCACCTTTTTGATAGGTGCCTCTCTTTTCTGTGTTTATACTTTTAGAGTGTTTTTCGCCCGAATAAAGGCAACAAGCTGTTTGATTTCTTCATCATTTAGGGGAACGCCGTCTACATGAATGGTGCCTTCTTTTGCTTCCGTCAGTTCAATTTTGATATCAGAGATTTTACGTTGTATCTCTGGCTCGTCCGTTCTACCAAGTAAAAAATCAATGGACGTATCATACAAATCAGCCAGCAGCTTCACTGCTTCAAGCGAAGGTCGTCGGTACCCAGATTCGTAACCGGCATAGGTGCTTTTGGCGATACCTAGGCGATCTGCCGTATGCTGGAGAGACCATTTTTTCTTTTTTCTAAGAGTGGTTAAACGATCGAGTATCATACATGAACGCTCCTTTATTTACAACAACAGTATATCATATTTTGACATAGAATGTACGCGTTATGCGTAACAATTTCTTGATTAATTCGCGTTATGTGACTATAATGGCAATGAAGGTACGCGTAAAGCGTATATTATAGAATAGCACAAGCTAGCTTATAATATGTGTGACAAACGGAGTAATTTTACGAAAGAGGTGGACCTGTTGAAGAAATTATTGCTTTTAACGACTGGTGGGACGATTGCATCTGTAGAGAGTGAAAATGGTTTAGCTCCAGGTGTTAAAGCTGAGGATCTTTTGAGCTATTTAAATGAAATTAATGCAGAATATACAATGGACACAAAGTCCCTAATGAGTATAGATAGTACAAATATGCAGCCTGAATACTGGGTTGATATCGCAACAGCCATTTATGAGAATTATGATCAGTACGACGGGTTTGTCGTGACTCACGGAACCGATACAATGGCCTATACATCAGCAGCGCTGTCTTATATGCTGCAAAATCCTGATAAGCCGATCGTGATTACAGGTTCACAAATTCCGATTACTTTTAAGAAAACAGATGCGAAGAAAAACATCACAGATGCGATTCGCTTTGCATGTGACGGTGTTGGCGGCGTGTATGTCGTGTTTGATGGCAGAGTCATCCAAGGAACACGTGCGATCAAACTAAGAACGAAAAGCTATGATGCATTTGAAAGCATTAACTACCCATATATTGCATCAATTGAAAACCATCAAATTGAATACAATAGCAAAGTAAAAAGAACACCAATGAAACCGCTTAAATTAGATGCATCCTTGAACACAGATGTGTGTCTGTTAAAATTGCACCCAGGCCTGAAGCCTGAGTTTTTAGATGCAGTCAAAAGCCTGTACAAAGGCGTCGTCATTGAAAGCTACGGCAGCGGCGGAATTCCTTTCGAAGGAAGAAACCTTTTAGAAAAGATCAACGAATTACTGGAAGAAGGCATTTCTGTTGTCATCACCACTCAGTGTCTTGAAGAAGGCGAAGACATGAGTGTATATGAGGTAGGACGCAAGATCAATCAAGAATTGGTGGCACGTTCAAGAAATATGAATACAGAAGCTATCGTGCCGAAACTGATGTGGGCACTAGGCAAAACAACAGATCCAAGAGAAGTCAAAAAGATTATGGAAACGCCAATCGCAGAAGATTTAGTGATTTAACTATTCTATAGAAAGCAGGTCATAAGAGATGGTTCAAGCAACTTATCGCTATGAGAAGGATTTTCTTGGTGAAAAAGAAATTCCAGCAGACGTGTATTATGGGGTTCAAACCCTTCGTGCGAAAGAGAATTTCCCAATTACAGGATATCGAATGCACGAGGAACTAATCAGAGCCTTTGCCATCGTGAAAAAAGCAGCAGCTCAAGCCAATATGGAAGTTGGACGTTTATATGAGGGAATTGGAAATGCCATCGTTCAAGCGTCTGACGAAGTCATTGAAGGCAAGCTTCACGAGTACTTTATTGTCGATCCAATTCAAGGCGGCGCAGGAACGTCCATGAATATGAATGCCAATGAAGTGATTGGAAACAGAGCATTAGAAATCATGGGACATCAAAAGGGTGAATACATCCATTTAAGTCCAAACACACATGTGAATATGTCGCAATCAACGAATGACTCATTCCCAACGGCGATCCATATTGCTGTGCTCAAGCAGTTAGACATTCTGCTTGAAACAATGCAAGCCATGCAGGACGTCTTTCAAAAGAAAGCAAAAGAATTCGATCATGTGATTAAAATGGGTCGTACGCACCTGCAGGATGCTGTTCCAATCCGTTTGGGACAGGAATTTGAAGCTTACAGCCGCGTGCTGAGCCGTGATATTAAGCGGATCAACCAATCGAAGCAGCATTTATATGAAGTCAATATGGGTGCGACAGCTGTTGGGACGGGCTTAAACGCAGATCCTCGTTATATTGAGATTGTTGTAAAGAAGCTCGCTGATATATCTGGTCTTCCTCTTGTAGGCGCAGAGCATCTTGTGGATGCAACGCAAAATACAGATGCGTACACAGAAGTATCCGCCGCTTTAAAAGTATGTATGATGAACATGTCTAAGATTGCCAATGACCTTCGCTTAATGGCATCTGGTCCGCGTGCAGGTCTTGCTGAAATTGCATTGCCAGCCCGTCAGCCTGGATCATCCATTATGCCTGGGAAAGTCAATCCAGTCATGGCAGAGCTCATTAACCAAATCGCATTCCAGGTTATTGGGAACGACCACACGATCTGTCTTGCCTCTGAAGCAGGTCAGCTTGAGTTAAATGTGATGGAGCCTGTTTTAGTCTTTAACTTGCTTCAATCTATTAGTATAATGAATAACGGATTCCGCTCATTCACAGATCATTGCTTAGTGGACATTGAAGCAAATGAAAAACGTTTGAAAGAATATGTAGAAAAAAGTGCAGGCGTGATCACTGCCGTGAACCCTCACTTAGGCTATGAAGCAGCCGCTAGAATTGCAAGAGAAGCCATCTTAACAGGTCAATCGATCAGAGATCTTTGCTTGCAGTACGATGTTTTAACGGAAGAAGAACTTGATATTATCTTAAATCCATACGAGATGACAAAGCCTGGCATTGCGGGGGCAGAGCTCCTAGAGCGATAATAATATCAAAAATTTTATTTTATTAATATGTGGAATTGCCTGTGAAAAAGAGAAAAACAGGCAATTCACTTTCTTTCGAATTGACACACTTTTTTAACAATAATTTGAAAACGCTTAACGCACGTACAAAGGGAGGAAACAACATTGAAATCACCACGTCTACCGTCTATTTTAGAAGTCGTGTCTGTACTTGGCTTGTTTTTAGCAATTGTTTTATCTTTTACTCTTTACTTCAAATTAGATATTCAGTTAGCATTGTTTATCTCATGGTTTATGGTTATTGCTTTAGGTATTCGATTGGGGCATTCCTATAAGGATCTCCAAAATGCGATCACAAAAGGGATATCGAATGGGTTAGATGCTATTTTGATCTTAATTGCAGTAGGTGCACTTGTTGGAACATGGATTGCAGGTGGAGTTGTTCCTACGCTCATCTATTATGGTCTAGAGTTTATTCATCCTAATATTTTCTTATTAGCTACACTTGTCATCTGTGCAATCATGTCCATTGCAACAGGAACTTCTTGGGGGACGGTTGGAACGGCTGGGATTGCGATGATCGCAATTGGTGAAGGTCTAGGTATTCCACTTCCAATCGTTGCAGGGGCCGTCCTATCTGGTGCTTATTTCGGAGATAAATTATCTCCACTATCAGATAGTACAGTGCTCGCTTCTTCTCTTTCAAAAGTGGACGTGCTGGCGCATGTTCGAGCAATGATGGTTTTATCCATACCAGCCTTTGTCATTACGGCAATCATGTTTACGGTTACAGGCTTTATGTATGGAGGACGCAACATTGATCAAGATAAAGTGGAATTTTTGAAAAATGCTCTTCATGATACATTCACAATCAACATTTGGATGGTTATCCCAGCAGTAGTGGTTGTCTTACTGCTCGTATTTAAGAAACCTTCATTGCCTGTTATTGCCATTGGTGCTCTTTTAGGATCGATATGGGCCATGGCTTTCCAAGGAATGAATCCAGCAGACGCGATTGGTTCAGCATACAATGGCTTCTCTATTAATTCTGATGTAGATTTCTTAAATACGCTGTTAAATCGTGGCGGTATTGTGAATATGCTTGGATCTTTAGTTGTGATTATTCTTGGACTTGGTTTTGGTGGAGTGCTTGAATATCTAGGTGTTTTAAAAGTTATTGTCGCTTCTTTCGAGAAGAAATTATATAATGCAGGAAATGTCACCCTATCTACACTGGTTGTGGCGTTCTTCGCAAACATTTTTGGCTGTGCGATGTATGTTTCATTAATCCTCACACCAAAAATTATGGAAAAAAGCTATGATAAATTAAAAATAGACAGACGTGTCCTATCTAGGAACGCTGAGGTTGGTGGAACAATGACGTCTGGTATGGTTCCATGGTCAGATAACGGAATTTACATGGCAGGGATCCTCGGCGTATCGACATTCTCTTATTTACCATTTATGTGGTTGAGCTTTGTCGCCATTGGTCTTGCGATCATTTACGGATATACAGGAAAATTCATTTGGTACGTAAAAGATCAAGAGGAAAGAGAAGAAACAGCTTCATAAGCCTTTGCAAAAGCCGCTCCTGCACGGGGCGGCTTTATTTGTCCTAGGACCGAGAGACTATATGTGACATAAAGCAAATGAACGGGAATTTAGACCTCCTATAAAAGAGGTCGAAAGGGGCGGTGTAAACCAGAACGAAAGCATATTTATCCCATAAAAAGGGCGTAAATACCTATTTAAACATGAGTCTTTGAACCTTATAATAACAATATTGGAAAAAGTGCTATTCACCTTACGCTCGTTTAGAGGGACTCTAAGCAGCGTTTTTATTTTTTGACAGGAGGAGGAACCCATATGAGCTTATCGGATATGCTGTCTGCCCTTAACGGTGGCATTTCAAATAAAAAAGCAGAAATTGAAGAGAAAATCGCTCGGCTTAAAAAGGCGAAAAGCAAGGTTGAACGTGAACAAGATGCGGCAGAAACAGATTTAAAGCAAATCAAGCAGCCAAAGCTTGGGACCTCTTGGAAAGGTGAGCGAAGCCAGGATTTCAAATCAGACCGAAATGAAGCCCATGATGCGCTGCAAACGATCGTGAACGATAAATACCCACGCTACGTGAGCCGTATCGAATTCAAAATCAGTACATTAGAAGCAGAACAAGCTGCGTTATCCTTTGCCAGTTCCTTAGCTGGTGACGCCGCACGTCTTGCTGAAAAAGGAGAAGACGCAGTAGAGGACGCAAAACGCTTGATCTCAAAAGCATGGAGCAGCTTGTAAGCAAGATTCATGCTGAACAAATCTGGAGGATATCACAATGGGACAAATTAAGTTAAACTACCAAACAGTCATGGATAAACTAGATGAAGTCTCCCAAGCAGTCGAAGCTATAGCGATGAAAAAAGCAGCAGATAAAGCGGGTGAAAACAGCCTTGAATTTGTAACTAAGTGGACGGCACGTGAAGCAGAGGTAAGCGAAATGGTCTCAAACTTTAAAGAAGCCTTAATTAAAAATGTTCAGGATACACGTTCTAACGTGAAAACATTAAAAGAACAAGACGAAGCGATTGCTGCAAAATAATCAGCACAATCGCTTTTATTTATGGGTACGACGGAGATAATATAAATATGATATTAAAGACTCATATAAAACTCGGGATGTAAGACCTTGTATTATTCCGTTTTTCTTCCAAACGCGTCGACAAAAGGACACCTTTTCCCTATTTAAGCCTGAGGCTTTTCACCTTATACTATACTTAATGAAAGCAGAACGATAGAAATGTCAGGATTGGAAAAATCAAGTGAGTCGATGGTTTCCAAAGGCGCTCACGCCGTGCTTTCGTATGAGGTCAGATAGAGGTGGATGACATGAGTTTATCCGAGATGCTGCACCATCTGCATATGGGAATTGAGAACAAACGTGCAGAATTTGACGAAATGATCTCTCGGTTAAAGACAGCCAAAAGCAATATTCGAACAGAACAAGATCTTGCCCAGTCAGATATCAAAGAAATCAAGAAGCCTGCTCTTGATTCGTCATGGAAAGGCGAGAGGGGAACCGACTTTCATCGCCACCGGAAAGACGCTTACAGCGTGATGCACGACATCGTTAATAATGAATATGAAAAGTATATAACAGAGATTGACCAAAAAATCTTGCACTTTGAATTGAAAAAAATGGAGCTGGCTGTTGCCAGTAATTTTGCAGGAAGAGCTCAGGACGTGATGGAAAAGGGCGAGGATTTTGCAAAGGATGTTAAACATTTGATTGAACGGGGCTGGAAAGCTCTTTAAAACCATAAATGAAACAGCCGTCTCATAAAAGGACGGCTGTTTTTTTGTTTAGTCACATCCACCACCGCCGCTATCACCTGAATCACTCCCGCAGGAGGCATCAGAAGCGTGATGGGTATACGAATCAGTATATGTACTTGTCGTTGAACTATGATGTGCAGAACGCTTAGCAGATGCACGTTTATCCTTTGGTGTGAACAGGTTAGCACCGATGGCTCCTAAAGAAGCTAATATGATAATGACAACAAACATAAAAGTACCCATAATACATCCCTCCTCTAGTTTCATATTCATACGAATGAGCCATATCAAGGTTCCCGATTTGAAAGAAATACTGGGCAAAGAGTTCTATTTTCGTTTATGATGATAGGCAAAAGTAAATGCCAAGGGAGGAGAGCCCATGCTATCTCTACGTCAGGAGGAGCTTCTGAAACGATTGATGCAAGCGGAGCAGGAACTGACAAGTGAAGAACTTGCCCGTGTGATCGGAGTCACATCCCGAACTATTCGAACAGATATGAAAGCGCTTAAAATGATCTTAGAAGAACATGGTGCCGCACTACATATTAAACGCGGGGCAGGGTATACATTGAACGTTGAAGATTACGGGGCATTTCGTACATTTTTGAAAAAATCACTGAGAGAAAGAAATGAGAAAAAGGAACAGTTCATTCCTAATCAGCCTGAGGACCGCGTGGCTTATCTATTGAAAAGGCTGCTTCTGTCAGAAGACTATATCAAATTAGAGGGATTGTCAGAGGAATTATTTGTGAGTGAATCTACAGTGAAAAATGATTTGAAAGCTGTCAGGCACTTGTTTTCATTGCATGGACTTTCTATCTCGCATCGGCCTAAATATGGCCTTCGTCTGACAGGCGATGAAATGAAATTAAGATATTGTATGGCAGAGCATGTGTTTCAGCAGGAGCATGCGAATGCTGCATTGTTACCTGAAGAAACGTATCAATTGATTCAGGACATCGTGCGTTCACGTACAAAAACTACCGGACTTCATCTATCAGAAATCGGTTTAAGTAATTTAGTGACCCACATTGCCATCGCATGCAAACGAATTGAAGAAAAAAAGCTGGTCAAGATACCAGAAGCGGAATTGAAAGAAATTCAAGGGCAGCCAGTTTTTCAGGTAGCTCAACAAATGGCAGAAGATATTCGCCGCGTATTAGCGATTGATTTTCCGTTATCTGAAATGGCGTACATTGCGATTCACTTATTGGGAGCAAAGATGATGGCATATGGAGAGGCTGGCCATACCCTATTTCATCTGCTGGACGAAGACCATTTTCGTTTCACTCACCAATTGCTTGCTTATGTAGAGGAGCACATGTCACTTGATATTCAGTTTGATAAGGAGCTGATCGTTGGTTTAAGTCTTCATTTGCGTTCTGCCATTCACCGTTTTAGATATGATATGAACATCCGAAATCCTTATTTACCAGACATTAAAAGGCATTATCCCATTGCGTTTGAGGCGGGTGTTTATATGGGCAGATGGCTGAAGGAAAAAGAGGGTGTTGAGATTCCTGAGGATGAAATCGGATATTTGGCACTTCATATTGGGGCTGCAATCGAGCGGACAAAATCACAGCATGTAAGAAAGACATGTCTTATTGTGTGTGCGACGGGTGTCGCCAGCAGCCAGCTTCTTCTTCATAAACTCACGACGGCTTTTAGCGGAAGGCTGGAGATCGCTGGAACTGCAAGTGTCGGGGAACTTCCTTCATATGATTTGAGAAGCATTGATTTTATTATTAGTACCATTCCGCTTCAGAATACATTGCCTGTGCCAGTAATTGATGTACATACGATTCTAAGTGACGATGATATTGTCCGGCTAAAACGATTTGTGCAAAATTCACAGGATACAGGGGTTTTACGGTATGTGAGTCCGGCGCTGACATTTTTTCAGCAAGACCTTCAATCAAGGGAAGAGGTTCTTCAATTCTTCGTGAACGTGTTAAAGGAGCAGCATCGAATCTCAGACGATTTTGAACAATTATTGCTAGAAAGAGAACAAGTATCACCCACATCTTTCGGTCATTTGGTTGCGATTCCTCATCCAATTAAACCGGCAACAGATGACACGTTTTGTGCGATCTGTACGTTGAAAAAGCCGGTGCTGTGGGGAGAAGATCGAGTACAAGTCGTATGCTTGTTAAGCATCCAGAAGACGTATCAAAAAGAATTACAGTCGCTTTATCAATTTCTTGTGCGGCTGACAGAACGGAAGGAAGTGGTGGAACAGCTCATCAAAGCCGCTTCATTTGAAGAACTGACAGCTGCGCTTCAAGTATTGGAGTATCCAAATGAAAAAACGCGGCACCCATTTCCGCATCTGTGAGGAAAAAGATTAGATGTTAATGAAAGCGCTTTTAAAATAACATCAAAAAGGAGGATGATCACGAGTTTTTGCAAAGGGGGAGACGGATCATGAGCTTCAAGGAGAAAGCGGCAGATGTCATGGGGCATGTGGCTTATCGCATCACCAACCAGAAATATATTATGGCGATTAAACAGGCATTTGTCACACTGATGCCGATCATCATTACAGGAGCTTTTGCTGTATTGGTGGCGAATATGATCATGAGCCCAGAAACAGGGCTTGCTCATTTTGAGATATTCAGGTTTTTAGCAGAGCTTCAGCCTATTATGAAGGCAATCAATTATGCCACGCTGAACTTTTTAACCATTGGGGCTGTGTTCCTTATTGGAATTGAGCTTGGGAAAATTAACGGGCACAAGTCTCTGTTCCCAGGATTGATGGCATTGATTTCATTTATATCTGTTATTCCAACGACACTTCTTCTTGAAGTCGATGGATCGATGCGTGAGGTTGTAGACGTGTTGGCAAGGCAATTTTCCGATCCAAAAAGCTTATTTTTAGGGATGATCATTGCGATCGTATCTGTGGAGATTTTTTGTAAGCTGACCGAGGTGAAATGGCTTCAAATCAAGATGCCGGATTCGGTTCCTTCGAATGTTGCGACATCTTTTTCGTCACTTTTCCCATCGATCATTACGATTACAATCATTAGTTCATTCGGCTTTGCATTTCATCGTGTGACAGGCATTTATTTGCATGAAGCAGTGTATAACGTGGTGCAGCGCCCGTTAGAAAGTGTTGTACAGGGGCTGCCTGGGATTTTAACGTTGATGTTTGTGGCACAATTTTTCTGGGTGATCGGCATCCATGGCAACCAGATGATTAAGCCGATCCGGGAGCCGCTCTTATTAGGATCGATTGCAGTGAATATGACAGCATTTCAAGAGGGAAAAGAGATCCCGAATATTATCACGATGCCGTTTTGGGATGTGTATATGAGCATCGGCGGTTCAGGTGTGACCATTGGTCTTTTGATTGCAATTTTTATTGCTGGGAGAAGGGAAGAGATGCGAAGCATTGCCAAGCTCTCATCAGGACCCGGACTGTTCAACATCAATGAACCCGTTATTTTTGGATTACCTGTCATGCTAAACCCTGTAATGGCGATCCCATTTATCGTCACACCGCTTGTGACAGGTACGATTGGTTATATTGCGACGGCTACAGGATTCGCTGGAAAAGCGGTCGTGATGGTGCCGTGGACGACACCGCCGCTTGTGAATGCATGGCTGTCCACTGCTGGCAGCATGGGAGCAGTCATCACACAGCTTATCTGCATTGTGGTTGCTGTTTTCATCTATTTACCGTTTGTTCTCTTGTCTAACCGTAAGCCAGAAGCGGTACCAGGTTCAGAATAAACATTCAGACGAAGAAAAGGGAGGCGGAGACATGAACAGCATTGAGATTCCAAGAGATTTTATCCTAGGTGCTGCGGCTTCTGCATGGCAGACGGAGGGCTGGAAGGGAAAGCGGGCGCATCAGGACTCGTACATCGATTTATGGTATAAGGAAGGGTATCATGTGTGGCACGAAGGCTATGGGCCGGCTGGTGCAACGAACTTTTACGAGCGCTATCCTGAGGATGTAGCCTTAATGAAAGAGATTGGGCTGACACATTACAGGACATCGATCAATTGGTCGAGGTTTCTCATAGATTACGAGAATGGGATAGTGGATGAGGCCTATGCTCGTTACATTGATGATCTGATCAATGAATTAATCGCAGCAGGTGTAGAACCGATGTTTTGCTTAGAGCATTATGAGCTTCCTGCCGTTTTGCTTGAGAAGTACGGCGGATGGTCATCAAAGCATGTCGTCGACCTGTTTGTTCTCTATGCAGAAAAAGTGTTTGAGCGCTACGGAGACCGGGTCAAGCATTGGTTTAGTTTTAATGAACCGATTGTTGTCCAGACACGTGTTTATCTAGATGCCATCCGTTATCCGTATGAGCAAAATACGAAGAAATGGATGCAGTGGAACTATCATAAAGCACTGGCAACAGCAAAAGTGGTGAAGCTGTTTCAGGAGATGGATTTGAAGGAATCGACAGGAGCCAAAATCGGGGTGATTCTCAATCCAGAAGTGACGTATGCAAGATCGTCTGCTCCGCATGACCAAGAAGCGGCACGTATGTATGATTTGTTTTTTAATCGAGTGTTCTTAGATCCTTCCATCAAAGGGGAGTATCCAGAGGAACTGATCGATGTGTTGAAAAAGCATGATATTCTTTTCGATTCCACAGAGGAAGAGCTTCAAATCATCAAGAATCATACGGTAGATGTCGTCGGACTTAACTTGTACTATCCGCATCGTGTCAAGGCGCCGAGTAAGGCTTGGAACGAAGGGACGCCTTTTCACCCATCCTATTATTACGATATGTTTGAGCTTCCAGGGAGAAAAATGAATCCTTTTAGAGGATGGGAAATCTACCCGAAGATTGTCTACGATATGGGGATGAGGATAAAAGAGGAATACGGAAATATTGAGTGGTTTGTGGCCGAAAATGGCATGGGTGTAGAAAAGGAAGAACGGTTTAAAAAAGAAGATGGAATCATTGATGACCAGTATCGCATTTCATTTATCAGCCAGCATTTGAAGCGGGCACTTCAAGCGAAAGCAGAAGGATCAAATTGCACGGGCTATATGCTTTGGGCATTTACAGACAATGTCTCACCGATGAATGCCTTTAAAAACCGCTACGGCTTAGTCGAAATCCAGCTGGAAAATGAACGAAATCGACAGCTGAAAGCATCTGCGTATTGGTACCAAACATTAATCAAAACGAGGGAACTGACAGTTGAAACAGAAGTCATTTATCAATAGGAGTGATGGGATTTGAAACGAATCATTCTCGCTTGTGCAGCAGGAATGTCGACGTCCATTGTGGTGTCGAAAATGAAGGCCGCCGCAGAAGCTAAAGGGCTGGATTACTATATTTATGCTATACCTGAAGGAGCCATTGTGGATGAACTAGAAGAGCATGGAGAGGATGTAAAGGCGATTTTACTTGGACCGCAAGTAAGTTTTATGAAAAAAGCAGCAGAAAAAACAGCGGCACCTTATCAAATCCCTGTCGATGTCGTCAATGTGAGATTATACGGAACAGCAAACGGAGAAAAAATTCTAGAGCATGCACTGAAACTAGCAAATGAATCTTAAGTAATTGGAGGAGAAGCAGATGACGGTATTAGAGGAAATGCAGGGAGCAGCCTTTCAAATCATTGCCCATGCAGGCGAGGCAAGAAGTCATTATGTAGAAGCGATTCGTCTAGCAAGAGCTGATGATTTTGAAAAAGCGCAGCAGTTGATCGAAAAAGGGGAGGAAGCGTTTCGAAGCATCCACAACCTGCACTTGTCGCTGATTCAAAAAGAAGCGGCAGGTGAACAGCTTCCGTTTTCTTTACTGCTGATACACGCAGAAGATCAAATGCTCACAACAGAGACCATTCATCTGCTCGCCATCGAAATGATCGAAATGTGTAAAAAAATGAATACCCTGTCAAAATAGATGTCAATGAATAACCAATTTCTGTTATAATCATTCGGTAGATAAAGAGAAAGCAGGATTGGTGAATGAAGAAAACATGTATGCTGATGACGGTTGGTCTTATGCTGCTGCTCATTTCGGGCTGTATGGGAATGAAGGAGCAGGCAGAAGGAAGCCAGCAAGTTGTCAAAGAGGAAAAGGGTCCATTACAAACAAAAGATATGCAGCAGAAAAAAGAAACGGCAGTGATAGAGACACAAAATTGGATGAAGCAAAAGGAGCCGGTCGAGCTTCCAATTTTGATGTATCACAGTATCTCAAGCGGTAACTCGTTACGTGTGCCAAAGAGCGAATTTGCAGCTCATATGAAATGGTTGAAGGACAACGATTATGTCACACTGTCGCCAGAAGAGGCGTACCGCGTTTTCATAACAAATTCGATGCCAAGTAAGAAGAGTGTCCTCATTACATTTGATGATGGATATACGGATAACTATACAAAGGCATTTCCGATTTTAAAACAGTATGGAATGAAAGCAACGATTTTCATGATTGAGCAATCCATTGGCCGTCCAAATCACTTATCGGATGAGCAAATGGATGAGATGATGGCACATGGGATCTCGATTGAGAGTCATACGATTCATCATTTAGAGCTCAATCGTTTATCAAAGCAGCAGCAGGAAGAGGAGTTAAAAGGATCAAAGACATTCTTCGATCAGCGATTTTCTCAGCGTACGAGAATGGTCAGCTATCCTGTCGGGCGCTATAATGAAGAGACGTTGAAGTTGGCGAAGGAAGCCGGATACCAAATGGCTGTCACCACTGAACCAGGACATGCAAAGAAGGAACAAGGCATGATGTCCTTGCACCGCGTCCGCATTTCACCGGGGCTTTCACCAGAAAGCTTTGGCAGGCTGGTCGAAGGGAAGTAACGTCAATGTTTCACATGAAACATTTTACGACAAGTTTCATCAAAATGAATCATGATATATCTTGGTTTCAAATGTCATGACAAGAGACAATTAGATGGACAGAACTTTCATACCATGGGAGTTCTGTTTTTGAAAAAATACCGCATTGTCATTCAAACCATACATCGTATGAAACACCTCAAAGAAAGTCACCAAGTATCAAACCCACCAATGAAGTAACAATCAAATTTGTTCAGCATCATAAAAACTACATTGAAAAACCAATTGAGAACAGAAAGGGAGAGGGAAATATGTCAAACTTTTTTGGAATCGACCATGTTCAACTAGCTGCCCCAAAAGGCGGCGAAGAGGAAGCTCGTTTGTTTTTTGGCGAAATTTTAGGGATGAAAGAAATACTTAAGCCTAGTAATTTAGCTAAACGTGGAGGAGTCTGGTTCCAATGCGGTCATCATCAGCTTCACATTGGCATTCAGGAACATTTTCAAGCTGCAAAGAAAGCTCATCCAGCTTTTCTTGTAAAGAGCCTATCGGAATTAAAAGAGGTATTATTGAAGCATCAGATTAGTATAAAAGAAGATGAGCCATTGGAGGGAGCCAATCGGTTTTATGTAGAAGATCCATTCGGGAATCGAATTGAGTTTTTAGAGAGAAGAGACTAGAAGACAAAAATAAGGCTGTCGAGGAAATCTCGACAGCCTATTTGTTATTGATAAACGGGATAGCCCGTCATTTTGATATCTTTCCCGAGTGGTTCCACGGCGAGTTGATCCAGTTCAATGGCATCACTCATGAGTCGTATGCCCTCGCCCCCGAAAAAGGAAGGGGAGAGTCGTCCGCCAATGAGCTTAGGCGCCATATAGATGACCAATTTATCTACAAGCTGCTGTTCTAAGAATGAGGCGTTAATCTGGCCGCCGCCTTCAATCATGAGAGAGGAGATATTTTTTTCTCCCAGCACTTGAAGCACTTCCTGCAGGGGAACCCGCGTGTCGCTGTCTGTCATAAAGACACGGACGCCAGCTTCTTCTAAAGCCGCTCGTTTTTCCTCATCGGCTTGCTTTGTTGTAAAGATCCATGTAGGTGCCATCTGATCAGTGACAATCTTTGCTGTTAGTGGTGTTGAGAGCTTTGAATCTAAGACAATTCGAATCGGATTGTTTCCATTTGGAATCCGCGCAGTTAATGAAGGATCATCGTGAATGACGGTTTGAGCACCGACCAAAATCGCATCATTGATACTGCGGATATGGTGAGCATCATAACGGGATGTCTCAGATGTAATCCACTTGCTGTCAGACGTGGCAGAGGCGATTTTCCCATCTAAGGTAATGCCCGCTTTGAGCGTCACGAAAGGTGTTTTTTTCGTAATAAAGTGATTAAATACTTCATTCATCAGTATGGATTCTTGTTCAAGTACGCCCGTGATAACTTGGATGCCCGCGTCTTGTAAAATGGCAATCCCGCGGCCAGCGACAAGTGGATTCGGATCAAGAGCCGCGACGACAACGGTTTCGACGCCGGCTTTCACAAGTGCTTCGGCACAAGGGCCTGTGCGCCCATGGTGGGAACAAGGCTCAAGGGTCACATAAATCGTAGCTCCTTTTGCCTTGTCTCCAGCCATGTTGAGTGCATGAATTTCAGCATGCGGTTCACCGGCTTTCATATGAGCACCGACTCCAACAATTTCATTCTCTCGCACAATCACAGCCCCGACGAGCGGATTCGGAGATGTCTGACCTTTCATTGCCCGTGCATTATCAAGGGCTAGCTTCATATATCGCTCATGATGTGGCAATTGTACGCACCTCTTGCTCCGCCTTCATGTGACCTGAGCGGTTGATTTTTGTCTGCAAGTATTTCTCGTTAAATTCAGAGACATCTCCCCAAAGCGGAATGCGTCCAGAAAGAGATAAACCTGCATGGCTGATCGCATCTGTCTTTTTCGGGTTATTGGTAATGAGTCTGACCGGCTTTGTACGAAGTGTTTGAAGAACGGCAATGGCTTCTTCGTATTGACGTGTGTCATCTTCAAAACCAAGTGCTTCATTCGCTTCTACTGTATCATAGCCGTTTTCTTGAAGAATATAAGCCATGGCTTTACTGAAAAGACCAATGCCGCGGCCTTCATGATTGGCTAAGTAAAACAGGGCTCCTGCTCCATTGTCCTCAATCATTCGCATAGACTGCTTCAATTGGAATCCACAGTCGCAGCGCTTGCTTCCGAAAATATCGCCAGTGTGGCAAATGGAATGCATACGGATAAGAGCTTCGTCAGCGTGCTCGAAATCCCCATACACAAGAACGCTTGACTGCTGATGATCAGCCAGCTGGCGGGACGAAAGGCTTTCAATTAAAGCTTCATCTGACAGTGGCTCTTTTCCATCGTCTTTTAACCATGAATACCAGTTAAACATCACGGTTCTGCCGTCTAAATTCACTGGCAGTTTAATGGGTCCAGTGATATAGATATACCCGTCTTCTTGCTGTACTCGTTTGATTTTATCTTTTAATATGGCTGTTTTAAGCTCTGTGTGTTTGTCCATATTCTGCACCTTCTTTTTAGTCTGTTTCTTCAATCTGTAAACGAACGAGAACGCCAAATGGATCAACAAATTCGCTGCTTTTTCCTGTCGTGTTGACTTGAGTGCCTGCTTTTGTCAGACGTTCGACGACGGATTGTCTGTCTGCTTCTTCTGGGAAAACCAGTGTATAGCTTCTAATTCCTGAAAAACGTGGATCAATGGCTCCTTTTCGTCCGCGTCCCCATGCATTAAAGGCAAGGTGGTGGTGGTACAAACCAGCGGCGATAAATACGCTTGCTGGTGGAGCCATTCGGATATGAAAACCGAGCGTATTGACATAAAAGGAATCCGCTTCTTCTGGGTTGAGATGGAAATGCAAGTGTCCCATCACTGTACCGGCAGGGAGTCCTTCCCATGTGGTATCAGCAGCTTCTTGCAGGAGTCCATCTCCATCAAGCGGTGCATTTCCGCCACCTTTCAGTTCTCCATGCTCACCGACCCAAATGTCCTGAGGACGGTCAGCATAAATTTCTACGCCAATGCCGTCAGGATCACTTAAATAAATGGCTTCACTGAAAAAGTGATCGCTTGCTCCAATTAAAGGATAGCCTTTTTTGATTACATGTGCCAGCCATGTGCCCAGGTTTTTTCTGGTAGGTAATAAAACAGCAAAATGATAAAGTCCTGGCTCATGATCAGGCTTTTCTTTGAGTTGTGCATCTTCTTTTAACAAAAGAATCGGTTCCTTTGCATTGCTGCCAAGTGTTACCGTGGAATCTGTCTTTTCTAATATAGAAAATCCTAAAATGTCTGTATAAAAAGGTAAAGAACGATCAAAGCTGGACACATGTAATTCTGTTACACCCAGCCTTAGCTGCTCAATTGTCTTCAAGCTCGGTCATCTCCTTCATGATATATGCATCGGCATGTTCAAATGTTTTTGAAAATATATAAAAAATGAATACCTTGTTACTTTTAGTAACTAAACTATATAATAGTTAGTGACTTATTTCAAGTAATTAATTGTGTTATAATAAAAAAAAGAGAAAAAAGCAGAAGGGAGTAAGATATGGCTCAAGTAGATGGCTGTCCAATTACAGATGCCATGGAGATTCTAGGCAAGAAGTGGGTCATTCTCATCATCAATCAGCTTCTGACCGGACCTAAGCGTTTTTGTCAGCTTGAAAATGAAATGAACATCAGCGGAAGATTACTATCAGAAAGGCTGAAGGATTTAGAAGCTGAGGGACTTGTTGAGAAAAAAGTATACCCCGATATTCCAGTGCGGATTGAATACGAATTAACAGTTCAAGGGAAGAAAATTGAACCGATTATTCGTGAAATGTATGCTTGGTCTTTAGATCGTAAAAATAGCAAAATAGAGGAACATGTTTCATCTTAATCCATTTCGATCAGTGTGTCTGATCGAAATTTTTTTGTGTGATTTTCCAGAAAACTAAGACAATAGTATGAAAAATGATGTTGACAATCATTTCATGCATTATATAATATCAAGGAGAAGAGGGTTCTTTTCCCTGTAATGGAATGGAGGTTATGCCATGGTATTATAAATGGGACAGATAGCCTAAAACTCGTATCAATCCATCATTTAGAAGCAGACATCTTTGACTTTTAGGAAGCAAAGATTTATTTTTTTAACTCAATTGATAATGATTATCATAATCATCTATAAGTGTGTTCCAGCACTTGTGAAGGTTATTTTTTTTATTGTCTATTGAGAATAATTATCAATATCATTTAGGAGGGTTCACATGAAAGTCATTCGTTCAACATCACCCGTATTATTATTCCTTAGTTTTGTTCTACTATTTGCTCTAGCTCCTGTTAGCTCGGCCTCAGCAGCTGGCTTAGCAGATGGTCAATATTCAGCGCAATATGTGGTATGGAAGGCTGATAGCGATTCGACTTCAACAGCGAATACGTATTTTGAAAAACCAGCCAAGCTTGTCGTAAAGGATGGAAAAATCAAAGCACAAGTCACGTTAACGAATAGCTCTTGGATCACAAGCTTTAAAACGCTCGATCAAGGTGTCTACAAAGATGCGAAGGTGATCAGTACAAATACAGCTGCAAATAAGAGAACCGTAGAATTCAATGTGAACAGCCTGACTGAGGTTGTACCAGCAAAAGTGAGTGTGACTGTACCGGTCATCGGATATACAGGTAATTATGACATTCGCCTCAAGTTTGATGCGGCATCTGTTCAATAGAAAGGGAGGAAATTCGCTTGATGAAAAAATGGATGAGGCTGCCAGCCTTCATGGCCGCTTTTTTACTGGCACTTATGCTGCCTTTTTCAAACGCACAGGCTGCCGCATTAAAGGATGGTACATACTCCGTCAATTATACAGTGCTAAAAGCTGAAGGAAATGCGGTCTCAATGGCAAATGATTACTGGTTGAAGCCAGCAAAAGTGATAGCGAAAAATGGAAACCTGACAGTACAAATGACGATTAAAAATAGCAGCTGGGTAACGGAATTTAAAGTGCCTGGAAATGGCGGCTATGTCGACACAACTGTTCTCTCAACGAATAAAAAAGCGAATACAAGACTCGTTCAGTTCCAAGCTCAGAGCCTGTCTAAACCGATCAAGTCAAAAATTCACGTCACTGTAAAATCTGCTGATTATGATCATGATTACACCATTCAGCTGAAATTTGATGAAAGCAGTATGAAATCGCTATCGTCTAACAGTGCAAATAAATCAACGGGTGCACAAGAAAGTCAGCAGCCATCAAAAGAATCAACAAACAAAGCTGATACATCCACAACGAAACAACAAGAAGAGAACCCTCAAACTGGTGATACAAGCCAAATAGGGTGGCTCCTTGTGCTTGTCTTATGTTCTGGCGGGTTTTTAGCAAGAAAGTGGATCATCAAGCATTAACGGAAGGAAGTGTCACCATTTGAAACGTCTTTTTCATCTAAAGGCAGCCATTCTGCTTGTTTTATTCAGTTTGTTGACTGCGTTTCAGATTCCTCAAGGAACAGCTCAAGCGGCTTCATTCGTTGATGGTGAATACACAGTCGGGTTCACCATTTTAAAAAATGGCAGCACAGAAGCGTCCATGATGGATACCTATACAGAAAAGCCAGCTAAGCTGATTGTGGAAAATGGCAAGAAAACAGCCTATGTCACACTGAAGCAAAGCAAAGAAATAACAGATTTCAAGGTTGAACAAAATGGTGCTCTCGTTACCACTGAAACGGTCAGTGAGGACGAAACAGCCAATACACGTGTGATCAAATTTGATGTCGCCGACTTATCAGCGAAATTAAACGGCTGGGTGAAAATTTACTGGGATTTAGGCGGCTTTATTTATGACGAAGCATATGACGTACAGCTTGCATTCGATCAAAGCAGCTTAACACTCGTTACGCCTGCAAAACCAGACGATAACGAAACAAAACCAGATGATCAAAACGGTACAAAGCCAGACGACAATGAAACTAAACCGGATGACCAAAACGGTACAAAGCCAGATGACAATGAAACTAAACCGGATGACCAAAATGGCACAAAACCAGACGATCAACCGACAACACCAGGCAATAACAATGGCACAAAGCCAGATGATTCTGCGCAAAATCAATTAAAAGATGGCGTATATCGTATCAATTACAGTGTGCTAAAAGGGGATACGGATGAAGCATCTCGAATGAATCAATACTTCTCACATCCCGCATCCTTAACCGTCAAAAATGGAAAGCAGACCATTTCTTTTACAGTGAAGGATCATAAGTCTGTCGCTTCTTTGAAAACAGAGAAAAACGGTTCTTATCAAGAAGCAAAGACAGTGAGCACAGATGAAGCGAAGAATACAAGAGTGGTTTCATTCGATGCTGCTGATTTGAAAAAAGCGGTGAAAGGAAAAGTACACATTGTAGTAGCTGCCGCTAATTATGACCAAACCTACGATATTCGTTTTCAATTTGACTCAAAGAGTATCGCTCCAGTGAAGGACGGACAGGTGGTAGAGGAAGAACCACCAGCTGCATCAGAAACGCCAAAACCAAATACACCATCACCAGAAACAAATAACAGCGGAGCTGATCAAGAGACTACTCAGCTAAAAGATGGTGTATACAAGCTTCCTTTCTCAATGAAGAAAGCAGACAAGGATGAGCTTTCCCGCATGAACGATTACGTCGTGAGCCCTGCGACACTGGTTGTGAAAAATGGCCGCCATTTCGTTTCATATAAAGTGAAAAACAGCTCAGCCATCACGTCATTCCAAGTAGGAACAGGCGGAAAATTTGAAGAGACACTTGTCGCGAAAACAGATCAAAAAGCAGATACACGTGTCATTCAATATGAAGCAAAAAGTTTAAGCAGTGCTCAGGCTGCACGCGTAAAAATTGATATTCCAGCTGCGAACTATCATGAGCAGTACGATGTCAAACTTGTCTATGACACAAAAGGAATCGCTCTCGGTGAGGGAAGCGGCATTTCAACGGTCATTGGAGACGATGAGAGTATCAGCTTTGTCAAAAATCCAAATGATCACGATTCTCAAACACCTCAACTTGAGAATGTAGCACCAGAGGAAACGGGTGCGGAGCAGATGACATTTACGCCATCAGATGACCAAACCAAATCTGAGTCTGGACAGCTGAATCCGAAAACGGGAGATACCTCTCTTCTTTGGGTGTATATTCTTTTATTCGGCGGTTCGTTATTCGTACTCGTCAGAAAATATCAAACACGGACAAGATAGTTCGTTTTATTTTAAGTGAGATGCGCCTTTTTCCTCGGCGCATCCACTCTCTTTTTTCGAAAGGAGGCTTCTGTTTTTGAAGCATCGAATGTTAAGTACCTTGATCGCTGCCTTCAGTGTGTGCATGATCTTATCGGGCTGCTCACAGTCAGCTGAAAGCTCAGCAAAAGGCAAAAAAAGCGCTGAATCAAGTGAGCGTATTGTAGCAACGACTGTAGCTGCTGCGGAGATCATGGATGCTTTAGAGGTGGATCTTGTCGGGGTGCCAACAAGTCAAAAATCCTTGCCCACTCGTTACAAAGGACTGCCAGAAGTCGGCAATCCCATGAGCCCGGACATGGAAATCATCCAATCACTTCAACCGACAGATGTCCTGTCTGTCACAACCCTTCAATATGATTTAGAGAAACCCTTTCAGCAAGCAGGTGTCCCTGCCACATACTTAAATCTCGAGAGTATGGCCAACATGGAGAAGGTCATCACGAAGCTTGGGGATCAGTATGACAGGAAGAAGCAGGCTGAGCGCATTGTGTCTGCGTTTGAGCAAAAAAAGAAAGACATACAAGAGAAGGCAAAAGGAAAACGCAAGCCGTCCGTTCTGATTTTGCTTGGTGTGCCAGGAAGTTATTTGGTGGCGACAGAAAATTCATATATTGGTGATCTTGTACGTATCGCAGGAGGAAAGAACATTGTGGAAGGCGAGAAAATGGAGTATTTGGAATCCAATACGGAGTATTTACAAAAAGCCAATCCAGATATCATTCTCCGAGCCGCACATGGGATGCCGGATGAAGTCGTCAAAATGTTTGATCAAGAATTTAAAACAAATGACATCTGGAAACATTTTAATGCGGTCAAACAAAACCGGGTGTATGACCTCGAAGAAAGCTTATTCGGGACAACAGGCAATTTAAAGGCAGCAGAGGCATTAGATGAATTGACTCGTATGTTGTATCCGTCATAAGTTTGCGAATCTTAATGATAAAAGGACGTTCAAGATGAAAAAAACAGGATTTTTATTTCTGATAGTCAGTCTCTTACTGGTCTGCGTGTTTATTTATTCAGCCATTACTGGGAGCATTCATGTGACCCCAATTGAATTATTAGAAGGGCTCATCACCGGTCAACATGCACAGGTAGAAATCATTAAAGATTTGAGAATCCCCCGCGTGCTCATCGCGATGTTTACAGGGGCCGCCTTATCTGTCTCCGGTGTACTGCTTCAGTCGGTCATGAGGAATCCGTTAGCTGATGCCGGCGTCATTGGGATTTCATCAGGAGCCAGCTTCTTTTCATTAATGGCGATTACAGCGCTTCCTCAATTTTATTTCTACTCACCTTTATTTTCGGTATTAGGCGGGGCGATTGCGTGTTTCCTCGTTTACGTTCTATCTTGGAAGGGTGGTTTAAGCCCGATCCGCATGATCTTAGTTGGGATCGCCATCAATGCCATGTTTACTGGAATGGCTGAAGCATTTGTGACCATTTGCAGCTATTTCAATATCACAATTAATCAGTCAGGACAGTCGAATCTCACGATGAAAACGTGGGGAGATGTCCGTTTAATCGGTGTCTATGGTGTCGTCGGTCTTGTCGTTGCACTCTTCTTCAGCAAATGGTGCAACCTCCTGGCTCTTCAAGACAAGACAGCGAAAAACTTAGGATTGCGTGTGACCAGAATGCGCCTTTTGATTTCCATCACAGCCGTTTTACTTGCGGCGGTGACAGCTGCAGTAGCGGGCGTGATAGCCTTTGTCGGCTTGCTCATTCCGCACATTTCAAGAAGGCTTGTTGGCTCGGATCACCGGGTACTGATTCCATTTTCTGCGTTAAGCGGGGCTTTGCTTATTTTGACGGCTGATACGCTTGGCAGGACGCTTGTGGCGCCAAATGAGATTCCTGCTTCTACGATTATGGCCGTGATTGGCGGGCCGTTTCTGATCTTTTTATTAAAAAGGGGGGACCGTCTCCATGGACATTCGTGAGGTGTCATTCTCATATGACCAGCAGAAGGACATCGTTCAATCGGTCACAACACAGATTGAAAAGGGGAAAATCACAACCATTATCGGTCCAAATGGCTCGGGAAAATCCACACTGCTCTCCTTAATGGCAAATAATCATTGTCCAAATAAAGGGCAGATTCACTTAGATGGGCAAGCGCTGAATGCGTTCAAGCCAAAGGAGCTGGCAAAAAAGTTAGCTGTCGTCCATCAGCAAAATGAAGCACCGCTTGATTTAACGATCGAACGGGTCGTGGCATTCGGCAGAACGCCGTACCAGACAATGCGCGGAGGAGACAAGGAAGAGGATGAGAGAGCGATAGAGTGGGCGCTGTCCAGTACAAAGCTAACGGACAAACGAAAGGTGCCGCTCGCCTCACTGTCAGGTGGAGAGCGGCAGCGTGTATGGATTGCGATGGCACTTGCGCAAAAAACACCGATCCTTTTCTTAGATGAACCGACAACTTATTTGGATATCTACTATCAATTTGACATTCTTGAGCTGATTCGTGAGCTGAATGCCATGCACGGATTAACCATTGTCATGGTGCTCCACGATATGAATCAGGCTGTCCGCTACAGCGATATCATCATAGCGATGAAGGATGGACAGATTATCAGTGAAGGACAGCCAAACGATGTGTTAACAGAGGAAAACGTACGGCACATTTATGATGTGTCCGTGACGATTAGACAGGATGCAGAAACAGGGATGTACATCGTGCCTGTTGGTATATAAGCTGGGCAAAAAGCAGGTGAGACAGTGTGAAACGAGGAAAACGGCTTTGGCAGCGGATGCTGACGATCGTTTGTTTAGGAGTATTGATTTATAGCGGTACAGCCATCGGCTTCGAACTTTTCGGTTATTATCAAAATCGCCAGGTGCTTGCAAAGGCCCAGACGATGTATGGACATGAAGAAATGAATGAAAAACGGGAGACGGGAAAGATCCGTTCGTCATTTGATGAGCTGCGGAAGGTGAATGAGGACATTGTCGGCTGGATCAATATGGAGGATACGATGATTCAGTACCCGATCGTTCAATCTCGCGATAATGCGTTCTACTTAACTCGTAATTATTTAAAAAACGACACCCGGGCAGGCAGTATCTTTATGGACTATCGTAATGATGTCCTGCATGAAAGCCCAAATACAGTGGTGTACGGCCATCGGATGAGGGATGGATCCATGTTCGCTGGACTCACAAACTATTTGAAAAAAGATTTCTTCCATGGGCACCGGACATTTCAGTACGATACGCTGTATCAAAGCTATGAAGCGGAGATTTTTGCCGTGTATGAAACGACGGTTGACTTCGATTATATTCAAACCGATTTTCAGGATCTTGGCGAATATGCCCATTACTTGCAAGCCGTGCGGAAGAAATCAATCTATCAAACGAAGACAGACGTGTCCACAGATGACCTCATCCTCACCTTATCGACCTGTGATCATGTGCTTGCACCTAAAAACGGGCGTCTCGTGGTACAGGCAAAGCTAAAGAAAGTTTACTAGAAAAGGAGAGACTGACGGTTGAAATTTTCACATGTGATCTTGGCGGGACTCGTCTTGATGCTTCTCCTCAGCGGATGCAGTCAGGCAGCACCTGTAGAGAAAGAAAGCGCGGCAGGAGCGCTGAAGATAAAGGATTTTACCGGAAGAACGCTGTCGTTTGATGAATCCCCTCAGCGTATCGTCGCCTTATCGACCGGGGACTTGAGCATTCTATATGCTTTAGGCGGTGAGGCGGTCGGCAGGCCAACTGCCGAGTTACCAAACAGCTTACAAAAGGCAAAGTCCGTACAAACGATTGGCACAACGCATCAATTTGATGTAGAGCTGATCACAAGCTTAAACCCTGATGTTGTGCTTGGAAATGAACAATTAAACAGCAAGGACATCTCTACAATAGAAGGGATTGGTTCACAGCTTCTTTTGACAAGCGCCAATTCTGTGAAGGACATCCAGCGCCAAATATCGTTATTTGGGGAGTTGCTTGGGAAGCAGCAAAAGGCTAAAGCACTCAATGATGAAATTGATGAGCGGAAAAAGCAGGTCAAGCAGCCTAAGAAAAAAGTAAAAACACTCGTTGTGTACGGTGCACCCGGCACATATATGGCGGCGCTTCCTCAATCCTTAAGCGGAGATTTACTGCATATCGCTGGGGGTGCAAACATCGCTGAGAATGAACCGGCACTCGAAAAATTCCCTCAATACGCCCAAATCAATGCTGAAAAGGTGATCGAAGCCGATCCTGATCTCATTCTGCTCATGACACACAGCAATCCTGAAGATGTGAAAGCGGGCTTTATGAGTGAAATGAAACAGAATGCAGCATGGCGCGACGTATCAGCTGTCAAAAATGGCCGCGTGGAGATTTTGCCTAGTGATTTATTCGGGACGAATCCAGGTGCAGACGTCATCAAGGCGATTGATGAACTAGAGAAGAGATTGAAGCGATTGTCATCATGAAGGTGAATGCAGAGTTAGATTTTCAAAAAAGACAGTCGAGACGAAGGTGGCTGATACCAGGACTGCTTCTTTCCCTAGGTGTGGGCATATGTCTAGGGCTTGCATTAGGTTCTGTTCAATTATCGCTGCCAGATTTGATCGCTGCTTTGACGGGATCAGGCCAGCCTGTCCATGAAAAGATCGTCATGGATTTACGCCTGCCGCGCGTTCTCATAGGCTTCATCGTCGGGGCCTGTCTCGCAGCATCAGGAGCGATTTTACAAGGAGTCGTCCGAAATCCACTCGCTGACCCTGGCATCATCGGAGTGACCGCCGGCGGTGGATTAGCGGCTGTACTCAGCATGATTGTGTTTCCACAATTCACGTATCTGCTTCCAGCGGCTGCCTTTCTTGGCGCTTTATTAGCGGCACTCGTTGTGTATATCCTGTCGTTTGACCAAGGGGTTTCGCCACTGAAATTGATTCTGGCGGGAGTGGCAGTCAATGCCCTGCTTGGTGCGGTCATGAATGGGTTGATGGTGCTTTATAGTGAGCGTGTGCAGGCTGTTCTGCCTTTTTTATCAGGAGGATTAAATGGACGGAGCTGGCATCATCTGAGCTTTGTGTCACCCTATGCGCTTGCCGGCTTGTGTCTTTGTTTTTTTGCGATCAAGCCCGCAAATCTTCTTTTACTTGGTGATGAGTCAGCGCAGCTGCTCGGCCTTAGAATCGAGCGAACCCGTTTTTTCTTAATTGCACTGGCGGCGCTTTTGGCGGGTGCAGCGGTAAGCGTGAGCGGTTTAATTGGATTTGTCGGTCTTGTCGTCCCTCATTTTATCCGCCTTTTAATTGGAGATGACTACAGGTACCTGCTGCCGATCTCGATGCTGGGCGGCGGCGTACTTGTGGTCTTTGCTGATACAGCGGCACGGGTATGGTTTACACCGGTTGAACTGCCTGTGGGTATTCTGCTTGCCTGTATCGGTGCACCTTTCTTCCTCTATTTATTAAAAAAGAAAGGGAGGGGTTAAATTGGATGTGATTGCAATGGATGACGTGAGTCTCAGTCAAGGAGGCTTTCGATTGTCGTCTATTTCAGCAGCTGTGCCTAAAGGGAGTGTAACAGGAATTATTGGACCGAACGGGTCAGGGAAGTCGACGTTTATTAAAGCGGCCGCACGCCTTACATCGATCGAAAGCGGCATGATTTATATTCACGATATCCCGCAAAAAGAAATGACAGCACAGGAGATTGCACAGGAAATCGCCGTTCTGATGCAGACGAGAACTGCCATCCCATCGATGACAGTACGTGAGCTGGTTGCACTTGGACGTAGTCCGCATCGTTCGATCTGGAAAAAGAGCTCGCAGACAGATCAGGAAGCGATAGAGTGGGCGCTTGATGTGACCAATAGCCGCGTAAATGAAAACAGGATGCTGCATACATTGTCAGGCGGAGAAAGGCAAAAGGCGTATATTGCAATGGCACTGGCTCAGAAGACAGAGACGATTATTCTGGATGAGCCTACCACTTACTTAGATATTGCGCACCAGCTTGATTTACTAGAGCTGCTCAAACAGCTGAATGAAACACATGGGATCACCATTTTAATGGTTCTTCATGACCTGCAGCAGGCAGCAAAATATTGTGACCGCCTGATTGCGATGAAGCGTGGTCAGGTTTACCAAATAGGGACACCAAACGAAGTATTAACAGAAAATTTTTTCAAAGAAGTCTTTGGGATTCAGGCAGAGGTTCACTTAGATGGAGAGCATCCGCTCATTATCCCAATCGCTTCGGTCCAACAACAAAAGGGAGATGAACCAAACATGATCATTGTAAACAACCAGGTTAGAGTAGAAAAAGGCAGTGCAGACCACCTTGTCAAGCGTTTTAACAAGCAGGGACAAGTAGAATTCATGGAAGGATTTTTAGGCATGGAAGTCTGGGTCACACAGCAGACAACCGATTACGATGAAGTGACCATTCATACCCGCTGGAATCGAAAAGAAGACTTTGTGAACTGGACAAAATCTCAGGCATTTGGAGATGCACACGCTCATGGAAAAGCAAAACCTGAAGGCCTTTTAAAAAATACAATTACGTATTATGAAGTGCAAGTCACAAGACCTGCATTACAGAAAAAAGCCTAAAAAAGAAACACAGCGCTGCGGCCCACATGCAGCGCTCTTTTTTTGCATTTTTTTATTTTCCGTCACATATTGTTGACAAAGTATTCAAATAACTGACACAATACCATCCAATTTTTAGGTAAAATTTACTTTATTTTTGAAGCGTATGGGTGTAAAGTACAGGTATAAATAACTAACCGAATGAAAATCAAGAGTAAAATTTCACCGAGTGAACCATTTCAAATGGACTTTTATTTGTGAAACATTGAACAAATAGTGAATATTTTGTGAAGTGGTGAGCATGAATCGTTCGGCATGTGAAAGTAAGGGAGGATGTAAGGCTGTGAGTGAGCTGTTTTTAGCAAGATTTCAATTTGCTTCAACGACATTATTTCATTTTATTTTTGTTCCTATGTCAATAGGTTTGGTGTTTATCGTCGCATTGATGCAGACCCTTTATGTCGTCAAGAAAAAAGACATCTATAAAAAGATGGCGAAGTTTTGGGGTCACCTGTTCTTACTTAACTTTGCAGTAGGTGTGGTAACAGGGATTCTGCAGGAATTCCAGTTTGGGATGAACTGGTCAGATTATTCAAGGTTTGTCGGTGATGTCTTTGGTGCACCGCTTGCCATTGAAGCGCTTTTGGCCTTTTTCCTTGAATCTACATTTATTGGACTTTGGATATTCGGCTGGGATCGTCTGCCGAAGAAAATTCATTTATTGTGCATTTGGCTTGTTTCCCTTGGTACGATCTTTTCGGCGTTTTGGATTTTACTCGCCAACTCATTTATGCAGGAGCCAGTTGGATTTGCCATAAAAAATGGTCGTGCAGAAATGAATGATTTTGGCGCTCTTGTAACGAACCCGCAGCTTTGGGTTGAGTTCCCACACGTTCTGTTTGGTGCACTGGCAACAGGAGCTTTCTTTATTGCAGGAGTTAGTGCCTATAAAATGATTAAAAAACAAGAAATCGCCTTTTTCAAAAAGTCATTCCAGATTGCGATGGTCCTCGCTTTAATTTCTGGCTTAGGTGTAGCGTTCTCTGGACATGATCAAGCGAAGCATTTAATGAAATCACAGCCAATGAAAATGGCAGCAAGTGAAGCCCTTTGGAAGGATAGTGGAGATCCAGCGGCTTGGACACTATTTGCCAACATTGACACAGATAAAAAAGAAAACTCTGCGGAGATCAATATTCCGTTTGCCTTAAGTTATTTGGCTTATCAGAAGTTCAGCGGAGATGTTCCAGGCATGCTGACACTTCAAAAAGAATATGAAGCTAAGTTTGGCCCTGGAGACTACATTCCACCAGTGAAAACAACATTCTGGAGCTTTAGAATTATGGTCGGTGCCGGCATGCTGATGATTTTTGCTAGTATGATTGGCTTGTACTTAAGCTTTAGAAAGAAACTTGAAACAAACAAATGGTATTTACGCTTCATGGTATGGATGATTGCGTTCCCGTTTATTGCGAACTCAGCCGGCTGGATCATGACTGAGATCGGGCGTCAGCCGTGGACCGTCTTTGGTATGATGACGACGGCTCAATCGATTTCACCGAACGTATCGTATGGCATGCTGTTATTCTCAGTCATTAGCTTTACGGCGATGTATCTGATTCTTGCTATTGTGCTTGCTTACTTATTCATTCGAGAAATTAAAAAAGGTGCACATTCTGAAGAAGATACAGATCAAAAGGATGAAACGGACCTGTCTACAGATCCATTTGATGGAGGCGCATATCATGGCATATCTTAACGAGATTTGGTTTATTCTTGTCGCAGTATTGTTTGTTGGATTTTTCTTCTTAGAAGGATTTGATTTTGGTGTCGGGATGTCCATGCAGCTGCTTGGAAAGGACGCGCACGAGCGCCGCATTTTAATCAATACGATTGGTCCTTTCTGGGATGCGAATGAGGTCTGGCTGATTACAGCTGGCGGCGCTATTTTCGCTGCATTTCCTCACTGGTATGCCACGATGTTCAGCGGATACTATATTCCGTTTGCGGTTCTCCTCTTAGCGCTCATTGGGCGCGGGGTCGCCTTTGAATTCCGAGGGAAGGTTGAGAAAGCCTCTTGGATCAAGGCATGGGACTGGGTCATCTTCTTTGGCAGTCTGCTTCCGCCATTTTTACTAGGTGTATTATTCACGAGTATTTTACGCGGGATGCCAATTGATCAAGACATGAACATGTACGCTGGTTTTACGGACTTTGTGAATCTTTATTCAGTGATCGGCGGGGTAGCCGTGACGGTTCTTTGTCTTCTGCATGGATTGATTTTCGTCACACTTCGTACAGAGGGTGACTTAAGAGATCGTGCAAGAAAACTAGGTCAGCGTGTCCTGCTCATTGCACTCCCTGTTCTTGTCATATTTGTCGGTGTGTCCATCATTGAAACAGATATTTATACCGTACGCCCGATCATCACCATTCCGTTAACTGTGCTGATTGTGGCTTGTTATATAGCTGCTCTTGTTTTGATGAGAAAAGAACGTGATGGCTGGACATTCTTATTCACAGGCGCAGGCATCATGGTGACGGTGTCCATGCTTTTCACTGCATTGTTCCCGCGCGTCATGATTAGTTCAATCAGCCATTCATTTGATCTCACGATTCAAAACGCTGCATCTGGATCTTATTCACTGACGGTCATGACGATTGTGGCCATTTCTTTGCTGCCCTTTGTGCTTGGGTATCAAATTTGGAGCTATTACGTCTTCCGTAAACGTGTAAGCGGTAAGGAGCCAATGACCTACTAATGGATAAAAGTTTGCTTCAACTAAAAGGAATGAGAGGGCTTCTTGCCCTCTTAGGTATTGTGTCACTCATCCAAGGAGCAAGTATTATTTTCCAAGCACAGTGGCTGGCACATGCCATTACAACGCTGTTTGACGGGAAAAGCCTCTCGCAGGCAACGCCATATGTCCTGCTGTTTCTTGCTGCCTTTCTTGTGCGGCACGGTCTCACCTTGATTCGGGAGAAGGTCATGTTTACCTACTCTTCCCGAATTGGAGCAGACGTTAGAAAGCAGCTGCTAGACCAACTCTTTCGATTAGGGCCTGCCTTCGCAAAGAAAAAAGGGACAGGTAAGCTTGTCACATTAGCAATGGAAGGAATTGCTCAATACCGTCAGTATTTACAGCTGTTTTTGCCGAAAATGGTGAACATGGCAGTGATTCCGGCAATGGTCCTTATCTATGTGTGGACATTAGATGAAACATCTGCCGTCATTTTAATTGTGACGCTGCCTATTTTAATTATTTTTATGATTTTGCTAGGCCTTGTTGCTCAGCGTAAAGCGGCCAAACAATGGAGATCGTATGAGAAATTATCCAATCATTTTACTGACTCTCTCCGCGGCCTTGAGACGCTTCGTTACTTAGGTATCAGCAAAAAGCACTCCCGTAATATTGCAGAGGTGTCAAAGCGATATCGAAAAGCGACCATGAGCACACTGAAGGTCGCCTTTCTGTCATCGTTTGCACTCGATTTCTTTTCCATGCTATCAATTGCAACCGTCGCTGTTTTTCTTGGCTTGCGATTAATTGAAGGAGAGCTTCTCTTATTGCCGGCTTTGACGGCGCTTATGCTGGCGCCAGAGTATTTCCTTCCGGTACGTGAAGTAGGAAATGATTATCATGCGACGTTAAATGGAAAAGAAGCGAATGAAGCTATGCAGGTCATTTTAGAAGAAAAGGGCTTTCGCACGCAGGAGACACAATCTGTGCAGCTGGACAATTGGGATGCACAATCCGTGCTCACGCTGCAAGATGTTTGTGTCCAGCATGATGAACATGCCCCTTATTCCATTCAGGATGTAGATCTCACTGTCAAAGGGAAGAAAAAAATCGGCATCATTGGTGCCAGTGGTTCAGGGAAATCGACGTTAACCGATGTCCTCGGCGGCTTTGTTGAACCGTCTTCGGGTCAAATCACGCTAAACGGCCAGCCGCTTGTTCATTTACAGATGAAGGAATGGCAAAAGGAAGTTGTCTATATGCCGCAGCATCCCTATTTATTTCACATGACATTAAGAGAAAACATTCGTTTTTATGAACCGAATGCAACAGATGAAGAAGTGGATAGAGCTGTGCATGAGGCTGGTTTAACTCAGCTTGTCACGCAGCTGCCAAATGGTCTGGATGAGGTCATTGGAGAACAGGGAAGAGGGCTAAGCGGCGGACAGGCGCAAAGAATTGCCCTTGCTCGAACTGTGCTGGGCCAGCGGTCGATTATGCTGTTAGATGAACCAACGGCGCATCTCGATATTGAAACAGAGTACGAACTAAAGAAAACAATGCTTCCGCTGTTTGAACATAAACTTGTGTTCTTAGCGACACACAGGCTCCATTGGATGCCGGACATGGATGAAATCATTGTCATGGATCAAGGAACCGTCGCAGAAATGGGGACACATGAATCATTAATGCAAAGAAAAGGCGTGTATTATCAATTGGTACAGGAGCAAATGGGGGCGGTCACACATGATCAGTAAAGGCTGGTTTATACCTTATATCAAGGAGAATCGAAAGCTGTTTGCCTTGGTTTTATTTTTAGGAGCCATTGCGGTATTCTCTGCTTCTATGCTGATGTACACGTCAGGCTTTCTCATTTCAAAGGCCGCGACAAGGCCTGAGAATATACTCATGGTCTACGTCCCAATCGTGGCTGTACGTACCTTTGGTATTTCGCGCTCTGCTGCCCGCTATGCAGAAAGGCTGGCGAGCCATCAGCTCATTTTGACAATGATTGAAAAAATGCGTGTACGTCTGTATGACATGGCTGAACGAAGTGCCAAACAGACAAAGCTGGGGACAGGTGAAATGCTTGGTCTCTTGTCAGATGATGTGGAGAGACTGCAGGATGCCTATTTAAAAACCATCTTTCCATCCATCGGTGCACTGCTTTTATATGCCGCATCCATTGGAGCACTTGGCCTTTTCTCATGGCCTTTTGCTGGACTGATGCTGCTTTATATGGCACTTCTCGTCTTCGTCTTCCCATACGTCACAGTGCTTGTGAACCGGGCAAGACAAATTCAAATGAAAAAAGGCAGAAATGAACTGTACAGCCATTTAACAGATGCAGTCATGGGCGTTAGTGACTGGCTGTTCAGCGGCAGGCAGAACGATTTTGTTGATGGTTATGAACAAAAAGAAGCGCAGCTGTTAGCGCTTGAAGCAGCAAAGCACCGATTTATCCGCCTGCGCCAATTTTTTGCACAGCTCATCATTGGAGGAGCTGTCGTGCTTGTCGTGTATTGGAGCGGATCGGTCGTTCAGTCAGGATCCATGTCACACACCCTGATTGCAGCCTTTGTGCTTGTGCTGTTTCCGTTAACAGAAGCCTTTCTTCCGCTGTCAGATGCAGCAGGTGATATCCCTGTCTATCAGCATGCTGTCAGCAGATTACATCATTATGAAAAGCAGTCATATGAAGGAGAAACTGAGAGCGAGGCAGTGGATCAGTCAACCCTTTCTCACGATGAAGCTGTCTGTTTCGATCATGTGTCTTTTCGGTATGACACGCATCAATATGTACTTCAAAACCTGTCCTTTTCTCTGAAGCAAGGGGAATCACTCGCGCTCTTAGGAAAAAGCGGTGCAGGCAAATCGACCATTTTAAAATTGTTAGAAGGGGCAGTCGTTCCAAATCAAGGAGCTGTCAGCATTCAAGGAAAACCGGTTCAAAGCATTCAAGAGAAGGTGTCTGCCTATGTGTCTGTGCTCAATCAACAGCCTTATTTATTTGATACGTCTGTTTTAAACAATATTCGTTTAGGATCTCCAGAGGCGACAGAAGAGCAGGTAAAAGAAGCTGCTAGACAAGTGCAGCTGCATGATTACATCGAGTCTTTGCCAGAAGGTTATCACACAGGTGTTCAGGAGACAGGGGTTCGATTTTCAGGTGGAGAAAGACAACGTATGGCATTAGCTCGGATTTTGCTGCAGGACACGCCGGTTGTTATATTAGATGAACCGACCGTCGGGCTTGATCCACGGACAGAGCGTGAATTGCTTGCAACCATCTTCCGTGTGTTAAAAGGGAAAACAGTTATTTGGATAACCCATCATCTGACTGGCTGTGAGGCGTGTGACCGCATCATGTTTATTGAAGATGGGCGCATTGAGATGCAGGGTCAGCATCAGGATTTACTAAAAGAAAACAAGCGTTATCAAAAGCTGTATGAAATGGATCGTCCGTTTTCTACAATATAAATGAAATGACAAAAACGTTCGGACAGGAAATCTCTGCCCGAACGTTTTGTGGTTTAAGGGTTTACTTTACCAACACCTGCATTTGAGATCACTTCTGATTTCACATTGTTCACGTTAAGCAAAGAGTAGTTATAAGGAGGGTTATACGTACCTGTTGAAGATGTTGGCAGACTGCCTGTGCTGTTAATATAAGAGTTGTTGATGACATGCCATGTTCCAACTTGACGGCTGTCCCAGCTTCCAATAGCATTATTGGTGTTTTCAAATACGTTGTGTTCAATTCTCATCTTTGCGCCCATACGTGAGTTAATCGCTGTTGCCAAGATGCCTTTGTAATAGTTGTTATAGACATGGCCTTCCCCGAAGCGCATAGACGGTACACGAGAGTTCAGGTTTTCAAAGCGGTTGTTGTGGAACGTAATTTTTCGATTGTAGTTATCGTTATCGGAGCTGCCCATGAGCATTGTTTTCCAGCTGTCATGTACATAGTTCCACGAGAAGGTAATATAGTCAGAGTCATTTTTCACATCAAATAAACCATCGTAGTCATCCTTCCCAGAATTCAATGTGTTGTACAGTTCATTATGGTCGACCCATATGTTTTTAGAACCGCCTTCGATCCCGATCGCATCTTTGTCACCGATTTTGCTGTGGTGGATTTTCAAGTTGCGGATGATGATGTTATTGGCACGCCATACTTTAATGCCAATCCCATTAAATTCGCCGTTCGTCCCTTTACCGACGATCGAGACATTATTAGTATCTTTCACATCGATTTTATTGGCTGATGTATTTGAAGGGGTAATCGTCCCGTCTACTACAATTTTTAATTTTTCGTTTGTTCCTTTATTTTTGAGGGCAGCCAATAGTTCATTTCCAGTTTTGACTGTGACGGTTTTACCGCCTTCACCGCCTGTTGTGCCGCCATTTAATGTAGAGAAGCCTTGTTGATTAAAGTTGGCCATAATAGAAGGGCTTTCTGGGTATTTGGCTGCTGCCTTTGCCTCCCCGTTTGGTGCAAATAATGAAGTGACGAGACCAACAGCTAATACACCGGCTAACATTGGAACTTTTCTCTTCAAAGTCAACATCTCCATTCTTTATTTTGTTTTAATGAAAACGTTTCCAAAATAAGCTGTGATTCACCCAATCCTCCTTCCTTCACAAGCATCGCCTCATTCGGAATGTAGGAAGAGCATAGCATGCAAAAAGGTATCATCGGCTAAGGATAGACGCAGCGTATTCCATGATTTTCTAGGAAGCTAAGCCAATGATTATTTTATTTCATCTTCATGAGATAAGGACCATTGTCGATAGGTATGAGGATGACATCATGATTATGGAGAGAAGGCTCTCCATTTAGTAGAAAATCAAAACGCATCATTTTGTTAGAGAAGAAGGAATGCCATAATCATTACATAAGAAAAAATGGCATATAAAATGGGTTTCAAAGAAGTTATGCTAAAAAATAAGGTCTATTTTAAACGGTATTGTCATTCGTGTCGTCTCATGAGTAAGAGAAGAAAAGGAAGGAGGGGCGTGTTTGGAGCAGACAGAAGAGACATTATTGATTCAGCGGGCAAAACAGGGCGATGATGCTGCGTTTACAGCCCTTTATCGACATCATTATTCCTTCCTTTACCGATATGTGCTGAAGCTGACCCTTCAACAAGAGCTGGCAGAGGAAATCATGCAAGAAACGATGCTGAAAGCGTATATGAAGCTTTCTTCATTTAGAGGAGATTCTTTATTTTCAACCTGGCTCATTTCGATTGCATCTAGGCAATTTTTAGATCACCAGAAGAAAAGAAAACGTGAACAAATGAGAGAAGGAAAAGCGAATCAGGAGGCCATACGCCGTTTCAAATGGGACGTTCAACAAAAGGGGAACACATGGCATGATATGTGGGACGCTTTAAATGAATTAAAGGCTCAGGAGCGAGCCCCGATTATTCTGCACTATTATTATGGCTTTACCTACCCAGAAATGGCTTCAATGCTCGGTATGAGAGAAGGCACTGTGAAATCGAGGGTTCATCATGGATTAAAGAAAATTCGAAAGGAGTGGGATGTATGAAGGAAGATCGTTTGACCGAACGTTTAAAAGAAGAGCTGCAGCAGCTAGATGAACAAATTGAAGTGGAAAAGCCAAGTGAGCAGGCTGTCATGATGATGTTGAAACAGGCGAAGGAACAAGAGAAAAGGCGTTTTAAACAAGAAGTGCTAGCATACATTTTGATCAGTTTGACCATTCTGGCGCTCTTTGCAGCTGCCATTACCCATTTGCCTATCATCTTCATTCTTCTCCAAATAGTGAGCGTACCCATCTGCTTTATTGTTGGCTACAAGGAATATCAACATATTAAAGGAGGGTCTTCCTTATGAGTCAGACGGAAATGATCATCTTATTGTGCGTCTTGCCGTTATTGTTTGCACAGGGCTTTCTTTTATTTATGGATGCAAAGAAAAGAGGCCGTTACAAGTGGTTCTGGGGCATTGTCGGTCTCATTAATTTTCCATCGTCTTCTATTTTATATTGGCTTTGTGTCGTGTTGCCTGATCGAAAAAGAGGTGGGAAGCTCCGAAAAGATTGAGTGCAACCGATCAAACTTTTGACCCTTTTTTCGTTGGAAAACAAGCTAGAAATTCATCATGATTCATGTATTTGTCAAAGAAAACGGGACGAGAAACATTCGTTTGTTCGTTTCTAGCACATTAGTCATTCCTTGAGCGCTTATTTTTAAAGTCAATTGCTGCGGCTGCTTGATCTATCTCAATTCGGCATCATTTTCATCTGTTATCAATATTGATCAGATTTTACAATTGGTGTTAAATTAATCTCAATATGCGTTAGAAAATCTAACAATTGAATGTGTGAAGATATCTACAAGGAGGCAGATGCGACATGTTGACCTTAGATCGAGCAGCACAAACAGCACAAAGCTACATCCACCGTGTGTTAGAAGAGGTGGAAAAACGAAATCCCGGCGAGGAGGAATTCCAGCAAGCGGTAAAAGAAATTCTGGAATCACTCGTCCCAGTTTTTGCGAAGCATCCAGAGTATGAAAAACAGGGCATTTTAGAACGGCTCATTGAGCCTGAGCGGCTTGTGATATTTCGAGTGCCATGGGTAGACGATGAGGGCAAAGTACAAGTCAATCGTGGGTTTAGGGTTCAATTCAATAGTGCCATCGGTCCTTATAAAGGAGGCATTCGTTTCCATCCAACCGTCAATGCAAGCATTATCAAGTTTTTAGGGTTTGAACAAATCTTTAAAAACGCACTGACTGGTATGCCGATTGGCGGCGGGAAAGGTGGATCGGATTTTGATCCTAAAGGGAAGTCTGATGGAGAAATCATGCGTTTCGTTCAAAGCTTTATGAGTGAACTCGGCCGATATATCGGACCTGATCAAGATGTGCCAGCAGGTGATATTGGTGTTGGAGCACGCGAAATTGGCTATATGTTCGGACAGTATAAGAAAATGCGTGGTGCTTATGAAGCGGGCGTACTCACGGGGAAAAGCCCTGGATTCGGAGGTAGCTTAGCGAGAAAAGAGGCGACAGGCTACGGACTGGTGTACTTCATGGAGGAAATGCTGAAAGCACATGGGCTCCAATTTGAAGGGCGTTCAGTTGTTGTGTCAGGCTCAGGAAATGTGTCTATTTATGCAATGGAAAAAGTAATGGAATTAGGCGGTAAGGTTGTGGCTTGCAGTGATTCAAGCGGAGCGATTTATGATCCTCAAGGGATTTCACTGGAGACCATCAAACAGTTGAAGGAAGTCGAGAATCAGCGGATTGGAGCATACATAGACATTCACCCACATGCTGAATTAATTGAAGATTGCGAACAAATTTGGTCCGTTCCTTGTGATATTGCGCTGCCATGTGCAACACAAAATGAAATATCAGAGGCGCATGCACAGCAGCTTGTAGCAAATGGTGTCATCGCTGTTGGAGAAGGAGCCAATATGCCGTCCACTCTTAAGGCAGTCAAAGTATTTGAAGAGAATCGTATTTTGTTTGCGCCGGCAAAAGCGGCGAATGCTGGCGGAGTAGGTGTCTCAGCACTGGAAATGGCGCAAAACAGTGCAAGAATGTCTTGGACATTTGAAGAAGTAGATGATCAGCTGAAACAAATGATGCAGTCTATTTATCGTCAGTGTACAGAGACAGCAGACGAATATGGACACTCAGGGAACATCATGGTTGGAGCAAATATTGCAGGATTTCGTAAGGTGGCAGATGCCATGATCGCACAAGGCGTGATTTAACTCCTGCTCTCCCGCACCTGTTTATTTCATGACATGATGGGGAATCGTCCTTTAAGAATGACAATAAGGAGGCGCGGGAGAAATGAAAAAATGGCTGAAACAAATTGTCAAATGGGCACCTGTGATTTATCCAGTGGTGAGGAAAATATATAAAGAGCGGAAAGCATCTAAACGTCGTAACGTATCAGCCGGATAATCCGGCTTTTTTTATGCAAACATACAGATCCTGTGTTGTAAAAAAAATAATAGAATCGAATGATCCATTTCATCCCTCTCTCCGTTAAGTACATAACAAACGGAAAGAGGAGGAAATAAAAGATGAACATGAAGAAAGCAATGTTAACCATTCCACTGAGCGCAGCGTTACTATTCCCGACGGCTCATAGCGCAAGTGCACACGAAGGACATATGCATGGGGAGGCGAAGAAGACGTCTTCGTCACAAGAGGTATCAAATAAAGCAACAGATCTTCGAGCAGCACTAGATCAGCTGTTTTCAGAGCATGCCTATTTAGCGGTGATCACGATGCAAAAAGGAATTGACGGCAGTAAAGACTTCGATCAAGCAGCGGCGGCGTTAAATGACAACACGAATGACTTATCAGATGCAATTGCCTCCGTGTATGGAAAAAAAGCAGGCAAACAATTCAAAGACATTTGGTCAAGTCATATCGGCTACTTTGTTGACTATGTACAAGCCACAGCGAAAAAAGATGATGCAGGTAAAAAGAAAGCGATCAAGCAGCTTGATCAATATCGAATGAAACAAGCCGGTATGCTCGATCAAGCAACAGACGGCAGACTGAAAGCAAGTGAGCTTGAAGAAGGCTTGAAGATGCATGTGAATGAACTGCTAAAAGCGTTTGACAGCTACACTGAAAAGGATTTTGATACGACCTATGAAACGGTGAGAAAATCCATTCATCATATGTTTGAGGTAGGAAAAGGCGTGTCATGGGCCATCACAGATCAATTTCCTGGGAAATTTGATCAAAAGTCAGTGGATACACCAGCGGCGGATCTTCGTGAAGATTTAAACTATTTGTTCTCAGAGCATTTGGCACTCGCAGTAGTTGCCATGCAAAAAGGAAATGATGGCAGCAAGGACTTTGAGCAAGCAGCAGCGGCTTTAAATGAAAACACAAATGATTTATCTGATGCAATTGCATCTGTTTATGGTAAGGATGCAGGCAAACAATTCAAAGACATTTGGTCAAGCCATATCGGTTACTTAGTTGATTATGTCAAAGCCGATGCATCAGGCGATCATCAAGCAAAAGAAAAGGCTGTCAAAGATTTAGATGCGTATCGAATGAAGCAAGCGAAATTCCTAGATCAAGCAACAGATGGCCGTTTAAAGGCAGCTGATTTAGAAGCTGGTTTGAAAACACATATTGATGAGCTGATCAAAACGTATACGTCTTACCATAATGGCGAATATGATCAGCTTTATCCGACAGTGAGAGAGGCTTATGGTCATATGTTCATGGTTGGTCAGGATGTCACAGCAGCAATTGTTGATCAGCATCCTGAGCTGTTCAAATCGAACATGCCTAATGAAATGCCGAAAACAGGTATGGGGGGCACAGCTGGTCCTTTAGGCATGTCCTATGAAGCATTTGCGGGAATGATCGCAAGTTTGATCCTCGCAGGCGGCGTGGCAGGTGCATTCTTCCTTAATCGCCGTAAGGCATCAAATTCTAACTCATAAAGACAGACGGGAACGTGCACAATCGTGCCGTTCCTTTCTTCAAAAGGAGGCCGGCTTAGATGAAGAATTGGCTGCTCAGTATTCTTTCGCTTCTCATCATCACAGGCTGCTCATCACAGGCAATGGATGAATCGTCATCCTCAAAAAACATACCAGCTTCTAAGGAAATGACCACACATCAAGCCGAGAAACAGAACCACTCACACGATACATTAAAAGACGAGCCATCTGGTATAGTACCAGCTGAAATCGCCATTCCCGCTATTGATATCAAAGCAAAAGTGGAGAAAACATCTTTATTAAAGGATGGCAGTATGGGTGTCCCTCAGGATACAGACAACACGGCTTGGTTTGAAGATGGTCCAAAACCGGGAGATAAAGGGAATGCCGTCATAAATGGCCATGTAGATAATAAATGGGGGCCATCGGTATTTTATCGATTAAAGGAGCTAAAAAAGGGTGACAAGGTGATCGTCACGTCCTCATCGGGAAAAAAGCGAACCTTTGAAGTCATAAAAGTAAGAAGCTATCCGCGTGAGGAGAAGCCCAAGGCGTTTTTTGGATACACCTTTACACGGAATCTCAATTTAATCACTTGTACAGGGACATTTGATCATGCAGCAGGTACGCATGAAAATAGATTGGTTGTCTTTACCCAGATGATCTCTTCATAAAGAAGGCGGATACACGATGGTATACGCCTTTTTTTCGTGGTTTTCGCAAGTATCTTTCAAAAAGATTCATAGGACATTAGATATGGTTAGTTGTATAAATAGGGGCATTTGTCATATAAATGAGTTGGCAATTTTTATTTGTTTTCAGTAGAATATGAGTAATGAAGAGAACTGCAAGCGTATACAACCTGTCCAGACAAGGCAGATTCTCCACCCTACATAAGGAGGCCGATCTGATGCTGAGTAAAAGACTGGCGCACATCTTAAGTCAGCTCATGGTAGCTGAGACCCCGCTCACAAGCGCTGCACTTTCTGCCAGTTTACAAGTGACAAGCCGCACTATTCGTACAGACATAAAGGAACTGAACGACCGTCTTGCCCCTTATCAAGCGGCTGTAACAGCTGTTAGAGGAGCTGGCTATGAGCTGTTGATCAACGATGAGAATGCCTTTCGCCGTTTTATGAAGGAGGAGGTCGAGCAGGAAGAGCCGCTTGCTGTGCTGCCAGAGGAGCGAGTTCGGTTTATTTTAAAAAGACTTCTTTTGGCAGAATCCTATGTGAAGCTGGAGGATTTACAGGAGCAGCTGTTTATTAGTAAATCGACGATGAGCAACGATGTGAAATCGGTCAAACGTAAACTGGAGCCCTTTGATCTGAAGCTTGAAGCGAAGCCGAGCAAAGGCTGCCGAATCAAGGGATCAGAGATGAAAATCCGTTATTGCATGTCAGAATATTTATTCAATGAACGTCGTTCTTATCAAACGATGCTTAACACAGCTGTCACCATTTTGCCAAAGCATGAACTCGAATTGATTCAGAAAACAATGATCGATTATATCAATGAGGAAGGCATGAATCTATCAGACATTTGCATGAATAATTTAATCGTTCATGTTGCTATTGCCTGCAAACGAATTAGACACGGAAACTATGTATCTGTTCTTCCAGAGGAAATCAGCGAAATTCCGCGAGCAAAGGAATACAGGGTCGCTAAAAAAATGGTGGAGCGTCTTGAAGGGCTGCTGGGTGTCTCATTTCCACAAGAGGAAATCGTCTATATCACCATTCATTTGCTAGGAACAGCCAAAATGGTACAGTCCTTTTCCTCGAGCGGTCAAAAACAAATTGTCGATGATGACACGAGCCGGCTTGTACAGCTCATGCTGAAGGCCATTGATCAAAAATTGCAGCTTGATTTAGCCGGTGATACGGAACTAATGATTGGATTGAGTCTGCACTTAAAGCCTGCCATCAACCGATGTAAATATGGAATGAACTTAAGAAATCCGATGCTTGATGAAATAAAAGCGGGGTATCCACTTGCCTTTGAAGCGGGGATTATTGCCAGCAGGGTCCTTGAAGAAGAGGAGGGGCTGAGTATTCATGAGAATGAAATTGGATATATGGCGCTTCATTTTGGTGCGGCTTTAGAGCGGAGGAAAATGGAGATTCCGCCGAAGCGGTGTCTCATTGTCTGTGCGTCTGGTGCAGGGAGTGCGAGGCTGCTGCAGGATCGTTTGCGGTCACAATTTGGGTCAAAGCTGACCATTTTAGGAACAGCGGAGCTATATTCGCTTCCGCATGTCTCTTTACATGCCCTGGATTTGATTATTACAACGATTCCAATTCATATGGAATTACCGGTTCCAGTCATTCAAGTGAACACCATTTTGGGAGGCGGTGATTTTTTAAAAATTGAAGAAGCCCTGACGAGTGAAACAAGGGTGACATTGGCCTCGCAATATATGAAAAAGGAATTGGTGTTTACAAAACGCGCCTTTCACACAAAGGAAGAGGTCATCACCTTTTTAACGCAAAAAGTCATCGAAATGGGATTAGCGCCAGCTGAGCTCACACCATCTGTCATGGAAAGAGAAGAGGCTGCCCCTACCTCTTTCGGACATTATACGGCGATTCCGCACCCGATGACGCCGCTGACAGATGAGACGTTTTGGGCGATATGTACATTAGAAAAACCAATCATTTGGGGAGAGAAAAAGGTTCAATTTGTCTGCCTGCTTTGTGTCGAAAAAGAGAATGCCAAAGATTTAAAAGGCATGTACCGCCTGCTGGGGGAGCTTGTGCATAATGTGAAATTCATTCATCACCTGATCACCTGTGATACATTTGAAGACATGCTTGATATCATGTATAAAAAGGCTCCTTCGTACAAGAACTAACTGTGTGATATTAACTTTTTCCGCTTCCTAAAGGAAAAAGTATGGGTGTTTATGAAAGCGGTTTCATAATATGATGAATGTGTAAAGAATAGCTTCACACTTTGAAAAGGGGGCGTTTACACATGAACATCTTATTGGTTTGCGCAGCAGGTATGTCTACAAGCTTACTTGTCACAAAAATGGAGAAAAGCGCACAAGAACAAGGAAAAGATTATCGTATTTGGGCAGTATCTGGAGATTCTGCCAAAAATCATATTGATCAAGCAGATGTGCTTTTATTAGGACCTCAGGTTCGATATTTATTACCGCAAATGAAAAAGCTCGGAGAAGAAAAAGGAATACCAGTAGACGTAATTAATACCGTGCATTATGGCGTATGTAATGGCGCCGAGGTTTTAAAATCTGCTGAACAGCTAGTGAACGGATAAAGGGGGCGGAGGGGATGAATGGATTCAACCGATTTCTAGAAGAGAAGGTCATGCCGTTTGCAGGGAAGATTGCCGCTCAAAGACATTTACAAGCATTGCGTGACGGAATTGTTTTAACGATGCCTCTCATTATTGTCGGTTCACTGTTTCTCATTTTAGCCAACCTTCCGATCCCAGGATACAGCGATTTTATGGCAAGTATCTTCGGAGCAGAATGGGCCACGAAACTATCCTATCCTGTTAATGCAACCTTTGACATTATGGCACTTGTTGCAACCTTCGGGATTGCTTACAGGCTAGCTGAAAAGTATGCCGTTGATGCACTATCATCTGGTGCGATCGCTGTTGCGGCTTTCCTGTTGGCTACTCCATATCAAGTACCTTTCACACCTGAAGGCTCAACAGAAGCTATCCTAGTGGGCGGGGGAATTCCTGTCACACTGATGGGCAGTAAAGGCTTATTCGTTGCCATGATTATTGCCATGCTTTCAACCGAAATTTACCGCTTTATTGTACAGCGGAACATCGTTATCAAAATGCCTGATGGTGTACCGCCAGCAGTCAGTAAATCGTTTATTGCACTTATTCCAGGTTTTGTGGTCATCACGCTGATCTGGGTCGCTAGACTTGTGATTGAGATGACACCTTTTGAGAGTATTCATAATATCATCACGGTCTTAATTGGTACACCGCTTTCCATTCTTGGTGGCAGCTTAGGCGGCAGTATCGTTGCGATGGGTGTGCAAATGCTCCTATGGGCATGTGGTATTCACGGAGCAACCATTGTCGGGGGCGTCATGGGGCCAATTTGGCTCGGTGCAATGGATGAGAACCGTCTTGCATTTCAAGCAGGAGAAGTGCTGCCGAATATTTTCACAGCGCAGTTCTTTGAAATCTTCATCAACGTCGGCGGAAGCGGTGCAACGCTAGCTTTGGTGCTGACCATGATCTTACGTGCTAGAAGTAAACAAATGAAACAGCTTGGCCGCCTTGCCATTGGGCCAGCCATCTTTAACATCAACGAGCCGATCATTTTTGGAATGCCGATTGTGATGAACCCAATGCTTCTCATTCCGTTTATCCTTACGCCAATCATGATGATCATCACCACATATATCGGAATGAGCACAGGCCTTGTGGCAAAACCGGCAGGGATTGCTGTCCCATGGACCATGCCGCCAATCATTTCAGGCTATCTCGCCACAGGAGGTAAAATCTCTGGTGCTGTCATGCAGCTGATTAACCTTGCGTTGTCATTTGCTCTATACTACCCATTCTTTAGAATGTGGGATAAGCAGAAATTGAAAGAAGAAAGTGAGCTAGAAACAAAAGCATCAACTGATGAAAATGTCGTCAGCATGTAATAGAGGGAACAAGGGGGATGCGGCCGATGGAAATGGAACAAATTGTGTTTCAACTCATCCTGCACGGCGGAAATGGCAGAAGCTCAGCGATGGAAGCCATTACGTGTGCAAAGCAAGGTAATTTTGATGAGGCGAAGCAAAAAATGCAGGAAGCACAAGACGCGTTAAATGAGGCGCATCACGCACAGACAGAGCTGATCCAAGGAGAAATCAGGGGCGAAAAGACGGATATTAGCCTCCTCATGATTCATGCGCAGGATCATCTCATGAACGCAATGACCGTTAAGGAGCTCGCAGCAGAAATCATTGAGCTCCATGAAAAAATGAAGCAACTCGGAGGTGTCAATTCATGAAAGAAGGAATCAAAATTGTCACAATAGGCGGTGGATCGAGCTATACGCCTGAGCTCGTCGAAGGGTTTATTAAACGATATCATGAATTGCCTGTAAAGGAATTATGGCTTGTGGATATTGAAGCGGGTCAGGAAAAGTTAAACATCGTGGGCGCTCTGGCGAAACGTATGGTCGAAAAAGCAGGTCTGCCGATTGAGGTACACCTGACTCTTGACCGACGGGAAGCCTTGAAGGACGCAGATTTTGTGACGACACAATTTCGTGTAGGACTGCTGGAAGCACGGGCAAAGGATGAAAGAATACCGCTTAAATATGGCGTCATCGGTCAGGAAACGAATGGACCAGGCGGTTTATTTAAAGGCCTTCGGACCATCCCGGTCATTTTAGACATTGTGAAGGATATGGAAGAGCTTTGCCCAGACGCATGGCTTGTGAACTTTACGAATCCAGCCGGCATGGTCACAGAAGCTGTTTTACGCTACACGAATCTCAAAAAAGTCGTCGGTCTATGCAATGTGCCGATTGGGATCAAAATGGGAATCGCTAAGGCGCTTGAAGTGGATGTAGAACGCATTGAGGTACAGTTTGCCGGTCTCAATCACATGGTCTATGGATTAGACGTATATTTAGACGGGGTCAGCATTATGGATCAAGTGCTTGATGAACTAGGAAATCCGAACAGCCAGTGGTCCATGAAAAACATTGAAGCGAAAAACTGGGAGCCTTCTTTTGTGAAAGGATTAGGGGTCATCCCATGTCCGTATCATCGCTATTACTATAAAACGAAAGATATGCTGGAAGAAGAGCAAAAGGCGGCTCAAGAAAAAGGAACACGAGCGGAGGTTGTACAGCAGGTCGAGCAGGAACTATTTGAGCTCTATAAAGATCCTGATTTGTCGATTAAGCCACCGCAGCTCGAAAAAAGAGGCGGAGCCTATTATAGCGATGCGGCTTGTAACTTAATCAGCTCCATCTATAATGATAAGCACGACATTCAACCAGTCAATACAGTGAACAGAGGGGCGATTGCCAGCATTCCGGCTGAATCAGCAGTTGAAGTAAACTGTATCATTACGAAGGACGGACCAAAGCCAATCGCGACAGGTGATCTGCCTGTAGCTGTCAGAGGGCTCGTTCAACAAATCAAATCATTCGAGCGTGTGGCAGCTGAAGCGGCTGTAACTGGAGATTATGAGACGGCTCTTGTTGCGATGACGATCAACCCGCTCGTCCCTTCAGACGAGATTGCAAAGCAAATTTTAGATGAAATGCTCGAAGCGCACCGTGAGTATTTACCGCAATTCTTCAAATCAGTCAATGCTTAACACATATTGAATGACCCCTTTTATGGGGTCATTTTTTATGATTTCTTCATATGGAACTGGAGAAAGAAGTGTATGATAGAAAAAACAGCATGTATGGCTTCAAAGAAAGGAATGTTGGAATATGGTTGCAATTGGTTTAATGCTTTACGGGTTTGTCGTACAGCCTGTAATAAGTTATGGCACAGTGATCTTGTTTTTGTATGGCCTTATTGCTTCATTTGTTGGCCTCATTCGGCATAAGGGCTATTTGTGGATCTATGTTCTCCGTCTGCTTGTTTCTTTCACCATTCCAGTGACCAACCTATTGATGTATTTCGCAACGATTGGAGGAGATGCAAGAAAGTTTGATTTCCAGCCGATGCCGCTTGTTTACTATCTTGTCTTTATCCTAGAAATCATGATCATCTTTTTGCCAGAGATTTTTTTACTGATCGAAAGAAAGCGGAGCATCAAGGGGAAACAGTGGATATACGTCGGGGCAATTGTTGCGGTATCGGTCTTGTTTTGGTGCACGATTTGATGGGAAGCAGACGAGTCAACTAAGTCTTTTTCGCTTTTTGTTTCTGTAACTTCTTTCGTCTAACCTTTACAAAAGAGATGGAAAGAGCAAGGATAGAAATCCCAAGCGCCTTAAATAGAAATCGGGTGAGGAACGGTGAATCGTCGAAACCAGTAGCGACGATCATCGATCCGATACAGATCCCAATGAACGCTAATAGATAAGTAAAAAACATACCATCCCTCCTTAATTTATTACCATTATAAGGTATGTTAGAGAGGTAAATAAACAAAAAAGAACCCTTCGTGAATGAAAGGTTCTTTTACATGCTTATGCTTGCTTGACGACCGAGTCAACTTCAACTGTCCAGCCGAAGATGTCTGGCTGTGTTCCTTTTTGGATGCCAGTAATGGCTTCATACAATTTCTTGGATACTTCGCCTGTTTGACCATTTTGGATCACATATGGCTGATCATGATAAATTAATTCCCCGACAGGAGAGATCACGGCCGCCGTTCCAGTCCCAAAAATTTCTTCAAGCTCACCAGATTGATGTGCTTCAATTAACTCATCAATTGATATTTTGCGCTCTGTGACTGGAATTCCCCAATGCTTTAACAGCTCAAGTACAGAGTTACGCGTGATGCCTTCTAAAATGCTGCCGTTCAATTCAGGCGTCACGATTTCCCCGTTGATTTTAAAGAAGATATTCATGCTGCCGACTTCTTCAATGTATTTTTTCTCGACCCCATCAAGCCAAAGAACTTGTGAAAATCCTTTCGTTTCAGCCACTTGCTGTGCTTTAAGGCTTGATGCATAGTTTCCAGCTGTTTTGGCATTTCCTGTTCCACCCTTAACGGCACGGACAAACTCATTTTCAACGGCAATTTTGACCGGATGAATGCCTTCTTTATAGTATGATCCCACTGGAGATAAGATAATGATCAGCTTATACGTGCTAGACGGTGCAACGCCTAAATACGGCTCAGTGGAAATAATGAATGGACGAATATACAAGGAAGTGCCCTCTGCATCAGGTACCCAATCCTTATCAATGCGAATGAGTTCATTTAAGCCCTCTAATACTGTTTCTGAATCAATTTGCGGAATACACAGGCGGTCATTGGATCTGTTTAAGCGTTCCATGTTCTTTTCCGGACGGAATAAGAGAATTTTTTGATCCTCAGAAACATAAGCCTTCAAGCCTTCAAAAACAGATTGACCATAATGGTAGACCATCGAAGCTGGGTCCATTGGAATAGCCTGATAAGGAATAATTCTTGGATCATACCAGCCTTTATCAATTGAATAATCCATCACAAACATGTGATCTGTGAAGATTTTTCCGAATTCAAGTTGATCAGATTGAGGTTTTGGTTTTTTTGTTGAACTAAGTTCAACGCGGATGGGTTGTTTTGGCATTGTAAATCTCCTTGCTGTTTGATTATTTGAAAATTCTAATAATATGAAATAATTATGATTCTATTCTATACCTTCACAAAATATTAGCAATAGGTTTTCTGGAATTCAGACAAGAAAAATCTGTTAAAGCGCTTTCCTTCTCTCTGCTGTCAGTTTGGCTCATGTCCCCCCTTTTTAAAAAAGAAATAAAATCCAAATACGTTATTAACTGATTAATCTGACAATTTAAAAACGAATGGGTTTCCTGTAAGATATTCTTTCAACCATACACCTTTTGACTAGTACATTGCAAGGGACATTGTCATATTTTAATCCTCTTTTTTTTAACCGATAAAGGAAGAAGAGAAGGGAAAGGAGCAAACGACAAGATGAAACGAGCGATACCATGCATTTTACTCATTGTATTCATGTCCATGATCAGCTTTGGCTGTCAGTCGATGACAGAGGAAGCTGGTGCTAAGCAAAGCACAGCTTATTACGTAGCGGTAAACGGAAACGACAAAAACCCGGGAACAAAGCAAAAACCTTTCCGCACGCTGAAAAAAGCAGCAAGTATAGCGAAGGCTGGGACAACCATTTACATGAGAGGCGGTACATACAAAGAGAAATTGATTGTCCGCCATTCCGGAACAAAGAAAGCACCCGTTGTCTTTCAAGCTTACGGAAAAGAAAAACCTGTGATTAGCGGGGCATCCCTTAAAGGAAATCAAGCCGATGGCGGTCTTGTCACGGTCGATCAAAAGAGCTACATCACCCTCAAAGGCCTGACTGTAGGACATCTTAAGACGAATAAAGAAGATTTAACACCAGTTGGTATTTTCATCAAAGGAAGCGGTAAAGGCGTAAAACTGCTCAATAACCGAGTGTATGACATTCAGACGAAACATGAAAATGGAAATGCACATGGAATTGCTGTCTATGGGACAAAAGCTCCTGCAGCAATAGAAGACATTGAAATCAAAGGAAATACCGTTGAAAAATTAAAACTGGGCTTCAGTGAAGCGCTTGTGCTAAATGGAAACGTCAAAAAGTTCCGTGTGACACATAACACGGTCCGGCACACTGATAATATTGGCATTGATTTAATTGGTTTCGAGAACGTAGCACCCTCTAAAAAGTATGATCAAGTTAGAAATGGAGTCGTCTCTAGAAACAAAGTATATGAGATTACGAGTGCAGGGAACCCAGCCTATGGAAGCGACATCTCCGCTGGCGGAATTTATGTTGATGGCGGAAAAGACATTGTGATCGATCATAACATCTCACATCACAATGACCTGGGGATTGAAGTCACAAGCGAACATAAAGGAAAAATGGCAGATCGCATCCGCATCGAACACAATCAAGTATATTTAAACCGTTATACAGGCATTTCTATTGGCGGCTATGATAAGAAGCGTGGCGGTACAACCAATACGACGATTTCACATAATATTTTGTACAAAAATGACACAGCCGGCTTAGAAGGCGGTCAATTGCTAATGCAATATCAAGCAGTGAACAATCGAATCACGAATAATATCATGACGGCTAGCGCCTCGCATTACTTAGTCGTGAATCTTTATCAAGTGAATCAAAAGAATACCTTCCAGAAGAACGTTTATGATGACCGCAAAGGTGCGAAAGCATCACAGTGGGTATGGCGCGGGAAATGGATGGAAGGCTACAAAACCTATCTCTCTAAAAGCGGTCAAGATAAAGGATCAGCACATCTCAACCCACAATTTGTGAATGAGAAAAAATATGATTTCCGTCTGAAGAAATCATCACCTGCTAAGAAAATCATCGGAAGCTGATGATATTTTAGAAATTTTCAAAAAAGTCATTGACATTGATGTGACATCACATTAAAGTAAAGAAGACATTTCAACGAAAACAAATTTCATAACGGATCTCTTATCAAGAGAGGCAGAGGGACTGGCCCTATGACGCCCAGCAACCGTTTCTATTTTAGAAATTGGTGCTAATTCCTGCAAAGCTGTTACAGCTTTGACAGATAAGAGAGGAAGACTTCCCGATACATGTTTCATGCAACGGTGATCAAGCCTCTCTTTCCAAGAGAGGCTTTTTTTCGTCTCTTTTTCGAATCAAATGCTTGTTTTACAGGCGTATTCCTACTTTTTCACCTAGTTTTCCGATGTGAAAAATAAAAACAACTTGAGGAGGAACAGCAATGAAGCGTAAGCATTTTACATCATTTCTTGTCTTATTAACGGCATTAACCGTCCTATTATCTGGCTGCGGCACTGGATCAAGTGCAGGCTCAAAGGCAAATGCAAACGAAAAAGTCTCTTTTGACAATGTACCGAAGCGATTTGCAAAGGGACAGGGGGCAAAAATTAAAGTGATCCGCAAAATTGGAGGAGACGATCATACAGCTCAATTTTTAGCTGGGACGAAGGCAGAAGGTGAAGCACTCGGCTTTACGGTAGATGTCTACACCGCAAATGGAGATACAGCGAAGTTCCATGATGCCATCTCTCAGGCGCTGGAAGAAAATTATGATGGCTTTATCATCTCTCACGGGGACGACGAGGCGACAGTCGCTGATGTGAAAAAGATCACAGCGAAAGGCATTCCAGTTGTAGCATTTGATTCGAATCCTAAGCTAAAGGACATCAAAGGGGTCACAGTGACGTCTCAAGATGACGAACAATTAGCGAAAAAATCATTAGACGCGCTCGTGTCTGATTTTAAAGGAAAAGCGAATATTGCGTACCTGTGGGTAGATGGATTCCCGCCAATGGTGAGACGAAATAAGGTCTATCAAGAAACGCTCAAACAACATTCAGGGATCAAGGAGCTTGACCGCTTTGGTATTGCCTCTTCTGATACGTCTGTTCAAACGCAAAATGCAGTAGCAGCCATGCTGAATAAGTATCCAAAGGGCAAGCTCGACGCTATTTTTGCCACATGGGATGCCTTTGCCATTGGGGCAGCAAGAGCGTTAAAGGAAGCAGGAAGAACAGAAGTGAAGATTTATGGGATTGATGTGTCAAATGCTGATCTTCAAGAAATGACAGCGAAGGACAGTCCATGGAAGTACACAGCAGCGGTTGATCCGAAGCTCATCGGCGCAGTCGACGTGAGGATTCTTGCGAAGAAAATAGCTGGTGAGAAAACACCATCTTCCTATGACCTTGAGGCCTCTCTCATCTCGCAAAAGCAGCTTCAACAAGCAGGAAAAGCCATTAACATGGTCAATCTTGCAGACGAAGTGAAGGGATTCGGTTCATCGACTGCTTTTGAGGAAGATTGGATGAAGACCTTGAAGAAGCATTATACAAAATAAGCGACGTGCACTCTCTTTCCATAGAGGGTGTTTCGTTTTTCAGATGATATCAAGAGAAGGAGGACACCTATGACAGCGCCGCTTGTTCGTATGAAAAATATTTCAATTGAATTCCCAGGGGTCAAAGCTTTAGATCAAGTGAATTTCACATTAAAAAAAGGGACGGTCCATGCACTAATTGGAGCGAATGGTGCTGGGAAGTCCACGTTAATGAAAGTTCTTTCTGGCGCTCATTCCCACTTCGACGGAACCATCCACATCAATGGCCAGGCGGCAACCATTCAAACCCCAAAGGATGCATCCTCATATGGTGTGCAGACGGTCCATCAAGAAGTGGATACGGCTCTTGTTCCCTACTTAAGTGTTGGCGAGAATATGATGATGCATGAGATTGAGAAAAAAACATTTGTCAGCTGGAAAGAGCTGCATCGCAAGGCGGCTCAGCTATTAAAAGAAATGGACATCGACATCTCCACAAAAAGACTTGTCAGCGATCTGACCCTTGCTGAAAAACAGATGGTGCTCATTGCTAAGGCCTTTTCCATTCAATGCAGCATTTTAATCTTAGATGAACCAACAGCTCCGCTTAGTCATGCAGAAACAAGCAAATTATTCTCAATGATTGATCGGCTGAAACAGCATGGGACAGGGATCGTGTTTATCTCCCATCGCATGCCCGAAATTTTTACCATCTGTGATGAACTGACAGTGATGCGAAATGGAACGGATGTCGCAGCTCACCTTGTCAAAGACACAAATCCTCAGAAAGTCATTGAAGAAATGCTAGGTGCACCATTAGAGGAGCAATTCCCGTCTCGCAGGCCACTGAAAGATGCACCTATTGTGCTGGAAGTGAAAGAACTAAACGATCAACAAAAATTAAACAACATTCACTTTTATGTCAAAAAAGGAGAAATTCTCGGGATCGCAGGACTTGTCGGTGCTGGAAAAACAGAATTGTGCAAAGCCCTTTTCGGTGCCACAGAAAAAAAGACAGGGATCGTGCAGCTGCATGGTCAAACCATTCACATCACATCACCTCATCAAGCTGTGAAAGCTGGAATAGCCCTTGTGCCTGAAGAGCGGAGAAAAGAAGGGATTCTGACTGAAGAGAGCGTGGGGTGGAACTTAACGGCTGCAAGTCTTCAATCATTTTCACGGATATTCAGCTTCTTACATCGTTCGAAGGAAAAGCAGGGAGCAGACGACATCGTCAAACGGCTTGGTGTCAAAACGCCGTCTCTTGAAGCAAAGGTGAAGCACCTATCTGGTGGAAATCAGCAAAAGGTTGCCATCGGAAAATGGCTGCTGGCTGAGGCAGATGTGTATCTCTTTGATGAACCAACTAAAGGTGTAGACGTTGGAGCGAAAAAAGATATTTTCACTTTGATCGCAGAGCTTGCCGCCCGCGGAAAATCTGTCATTTATGCGTCGAGTGAGCTGTCAGAGATTGCAGGTATCGCTGACCGAGTATACGTTTTATATGATGGCAGCATTGCCCGGGAAATGACTGCACCGACGACTGAAGAGGAGCTTTTATATCATTCAACAGGAGGACAATCATGAGCGAACAACAAATTCCAGCCCCTGTGCAGCAAATCAAAAAACAGCGGCCATCCTTTCATCTGTTTGATTTCTTTTATCGATATGGGACGATTTTAACCATTGTTGTGTTGATTGTGGTATTTGCGGCAGCGAATCCAGCGTTTTTGCAATCGGGAAATATCATCAATATTTTACGGTCTATCTCAATTGTGACCATCATTGCGGTGGGTTTAACCATCTCATTGGCAGTAAACGGTTTTGATTTATCAGTTGGATCAGTCGCTACGCTGTCAAATGCCATTGTCATTTCTATGTTCGTATGGTTCTCGCAAAACCCACTGATTGCAATCCTTTCTGCACTAGCGGCTTCTATCATTGTTGGTCTGTTAAATGCATGGATGATCGTCAAAATGAAAATTCCAGATATGCTTATGACATTAGCCATGATGTTTATCATTCAAGGGCTGGCTCAAACGTATACGAAAGGGGCGACCATTTCTGAAAATATGGTGCTGCCCGATGGCACGTTTTCAACGGGAACGATCCCTGCCTTTTTTAGCAAAATCGGACAGGTGCCATATATCATTCTCATTATGGCTGCCATTGTTCTATTTGCGCATGTTTTCATGACCTACACAAAGCATGGCAGATTCATGTACATCATCGGTGGGAATAAGGAAGCGGCTCGATTGTCTGGCATTCATGTGAACAAATACAAAATTGCGGCCTATCTGCTTTCTGCGTTATTTGCAGCGATCGGAGGTATCGTGCTGGCATCAAGGGTGATGACAGCAGAAATTAATGCTGGTGCACCATATTTAATGGATGGAGTAGCGGCTGCTTTTATCGGCTTTTCGGTCATGGGAGCAGGTAAGCCAAACGCATTTGGTACTTTTATCGGGGCTGTACTCATCGGGATCTTACAAAATGGGCTTGTGATGATGTCTGTTCCTTATTATGCAATGGATATTGTGAAAGGTTCTGTGCTGGCTCTTGCACTGGCGCTGACATATTACAAACAACGAGGCTAACTGCTTTTTTTTAAAACCATTCGAGTCCTCTCTCCGTCTAGTAAACGGAAAGCGGTGCAGCTGCCGTTTCCCAAAAGGAGATGACAAAGAAAATGAATATGTCAGCAACTCATGTTGAAGATTTGAAAAATGTCATGGAAGACTGGAAAAATGAACTATTAGTATATAAATTTGCATTAGATGAAATGGATACAAAGTTTTCGATTATCAGCCAGGAGTATAATTTAATCCATGGACATAACCCTATAGAGCATACAAAATCACGGATCAAATCCTTTGAAAGCATAGTGAATAAACTAGCAAGAAAAGGATGCGATATCACGACACAATGTGCCAAGGAGCATATCCATGATATCGCAGGTGTCCGCATCATCTGTTCTTTTATTCAAGATATCTATAATATTATGGATGTATTGAGGCAAAGAGAGGATTTAAAAATTCTTGAAGTGAAGGACTACATTCAACATCCGAAACCAAATGGCTACAGAAGTCTTCACTTAATTGTTGAGATACCTGTTTACTTAACGAATCGAGTGGAGTATGTAAAGGTTGAGATTCAGGTGCGGACCATAGCGATGGATTTTTGGGCGAGTCTAGAGCATAAAATCTATTATAAACTGCAAAACGATGTTCCTCATCAACTGACTGATGAACTGAAGGAAGCCGCAGATATTGCCCATTACTTAGATGAAAAAATGCAAAATATCAAACGAGAAATTGATTAACACATAAAAAAGCAGCTGTGATCAAAACAGCTGCTTTTTTCATATTAAGGATTGGTTCCACGGTCTCTTTGTTGAATGATATCTTGAGATTGTGCAGTTTGGCTGTCTTTTTGAATGGAAGTACCAACAGAAACACCTGTTATCAAGAGGGTTAAAATCGCACTTGTGATAAGCCATTTCTTCATCATACATCACTCCATTTTCTTAACAAGTTTTTAAGGACAACGCCTTGTTTCTAAAATAAGAGGATTCTTCATGAAGTCCAAGATCCATTAAGTAAGCAGCTGCATCCTGACAAATAGCTTCAAGGTCAACAAGGAAATTCATCGATTCTAATTGATCACAATAAGACTTGATTTGCTCAATCATGTTGTCTGGCTGAATCATAAGTGTTTCTAAAATGGATAATTTAAGTGAAATGTTTCGTTGTTTTAAATTTTCTGCTTTTTGAAGTGAAAGCTGTACATAATAGTGGAACAAACCTGGCTTTTTCAGCTTAAATAGTGCTTTTGTGTAGGCGTACATGGCAAGTAAATAGCCGCCTGGAGAAGAGGTTTCGAATGTTTCTATCATTAAAGCCTTTTCTAGGAGTGGCACAGCTTCACTGTATTCATTTCTTAGACTTTTAATAAAGGCTGCATTGCAATAGGCGTGTCCAAGTAAATCTGGATCTTCTATCTGTTCTAGTGAATGAATTACTTCTTCGAACAACGATTCTGCCTCATCATATTTCGACTGATCCGCATAATTCAAAGCAAGCATCATTTGACAGCTGATTGATTTTTTCACATAACATGGATCTGCGTCGTAAATAGATGAAGCCATCTTTAAGTGGTGGATAGAGAGAAGCGTGGACCTAATATTATAGTAAAGACACCCTGTTTTATAATGAAATTCGGCTTTTTCAATGTCATCGTGCACGAGATCTAATTTATCCTCGGCCAATTTTAAATGGTGAAATGCTGTATCCTGATTGCCTCTGCGCATTTCATACATCCCTTTAAAGAAATAGAAATAATAGCTGAGCATATCATCCGTACGGATGGCATTTTCATCAACAAAAAGACTATGATCTAACGAAGCTGTATCTTCTATTAGATCTTTAAAACGGTACTCTAGCAGTTGATAGTAAAGTAAGACGTCTTGATTTTCTTCCATTCGATCAAACGCTTGAAGAATGTCTTCTTTTAACTGGATGGCACCTTGTATCTCTCTTTTTTTCATCATGACATACCAATCATTGAGCATATTTGCTACATCAACGGACGACAAAACACCTGCTTCTGCCAATTCATATCCTCCTTTCTTCATCTATCAAAATCCGTTCTTTTGAATCAACTTTCCATATTCCAGTATCTTCTTATATTTTAAGCTCTCTCATGCAGTTTGTAAAACATGTTTTTTGATGTAAATTCAACCAGTAGTGAAAGAAATAGGGAGACAGTGACATTTTGTATACGCTTACATATTTTTAGGTAAAAAGAGGGTTTTGAAAAAAATATACTACAATATCAATAAAGAGAGGAAGCCGGTTGTTGAGTTTGCTTTCGTATACTAGAAAGAAACATCATTTATCAAGGTGCTGCCTCATTTTTTTGTAAGATTATCTTACATTATAATTGTGAATGACTCTTCTTTTAGAATAAAATGAGTTATTCGCAAAAAAGTAAAATTTAAAGAGACTATTGATCTAGAATTGTATGGATCTTTGGTATTGATAAAAAATATCACACACTATAGCTTTAGCGTGTTATAGTATTATTGTTATTGCGAATATTTAGACAAAACTGACAATGGGGGTCGTGTTTTATGAAGAAATCGATGTTATTGATCATGGGACTAATTGTTGTGCTTGTCATGGCAGCCTGTGGATCAAAGTCGGACAGTGGTTCGGGAGAAGGCAAAGGCACATATAAAATTGGGATAGATACAACGTATCCGCCATTTGAATTTGAAAAGGGCGGTAAATATGAAGGCATAGACGTTGATTTAATTAATGCAATCGCGAAAGATCAAGGTTTCAAAGTGAAGCTGGAAGCTATGGACTTCTCAGGTATCATTCCAGCAATGCAGGCAGGACAGCTTGATGTTGGAATGGGCGGGATGAGTATTACAGATGAGCGTAAGAAGAAAGTAGATTTCTCAGATCCTTACTTCGACGCTGGGCTGACAGTTGTTGTGAAAAAGGACAGCAGTATCAAATCAATTAATGATTTAAAGGGGAAAAAGCTAGCTGTTAAAAACGGGACGACTGGTGCAAAGTTCGCATCTGATAACGCAGATAAATATGGGTATGAAGTCGTTCAATTTAATGACAGCCCATCTATGTTCCAGGAAGTATCAAACGGAAATGCAGATGCCTTAATTGAGGATTATCCTGTCATTACGTATGCGATCGCACAACAAGATTTAAAATTGAAAACAGTTGGAGACCGCTTGAATGGAGACCAGTATGGTATCTCTGTCATGAAGGGGAAAAATCAAGACCTATTGAAGAAAATCAATAAAGGTCTGGAGAACCTAAAGAAAAACGGTGAATATGACAAAATTATTGATAAATATTTGAAGTCATAACACAAGCGAGGCGCGCTCCGAGCGCGCTTTCTTTATGTGTCAGCCGTATGTGAATTAGGGAGGGAGAAACATGGATACAATTATTAATGCATTTCCATATTTAATGGATGGTTTGCAAACCACTTTATATATCTTTGTTGTTGCCATCATTTTAGGTTTTATCATCGGGTTAATTGTGGCATTATTCCGTCTGTCACCATTTAAAATTTTAAATTTCATCGCACTCGTCTTTGTGAATGCCATTCGAGGCACACCATTTATCGTACAGCTATTCTTCATTTATTTTGGTTTGAATACACTTGAATTCATTTCGCTTGATCGAGTGCCCGCAGGTATTATTACAGTAGCGATTAATGCAGGCGCTTATTTCTCAGAAATTATTCGTGCAGGGATTCAGTCCATTGATAAAGGGCAAACAGAAGCTGCGCGCTCATTAGGCTTTACAGGGGGACAAAACATGCGCTTTATCGTCCTTCCGCAGGCATTCCGCCGCATGCTCCCAGCGATTACAAACCAGGCCATCATCAGCTTGAAGGATACATCTCTCTTATCTATTATCGGGATTGCCGATATTATGCAGCGAGGACAAGTTCAAGCATCGGCTACATTTGATCCATTGAATGTCTGGCTCATTGTCGGTGTCATTTATTTCGTGATCATTTATTTACTTTCTCTACTGGCTAGCTACGCAGAAAGGAGATTTGATATCAAATGAGTATGATTACGGTGAAAAACTTAAAGAAATCCTTTGGCGATCACGAAGTCTTAAAGGATATTAATGCAGTCATCGAGGAAAAGGAAGTAGTGTGCGTCATTGGTCCTTCTGGATCAGGGAAAAGCACGTTTCTAAGATGCCTCAATAAATTAGAAGATATCACTGCTGGAGAAGTCATTGTCCACGGACACACGATTACGGACCCAAAGGTAAATATCAATAAAGTACGACAAGAAGTAGGCATGGTGTTTCAGCACTTTAATTTATTCCCTCATAAAACCGTTTTAGAAAACATTACGATCGCACCGATAAAGGTAAAAGGCATTGAAAAGAAGGCAGCGGCCGAAAAAGCGTTAGACTTGCTTGAAAAAGTCGGCTTAAAAGACAAAGCCCAAAGCTACCCTAACCAATTATCCGGTGGACAAAAACAGCGTGTCGCCATTGCAAGAGCATTGGCAATGGATCCGAAAGTACTATTATTCGATGAGCCGACATCAGCTCTTGATCCTGAAGTTGTGGGGGATGTATTAGCTGTAATGAAACAATTAGCTGTCGAAGGCATGACCATGATTGTGGTGACACATGAAATGGGCTTTGCAAGAGAGGTAGGAGACCGTGTCATCTTTATGGATGGCGGATATATTGTCGAGGAAGACAAACCGGAAGCCCTCTTTGGAAACCCGCAGCATGAGCGTACAAAATCATTTCTTAGTAAAGTGTTATAAAAAGAGTAAGGGCATTGTATATGCTCTTACTCTTTTTTATGAATAAATGGGAGATAGATTTCCTAGGAAATATTAGCGCTGGAAGAATTCGATCCATTCTTGGTCTGGTCCTCTGAAAAAGAAGTAGCAATATCCATTTGGTAATGTCGTGATTTCTTCATCGATTAATTCAATTTGCAGCTTTTGAATACGATTGAATTCAGCGTGAATATTGTCTGTTGTGAAGGCGAGATGATGGACCTTCCCTTCAGATGGCAGGTCACTGCTGTAGCCTTGGATGAGCTCAATTTCCGTTTCGGTTTCATCTTTAAAACCGAGAAATGCAAGCTCAATCACTCCATTTGTATGAGTGATGCGGTCCTTTAATTTCATCCCCACCACTTTTTCATAAAAATCAATCGATTGATCAATATTCGAAACCATAATACCTGTATGATCTAAGCGTAATGTCGTCAAAAGAAGTGCCTCCTCTATGTCATGTTGATATTTTTCTCCTCATCTTATCATAATAGAAGTAACGTATACATTCATATGGTAGGATAGAGAGAGTCAATTTAGGATAAGGATGACACAAATGAAAAAAATCTCATTAAAACAAACATTTGCGGAACAAGTGAAAAAGGGATATCCGCTCATTTCCAAAGATGCGGTATCGCATGTGAACGGTGTACGGGAAGGCGAGCTCATTGAATGGGTGGATGAGCGAGGCGCTTTTTTAGGAAAAGGGTATTATGGTGTACAAAATAAAGGAATCGGCTGGGTTCTAACCTTTGATGATAACGAAAAAATAGATCAAGCTTTTTTTGTCTCTAGGCTTGAGCAGGCAGCGAAAAGCAGAACGCATTTATTTCGTGATGCACAGACGACTGCTTTTCGTGTGTTCAACGGAGAAGGGGATGGTATTGGCGGTGTCACGATTGATCATTATGACGGATTCTACCTCATCCAATGGTATAGCGAAGGAGTCTATACATTAAAGGCAGAAGTATTGGCTGCACTCGAGCACGTCTATCCAGACTATAAAGGTATTTATGAGAAGAAACGATTTGATACGTCTGGACAGTATATAGAAGATGATGATTTTGTGAAGGGAGAGAAAGGTGAATTTCCTCTCATTGTGAAAGAAAACGGCATGAACGTAGCAGTTTACTTAAATGATGGTGCGATGACGGGCATTTTCCTTGATCAGCGTCATGTGAGAAAAGCGATTCGAGATCGTTATGCAAAGGGAAAGACTGTGCTCAATACGTTTTCTTACACAGGTGCTTTCTCAGTAGCAGCTGCGCTTGGTGGAGCGAGCCGTACGACAAGTGTGGATGTTGCAAATCGCAGCTTGAAAAAAACATCTGAGCAGTTTGAAGTCAATGATATTGATTTGGACGGGCAGGATATCAAAGTCATGGATGTCTTTAAATATTTTCCGTTTGCAGCTAAAAAAGGCTGGACATATGATCTCGTCATCTTAGACCCGCCTTCCTTTGCACGAACGAAAAAGCACACATTCAGTGCGGCGAAGGATTATAAGAAGCTATTAAAAGAAGCCATGCAAATCACAGCTGAGAACGGCGTCATTGTGGCATCAACGAATAGCAGTGCATTTGGCATGAAGAAATTTAAAGGGTTTATTGCGCAGGCCTTTAAAGAATCAGGGCAAAGCTATCGGATACTTGAAGAATATACACTTCCTGAGGATTTCCGTACAACGAAGAATTATCCTGAAGGAAACTATTTAAAGGTTGTCTTCATACAAGCATAAGAAAAAGCCATTTCCGATAAGGAATGGCTTTCAGCGTGTAGACAAACCCTCGCATTCGCCCGCAGGTCTGCGCTCCGGTGCTCACGAATGTCAAATTCGCTCCGCTCCGGTACTCGTCCTTCCTAGACTGCAAAGGTTTTCTATCACGCTGAAAAGAAGACAAAGTGCTAAAATAAAGAACATTTTAGCACTTTGTCAACAATCTAAAAGCTATTTCCTATAAGGGAAATAGCTTTTTTTATAAGGCAAACGACATGAGGATCGGCGCTGCACATAATGTAATAATGGCTGAAATAATCATCGATACACTTGAGATCGTCCCTGAGACGGAGCTCATTTCAAAGGCTTTCGATGTTCCTGCACCGTGTGCACCTGTTCCAAGCAGGACGCCCATGGCAATGTCATTATCGATGCGGAAGTAACGGATCACCATTGGACCGATAATCGATCCAAACAGTGCGGTTAAAATGACAAAGACAGCCGTAACGGACGGCATGCCGCCGATCATTTCTGACACACTCATTGCTACAGGTGTTGTGACCGATCTTGGGACAAGGCTCTCAATAAGGCCTGTGTCTAGATGAAATAACTTGGCGATAAATGCCGTAGATAAAATCGCAATGATAGAGCCGCAAGCCACATTCAAAAGAATTTCCACTGCATGCTTCTTCAGGATATGAAAATACTTATATAAAGGAATGGCAAAAGCAACAGTCGCAGGCTGCAGCATATTCGTGAGCCATTTCCCGCCTTGATTGTAAGCATCGTAAGGAATGTTGACGATTAACAGCAAGACGACAAGAACAAGCGGAGTGACAAGTAATGGTGAGACATAAACCTTTGGATGCCGTTTGTACACCGCTTTTGATCCGAGATATAAAAGAACAGTTAAAATCAGAAATAGTCCGCCAACTAACATAGCTTTTTTCGCTCCTTTCGTTTCGCAATCATTTGCGTCATGATACCAGTTGAAAGCATGACCACAAACGTACTAAGTAAGACGACAAGGACAATACTTGTGCCAGATTGAGAAAGCAGTTTTCCATAATCAATGACACCAACTGCTGATGGAATAAAGAAAAGCAGCAGTTCTCCGAGCAGCCATACGGCGCCAAGTTCTATCCATTTTAATTGAATGATCTTAAAATGAAGTAATAAGAAAATGACAAGAATGCCTAAGATCGTGCCCGGGATTCTTAAATGCAAAAAGGCCGCCAGCACATTCATGAATTTCGCAAAAATAAACAAGACCATAATCTGAAGGGCAGCAATCAGCGGCGTTTTGAGCAATTTCACTTTCTGTTCACTCCTTTTTCTATATAAATTGTTCAGTGTTTCACAAAAACATGACAACGTTCCAATTGATGAGCTTACTTTAAAGTGTACAGCACGTTCAGTTATAGGTAAAATACATATATTGAATAGTAATTATTCCTTTTGTCTATAGGAAGGATGAAGCATGTGGACATCAGACATTTAACATATTTCTTAGAAGTGGCAAGGTTAAAGAGCTTCACGAAAGCATCGCAGTCCCTTTACGTATCACAGCCGACCATTTCCAAGATGGTCAAAAACCTGGAGGATGAGCTGGGGGTGCAGTTGTTTTACCGAAATGGACGGCAGGTTGAAATGACAGATGCTGGCCAAACCATGTATACACAGGCGAGTGAAATCACACAGTCATTTCAGAATTTAACGAGCGAATTAAATGATTTAATGAATGTGAAAAAAGGGCATATTCGAATTGGACTGCCCCCGATGATTGGGTCAAGTTTCTTCCCAAATGTCATGGGTGAATTCCGCCAGCAATATCCAGATGTCACATTTCAATTGGTCGAGCACGGCTCCATTAAAGTAGAGGAAGGGGTCGAGGATGGGTCGTTAGATATTGGTGTCATTGTTCTGCCTGCAAATGATAAAATTTTTCATACGTACACCATTATTAAAGAGAACATGAAGCTCGTGACGCATCCATCCCATCCGATGGCCGGTCGTGAGGAGGTACATTTAGCTGATTTAAGGGAAGAGTCGTTTATTTTCTTTAGAGAAGATTTTGTTCTGCACAGCCGGATTTTGAATGAATGTATGAATGCGGGATTCCGGCCAAATGTCATTTATGAAACGTCTCAGTGGGATTTCATTAGTGAAATGGTAGCTGAAAACTTAGGGATTGGACTTCTGCCAGAACGAATCTGCCGTGATCTTGATCCTGAAAAGGTAAAGGTCATTTCCCTAAACCCATCGATCCCGTGGCATTTAGGTGTCATTTGGCGAAAAGACCGTTATTTGTCGTTTGCGGCAAGAGAATGGTTAAAGCATACGAAATCTTACGTGTGGGATGCAGAGTAAAAGGGAGGATGATACAGATGAAAACAAGCCGCGCGTCTCATTTATTGGAGAAGGTTCGAGAGGAAAATCCACTCGTTCATAATATCACGAATCAAGTCGTGACGAATTTCACAGCGAATGGACTGCTTGCTTTAGGTGCTTCGCCAGTCATGGCAAACGCCAAAGAAGAAGTGGCTGAAATGGCACAATTAGCGGATGCACTTGTGATTAATATTGGCACACTGACCAAGGAGACGGTGGAAGCCATGATTCTCGCTGGACAAGCCGCCAATGAAAAAGGTGTACCTGTTTTGTTAGATCCTGTCGGCGTCGGTGCGACAACGTTTCGAGCGAATGCGGCTAAACAGCTGTTAGAGAAAGTAAAAATGACCGTTGTCCGAGGGAATGCTGCTGAGGTGGCTCATTTACTTGGAGTGGATGGCTGGGAGTCAAAAGGCGTTGATGCGAAAGCGGCGAATGGAGATGTATCGGCATTAGCCAAACAAGCGTCCATTGTACTTCAGACAATAGTGGTGATCACAGGAAAAGTCGATGTGGTGTCAGATGGAGATGAGGTGTTGTCCATTCATAATGGACATGAATGGCTCACCAAGGTGACAGGAACCGGCTGTTTGCTGACATCTATCATTGGAGCATTTTGTGCAGCAGGTGAACGGCCGCTTCATGCGTCGGCCGCTGCATTGCTGTTTTATGGTGTGGCAGCTGAAAAGGCTGCTCTGCACACAAAGGATAAAGGACCGGGAACCTTTCAAATGGAATTGTTAAACGCACTATCACACACAACCGGCGATGATGTGCTGACACTAGGGAAATTAGGGGGAGTTTCACATGACAAAGGCTGATCAACAGCAAATCAAACAGCAATTATCGGTTTATTTTATTATGGGAACAGCAAATTCAACGAGACAGCCGCTTGATGTTGTGAAAGAGGCCATTCAAGGAGGAATCACCATGTTTCAATTTCGTGAAAAGGGTGAAAAAGCCTTGCAGGGTGAAGAGAAGAAACAATTGGCTCGTCAAATTCAAGCGCTTTGCCAAGAAGCAAATGTTCCTTTTATTGTGAATGATGATGTACAACTAGCGATTGATCTTGATGCAGATGGCGTTCATGTTGGACAGGAAGACACAAACGCACAAGACGTCAGACAAAGGATCGGGAATAAAATATTAGGCGTGTCGACGCATAACTTAGATGAAGTGAAACAAGCCATGAAAGACGGAGCAGATTATGTCGGGATGGGCCCAGTCTATCCAACGGAAACGAAAAAGGATACACGCAGTGTCCAGGGGGTGTCTTTGATCACTGAAGTCCGCCGTCATGGCCTTCAAATTCCGATTGTGGGTATCGGAGGGATCACATACGACAATGCGGCTCCAGTCATACAAGCGGGGGCAGATGGCATTAGCATCATTAGCGCCATTAGCCAGAGCACCGATCCAAAAAAAGCAGCAGAAAAGCTGAAATCACTTGTTGAAGAAGAAAAAGCATCTCTTTGATCTGAAGGAGACATGGATTGAATCAATTCATGTCTTTTCTTATGTCGGTGAAATAGACAGGCGAGAAACAATTGTGTACAATTATATAGTTCGATTGTTTTCGAAATGATATGTAAATAAAGGAGAATGAACATGGAAGTGCTCGATACGTATTTTCGCCGATACGATGAAGCAGGAAAAGGGCAGGAGCAGCTGGATGAATTGCTGGCATTGTTTTCTGACGATGTCATGATTGTCTTAAATGGCGCCCAGAAGCCTGGAATCCAAGCATTCACACAATTTTTGAACACATTTTTCCACGTACATGATGACATTAAGCATATGTGGGATGGATGGATTAAAAGAGCAGATGGAAAGTATGAAACAAACTGGGCCGTGTGCGGAAAGCTTTCGGATGGCCGTGTCTATACAGGAGAAGGAATTGATATCGCAGAGCTGGACGACCAAGGGAAGATCGTTTATTTAGAAAACGTTCCGAAAAACCCAGAGTTATTCCAGCGCTATTAAAAAGCCGGCTGAGCAGCCGGCTTTTTTATTTGTCTAAAGAATAGGCCTCGATGGCTTCTTGAACAGAAGTTTCTTCATCAAAAATAAGGTGGCGGCTGTATACTTCACTCAAGTGTAGTGATTTTTGCTCTAAGTGATCTACAAGCTCAAAAATATCTAGAATGGCTGCTAATTTTATGTTAGTTTGGCCACCTTCGGCATTATCATAGGTTTCCTCTGGGAAGCCTTGTTTGACTATTTCCTTCACTTGACGTTGGTTCTTAGCTTTTACCAAGACGATTCGTTCTTCAAAGATTTTATCGGGAATATTGCTTGGTGATGAGATGGATTCGAATAATAATTTTGCAGAATAAATCCTTTGCATACGTCATCCCACTTCTTTCGTGTCGATTTAAATAATTTCCAGTATGTGTATAACATGATAACATAGGAATGACATCTTGCAGGGAATTCATAACGATAAATAGATTCATTACGGGGAGGGATAGAGATGAAGAATGTGGTTGATAACATAGGGGAAGTTCATGAAATTCTGTTAATCATCATTACATGCTGCTCTCTCATCACGTTTAGAAGGGTTGCCAGATTAGAGAAGTATAAAAATAAGTTGAAAAGCCAATTTATACCTTACTGAGACTTGAACAGAAGAACACAAAAAAGCCGGCTAAGCAGCCGGCTTTTCCTTATGAATCAGTATCCATATGCATGCCTGTATGTGCCTTTACTTGAATTTCCGTAAAGGTGTCTTCATCTGCTTTTTCAGACGAGAATATCGTGCCTAAGTATGCGGCAAGGAATCCGAGTGGAATCGAGATAATCCCAGGGTTCGACAGCGGGATGAGCGGCTCTCCTGTGAAGATGGCTGCTCCTGATGGGTCCCAAACGCTTGGGCTGAGCGAGACGATGATCAGTGCACTCAGAAGGCCTGTTAAGCTTCCGGCAATGGCACCCGTAGAGTTAAAACGTTTCCAAAAAACAGTGAAGATAATCAAAGGTAAATTCGCACTCGCTGCGACTGCGAAGGCAAGAGACACAAGAAAAGCGACGTTTAAGGACTGGGCAAATAATGCAAGAATGATGGAGAGGATCGCCACGCCGATTGAAGCAAAGCGTGCCGCCTTCACCTGCTCCCGCTCACTCGCTTTTCCTTTGCGGATAATCTGACTATAAAAGTCATGGGCAAAAGCTGACGCGGCGGATAAAACAAGACCAGTCACCACTGCCAATATGGTCGCAAAAGCGATAGCGGAAACAAAGGCAAATAATAAATCTCCTCCAAGGGCTTGTGCCAGAAGAGGCGCGGCCATATTTCCGGCTGCATCTGCTGCTGTGATCGCTTCTGTTCCAACAAAGGCAGCAGCACCGAAGCCAAGGAAAACCGTCATTAAATAAAAAATCCCGATGATCCAAGTAGCAGAAAGAACCGATTTTCGCGCAGAAATCGCATCCTTTACTGTGTAAAAACGGATCAAAATGTGCGGCAAACCTGCTGTCCCAAGCACTAAGGCGAGGTTAAGAGACAAGGTTTCTAAAGGCACATCATATTTATTTCCCGGGTGAAGAAACGATTCACCAAGCGGGGTTGCAGTTTTCATCTGTTCAAACATCTTCAGCAGACTAAAATCAAACTTTGCAAACACAAGCAGAGAAATAATGAGCGTCCCAAGCATGAGAAGCACAGCCTTTGTGATTTGTACCCAGCTGGTCGCAATCATGCCGCCAAACACGACATAAATGGTCATCAGGACACCCACGATCAGCACTGCGATCCAGTAATCAATGCCAAGAAGCAGCTTGATTAATGCACCTGCTCCAACAAGCTGTGCAATCATATAAAAAGTGGAGACTGTAATGGTATTAAAGGCGGCAACCCCTCGAATGGCAGGGCGCTTAAATCGTGCAGCGATCATATCGGCCATCGTATATTTCCCTAGATTTCGTAGCGGTTCAGCCACAACGTAAAGAACGACAAGATACGCTACTAGAAAACCAATGCTATAGAAAAAACCGTCAAATCCGTTTAACGCGATCATTCCAGCAATCCCTAAAAATGATGCAGCAGACATATAGTCGCCAGCAATGGCAAGGCCGTTTTGAAACCCAGTCAGACCTCCGCCTGCTGTGTAAAAATCACTCGCATTGCTTGTTTTTTTCGCAGCAAAATATGTGATGACCAATGTGAGACCTACGATCGCTACGAACAAAATAAAAGCGGTCATGCTCATTCGTCATCACCTCTTGATTCAGTTTTTAAAGCGCTTACATAATTGTCGAACTTAGCTGCTTTTTTTGCATAAAGTCCACATAAAACCCAGGTCATGACAAATTGTGTGAGGGCGAATAACCAAGCCCATGAGATCGCGCCAATTGCCGGCGTGTTCAAAAAGGTGAAGTAGGATGTAGCAACCGGAAGTGAAAAGTAAAAGAGAAAAAAGAAAATCGTCATCGGTACGATAAATCTGCGTTTTTCCTCAAGAAGTTTTCGAAAATCCTCTGAAGCGGCAACCTTCTTATAATGAACTTTTTTGTCTGCCATTGTTTCCTCCTTTGTACGAATTAGGGACAAGGTACTCCAATGCATATGAGACGATCTGGCTGTTTATGACAGTATATCATAAAAAAGGCACCCGAAAAGGGTGCTTTCTATCGATAATTTGCAAGAAATTGTTCTCTCGCTTTTTCATATGCTTTTGCATCAAAATGATCTCCGCATTTATGAATACACCAAGGCTCTTCTTGTTTTGCAATTCCAACTTCATAGCCCTGCTGAGAGAATTCAAAGGACTGCGAGACATCATAAAAATGAAAGCCGTCAAAGAGGTCCTCACGCCACCTCACATCGTATTGTGTTGCCATGAATAGACCATCAATAGCCGCAGCTTTGATATAATCTTGCACTTCGGGCTGCTGACGGTCTCCTTCAAACGAAAGCAGCTGATAGGTGTCGTAGCGATATTCAATGACTTTACCCCTGCAATCAGCACTCTCCCACCAAATTCCATTGTCGGGCACGCTTTCTGCTCCAATCACGCCAACCATGCCAAGTGATGGATTTTGTAAAAAAAGGGGGATGAGCTCAAGCAGCATATGCTGTTTGACAATCAAGGTATCCTGATGAAGATAAATTTTAAACTGAGCTGGATGAGTGATGGCTTCATTGTAGGCAGAGGTCATACTTGATGCCTGTCTGATTGGTAAGACCTCCACATGGTATCCATGAGGAGCCGGAAGCGAAGCGAGCTGCCGGAAGCAAGCTTGAAACATCGATTCATCATTTACACATAAAACAAACAGGATGGTCGGATTACTCATGAAATGGAACCGCCTCGACTACATATTGATAGGCTGTAGCGGCCTCATGAAAATCAGAACGAATGCCGTGTTTCATGAGTAATTCATGTAGATCATTCAACACGCTTGCATAGGAAGGATGCTGTACGCGAATAGCCTCGAATTCGCGAATGCGAAAACCCGCTGAATGAAAGAGTGCATGTATTTCGTGGAGCGTGAAGAAGCGTAGATGTGTTTGATCCATTAACCCTGCATCTGTATAAGTAAATCTGCCGGCTAGTAATTCTAAAACCGTTGAAATGTGGCCGATATTTGGAATAGATGACAAGATGGCACCCTCTTTTTTAAGGAAGGGTTTCACCTTTTTTAAAACGGCCCAAGGGTCCAATAAGTGCTCGAGGACATCTCCGAAAATAATGCAGTCAAATTGTTCATGTTCATAAGGGAGAGCCATCTGTTCAATATTTCCACAGAGAACATGATCCAGCTCTTGCTCAGCCTCTTTTGCTGCGTCTTCAAATGACTCAATGCCATAGATGGTTCGGCCCTTTTGTTTCAGGACTTTTCCAAGCTTGCCTGTGCCGCATCCGATATCCAACAAAGACGTCCATTCCGCGCGAATACGACTGACGATGACCGGGTTTACCCCATGATAATACTGATCCTTTTTTTGGTGATAATACGAAAGGGAATCTGAACTCACGCTCTACCCACCTTTCTGCTTTCTCGTTGTTTTCATGCTTAATATATGGGTGGGCAGCTTGGTTTTATAACGAGAGAAGGACAATTTTCATGAATGCAACTAAAAAGGAATCATATAGAGAACGGGAAGTGGACTGTCCTCCTAATATAGAAAGACAGAACCCCATTGAGTGAAGGGATTGGTATGGAGAGGTGTTCAATTATTGTAGCGTATCGTCATGAAAGGATTTTCGAAAGGTCAATTGACAGGTCAGAACTTTTAGCCAAAGCAGTCTGAAAGACAAAGGATAACGGCGTTGATTTACGGTTTGTTTATCATCTTCTGATCACCGTTGGATGTTAAAAAAGCTTGTATTTCTTCGATGCCTAGTCCAATTTTTTTCGCTTCCTGAATCAAATAAACCCACTCTTCGTCAACTCTTCTTTTCACTTGCGTATCCATAATATCCTCCAGTTCAATAAGACATATTCACTGCAACCAATGACTTGAACAAACCGTCTAGTAACTGTACGTGTGGTTAAAAACAGCGCAAAATAAATTTTTGTCGAAAAATGATGACATTTAACCTATTTTGTAAAATCTATCACCTACCACGTCCCTAAAAAAATGACTAAAAAACCCATAAATATTGAAATCTTACTTCTAATAATAAACAATTGTAAAGTCAGTTGAAAGATTATAAATTAAAATAATGATAAAGACCTAAAACATTTGACTCATATAAACCGATTGTGCTGACATTTGCCATCGAGTAGAACAAATTTCATCTTTTGCAGGACGTACATATTGTTCGTTTGGGAAGTTCTTCTCAAGATGGTATTCTAAAAGAAACAGAAACCACCAAGAAGGAATGAAGAAAGACATGTATAGCCTTTTTCAAAAGTATCAAGAAGTTGTCATGTATCTTGTGATGGGTGTGTGTACAACCATTGTCAATATCGTCAGCTTCTATTTATTCGTTGAGATGTTTTCCATGGATTACAAAACAGCTACGGTTGTTTCATGGGTATTTGCTGTGCTCTTTGCTTATATCACCAATAAGAAGTATGTCTTCAAGCAAAAGGCTCGTGACACAAAAAGCCTCATGCGTGAGCTTTCTTCATTTTTTAGTGTCCGTCTCATGTCTCTAGGTGTAGATCTGGGGCTGATGATTTTATTTGTGAGCCAAATGGCGCTCAATGAAACCGTCGCAAAAATTCTTGTCAACTTTGTGATTGTGGTGGTCAATTATGTCGCCAGTAAGTGGTTCGTCTTCAAGAAAACAAAAGAAGATGCGATTTAACACATAAAAAAAGATAGGTGATGTGAAATGAGCAGCAGGCCAGACGACTTATATGATGCCATATATCAACAAACAGAAAAGCAGCATGAACAAGTGCTGAGGCTAGTCAAAGAAATGACCGCACATCCAGAAGCGTTTTCGGAACAAGAAAAGGAAAAGATCAACCGAATGGACATTGCGCTTCAAACGGCAACGGACATTTTAGAAAACTTAATGACCCCTGATACGCAAATGACCATTGTTTTAAGACAAGGGAGAATTCATGTTGACCTGTCAAAAGCGTAAAAGAAGCAGCCAATGATAAAGCGGCTGCTTTTTATTATGCATCGCTTGTTTCCCGCAGTTGCTTTGGAGACATGCCGATTTTCTTTCGAAAGACTTTATTCAAGTAATTCGCATTTCGGTAGCCGCACTGTATGGCGATTTCTTCAATCGAGTATTTCGTTGTTTTTAATAATGTTTCCGCCTTCTCTAACCTGATATTGGTTAAGTAGTGAATTGGTGTGAAGCCAGTGGCCTTTTTGAATTCCCTCGTAAAATGACTTTTGGATAAACGTGCCGCAGCTGCCATATCGTCTGGGCCAATTTCCTCGTGAAAATGATGGCTGGCAAACAAGGCCGCTTGAACGATGGGCTCAGGCCATTTCTCCATTTGTCCCTCAAGCTTTGGCAAATATGAATACAGTTCCATGACAAATTGATAAGCAAGGCTAGACCCCTCAAATGGATTGGTAATCCGTCTTTCACTGGCTTCATCATAAATTTTCTTCAGCAGGCGGATCGGTTTGGAATTAGGATGAAAACGCATGACCTGCTTTCCTTGATCAATAAATTGGTCAAAGCAAAGATCGCAGGCTTCCCCATAAAGCGTCAAATATAGAAATTCCCAATGCTCACTGTCCTCTGGAAAATAATATTGATAGGCACTTGGACTTTTCACAAGAAAGGCCTGCCCTGGCAAGACTTTGAACCGCTTCTGTCCGATTTCAATCATGCCGTGTCCAGACAGTGTGAGCTGAAAGATGCACTTGCCCTGATCCTTCCGCTCCACGCCATTCCAGCTGTATAACGAAGATGATTGAACCTCCCAGCCAACAGACCATATTTGTGCCGGCAATGTAACATCAGAATGGTGAAAACGAAATGCAAATGCTTCCTTCTTCAAATTGGAAAACCTCCTTCACAGCAAAAAACAACCTTTTTCTATTTTGAATCATGGTACACCTCATATCACATCGTACCATTCACAGCAAAAAAAGGGTATTTTTTAACGATTTTTTTACCATTGAACTTACGCAGTTCAGGCAACTAAAATAAGAATATCAGAAGAGAAAAGGGGAATGGATATGATCGATATGTTACGCACGGCATTTCACCAGCAATTTGGGGATAGAGAAGAAGAACTTCGCTATTTTTTTGCCCCGGGAAGAGTGAACTTGATTGGAGAACATACAGATTACAATGGAGGTCATGTATTCCCTTGTGCGCTCACTCTCGGTACATATGCAGCATGTGCAAAGCGGTCAGATGGCCGCGTGAGAATGTATTCCTTGAACTTTGATGGCGATGGTGTGAAAGAATTCGATCTTTTTGAAATCGCTTACTTAGAGCCGGACGGCTGGGCGAATTATCCGAAGGGCGTGTTCCATCAGTTTATCGAAGCAGGGATGAAGATAGAAGAAGGCTTTGACATTGTATATGGCGGCAATATTCCCAATGGCGCAGGGCTGTCTTCCTCTGCCTCCATCGAGCTTGTCACCGCTGTCTTTATCAATGAATGGCATTCATTCGGCGTTTCAAATGCCCGTCTTGCCCTCCTTTCGCAGCGTGCAGAAAATGAATTTATTGGCGTCAATTGCGGCATCATGGATCAGTTTTCAATCGCTCTTGGAAAAGAAGATCATGCCATCTTGCTCAATTGCGATACCCTTGATTTTGAATACAGTCCGTTTCGGCAAGAGGGACTGGCGCTTGTCATTGCCAATACAAACAAAAAGCGGACACTGGCAGACTCCAAATACAATGAACGCCGGTCAGAGTGTCAATCAGCCTTAAACGATTTACGAAAAGAAATCGATCTTGCCCACTTATGTGAGCTCACGGCTGATGAATTTGCCGAGCATGCCCACTTGATACAGGATGAAACATGCCGCAAACGTGCAAGACACGTGGTGACAGAAAACGACCGAACCATAAAAGCAGTCAAATTTCTGAAAGATGATAAAATGGAAGAAATAGGTGCGCTTATGAAGGCATCTCATCTCTCTTTAAAGAATGATTATGAAGTGACTGGATTTGAACTGGATACTCTGGCAGAAGCCGCTTGGCTCCATCCTGGAACAATTGGCTCCCGTATGACGGGCGCGGGTTTTGGCGGCTGCACGATCAGTATTGTGCAAGAAAAACAGCTGGCATCGTTTATAGAAGAAACGGGTGCGATTTATCAAGAGAAGACAGGTATTCAAGCCTCTTTTTACACAGCTGGAATTGGAGGCGGCGCAAGAGAACTCACGAAGGAGGAAGTGTAATGACGATTTTAGTGTGCGGGGGAGCAGGGTACATTGGCAGTCATGCTGTAGCGGCTCTTATAGCGAAAGGTGAACAAGTAGTAGTAGTGGATAATTTGCAGACAGGCCACAAAGAAGCTGTTTTGGAGGGAGCTGTTTTAGAAGAGGGAGATTTGCGAGATCAAGATTTTTTAAGACAGGTTTTCAAAACGCATCAAATAGAAGCGGTTATGCACTTTGCCGCAGATTCACTTGTTGGTGAGAGTGTGACAGACCCGCTAAAGTACTATGACAACAATGTTGGAGGAGCAACAGTCTTACTTCAGGTGATGAATGAATTTGATGTGAAACACATCGTTTTCTCTTCAACCGCAGCTGCGTATGGTGAACCAAAGCGTGTGCCGATCGTTGAAACCGATGAAACGAATCCAACCAATCCTTATGGAGAAACGAAACTTGCCATTGAAAAAATGCTGAAGTGGTCTGAGCAGGCATATGGAATGAAATACGTTGTGCTTCGCTACTTTAATGTAGCTGGTGCTCATACAGAAGGACTTGTCGGAGAGGATCATCAGCCTGAGACACACCTCATTCCGATCATTCTGCAAGTGGCTTTAGGAAAACGAGATCAGATCATGATTTACGGTGATGATTATGAGACAGAGGACGGCACGTGTATTAGGGATTACATTCATGTCATGGATTTAGTAGAGGCGCACATCTTAGCTGTTGATCGTCTGCGCGCTGGAAAAGGAAGTGCAACATATAACTTAGGGAATGGCACAGGTTTCTCTGTGAAACAGGTAGTAGAGGCTGTAAGAAACGTCACGGGGCATGCGATTCCAGCACAGGTGGCTAACAGACGCGCAGGAGATCCAGCAAAGCTGATCGCTTCTTCTGAAAAAGCGCTGCAAGAATTAGGGTGGACACCTCAATATGCTGACCTTCACACCATCATTCAAAGTGCGTGGGATTGGTTTCAGAAGCATCCTGACGGCTACCAGAGTAAATAGCGCGTAAACAGGCAGGCAAGAGAGGGGACAGAGAGAATGGCGGTTGATATTTTTGAAAAACTGGAACAGCTGATTCAATACGGAATTAATCAAGAGCTGATTACACCACTAGATATCGATTATACGAGAAATCGGCTGCTTGAGGTGCTTGGGCTGGATGAAGCTGAGCCAAGAACAGTCTCAGGGGATGCGGAGCTTGAAGACATCTTAATGCCGATGCTGGATTGGGCAGTAGAGACTGGCCTTATCCTTGAGGGGACGGATACGTATCGCGATTTACTAGATGCGAAAATCATGGGATGCTTGGTTGCGCCTCCAAGTGTCATCTACGCAAAGTTTGAAGAGAAACGCCAGTATGAAGGGCCAGAGGCTGCTACAAGCTGGTTCTATGAAATGCAGCAGCACGCACACTATATTCATACAGGCAGAATCGCCAAAAATGTGCAGTGGTTTACACCAACAGATGATGGCGAGCTGGAGATCACAATTAATCTATCGAAGCCGGAAAAGGACCCAAAAGCAATCGCTGAAGCCAAAAAGCTTAGTCAAAAACAATATCCTCTTTGTCTCCTTTGTAAAGAAAACGTTGGGTTTGGGGGACGGATCAACCATCCAGCGAGACAGAATCATCGGATTATTCCTGTGACACTCACAGATGAATCTTGGTTTCTACAATTTTCACCTTATGTGTATTACAACGAGCACTGCATTGTGTTCAAAGGCGAACATGAGCCGATGAGTATCACCAAAAAGACCTTTGAACGATTGCTTTCTTTCATATATATATACCCGCATTATTTCATCGGATCGAACGCTGACCTTCCGATTGTCGGGGGCAGTATATTAAGCCATGACCATTTTCAGGGCGGTGCGCATGAATTTCCGATGGCGAAAGCGAAGCTTGAAGATGTTTTTACTCTGAGTGCCTTTCCGAATGTGAGGGCCGGGATTGTGAAATGGCCGATGTCTGTGATCCGCCTTCGAAGCAGCGATAGGCAGACGCTTGCAGACGCCGCAGACTTTATCTTAAACGAGTGGAAAATGTATTCAGATGAAGAAGTGGAGCTGCTAGCTCATACAGGAGAGACGCCGCATAATACCATTACACCAATTGCACGCCGACATGGAGATGACTATGAATTAGATCTAGTGCTGCGTAATAATCGTACAAACAAGCAGCACCCGGACGGAATTTTCCATCCGCACGAAGAAGTCCATCATATTAAAAAAGAGAATATCGGATTAATTGAAGTGATGGGTCTTGCAGTTCTTCCTGGTAGATTAGCAGAGGAATTAAGCCAATTAAAAGAAGCGCTGTTATCCCAAAACCCCCTTGAAGAAATCAAAGCCCGTCCTGCTATCACGAAACATGAAGCATGGGCAAAGCGTCTGCTTGAAGAGAACACCTTTACAGTGGAGAATACAGAAGCCATTTTACAAAAAGAAGTCGGCATGATTTTTTCTCGAATTCTCTCACAGGCGGGTGTGTTTAAAAGAACCGAGCAAGGGAAAACAGCTTTTAAACGTTTCATTCATACACTCATATAGGCAGGTGATTAGATGATTGAACAAGTAAGAACAATAATGGAAGAAAAACAGCTCGACGGTGTCTTAATTCAAAAGCGAAATAACTTCTCCTGGCTGACAGGAGGAAGAAGAAATCATATCGTGTTAAATACACCAGAGGGCGTGTGTAAGCTGCTTGTGTTAAAAGACGACATCGTCCTCATTGTGAATCAAATGGAAGAAAAGCGGATCATTGAAGAAGAGATGGCGTATATCGATCACCCATTTCAAGTAGTAACGATGGATTGGTATGAGGATGATACGACACACATTCAAACACTCACAAAAGACAAACGAATCGGGTCAGACATTCAAATGGATGGATTCGAATGGATCGAGCCGGATTTGTCGCAAGTTCGATCCATTCTTTCCGCATCACAGCTCCGCCAATATGAAACGCTTTGTCATGAAACAGCAGTCATTGTAGAGAATGTCTGTAAAGAAATCGTTCCAGGACAGACAGAGTACGAAATCGCATCGCTTGCGGCTCAAAAAGCGATCGCGCAGGGAATGACGATAGAGGTACTGCTTGTGGCAACAGATGACCGGATTCATCAATACCGTCATCCAATTCCAACAGACAAAAAACTTCAAAAGCATGCGCTTGTTGTCCTTTGTGCTGAACGGCACGGACTCGTGGCGAATGTCACAAGGTCTGTTTACTTCGGTCAGCTTCCAAAGGAGCTTGAAGAGAACAAAGAGCGGCTTGCACGAATTGACACGGTCATGAATGCCGCCACGCGCCCCGGTAAGACTTTGGGAGACGTGTTGAAAGCAGGTATTGCTCAGTATGAAAATGAAGGCTTCCCCGATAGCTGGAAAAAGCTTCATCAAGGAGGGAAAACGGGCTTTGTGTCTAGAGAAATGATTGCAGTTCCTTCATCGAAGGAAGAAATTCAGCTGCATCAAGTGTTTACATGGAACCCTTCATTGCCTGGATTGAAATCAGAGGATACGATAGTCGTAGAGAAAGAGGGGAACCGCTTTTTAACCTATACAGGCAAGTGGACATACATTGATGTTGAACATGAAGGGGACATCTATAGGCGCCCTGATATTTTAGTAAGAGATGAATAATTGCAGAATGCCGGCGCTGAGCCGGTTTTTTGCTGGAAGTCATTTAGTGGGATTCCACATATTCAACATGATTACCAATTCTTACAGCGTATAGTTAGAGGATCGATACTTTCTTTTCTTGTCAACTTGCGTTAAAATGAGTAAGGTTTTTGTTAAATGTGGGGATACCTATTTTGAAATTGTTTACCTAGATAAAATTTCATTAAGTTAAATTGAAATTTGACCAAACTTTTTTATTGTGGTAAACCTAAATTTGACAAAGTTATAGATTGTTTGTCCTTTGCCTTCAACTCTCAACTTTTCAAAATCCTAGTAATTTATTGTGTGTGCAATAATATAAATTTATGTCGAATTTATGACATTTTAAGAGAAATCTGTTGAAAAATAAATGAACTTTTGAAAAAAGGGAAGCTAACTCTAACAGATTTTGATAGCATTACAAAGGGAAGAAAAGTTTTCGAAGGCAGATGGCTTTTCACAATTATTCAGCAATTTATACATTATTTAAGGAAGGATGGTGATCTTCTTGTTCAGAGCCATTAAACCTATGCTTTTATTAGCGATGCTCGTGAGTGTTTTTGTATTAGGAGGTTGCAGCAATATCGCTGTTTTAGATCCTAAAGGACCAGTCGCAGCACAACAAAAAGACTTAATCCTTTTATCTATCGGATTCATGCTCTTTATCGTTGGTGCGGTATTTGTACTGTTTACCATCATTTTGGTTAAATACCGTGAGCGTAAGGACGTTGGAAACGCCTCTTATAACCCAGAAATACACGGGAATACGCTTCTAGAAGTTGTCTGGACAGTGATCCCAATATTAATCGTTGCTGCTCTTTCTATTCCAACTGTAAAAACAATTTACTCTTTGGAAGAGGCACCTCAAGCAACAAGCCATAAAGATCCACTTGTCGTTTATGCGACAGCTGTTGATTGGAAATGGATCTTTAGTTATCCAGAGGAAAATATTGAGACAGTGAACTACTTAAACATTCCAAAAGATCAGCCGATTTTATTCAAAATCACTTCCGCTGATACAATGGCATCCCTATGGATTCCTCAGCTAGGCGGGGAGAAGTATGCGATGGCTGGAATGGAAATGGAACAATATCTTCAAGCTGATGAAGTGGGCACATACCAAGGAAGAAACGCCAACTTCACAGGTGAGGGCTTTGCTCAGCAAAAATTCAAAGTCAATGCGATGACGCAGTCTGACTATGATAAATGGGTAAACAAAACGAAGAAAGAAGCACCGAAGTTAACGAAGAAAACGTATGACTACTTGATGCTTCCTGATGCTGCAGATGTGCAGACATTCTCATCAACACATTTATCCTTTGCGAAGCACGGAGAGGATTCTGAATATGCACTCCAAGCACGCAAACGTTTAGGTTACCAAGCAGTTTCTCCGCATTCCAAGACAGATCCTTTCGAGAATGTGAAGAACTATAAAAGAAAACTAGAAACAGAATAAACTGACTAAGGAAAGGAGGAGGCCGTTATGCATTTAAAATGGGATGAGTTTTTTGTAACTGGAGACCCATTAATTCTTGGTGCGCAAATTTCTATCGCTCTTACCTCCATTGCCATCGTGTTTGTTTTAACCTACTTTAAAAAGTGGAAATGGCTCTGGAAAGAATGGCTGACATCAGTTGATCATAAAAAGCTTGGAATCATGTATATCCTTGCTGCTGTGATTATGTTCTTCCGCGGTGGGGTAGACGGACTGATGATGCGCGCGCAGCTGGCGCTTCCTAATAATACGTTTTTAGATTCAAACCACTATAATGAAATCTTTACAACGCATGGTACGATCATGATTCTATTCATGGCGATGCCATTTTTAATTGGTTTAATCAACGTCGTTGTTCCTCTTCAAATTGGTGCACGTGACGTTGCATTCCCTTATTTGAACAACCTTAGCTTCTGGACATTCATGGTCGGAGCAATGCTGTTCAACATTTCCTTCGTTATTGGAGGATCACCAAGTGCAGGCTGGACGAGTTACATGCCGCTCGCCGGAAATGATTTCTCACCAGGACCTGGACAGAACTACTACTTGCTCGGGCTCCAAATTGCAGGTATTGGTACACTTATGACAGGTATTAACTTCATGGTGACCATCTTAAAAATGCGTACAAAAGGTATGACACTTATGCGTATGCCAATGTTTACATGGACAACATTGATTACGTCTGTCATCATCGTTTTTGCATTCCCTGTACTAACAGTTGCTTTAGCACTTATGACATTTGATCGTTTATTCGGTTCTGCATTCTTTACACTCGAAGCAGGCGGTATGCCGATGCTTTGGGCGAACCTATTCTGGATTTGGGGACATCCTGAGGTATATATTGTTATCCTGCCGGCTTTCGGTATTTTCTCAGAAATCTTTGCGACGTTCTCAAGAAAGCAGTTGTTTGGTTACAAAGCGATGGTTGTCTCGATTGTGGCAATCTCTGTTCTTAGTTTCCTTGTGTGGGTTCACCACTTCTTTACAATGGGGAACAGTGCAGCGGTTAACTCATTCTTCTCGATTACAACAATGGCGATCTCTGTACCAACAGGTGTGAAAATCTTTAACTGGCTCTTTACGATGTATCGAGGCCGTATCAGCTTTACATCACCAATGCTTTGGGCACTTGGTTTCATCCCGAACTTCGTAATCGGTGGTGTAACTGGGGTTATGCTTGCGATGGCAGCTGCGGATTACCAGTACCATAACACGTACTTCCTTGTATCCCACTTCCACTATGTATTAATCGCAGGTACTGTATTTGCTTGTTTTGCTGGTCTTGTTTTCTGGTATCCAAAAATGTTTGGCTACAAGTTAAACGAAAGAATCGGCAAATGGTTCTTCTGGGTATTCATGATCGGATTTAACATTTGTTTCTTCCCGCAGTACTTCTTAGGACTGCAAGGAATGCCAAGACGTATTTATACGTATGGACCAGAAGATGGCTGGACTGCACTAAACTTTATTTCAACAATTGGTGCATTTATGATGGGTATCGGATTCATCATCCTTTGCTACAACATTTACTACAGCTGGAGACACGCAAAACGTGAAGTGTCTGGAGACAGCTGGGGAGAAGGACGTACACTTGACTGGGCGACATCTTCTGCAATTCCGCCGCATTATAACTTTGCAGCACTTCCAGAAGTGACAACACCAGATGCATTCCATCATTGGAAGCAAAACAATGTAGACGTTCATCCTGAAAAAGAATTCAAGAAAATTCACATGCCGCACAATTCAGGCAGACCGCTGATCATGTCTGCATTCTTTGGACTTGGTGCATTCGGTCTTGTATTTGAATGGTACTGGATTGGCGTTATTGGCTTAATCGGTGTATTCGCAACGATGATTTTACGTTCATTCGAATATGACGATGGCTACTATATTCCTGTTGAAGAAGTAATCGAAACAGAGAAAAAGAATAAGGAGGCGCAGAAGTAATGGGACATAATGATAGCAGCTATGCAAATGCACCGCTTGAATATCGCTCTGAAACCGGACGTTTAAACATCCTTGGTTTCTGGATATTCCTTGGCGCGGAAATCGTGTTATTCTCAACACTTTTTGCGACCTACTTTGTTCTACATGGCAGAACAGCTGGTGGCGTTTTACCAGCTGAGCTGTTTGATATGAAACTTGTATTGATCATGACATTCCTGCTATTGGTTAGTTCATTTACATGTGGGATTGCCGTTCATGAAATGCGCCGTGGAAGTACAAAAGGGGTTGTCATCTGGACGATTCTCACACTGCTTCTAGGTGCAGGCTTCGTTGGATTTGAGATTTTTGAGTTCTTCCATTATGTACATGAGGGTGCGAGCATCCATACAAGTGCGTACTGGTCTGCATTCTTTGTACTCTTAGGAACTCACGGACTACACGTATCGATCGGTATCTTCTGGATTACCGGAATCTTGTTCCAAATTAAAAAACGTGGATTAACTCCACAAACAGCAGCGAAGATTTTTATCTCAAGTCTATACTGGCATTTCCTTGATGTTGTATGGATTTTCATCTTCACAGCTGTTTACTTGATCGGATTAGGGGGGCTTTTGTGATATGGCTGGAAAAACACATTCCTCAGCAGAGCACGAACACTTCCCTTGGAAACACGTAGTTGGCTTCATCCTATCCATTGTGCTGACAATCTTAGCATTCTGGATTGCCATTGGAGCTGAAATTGGCAGTTCCGCAAAACTATGGATTATCTTTGGTTTTGCGTTCATTCAAGCATTCTTGCAGCTGTTCATGTTTATGCACATGACAGAGAGCGAGAACGGAACTGTTCAAGTCGGAAATACTTTGTTTGGTCTGTTCTGTGCGATTATCTTCGTCATCGGATCTGTTTGGATCTTTGCGGCTCACTACAGCCACGGAGAGAACAGTAAAGACGGTTATTCACCGTCTGCACCAAAGCAGTCTGAGCATTCAGAGAAATAATAAAAAAACCACTCATCTCTTGAAGGTGAGTGGTTTTTATCATAATGGTGATAACGCTTCCAATAGTTGGGCGATATCTATCTGCTGCTGAATCTTTTGCGAATGAATGGAAGTCCGTAGATGAGGAACGCTGCAATGTGAGCCAAAATCACGTTAATGGCAAAGAATGCGATCATGAAGGTATGTCCTGCTGGAGATAAACTGCTTGTCATGTAAAGACCGAAGAAAATCCACATAATCATAATGGGTGGAATAGATGCTAATGCAATCTTTCTGTTTTCCAGCCATAAAAACAGGGGTGTAGCCGTTGCAATACATAGGTACGCAAAGAACATATCCATCGTATCCAACTCCTTTTTAAGTTGATGTTCAAATCAAATGAGAGGTCAGGATGCAATTGTGTCTGTTTTTAGGAGATATTGTGAACATTTTGTTACAGGTATTATACCACAATTGACTTTGAAGTAAACGTAATAATTGGAAAATGGGCCTTATTCCATACAAAATGGTTTTAATCCTCATTCCTCAGTGCAGCTTATCTCATCTGATGTTTACTTTTCATATCGCCACATAGGTCATTGAATTTTCCCCTTAAAATCTGTAAAATAAACTTTTTAAAGGACTTGAGATCGGTTGAATGAAAAGTGTATAGAGGAATTTTTTCCTATTGTTAGGATGAAAAGTATTTCATTTTTTGAAAATTGAATGGAACCTTTCGGATGTATCTTCCGTCATATTTAAGGTGAGTTGATTTTGTGAAAATTTCAATCTAATATAAATAAGGGCGTTTATGTTTTGTAATAAGGGTGGTTAGTTCATGAACAAGCAGAATACATCTCCTTACTATCAAGGAGATTTGATTTTTATATTTTTAGCCTTCTTTGCCATCAGTGTCATTGCGATTTATGCTGCGGGTCAATTTGGGCAGTATGGAACTAATGCATGGACGAGGCAGATTATTTACTACATGGTCGGAGTTATATGTATTGTAGCCATAAATTATTTTGATTTGGAGCAATTAGAGAAGCTAAGTCTCTATATTTTTATAGGTGGCATACTGCTGTTACTTTTTCTGAAAGTTGCTCCTGCAAAAATTGGAAGTCATGATTTTGCTCCAATTAAAAATGGTGCAAAAAGCTGGTTTGTGATACCAGGGGTTGGAACACTTCAGCCCTCAGAGTTCATGAAAATTGGTTTGATTATGATGCTCGCATCTGTCATCGGCAAGTCAAGCCCTAGAGGAAAACGGACATTAGAAGATGATATCTTTCTACTATTAAAAATTGCTGGGGTGTCAGCTGTACCAGTTGGACTAATTTTCTTGCAGGATGCAGGGACTGCGGCTGTTTGTATGTTTATTGTCGTCGTGATGGTGTTTTTATCAGGGATCAATTGGAAACTCATTTCTCTTATCGGTTCAGTGGTTGTGCTTTTAGTTGCCTCTATTTTAGCCGTGATCATCTTATTCCCTGATTTTGCGAAAACAATCGGCATTCAGCAGTACCAGATCAACCGTATTACCGCTTGGCTGCCTGATAGTTCTTCGACAGCCAACCAAGCACAGACGCAGGATGCATCTGGATCTGATAAATATCAAGTAGAGCAGGCGATTATGGCCATTGGTGCAGGTCAGATTTTTGGGAACGGCATTAAAAACTTAAAGGTCTATGTTCCTGAAGCACAAACGGATATGATTTTCTCTATTATAGGTGAAGCCTTTGGCTTTATCGGCTGTGCGTTTGTTGTGATCATGTTCTTCTTCTTGATCTACCGGCTGGTCGTGCTGATTGACCGAATACATCCTTATAGCCGATTTGCATCATTCTTCTGCGTCGGATATACAGCCTTGATTGTGATCCATACGTTCCAGAACATTGGAATGAACATAGGCGTGATGCCTGTAACAGGGATTCCGCTCTTATTTATCAGCTTTGGAGGAAGCTCTGTCTTGTCCGTTCTGATTGGATTCGGGATCGCCTATAACGCAAGCGTTCAATTAACGAAATATCAAAGTTATTTATTTAAATAAAACGGGTAAGGGCAGTCTAAGTATAGGCTGTCTTTTTTATTGCGAGTTTTAATTTTTGAAAAGCCCTATGTTTTTGTTTTATGATAGAAGAAGTCAAGGAGGTCTTCGAGTTGAACAAAACGATAGAAACCATATTAAATCATCGATCCATTCGTTCGTTTACAGACGAGCGTTTGAAAGAAGAAGAGGTACTGACACTGATCAAAAGTGCACAGGCTGCTTCAACATCAAGCTACGTACAGGCGTATAGTATTATTGGTGTAACAGATCAGGAGAAGAAGGCCAAGCTTGCTGAACTGGCTGGGAATCAGCCTTACGTTGAGAAGAATGGGCATTTCTTTGTCTTCTGTGCAGACTTGAAACGCCATGATCATATTGCAAAAAAAGCAGGGAAGAATCATCAGGAGGCGCTTGAGAATACAGAAGCCTTTCTCATTAGCGTCATTGATGCGGCATTGGCTGCACAAAATGTCAGTGTTGCCGCAGAATCAATGGGACTTGGAATCTGCTATATTGGCGGACTGCGTAATCAGCTGAGAGAAGTCTCTGAAGTGCTTGAAACGCCATCTTATGTGCTGCCGTTATTCGGTTTAGCTGTTGGGCATCCAGCTAATCAGTCGTCTCAAAAGGAACGGCTGCCAGTTGAACTCATATATCATGAAAATTCATATCAGCAAGATGAAGCGCATGTGGATCGTTATTTAAAAGAATATGATGATCGTATTTCCGCATATTATGAAGCACGAACAAACGGCGAGAGAAAAGATACGTGGTCTGAGCAGATGCTGCGAGGCTTTAGCCAGCCAAAGCGTGCCTTTCTTGGAGAATTTGTAAAAGAGAAGGGCTTTAATCGAAAATAAATAAGACATCCCCCTTTCGTTTGAGAGAGGGGGATTTCTGTAAGAGGTGCAGCATGATGAAATTAAGTATACTGGATCAATCTCCTTTGATAGGAGGTGCTACGCCTGCTGAGGCTTTGAAGCAGACGGTTGAACTGGCGAAGCAGGCGGAAAAGTGGGGTTATCACCGTTTTTGGGTATCAGAGCACCATTTTTCAAACCGGCTTGCAGGATCGAGCCCAGAGGTGCTTCTCGGCCATTTATCAGCCGTTACGTCACACATACGCATTGGATCGGGCGGCGTCATGCTTCCCCACTATAGTGCCTATAAAGTAGCAGAGAACTTCAGGGTTCTCGAAGCACTGGCTCCGGGCAGAATTGATCTTGGGATTGGACGTGCCCCTGGTGGTATGCCTATTTCATCCATTGCCCTTCATCATGGTGAGCGAAAGCGTTTAGGTGATCAATATCCTGAGCAAGTAGAAGAATTGAAGGTGTATTTACACGATCTAGCGGATGAATTTTACCCGCTGCCTCATTTGACTGCTTCTCCGAAGGTAGAGACCGCGCCAGAAGTTTGGATGCTCGGTTCCTCTGGGGGGAGTGCAAGGCTTGCGGCGAAAGCAGGTGCAGGCTACACGTTTGCTCTTTTTATTAATGGTGAAGGTGGAGAAGATTCTGTAGAGCAATATATCAATCGGTTTGAACCTTCAGTATTCGGTGATCAGCCGCGTGTCAGTCTGGCAGTCTTTGTTTTATGTGCTGAAACAGAGGAGCAGGCAGAAAAACTGGCTGTCAGCTTAGATTTATCTTTACTTGCCAATGAACAGGGGCTGAAGCTTGAAGGCTTTCCTTCATATGAAGAGGCACAGGCGTATTCTTACAGTCCATATGAACAAAAACGAGTGGCTGCCAATCGTCAAAGGATGGTCGTTGGAACACCAGCATCTGTGAAAAAGCAGCTGACCACTCTCGCCAAGGCTTATCGGACAGATGAATTGATTGCTGTGACCATCACACATCACGTGCAAGACCGGCTCACATCGTATCGTTTATTAAAAGAAGCCTTTGATGCATAACGTATGTATATTTATCGTCCAAGCAGCCAGTAAAAGGGGAAAAGCAGCATCATAGCGAGGAAGAAGGCGGCTGACACCAGCAGGCTGAGCGGGTAGATACAGGAAGCATAAACAGTCAGCTCGCATGCTTGATGAAAAGGACGAGGCTGCTTCGTATGTAAAAAAGTTAGTAAATAAACCAAGGTGATCGTCAAAAAGCAGTAAAAAAAGAAACGATCCATAGCCATATCAATATGAGTTTCTCTTTCCTCCATATATGATCGAAAAGCCTTGATGAGCTTATCCGCTCATACAAGGCTTTTCTTGTGATTCACATTTATTCAGGGTAAATTTCGAAAGGTTCCTTCGTTTGTACGGTATCTGATTTTCCTTTCAAACTTGCATACGCAAGCATTGTATACTCACCAGCTTCAAGCTTCTGGCCTTGATTGATCGTACCATTCCATTTTACGCGATGCTCTCCTTTATCAACATGTTGATAAACACCAGCTTCACCTAAATACTCTCCATCTGTCGAGTAGACAAGGAATGCAAGGTTCTCAGCACCGCCAGGCAGGTAGCTGCTAATGACATAGCTTCCAGCACGATTGTCGGGCTCTACGGAAACAGAAGTGACGCGCGGATAATCTGGCTCTTTCACAATCAATAAAGTAGGGATTTCCGTGACCTTTCTGCCATTTTCGCGAATGGTTATGCTGCCTTGGTACGTCCCTTTTTTGGTTTTTCCGTAATTCACCTGTACTGCGGAAGTAAAGGATCCAGTGGAATTTCCTTTGACGGTGATTTTTTTCGTTCCGTTTGTACTAATGCCGCTGCCATTGAATTTGTAATCAATGGTATACGTTTTCGGTGCTTTTGAAAGGTTTTCTACCTTGAATTTCTTCGTTTTGATTTGAACGCCTTTTTCCTTTAAGAAAGTGCCGTAAGAATAGCTCGCATCAGAAACGATAGAAGACGCTTGAAGTGATTCCATGATTCGAACGCTGCCTGTTCCCTGTGTGTTATGAGGGAATGGGCTGCCATTTGCGTCAAACAGTTTTTCTGCTGTATTCATCAGCAATGCTTTGATTTGTTCAGTTGAGTACGATGGTTTTGCTTGTTTGATGATCGCTGCAACTCCTGCCACATGCGGAGATGCCATACTTGTTCCTTGCTTAGAACCATATCCGTAAGGCTGAGATGGATCATGTGTTGGGATCGTACTCACAATGCTGACGCCGGGTGCTGATAGATCAGGCTTAATCATCCACGTATCCACAACCGGTCCGCGGGATGAGAAGTCAGCGACTTGCTCACTAAGCTCTTTGACAAATTGAATGGAGAAAGCCGTTGTATTGCTTCCAGCCTCAATGGCTTTCACAAGCGCTGTTCCTTCAGCTTTTGACAGCTTAATTGTAGGAAGTGCGAGACCTGGTACATCGACTGGGATTTCTCCATCGGTATTGTTATACATCACAACGCCGATTGCACCAGCTGCTTTTGCATTGTCGACTTTATCAACAAAAGCAATGGCACCACGTTCAATGACGGCCACCTTTCCTTTAACATCGATGTCTTCAAATGCCTTTTCGTCACCGATTCCAGCTTGGACGAGTGTGACTTGTTTTTGGTCAAGCGCTTTTAAATCACTCTCTTGGTAGTAGCCCATGACTTTTGCAGTGGAATAGTTCGGGAATTTCACATTGTAAAGGCTGTACGGAAGCTGAGTTGCTCCGACAGAAATGGCATCTCTTGATGTGCCAGGTGAACCGACTGTCCAGTTGTTCGGACCGCTGTTTCCATTGGATGTAACAGCGACAACGTCTTCAGACATGGCCCAATCGAGAGCGATGCTCGTTGCATAATCAGGGTTATTGACACTGTTTCCAAGAGAGAGGTTCATGACATCTGCTCCGTCAGTAACCGCCCGATCGATGCCTGCAAGAACGTTCTCAGTTGTTCCAGATCCACCTGGTCCAAGTACACGGTATGCAAGAAGTGTTGCATCCTTTGCGACACCTTTAATTTGTCCATTTGCCGCGATCGTTCCTGCGACGTGTGTGCCGTGATCTGTGGATTCACCTCTAGGATCTCCTTTAGGTGTCTCTTGCGGAGAATAATCATTATCAACAAAATCATAGCCTTTGTATAAACCGAAGTTTCCTTTTAAATCAGGGTGGGTATAGTCTACTCCAGTATCAATGACTGCGACTTTGACCCCTTTTCCAGAATAGCCGGCATCCCATGCTTTTGGTGCACCGATAAATGGAGCGCTCTTATCCATAAGCGGGGAGACATCTTCGTTTGGAAGCTGGATGCTTTCCTTTTTCACTTCATCGGTTTTATATGTAACATCCGGATAAACGGCTTTTACTCCATCAACTGCAAGCAGCTTCGGGATTTCGTTTGCAGGAAGTTTCATAGAGAAACCAGAGAAGACTTTTTCATATTCTTGACGAACACTCGCTTTATCTACCTCTTTGAGTGCTGCGCTCTTTACTTTTGTTCGAGATTTTTTGAGGGAGGCTTTTGTTTGTGCTTCGCCGTCTTGCTTGGCTTCAACTAAGGATTTTTCCTTTAATTCAACAATGACAGTGGTTTGTTTTTTCGAGTTGACATTGATTTCACCGAAGATTTCTGCTTTTTCTAGTTCCGCCTTTTTGTTAGAAGGAGCAGCAGCAGCCTGTTGACCGGTAAAGAATGTGGATAAAATAAAAATAGTGGAGAACAATAGAACAGAAGAACGAGATATGACCTTTTTCATTAATTTTCCCCTTTCTAGCTGTGTTTTTAGGGAGATAGCCTTTCTTTTTGTGGATAAATAGGAAAGATTCACTGCCCGTTATTAAGTATTCAATATGTTGAAAACAATTCCTTTACTAAAATGGTCTTATTTTACATAGTTACAAAGAACTATTTTGTTTATAAAGTCGCACTTATTCACAAATGTCTGTTGATAACTCGATTATTAAGATACATATATGGAAAATAAAAAATTTACATACACAAAATCTAGTGAGAGGGTGTTGATATGTGGATAAACCCTGTTGATAAGGTGTGCTTATCTTTGGGATAGCGTGTGCATAAAATTTTCAATGAAACATCTAGGCACATGATGATCTTCTGCACTTTTCAACAAAACTTCTGAAAACTAGTTTGTTTTTTCACCCAGATTGTGACAAACCTCTCTTTTTTCTCGGGATATGATAGGAGCAGTTGTTTTGATAGAGCTGCTAGATTCTAAGAAAAGCGGAGGGATGTTCAGTGAAGAAATTAAAAAGCTGGTTGAGCGTATGGTTTGGTTTCATGATGAATGTGCTTGTGAACCCTGGTGTGATGATGAAGCAGCAAGGGTTTCAGGCGGCCGCGGCGGATGCCGGATTCTTTCAAGTAGTGAAAGAGAGAGAGCTGGAGAAGCTGGCAGAAGAGCATAAGAAGAAACGCAGGGCAGAGAAGCGGTTGACTCAAAGTCTGATGATGCTTGAAGAGAAGACGATGCGAGAGGCGCGTGCTGGTCCGCTCTTACCTTTACAGAAAAAGTGAAACAGGGTAAAATCCCACATAAGAAATGTTATCTGCTGGGAGAGGATACCCCTTGAAGATATATAAAATATTGAATAACAACGCAGTGGTTGTAAAGGAGGGCGATCAGGAGAAAATTGTGATGGGACCCGGAATTGCTTTTCAGAAGGGGAAAAATGACGTCGTTCCTCTTCAAAAAATAGAGAAAATCTTTGTTGTGCGTGAAGAAAATGAGAAATTCAAACAAATTCTTGCCACATTGCCAGAAGCGCATATTGAGGTGGCAGAGCATATCATCAGTTATGCAGAAGGTAAACTCATGATGCCGCTCAGTGATCACATCCACATATCACTGACTGATCATTTGTCCTTCGCCATTGAACGCCTTCAAAAAGGCATTGTGTTATATAATAAATTGCTTGGTGAGATCAAAGTCTTATATAAGCAGGAATATGAGATTGGAAAGTATGCCATTCGTTATGTAAAGGAGCGGCTGGGGGTCGAACTGCCGGACGATGAGGCAGGATATGTGGCACTTCATATTCATACGGCCAAAATGAATACGGAGTCCATGAAAAAGACCGTAAAATATACAACGATGATCAAAGAAATGATCGAGCATATTGAAAGCTATTTTCAGCATTCAATTGATGAGGATAGTATTTCCTATCAGCGGCTTGTGACACATTTGAGGTATGCATTAGGCAGGTTGGAATCGAATGAGGCATTTCAAATCATGGACGATGACATGCTGATTTTTATCCAAACAAAGTATGATACGGCTTACCGGTGTGCCCTTGGACTTGCTGATTTGTTAAAAGATGAATATGGACTTCATCTCCCTGAATCGGAGATCGGCTACATCACGCTGCATGTCCAGCGTCTGCAGGAAGCCGAATTGGTTTAAAATGATCGTGCCTGCATGCAGGCTTTTTTTTATGCACACTACTCTTATTAGTGTATATGGGTCATTGGATTTGAAAAAAGAGGTTGACGCATGTCACAGTCTTATACTATGATGAAAGCGTCATCAAAATTTGATATCGCGGGATTGTGACTGTCAGGCAGGCAAGACCTAAAATTTGCGTAACGAGGGGACGTGTATGTCCTTTACTCGTTGGTGAATTTTAGGTCTTTTTTGCTTTAAAAAAGGAGGAGACATCATGGATTATCAAAAAACAGCCAAAGAATTAACAAGTCTGTTAGGCGGCAAGGAAAATGTCATCAGTGCCACACATTGTGCAACAAGACTCAGATTGGTGGTGAAAAATGAGGATTTGATTGACAAAGAGGCCATTGAAGAACTTGAAGGAGTGAAGGGGGCTTTCTCAAGTTCAGGACAATTTCAGGTCATTTTCGGAACGGGATCTGTCAACAAAGTGTATGAACCATTTGCTCGTGAGACTGGTCTCGAGACAGGCGACGAGAAACAAAAGCCTGTCAGCCATGATGAAGCAGTGAAACAAAAAATGAATCCACTTGCGCGTTTTGCAAAGACATTATCGAATATTTTTGTACCGATCATTCCAGCAATTGTGGCAAGTGGTTTATTAATGGGTCTATTAGGTATGATGAAAGCCTTCAAATGGGCTGACCCAAGCTCTGCGGTCTTCCAAATGCTTGATATGTTCTCAAGTGCAGCCTTTATCATTTTGCCGATTTTAATTGGGGTCAGTGCAGCGAAAGAGTTTGGCGGAAATCCATATTTAGGGGCCGTCATTGGGGGAATTATGATTCACCCGAATCTGCTTAATCCGTGGGGATTGACGGAAGCAAAACCAGAATATATGCATTTATTCAATGTTGATATAGCTCTTCTTGGTTACCAAGGGACGGTTATTCCAGTGTTATTGACCGTATATATCATGTGTCTTGTTGAGAAGAATTTAAGAAAAGTGGTTCCGAACAGTATTGATTTACTTGTGACCCCATTTGTGACGGTGATTGTAACTGGATTTGTGACGTTTATTGCTGTTGGCCCGCTTGGAAGAATGCTTGGTACAGGAATTTCGAATGCGCTGACGTTTATTTATGACCATGCAGGGTTCTTAGCAGGACTCATTTTCGGCGGTGCTTACTCTTTAATTGTGCTCACAGGGGTTCACCATAGCTTCCATGCGATTGAGGCAGGATTGCTGAATGATATTGGACGTAACTATTTGCTGCCAATTTGGGCAATGTCCAATGTCGCGCAAGGCGGGGCAGGATTGGCTGTCTTTTTCTTAGCCAAGCGTGCAAAAACAAAAGAAATTGCCCTTCCTGCTGCTTTCTCTGCTTTTTTAGGAATTACCGAGCCTGTTATATTCGGTGTAAACCTTCGCTACCGTAAACCATTTATTGCGGCGATGATCGGGGGCGCATTGGGCGGAGCATTCGTCGTTTTCACGAAGGTAGCCGCCAATGCTTATGGTTTAACAGGCATTCCGATGATTGCGATTGCAGCACCATTCGGTGTTCAAAATGTGGTCAATTATGTAATTGGTATGTTAATCGCTGTTGCTGTTTCATTTATTCTCACCATCATTTTTAAAGTAAAAGAAGTCGAAAAATAATCAAGGGGTGGTCACAGTCATGACAACAACTGACGCAGCACTTCGTCAAAAGATAGCAGAACGTATTCGAAACTATGAGCATTTGGTTAAAAAGGATGTGTACCGGCAGCAATTTCATTTAATGCCGCCAGTCGGTCTTTTAAATGATCCGAATGGACTGATTCAGTGGAAAGGAATTTATCATGTTTTTTATCAGTGGCAGCCATTTAAAACGGGACATGGTGCAAAATTCTGGGGTCATTACACATCGACAGATCTAGTGAATTGGCATCACGAAGAAGCCGCTCTTGCCCCAAGTGATTGGTTTGATCAAAACGGCTGTTATTCTGGCAGTGCATTTATAGACGATGGGCAGATGCATGTGATGTACACTGGAAACGTTCGAGATGAACAAGGGAACCGTGAGACGTATCAATGTTTAGCTGTTTCAGAGGATGGCATTCACTTTCAGAAAAAAGGTGTCGTGGCAATGCTGCCGGAAGGTTTCACTGCCCATTTTAGAGATCCAAAGGTATGGAAGAGGAATGGTCAGTGGTACATGGTTCTTGGTGCACAAAGTTTAGACCTGAAAGGACACCTTGTTTTGTTTACCTCTGATACGTTAGAGAAGTGGACGTTTCAAGGCACGATTGCAGGCAGTGGAAAGAATGGTTTAGACAATTTCGGCTATATGTGGGAATGTCCAGACCTGTTTGAGTTAGACGGCCGAGATGTATTGATTGTATCACCGCAAGGGCTCAAGCCGGATGGTTTAAAATATCACAATACCCATCAATCAGGTTATTTTGTTGGGAGATTGGATGATCATACTTATCAATATACGCATGGAGCGTTTGAGGAGCTGGATCGAGGCTTTGACTTCTACGCGCAGCAAACCTTTTTAGACGAATCAGGCAGACGTCTTTTAATCGGGTGGATGGGGGTGCCTGATCAAGGAGAAGAGCATCATCCGACGATTTCTTATCAATGGATACACTGCCTCACGATCCCGAGAGAGCTCCGTTTAGATGATGACGGACATCTCATTCAAAAACCAGTAAGTGAACTTCAATCCATGCGGACCAATGAACAAGAGCATGTTTTTCATATTAAACGTTCTGTTCATTCTATCCCTGTAGATGATATTACGAGCGCAGAGGTATTCATTGATCAAATTGACACACAGAAAGGGTTTGAATGCTGTATCCGTGCAGCTGCACGGATCATCTATGATAAAGAGGAAGGGAAGCTGACATTAGAGCGGGATCGATTTGAAGATCGATCAAAGGAAGTTCGTGAAGCGGTCATAGAGGAATTACACGACCTGCATATCTTTATTGATGCATCGTCGATTGAGATTTTTGTAAATGGTGGCCGAGAAGTTTTTACTGCACGTTACTTTCCTTCCCCGGGAAATAAATCAATCTCCATCAGTGGAAGAAATGAAACAAAGCTGACATTGAAGACATGGCATTTACAAAAAGAAGCAGGTCGTTGATCCGAACCCTACATGTGATGATTAATATGATGTGAAATTAAAAGTAACCAAAAACAGCACGTCATATAAAAAAAGGAGATTCAGAGCCGTCTGCACCATTGATAGAAAGGTGCGAGTAGAATACATTTCTCTATCAGATAAGCGAGGTGCGGGAAATTGGGTACCCCAATACCGCATCCTCATCTTATTCCACTGATCATAAGTGGAATTTTTATTTTCATTGTTTTTTTGCTTTTGGACCAATGGTAATCACAACGTCTACATATCCCTCGCCATCAATTCCATTATATTTTCCGGAAAACGATCGTTTCCCATTTGCTTCACTGTTCGTTTTACTTTATCTGCTGTTCTTTATAAAAAAGGTTTACTTTATTAAGTATGAGTGATAACATACATTTAAATTATTGGTAATAAACATTACTTTTATATAAAAAATAGTAATTTTTATTACGTAAGATAAATCATAAAAATTTTTTGAGGTGCGTGATAATCCTTTGGGGATAGGGGTTGCATCATTTATTTTATTTTTTGAAAGCGCTATCTTATTGGTTTGTGTATGGAAATGAACCACTTAGTTGATTGTTCCACTATCCAAAAAGAAGAGGAGTGTATGTTGGTCAGTGATTTATCACCAGTGGTTGGATGTTATCAAGGCATGTAAAGAAGATGCTATTGTTAACAATTAAATAAACGAATCTATTATATCAATATGAAGTTAAGGGGTGTATTTGCATGGGAGTATGGAATTTTAAAGGCGGTTCTATCTGGTCAGAGAATGGATTCATTCCAAATAAGTCTACAAGAATAACAGTTACTCATGAGGACGATAGGGAAATTCATTTATCTGAATCTAGCGTAATTGTACCAGGATTAGTCGATTTTCATTGCCATTTATGGGCACCTGGAGCGGAGATTGGTGTGACAGATAAACAATATCTCTCCTCAGGAGTAACAACAGTTGGGGACGCAGGTACTTTTGGCTATGACGGATGGGAGGAAGCAAATCGTTATTGGGAAAAGAGCCCATTAACAGTTCGTTCTTGGTTATCAGCCTTACCAGAAGGGCTAACCAATCATCCCAACCCTAACCCAACCAAGCCAGAAAGTATTTCGTTGGATCGAATTGTTGAAGTTGCATCTTTAGCTGATGATCGTTTATTAGGAATTAAGATTCGCTTAGGTCAGGTGGACATAACGACTGACCGGTCTTTATTACGCTTAGCAAGAGAAGCAGCCGATCGAACTGATTTACGAATAATGGTTCATTTAACTGAAACTAAACTAGATATTGAAGAGGTAACACAATATTTTAATAAAGGGGACATTCTCACTCATCCATTTCAAGGAAGGGATGGAAACGTGTTAAATACTGCCGGGAAGGTAAAAAAAGAATTTCTAGATGCAGTAGAAAGAGGGATAGTATTAGATATCGGTCACGGTAGAAAACACTTTAATTGGAATGTTTTTTATAAATGCTTAGCTGAGGGAATTAAACCAGATACTATCAGTTCAGATTTAACAAGCGCGTCATGGAGAAAATACCCTGTTTATAACATGAGCTACATCATTTCTAAAATGATTGTAGGTGGACTGTCTCTAGATGAAGCTTTTAGAACCGTTCTGGTAACAGCTCCTAAATTGTTAGGAATTGACGATTTTACTTTTACTCCAAATAACCTTGTGGTTCTGGATTCTACTTCTACTGAGACTGCTTTTCCTGATGTAGATGGAGAAACCGTGTTAGGTAACATTAATTATCAACCGAAACACTTAATATTTAATGGTATACCAGATATTGAGAGCGTTTCTAGTTGGAAATAAACGTTTTTGCCAGATATATTTCATTTTTGTTCGCTGTCTTGAGGAAACAACAGAAGGGTAAATGGAGATACTCTTACACATCTTACAGAACCGTAAGAGTATCTCTTTAATTTTTAGATAAATGTAAGCGTTATCAAAATTTCTTTTTAAAAGGAGGAATTTGATTGGAAAATTCTCAATTGAATTTCGAAAAGAAGACGATTCGAAAGGTGACACGAAGAATTATTCCGTTACTATTTTTACTCTATATTATTTCTTATCTAGACAGGGCAAATGTGGGATATGCTGCATTGGAAATGAATGAAGCACTAGGACTAACAAGTAAAATGTTTGGTCTTGTGACAGGTATTTTTTTTATTGGTTATTTTCTGTTTGAAGTACCAAGTAATATTTTAATGCAAAAATTTGGGGCAAGAGTTTGGATTACTAGGATACTCTTTACTTGGGGAATTATTTCTATGGCAACTGGGTTTGCTCAGAATGCTACCCAGCTCTATATCATTAGATTCCTTCTTGGAATAGCAGAGGCAGGTCTATTTCCAGGTATTATTCTATACCTTACTTATTGGTTCCGAGCTAAAGAAAGAGCAAGTACAATTGCGATGTTTATGACAGCAATCGCCGTTTCTTATATTATAGGTGCTCCCGTTTCTACTTTAATTATTGATCATATTCATTGGATGAATGTGCCTGGATGGCGTTGGATGTTTATTATCGAAGGCGCCCCTGCTGTTATTTTAGGGTTTGTTACATATTTCTACTTAACAGACCGGCCAGAACAAGCAAAGTGGCTAACAGCCGAAGAAAAAAATTGGTTGATTTCAGAATTAAGAAGGGACGAGGAGCTACGAGAAAAGAAAGGCAAACAAACAACTAGTCATAAGACGGCCTTGACTGATCCTAAACTGTGGTACCTCGCCTTAATTTACTTTGTATATACTGCAGGTACACTGGGCGTTGGATATTGGATGCCCCAAATTATTAAAGGATTATCTGGCTATTTATCAAACACCCAGATCGGCTTCATTGCTACAATCCCTTACATTATTGCTTCAATCGTCATGAATTACTGGTCAAGACGCTCAGATCGCACTGGTGAAAGACGTATGCACACAGCTTTACCGTTACTCGTAGCTGGTTTAACGTTACTCAGTGTAGGAATGGTATCCAATCCATTTATTGCAATGATTTTCATCACCATATCATTGGCAGCCATGTATTGTTTTAAAGGTCCTTTTTGGTCATTACCCACTATGATATTGAGTCCAGCCACAGTAGCTGTTGGAATTGCAGTCATTAATTCAATTGGAAATCTAGGAGGTTTTGTTGGCCCTTATGCAGTTGGATGGCTAAAAGATGCTACAGGAAAAATGCAAGCCGGTTTGATTTTCTTAAGTATTATTTTAATAATAGCTTTCATATTAGTATTAGCTATGAAATTTGAGCAAAAAAGAACTGCCTTCAAGAGTCAGAAGGAAATAGGAGAAATCCGGCTTGAAAAATAATTTCTCTACAATCTGAGCAGATCAATGATCTGCTTTTTTCTAGTTAAATCAGCCTATATCTTAAGGTCTATATCGTGTATATACAAGGTTGGCCTAAAGCGGTTTGATGACGTTTTACATATATGATAACAGGTGGAATTATGGTATCATTTTAAAATATATACAGCTGAGGCTGACGTTTATCCAAATGCGGTAGGACAAAAAGGGGTTGTTTACTTGAATTCAAAACAGCAGCCGACGACTAGAAAACGCTTGGAGACAATGGCAGATCATGTTGAAGATAAACGTGAAGAATATAAAGAATTGCTCATTCAAGTTCAATCTATTCTCGGTGAACCTTCTTTAGAGCAGGAAGAAGTGAAAGAGAAGCTGACAGATACGTATAAACAAATGAAAGAATATGCTTTATTTGTTGAATCCATCGAAGCCTTTATTCGAAAAATGGCGAAAGAGTCCGATCAGCAAAAATAGGCATTCAAGTATGGATAAAAGAGTGTACTCGGTTGCGGGTATGCTTTTTTATTTCGGTCAGATTATTCAGAAATTTAAATGAAAGCGTTGACATTCTTATTGTCATGTTAAATAATAAATAAAAATTCATCTGAGCATGTACAGGAGGAACGATATGAACCATACAACCAAGAAATGCCTGATCACCTTTATGATTGTCCTATTTTCTATAAGTTTTCTTTTTCCTTCCATTTCTTCTGCCCGAAATCATACGTCGTATGCTGCATCAACTGCTTCAGTCCCGTCTGGTCAATATTATCGTTCACAAGAGGTAGCTCTGCATTCTCACGTTCAAAAAGCTTCTCTTTATTACACAACAGATGGCAGCCAGCCGACAACTCAAAGTCAGTTGTACAAAAAGCCCATTCATATCGAAACAGATACGACTTTAAAAGTAAGCGTTTACAAGAAAAGTCATCGCCTTTCCACGTCTACATACAATTATCGGTTTGTCACACGAGAGGACATTGCATCATCTTTTTTATCTTTCGAATACAAAGGAATGCCTTATCGGCTGTATATTCCAAAAAATCGTAAGAGGGGTAAAGCCTATCCTCTCGTCCTGTTCTTACATGGAGGAGGTGAGAGGGGAACAGACAATCAAAAGCAGTTACTTGCGAATGATGGTGCAGTTTTATGGGCTTCCCCTGAAGTCCAAAAGAAACATCCTTCGTACGTATTAGCCCCTCAGGCGCGAAATGCTGTGGATGGAGGCTTTGCATTAACAAGAAATTTGCAAAATGAAATCGATCTGACAAACGTGTTTCAATTTTCACCGGATTTACACAAAGCTTATGATGTCCTTCAGCATGTGTTAACTTCTTATCAGATTGATCAGAAAAGGATTTATGCGACGGGTTTATCACAAGGTGGATTTGGCACCTACCAGTTGAACATCACATATCCTCGTTTGTTTGCAGCGATGATTCCTATTGCTGGGGGTGCAGATCCAAGCAAGGCGGGAATTCTAGCACACAAGCCGATATGGGCATTTCATGCAGAAGATGATTCCATTATCCCTATCAGCTATGCGAGAAATACAATTCAAGCTATTCAAAAAGCAGGCGGCCAGCCACTTTATACGGAGTACGCAAGCAAGTATGGATATGACCATGCATCATGGACGCCTGCTTATGAGACGCCAGGCTTAACCGATTGGCTGTTTGCACAGAGAAGAAGCTTTCGATAAACAAAAAACCGATTCACCTAAACGGCGAATCGGCTTTTTTCTGTTTTATTTGTCAAAACGATGAGCAGAATGCTTTGTTGGTCCGATGTATTCGTTTAGCTGGAAAGAGCTTTTGATGGCAGCAGTGATGAATTCTTTTGCTGCATAAATGGCTTCTTTCACGTCTGATCCATTCGCTAGTTCAGCTGTGACTGCTGCTGAGAATGTGCAGCCTGCGCCGTGTGTGTATTCTGTGTCGATTTTATCTGTTTCAAGGCGTTCGAAGGTTTGTCCATCATAAAGCAAATCGATGGCTTTGTCCTCGCTTAGCTTACCGCCTCCAGTGATGACCACATATTTTGCACCAAGTTCGTGAATGCGTTTTGCTGCTTCTTCCATTTGTTCGATTGTTTTGATCTCGCCGATTCCGCTTAATTGACCTGCTTCGAAAAGGTTAGGTGTAATAACGGTTGCAAGTGGCGTGAGCTTTTCGCGCAATGCTTCCGCGTGCTCTGGGTAAAGGACTTCATTCGCACCCTTACAAACCATTACAGGATCAATGACGACATTTTTTAGGTCGTATGTTTTGATGGTGTTAGCTGCAAGCTCGATCACGTCGACGGTTGGGAGCATACCTGTTTTCAGTGCATCTACACCAATGCCTTCTACAATGGTAGAGAGCTGCGCGCGAATCGTCGCCGTATCAATTGGAAACACCTGATGATCCCAATGATTATGAGGGTCCATTGCAACGACAACGGTTAAAGCTGTCATCCCGTAGACGTTTTTTTCTTGAAACGTTTTTAAATCTGCTTGGATACCTGCACCGCCGCTTGAATCCGAACCTGCGATGGTGAGTGCTTTATTCATAGACATAGTTGCTGAACCTCCAATGTGATGTGTAACAGTTATTGTTCTATCCCTTATTATAATCAGCTTTTCCATTTATCACAATGAAACGGCATAAAAAAGCGTTCCTCTCTTCGGAACGCCTTTCTTTCTTACCTTTTACAAATCACCAATTTCCCTTTTTTCAGTTCGTCTAAAAGGGTTAAAGCTAACTTTTGATCGGCGCCAACTGACATCATTTTGGTCATCAGTTCATCATCCCGGGTGCGAATGACATTGGCGACTTGATCCCAAATCCCTTGATCGACCGAAGTCATGCTTTTGGCGTCTGTATACTCCGTTACGGTATCAGAGCGTTCTGGGTCGTACGCAAAAACAAATACAGCGTCCTTTGTTGAACCCGATGAATGAAAGTGGTCGATAGCCTGTTTCGCTTCTTTACTATTCTCAGCTGTGATATATTCCATTATCATCACTCCTTTTCATCAAAAATTCCCATTTTCCCGTCAAATCAAACCGCCTTTTATATCATGAGAAGAAAGCCAATTTATGTTTTAATGGAAAAAGACGAATCTATTAAAGGAGTAAGCTGCATATGAAGATTTCCTTATTAATTGTGACACATAACCGGCTTAGCGCACTGTGTGAACTGCTTGAATCCATTACAAGACAAACCGTACAACCTTTTGAAATTGTCGTCGTCAATGATGCAGGAGAGCGAGTCGACATCATTCAGGAACTTTACCCTGAGCTTCCGATCCGCTTGATTCATTTAGATGAGAATGTCCAGCATGTGAATGCCAGGAATGTGGGGGTGCGGGAGCTGACAGGCGACGTCATCATGCTGAGTGACGATGATGATTACTTCACACCTTGTCATATCGAACGCATGAGCAAGGCTTTGGAAGATGCTGATTTTGTCTTTTCTGATGCAGAAATTGTGTCATTTGAAGAAAAAGGCGCGACCCGTTTCCCACTGTCGAGACGTTTGTTTGCTTATACAGCGGACATCGAGGATATGCGTGTCTTTTCTACATATGTTCCTTCCGGCAGTATGTACAAACGCTCTATACACGATGAGATTGGCTATTTTGATCCAGCGATGCATCATTATTGGGACTGGGACTTCTTTTTGCGTGTATCACAGCATGCCCGAGTCAAACGAGTGCCAGCTGCCAGCGTGATCTATGCGTTTTTTGACGGCGGTGGAAATCAGTCTAGTGATCTTGGTGAAACAAGGAAGAACTACCTAGATGATTTAAGTGAAAAGCATGATTTAGGCGACCTGCCAACAGCGAACTTTGCTATATTATTAGAAGAACCAGCGATGAAAAAACGAGAATCAGAGAGTGAGATTGTGTGGGATGGAAAACCGATGATCTCCAGACTAGCGCAGCAAGTAGAAGGAGGAAAACCACAATGAAGCCATTTTTAAATGATAGCTGGTGGGCTGTGATGAAAAGTGAATTTGAACAGCCGTATTATCAGGAATTACGTGAATGGATGAAGGAAGAATATCGCACGCAGACCGTTTTTCCAAAACCAGATGACGTGTATCGTGCCCTTCATTTGACGTCATATGAAAAGGTCAAAGTGGTGATTTTAGGACAAGACCCTTATCATGGCCCAGGGCAGGCACATGGATTAAGCTTTTCTGTTCAGCCAGGCGTCAAACACCCGCCATCTTTGAGAAATATTTTTCAAGAGCTAAAGGATGATCTTGGCTGTCCTGTTCCAAACCACGGCTCACTTGTCAGCTGGGCAGAGCAGGGTGTGCTGCTCTTAAACACTGTGCTGACTGTGAGAAAGGGCGAGGCGAATTCTCATAAAGGCAAGGGCTGGGAACGTGTGACAGACCGCGTGATTGATGTGCTGAATGAACGTGATCAGCCCGTCGTTTTTGTGTTATGGGGCAGACATGCTCAAAACAAGAAAGAACGCATTGATCAAAACAAGCATTACATCATTGAGTCACCTCATCCAAGTCCTTTTTCTGCAAGAAACGGTTTTTTTGGCAGTCGTCCGTTTTCAAAGGTAAACACGTATTTAAAGCAAATGGGTTTCGAAGAAATCAATTGGTGTATCAAGGATATTGAATGAAAATAGGACGAGGGGAGAGCCCCTTCGTCCTGTTTATTTTAAAAATTTGCGGACCAAGTCGAGTCCGTTTTTCGCATTTGGATAACGGAAGGAAAAATCGAAGCGGTTCGTTTGACGCAGGACGCTTTTTTCATGCGTAAAAGTAAAGAAGCTTTCCTTCCCGTGATATCGTCCCATGCCGCTTTCGCCGACGCCTCCGAATGGCAGGTAAGGTGTAGCGACATGCATAAGCGTGTCATTGATACATCCTCCGCCAAATGAGAGGTTGTCTAGAATATAGGATTCTGTTTCTTTATTTGTTGTAAATAAGTAAAGCGCAAGCGGCTTTGGCCTTGCTTCGATCATATGCGCTGCCTCATGCAGAGAATCAAAGGTCATGACAGGCAGGATCGGCCCGAAAATTTCCTCCTGCATGACGGGATCCTCCCAAGTGATGTCGTCTAAAATGGTCGGAGCGATTTTAAGCTCGTGTTCATTGCGCTGTCCACCTGTGACGATCGTTCCATTTGAGAGAAATTGTGTGAGTCTGTCAAAATGACGCTGACTGACATTTTTTCCGAAGTGCGGATGCGTTTCGGGGTGTTCACCATAAAAGTCACGGATACAGGCCGTCATTTCTCGCAGAAGTTCCTCTTTGATGGATTCATGAACGAGTAAATAGTCTGGTGCAATGCAGGTTTGCCCTGCATTGGTGAATTTCCCAAAGGTGATCCGCTTCGCTGCTAGCTTGATGTCGGCATCAGGCATGACGATGCAGGGGCTTTTTCCGCCAAGCTCAAGTGTGACAGGGGTCAAATGCTTTGCGGCGGCTTCCATGACGACTTTGCCAACTGCCACACTTCCAGTAAAGAAGATATAATCAAAGGGCAGCTTCAGCAGCTCTGTACTGACATCGACACCGCCCTCTACGACAGCCACATGGTCTTCTTGAAATACACGTTTCATGATAGTGCTGATCACTTGTGAGACTGCCGGGGTCAGCTCAGACGGTTTTAAAATCACGGCATTTCCCGCAGAAATCGCGCCGACTAATGGAGAAAGGGCCAATTGGAAAGGATAGTTCCAAGGAGCAATGATGAGCACACTTCCATAGGGCTCCTTGATGATCATGCTTTTCGATCCGATATGAGTCAGCGGTGTTTTCGCGCGTGTTGGCTTCGCCCATTTGTGAAGGTGCTTGATGGTATGATTGATTTCTTCATATACCATCCCGATCTCCGTTGTATAGGCTTCCTGTTCGGATTTATGTAAATCATGGGCTAAGGCCTGTAAAATATCCTTCTCATGCTGTTTGATTGCTGCTTTTAAGTCTTGAAGAATGCGGATGCGTTCTTTAACTGCCGGCTTCTGAAAGACTTTTTGTTTCTGAAATAGAGCAGTGAGCTTGTTCATGATTTAATCCTTTCATAGACGATTTTGTTTCTTTTATTATGTGTGAATGAAGATGAGGGGTCAAATTAGAGAGGCGTGAGCGCACTGCTTTGAAAAAATGAACCCATTTGGTTTGTTCATTTGGTAAAATAATGTTGAAAAGAGATTTTTTTAGATTGGAGGGTCTACCCTTGAATATTCATATATCAAGCCTGCTTCAAAAAATGGAGGAAGCGGTTCGAAAAGCAAAACAAAGTGGAAATGATGAAGAGGTGAAACGTCAAGTGGCAGCGATTTCTTCACTATGTGATGTCATTCTCGACGCACCATCACAGGCGCAAATGCCGCAGTCGCCAGTCATCTCACCACCTCCATCGATACATACACCATCAGCGCCATCTGTGTCTACAGATCAAGCCATGCTGGAGAAACTCATGGGCACAAGTGGCGCGAAGAAATTTCAGCAAAATGATGAGGGTCAAAAAGAGAAGGACGGGAACGGCGACTCTATTTTTGATTTTTAATGGTCTTGTCACGACAAAGGGAAGGTGATCTGTTTGAAACTATTTTTGGGCGCCATTCAGTGGATGGCATTTTTTATCGCAGCTTCTATTGCCGTACCAATTGCGATTGCACAAGCATTTGAATTGAACCAAGTGCAATCGGCGGAGTTGATTCAAAGTACTTTCTTTTCACTTGGTCTTGTGGCGATGGTGCAGTGTTTATGCGGCCATATGCTGCCAATCAATGAAAGTCCAGCAGGGCTTTGGTGGGGTGTGTATACCCTTTATGCCGGCATGACAGGAACAATCTTTGCGACGTATCCTGAAACCTTGCAAGCATTACAAGGGGCTTTAATTTTTAGTGCTATTTTCTTTTTTATTTTTAGTCTATTTAAAATCATCAATTGGCTCGCGTCTTTATTTACGCCAGTCGTTACAGGTATTTACCTGCTGCTTCTTGTTGTGCAGCTAAGTCAGCCAATCATGAAAGGGCTTATGGGGATCGGCTATCGGGGAAATCAAGTAGATGGGCTTGTCTTTTGCTTATCGATCTTGATTATTATCCTTACCTTCATGATCAGCCGATCAAAATGGCATTACTTGAGGCAGTTTTCTGTGCTATTCGCACTTGCAGGCGGATGGCTGTTATTTGCTCTACTCGGATTGGCGAAGCCGGTACGAATTCCAGAACAAATCATCGAGTTTCCGAAGCTGTTTCCATTCGGTATGCCGGTCTTTGACAGTGGATTGCTTGTCACGTCCTTTTTTATAACGATTTTACTCATTGTAAACATGCTGGCAAGTATTCGAATTGTGGAAAGCTCAGTGAAGGCATTTGGTGAACTGCGTGAGCGGAAGAGAGCACGTCCTGCTGGTTTTGTCGCAGCATTTGGTCATTTACTAAGCGGGCTGATCGGTGCGATTGCGCCTGTACCTATTTCGGGGGCAGCAGGATTTATCCAGACAACCAAAATTCCTTCGAGAAAGCCTTTTTTCATAGGAAGTCTGCTTGTTGTTCTCATTAGTTTGTTTCCGCTGCTCATGAGCTTTTTCTCTGCATTGCCATCACCTGTGGGGCTTGCTGTAAACTTTGTGGTCTTCTCTTCTATGATTGGGATTGCGATGTCGGAGTTTGATCAATATGAGAAAGAAGAAATCCCGCGGATTCGCTTTGTTCTTGGGATTGCCGTTTTAGCAGGCGTAGGGGCGATGTTTGTGCCTCAGGGGGCCTTGAAAGGAATGCATCCTGTGCTCATTTCATTATTAAGCAACGGTCTTGTTCTAGGCACGCTCATTGCGATTGTTGTCGATCAGGTCTTGTTACGAAAGAAAAAGAAATCCGACAATCTCGTGTCAACGTAAAGGGAAAGTTGAATGTCGCCCTTCACCCGCGCTATGATAAACATAATTGACGAGATAAGGAGAATGACGAATGAAACTATTTTTCATTTTAGGTGCAATTAACGCCATGCTTGCTGTAGGCCTTGGAGCCTTCGGTGCGCACGGTCTGGAAGGGAAAATCCCTGAAAAATATATAGAAATATGGAATAAAGGTGTTCAATATCAGATGTTCCATGCCATTGGTTTATTTGTTGTCGCTTTTCTTGCAGATAAGCTGTCAGGTGTCTCCTTGGTTCCTGCTGCTGGCTGGGTGATGCTTGCAGGCATCCTTTTCTTCTCAGGAAGCCTTTATGTGCTGGCATTGACTCAGGTGAAGATTCTAGGTGCCATTACCCCTATTGGTGGAGTAGCATTTATCGCCTCTTGGATCATGCTTGTCATTGCAGCAGCAAAAAATTTATAAGCCAAAAAACCGATGCTCTCATAGGGGCATCGGTTTTTTTCTTAACTCCAGTAAGGAGTATAATTGGGCGGTGCTTGATAATAAGGGACGTAGTGAGATGGAGGGACAGGATGCGTTTGAGACTCCTCCTCCCGGTGGCAAAATGGTCCGATAAACACGCTTGGTTTCACAGGCTTTGTCGCCTGCTTCCACTGTGTTTCGTTCATGCAATAAGTATGAGCCATGATGTGAGAAGGGGTGAGGGTGAGAAGGTCTGAGCCTAGGATCACTTCAGGTGTTGATGCGTTAAAAATGGCTAACAAATGAGTTCTGTCTTGGAGAGCGACTTCATAGTGCCACCAGCCTTGAGGCACGTTTGCCACCTGTCCAGGTGTAATGGTGTAGGTGTGCAGTTTTTTTGTAAATGGATTCAGCATCGATACGGCAGCAGAACCGGCTATACAATAAACAAGCTCTGCGGCATTTTGATGATAATGAGGCTCTACGACTTTGCTTTTACTCAAATATATATCCAGCAGGGACACTTGATCCAACGAGTTTAATTGTTTTTTTCCTAACACATTAATCAGGTTATGCTGATCGTATTTCACAAGGGGGCTTTGATTCAGATCGTATGAAAATTTCACATTTGGTGATGTATAATCCAGTTCAACAGTCATTGATGTCACCTCTAGGCTTTTGATAAAAACTACTAGGCATGTTATGAGCCGCGCCCCAGAGGTGTGACAAAAACCTAGACAAAAGAAAAAAGCAAGGGTACCTGAACCTTGCTTTTGCCATGCAGGGCATTATCTCGGAGAATATGTTGACATCGAATATGGATAGTCGTACTGAATTTCCCCATCAAATGTAATGTAATCAAGGTAGATCGTTAATAGTAAGTATCGTGTTCCTGTTTTGTTATCACTAATGATAATGTGGTCACGTCCTGCAGCTTCAATGACGCCTCTAAAAATCTTCGAATTCCATTCCTTACTCGCCTCAAACGTCATATAAATCGTGGCTACCTTGCCGCGGTTCAATCGTAAAATATTTTCAATATAGGACTGCTCAAGAGGCAGCTGTCCGGTGACATTTTGCTGATAAATCGGTCCAGAAGGAATTTGATATGGCTGACCGCCGCCTTGCGTTCCTTGGCCTCCTTGTGAAGTGCCGGTAGACGGCATTGGTGAAAACCCCTGCTGCATTTGTCCTTGCATTTGACCCTGCGTTTGGGGAGGGACTGAATAACCCATCTGCTGCGCAGGATACGGATTTGCTCCATATTGTTGCTGGCGGAAATCTTGACCTTCGAAACCCGAACCTTGCCCAAATTGATTTTTCAATTTCATAACGTTCCTCCTCTTTCCTCATGGTGTTCTAAACAGAAGGCGTTTAGGCGCCTGTTGTTTCCATAGCATTCTTTCTCTCTTTCACACTATGAGACAGGAGGGGAGAATATGTACATTGAACGAAAAAAAGGAACTGCTCTACAGTTCCTAAAGTGGAGAAAAACCTTCGTATTCTATCGGTACTCGTCCTTTTTACATGATCCAGTTTACAGCGTGCTGGACATCAAATAAAAGTGTCACGATGAGAAAAAACGCGGCGGGCGGTGTGATCACAATGATGAAGGCTTGCCATAATCTGAGCTTCATCACAGCGACAATGCCTAAAACAGCCATTCCAAATATCCACGTCTTTGCATATACATCCGTAAGAGTCAAAAGATTGATATAATACCATACTTCATAATGCTGATCTAAATATGGTGTGATTTTAACAAACGTATACGGACCGAGCATCGCAACAGTGGAAATCCAAGTGAGTGCAAATAAAGCAGAAGGGAAAAAGACCGTCAGTGTGCAGACCTTGAGTATATCTCGATACGCCGTTTGACAGCCGAAAAAGAGACGCCCTAACCACTTGATGATGAGGACACCGAAAAATAGAATCATATTGCCTGCCAAAATACCATATCCCGCCCCTTGTAACAGAATAAAAGGAAATGGAATATGATTGCCCATATACTCGCTAAAATACCCTTCGTAGATCCAGCCCGTACCGGCGATACTTGCAAGGAGCATCATCAGCCAAATTGGAATATTGGAATGTCGATATGAGCGAATAATCGTTTTTGTCGCGACGAAAATTTTAAAAAATCGAAAGAATCCTTTTACTTCCTCTTCTTGGGAGTGATCATTCTTCATAGCTTCCAATGTTCTTTACTCCTTTAATTCACATAAATGATTACTTATATTACCAAAAAGTTCACGTTTTTCAAAGAAAGATCAATAAAAAAATACAATTTTATAAAAAATAGGTCACTCTACAGTCTCTTTAAGAGGAGACACATATGATAAACATAGTTTGAAAGAGACCGAGGTGATAATTTTGACAAAAGTAACTGTCATTATGACGAGCTACAACAAGGAGGCTTACGTCGGCAGATCGATTGAAGCGGTCCTGCAGCAGACGCTGTCAGACTTTGAACTTTTTATCATGGATGATGGATCAAACGAAAAAACCCTTGCTGCTATTGAACCGTTTCGCAAAGATCCCCGCGTTCACTTTATCCAAAGCGGTGTCAAAACATTGGAAGAAAGAACAGCGAAAACTCGCTACGCCGTGCTGATTAATCAAGCATTAGAACTGGCAAAGGGCGAGTATATTTCCTATGCCACAGATGACAATGTCTATGCCCCGGACCGTTTAGAGAAGCTCACTCATTATCTAGATGCCCATCCAGGTAAAGATATTGTCTATTCTAGTTCTAAAGTGATCTATTTAAATAACAAAAAAGAGCCAGTGAAGGAAACGATTCGGCCAGCGCAAACAGTGCAATGGAATGCTCCCTGCGCCATAGATCATTGCTCTGTTGTGCATCGTGCATCCATTTTATCAAAAATTCATGATGAATTTGGGTCCTACTGGGACGAGAGTCCGCATTTTTATCGGATAGGGGATGCCCGTTTCTTTTTTCGGCTAAATCATTTTTATCCGTTCTATCCCTTTGATGAAATATTAGATACAAATTACATCACAGAACAGTCAATTCATTATCAGCTGGCAGAAGAAGAGAAAAGTGCCTTTATTCAAGCACTTCCCGAGCAGTCTACCTGCTGGGAGCTTCGCAGTATATTAAAACAAAGGTATGGGAGGTGACCCGAAATGTCGCACTATATTCATCATTATTGGCAGGTGTACTTTGAGTATGTGAATCTGATGAAAGATTTGTCCTACAAGGAAATTCCTCTTGGGTTGATCAGCAATTTTTATCAATATATCAGTCCTGAAGTGAGGGAACGCATGGAAGATGAAGCATTTGGTCAAGAACTGACAACCGCTTGTCCATTACCGGAAGAGATTCAGCCATTTTTTGATCAGCATAAGCAGCAGATGAAGCGCATCACTTATCGTCCGGCGAATGGAAAGGTATTGCTTCACTTTGAACATCTGCGTTTTACTGAACAAAATTATACGCGGTTCCATCCAGATCAAACGGTGGTGTTCGCTCGCTGGAAGAAGGCGGATTATTTCGGATTACCTGTTATCAGTAAGCCGGAATTAGCCGGAGAGGTTAATAAAGAAGCCCACGCTGAATATATTGAAAAAGCAAATGCTCTCCTTAAACCTTACGCTCACCACCCTGTCTTTGGCAATGTCTTTTTTAGAGAAAAATTGCGGAAGGATATTGTGCAATTTATTGATGTCATTGACCAGATAGAAGTGCTGTTTCAAATGCAGCCGATTGCAGCTGTCATTGTTGGAACGACGGAGGATGCTTACAGCCGCGTACTCGCTTTGCAAACATTGAAACGCCAGCTGACGAGTATCTGTCTTCAGCACGGCGCGCTTATGGGAGACGAAGCCTTTTTACCGATTTTCACGACTTGCCACGGGGTGTTTGGAAAATATGAAAAGGACTGGTATGTAGACAAAGGCTGTCAGCCGGAACAGGTGGAAATCACAGGTCATCCGAGGTTTGATTTGGTGAAGGAGCGAACACCGCTTCAACAGGATCTCATTTTTCGTAAATTGAACTTCAGTCCGGCTAAAAAGACCGTGCTTGTGGCAACACAGCCGTTTTCTGAAGCCTTCTATGGTAATGTTCTTAAAACGATTGCCAATCGGAAAGACATTCAGCTGATCATGAAGCCGCATCCTTGGGAAATTGCTCGAAATCGATTAAACGACTATGTGTCTATTGACCGAGCGGGAAATCATGTGAAATTGATTAAAAAAGAAATTGACCTGTATGACCTACTGCCATATGTGGATATCGTGATTACGCTCACATCAACAGTTGGTCTTGAAGCCATGCTTTTTGAAAAGAGTGTGCTGATCGGGAAAATGACAGAAGGCAGAAGATACCCATATTACGAGTCGCTTGGCAGCTATCATATGGAAGACCCTGTTGAACTAGCTGAGAAAGCCATTCGTATTTTGTCGGATGAACAAGAGATGAAGCTGGCAAAGCAGCAAGGAGCTCAGTTTATTAAACAACACTATCCGCATGCGCGATCTACCGATGTTCTGCTTTCTCTGCTCAAAACAAAAACTGGTGTTGATTTTCAGAGATGAAGATAGGGGTGTGCAAGCGATATGGGAAAAAAGAGAGCACAATTTCTTCCTTATGCTCTGCCTTTCATTGAGCAGGAAGAAATCGATGAAGTCATTGGAACATTAAAGTCCGGCTGGCTGTCAACTGGACCAAAAGTAAGACAGTTTGAAGAAGAATTTCAGCAGCTGACAGGTGCAAAACATGCGATCGCAGTCAATTCATGTACGGCTGCTTTATTTTTAGCCTTAAAGGCAAGAGGGATTGGGGCTGGGGATGAGGTGATTACAACACCTCTGACATTCTGCGCAACAGCAAATACAATCATCCATACGGGAGCAGCGCCTGTATTTGTCGATATTGATCCAGCAACACTCAATCTGGATGCAGAGAAAATAGAAGCGGCCATAACACCACATACAAAAGCAATTGTTCCTGTTCACTTTGCTGGTCAATCGTGCGATATGGACCGGATTTTAGCGATTGCCAAAAAGTATGATCTATTTGTACTTGAAGATGCTGCCCATGCTCTTTACACAACATACCACGGTCAGCCCGTTGGATCCATTGGTGATGCGACCGCTTTTAGCTTTTATGCAACGAAAAATCTAGCGACTGGTGAAGGCGGCATGCTGACAACAAATGATGATGCGCTTGCAGCTAGAATTAGAAGACTAGCGCTCCATGGGATGAGCAAGGGAGCGTGGAATCGTTATGGAGAAAAAGGAACGTGGTATTACGAGGTCGAGGAACCTGGTTATAAAATGAATATGTTTGACGTGCAGGCATCGTTAGGGCTTGTTCAGCTAAGCCGACTAGATGACATGCAGGCACGGAGAGAACAGATTGCAAAAGAATACAATCAGGCTTTTCAAAAAGAAGCGGGCCTGATCCTGCCACCTGTGCATCAAGAAGGAAGACATGCATGGCATTTGTATGTACTGCAAGTGAATCCAAAAGAAGCATTCATCACGCGTGATGAACTGATTGATCAGCTGCAAAAGGAATATAAAATCGGCACGAGTGTTCACTTTATCCCTGTTCACTTGCATCCATACTATAAAGAAACATATCACTATTCACCAGAGGATTTCCCTGAGTCACTCGCATACTACAAGCAGACGCTCTCACTGCCGCTCTATCCAAGTATGACAGATGAAGATGTGCAGGATGTTATCACAGCGGTGTTGTCTATTTTAAAAGAACAGAAGGCATCATCATGAAGGTCGTTCATTCCATCGATGATCAGGTACTGGCGGCTTGGCTGGAGAAATACGGCCAACAAGCGGAACAAATGAACGGCTTTAAGCAGTTTGCTCTTGTTAATGGTGCCCAGCTCAAAGCGGTTCTGTTATATGAATGGTCAAAATGGGAAAGCGGCATTTTTGATCAGCATATTTTTCATGTGAAGTTTGTAGAAGCAGAATCAGGGTCTGCTTTTCAAGAATTGATGGAGCGTTTCATCAATTGGATGAGAACAGAGAAATGCGATTTTTTCTTTTTACGTCTTGAAGTGTCTGATCTTGAAAAAAACCGCATCGTTCAAAGGCTGTCACATGTGTACTATGTAGGTGGTCTCACTCGTCTTGAGGCACCGCCTGTTCAAATGGAGATGCCATCAACAGGTGAAGATGTGGTCATCAGTCTGCCGGATGAAAAGGAATACGTTGAGGCTGTGTCACTTGCTCATCAGGCTTTTGGGAAAAGCCGGTATGCACTTGATCCTTTCTTAGATCAGAATGTCGTCCAGCATTTCTTTCAGGAATGGATGAGAAACAATTTACTCGGACGTGCAGATATCAATCTCGCGGCAAAGGTGAACGGTGAAGTCATTGGTTTGATTCAAGGGGTAACAAAGGGCGATGAACTGGTGCTTGATTTATTGTCTATTAGACCGGATGCACAAGGAAAAGGGATCGGAAAAAAGCTGGTTATAGCGATGATAAAAGCCTCTTATGAGAGAGGGCACCGGTTTATGTCTGCCGGAACTCAGATGCATAACACAACCGCGATTCAGCTGTATGAAAAGCTGGGCTTTAGAACAAAAAATGCCTTCTTGTATTACCATGTGTGGCCGAAAAAAGGAGAGAGGTAAGATGGCGTATTTCTATATTGGAGATCGCAAAGTGGGGGATGGTGCGCCTGTCTTTATCATTGCAGAGGCAGGCATTAACCATGATGGAAAGCTGGATCAGGCACTTGCTTTAATTGATGTGGCAAAAGAAGCAGGTGCCGATGCGGTGAAGTTTCAAATGTTTCAAGCTGATCGGATGTATCAAAAGGAACCGGGTTTGTATGAAACAGCCAAGGGAGAAGAGGTGTCCATTTTTTCTTTAGTAGAACAAATGGAGCTACCGCCAGAATGGCTTCCGGTGTTATTGTCACGCTGCGCGGAAAAAGGGCTGCTATTTTTAAGCACAGTATGTGACGAAGAATCTGCGGATCTATTGAATCAGACTGATCCGCCGGCTTTCAAACTGGCATCCTATGAAATCAATCATTTGCCGCTTATGCGTCACACGGCATCATTTCAAAAGCCCATCATTTTCTCAACAGCCGGGGCAACCATTTCAGATGTCCATGAAGCATATGAGGCGATTACAAGCGAGCAAAATCAGCAGGTCGCTATCATGCATTGCGTAGCAAAGTATCCAGCACCTAGAGCTTACACGAATCTGCGGGTTCTTCAAACCTTAGCTGCGGCATTTCCCGATGCAGTCATTGGCTTTTCTGATCATAGTGAGCATCCAACTGAAGCGCCTGTGGCCGCTGTGAAGCTTGGGGCAGCAATCATTGAAAAGCATTTTACAGTAGATAAAACGTTACCTGGGGCGGATCATTCCTTTGCTCTTGATCCTGATGAATTGAAGGAAATGGTTCAGCATATTCGAGCGGCAGAAAAGCAGCGGCATCTAAAAGAAGCTGACACTCATTCAGTGCCAGAAGAGCTCCTTGGCAGTTCTTATAAAACGACAACAGCTATTGAAGGCAAGATTCGTGAATTTGCGTATCGAGGCATTTTTACGACAAAAGGCATTGCGAAGGGCGAGACATTGACCGCAGAAAATCTAGCCGTGTTACGTCCAGGACAAAAAAGCCAAGGTCTGCATCCACGGTATATGGCGGTTTTACTTGGCGCAAAGGCTGTCAGAGATATCCCAGCCCATACAGGGGTTTCGTGGAAAGATGTACTCATGAAGGAGACGCCAAATGATTAATGATGTGCTCTTTGTCATACAGGCAAGAATGGGCTCAACAAGGCTGCCCAAAAAGGTGATGAAACCGATCGGCGGTATGGCGCTGATCGACCTGATTGTTGAACGGGTAAAGCAATCAGATCATTACAATCATAAAACGCAGAATCTCATGATCGCCACAACAGTTGAGGCAGAAGATGATCTGCTGTCCCATTATTGTCTCTCAAAGGGATATAAAGTATTTCGTGGCAGTGAGACGGATGTACTGCAGCGATTTGCGCAGATTGCCCGTCATTTTGAACCGCAAATCATTGTGCGTTTAACAGGAGATAACCCATTTATAGATCCGGCCCTTTTGTCGAAAATGCTTGAAAAACATAGACAAGAGAAGGCTGATTACACGTATACGGCTGGCACTCCACTCGGTATTTCCGGGGAAATGATCGACGCACAGATTTTAATTGAAATCGACAATTTTCCCCTTACGCAGCCAGAGCGTGAGCATGTCACGCTCTATATCAGAAAGCATCCTGAGCAATTTCACCTGCAATTATTCACACCGCCCAAAGAACTTGCATATCCTGCTTATCGATTCACGATTGATACAGAAGAAGATTATGAGTTTGCGACCCGTTTACTAGAGAAAGCTGGCGGCTCCATTGCTGTGCCTACGGCTGAACTCATCACCATTTGCGAACAAGACCCTGATATTGTTCGGTTGAATCAATTTGTGAAACAGAAGGATGCTGAATGAACAAGAAAATCATGATTGTTGTGTATGGCGGGTTTTTAAGAGGAATGGGCCATGTTGTCAGAATGAAACGGCTGGCAAACCAACTGCTTCAAGAAGGAAACGACTTATATTTCTATACAAATGAACAGATTTGTGTAGAAATGCTCTCAGGTCTAGATTGGCACGTTCATTTGGTGCAGGAGTCGAAGGCATTCCTTCAGATGGAGCAGGACTTAAAAGAGCTGAATCCTGATCTTTTGCTGATTGATGTACTTGATTGTGACCTCCAATTTCTTCGATTGATCAAAGCGTCCTTCGGATCTGCAAGGCTAGTTTTATTCGAAGAAAAAAGAGCAGAAGCGTGTCAGCTTGCCGATGTTGTCGTGAACGGCATTTATGGCGGTCTGGACGAAAAGCACATGCAAGTAGATGGGACAGCATATTTTGATGGAACACCTTATTTATTGTTAGATCAAGAGATAAGCCGATTAAAAGACACATATGAGGTTCGAAAAGAATGCAAAAAGGTGGTCATCAGCCTTGGAGGCAGTGACCCGCGTGGATTGTTATCAAAGGCTGTATCAGCACTGCTCGAAGCTGACCACCTACACATTTTAGCGGTTACAGGAAAAGCCTCCCGCATTGAAGAACAAATAGAGGCTGAGCATATTCAATTCATTCGTCATACAGATCAATTATCTGCGCGTCTCTCGGAAGCCGATCTGGCAATAGTGGCTGGCGGGATGACGTTATACGAGGCAGTTTGTATCGGAGTGCCCAGCATTGTCCTTTCACAAGTAGACCACCAAGCAGTGACAGCCGCTCGTTTTGCGCAAAAGGGAGCCTGTCACCATCTTGGATTAGGTGAACTTGTGGATGAAAAAGATATTCGGCGTGCTGTGGAAAGACTGTCCGGCAGCTATTTTCTCCGCAGGAGCATTCATCTCAATGGACGGACACTCATAGATGGAAAAGGAACTGAACGAGTGAAAAACATTCTTATACACCTCATGAATCATCACCAAAAAGAACATAAGGATGTGTAGATGTGAAGGGAGTTATTTTAGCAGGAGGAAAGGGATCACGACTGGCGCCTTTAACGAAGATTTTCAATAAACATTTATTGCCGGTTGGTCCATATCCAATGATTTATTGGTCATTGTTCAAATTGAAGGAAGCAGGGATTTTAGATGTGATGGTCATATCACAAGAAGAACAAATTCCGCTGTTTCAAAAGCTGATAGAAAGCGATCAGGAACTGGGGATGAACATCGTATATCAGGTACAGCCTGAAGCGTCTGGGATATCAGACGGTTTATCCTATGCAAAGCCCTTTGTAGAAGGGGAGAAGTTTGTGCTGATGCTTGGTGATAATGTATTTGAGGATTCACTAAACCCTTTTGTTGAAGCCTTTCAGCAGCAAGAAAGAGGAGCCAAGGTTTTGTTGAAAGAAGTGGCAGATCCAAAGCGGTTTGGTATTGCAGAAATTGATGCCACGCGCCAACGGATTTTATCAATAGAGGAAAAGCCGGAGTATCCGCGCTCATCTTACTGCGTCACGGGCATCTATTTTTATGACCAGGAAGTTTTTCAATATATTGAGAGAATCTCGCCGTCAGATCGAGGCGAATTAGAGATTACAGACGTGAACAATCTGTATATCTCAAATAGTCAGCTGACCTATGATATGTTAAAAGGGTGGTGGATTGATGCAGGAACACATGAATCTCTCCACCAAGCATCTGCGAAAATGTTTGAAACGATGAAGAAAAAAGAGGGATCCGAATGACGAAGTCTTATTTAATTACAGGCGGAGCGGGTTTTATCGGACTGAATTTTGTGAAGCTGCTGCTTCAGGATGCAGATGTCCGGCTCACCGTTTTTGATAAATTAACGTATGCCAGCCATCCAGAGGAGATGGATGAATTATTAAAGTTGTCTCATTTTCGTTTTATTCAAGGGGATATCACCCTTCAGCATGAGCTGGATCAAGCATTTGACGAAGTCTATGATGCCATCATTCATTTTGCGGCAGAATCGCATGTTGATCGCAGCATTGAATCAGCAGAGCCTTTTATTCAAACAAATGTCCTCGGAACGTATCGTATGCTTGAAGCGGTCTTAAAAGGAAAGGCGAAAAAGCTCATTCATATTTCAACAGACGAAGTATATGGAGATTTGGAGCCAGATGATCCTGCTTTCACAGAACAAACACCACTTTCACCGAATAATCCTTATTCAGCAAGCAAGGCGAGTTCAGACCTGCTTGTGAAATCCTATATCCACACTCACCAATTACCCGCGATGATTACACGATGCAGCAACAATTACGGACCGTATCAGCATGAGGAAAAATTAATCCCGACCATTATTAGAAAAGCAGTCAATGGAGAGAACATCCCGATTTATGGAGACGGTCAGCAAATTCGCGATTGGCTGTATGTAGAGGACCATGCGAGAGCTGTGAAACAGGTGCTCGAAATGGGCACAGCCGGGCAGGTATACAATATTGGCGGCGGCAACGAGAAAACAAATCTCGATTTGACCAAAACGATTTTATCGCAGCTCGGAATCAGTCATGATCAAATTGCGTTTATTCAAGACCGAAAAGGACATGACAGACGGTATGCCATTGATGCCAGTAAGCTAAAAGGCGAGCTCGGCTGGACGCAGGAGACGTCATTTGAAGAAGGTATCGAAAAAACGATCAATTGGTATCGAGCCAAATACGATCAGAGCGAAGAAGGGTGACGGATGAAAGTTTTAATCACCGGTGCAGGCGGCCAATTAGGGAAAGAATTGAGCAGGCAGCTCAAGGAAAAAGACATGACCGTCATTGCCTTAACGAGGAACATGCTCAATATCGCAGACCAGCAAGCAGTCAGGCATGCGATGAGACACTATCAGCCTGATATTGTTGTCAGTGCAGCAGCCTATACATCTGTTGATCAATGTGAAACAGAAACCGAAAAGGCGTATCTTGTGAATGGCATTGGCGCCTACTATACAGCATTAGAAGCAAAGCGCGCAGGGGCTGATGTGTTACATGTCAGTACAGATTATGTGTTTGACGGGCAGGCGGACACCCCTTACCAAGTCGATGCACAAGCAGATCCTCAAACCATTTATGGAAAGAGTAAAAAGCTTGGTGAGGAATTGATTCAGCTTGTATCAGACGAAGTGAAAATCATTCGTACCTCGTGGCTTTACGGACATGAGGGGCATAACTTTGTGAATACCATTCTTCGTCTCGCTGAAACGAAGGATCATTTACGCATTGTGAACGATCAAATAGGGTCTCCTACTTATACAAAGGATGTAGCTGAGGCTCTGATTCATTTGTTTGATCAGAAGGCAGGCGTGTACCATGTCAGTAACCGAGAAAGCTGTTCCTGGTTTGATTTTGCGTCAGAAATTGTGATGAAAAGCGGCTTGTCCGCCACAATTGAACCGATTTCCACGGAAGAGTACGGCTTCCAAACGCCACGCCCTGCCTATTCTGTCTTAGATCTTCAAGCGATTGAAGCCACAGGCTGGCAGCCGAGGCATTGGAAGGATGCACTTCACGAATACTTGCAGAAAGAAGGGAGATGGCATCAGCATGATTGATGGTGTTGAAACGAAAAAACTCATGAAACATTGTGATGACCGCGGCTTTTTTGCAGAGCTCATTCGAGATGATGAACCGATGCTAAAACGCTTTGGGCAGGCGTCATGGTCGAAAAGCTTTCCAGGCGTGATCAAAGCCTTTCATTATCATGAAAAACAAGACGACGTTTGGTTCTTCCCCGTAGGTCATGCACAGGTCGTGTTATACGATTTGCGTGAGGACTCTCCCACAAAGGGGCAAACCGATGTGTATTATATGGGAGAAGACAATCCGATGCTGCTTCTCATCCCGAAGGGTGTCGCACATGGCTACCGTGTATTAGGTGAGACGCCGCTGCAAATTGTGTATTTCACAACAGAATCGTATGACCCGAAAAAACCAGATGAAAAGCGAATCGCCTGGAATGACGAAACGATCGGGTTTGATTGGGAAACGACATTTAAATAGAGAACGAGGGGCCTTTCGCAGGAGAAAGGTCTTTTTTTGTTGAAATACATTCTATATGTGTCATTTTATGTATATTTACTAAGCTGATAAGAAAAGGGATGTGGATGAGTTTGTCTAAAAGAATTGCATTTGTAACAGGAGCAAGTACAGGGATTGGAAAGGCCATCGCTATAAAGCTTGCCGCTCAAGACAATGTAAAGATCATCATCAATTCTAGAAATCAATCCTCACTAGAAGAAGCGCAGCAGCACATTGGGCGTATGGCAGAAACAAAGGAGCCGGTGGCTCTTTTCTGTGGCGACATGTCAGATGAAGGGGTGAGGGCTGAGGCTTTTACGGAAATAGAAAAAGAGTTTGGCAGACTGGATGTGTTGATTAATAACATTCCGGGGGGAAAGCCAGATACCTTTGATTCATGTGACAGCGAGCAGATGATGGCAGCATTTTCTCAAAAAGCCATTGCGTACATTGATACGATGAAGCGTGCAGCAGCGATGATGAAACGACATGAATATGGCCGGATCATTCAAATTGTCGGGAACCTATGGAAGGAACCTGGTGACCAAATGTTTACGAACAGTATGATGAATGCAGCGATTATCAATGCTAGTAAAAATGCTGCCACACAGCTTGCATCATCAGGCATCACAGTGAATTGTTTAAACCCGGGATTTATTGCTACAGATCGGTATGAACAATTTATCGGAAACATGATGCGTAAACAGGCATTATCGCGGGAAGAAGCTGTACAGGCTGTAGCGTCAGGAATTCCAATGCAACGAGTGGGCTCAGCGAGTGAAATGGCTTCATTGGCCGCTTTTATCGCATCAGAGGAAGCCTCCTATCTTACAGGACAACAAATATCCGTCGATGGTGGAGCGATGAAAAGTATATAACCAAAAAACCCGCTATATGCGGGTTTTTTGATTAAAGCGAATGGGAAGGATGCGAAGCCGGTCGATAAACAGGGCAAGCTGTTCAATTGGAGCAACCATTGAGATGCGGACATGACGTTTTCCATGTGCTCCAAACACTCCCCCGGGCGTGACAACGACATCGGTATGTTCGAGTAAATAGTCTGCAAATGCATGAGAATGTTCAAAATCATCAGGGATTGGAGCCCATAAATAAAAGGCGCCAGCTGGACGTTCGATGAACCATCCTAGCTGCTTTTCTGCCTGACGGATGAAGAAGTGAATTCGCTCAAGGTAGACCTCTTTTAATGATAGAATGTGATGGTCATCACTTTGCAAGGCGACGGTTGCGGCTTGTTGAAATCCGCCATACATACTGACAAACACATGATCTTGGAAGGCGTTAATGGCTTGGATGATGTCCTCATTACCTACAGCAAAAGCGACTCTCCACCCTGCCATATTAAATGTTTTGGATAGAGAATATAATTCTACTCCTACACTTTTTCCAAGAGGAGCATTCAGAAAGCTTACTGGTTTTTGCTCATAATGAAATGAACCATAGGCAAAATCGTGAATGACATGCAGTCCGTGAGCCGATGCAAAATCAGCAGCCTCTTCAAAAAATGCATCATTTGCCACAGCACCTGTTGGGTTATTCGGATAATTTAAGAAAAGAACCTTTGCCTTTTTGAGCACCTCCGGATCAATTGACGAGAAATTCGGCAAATAACCGTTTTCCTCTTCAAGTTTGATACAGTATGGCTTTGCATCTGCCATCAAGATCCCAGAATGATATTCTGGGTATCCTGGATCGGGGACGAGGGCAATGTCCCCTGGGTCAAGCAGACACTGACTCATGACATAAAGGCCTGTTTTCCCCCCATTGAATAGGGCCACTTCTTTCTGTGGGTCTATCTCAGTGCCGAACTCCTTTTTGTAGAAGTCTGCAATGGCTTGCTTGAAAAAGTCGAAGCCTCTAAAAGGTGCATATTGCTGAAACTCTAAAGTGCCTGCTGCCTCTTGAAGGGCGCTTACGATATGTGCAGGAGTCGGAAGATCGGGATTTCCCTGACCAAGGTTTATGATGTTCGCTCCGTTTTGTGCTTTTTGCGCAATTTTCTCAAATACGGTTCCAAATTTCTGTTCTGGCAGCCGTTCAATCACGTTAGATGGTAAGATCTTCACCACGTTACCCTCTCTTTCTATCCCTTCACTAATTCATCCATTAACTGAATGGCAGCTTGCTTCTGTAAGTTGCGGATGGATGCGGCAACATCCTGTGAGGATGACCCTTTTAATTCAAGCGAAACGATGCCGTTAAAGGCTTCAAATAAAGAGAGATCCACAAAAGTGCCTTTGGATGGGACGGATTCACTGACGATCACAGTATCTCCAACTAAAGCATCCTGCGGAATATGGACATGATCAATGGTGATATGTGTGGCCTCTGCCGGTATGTGTCCGCTTTCTTTGAAATGCTGAGGGTACAAATGGCAGTCTGCAATATAATGCGTATGTCCAGAAAGCAGCTCTTTTGGCAGCTTCGCTTTTTTTCCATCGACTAATACATCGATCAGCAGCTTGGCCATGTCCACCCCAAACACTTTTTTGATATTCGGAATCATATTCCAGCCAGCAAATCTAGCTGCGGATTCGATCAGTCCTGTTTCTCGATTTTTCATGAGCTTGATCTCTGTATGGGTCGCACAATTTTCAAGGCCCAGCCCTTCATTTGCCTTCTTAGCTGCCTCAATGATGATTTGCTGGGCTTCATTGTCTAGGATCGAGGGAGTAATATGAGCCGTTTCTGTAAAACCGATTTGAGGGGTCTTGTCATGTATGACAAAAGGGATATATTCTCCCTCCACGACGAACCCTTCTACACTGACATAATCAGAATAGCCACCCTCTTGATACCAATCCTCATAAGCACCCTCTAAGTACGTTTCAGCGACAAATGGTGCTTCATATGTCACAGCGTTTGGGACGGGAATGGTTTGCAAGTAGGATTGTACGTTTAAAAAGAGATCATCACTGCCGGCTCTGTCATGAAAAAGGGTCACGCCAATCGAGCTTGCTAAATATGTAGGCTTTAAAATAAGCGGTGTCCCGATATGTTCAATAGCTTGCTGGAAATCAGCTAAAGTCGTAACGGGCTGTGTTTTCACCGCTTTGACACCCGCAGCGTTGAATGCAGCCCTCATTTGGCTTTTATCACGCGCCAATTCAGCTGCTTTTACCCCAGCGCCGCGCAGTCCCAGCCGCTCGGCGGCTTTTGCCATTGGTGCAATGAATAATTCATTATTGGTGGTGATGGCATCAGCTTTGAAAAAGGAAGCCACACGGACTAGGTCATTTACCACCTCTTCCTCTGATTTCAGATAATCATCATGTGCCCAGTAAATAGAATCAGGGTGTTCAAAAGAAGGGTGTGTCTCAAAATAATCGCGATCTTTGATGACGGCAATGGAGTATTTTTCTATTAGCTCAGCGTGACCCTTTGTAATGGCAAAGGGTCTCGGAATATAAGAAACGATATGATAAGATGCCGCTACGCTTTCATAAAACATATGGGGCGGGCATCCTCCTAAGTCAGCAATGACAAGTACGGTTTTTTTACTCAATGAAAGCACTCCTTTTTATCTAGCGGTGTATCCGCCATCTGCTGTGACAACACTTCCAGTCATATAGCTGGATAGATCAGAGGCGAGAAACAGCATCACGCCCGCAATTTCTTCGGGGGTTCCGAGACGAAGCAAGGGATTCACCTTTGCTTTTTCCTTTTTGACAACCTCAAGACTTTCTGAATGATTGTCTAAAAAGGATTTTTCATTTAATGGCGTATCAATAATGCCTGGGGCGATACAATTCACCCTGATTTGATGAGCGGCATAGTCGATCGCCATCGATTTGGTGAGCTGGATGACACCGCCCTTTGTTGCGTTGTATGCAGGAATGTCAGGCCAGCCAACGAGACCTCCGACAGATCCGGTATTAATAATACTTCCGCTTTTCTTTTCAAGCATATGCGGCAATGTATGCTTACTCATGAGAAATACACCAGTCAGGTTGACCTGTAGAATGTGGTTCCAATCCTCTAGTGTCATCTCGTGAATAGGTGAGACAATTTCGATGCCTGCATTGTTAATCAGCACATCAATTGTCCCGAATTGGCTCAGCACGGACTGAACTGTTTTTTGACAGTCAGCCTCATTCGTAATATCTGTTTTGAAAAACGCAGCATGTTCATGAGGCAATGATTCAACGAGTTGTTTACCACTATCTTCATTGATATCAGCCACAGCAACTTTTGCTCCGTGTTCAAGGAAAAGCTTGACGGCGGCAAGCCCAATCCCAGACGCACCTCCTGTAATCAGGACGACTTTTCCGGCAATGTTCATTTCTTCACCTTAGACGCTTTTGGCTTTAAGCGGTTATAGCGTGGAGGGAAGAAGAGATTAATAGACTTTGATGCTTCTGGCTTTGGATTAATGGCGCCGTGATCTTCTTTTGGATCACAGAAGTAGGTCGTGCCAAATTCCATCTTTTCTGTAAAACCTTCAATCGTCATATCGTATCCACCGCTAATGCAAATCCCGATTTGTTCATTACGGTGCTTATGAAAAGGCATTTCCCCGCCATTTCCCGGAATGTTAGCAATCATAAGCTCCATCCAGTCCTCTACAAAAAAGGTCACTTCCATGCCAGGCAGTAAATCGCGTGTTTTGAAAATGTCTAAGAAATAAGTAGGAGGAGCCGAATATTCTTCCCCATCTTTTAATCTCTTAATATCAATGGCGATCACTTCTTCATCTGTCAGATTCGATGCGCCGTGAGGGACAAATGGTGGTGCGATATAGGCTGATTCTAATGGGGTGAGCACTTGGGTCGATTGGCCGACCGTCATTTGAAGCTCGCCTTTTAATACGATACCGATTTGTGCTTCTGGATGCTCGTGAGGTTCGATGATCGTGTGAGGTGGGACGTATGAAATTAACACTTCCGTATCGCCTCTGACAGTAGAATATTGGATGACACCATTATCCCAGTCTCGTTTTTTCGCTTGAGGAAAATATAATTCTTGCACCTTTTGTTCAGTTGTCATGATTACATCTCTCCTTTTCCGAATATAGACCAGCTCATAGGAATGCTTTTAAATGTTCGAATGAAGGTGAGGCCGTATGTAGCTCTAGCCACCTCATTGGTTAAAGCGAAATCAAATTCGCCGTCTCTTACTTTTTGTGCGGCTGTACTTGTAGAATTGACTAGCTCAAATTCAGCATTTTGATGAATAAAATATTGAATCAAATTCACAGGTGCAGGATGAGAAACAATTTTTAAATGGTGAAGCATTTGTTCTTGAAAGGGGAAATCTGGTCTGACAGCCAAACCATACATGGGCGTGTCACATCTGAATATTTGTAAAAGCTGCAGGTCAGGTCTCATGTAGAAATGTTTAATTCCTTCGTATGCGTGTGGAACGAGAGTGTATTGGAGTGCGTTAGAGAGAGTATGTTCAATGCAAGTTTCGAATGTGTCGTAAAGGGATAGTTTCGTATGAGTGCCGAGTGTAGTGGTGGAATGAGAGATGAAATGTTTTGCTGCATATTCACTGCTTGTCCCCTTAGGGCCTAATGTATTGACTGTAAACATCTTAGGTGAAACGATGGGCTCTTCTTTGAAATGAAAAACATCATTCTTTAAGATCATGTTTACCATCCAATCTTTTTCAAATTTTTACTAGATTATAAAAAATAAAATTGGCAATTGTCAACATAATTTATAAAAAATGTATTTTATGATAATATTAAAAATTGACCTAAAAAACTGCACATATCGAGATGTGCAGTGAAATGAGCTCACGTTTCAAATGTATTTTTATGTTTCTGCTGTAAGGTTTTTTCACGTTTATAGCTGACGAAGCTGATGAGGAAACCAACAAGCGTAATAAGTGCACATACAAGTCCTACCGTATGATAGCTGAAATGGACATAAACAGGTCCCATCAGAGCAGACCCAAGCATAACGGCAAGATTGGAAGCAAGGCTGTAAAAAGCCATCACTTTGCCTCGGTGGGTTTGGGAGCAGTCGCTCAGGACGGTGCTTAAAAGCGTGACGGATAAACTTTGCATGGCACCCCAAATAAATAAAGCGAAAATGAGCAATGTCCATGAGAAGGGTGCATAAGGAAGTAAGGCAAGAACGAGTGTAATGCCGCCCAGCACAAAGAAAAGAGACCGTGTTTTGCCAAACCAATCTGCTAATTTCCCGGTAAATATACTCATGGAAAAACCAACGCCATAAGCCATGATCAGAAGTCCAGCTGTTGATTGCCCTCCGGAAAACAGACTTTGCAGGTAAGCTCCTAAAAATGAGTACATGCCATAAAATCCAAGCATGTTACAAAATGTCACGGTCAAATAGGCAGGGACACGATCGATTTTCAAAGCCCCCCATAAAGAACCTGATTTCTCCCTAGCTTGAGGTGCCTTCGGATGAGCTGTGGCGACTTGTTTTCGAGATTCAAGGATGACGAGCAGCAGGACAACGAGACTCATCATGGCGAAAATCCAAAATGTCCAGCGCCAGTTCAAACTTTGACCGATAAAAGCGCCAATGGGCACACCAAGGACAAGAGAAAGAGACCAGCTCGATACAATGAGTCCCATCACTTTGCCGCGATATTCATATGGAACCCGGTCGCCCACAAGAGCATAGGCTGTTGGCACAAATACACCAGTCGCCAGCCCAGAAATAGCACGGCCGGCAAAAAACACGGCCAAATTTGGGGCAGCAGCACACATCACAGTGCCAATCAAAAAGAAAGACAGCCCAATAATCAAACACAACTCTCTTGAATACCGGTCCCCTAAAGGAACAAGAAGCGGAGCTCCAACCAGCACAGCTAACCCATAAATGCTGATGGAAAGAGCGAGAACATCAAGAGAGTGCTGAAAGGAGTTTGATAAATCGGGCAGCAGTGGTGAAATCACCAGTTCCTCCGATCCCGCCGCAAAAACGCCAAGTGTGAGTGCGATGGCAAGTGTGATGGGAAATGTTTTAGAAACCTGGCTGTCTAAAGATTCTTTCATCAAGTGATCCCTCCATACTTGCTTTTTCATTCAATTCCGTTAAAATAAATTCTACCATTATTTAGTTTTATTTTACATTTCGCATCATAAGTATTATCATCAAATACTTTTCAAATGGAACGATTTTTGGATAGGAGAGGTACGAATGAAAATCACCGATGTAGATGTGCATATTTTAAATGAATTGAGAGAAGATGCCCGCTTATCCATGAGGGAATTGTCTAAACGAGTGAATTTATCAGCACCTGCTGTAGCAGAAAGAGTGCGTAAATTAGAGGACGCAGGGATTATCGAAGGGTATTCTGTTCAGGTCAATTATAAAAAATTAGGTCTTCTGATTGACTGCCTGCTGGAAGTTACGGTGTTAAATGGGGAGTATCAGCGTTTTGTGGCTTTTATGAACGAGCACCCACGCGCTTTTTTTGCTTATCGAGTGGCAGGACAGTCTTGCTTTTTCATTAAGCTGTCAGTTTCTTCTCTTGAAGAAATTGAAGCCTTTATTCAAGAAGTGTCTGGATTCACAAAAACCGTCTCCCATATTGTCTTGTCAGAGCACTCTTTTTCTCATCCCATTCAAGAACGCTTGAAACAAATAGAAGAGCCAGAAATGACCGTGGTGAAATAAAAAAAGGACCTATGTCAGGTCCTTTTTATTCGTTTATCTGACTGATAGCTCATAAACGTAATGATAAGGCCAATAAATGTCACAGCTGCAGCAAATAACGGAACAAGCTGTAAATGTGTGATGTCGATAGCAAGACCGCCAAGCGCTGCACCGCCGGCATTCCCAATATTAAAGGCAGAATGGCTGAGCGTCGATGCGAGTGTCGGTGCTTCATGTGCCATGTTCATCGTGCGGTATTGCAAGGTAGGAACAAGAATAAATGAAATGATTCCCCAAACAAATATGGTCAGCACGGCAGGCACTTTGAATTCGGAAGTGACTGTAAACAATAACAGGACAGCAATGAGTAGGATCAGTGTCACCATAATACTCGGCATCAGCTTCCAGTCAGCAAGCTTTCCGCCAACTAAATTCCCGATGGTGACCCCAAGTCCAAATAGGACAAGGATGAGCGTTACCCCATTTTCCTGAAAGCCAGTGACTTGCAGCAGGATTGGGCTGATATACGTAAATGCTGTAAATACACCAGCAAAACCAAAGATGGTCATCGCAAAGGAAACGAGTACCTGTGGTTTTTTCAAGACGGATACTTCATTTCGAATATCGAGTACTTCTTCATTCGACTGATTCGGAACTAAGCTGATGATACCCATTAAGGAAATGAGACCAATGACGGCAATGACTAAAAAAGACATACGCCAGCCGAATTGATTTCCGATAAAGGTACCGAATGGCACACCGAGTACATTGGCTACTGTCAGTCCTGTAAACATGAAGCTGATCGCACTTGCGCTTTTCTCTTTAGGCACAAGCCGTGCAGCCATAATAGCTCCGACGCCAAAGAACGTTCCATGAGCAAATGACGTTAAGATACGGGCTGCCATTAATAGACCATAAGAGGTCGAGGCAGCGGCAGCAGCATTTCCCGCCACGAAAAGAATCATTAACAGAATGAGGAGACGTTTTCTCGACATTTTCCCAGTCGATAACGTTAATATAGGTCCGCCAACTGCGACACCAAGTGCGTATCCAGTAATCAGCTGTCCTGAAGCAGAAATTGATACATGAAGATCGTTTGCGACATTTGGCAAAAGTCCCATGATGACAAATTCAGTCATGCCAATGGAAAACGCACCGAGTGTTAATGCAAAAATAGCAATGGGGAAGCGTTTCATGATGTGATCACCTTTCTAAACAAATACATAAAAAAGCTTCGGAAAGATCCGAAGCCTTAAGAGTTTATCATACATGGAAATAAGACGCCAGCTGCTCGTTTGCTAAACGGTTTCCAACAAAGAAGGAACCGAATTCGCCGTAGCGTGCACTGACTTCATCAAAGCGCATTTCATAAACCAATTTTTTAAATTGAAGCACATCATCAGAGAAAAGGGTAACGCCCCACTCATAATCATCAAAACCAACAGAACCTGTAATGATCTGTTTTACTTTTCCAGCATAGCTTCGGCCAATTAAGCCATGGCTTCTCATAAGAGATTTACGCTCATCCATGGAAAGCATGTACCAGTTGTCATTGCCAGAACGTCTTTTATCCATTGGATAGAAGCACACATATTGAGAAGAAGGAAGCTCTGGATATAGGCGCGCACGTACATGCGGGTTCTCGTAAGGATCGCCGCCATCGCCGCCTCCTGCTAAGTAGTTGCTGAGCTCAACAACTGAAACATACGAATAAGCCGGAATCGTAAATTCTGCTAGTCGTGTTTTGTTGAATTCAAGTTCAATTTCACCTAGTTCTTCCATTGTCGGACGTAAAATCATGAGCATAATATCTGCTTTTTGGCCGACAATACTATAGATTGTTTGGCTTCCAGCTTTATCTTGCTCAGCTGTTTTCCATTTTTCCAATAGACCTGTGAACTCATGAATAATGGCTTGGCGCTCATCACTTGTCAGCAGCTTCCAAGCTGTCCAGTCGATCGTTCTAAAATCATGCAGCGCATACCAGCCATCTAGTGTTTGAGCTGCTTCATTTGTTGTATGTTGTTCGCTCATTTCTTTCACTCCTATTAACAGTTTTCCATCTGTTCCAACTATAACATAGTTTGTCCAAATGGAGATGTGATCAAAACTTGAACGAAGAAAACAGCTTTTATCAAAATTGATTAAATTAGTTTGAAAAATAAGAATTTAATTTGTAAGCGCTATAATATAAGTTGGTAGTTTGAATTTAGGTAGAAGAAGAGTATGCTTAAAAGAGAACGCTTTTTTTGTAAAATCAAGGAGGGTATTGTAGTGGCAGATATTTTTTCAACAGTTCAGGAAAAGGTTGCAGGTAAAGGAGTAAAGATCGTTTTTCCTGAGGGAATGGACGAACGCATTCTAACAGCCGTTCAAAAACTAGCAGATGGCAAAGTATTGCAGCCAATTGTGGTAGGTAAAAAACAAGAAGTTGAAGCAAAAGCAAAAGAATTAGGTCTTACACTTGATGGTGTTGACGTGTATGATCCTCATACATATGAAGGTTTTGAAGAGCTTGTACAAGCTTTCGTAGAAAGACGTAAAGGCAAAGCAACTGAAGAGCAAGCAAGAAAAGCATTACTAGATGAAAACTACTTCGGTACAATGCTTGTGTATAAAGGTCTTGCAGACGGACTTGTGAGCGGTGCGGCACACTCAACCGCTGACACAGTGCGTCCAGCACTTCAAATCATTAAAACAAAAGAAGGCGTAAAGAAAACATCTGGCGTCTTCATCATGGCTCGCGGCGAAGAGCAGTACGTGTTTGCTGATTGTGCAATCAACATTGCTCCAGACAGCCAAGATCTAGCTGAAATTGCGATTGAAAGTGCAAACACAGCAAAAATGTTTGATATCGAACCACGTGTGGCAATGCTTAGCTTCTCTACAAAAGGCTCAGCAAAATCAGACGAAACAGAAAAAGTATCTGAAGCAGTTCGCATTGCAAAAGAAAAGGCACCTGAGCTTGTACTTGATGGAGAATTCCAATTTGATGCAGCTTTCGTTCCTTCAGTAGCAGCGAAAAAAGCGCCAGATTCCGTCATCAAAGGCGATGCCAGCGTATTTGTTTTCCCTAGCCTCGAAGCTGGAAACATTGGCTACAAAATTGCACAGCGTTTAGGTAATTTTGAAGCTGTAGGTCCAATCCTGCAAGGCTTAAACCAGCCAGTAAACGATCTTTCAAGAGGCTGTAATGCCGAAGACGTTTACAACCTTGCGCTTATCACAGCAGCTCAAGCACTATAATGATCTCGACAAAGACAGCCAGTACGATAGATTCGTGCTGGCTGTTTTTTTGATGACAAATGTGTACAATATAGGGGGAAAAGAAAAATTTGATCGTAAATAAAGCCGATAGAATAGGCAGGTGCTATAATGGACGATTTCATACATAAGCTTCAGCATAAGGTCGCGGGATTAACAGAGGCACAAAGGAGAATTGCAGATTATATCGTGCACAATCCGATGGAGGTCGCGTTTTTAACTGTAGATAAATTGGCTTCAAAAGTTGGGACGAGTACAGCTACCATCATGAGATTCTCTGCTGCTGTAGGGTATTCCGGTTTCTCTGAGCTTCAAAAAGAGCTTCAATCAAACATGAAGCATAAAGCTGCCCCTCAAACGAGACTTGAAGCGAACCTCAAGCATTCAAACAAAAGTAAGCTTCTGCATAACCATGTAGAGCTGCAATTTCAAAATATCCAGTATGCTTTAGACAATATCACGGAAGAAACCTTTCAGCATATTGTTGAAAAAATAGCCAGCTCCCGCCAGGTTCTGTGTACAAGTGTACGAAGTGGAAGACCTGTTGGCGAGTATCTGTCATTTGGAATCAATCGGCTATTGGGGAACTGTCAATATATTGATGCGGACAAAAGCGACTGGGTGGATGATCTCGTTCATTTTCAAGCTGATGATTTCATTATAGCGGTCAGCTATCCTCGCTATGCAAAGCGTATAAAGGACTTGCTGGAGGCAGCGAAGTCATATGGAGTGGAAGTGCTTTTAATTACAGACAGCTACAGCTCTCCACTAACTAAGTATGCACAATATGTATTACCATGTTCCTCAGCAAGTGTGGGCTCTCATAACTCTGTCGTATCTGCTATCTTTATCGTAGATTATATTTTAAGTGCCTTAGCCATTAATGACCCTGAAAGGACAAAACCACGTTTAGATCAAATTAATCATATGTTAACGAAAATGAGTTATCACACAACACATTAGTCGTGTGGTGACTCATTTTTTTCATTTAATTTTTTTGAAAGCGCTTTACTAAATGAAATCGAGATGGTATGATCGTGTCACGAAAGTAATATATATTACTTTAATAAAATTAAATGTAATGAATATAACTCAAAGGGGATGATGGAAACAATGAGTACTGTTCAATTCGTGTCAAATGATCTAATAGATCGGGCAAGAAAGCTTAACTCAACCTTGCTGTCAGACGTGATGGGATGCACCGGAGCGATGGATCATCAAATTAAACCTGTTGCAAGAGGCATGAATATAGTAGGGACTGCTTTTACCGTTAGCTTACGGCCAGGGGATAATTTATTTCTTCATCATGCGATCTACTCTGCTAAAGAAGGAGATGTACTGATTGTTGATGGAAAAGACCATAAAGGTCATGCATATTTAGGGGAATTGATGGCAGGTGTAGCAAAGGCTGTAGGAATAGAAGGAATCGTGATTGACGGGCTTGTTCGCGACAAACTTGCTTTAGAGGAGCTGGCTTTTCCAATATACAGTAAGGGGTTTATGCCAAACGGACCTTTTAAAGATGGTCCTGGGGAATTGAATCAAACCATCTCGTGCGGCGGTGTCAAAGTAGCACCAGGTGATTTAGTCATTGCTGACGATGATGGAGTCGTCATCGTTCCACAGGAGAAGGCGGAACACATGCTGACACTAGCAGAACAGAAACAAGCGTATGAAAATCAGAGATTAAAAACGATTCAACAATATATGGACGAAGGAAAGCAAGACATCAGTCTCTTAGCACCTGCATGGTTGGCAGGCAAATTGAAAAAATTTCAGGAATAGGGGAGAATCGGTGATGAAGATAGGCTTTATCGGTTATGGAGAAGCAGCATATGAGCTATCAACGGGATTGAAAACAGAAGGATTAGATCAATTTTACGCGTATGATGTACTATTACAAAATGAGAAATTAGCTGGAGCGTTGAAAGAAAAAGCATCGCAGACAGGAGTTCAATTAACCAGCAGTATTAGTGAAGTCATTGAGAAATCTGATATTGTCATTGCTGCTGTGCCAGCGAATAAAACTTTAGAAGTTGCCCAATCTGTATCGGGAAGTTTGAAAGAGAATCAAGTATATGTAGATGTATCGGCATCAACACCAGACATCAAAAAACAAGTGGCAAACGAAATTGAAAAGCAAAAAGCTCTATTCGTAGATGCTGCCATGCTAGGGCCTCTTCCAGTCAACAAACACAAGGTTCCGATCACGGCAAGCGGCAGTGGAACTGACCAATTCATGAAAGTATTGAATGCTTATGGCATGAATATCACAAAAATCAGTGACCAGCCAGGAGATGCTTCTGCCTTAAAGCTGATCAGAAGTGTTTATATGAAGGGAATCGTTGGTCTCATGATTGAATTTTTGGAAATTTCCAAAAAATATAATGTGGAACAACAAGTGATTTCTTCATTAAGCGATACAATGGATAGCAAAAGTTTTGAAGAGACCATGAACCGTCTTGTGACAGGGAGTGCATTACATGCAAAACGACGAGCGATCGAGCTTCTTGGCTCTATTGAAATGTTAGATGAAGCAGAGGTTGATGCCAGCATGTCTCGGGCAGCGCAACAGAAGCTAGAGAGATTAGCAGACTTTCAATTCGTTGAACGGTTTAATGGGAAAAAGCCGGCCAGCTGGGAAGAAGTTATTGACGTGATGCAGCAGGGGTAATAAATTGTAAGCGTTTTATTTAACCAAGGGGAGGCGAAAAACGATATGGGTTTTATTGCGTTGATTGTATTCATAGCTGTCATCATTATATGGAATGTCGTCGTGAAACGGAATATGGGAGAAGCCATGCTATTAGGCTTTATTGCAACCACATTATTTGGCGGATTGGATGCATTAAGACTTTTCTGGGATGGATTAAAATTTGCATCCACATATGAGGTGCTCTATGCAGCTGTCGCATTTGTATTCATGGCTTATTTAATTGAAAAGCTGGAATTAATTCATGCACTCTTGCGAATCTTAAATTCGGTTGTAGGTAAACTTCCTGGTGGAGCGGCTTATATGAGTACGTTAGGCTCAGCAGTCTTAGGTGCTCTTTCAGGTTCAAATTCTGCAAACACAGCTGCCACTGGCTCTATCACGGCATCTTGGATGATTAAATCAGGCTGGAGCCGAACCCATACAGCGACCATTTTAGCAGGGAATGGCGGACTTGGAGCGGCACTGCCTCCAAACTCTTCCATGTTTATCATGCTGGGGTTTGCACCAATTGCAGCCCTTGTATCTGAGGGAGATTTATATATTGCGCTTCTCATAGGAGGACTGTATCAAGTCGTATACCGATTTATTTTGGTGTATATTCTGGTGAAAAAGAATAAAATTCAGGCCATGCCGCCAGATGATATTCTTCCTTTTAGGGAAGCTGTGAAACAAGGGTGGAAGTCGATCTTTATTTTTTTCGGTGCCTTGATTCCTATCATTATCACAATTGGTCCACTGGCAAACTACTTAAAAAGTAATCCACACATTGGACCAGAGGCAATGGATCAAATTTCTTTAATTACGTGGATTCCGATTCTCATGATGTTGATTAGTTTAACGATCGGGAGAAAAAAGGCGTCTGCACTTGATTGGTCTCAGTTTTTCAAGTCGGCCATTCCTAAATTTACAACGATCGGTGCCTTGATGCTGTTTGCTGTTGCGGCAAGTCAGGTGCTTGCTGAATTAGGATTGGCAGAAGATTTGACGCAAATCACATCAGTACTTACCATTCCGAAATGGCTCATGGTACTCATTGTGGGAATTCTTGTCACGCTGGTGGCTGGACCATTATCTTCTACAGCCACATTAACAGCTGTTGGACTTGTCTCGTTTTCAGCTTTAGTCTCAGTCGGAGTGGATCCAGTTGTAGCAGTTGTCGCCATTCTTGCTTTTTCATCGACAGAAGGCGCTTCCCCGCCGGCATCAGGATCGATTTTCATTGCTTCTGGTCTTGCAGGAGCCAAACCTGAGAAAACCTTTATACCACTGATTCTCTACTATATGCTGCCGATCGTGGGAATTGGCTGGCTCATCGGAATGGGAATACTTCCAGTATAGAAAGGAGAAACACATGAGAGCATTAATGGAATTATTATTTAAAGTGCTGCTTGTCCTGTTCTTAACGTCAGGAGCCCTGTTGGTATTCGGTCAAATACTAGGGATTCTCTTGCAAAAGGGAGATATGATTATTGCGAGTACGAATCTATTCAAAAACCCAACACTGGTGTTAAGTGCCTTTTTTAGTCTTGTTGGTTTCTCTCTCAATTATATTCCTGAAAAGAAAGACACCTCATTTAGCGATCATCCATCAGCAACAGCGAGTGATTCGCTCAAATAAGCAATATACAGCTGGATTCAGAAAATGAATTCAGCTTTTTTGTGCGCAAGAAATAGGTATTAAAACCCAATACATACGATTCATTTTTTGGTAAATTCACTTTCAATCATATGCCTCTTGTGCTAGTAAATGGTAACATAACGGAGGACTATTTAAGGGATAGAGGTGTTTGACGATATCTGGAGCAATCATCGGTTATAAAACAGCATTGTATTCATTAAAGGCAGATATATCTATAAAAAAAGAACAAATCATCGAACTCAACATGTGCCGCAAAGAAATCAAAGAGGCAAAATCAACCCTGTCAGATGCCAGCAAGAAAATCACTCATCCAGATCTGACATCACATACATGGTTTGGCCATTTGGCAGACACGTTTGATGACATTCGAGACGAAATGGCTTCCGCCAGTCAGGAAATAAAAGGTGTACAGCTAACCAATCTATTAAATCGAATTGATGAGAAAATTAGTGATGTCACATCGGAGATTCAATCGTTAGAACATGAAATTCATTCGGTTGAAAGAAAAATAGAGAAAGAAAAGCAGGAAGAAAAAAGAGGGTAGTCACATGACGAGAGAAATTAAAATAGATGCCAGTCAGGTCAAACGAGTATTACAGCAAGCAAAACAATCAGGCGCTCAAATGAATGCAGCCCTTCCAACAACCATCAAAGGAAGAAATCAGCTCCTGACAGCAGACTCATTAGAAAAGATCAATCAACAGCTGAACGAATTAAGTAACTCCTATATAGGCATCCTTCAGAAACAGCTTGTACAAACAGAACAAGCGGTGAACACCATGATTGAAACGGACAAGGCGCTTGCTTCTAGCAGTAAAAGAAAATAAAGGAGAACGCAATGAAAACCCTTGACGCCTTTGCGCTAATAAACGGAATAGATCAAACGCTGAATACGTTAAAGCAGCAGTCACAGCAAATCAGCTCTTTAGAAAAACAAATCCATCACATCATCTCACTCGATGGCGCACTAAAGGGAGAGGCAGGACAAGCCATCCGCGCCTTCTATACAGAATGCCATATTCCCTTCCTGCAATTCTTTCAGGTCGTCATTGAGGAATATAGCGCTGCATTAAAAAACACAAAGCAGGCTCTTCACGCACTAGAATCAAACGAGCACGGCTTTATCTCACAAGCGTTTATCGAAGATGATCTTGATCAAGGCTTAAAAAAAGCTGAACGTACGATTTCTGAAATCGTATCAGAGGTAAACCACGCCATCGGCAGAGTTGGTCATATTGTTCACTTGCCAAGTGTAGACGAATCAGCTTTTCAGCAAAATTATCAAAAGGCATGGCTTGAGACCTCAAGAACCATTGGTCTGCTTCATGCATTTGACAGGGAGCAGACAAGTGCTTTACATGAAACCAAAAGCTCCCTTCAAACAATGAAGCAATACATAGATACCTTAAGTACCATGTTCACCGGCCCTAAAATCGACATCACGAGCTATCAAAAGGGATCTATTTTCAAAGATGGAAAAGAAGAAAAAGTAAGCAGCACCATCAGTGGATTGAACGACAAAATAGACAACCCAAAAGACAATCCAATGATCATCATGCTGAAGAAACTAAAAGAGAAACAACAAGCGAATGTGGAGACGGTTGTTCGGAATGACACCCATAAAAACATCAGTAAACAAATCACAGCAAACGATTCGTCACTTACGACATTGCAAAGGGAAGCCGTGAACGGGAAAAACAAGATTCATAGAGATATCAGGGTCATAAATGGTAAACTATTCAACGTAAAAGGCATTAAAAAGTTAAAAGAATTCGACATCGCAGATGAAGTCGTCACAGACCCATCGGATATTGATTTTATTGGCGGAAGATACACCGTTTACGCCAATAAACAAATCATCCGAACGTATATCGCAAACGGCGAAATAAGAATAGAAGAAGTCGACAAAATTCCAGAAAGCCGCAGCCGTGGCAATGCTAAACGCATATTAGACGGTGAAGTCGTCTCAACCACCGAAAACATCATCCTAGAATACAGCGGCATCTACGACGGCTACCGAGCCGTTACTGGCAAAGACCCAGAAACCAGCCAAAACATCAGCAGCACAGACCGAGCCCTATCCGCAGCCTCTATCATCCCAATCACGAAAATAGTGAAGGTTGGGAAATATATTTTTAGGTTGGATCAAGGGAAGAATGTGAAGAGGGTTGAAAAGACGGCTAAAGGTGCGGGTGACCTGATTAAATTCAAAGGTGATCAAGCTATTATTCATTATGAAAAGCATAGTAAAGAGATAATGGATGCAATGGGTAAAAATCAATACAATATCAAAAATTACCTTAAAGATGCAAATCACGTTATTCAGAAGGGGAAATATGTACCAGAACTGAATGGTTATGTGAGGCTTGTTGGTGGAAAGGGAAGTGCAAAATATGGTTTTGTTGGGCTTGATAGAAAAACAGGGAATATTACCACATTTCATATAAAATCGGTTAAAGAACTTTCTAAAAAAGCACCAAGTTTAGGGATAAAAACAAAGAAGTAAAAAAAGGGTGATCGTATTGAAAATAAAAAAAATAAACTGGATTTCACAAGAAGCTTCAGAAGCTGAAGTGATTGTAACAGATGGTGAACTGGAAATAATGTGTTTTGCTCAACCATTAAATTACCTTGAAGAAAGTGAACTATTAGAGCCTATTTATTGTTTAGATGTGTCAGACCTAGTGAAAGCTGAATTGTCAGAGTATAGAATTGAAAAATTAGATGATAATTTTAGCTATAGTTTATTAGGAAAATTAATTGATAAGCATGATGAAAAAGTGAGAGTAGGCGGACTTTTATTAGAATTGGATAACAATTTACCAGGAGATATAAATGAAGGCGATTTTATAAGTTTTAATTGTCAACGACTTGATATTTATTAGTAAGAGATGATGTCTTTAAACCCTTGAAAGTCTAAAAACTTTTAAGGGTTATTTGAAATATAATAATAGTTGAATTGATATATCTGTTGAAGAACGATAATGATCAGATACACTCAGGGATTGCTTGTTGAATTGACAAGAGAATAAAAAATGCAGATTCTTTAGGAGCGTTCAATGAACAAAAAACAAGAACTAACGAAACAGATCCAAACGGTCATCAACATCCTAGAAAAAAACTATTCCCAAAAAATCAATCAAGGTGTTCTCCAATTAATATACAAAAGATATAAGGATGCACAAAGGATCATTCAGAACAATGAAGATCTCCAAAAGATGTTGATTATTGGCGGGGTAAGAGCTTATTTGGATAGTTACAATGATTATTTAAACCCCTTTCTAGATGAATTACATAAAGCAGAGAGTTTGCTAAAAGAAATGCTGTAATAGATAAAATGGCTGTCTATAGTTCTAGATGAGGCTATTTTCTTTTAAAGATGTATAAAAGGGTCATGAAAAAATCAGCTGCTTAACATAGAGGAGGCACTTAAAATGCTCAATTTACCTCAAATCCTAAATTTGCAAGTGAACAAACCAGCAAGTGACATACATATCAATGAGGCAGAATCCCAGTTAAACATGGTGCTGCCCCATGCTTATAAGGAATTGTTGAAACAGACAAATGGATGTTCTGTTGGAGGCGATGTTCTGCTATACGGAACTGAGGACATAATGGAACGCAATGCAACGTGGGAAGTCCATCATTATGCCAGCGGCTATGTAGCCATTGGAGACGATGGCGGCGGGCGAGTACTTCTCATGCGGCTGGCAGAAGAGGAGAAAAAAGTGTGGATCGTCGATGCTGGTGTGATGGACCCTCAGCATGCGGAATTGGTCGCTGAAGACTTGTTGAGCTGGGTAAATGAGGGCTGTTTCATAGAGGTTTAGTCTAATAAGGAGATGATCGATTTGCCGTGGAATACATTGATCGCTGCATGCCTCATGGTTGGGGTTCCTGTCGTTTTAATTGCAGCTATTTATTTCATCTCAAAAAGAAGAACAAGAAAACCAAAGCATCCAGTTGAAAAGTTCTGTGACGTTCCTTGTCATAGAGCTTTTTTCTCTCTCATTCTCCCTCCATGTTATAATAAACACAGTTTATGAACGAGAGGATATGCAGGACATGAAAAATGAACCTATTGAGTTATTGACACAGCCGACATGGCGAATCATAGATCAATCGAGCCTAGGTCTCTATGTAGACCCAAAGCAATCCTTTGCGATGGATGATACGCTTTGCGCGTCGGTGGGGAAGGGACTCTCACCAGCGACAGCCCGTTCTTGGGTGCATCACAATACGATTGTGCTTGGTATTCAGGATACAAGACTTCCATTCCTCCAAGATGGCGTAAAGCTGCTTGAGGAAGAGGGCTATCGCGTAATTGTGCGCAATTCAGGTGGTCTTGCTGTGGTGCTGGATGAAGGTGTACTGAATGTGTCTTTAATCTTTGCTGAACAAAAGAAGGGCATTGATATTGACCGCGGGTATGATGCGATGGTGGAATTGATCCGCCGGATGCTGTCGATGTATGAGGTGGACATTGAAGCCTATGAAATTGTTGGCTCATATTGTCCAGGCAGCTACGATTTAAGTATCAACGGAAAGAAATTTGCAGGCATTTCTCAGCGTAGATTACGCGGTGGGGTCGCTGTGCAAATTTATTTGTGTGCTGATGGAAGCGGTCGAAAACGAGCTGATTTGATTCGCCGTTTTTATGAGGTAGCCTTAAAGGATAAACGACATGAGGTGAAAGCGGTATTCCCTGATATACAGCCTGATACGATGGCATCCCTATCAGAATTAACTGGAGAACCAATTGACTGTGCGCTTCTCATGCGTCTTTTACTAGAAGAACTCCAAAGGCTGAGCGATCAACTGACAGCTTCAGGACTGACCACCGAGGAACAGCTAGAGTTTGAGAAAAACATGACGCGGATGATTGAGCGGAATGAAAAGGTGTTTTCGTGAAGGAGAAGTAAATTTTTTAAATATATTTTTAGATCGACAAAACAATCGAGTCATTTTGTCGATCTATCTCTATTATTTTAATTCAACTTTATAGCCAATATAAATGTTAGGATCAAAAGTGTATATTCCAGGTTGATTAAATGTTAATGCAGAGATTCGGAAAGCATACTTCTGTTTAACAGGATTCCATGATCCATTTGGATAATAAGCTGGGTAAACTTTGAAATTAGGGTACGTTGTGTTAATCCAGGTCATACTAGAATTTGGACGTATACTTCGTTTCAATGTATATAAACTTAATGAATTTCGACCGCTGTCAGGACCATCAGTTCTAACTTCTATTATGTAGCTATTATTCGGAATTGAACTGTCATTGGATAGGTCGAAATATTGTAGCGAGCTAGTTTTATTAAATGACGTAATCGAAGCTTGATTAAGCGTAATCCTTTTTTCCATAACCGAGGAGGCCGGAATAGGGTATAAAACAGGCATACCTACAGTAACATTTAATTCATAGGGAAATTGATTTTTTTTATCATCAGAAGGTTCAATGTAAATTAAATAATCTCCTACTGTATCCGTTGGGAATTCAACTTGAGCTGTTCCTTCTTCATTAATCGTGCTTCTTCCTATTCCTCTACTTTCTGAAATGATTTCACTATTAGGATTAGTAATTTTGACATCAAATGTTTTAGAAGAGCGAAGGGTTAGTTTTTCTGTCTTATTCATGCCAAGAGAGACTTTATACAATCGTCGATCCTCTGCATGTGTAATAATTGTCATAGCTTCATCTGGTGAATAAAAAGCATTACTTCTTTTTAATTCAATTGAATTACTTGGCTCATCTGCTGCTTGTGCGTTAAAGGAGATAGTACTTAATAAAATAATGGTCACTAACCCAAATAATATTTTCCTCAATATTTAACAACTCCCTTTTAATTATTAATATGTATATCGGTATTTTTTGTTATAAATTAACATTATTTCAAATAAATTAATTTTTTGTTTATTAGTTGCAGATGATTAAAAAGGAGAAGTTGTGATGAAGTCCCAAAAAATCAGTTACCTTTATTTACTATGACTTCCTTTCCTCATGGAGCCGGCAAGGCCAATGCCGGTATTTATCTTTTTATGTTCGTAATTTTGGTTAAAGTGTGATGCTATTTATGGACACATTCACCTGCAAATTTAAAGCTGTTTTCGAAAAAAATTATTCGATATAATAGAAATATAAAAAAGAGAGAAGAAACGATGGATAATCCAAAAATTTGAAATAGTCTAAGGAAAAAGTATTTAAAGATCCAGTACGCCGTTATTTTCATGCGAGACATATATAATATTGGATTTAATAGGATTTTAGCTCCTTCGATGAATTAAATAGCTAGGAGAAGAACTAGCAGACGCTTTACTAGGATTAGGAAGTACATACAGAACCTTAGGGGAATATGAAAAGTCAAAACAGATATTCCTGCATGCGATGGAAGCTTATCCGCATAATAAAGCCATTCAAACGTTTTATGCCATGACTTTGTATAATTTGAAGGAACATAGCAAAGCGATGGAAATATTACTGAACTGTTTAACTGAGACGACAAACGATCCTGCTATTTTGAGTTATCGAAAAGCGATTGATTTTTATTCAAATCAGTTAGATAGATTGTGGAAATGATTTATATAGAAATGGAGGGGCAATGTAATGGAAGAATCCCCTCCTTTGTTATGAAATTTTATATGTAATAGTCATTTATGGCGTAAGAAAGAAGGAAAATGTATTGTCATTCATCACCACGTATTACCCGCTGTTTATGCTTTGTGTTTTGTCTTTGTTGTATGTGATGTATCGTATTCAGCCGATGGCCTCTACGATTAAAAAAATCATCATTGTGCTCTGTGTGTTAACAAATGCCGCATATATTTGCTGGCGTCTTTTCTTTACACTGCCGCATGAAGGTACATTTAATATGATAATGGGCATCTTGCTTGTGGCCTGTGAATGTATTGGATTTTTACAACTGCTTGTGTTTTATACACTTGTTTGGAAGCCTTCAAATCGGAAACAAGTCATGATCAGTGATCTTGAAAGGCTGCCAACAGTTGATATTTTCATAGCTACATATAATGAACCAATTGAAGTGCTAAAACGCACGGTTGCAGGTTGTTTGAATCTGTCTTATCCAAAAGGCAGCGTCCATATTTATTTATGTGATGATGGCAAGAGGGAGTCTGTAGAGCAGCTTGCTTCTGAGTTTGGTGTTCATTATCTGACAAGAACAGATAACAAGTTTGCTAAGGCGGGGAATTTAAACCATGCGATGTCTCAAACGAACGGGGAGCTGATTCTCACACTTGATGCTGATATGGTCCCGCTTCCTGCCTTTTTAGAAAAGACAGTGCCTTACTTTCATGATGGAGCGACTGCATTTGTTCAAGTTCCACAGGCGTTTTATAACGAAGATCCTTTCCAATATAATATGTTCTCGAAGGATCGAATTCCAAATGAGCAGGACTTCTTCATGCAAACCCTCCAAGCTGGTAAAGATCGATTCAATGCGGTCATGTATGTCGGGAGTAATACTGTATTTAGAAGAACAGCATTAGAGGAAATTGGCGGATTTGCTACTGGGGTAATTACAGAAGACATGGCGACAGGAATGCTTCTCCAAGGGAAGTTCAAATCTGTGTCTGTCGGAGAGGTATTAGCTGTCGGTCTGGCACCTGAAAGCTGGCTTGATCTGTTAAAGCAGCGAGACCGGTGGTCGAGAGGGAACATTCAGTGCGCCCGTAAGTTTAATCCATTGAAGGTTCGCGGCTTAACGCTTATGCAGCGCGTTCTTTATTTAGATGGCATTGTGTATTGGTTTAACGGTTTGTTTAAAATGATTTACATTCTTACACCGATATTGTTTTTATTATTTGGTATTCAAAGTTTCTGGGCCGATTTTCAGTCCATTTTCATGTTTTGGCTGCCGGCGTTCTTTAGTTCGTATTTAGCGTTTAAACTGGTGTCGAATCAAAAAAGAAGTATGTTTTGGAGTCATATTTACGAAAGCTCTATGGCATTCCATCTGGCTGGCGTGGCTTTAAGTGAGCTGTTTTTGAAGAAGAGGGTTGAATTTCTTGTCACACCGAAGGGAATTCAAACGGACAAGAGACATTTTCATTTGAAAACGATGATTCCTCATTTGATCTTCTTGCTCCTCTCATTGCTAGTCCTTGTGAAAATAGGATACGATATGAAGGTAAATGGGACGATGAATGCTGATCTCACGTTGATTAATATTTTTTGGGTACTTTATAACGGTGCAGGCCTGTTCATGGCACTCATTGTGGCGTTTGATCGTCCGCGTTATCGAAAATCAGAGCGGTTTGTCATTGAAAAAGAGGGGCAGCTCCGTTCTGATCATCAAGATGAGTCGATTGCTTGTTTTCTACTAGATATGAGTGATTCAGGTGCGCGTCTATCCATTCCAATGGATCAAGCTTCTTCTCTAAATCAAGGACAAATGCATTTATTCTTTTCAGAGAATGAAAGTGTGGCATGTGATGTGGTCTGGAGTCATCCGGAGGGAGACAAGCTGATGGTTGGTGTGGCTTTTACTGACACAGAAAAATCACAGTACCTATCACTGATCCGCTTCTTATTCACACGAGAGCACGTATCGATAACGGATCGTGAGAAAAAATCCTATGCTGTTCGGACATTTCTCCGCTTTGTAAGAGAAACGGAGAAAGTACCAAAGGCTATTCGGCGCAAATGGATGAGAAGACCATTGCAAGGTGTGGCAGGCACGCTAGTCTATGAGGACCGGTTAAAAGAGAAGGTGCCGGTGAACATACATGATATTAGTTTATCTGGGTGTAAAATCGAGTCTGAAGCTTCAATTGAATTACATGACAAAGTGCTAATCACCATTGATACAGAATCTCTGACAGAGCAGCCGGCGATTGTGGTTTGGACATCACAAAAACGCGGCCGCACAATAGCCGGACTCAAGTTTGTTCAGCCTGAAATCAAGCAGATAGAAGAAAGAGAGGGAGTGGTTTCTTGAAATCCAAAAATGGCGGTTACCTCTATTTACTATGGCTTCCTGTCATCATGGGAGCCGGCTACGGCATTTCGCTTTTAGTGCCATTTCTTCAGCCTGTACTGACACTTGGCATCGCAGGTCTTTATATTTTTATGTTTGGTGATTTTCAAGTAAGGCAGGTCAAGTATATTTTTATGTTCGTGTTTTTGATCAATGTCCTTTTTAGTGTGATGCTATTTTTGGGCATTTAAAAAAGTGCTTCCCGAGGTGGGGAGCACTTTTTGTTATTCTGCCATTTTTTCGAGGTTGCCGTTCCGGTCCATTTTAAAGGTTGGTGCGGCACTATCGTCTTCTTCAAACAAAACTAGTTTTCTTGCACGGTTCATGATTTTGACGAGTGTTTCATAATCTTCTTGAATCGTGAGCTGATCCTTTTCAAGCTTTTTCACTTCAGCTTCTAGCTGCGAGACTTTATGAGAAAGCTCATTGTTTTCTCGTTTTAAGCGGCTGTTTTCCATACGTAAGGCAGTGGATTGCTGACCATCGCCTTCATAACGGCGTAAGAAATCAATGATATCGTCGATGGTTAATTCTTGATGCTGCCTAAATGGATTTGCTTCCGGCTTTTTCTCTGCGGTATTTGGGGCAGGAGAAGCCTGTGACAATAAATGTGATAAACTAGCTAACTCTTCATTGTAGCTTTGATCCACAAACTGAAGCTGTTCGGCAGTTTCAGCAGCTGGTGCAAATGTTTCTTCCTTTGCTGGCTCCAATTCCTGTGAGAATTCCTCCTGAGTGACCGTTTCTTCTACTTGCGGCTGATAAAGTAATCGTTTTTTCGCAGGCTGGCCATTGCCGAGTGCGCGCATCCGTTGTTTTCGCTGTTTTTTGGCAAGTGCCAACGCTTTTTCATATTGATGCCTCACGACAGCATTCCATCTAAATCCGCATGCTGCGGAGGTGCGGTTCAGCTTGTCTCCTACTTCTTCAAACGCATTTAGCTGCGTACTGCCCTCTCTGACGTGACGTAAGACGGTTTCTGCCAGGAGGAGATCATTTTCCTCTGACCAAGCATCTTGTCTTTGTTTTGACATGTGTATAAACCCCCATATGATTTGATGGTATTAGATTAGCCAAGTTCAAGAAGGTTTATACAAGTTTGCTAAAAGGATAGTGGAAAATACTAGCTTTTATGTAAGCGCGTCATTGGGACACAAAGCGTCTTGCAAGTCCAGCCGCTTCGATGTACAATGTTGGGTGGTATATTATTCACGATTGGCTGTCCAACTGTTTCATATAGAATGAAGTATCATCATTGAAAGGAAGCGTAAGACCATGGCTAATGAGTTTCGCGTATGTGACGATTGTGATGCGACGAACCTAAAGACGTTATTGCCTCGACTCAAATCGGTTGACCCTGATGCAAAAATTGAGATTGGCTGTCAATCCTATTGTGGTCCAGGACGAAAAAAGGCTTTTGCGTTTGTGAACAATCGCCCATTATCCGCACCAACAGAAGATGAATTACTCGAAAAGGTTCAAAAAAAAGTCAAATAAATGTCACTGAATGTGTTCAGTCGACCTAAAAAGAGGTCCGTCCCTGTCAGGTCGGGCTTTTTACGTCCGTGCAATCTTTGAGAACACATTCACCAGCAAATTCAAGGATGTTTTCGGGAAAAGTTACCCGATATAATAGAAACACGTCTTAAAAAAAGAGGGACGAAACGATGGCGTATCCAAAAGGTAAATTATCTGAGGAAAAGGTATTTAAAGATCCTGTGCACCGTTATGTTCACGTAAGGGACGCATTAATATGGGATTTAATAGGAACAAGAGAATTTCAACGCCTGAGACGAATTAAACAGCTAGGAACCACGTATTTGACGTTTCATGGTGCAGAACACAGCCGATTCAATCATTCACTCGGTGTATACGAGATTGTGAGACGAATTGTGGATGATGTGTTTAAAGGGCGGCCTGAATGGGATGAAGGAGAGCGTGAGCTTGTCCTTAGTGCTGCTTTGCTTCATGACCTCGGACATGGTCCATTTTCTCATTCCTTTGAGAAGGTCTTCCACTTAGACCATGAATCGTTTACAAGAGATATTATTTTAGGGCAGACGGAAGTCAATGAAGTGCTCCGCCGGGTGAGTGATGATTTCCCGAAGCATGTGGCTGAAGTCATTGCCAAAACGTATCAAAACAAACAGGTGGTCAGTTTGATCTCAAGTCAAATCGATGCCGACCGAATGGACTATTTGCAGCGTGATGCCTACTATACAGGCGTCAGCTACGGCCACTTTGATATGGAACGTATTTTACGTGTGATGCGCCCGAGAGAAGATCAGATTGTGATGAAGCAGAGCGGGATGCATGCGGTAGAAGATTATATTATGAGCCGCTATCAAATGTACTGGCAAGTCTATTTCCACCCAGTGACACGCAGTGCTGAAGTCATTTTAACGAAAATCCTTCATCGTGCAAAAGAGCTGCATGAAACGGGTTATATTTTTACACATGCCCCAGTTCATTTTTACTCAATCTTTGAGGGGAATGTCACCACAGAGGACTATATTAAGCTGGATGAATCCATTGTCTTATTTTATTTTCAGGCGTGGGAAGACGAAGAAGATCACGTGCTGGCCGATTTGTGCCGCCGTTTTATGAACCGCCGATTATTCCAATATACAGAGTTTAATCCAAATGAAGAAATGACGAAATATTTCAAGCTGACAGCCTTGTTCAAGGAGGCAGGAATTGATCCTGACTACTATTTAGTGGTCGACTCGTCTTCTGACTTGCCCTATGACTTTTATAGACCTGGAGAGGAAGAAGAGAGGCTGCCAATTCACCTTTTGACGCAAAGCGGTCATATTAAAGAACTGTCGAGACAGTCAGATATTGTTGACGCCATTTCCGGTAAACGAAGAACCGATCATAAACTTTATTTCCCGATGGACTTAATTGTAGATATGTCGGAAAAAGCTGAAGAAAAGAAGGCGATCATGAAGCTGCTTGGTTTGGGATAAAGAAGTACTGAAAAAGGAGATGTCGGGAATTTGTTGAAAGAGCATGCAAAGTTGATGAAGGTATTCTCTGAATCAGGGGAAATCGTTGGACGGAAGAAGCTGCAAAAGATGATTTACATAGCAAAAAAGCTAGATTTGCCTTTTTACGAGAAATACGATTTTCATTTTTATGGCCCCTATTCAGAGGAGTTAACGCTCAGAATTGAAGAGCTGTGCAACCTTGGATTCTTGGACGAAATGAAGGAAAAAAAGGGCGGATACTATCAATATCGCTATTCGCTGACGGACAATGGGAAAGAGTTTCTCGATCAATGTGAAGTGGACATGCCTGACCTCAAAGCGCTGACGCAGCAGATGAACGAGCAATCTTCCCGTTTCCTAGAGCTTGTCTCAACGATTTTATATTTTGATGACCTGCCAGAAGATGAGATAAAGGAAAAGGTCTTCACCATTAAAAGCAAGCAGCGTTATACGGACGAAGAATTTGAGGCTGCCCTTGCTTATATTGATCAGTTGAAGAAATTGAACTAGTTGAACAGAAGCCCGAATTTCAGGGCTTTTTTTGTTTTGTAAGACCCAGACCAAAAGCGCTATTTTTCGATAAAATGTGTGTCAAAATATCCGAAAAATTAGTGAAAATGACGTAATTCGACTTTCTTCCTGTGCATCTAATTCCCTGTTTTTGACTGAAGAGAAGGAAAATGGTGAATTTTCAGTGAATATATAACTTTGTGAAAAACAAAGGAGGGATAGGAATGAAAAAGCGTTCAGTCTTTTTGTCATTTTTATTGGTAGGTAGTTTGTTACCGGGAGTAAGTTCAGCTTCAGCACCAGTAGCGAGTGCGGGTCATGGGCATGATCATGGTCATGCGCCGTTCGAAACCCATATTGGTGAGGGGTTGCCAAAGGCAAACGATTTTAAAGATTTGACGGCAGCACCTCCAATTGAACGAGATGTGACAACAAAGGTATTAGATGAGTCTGGTAAGCAGGTAGGCTCGAGAACCTTTAAGGCTAATACAGGAGATTCTATTTCAACAAAAGCAAGTACAGGCAGTCAGAAGGTCACTGTCTATGCGGTTGCTGATGCGCAGTATCGTGCGAAATATAGTGACTGGCAAACACGGATTGTCAACATCATCGAGCAAGCAGATGTCACGTTTAACCGTGATCATGATGTGGACTTTGTCGTACAAGCAGTAGGATCTTGGACGTCTTCGGGATCAAATTCATCACAAATTCTTTCCAACCTTGCGCGCAGCTTTGATGGCAGAGGATACGACTTTGTCACTGGATTTACAGCAAATCCAAACTTTGATGCTGGCGGAATCGCTTATGTCTACAATAGTGCACCAAGCGGAAGTGCATTCGCCGTGAACCTTGACCAAGGAACAGCGAATACAGCAAAAGCGGCTACACATGAATACGGCCATAACTTTGGCTTACCGCATGACCCTCAAGGAAGCGGCATTGTCTGCTTAATGAATTATGATTATTCCTACACAGTTGACTACTTTGATGCGGCTCATAAAAATCAAGTGAACCGTAATAAAGCTTGGTACAGATAAGAAAGAGGACAAAAGGACAAACACAATAGAGTGTTTGTCCTTTTTATATGCTTACAGATCGCTCATTCGCTTTCCTGCTACGGCATAGTGTTCTTTTTTCATCTCTTCAATAATGACAGATACTTTTTCTGCACCTGCGCCTGTTGTTTCCACAACGGCATCAGTGACTTTCTCCACAAGCGCTCTTTTCTGCTCGTCTGTTCTTCCTTCAAGCATTTGAACGGTGACAATCGGCATGGCGAAAACCTCCTTTTTCCTTTAATGCTACGCTTCCCTTTAGTTTAAGGGACTTCTTATAGTATACTGAATGAAGTAAATCATTGTATAGAAAGAAAGAGGGATTCATGCCTTTGAACCAATTTCTTGTTTATCCATTAGAACTTATTCCATATGTCGCCATTACGCTTGTTGTTGCATTTACGATGCACGAGCTGGCGCATGCATATGTTGCGTACCGTTTCGGAGACCCGACGGCTAAGAATCAAGGGAGACTGACGTTAAATCCACTGAAGCATCTCGATATTTTCGGGACGATTTTGATCTTTGTGGCCGGGTTTGGTTGGGCGAGACCTGTACCAGTGAATCGTTACCATTTTAAAAAACCGCGTTTAGCAGGGATTTGTGTCTCCATTGCTGGGCCATTAAGTAACTTAGTGCTGGCGTTTTTGGGCTTTCTTGTGTATGTGCTTCTTCAGAAGTTTGGCGGAGAATGGATCATGCGCTTTGAGCCGGGAGTCGATAATTTCTTCTTAATCTTTATTAACTTAAACGTCATCTTGTTCCTATTTAACTTATTACCGCTTCCGCCGCTGGATGGGTATCGAATTATTGAGGACGTCGTCAGTCCTGGTATTCGTGCGAAAATGACGCAATTTGAACAATATGGGATCATTATTTTTCTCATATTCGTGATCACACCGCTGGGTCAGTTTGTGTTTGGTCCATTGATCGGAATGCGGGATCAAATCATATACTGGTTTAATCTTATTTTGAAGCCGCTGCTTTAGGAGGTTTAATGAATGGAAGGTAAAAAGAAGAAACCAATTGGTTTTAACATCATTAAAAAAACAGATGCAACCGACGGACATGGAGGCTTTGGGGCAGGTGCACTCAGCCTTGATAATATCTCGCCAGTCATCATTGATGTAGAGGAAAAAGAAGCTGTCATTGATATTGGTGCCATGCATGCAAGAAGTGCCGTCGAAAAAGGAATTAAATTTTTGAAAACAAAAGAAGAGGTACCGAACGGAAAGCCTTATTGGCTCGTATGGGTGACGATTGACCGCAGAGAAGAAGGCCCTTATTATGCAGGTGTGACGGCTTGTGAAATGACCGTTGACCGTTCGATTCGCCGCGGGTATAAGTCACTTCCAGAGCATGTGAATTTAATGGATAAATCGATGAAGCGAAAAATCGTCGTGAGTCATATGGATGACGTATCCAAAAAGGTGCTGGCTGATTTCTTAAAGGGTCACAATGAAGCACTATGGGACGCATCGACAGATGAATTAAAAGAAGGATTGGCTGTCCCTGAATAATTGTGAAATTTTTGTGAAGAATGGCGGATCGCTACCAAATCCATCCGTTTTTTGAGTAAACTGGTGTTAAAGCTAGGACATGGAGAATCCCGAGATATTGATCTCGGGGTTTTTCATGTCTTTTTTTAACGTTTCAGCCACTTTTCCCACCATTTCTTTGGCTTTTGATCTTGAACTGGTTCCTGCTCAGAGGCTTTGTCCTCAGCACCATAGCAGACACCTGTCGGCTCTGTTCCTTCTATAAAATAGGTGAATACCTTTGATTCACATCCTGGTCCTGCGAGATCGCCAGTTTTTGGATTGATATATACCCCTTTGACACCGTCAGGCGGCATGAAGGAGGAGGCTGGCTGCTTCGAGAGGGCTGATTCCATAAAGGAAGCCCATATTTTTTTCGCATAGGCCGTTTCTTCGACTGAGTCAATGGTGCGGCCTTTATCATAGCCAGTCCATACACCTGTGACGAGCTGGGGAGAGAAGCCGATCATCCAGCTGTCGGCTCCTGTTGTCCCGGATTTTCCTCCGTATGTTCGTGTAAGGTCCTTTATAATGGTGCGGCCAGTGACACTTGTATAGCCGTTTAATTGATCGTTGAACATTCCTGACATCATATCGGTGGTGACAAAGGCTGCTTTTTCATCGAGGATTTGTTCTCGTTTTTGTTTCTCTTCAAAAAGCACATTGCCTTTTGCGTCGGTTACTTTCGTAATAAAGGTTGGTTTGACTCGTTTTCCGCCATTGACGAGCATGGCGTAAGCATTGGTCATTTCAATGGGTTTCACAGGAGACGTGCCTAGAGCAAGAGATGGTACTTGGTCTAGTTTCTCCTTGATTCCAAATGTCTTGCCAGCACGTACAAGCTGCTCCATTCCTAAAAATAGATGGGTCTTTACAGCGTAAATATTATCAGACAGCGCTAAAGCTTGTAGCATTGTAATGCCGTCATTGGCGTAATAGCCGTGATAATTGCTTGGTGAATAAGCCGCACCGCTGCCTTGATCATCCAGTTCAAACACCGTTTCCTCACTGCGCATGACGGTTGCGGGTGTAAACCCGTTTTGCAAGGCAATGTAATAAAGAAGGGGTTTCATGGTTGAACCGGGCTGCCTTTTTGCTTGTGTCACCCGATTGAATGGACTTTTCTCATAATCTCTCCCACCTATGAGGGCAAGTACATGCCCTGTTTGAGGATGGATGGCGGCAAAGCCAATTTGGATATCTGATTTGGAATCCATCGTGTTTTTTAACGTCTTTTCCGCGATTTTCTGTAATTTTGGATTAAGGGTCGTTTGGATATGAAGTCCATAGGTTTCGATCTGTTCCTCTGATAACCCCAAGCTTTGTTTCAGCTCTCGAATCACATCGTCATAAAAATACGGGGCTTGCTTTGCTTGCATCTGCTTCTTCTGCAAAGGGCGATAGGACAGCTTTTCTTTTACAGCGTCATCGGCTGCTTTTTTCGTAATCATGCCATCCTCTTGCATTTGTCTCAAAATCATATTCTTTCTTGCGCCGGCTTTCTCCTCATTCACATAAGGGGAATAGAGAGAAGGCCCCTTTGGGATACCGGCAAGCAGGGCAGATTCAGCGAGGGTTAAGTCCTTTGCTTTCTTCCCGAAATACAGACGTGACGCTGCTTCCACACCGTACGCTCCGTGACCATAATAAATGGTGTTCAAGTATCCTTCTAAAATCTCATCTTTTGTATAGTTTTGCTCTAAACGAATCGTGTAAAAGGCTTCATTCCACTTCCGCTTCCACGTTTTATCATGATCTAAATACAGATTTCGTGCATATTGCTGGGTGATCGTGCTGGCACCTTGTACCTTTGCCATGGCACGAATATCGGCCACCGCAGCACCCGCCATCCGTTTCACATCAAAGCCATGATGCTCATAAAAGGTTTTATCCTCAACAGCGACAACTGCCTGTCTCATATGAGGAGACATATCCTTTAATGGCACCCAATATCTCTTTTCTCCAAAACTGGATTCTCCAAGCTTTGACCCGTCAGCTGCATAAATGGTCGTGGATTGGGGAACTTGAACAGAAGGGGCACCTTGCCATTTAGCTATTAATAGAATCGTCAAAAAGACAGTGCCTGCAAATAGAAAAGCGAGCAAGCCGATAAAAAAACAGGCTCGAATCGTTTTCACGGTCATGCGGATTTTTTTATTACTCATGATTGTGTCCATGCAAAGCCCCCATTTTGACGGTTTTTTATCAGTATGGAACAAAGAAAACCGTTTTAAACAAGCGATTGCAGGAGCGCTTTAAAAAATGAAGAGAACTCATGCGGTTCTTTACAATTTGATATGAATCCACTATACTTTTTTCTTGGACAATCGATATAGTCAAAGCCGATAAAAGGCGCTAACAATAGATGTTTGTTTATTATTGGATGAGAGGAAGATGAACAATGAGCGAACTTTGGTATACAGAGAAGCAAACGAAGAATTTTGGTATTACATTGAAGGTGAACAAAACCCTTCACACAGAACAAACAGACTTTCAGCATTTAGAAATGGTGGAAACAGAAGAGTTTGGCAATATGCTGTTTTTAGACGGCATGGTGATGACATCTGAGAAAGATGAGTTTGTATACCACGAAATGGTGGCTCATGTTCCTCTTTTCACTCATCCAAACCCGGAAAATGTTCTTGTCGTAGGCGGAGGAGACGGCGGTGTTATTCGTGAGATTCTCAAACACCCAAGTGTGAAAAAAGCGACACTTGTTGATATTGACGGAAAGGTCATCGAATACTCGAAGAAATTCCTTCCTTCTATTGCTGGGAAATTAGACGATCCTCGTGTAGATGTCAAAGTCGGAGACGGTTTTATGCACATTGCTGAAGCTGACAACGAGTATGATGTGATCATGGTGGACTCAACTGAGCCAGTTGGACCAGCTGTGAACCTATTCTCTAAAGGATTTTACGCAGGAATCTCAAAGGCACTCAAAGAAGACGGTATTTTCGTTGCACAAACGGATAACCCTTGGTTCACACCTGAGCTGATTACAAATGTACAGCGTGATGTAAAAGAAATTTTCCCAATTACGAAGCTTTACACAGCGAATATTCCAACGTATCCAAGCGGTCTTTGGACATTCACCATCGGTTCTAAAAAATACGATCCACTTGCTGTAGAAGACAGCCGTTTCTTTGATATTGATACGAAATATTACACAAAAGAATTGCACAAAGCGGCATTCGTTCTGCCGAAATTTGTGAGCGACTTAATCAAATAAATGAAGCGAAATGGGAATGCGCAAATGACAGTTTGCGCATTTTTTGAAGCGTAAAAGGAGGAATCTTGCATGAGATTCGACGAGGCTTATTCAGGAAAAGTGTTTATTGGAAGTCATCCGACATGGGAAGATGCAAAGGTCATTTTATACGGCATGCCGATGGACTGGACAGTTAGCTACCGCCCAGGTTCACGTTTCGGTCCGAACCGCATTCGTGAAGTATCGATCGGATTAGAGGAATACAGCCCTTATTTAGATCGTGAGCTGCACGAGGTGCCATTCTTTGATGCGGGGGACATCCCACTTCCTTTTGGGAATGCACAAAAGAGCTTAGATTTAATTGAAGAGTATGTCGACAGCATTTTAGAAAAAGGAAAGTTTCCATTAGGAATGGGCGGCGAGCATCTTGTGTCTTGGCCGGTTTTCCGTGCGATGTATAAGAAATACCCTGATTTGGCGATCATCCATATGGACGCACATACAGATCTTCGTGAGGAATATGAGGGTGAGCCACTTTCACATTCAACACCAATTCGTAAAGTTGCAGGACTTATTGGGGCTGAAAATGTATTTTCTTTCGGCATCCGTTCTGGAATGAAAGAAGAATTTGAATGGGCAAAAGAAGCGGGTATGCACATTTCTAAATTTGAAGTGCTGGAGCCATTGAAGCAAGTATTGCCAAAGCTAAAAGGGCGTCCAGTATATGTGACGATCGATATAGATGTACTTGACCCAGCTCATGCACCTGGTACAGGAACGGTAGATGCTGGCGGTATTACATCAAAAGAGCTGCTTGCATCCATTCATGCGATTGCAGGATCTGACGTCCAAGTCGTCGGGGCAGACCTTGTCGAGGTAGCACCTGTATACGATCACTCTGACCAAACAGCGAATACAGCGAGTAAGCTTTTACGCGAAATGCTGCTTGGTTTTGTGAAATAATCAGTTGATAGAGGAGCTTGTCATCTCATGTGGACAAGCTCTTTTTTTACATTGGTCAAAAAATAAAGGAGGCAGCTCATGTTTTCTTCAATATTGATGGTGTCCCTCGCTTTATGCGTATTAGCGGCAGGCTTTCTCACACTGAAACGAGAGCTCGCAGCTGATCCGCCTGTTTTTGCTTCTAAAAAGGAAGCAAAGGAGGAGTTAGTTGGTTTATTTCAGGATCGGGGCTTTTTCTATCTTACGTCCATTGCGTTATTCATGCAGGTGGTATTTAAGAAGAATCTAATCGCACCATTTGATTTTTTTCAGGCATTTTTGGCAAGTTCAGGCATACAAGCTCTTTTTTATTTACTGAAAAGAAAAGACTTAGGCGTAAAGGCTGGACTTGTCGTATTGGTCAGTTGTATTTTTCTTTTTTTCTAAAGGGATGGCTGAAGATGAAAAACGAAGTTTAATCACCGTGAAGAAGAGAAATGATGGTATGATAGGCGATCATGATTATGGTATACTATTTTAGTTAAACGGGTCTTAGCAAAGGAAGTGCAAAATGACACAAAACCAAATTTCAATTCATGTAAAGTCAGTGATGAAACCAGAGACGGAGCCGGCTGAAACGATCGAATTCCGCACGACTGGAACGTACCAAGAGAAGAATGACAAAACGTATCTCACTTACCATGAAGAACATGAAATGGGTCAAGTAAAAACCGTTGTGAAAATGAGTGAAAAGGAAATTTTTGTGATGAGATCAGGGGCTATTCAAATGAAGCAGCGCTTTCTCATTGGAGAAACGACCGTCACACATTACACGATGCCATTCGGTACACTTCAGTTAGATGTGCACACACATGGTATTGATCTCGATGTGGACAAGGGGCTGCTGCACATTACGTACGATATGCTGACAGGAGAAGATCAAAAGCATTTACATACATTATCGATTTCGTATAAGGAGGATTTACGTTCATGAATATCGCAGAACAGGTCAAAGATGCGTTAAAAGAAGAAATCATTGCGGCAGTCGTCAAAGCAGGACTTGCCGATGAAAGCCAGGTGCCAGATGTCCTTTTAGAAGTGCCGAAAGACAAAACTCACGGTGATTACTCTACCAACATGGCGATGCAGCTTGCCCGCATTGCGAAAAAAGCACCTCGTCAAATCGCAGAGGACATCGTCAATGCGTTTGATAAAGGGAAAGCTTCCATTGAAAAACTGGATATCGCAGGTCCAGGGTTCATTAACTTTTATATGAACAATCAGTATTTAACAAAGCTCATTCCAGCTGTTCTTGAGGCAAAAGAAGCTTATGGCGAAACGAATACAGGCGGCGGTCAAAAGGTGCAAGTCGAATTCGTCTCAGCCAACCCAACAGGTGACCTTCACCTTGGACATGCCCGCGGTGCAGCTGTAGGAGATTCCCTTTGCAACATCCTTGATAAAGCAGGGTTCGATGTGAGCCGTGAATACTATATCAACGATGCAGGGAATCAAATCAATAACCTCGCTTTATCTGTAGAAGTACGTTATTTTGAGGCACTCGGTCTTGAAAAAGAAATGCCTGAAGATGGCTACAGAGGGGAAGACATCAAAGGCATCGGACAAAAGCTTGCGGATGAATTTGGTGACCGTTTCGTTCATGAATCGGAAGAAGAGCGTATGAAGTTCTTCCGTGAATACGGCTTGAAATACGAATTAGAGAAATTACGTGTAGACCTTGAGAATTTCCGTGTACCATTTGATGTATGGTATTCAGAAACATCTTTATATGAAAACGGAAAAATCGAGCCAGCGCTGGAAACACTTCGTGAAAAAGGCTATGTCTTTGAAGAAGACGGCGCAACATGGCTGCGTTCAACTGATTTTGGCGATGACAAGGACCGTGTGCTGATTAAAAAAGACGGCAGCTTCACTTACCTGCTTCCAGACATCGCATATCATAAAGACAAATTGGACAGAGGCTTTGACCAGCTCATTAACATTTGGGGAGCGGACCATCACGGCTATATCCCTCGAATGAAAGCGGCGATCCAAGCACTTGGATATCCAGCTGGCAAGCTTGAAGTAGAAATTATCCAGCTTGTGCATCTTTACAAAAACGGTGAAAAGATGAAGATGAGTAAGCGTACAGGAAAAGCTGTCACAATGCGTGATCTCATTGAAGAAGTCGGCTTAGATGCGACTCGTTATTTCTTTGCGATGAGAAGTGCGGCGACACATATGGACTTTGACCTAGACCTAGCCATTTCTACGTCTAACGAAAACCCTGTGTACTATGCACAATATGCGCATGCGAGAATTTGCAGCATGCTGCGTCAAGGAGAAGAAAAAGGCTACGAACCAAACCTTGAAAAAGCCGATTTCTCTCATATTCAATCGGAAAAAGAATACGATCTTCTGAAAATCATTGGCAGCTTCCCAGAAGTTGTAGCAGAAGCAGCTGAAAAGCGTATTCCGCACCGCGTGACGAACTATATTTACGACCTTGCATCAGCCCTTCACAGCTTCTACAATGCCGAGAAGGTCATCGATGTAGAAAACGAAACAAAAACAACAGCACGTCTTTCACTCATGAAAGCAACACAAATCACGCTCGCTAATGCATTAAAACTAATTGGTGTATCGGCTCCGGAAAAGATGTAAGAACACGCAGAAACCCACTCGGAACAGGAGTGGGTTTTTGTCATTCAACGTTTATATCATTTTTATTTCTCTGGAAAATCTCAATTTCATAATTCTCTAATGCTTGTTTAGGAAGTTTCTTTTCTAATACAGACTGCAAACCTGCTATATCTTTTGAAGTATTGATGCCGATGGAAATTGTGGGATCTGTCTTAACGATTTGATAATGTAACAAGCCATGCTCTTTCCATAACGAGTCTAATACTTGTGTCACCTTTTGATCTAATTCTTCTTCAGAAAGAGTGAGACGATTTGGAGTGGAACTTAATCCAAGAATACAAAGAGTAATAAAAAACAAACCAATCAAACGTTTTTTCATTATATCTCCTTAAATAGTTAATATATTCCTTTAATAGATTATAGCATCCAATTAGGTTTGTTTAAATAACTTAACAGAAACATGCTCATAGAAGGCAGTGTTCTAGATTTATTTAATGGAACAACATGTCATTCACTCAAAATATGTAAAAACCCGCTATCCTCAAGAGACAGCGGGTTTTGAAAATTATCCAAGCGTATTAATAATGTTAGAAATAGAATCAAATAATTGGCTAAGTACATCAGAGAACATAGAGTGTGCCTCCCTTCGTTAAGCATGTAGTATGTGTGCGTTAAATGGAATTATCCAAGTGTGTTGATCATGTTAGAGATAGAATCGAATAATTGGCTAAGTACATCAGAAAACATATTTTTGCCTCCTCTCTTTTCTTTTTACATCCACTTAACGAAGGGAATGAAGGGTTGGATCACTTTTTCTAAAAAAATTTTAAAAAAGATGGTGGCATAGAAAAAAGCACCGCCTATTCGGGTGCTTTTTTGCCTTTAGTTATGAATGAATGCGCAGCTTTATGTCACCATTTGTACACGCTAGCTGAACGTTTCCACCAATTGGGAAGGTGAAGACGGGCTGTGTATGTCCGATATCGACATCGTAAATCACTGGGATGTGTTTGAGCATTGGGTGTTTATCAAGAATGAATCTTAAATGTTCCTCTGTCATCTTGGATTTCTTCTGAAAGCGCCCGATGATCAATCCTTTGATTGATTGTGCATGCTGCAAGAGGGAGGTAAGGTCTCTGGCGAACATTTCAGGGAACACCAGCTCATCATCCTCTACAAATAAGATCGCATCCTTTACATTCGGCATAAACGATGTCCCTTGTAGTAAGTTCAGTGTACAAAGGTTTCCACCATACAAGGTGCCTTCAACTGTTCCTTCCTGATATATGTTCCATTTCGTCGGATGAAACTGCCTGTTCGCTTGATCAAGATACCAAGCATCATCACTCCATTTTGTCGAAGGAATCACATCAAACGGTTCGCCGCCGTTCATCAAGCAAGCTTGAAACATGGCAGTCTGTTCCTCCTGTCCCTGCTCCATTTGAAAGCTTGAGAAATGGAGGCCAGAATATGTCACCATATCACATTTCGCTGTAATGGCGTTTGCAAGTGCAGTGATGTCACTATAGCCGCAAAGGACTTTAGGATGCTGACGGATCAAGTCGTAATCAATATAAGGCAAAAGTTCATTGCAGTTGAAGCCTCCGATGGCTGTCAAAATACCATCGACATCATTATCTCTGAACGCCTCATGCAGATCAGACAAGCGGTGTTCAATAGACGATGAGGAATGAAGGTCACATTCAAACACATGCTGTCCTAAAGAGACAGTGAAGCCTAAAGCCTCTAAACGTTTTTTCGCTTGAGCAATTCCTTCTTCTGATAAAATGCTGGCACTTCGGCTTGGGGCAATAACACGTATATGGCTCCCTTTTTTAAGAGGTGAGGGGGTGTGCATAAACAGATCTTCCTTTCCATCACATATTTCTCTATTATATCGGATCAAATAGCGCAAGTCTGTAAAGGCTAGGAGAAAGGAATGGGTCGTGCGTTTCATACAAGCTGTGCAAAGGGTATGGAAGAGAAAAAGACAGAATGAGGGCGGAGAATGTGAAAAAAAGAAGACTGGAATTTTTATTTTTATATTTTATGATATTCGGTGCATATGTGGTGTATTGGTGGACTGTGCCGGCGTGGAGCGTTCAGCTGTACGCAGCGATTTATATCGCCATTATTTTATTTAGTATCGTCTCACTCATGCTGGAGAACCGTACATCACAGCACACGTTGTTATGGATATATGTGCTGGTTTTTTTCCCGATCATTGGTTATATGTTTTATCTGTTCTCAGGGCAGCTCTATGTAAAAGGTCATTTATTCAAATCAAAGAGAATGTATAACCGTGAAAAATTAAGAAGAATATCTGAGCTTGAGAGCAAGCCGGATGAATCACGTTTAACCGATAATCAGCGTGGTTTTTTTCAATACACAGAAAAAGCTACAGGCATGCATGTGAATACAAATAGTGATATGGACATTTTAAAAAATGGAGAGGAGACGTTTCCCCGAATTTTTGAAGAGTTAAAAAAGGCAAAATCATTCATTCATATTGAATATTACATGTTTAAATCTGATTTCCTCGGCCACCGGATGATGGAGATTTTGATTGAAAAAGTGAAAGAAGGGGTAGAGGTCCGCTTCATATATGATGCGGCGGGCAGCATTCGTTTCTCACGAAAAGATATTAAACGCTTGAAGCAGGCAGGGGTTAAGGTCGCTCCTTTTCTACCTTTAAAATATGGATTCTTTAATCAAAAATTCAATTTCCGAAATCACCGAAAAATCGTCATTATTGATGGAAAGACAGGGTTTGTTGGAGGATTAAATGTTGGCAAGGAATACGTAGGACGGGATGAAAAGATCGGCTTTTGGCGTGATACGCATGCCATGTTAAAGGGTGAGGCTGTTCAGACCCTTCACTCCGTTTTTATGCTCGACTGGGAATACGTATCAGATGAAGTATTAATTGATGATCCGAAGTATCATACGCCGCATCCTGTCACCGGAGAGGATGTCATTCAGGTTGTACCAACTGGACCTGATATGAAAGAAAGTATGAGTGATTTATATGATGCTCTCATTTCTAATGCGAAACAATTTGTCTGGATTGCCACACCTTACTTTGTACCAAACGAATCGATTCGCACTGCGCTCAAAATCGCTGCCACAAGAGGGGTGGATGTGCGGGTGATGGTACCTGAGATCAATGACGGATTTCTCACGCAATATGCCACACGATCCTATTTTTCTGAGCTTCTAAAAGAGGGCATCAAGGTGTATCACTATCAAAAAGGGTTCATGCATCAAAAGGTGATGATCGCAGATGGAGAACTCGCCTCTGTCGGCACTGCAAATGTTGATATGAGAAGCTTTCAGCTTAATTTTGAGGTCAATGTCTTTACAGCTGCGAAAAAGCCAATTGAGCAATTGATGGCCCACTATGAGGAAGATATGAAGGAATGTGAACAAATGGGTCCTGTTCATTTTTATAAAAGAGGCTTAAAAGAGCGGTTGAAGGAATCATTTGCTCGATTGTTTTCTGGCGTATTATGAGGATTTCCAGTCAAAGAAATCATTTCCTTATCTAGTATTTTGCAGAGGATTCCTCTATAATTGAAAATGATTATCAATTATAGAGGAAATGAGGTCCTTTTACATATGCTAAAACGCTTTTTCGCCTATTACAGGCCCTATCGCGGTCTGTTCTTTTTAGATTTCTTTTGCGCTGTCGCAGTTGGATTAATGGAACTTGGTTTCCCGCTGATCGTGAACTACTTCATTGATACGTTATTACCAACAGGGAACTGGACAGTCATTGCCTGGACCGCACTTGCTCTGTTTATCATTTATGCCCTCAGCTCAGTGATGCAATTTATTGTGTCGTACTGGGGACACATGCTTGGCATCAATATTGAAACAGATATGAGGAAGAAGCTGTTTGATCATTTTCAGCGTCTCTCATTTAAGTTTTTTGATAACAACAAAACGGGTAAGCTTATGTCTCGGATGACAAATGACCTCATGTACATTGGTGAGGTGGCTCATCACGGACCTGAGGATTTGTTTATTGCGATTATGACGATTCTTGGCGCCTTTGCTGTCATGCTAATGATTAACTGGCAGCTTGCCATTTTAACCTTCTTGATCATGCCCGTCATCATTTGGCTTGCCCTTCATTTTAATAAAAAGATGACACAGGCGATTACACAGCTGAACAATGACATTGGAGACTTTCATGCAAGGGTTGAAAACAATATCGGCGGTATTCGTCTTGTTCAAGCCTTTGCCAACGAACATTTCGAGAAAAAGCGTTTTGCTGAAAACAACAACCGCTTTCGGAAAGCGAAGCTTCTTTCATATAAAATCATGTCGGTTAACGGCTCAATCAGTTACATTCTGACACGTCTTGTGACACTGTTTGTCCTTCTAGCAGGGACATGGTTTGTTCTGCAGGGTCAATTAACGGCAGGTGGATTTATCGCGTTTGTTCTGATTACAAACGTCTTATTCAGACCGATTGATAAGATTAACACAGTGATTGAAATGTATCCAAAAGGCATTGCTGGCTTTAAAAGCTATGTCGACTTACTTGAAACAGAGCCAGATGTGAAGGATACAGAAGGAGCTCGTGATGTATTTGGGCTGAAAGGTGAAATTGAATATCGAAACGTGACATTTGGCTACGATGAGCACAGTCATGTGTTAAAGGATATCGATTTGAAGATCAAACAAGGAGAAACCGTTGCGTTTGTCGGGCCCTCAGGAGCCGGAAAATCGACGATCTGCAGTTTGCTGCCGCGTTTTTATGATGTGGATGAAGGGGAAATTACGATTGATGGTGTGAGTACAAAATCGATGACCCTCTCTTCTTTAAGACAGCAGATCGGCATTGTGCAGCAGGATGTCTTTTTATTCTCAGGCACCATTCGAGAAAACATCGCATACGGCAACCTAGAAGCCAGCGATGCAGAGATTTGGGAGGCTGTACGTCGTGCGCATTTAGAGGAACTCGTTCAGCGTTTCCCAGAAGGATTAAATACTGTTATAGGCGAGCGCGGCGTCAAATTGTCAGGCGGTCAAAAGCAGCGCCTGTCGATTGCACGGATGTTCCTAAAAAATCCTTCAATTCTAATTTTAGATGAAGCCACATCAGCACTTGATACAGAAACAGAAAAAGCTATACAGGATGCACTAAGCGAACTGGCTGTCGGCAGGACGACACTCGTTATTGCCCACCGCCTGGCAACAATTAAGCACGCTGACCGTATCATCGTCGTAACAGAGGAAGGCATACAAGAACAAGGCCGTCACCAAGACCTCATCCAAATGGGCGGCGTGTACAGCAGACTGCATGAAGCGCAGTTTGGTCATTGATAGTAAGGCGTAAATGAGTTCAGCTATTGAGCTGGACTCATTTTTTTATATGTGATCATAAAAAAGTGGTTCGTCCTGCAAATATTTAAATCACCATTTAAATGGAATTTTGATATAATTTAAGGAAATTAGATCCAAAAGGAGAGGGTTGTTTGAGCGAAACAGCAAAAACATTCATGCTGAAAAGCATTCACTACGTGACTCTTGTTGGTTTATTTATATTGATCATTCCAGCTGGAATCAACCCAGTATTTTTTTACATTGGGATTATTTTATTTGGCATTCACCTTTTTGTAAACGTTATAGACAGTTCTTTAAGCAAATTCAAAATATCGATAGCATTGATTATTAGTTTTACGCTCATATTACTTGGCCTTTTTAAAATATTTTTTTGAAAAGATTTTCATTCGTTCAGTAGCCCTTTTGATAAAGGGCTTTTTTTGTTAGGATAGAAAAAATGCGTGTAGGAAGGATCTGATGGAATGAAGGGGCTTCGGCGATTACAAAAGGGCGATAAGATCGGTATTTTTTCACCTTCCAGTCCTGCATCAGCGACCTCGCCTCTTAGGTATCAGCGGGCGAAGAAGTGGCTTGAGCAAAAGGGATTTATTGTGATCTCAGGATCATTAACAGGGAAAGAGGATCACTACCGTTCCGGTACAATTCAAGAACGAGCTGATGAGCTGAATGAGCTGATGGCTAGAGAGGACTTGGCGTGCATCATGTCAATGATTGGCGGGACGAATTCAAATAGTTTGCTGCCTTATCTTGATTTTGAGCTGCTGAATCAACATCCGAAAATCATGATCGGTTATTCAGATGCGACAGCGATTCTACTAGCGGCGTACGAAAAAACGGGCCTGCCTGTTTTCTACGGGCCGGCGCTTGTCCCTTCGTTTGGCGAGTTTGAACCGTTTGTTAATCATACATATCAGTCATTTGAGGACATCTTGATGTCCACTCAAAGCATTCCTTATCAGATTGAAGAACCGCCTTTTTGGACAGATGAACGAATCAATTGGGAAGAAAAGACGCGTGACAAAAAGCAGCGTCCGAATGATTGGCTGTGCGTCATAGAGGGACAGGCAGAAGGCAGATTGATCGGCGGGAACCTGAATGCGATGTACGGCATATGGGGAAGTGAGTTCATGCCAGCCATCCAAAACGGAGACATCCTCCTCATTGAAGATTGCATGAAAACCGCTTCTGTTGTAGAAAAGAATTTCTCTTTATTGAAAGTAAATGGAGTGTTTGAACGGGTGTCAGGGATTCTTTTAGGAAAACATGAGCTGTTTGATGATGAAGGGACGGGCAAAGAGCCTTACGAGATTTTGCTTGAGGTGCTTGGAGCGACGAAGAGACCACTCATCGCTGATTTTGACTGTGCCCATACGCACCCTATGCTTACGATGCCAATCGGGGCACAAGTGAAAATAGATGCAGCTTCCAAACAAGTTTGGCTGACAGAAGAGTGGATATAAAAAAGAGCGGCCCGAGGGCTGCTCTTTTTTATGAAACCTTTTCTTTCTCAAACGGCTGTAGAAGGTCTTGCGCTTTTTTCCCTTCAACCACAATTAAGTAATCAGATTCTAAATGAGTGAGCCTGAAGGTTTCAAGCTCTACGATGTTCTTAATGCTGCACATTGTTTTTTTAGAATACACATATATACGATGCTGAGCCTGCTGGCACTTTTCATAAAGAGAAATAAGCTTATGTAAATTCAACGCTTTTGCAGCGATTCGGATTGAATAGATTTGAGACATCTTCATATCCTCCTGTTAATTACTTTCTCACAATAGCTTTGTTACCCCCATTTGCACAAAGGTAAACCTTTCTCTATGATTTCCACTCAATAGTTCCTCCGCCCGTCCGCCGATTGCCCCTTATCGCAGACAGCTCTTCGACTAGACGGAGCAGAGCCTGATCCTTTAATTTTGCTTCAATCATAAAATCTACATCACGGCCATACGGTTTTAATGCTTGAAAAAGCGGTAAGACAAAGGCCATTTCTACACCATCTGCATGACTGCGTATGGCTTTTTCTGATTTAGGTGAAGACAAGTGGATTTTGGGCGGAATGCCAGTCTTTGTCCAAGTGTCGAACATTCTTGGAAGGATGTCATCGAGTGCGGCATCGTCATCTTTATTTGCCACGTGATGATGGTAATCAAAAACAAATGGAATGTCATGCTTTTCACATACATCAAGCGTTTCGAGCGACGTATATGTTTTGTCATCGTTCTCAAGTGTCATTCTTGCTTTGATATGAGCCGGAAGCTGTTTGATATTTTCATTAAAGCGTTGAAGAGCCGATTCTTTATCGCCGTACGCCCCGCCTACATGAATATTCATGTAACCTTCCTTTTCGAGCTTCATTGCCTCAAGCATCTGATAATGGTACGTCATATCGATGACGGCATTTTCTGTAATTGAAGGTTTTGGGCTGGTAAACAAGGTGAATTGATTGGGGTGAAAGCTTACCCGTAAGTTGTGCCGTTTCACCAACTTGCCAATCTCAAGAAATTCTTTGTGAAAAGGTGTCACGAAGTCCCAGCGCACCTCGGGATGGGTCGCGAGTGGGACGATCGAGCTTGAAAAACGGTACAGCGGGATATCATGAGCAATGGCGAAATAAAGCGTTCTTAATGTATTCACGAGATTGGCTTTCGTTGTTCGCAATAAAGCCTCTTTTCTTTCTTCCTTAGAGAGCTTGCTGTATCTAGCAAAGGTCAGCGACTTGGCAGGAGAAGCTTCCCACAAGGTGACAGCATTGGATACATAACCAAATCGATAACGCATAGGTCATCTCCTTTATAAAAAATACGAGAACATGGCGGCAACCCACTCAAGCGGCCGTGTGAAAAGGGGACGCTTTGACAATGTTTCTTCTGTCAGGATCTCAGATACTTCCATATGCTCCCGAATCTTTTCCTCTACGTGTGCAGTAAAGTCGGGATCATCAATAGCTACATCTACTTCTTCGTTTAAAAACAAGCTTCGTTTATCAAAATTCGCGGTACTGATCATACAGCGGCTGTGATCAATCAATATGGCTTTCGAATGATAAAACCCTTTATAAAAACGATAAACAAGACATCCAGAGGCAATGAGATCCTTCAAATAATGAAAACCAGCCTCTTTGACAAGTGGATGATCCGCTTTCATTGGAATGATAATTTCAACTGTGACGCCCCGCTTTCGTGCATCAAGCAGCGCCTTCAGAAGAGGGGCTGATGGAATAAAATAAGGCGTACAGATGATGATCTGTTTCTTTGCTTGCTCAATATCTTGGAGAAATAAAGCTTCTAAAGAAAAACCGGCAGTCGCGCGTGTTGTGCATTGTAATGTTCCCGGTTCCAATGCAGGGAAAACCTCATATTGCAGCTGATGAATGCCAGACGACCGGTACAAATCATTCAGAAACACATGCTGGAGATCTGCGACAACCTGTCCAGTCATCCGCAAATGATAATCCTTCCAAATGCCAAAGCGGCCTTTTTTCCCAACATATTCATCGCCTATATTAAATCCGCCAATATAGCCAATCTTCCCATCAATCACCGTAATTTTACGGTGATTTCTCATATTTAACCGGTAAATCAAAAAAGGAAAACGAGGCTTATTTAAAAAGTAAAATTGAATGCCGCTTCTTTCTAGCATGTCAATCGACTTTTGATCAAACGGATAGGAGCCTAATCGGTCGGTCAGCAAAAAGACGGAAACGCCTTGCTCCGCTTTGGCTTTCAATGCTTGGAACACCCTTTGACCAATCTTGTCGTTCTTTACAATAAAGAACATCATATGAATAGAAGAAGAGGCCTGCTGTATATCCGTAAGCAGCTGATCGAAAAATGGTTCGCCATCATGATAAAAGGTGGCATCGCCGCTTGTTTGGTCAAAAGACCGTTCAAATGCGTGCGTAGAAAAATATTTCTTTCCCATATAAAGGTCTAACATGACGAGCAAAACGATGGCAATGAGTACGAGTAGGATGATCAATGCGATCATGAAACTTCCTCCTTTTTTGCATATTTCAATAGTGTACCCAAACGCGTAAAAAATATTGACTGAATACTCATTCATTATTTATGATAGAGGTACAACATGGAAACGGAACAAAGTGGGTTTTGGGGAATGAAAGGGGGAGCAAGATGAATAGCCTTTTAATCATCAACTTGATCGCATTTGCGGCGGTGACCGCTTACGCTCTGTATTTGTTTGTTTATCTCATTCGAACACGAGCGGCGTATATTCGTCTTGGTAAAAAAGAAGAGTTTCAACAAGACATGAAGAAACGCTTAGAGCGTGTTTGGGTCAATGTATTTGGGCAAAAGAAGCTGTTAAAGGACAAGAAGAGCGGCATCATTCACGTGCTGTTTTTCTACGGATTTATCCTTGTGCAGTTCGGAGCCCTTGATTTTATTTTGAAGGGGCTTATTCCAGACAGCGGGCTTCCTTTAGGTCCGGTGTACGGTGTCTTTACGTTTTTCCAAGAGGTGGTCACACTTCTCATTTTAGTGGCCGTTGTATGGGCTTTTCATAGAAGATACGTGGAGAAGCTTGTGCGTTTAAAACGAGGCTTCAAATCGGGTCTAGTGCTTTTATTTATTGGCGGCTTAATGCTGACAGTTTTACTAGGGAACGGCATGAACATCATCTGGCATGGACACTCTCTATCACCAACTGAGCCAATCGCTTCTAGTATTGCTTTCTTGCTGGGCGGAATTTCGCCTCTTGCGGCTGCGATTGTTTTTTATGCCGCATGGTGGGTGCATCTTCTTATTTTGCTGACATTCTTAGTATATGTTCCGCAGTCAAAGCACGCTCATCTGATTGCAGGACCTGTGAACGTATTTGTCAGCAGATTAGACCCGCCAGGCAAGCTGCAAAAAATCGATTTTGAAGATGAGACACAAGAGACCTTCGGTGTGGGAAAAATTGAAGACTTCCGTCAGTCTCAGCTGATCGATCTATATGCCTGTGTGGAATGCGGGCGCTGCACGAATATGTGCCCGGCAACAGGGACAGGGAAGATGCTGTCTCCAATGGATTTGATTTTAAGGTTAAGAGATCATTTAACCAATAAAGGGGCCGCCATTACATCGAAAACACCTTGGGTACCGCAGCTTGCCTTCAAGCAGACAACAGGAAACCAGCTGGCACTGCAGGCGAGAGGAGCAGGTGCGGAAGAGTCGGCTGCCAGCTCTATATACCATCCTTCTCTTATTGGAGAGGTCATTACAGAAGAAGAAATCTGGGCATGTACGACGTGCCGAAACTGTGAAGATCAATGCCCTGTCATGAATGAACACGTTGATAAGATTATTGATATGCGCAGATATCTTGTGCTGACCGAAGGGAAAATGGACGCAGATGCTCAGCGTGCCATGACAAGCATTGAGCGCCAAGGAAACCCGTGGGGATTGAACCGGAAAGAAAGAGAAAATTGGCGTGAACTGAGAGAAGATGTGCATGTGCCGACAGTGAAAGAGCTGAAAAAAGCAGAGCAAACCTTTGATTATTTATTCTGGGTTGGTTCAATGGGGGCATATGACAATCGAAGCCAAAAGATTGCTCTGGCCTTTGCAAAACTCCTCAATGAAGCAGGGGTATCCTTTGCGATCCTAGGCAATAAAGAGAAAAACTCAGGCGATACTCCGAGAAGACTCGGAAACGAATTTTTATTCCAAGAGCTTGCTGCAAAAAACATTGAAGAATTCCAGAAAAACGGCGTCACAAAGATCGTCACGATTGATCCACACGCCTACAACTTATTTAAAAATGAATATCCAGACTTTGGACTTGAGGCAGAAGTGTACCATCATACAGAATTACTGGCAGAGTTAGTGAAAGAAGGGAAAATAACGCCTGTACATGAAGTGAACGAGGTGATTACCTTCCACGACTCATGCTACTTAGGCAGATATAACGAAGTGTACGACCCGCCAAGAGACATTTTAAAAGCCATTCCAGGTGTGACGCTGAAAGAAATGGAACGCAACCGTGAAACTGGTATGTGCTGCGGTGCAGGCGGGGGCTTAATGTGGATGGAAGAAGAGACGGGTACCCGGATTAACACTGCACGAACGGAGCAGGCGCTACAGGTCCAGCCGTCCATCATCAGCTCAGGGTGTCCTTATTGCTTAACGATGCTGGGAGATGGGACGAAGGCGAAGGAAGTAGAGGAGCAGGTAGGCACATTTGATGTCGCCGAACTTCTTGAAAAATCAGTGTTTGGTGAGGCTGGAAAGCAGGTGTCGTAAACATGACAGGCCGATGAATAGAATGTTCATCGGCTTATCCATGGCGCTGTTACATCAGCTGCCTAGATGATATGTAAGCGGTAACAATTAGGGAGGGACATACATGAGTACGACGGTCATTGTATCTGGAGCAAGAACGCCATTTGGAAAACTAGGCGGTGCTCTCAGTGGTTTGACTGCCGCAGAGCTAGGCGGTATAGCGGTCAAGGCTGCACTGGAAAGAGTTTCGGGTTCTCATGAAATAGATGAGGTCATTATGGGAAGTGTTTTACAAGGAGGGCAAGGGCAGATTCCTTCAAGGCAAGCAGCAAGATATGCTGATCTTCCTTGGTCTGTTCCAACACAAACCATCAATAAAGTCTGTGCATCGGGCATGCGCAGTGTGAGCACGGCAGATCAAATCATTCGAGCCGGAGATGCTGAGGTCATCGCGGCGGGCGGTATGGAATCCATGTCTCACGCTCCTTATCTGCTAAAAAAAGCGCGATGGGGCTACAAAATGGGAGATGGTGCAGTACAAGATGCGATGATTTTAGATGGCTTAACCTGTTCGTTTACAGGCGTTCATATGGGTGAGTATGGAAGTATGGCTGCAAAGGAGCTTGGCATCACGCGGGAAGAGCAGGATCTGTGGGCACTCAGAAGTCACGAACGGGCCATTGAAGCGCAAAAAAGTGGCTTTTTTCAACATGAAATCACCCCCGTCACTGTCAAAACAAAAACGGGAAAACGGCTGATCACAGAAGATGAATCTCCGCGGCGTGATACGTCATATGAACGGCTGTCAAAGCTCATGCCTGTTTTTGATCAGAAGGGTACCATCACCGCTGGAAATGCACCAGGTGTCAATGATGGTGCAGGTACGCTTCTTTTAATGAAAGACACGTATGCTGCACGGCATGGTGTAAAGCCAATGGCAGTCATTCTCGGTCATACTCAGGTTGCTGTAGAGGCGAAGGATTTCCCGAAAACACCAGCCCTTGCCATCGAGAAGCTTTTAAAGAAAACAGGAAAGCGCCTAGAGGATATCGATTTGTTTGAAATCAATGAGGCCTTTTCAGCTGTGGCTCTGGCATGTGAAAAAATGACCGGGATCGACCGGCGGAAAATAAATATCAACGGAGGGGCTGTCGCACTCGGTCATCCGATTGGGGCAAGCGGAACACGTATCGTATTGACATTGATTCATGCATTAAGACAAAGAGGCGGTGGCATTGGCATTGCGGCAATTTGCAGTGGAGGCGGTCAAGGAGATGCGATCATGATAAAGGTAGATGAAAAGGGAGGCGTTTTTTGATGAGTATAGAAGAGACCGTTATGGTCGTTGGAGCCGGTCAAATGGGATCAGGCATTGCCCAAGTGTTTGCACAGTCAGGCTATACAGTCCTGCTCCATGATGCATCAGAAAAGCAGATTCATCGAGCCATTTCCTCCATGACCAAACAACTGACGAAGCGGGCAGAAAAAGGAAAATTGGCACATCAGGCAGTTCGAGATATCACGCAGCGGCTTGCCGTATCCACAGATTTAAAAGACGTCCAGCAGGCTCATTTAGTGATTGAAGCTGCTTCTGAACAAATGAGTGTCAAAAAACAAATCTTTGAAACACTTGATCAATTTGCAGAGGCGGAGGCCATATTTGCGACAAATACGTCTTCCTTGTCGATCACAGAATTAGCAGCTGTGACGAGCAGACCGAAGAAAGTGATTGGCATGCATTTTATGAATCCGGTTCCTGTCATGAAACTGGTTGAAGTCATTCGAGCGCTGCAAACGAGTGATGACACATATCAATTTGTTTATGAAACAGCGAAGACATTAAACAAAACCCCAATTGAAGTGGAAGACTTCCCAGGGTTCGTCTCAAATCGCATATTGATGCCAATGATCAATGAAGCCATCTACACCCTATATGAAGGCGTGGCAGATGCAGAAAGCATTGATGGCGTGATGACACTTGGGATGAATCACCCAATGGGGCCGCTTCGTTTAGCTGATTTCATCGGATTGGATACATGTTTATTTATTATGAATACCCTTCACGAGGGACTTGGAGACAGCAAATATCGACCTTGTCCTCTTTTGAAAAAATACGTGAATGCAGGCTGGCTTGGCAAAAAGACAAAGAGAGGTTTTTACACATACCACGACCACTCATAGGGGGAGTCAAGATGGATGCTTTGCTTACGGATAAACAGCGTCTCTGGAGAGAACAGACAGCAGAATTTGCACGCCAGCGTATATTCCCTGAAGTTGAAGCCATGGAACAAGGCCGGTTTCCAAAAAACCTTTTAAGTGAAATGGGACGGCAAGGCTATCTAGGGATTCCAATACCAGCTTCGTACCAAGGCTTAGGAGCAGATTTTACAACGTATATCATCGCAATCCATGAATTATCGAAAGTGAGTGCGACCATCGGTGTCATTGTGTCCGTTCATACATCTGTTGTGACGATGCCTATTTTGACTTTTGGAACGAAGGAACAAAAAGAATCCTATGTCCCGCTGCTTGCATCAGGAGAGAAGCTGGGCGCCTTTTGTCTGACTGAACCAAAGGCCGGATCAGATGCCTCCGGTATTCAGTTAAGAGCAGAGCGGATGGGCGGTGATTATGTATTAAATGGGACGAAAATCTTTATCACAAGCGGCGGAGAGGCAGAGCTATATCTTGTCTTTGCGGTGACCGATCCGGCTTCTGCGAGAAAAAATATATCGGCGTTCATTGTCGAGAAAGATACGCCGGGATTTACGATTGGAAAAGATGAGAAAAAGATGGGACTGCACGGTTCAAAAACAGTCACGCTTCATTTTGATAGCGTGCGGATTCCAAAAGATCAGCTGCTCGGTGCAGAAGGAGAGGGCTTTCAAATTGCCATGTCTAGCTTAAATGCAGGGAGAATCGGGATTGCAGCTCAAAGCCTTGGCATTGGAGAAGCTGCTTTAACCGAGGCAGTCAGCTATTTAAAGCGACATCCAGCAGGTCTTGAAACGACCATTCGACTGGGCGATTTGGCAGCGAAGCTTGAGGCAGCTAAACTGCTCGTCTATCAAGCGGCTTCTTTCAAAGAGGCCAATCGTCCCGTCACAAAGGAAGCATCAATGGCAAAGCTATTTGCGTCAAAAACGGCGGTGGAGATCAGTACAGAAGCGATCCATTTGCTAGGCATGGATGGTTATACGAATCGCTATCAAGCAGAACGTTACTTTCGTGATGCGAAAATTTGTGAAATCTATGAAGGAACAAGTGAAATTCAAAGGCTGGTCATCTGTAAACAGCTAATATGAAACGAGGTGGCTCACGATGCAGTTCCAATTAAGTGACGAACATGAAATGATTCAAAAAATGGTGAGAGACTTTGCGAAAAATGAAGTGGAGCCAACAGCAGCAGAGCGAGACGAAACAGAGACATATGATCCATCTATTTTTCGTAAAATGGCGGAGCTCGGTTTAACGGGTATCCCTTGGCCGGAAGACGTGGGTGGAATCGGCAGTGATTATTTAGCCTACGTCATAGCAGTTGAGGAGCTTTCAAGAGTATGCGCCTCTACAGGCGTCACCCTGTCCGCCCATACCTCTCTTGCTTCATGGCCAATCTATACATTTGGAACAGATGAACAAAAAGAGACCTATTTAAAGCCGCTTGCAGAAGGGCGGAAGATAGGAGCATATGCGCTCACAGAAAGCGGTTCTGGTTCAGATGCTGGCGGTATGAAGACAACGGCCGTCAAGGCAGGCAGTGAATATGTCCTGAACGGGGCGAAAATCTTTATTACAAATGGAGGCATTGCAGATTATTATATTGTGTTTGCCGTAACAGACCAAGGAGCTTCATCTCGAAATACAACTGCTTTTATTGTAGAAAAAGAGACACATGGTTTTTCTGTTGGAAAAAAGGAAAGCAAACTGGGCATACGCTCATCGCCAACAACTGAAATTCGATTTGAAGATTGCCGGATTCATGAAAGGAACCGGCTCGGTCAAGAAGGAGAAGGATTCAAAATAGCCATGATGACGCTCGATGGCGGAAGGAACGGCATTGCTGCACAGGCGGTTGGGATTGCTCAAGGCGCTCTTGATGCGGCGGTTGATTATGCTAAGGAGCGTAAACAATTTGGGAAACCAATCATTCAGCAGCAAGGAATCGCCTTTAAGCTGGCTGATATGGCCACAGCGATTGAAGCATCAAGGCTGCTTACTTACCAGGCGGCATGGCTGGAAACGAAAGGCCTCCCGTATGGAAAGGAATCAGCCATGTCCAAGCTTTTCGCTGGTGATACAGCAATGAAGGTGACGACAGAAGCGGTTCAAATCTTCGGCGGGTACGGCTACACAAAGGATTACCCAGTCGAACGATACATGCGTGATGCGAAAATCACTCAAATTTATGAAGGAACACAGGAAATCCAGCGTCTGGTCATCTCAAGGAAACTGCTAGATATGTAGAAAACAAGCAAAGACCGCCTGAACGTGAGGTGGTCTGTTTTGGTTAGTATGTAATGTAATTTCTAATCATAATCCATAAGTATGTGGTATTATGTTAAAAATGGGAAAAATATGGGGGTTTTGATATTGAACTCAACATTTATAGGCATTACAGCAATCGTCACAATGGTTATCTGGATTATGGTTTCCGCAGAGCTTACAAAGTCTCCAAAAAAGAAGGAAGAAAAAAACAACAGCCGCAGAAAACTCATCGTACTCATGTCAGCGGGAATGTTATTCACGATTTTTCTCGTTCTCTCATCCATTCAGAACATCCAGTTTTAAAATAGACGTGAACAACTGAAAGACAAAAAGTATGCCGTATACAAGAACCGGTCCATTTTCATACAGATGATGGACCTCTTGGCGCTACTCGTGAGAAAAAATCAAAAATTAACATCAATAAAGGTGGCATAAACTCCCCTAATTTGTTTATAATGAGAGGTATGGTTTGTCGTAAGAATAAGGTATAAATACTTATTATTTCACTGATAAATGGATACATACATGTAATAGAAAGGGAGTGTCTGACCTTGAGTTTGAAAGAATACTCACAGGAACAGCTCAAACAAATGTCTTTAGTTGAACTTGCTTATGAAATTTTCAGAGACAGCAAAACACCAATTACGTTTTCCGAGTTAATAGATGAAATTGTCCGTTTGCAAGGAATACAAAAATCCGATCTTGATGATCGACTTGCTCAATTTTATACAGACTTAAATATAGATGGCCGCTTTATTTCGTTAGGTGATCAGAGATGGGGACTTCGCAGCTGGTATCCAGTTGATCAAATCGAAGAAGAAGTTCAGCCAGCTGTGAAAACAAAAGCGAAAAAGAAAAAATCAAAAGCAGCTGTCGTTGAAGACGACTTCGATGAAATCGAAGAGGAAGAAGAAATCGACGAGCTTGAAGAAGACCTTGATCTTGTAGAAGACGACGATGATCTCGACCTAGACGATGATGAAGAAATCGATGAAGAACTTGAAGACTTCGACGAAGATGATGATGAAGATGATGACGGCTTAACGGAGATTGATGAAGACGATTTAGACGATGATGAGGAAGAGAAATAACCCTCTCATACCGGTCCTCAAAACAGGACAAAACCGTCTTGACTTTCGTGAGCGAACTATGTAGTATGTATTTTGGGCTCTCTAAAAAAGAGTACGTAAAGATACGTTCATTTACGCTCCCTTTCATTTATTTGAAAGGGAGCTTTCTTATTTTTCAAGAGATTTAGGGATACACTCTAAAAAGGATGAAGCTGTGCATGTGTAGACATGCAAGGGTAAAAAAGAGAGGAGCATACGAAATGACAAAGTATATTTTTGTAACAGGAGGAGTTGTTTCCTCACTTGGGAAAGGAATCACGGCTGCTTCATTAGGCCGCCTTCTGAAAAATAGAGGGATGGATGTCACCATTCAAAAATTCGATCCATACATCAACGTAGACCCGGGGACAATGAGTCCATACCAGCACGGTGAGGTTTTTGTCACAGATGATGGTGCTGAAACAGACCTTGACTTAGGTCACTACGAGCGTTTCATTGATATTAACTTAAATAAGTACAGCAACGTCACAACTGGTAAAATCTACTCTACTGTTCTGAAGAAAGAGCGCCGCGGTGACTACTTAGGTGGAACAGTACAGGTCATTCCCCACATTACAAATGAAATCAAAGACCGCGTGTACCGTGCCGGAAAAGAAACGGGTGCAGATGTGGTTATTACAGAAATCGGCGGGACAGTAGGAGATATCGAATCCCTTCCCTTCCTTGAAGCCATTCGTCAAATGAAGAGTGACATCGGCCGTGAAAACGTGATGTACATTCATTGTACCCTCGTTCCTTACATCCGTGCAGCGGGTGAATTGAAAACAAAACCAACACAGCATAGTGTAAAAGAACTTCGCAGTCTTGGTATTCAGCCAAATGTCATCGTGGTCAGAACGGAAATGCCATTGGCACAAGATATGAAGGACAAAATTGCACTATTTTGTGATATTGATACAAAAGCTGTTATCGAATGTCAGGATGCAGACACGCTTTACTCCATTCCGCTTGATTTACAAAAACAAGGGCTGGACAAGCTAGTATGTGAACATATGAAACTTAACTGCCAAGATGCGGACATGACGGAGTGGACAGCACTTGTTGATAAAGTGCAAAACCTTTCAAAACAAGTCACAATTGGTCTTGTAGGGAAATATGTTGAGCTGCAAGATGCTTATATTTCTGTCGTTGAATCACTTCGTCATGCTGGTTATGCGTTTGATGCAGATGTTCAAATTAAATGGATCAATGCAGAAGAAGTGACAGCAGAGAATATCGCTGATTTCGTACAAGATGTTGACGGAATTATTGTTCCTGGAGGCTTCGGAGACCGCGGAGTAGAAGGGAAAATCATTGCTACACAATTTGCCCGTGAAAACAAAGTGCCATTCTTCGGAATCTGCTTAGGAATGCAAGTGGCATCTATCGAATACGCAAGAAACGTATTAGGCCTTGAAGGAGCTCATTCAGCGGAAATTGATCCTGAAACAGCATTCCCAATCATTGACCTTCTTCCAGAACAGAAGGATGTAGATGATCTAGGCGGAACACTTCGTCTCGGTCTATATCCTTGTAAATTAAATGAAGACTCAAAAGCATTTGCTGCATACAATGACGAAGTGGTCTACGAACGCCACCGTCATCGCTACGAATTTAATAACGAATACAGACAGCAAATGGAAGCAGCAGGCTTCGTCTTCTCTGGTACAAGCCCAGACGGACGTCTTGTTGAAATTATCGAGCTCAAGGATCACCCTTGGTTCCTTGCTTCTCAGTTCCACCCAGAATTCGTTTCAAGACCGACAAGACCACAGCCATTATTTAGAGATTTCGTTGGTGCTTCACTACAAGCATCTGAATCAAAATAAAACAAAAAACTGCCGAGAATATCACTTCTCGGCAGTTTTTTTATTCATATTCCTCCACGATCTCCTTCACAGTAAACGATAGGGCGTGGTAGACGTATAAGCAGGTCATTAAAGCAGGAAAACCAAACCTTGTCCCATCTTCAGCGGGCACAAGCGGTTTCTTGAGCTGAAAATCAATGTGGACATCACAATGCTCTTCAATCGTGCACGGCTCCTTTTGTGCCGGCCCTACACCAACAACGGGCGTACCTTGTTCGTGCAGCTCTTTAACAAGAGATCGAATTTCCTGATCTTCTGGGTCTGAATAAAATAGCAGCACCCTGTCACTTGGTTGAAGTAAGCTGCGCTCCTTTTGATCGAGCGGCAGCACTTTCGCACCGGGAAACGGCTCATTGCTTTCAGATGCCTCTAGGGCGACAGCAGCCAGTTCATTCTTTCCGTGAAAATAAACGGCATGTCCACTGACAACAGCCTGTGCAAGAAGGCGTGCACCGTCCTCAATCGCTTCAGCCTGCTTTTCTCCAATACGTGAAAAAATACCTGATAACTGGGTCGTAAAAATTTTTAACAAGACTCATTTCCTCCTTCGGTCAGATCATTTTATAATAGAATATAAAGAGAATATTAGGAAAAATGCTCAGAAAATGTCGTAAAGTAAACTATTATAATTAAAGGAAATGTGAAAATCAAACAGAATTATTTAACAACAGCTCTTTTTATGGCGAAAAATGAAAGCAATGGGGTGTAACAGATGAATGAGAAAATTTTAATTGTCGATGATCAGTACGGTATTAGAATATTATTGAATGAAGTGTTTCATAAAGAAGGCTATCAAACCTTCCAAGCTGCCAATGGACTACAGGCATTAGATATTGTGAAAAACCATAGACCGAACCTTGTCCTGCTTGATATGAAAATCCCCGGAATGGATGGTATCGAAATTTTAAAACGGATGAAATTAATTGATGAAGACATCCGTGTCATCATTATGACAGCATATGGCGAATTAGATATGATCCAAGAATCCAAAGAACTCGGTGCATTGACGCATTTCGCTAAGCCTTTTGATATTGATGAAATCCGAGATGCTGTCAAAGAATACCTGCCGCTTGAAACAAATGGCTAGATGGAAATGATTGAATCGAGTCATTCTGTTGCCGATTTGTCGAATAATTGGTATTCTAGAAAGGAAGAAGAAAGCGATCTGACTTTGAAAGTTTACATATGGCGAGAAATTCTGGTCATGCTAGGGTGGAGAGCTTTTTTTAGCAAGCAAATTAGCTACATAGGGAGGATTTTTCATCATGCCTTTAGTTTCAATGACAGAAATGTTGAAAGACGCAAAGGAAAAAGGTTACGCTGTTGGACAGTTTAACTTAAATAACTTAGAATTCACGCAAGCGATTTTACAAGCTGCTGAAGAAGAGAAATCTCCTGTTATCTTGGGAGTATCTGAAGGAGCAGGACGCTACATGGGCGGCTTCAAAACAGTTGTCGCAATGGTTAAAGCGTTAATCGAAGAATATAATGTAACAGTTCCTGTTGCGATTCATTTAGATCACGGTTCAAGCTTTGAATCTTGTGCAAAAGCGATTCATGCAGGATTTACTTCTGTCATGATCGATGCTTCTCACCACCCATTCGATGAAAATGTGGAAACAACTGCGAAAGTCGTTGAACTTGCACATTTCCATGGTGTGTCTGTAGAAGCTGAACTTGGAACTGTTGGTGGGCAAGAAGATGACGTCATCGCTGAGGGCGTTATTTATGCTGATCCAAAAGAGTGCCAAGAGCTTGTAGAACGCACTGGTATTGACTGCCTTGCACCTGCATTAGGTTCAGTACATGGTCCATACAAAGGTGAACCAAACCTTGGTTTCGCTGAAATGGAAGAAATCGGAAAAACAACTGGCCTTCCACTTGTTCTTCACGGCGGAACAGGTATCCCAACTGCTGACATCAAGCGTGCAATTTCACTTGGTACAGCAAAAATCAATGTAAACACTGAAAACCAAATTGCTTCTGCGAAAGCAGTACGCGAAACACTTGCTGCAAAAACAGAAGAGTATGATCCACGTAAATATCTTGGACCAGCTCGTGACGCAATTAAAGCGACTGTTATCGGCAAAATGCGCGAATTTGGTTCTTCTAACCAAGCATAATTTGATGAGAACCGAAAGCCGCCTGAGTCACAGGCGGTTTTCTCCATATCTTGAGAAAGCGCAATCAAATTTACATTTCAGATAATTTATTGATAGGAGAGTGGCACAGTTATGTTATTTTTCGTAGATACAGCGAATATTGAAGACATCAAAGAGGCGCACGAGCTTGGCATTTTAGCAGGCGTCACAACAAACCCTAGTTTAGTAGCGAAAGAAAAGGACGTATCATTCCACGACCGCCTTCGCGAAATCACTGACGTGGTATCAGGTTCTGTCAGTGCAGAAGTGATTTCCCTAAAAGCAGAGGAAATGATTGAAGAAGGAAAAGAGCTTGCTGCTATCGCACCAAATATCACGGTCAAAATTCCAATGACTACAGATGGCCTTAAAGCTGTCAAAGCATTAACAGACCTTGGAATTAAAACAAACGTTACATTGATTTTTAGTGCAAACCAGGCACTTCTTGCAGCTAGAGCTGGTGCGACGTATGTCTCTCCATTCCTCGGCCGCTTAGATGACATTGGCCAAAATGGTCTTGATCTCATCAGCGAAGTAAAAACTATTTTTGATGTTCATGGATTAGATACACAAATCATTGCTGCATCTATTCGTCACCCGCAGCATGTGACAGAAGCTGCGCTTAGAGGTGCTCATATCGGCACAATGCCGCTGAAAGTCATCAAGCAGCTGACGAAACACCCATTAACGGATGCAGGCATTGAGCAATTTTTAGCAGATTGGAATAAATAATTGATTGCGGCAGGCGGGTTCGTCTCTCGTTTGCCGCAGTTTCCCTAATAAACGCTAAGAAATGTTTTGTGCAAAGAAGAGAACATCACAGCCTCGCAAAGCTTCGATTATTTTTCTTCCGACAAATTTCGTTTAACCTGTATTCTTTCTCTTGATATTGGCTAAATTTTGGACAAGACCTTTTAAAGCGCGACATCCACAAACAGTATAACTCCAACAGTGATCTTCTTTAAGAAGGGAGACAAATATGGAAAAGTTAAACATTGCCGGCGGTGATCCCTTGCGCGGGACCGTACATATTAGTGGTGCGAAAAATAGTGCTGTGGCACTGATTCCCGCCACGATTCTCGCTGATTCTCCAGTAACCATTGAAGGCCTTCCGCATATATCAGATATCGACACATTACGAGATCTGTTAGAAGAAATTGGCGGGAAGGTCACTTTTGAAAAAGGTGAAATGGTTGTTAATCCTGCTTCCATGATCAGTATGCCGCTTCCTAATGGAAAAGTGAAAAAACTGCGTGCATCCTATTATTTAATGGGAGCCATGCTGGGAAGATTTAAGCAGGCTGTCATCGGACTGCCAGGAGGATGCCACTTAGGACCTAGGCCGATCGATCAGCATATCAAAGGCTTTGAAGCACTTGGAGCCGAGGTGACAAACGAGCAGGGTGCGATTTATTTGCGCGCTGAAAAATTAGTCGGAGCCCGGATTTATCTTGATGTTGTCAGTGTAGGTGCGACGATCAACATCATGCTGGCAGCCGTACTGGCTGAAGGAAAAACAGTGATTGAAAATGCTGCAAAGGAACCCGAAATTATTGATGTAGCGACACTGCTTACAAGCATGGGAGCCAAAATTAAAGGTGCGGGTACCGATGTCATTCGAATCGAAGGTGTAGAATCCCTTCATGGCTGTAAGCATTCAATCATCCCTGACCGCATCGAAGCAGGAACATTTTTAATAGCTGGTGCAGCGATGGGAGATGAAGTTGTACTTGATAATGTGATCCCAACTCATTTAGAATCAATTACGGCGAAACTTAGAGAAATGGGGTTCACCATTGAAACGAGCAACGATCAGATGCTGATCGTTGGCAGAAACGAAGGACTCAAGCCTGTCGATATCAAAACCCTTGTGTATCCGGGCTTTCCGACTGACCTTCAGCAGCCGATGACGGCGCTGTTAACAAAAGCGAAAGGCACGAGTGTGGTCACAGATACGATCTACTCAGCCCGCTTTAAGCACATTGACGAATTGCGTCGAATGGGTGCAAACATGAAGGTCGAAGGAAGATCTGCTATTATTACCGGACAAACGCAGCTCCAAGGAGCAAAGGTCAAAGCAAGTGATCTGCGTGCAGGCGCTTGTCTTGTTGTCGCAGGGTTAATGGCAGACGGTGTGACCGAAATCACAGGGCTTGAACATATAGACAGAGGATATAGTTTGCTTGAGAAGAAGCTTGAAGGCTTGGGTGCAACCATCTGGCGTGAAAAGCTGAATGACCAAGAAATAGAAGAACTTCAAAATTCATAAGGCTTTGACTGTGAGAGGAGATTTGGACAAAAATGGAAAGAAGTTTATCGATGGAACTAGTACGGGTGACAGAAGCAGCCGCATTAAAATCTGCCCGTTGGATGGGAAGAGGATTAAAAGACGAGGCGGATGATGCTGCAACAAGTGCAATGCGTGATGTATTTGACACTATTCCGATGAAGGGAACAGTGGTCATTGGCGAAGGAGAAATGGACGAAGCACCAATGCTTTATATTGGGGAAAAGCTTGGGAACGGATATGGACCTCGCGTAGATGTCGCTGTTGATCCATTAGAAGGAACAAACATTGTGGCAAGCGGCGGTTGGAATGCCTTAGCTGTCATTGCAGTTGCAGATCATGGCAACCTGCTGAATGCACCTGATATGTACATGGATAAGATCGCAGTAGGTCCAGAAGCGGTAGGCTGCATCGATATTGAAGCGCCTGTCATTGATAATCTTCGCGCTGTTGCAAAAGCGAAAAACAAAGATATTGAAGATGTGGTTGCAACGATTTTAAACAGAGATCGACATGAGAAAATTATTGCTGAACTGAGAGAAGCAGGAGCAAGAATTAAACTGATCGATGATGGTGACGTTGCAGGAGCCATTAATACAGCATTTGATCACACAGGTGTTGATATTCTATTTGGTTCAGGCGGAGCGCCTGAGGGTGTCCTTTCTGCTGTTGCGTTAAAGGCACTTGGTGGTGAAATTCATGGTAAGCTTCTTCCTCAAAGTGAAGAAGAACTAAGACGCTGTGAGAAAATGGGGCTGGATGTTGGTAAAGTCCTCAGAATGGAAGATCTCGTAAAAGGAGATGACGCCATTTTTGCAGCGACAGGTGTAACGGACGGCGAATTACTTAAAGGTGTTCAATTCAAAGGCTCTGTTGGAACAACACATAGTGTTGTCATGCGTGCGAAATCAGGTACGGTTCGTTTCGTAGACGGCAGACACAGCTTAAAGAAAAAACCGAATCTTGTCATTCGTCCGTAATCTGAAAGCGGGTATTCATTACCCGCTTTTCATATAGGTGTCAAATGTATATCATTTTCTTTTAAAAGTTGAATATTCTCTGCAAATGAGGTAAAACTAAAGAGTGCTGCGAAATTTTCTGCGAATTTACTTCTTTTAAGCTTCAACAAGTTTAAATACTGCCGCATCATGACGATATACTCATTATCCTTCTCTATGTTAAAAAAGCTCTATTTCACATTGTTCCTATCTTTCACGATAAAACGAGTGGGAGCGTTACCATGAGAGCGAGGTCATTCCAACAACAACGGAATTAAAAGCTAATCAAATACAATTGGTCATGCATTTGTAAAGAAATACATTGACTGGAAAAGTGTGGTGTCCATATTGAAAGATGTTTCGATTTCATCTTTGGAAAATATGAAATTAAAAGAGCTGTATGAGTTAGCAAAACGATACAAAATCTCTTATTACAGCAAACTAACAAAAAAAGAATTAATTTTTGCCATCTTAAAGGCGAACGCTGAGCAAGAGGATCTCTTATTTATGGAAGGGGTTCTTGAAATTATTCAGTCTGAGGGATTTGGTTTCTTAAGACCGATTAACTACTCCCCAAGTTCTGAAGACATTTATATTTCAGCTTCACAAATCAGACGCTTTGATTTACGAAATGGAGATAAAGTGTCTGGAAAGGTACGACCTCCAAAAGAGAATGAACGCTACTATGGCCTCCTTCATGTAGAAGCGGTAAATGGGGACGACCCAGAATCAGCAAAGGAACGTGTTCACTTTCCTGCACTCACACCGCTATTTCCTGACCGCCAAATGATTCTTGAAACACAGCCTAATCACCTGTCTACTAGAATTATGGATATGATGGCGCCAGTTGGATTTGGACAGCGTGGTTTAATCGTTGCACCGCCTAAGGCTGGGAAAACCATTTTACTTAAAGAAATTGCCAACAGCATTTCTGAAAATCACCCAGAGGCAGAGCTGATTGTCCTTTTGATTGACGAACGCCCAGAAGAAGTAACAGATATCGAACGTTCTGTTGCAGGGGATGTTGTTAGTTCAACCTTTGACGAAGTACCGGAAAACCACATTAAAGTAGCAGAGCTTGTATTAGAGCGTGCCATGCGTCTTGTTGAACATAAAAAAGATGTCATCATCTTAATGGACAGCATCACAAGGCTTGCTCGTGCATACAACCTTGTGATTCCGCCAAGCGGCCGAACGCTTTCAGGCGGTATTGATCCTGCGGCTTTCCATCGTCCAAAACGCTTCTTCGGTGCTGCGCGTAACATTGAAGAAGGCGGAAGCTTGACGATTTTAGCCACTGCACTTGTTGATACAGGATCACGTATGGATGACGTGATTTATGAAGAGTTTAAAGGAACTGGAAACATGGAGCTTCATTTGGACCGTTCTTTGGCCGAAAGAAGAATTTTCCCTGCGATCGACATTCGCCGTTCTGGTACGAGAAAAGAAGAACTGCTTGTACCAAAAGAGCATCTTGATCGTCTATGGGCGATGAGAAAATCGATGTCAGATACACCTGACTTCGCTGAGAAGTTCATGCGCAAAATGAGAAAAACAAAGACAAACCAAGAATTTTTCGATATTTTAACGCAAGAATGGAAACAAGCCAATATGTCTGCATCAAGAAGATAGCTTCCCTGAAAAAATACATTTGCAATCATAGACTCACACTGTTATAATTTTATCATGTGCGTTTCAGAATTTATTTCTGAGATATTAACTCTGTTTCCGAATTGGATTCAGGGCGGAAGGAGATGACAGTAGATGAAAACAGGAATTCATCCTAACTACAAAAAAGCTACAGTCAAATGCGCTTGTGGAAATGAGTTTGAAACTGGATCAGTAAAAGAAGAGGTACGCATCGAGATTTGCTCTGAGTGCCATCCTTTCTATACAGGCCGTCAAAAATTCGCTTCTGCTGATGGACGTGTTGACCGCTTTAACAAAAAATACGGTCTTAAGTAATAATAGATACAATAAACAGGCAGGAATCCGTTCTTGCCTGTTTTTTTACGTGGATTGATGGAACTTTAAAACGGGGGAGAAGACCTTATGTATGTGATGAAACAAAGCGGTTGGCTTGAAGTCATCTGCGGCAGTATGTTTTCTGGAAAGTCGGAAGAATTGATTCGGAGAGCCAAAAGGGCCACCTTTGCCAAACAAGAAGTAAAAATATTCAAACCAGCGATTGATAACCGATATAGTACAAGCTCAGTTGTGTCACATAACGGTTCATCATTAGATGGGATTGCAGTAGCCTCACCAAAAGACATAATAACGCACATATCAGAAAGAACCGATGTCATTGGCATTGATGAGGTGCAATTTTTTGATGAGACAATCATTGACATTGTCACTCAATTGGCTGACCAAGGCTACCGAGTCATTGTTGCAGGCCTGGATCAAGACTTCAGAGGAGAGCCATTTGGTGTTGTTCCGCATTTAATGGCATGTGCAGAGCTTGTAACAAAACTTCAAGCAGTTTGTTCGGTATGCGGCTCCCCAGCGAGTAGAACACAACGCTTGATCGACGGTAAACCCGCATCCTATGATGATCCTATTATTTTAGTAGGTGCGCAGGAATCATACGAAGCACGATGCAGACATCACCATGAAGTACCAAGACTTGATGTTGGTACAACACTTGACAATTAAAAAAATAGCAAATGCCGCTGTGTTTCGTTTTTCGAGATTTTGGCTGAACACCCATCATTTGTACTTAAATAAATTAAATAACACTACGATTAAATTATCTAATTTTCAACGCTTGCGTTTTGTTATAAGCAGGCATAAAATGACTAACTGTAGTGTAAAGCATTTTAACGAAAAGTTCGATTTCTTGTCATAATTTTTTTGATTAAGGATTTTTCTCCTTAATCGTTCTTTGGATTAATAGTTCACTTTATTTATATTTTAGAAAGAGGGTAGTTTTTGATGAACAACGTGAAGAAAACAAAAGAAGGGTACCTCGAAACCACTTTGACAGGTAAAGACGTATTATCTATTCCAACGTTGAACAAAGGCGTTGCTTTCTCTGAAGAAGAAAGACAAGAGCTTGGACTAGAAGGCTTACTTCCTCCAACGGTTCTCACTTTAGAACAGCAAGCAGAAAGAGCGTACAAGCAATTTCTAGCTCAGCCGGATCGTCTTCGTCAAAACGTATACTTAAGTGATTTACAAAACCGTAACGAAGTATTGTTCTACAAGCTTCTAACAGAAAAGCTTCGTGAAATGCTTCCTGTTGTGTACACACCAACTGTTGGTGAAGCGATTCAAGAATACAGCCATGAATACAGAAGACCTCATGGTGTCTATCTTTCAATCGACGACATTGACGGCATCGAGAAAGCATTTGAAAACTTGCACGCAACTGCTGGAGATATTGACCTCATCGTTGCAACTGACTCTGAGAGTATTCTTGGAATTGGTGACTGGGGTGTTGGTGGTATCAACATCGCAATCGGTAAATTAGCTGTTTACACGGCTGCAGCAGGTATTGATCCTAGCCGCGTGATTCCAGTTGTATTAGATGTTGGAACAAACAATGAAAAATTATTGAATGACCCATTATACATCGGGAACCACCACAAACGTGTACAAGGTGAAAAATACGAAGAATTCATTGATGCTTATGTAAAAGCAGCACTTAAATTCTTCCCGAAAGCATTGCTACACTGGGAAGACCTTGGAAACAAAAATGCGCGTAACATCATGAAAAAATACAATGATAACATCTTAACGTTCAACGATGATATTCAAGGTACTGGTGCCATTACTTTAGCGGGTGTGCTTGCAGCTGTCAAGAAAACTGGTACTCAATTGAAAGATCACCGTGTTGTCATCTTCGGGGCTGGATCAGCTGGTATCGGAATCGCAGATCAAATGCGTGACACAATGGTTCTTGAAGGTTTAACAGAAGAAGAAGCAAACAATGCATTCTGGACTTTAGACTACAGAGGATTGCTAACAGATCAATTTGAAGATGAAGTGCTTGATTTCCAAAAACCATACCTTCGTACTTCTGATGAAGTAGAAGGCTGGGCACGCGATGAAAAAGGACAAATCTCATTTGCAGAAACTGTTCGCCAAGTGAAGCCGACAATCCTTATCGGTACATCAGGTCAAGGCGGCGCATTCACTGAAGAAATCATTAAAGAAATGGCAGCTCATACAGAGCGTCCAGTGATCATGCCAATGTCTAACCCAACACCGCTTGCTGAAGCAGTGCCAGAAGATCTATTCAAATGGACAGACGGCCGTGCACTTGTTGCAACAGGAAGCCCGTTCGAAAACGTTGAGTATAATGGAATCGAACATGAAATCGGACAATCAAACAATGCGTTCGTTTTCCCTGGACTTGGTCTTGGTTCAATCGTAACAGAATCAAAAATCATCACAAAAGGCATGTTCGTTGCTTCTGCGAATGCAATTGCTGAAATGGTTGATCATGATAAACCAGGTGCTGGTCTTCTTCCAAGTATTGATAAATTGCAAGAAGTGTCAATTCATGTGGCTGTTGAAGTAGCGAAAGCAGCAATTGAAGATGGTGTCGCAAGAAAAACGCCTGACAACATCGAACAAGCTGTGAAAGACGCAATGTGGATTCCTGAATATAAAAAAATTGTAAGAGCATAATAAAATGTGTAACGCGGCATTGCTTCGGGTAATCTAAGCAATGCCGCAATAAATAAGAAACATGTAAAGGATTTAAGGAGGAATAGTAAGATGGACTTTTTAAATATTTTGATCCTCCTAGCACCGATTTTTTTCGTTATCGCGCTGGGTTGGTTCGCAGGACACTTCGGCAGCTATGACGCTAAATCTGCAAAAGGTGTAAGTACACTTGTTACAAAGTATGCTTTACCAGCGCACTTTATCGCCAGTATTCTGTCAACACCAAAAGATAAATTCTATAGTCAAATTCCATTTTTCATTGCATTGATTTTCGGAATCGTTGGTTTTTATATCATTATCCTTTTAGTTACGAAATTTGCTTTTAAATATGATTTAACAGATTCTTCTGTTTTCTCGTTAAACTCAGCACAACCGACCTTTGCATTTATGGGGATTCCGGTCTTGGGCAGTTTATTTGGAGCTCAAGAGGTTGCAATTCCGATTGCGATTACCGGAATAGTTGTAAATGCACTGCTTGATCCAATTGCAATTATTGTGTCAACTGTCGGTGAAAAAACAAAAGGGAAAACAAAAGACGGCGAAAGCTTCCTAAAAATGACGACAAAAGCGATTTTGCACGGTTTATCAGAGCCGCTTGCTCTTGCACCGTTAGCCAGTATCATTCTTGTTCTTTTAGGATTTAAACTTCCTGCAATTGGACACGAAATGTTAGAGGAAATTGGCAGCGTTACATCAGGGGTTGCGCTATTCGCAGTCGGTGTCACTGTTGGTATCCGCAAAATTAAATTAAGCTTGCCAGCCTTCAGTATTGCATTGCTAAAAGTAGCTGTACAACCAATACTTATGTATTTTATTGCTGTTCTTATGGGTCTTTCGGCTGATGAAATTACAAAAGCTGTATTACTTGTAGCCTTCCCAGGTTCAGCTGTTGCAGCGATGATCGCAACACGATTTGAAAAACAAGAGGCGGAAACTGCATCCGCATTTGTCATCAGTGCCATCATGTCACTCATCACATTACCGATCATTATTGCACTTACCGTATAATATAGTAAAAAGGCTGCCTATCGAGGCAGCCTTTCTTAGCGAATTGAATGAAACAGAGGGAAGAGTACACGCTTTTTTTTGATATCAGGGTGTGCGGTTTCCTTTTTTTCTTCTACTTGTGACGGTTGTTTCAAGGTTGCGGCGAGGCGGTCAAATTTTGTGGATAAATCTTCAATTTCTCTGCGGTGCTGAAGCAGCTGATACGATACACCTTCATCTGCTTTTTTAGCCAATTTCTGTTCAAGTTCTTGCAGTCGGTCTTCTACATCAGTGACGTGTAATTGCTGCTGAATGAGCTCTTTTACTTGTTTTTCTAATGCTTCAATCCGCTGTATGGAGACATCAGCTTCGGCAGCAGGTGCTGCTTGACGAACGGTTTCCTTATGGATTGGCAGTTGAATATCTTGGAGGATCACACCTTCACTCATTTGGTGTTTGACCTCTTTGAGCAGCTGTACAATATCTTCATGAAATTCATAATGTCCAAGTTCATTCCGGGCGACAGGGATGTTGAGCTGTTTGACCCAACGCTGAATCGTCTTTGAAGAAACACCAAGTTCCTTTGCAACCTCATTTGTATTCAAACCAAATGCCCTCCCTTTTTTCAATTACAAGTACCATTCTCTTTAAGGAGGACCTGTTCCTTCACGTTAGACAAAACAAGTAACCAATCGCCAAAGATCGTGTTTTATAGCGAAAAATTGCAGAAAATCAATTGTTTTGGAAATTTTTTTGACTGTCATACCCCGCTATACTATAATTAGACTGTTACGCACAAAACAGAGGTGAAGACCATGTTAGACCGTTTAAAATCAATTGAAGAACGCTATGAAAAGCTAAATGAATATTTAAGTGACCCTGAAGTGGTGAACGACCCTAAGAAGCTTCGTGAATATTCGAAAGAACAATCCGATATTCAAGAAACTGTTGAGGTATATAGACAATATCGTGCGGCTTACGACCAGCTGAATGATGCGAAAGCAATGCTCGAAGAGAAGCTGGATGCCGAGATGCGCGACATGGTCAAAGAAGAAATTTCAGAGCTCACAGAGGAAACTGAACGTTTAGAAGACGAGCTGAAAATCTTGCTGATCCCGAAAGATCCGAATGACGATAAGAACGTTATTGTGGAGGTTCGTGGTGCAGCGGGTGGAGAAGAGGCTGCTCTTTTTGCGGGAAACCTTTACCGTATGTATAGCCGCTATGCTGAAATGCAGGGCTGGAAAACGGAAGTCATGGAAGCAAGTGTCACTGGCACAGGCGGTTATAAAGAAATTATCTTTATGATCAGCGGGAAAGGCGCATACTCCAAACTAAAGTTTGAAAATGGTGCTCACCGCGTGCAGCGTGTTCCAGAAACAGAATCGGGCGGACGGATTCATACATCCACTGCGACAGTCGCTGTATTACCTGAGGCTGAGGAAGTTGAAATTGATATTCATGAAAAAGACATCCGTGTGGATACATTTGCATCAAGCGGACCTGGCGGACAAAGTGTCAATACAACGATGTCAGCTGTTCGATTAACTCACCTTCCAACAGGTGTTGTTGTGTCCTGTCAGGATGAGAAATCACAAATTAAAAACAAAGAAAAAGCCATGAAAGTACTGCGTGCGAGAATTTATGATAAATTCCAGCGTGAAGCACAGGCCGAATACGATCAAACACGTAAATCTGCGGTTGGAACAGGGGATCGTTCAGAGCGTATCCGTACGTACAACTTTCCGCAAAACCGTGTAACAGACCACCGCATCGGATTGACGATTCAAAAGCTTGATCAAATTTTAGAAGGAAAACTTGACGAGGTCATTGATGCACTAATCATGGAAGACCAAGCAAGAAAGCTTCAAGATGCAAAATAATCAGCGAACAATCTTCGAAGCCCTTAAATGGGCTTCTTCTTTGTTAACGGAAGCCGGAAGAGACCAAAATGCAGCAGAACTCCTGTTGATGCATGTGCTCGGCTGGAGCAGAAGTGAGCTTCTTGCACGATTTCATGATGCGCTGCCTGAGGAGCAAGATCACCTGTTCAGCAAATTTGTGACGCAGCATAAGGCTGGTGTTCCTGTTCAGCATTTAACGGGTGTTGAATTTTTTTACGGACGTCCCTTCGAGGTGAGCAAGCATGTTCTTATTCCTCGTCCTGAAACGGAAGAAGTTGTTCTGGCGGCGCTCAATTTGGTAGGTGACGTTTTCCCGCCCGATCAGCCGCTCAAAGCAGTTGACGTTGGCACAGGAAGCGGAGCCATTGCAATTACGCTCGCTCTTGAAAAAAAATCACTATCTGTCACAGCGACTGATATCTCACATGAAGCACTTGCGGTAGCTAAACGGAATCAACAAGCGCTCGGGGCAGACGTTCATTTTTTACATGGAGATTTACTTGAACCGGTTATAGCTCAAGGCATCAAAGTAGATGTATTTATTTCCAATCCACCCTACATTGCGGCGGAAGAAATGGACAGTCTGTCTGAGGTGGTGACGAAGCATGAACCGGTAAATGCGCTGACGGATGGACGTGATGGCTTGTGGTTTTATAAGCGCCTTGTTCGTGATCTTCACAGCGTGCTGAGTGAGCAGGCAGTTGTTGTCTTTGAAATTGGACATACGCAAGGTCAAGAAGTCACAGCGCTTCTCGTGCAGGCATTTCCTAAAGCGCATGTTTACATCGTTAAAGATATTAATGGAAAAGATCGAGCTGTTTGCGCTCACATTCAAAACGGAAAGTCCGGCTGAATATAGCCGGACTATTTTATTATGTAAAGATGAAACTTATGGTAAAAGAGAAACGTATATATAGAAGAATGAACATTCTGATCATGATTTTTTACATAAATTTGTTTTGAAGGAGCGAATGGTGTGAACAAAAGGTATGCGATGGTGTTGGTCATCGTCAGTGTACTATTGATTGTGAGTGCTTGTGGTAAACCGAGCTTTAAAAAAGAGGCAGCAGCATTTGGAGAAAGCTATAAAAAAGCACAATACACAGTGAATCGAACGGATGACCTATCTGACATGAAAGAGAAGCTGAAGGTTTATTTAACCGAACACGAATATCAAGAATATACACAAGACAGCATGTTCCCGAGCATATTAGAAGCGGCGAAGGATCAAGATTGTCAAATTAAACTGAAGAAAATTATGTTTACGCCTTCAGATGAAAGCGATGACAGAATTGAATTTAACTATGAAATGGTGATCCAATTTATCGATCAAAAAGGAAAGGTAAAAAAAGAAATCAAGAAAAAAGGGGCCATGACTGTTATTAAAACAGAATCTGGGTTAAAAATCAGCCGAGATTGGGATGGGAGACTGTACCCTTCTGACTACCAATCCTCACTCAAAAGTCGTTCTTAAAGAGAACGGCTTTTTTGTTTTGACTCATAATCTATTAAAAAAATAATTATGTTGACTGTTTATGAGATGAGTTTCCTGGACACAATGTTTGTAGCGAAGAGAAAAAGTGGGGGGGAACACACAATGTTGAAAAGTAAAACGATGATTTGTCTTTATATGTTTCTATTATTATGCGGTGCTTTTGCAAACCTTGGCAGAGAGGAGACAGCGGCTGCTTCTGCAAATCAGCCTGTTGTCATACCAGATGAAGCAATTCGATTACGCATTTTAGCAAATAGTGATCGTTCAGCGGATCAGGATGTGAAAAGAAGTATTCGTGACGAGGTCAATGCGAATATGACGGAGTGGGTCAAAGACCTCACATCCATTGAAGAAGCAAGACGTGTCATTCGATCAAAGCTGCCAGAAATCAATCGTATCGCCAAAGCGAAATTGAAGGAACAGCACATTGATCAATCCGTATCGGTCAGTTTTCAAAAAGCTTCATTTCCAACAAAGCTCTATGGAAATTTCGTCTACCCTGCTGGGAAATATGAAGCCATTTTAATTACACTTGGAGAAGGAGACGGAGCTAACTGGTGGTGTGTGTTATTCCCGCCGCTCTGCTTTATCGATTTTTCAAACGGAGAAGCCATTGCCTCACCAGAAGGCGATGATGATAAACAAGTGACAGCGCAGCAAACGAAAGAGTCTGTCAATGAAGTGGTGAAAGAAGAGGAAGAAGAGACAGGTGAAGTGAAGTTCTTTTTGTTCGAATGGGTCTCTAGTCTTTTCTCTTAAAAAAGGTATAAATCGGTTTTTGCCTCATAGAGTTGAAGTAAGAGATCAAAAAAGAGGTGAAAGCATGTATTATCAATTAAGAATAGCCACAGAGGAAGATGTCCCGGCGATCAATGCTTTTCTTGAAAAGGGACAAGCAAAAGGCGGAGTAACGCTTGCAGAGCGAACGACATTTGTCGTGATGGAAGATGCGGATGGTCAGCTGGCAGGCTGCTTAGGTCTTGAACAGCTCAATGAACAAGAGGGATTGCTGCGGTCTCTTGTCATATCAGATAAGCTCGGTCAGGGGCACATTGTCTCCTTGTTCCAAAGCGTTCAAACGCTCGGAGAAAAAATAGGTGTGGATACTTTTTATGTCGTTGCAAACCATTCCTCTTCCCATGATTTTTTGGCATTAATGGGCTTTGCGCCTTTAGAAGAAATCCCAGAAAGCATATGGAGCTCTGCACATGCAAAAGAGACATTGGGGAAAGAACAGGCTGTGGTCCTGCAAAAAAAAGGTAGTTAATCACAGAATGATGGACTTATACACATACTTATCCACTACAAAACAAGCGTTATCCACAAATTGTGGACAACGCTTGTTTTATTGATCATCATCTTTTATACTTTCAAAAGGATAATTGAGATATATCAACAGTTTTATCTTTTTTAAAAGGAGTTTGTATGATGTTAAATACAAAAAGGTGGTCTGTGGATTTAGAAAAGGATTTATCCACATACTATCCACAAATTAAACAGGCGGCCGATCTGCTGCAGCAAAATGAAGTGGTTGCTTTCCCGACAGAGACCGTTTACGGACTCGGGGCAAATGCGAAAGAGACAGAAGCCGTGATGAAAATTTATGAAGCGAAAGGGCGTCCGAGTGATAATCCGTTGATTGTTCACATTGCGGAAGTTCAGCAGCTTCACGAATTTGCACAAATAGAAAGCGAAAAAGCGAAGGCGCTGATGGATGCCTTTTGGCCGGGCGCCTTAACCATCGTTCTTCCGTGTAAGCCAGGCACTTTATCCAAGCAGGTTACAGCAGGTTTATCCACAGTAGGTGTGAGAATGCCTGACCATCCCATTGCGCTTGAGCTCATCCGAGCAGCTGGTCTGCCAATTGCTGCACCAAGTGCGAACCGTTCAGGGAAACCTTCACCAACACAAGCTGACCATGTAGCGAGTGACCTCGAAGGAAGAATCGCTGGAATTGTGGATGGCGGTTCAACTGGAATTGGGGTTGAGTCAACCGTTGTATCTTGTGTCGGTGAGATCCCAGTGATTTTAAGACCGGGCGGAATTACAAAAGAAGCATTAGAAGAGGTCGTGGGGACGGTGAGTGTGGATCCAGGGCTGACAAAAAAGGACGAGGCGCCTGTATCGCCAGGTATGAAATACACACACTATGCACCTGAAGCCCAAATGTATATCTTTCATGGAAGTGATGAAGACATGCAGCGGCACATTCAGAAATACAAAGCTGAAGGTCTAAAAGTCGGAGTACTGACAACAGAAGAAAAGAAATCGCTTTTTGCGGCAGATGTTGTGTACAGCTGTGGATGGAGAGAAAAACCTGAAACGGTTGCTGCAAACCTCTATCGTGTACTGAGACAATTTGATGAAACGGATGTAGACTTGATTATTTCTGAAGCCTTTTCAGAGCAGGGAGTTGGTTCTGCCATTATGAACCGTCTGCAAAAAGCCGCAGGAGGGCGTACACTCCCTTCGTTCCAATAGTTCTAACCTTTCTTGGACAAACATAGGTTAAAGGAGAATGTGTGTCCAAGGGGGATTTACATGAACGAACTAGCTGGCGAATTGCTGACGCTCAGCATCATGGCTTTTGCACTTGGAATGGATGCTTTTTCGGTTGGACTTGGTATGGGGATGATTCAGCTGAGGTTCCGCCAGATCATTTATATTGGACTTGTTATTGGGATATTTCATATGTTTATGCCGCTTTTTGGTATGCTGACAGGTCAGCTCTTATCCGGATGGCTCGGTCTTCTTGCCACCTATATTGGCGGGGCGCTGCTTTTGGTGCTGGGACTACAAATGATCGTTGCTTCTATCCGCAAAGAGGATAAGCCCTTTATCGCACCTGTTGGGACTGGTCTCGTTCTTTTTGCTACAAGTGTCAGCCTAGACAGCTTCTCTGTTGGTTTAAGCCTCGGGATTTACGGTTCCCAGGTGTGGATGACTATATTATTGTTTGGTTTTTTTAGTATGCTTCTCACATGGCTCGGATTATTACTCGGTAAACAGGTTCGGTCATGGGTGGGTTCATATAGCGGCGCGCTTGGCGGAATCATTTTACTAGCCTTTGGTATTAAATTATTATTTCCGCTCTAGCGAGTCTCCTTACATAACATGTAGAATGAAATGCTATATAATAGAAGAAAAGGAGGGCGAAAGATGAAAATCTTATTTGTTTGTACGGGAAATACATGCAGAAGTCCAATGGCTCAAGCCCTTTTTGCTTCAATTGCCGATGAAAAAGGTTTAGAGGTCACTGTAAAATCCGCAGGGATTTTCGCCACCGATGAAGGGAAGGCTTCTCCTCAAGCGATCGAAGCATTATTTGAGAAAAGCATTCCACTGAATCACTCATCATCAAAATTGACAGAGGAGCTTCTGCGCGAAGCTCATTACGTCTTCACGATGACTATGCAGCATAAACAGTTGATTACTGAGCAATATGCGTATGCAAAAGGCAAGGTCTTTACTTTAAAGGAATTTGCGACAGGAACAGAAGGCGATGTATCCGACCCGTTTGGAGGAAGTCTTTCTGTTTATCAGGAAACTCGTGATGAACTTGAAGCCTTACTGTATCAGCTCGCTGAGAAATTGAAAAAAGATCATCATCATAGATAACCTGTAAAACCGTTGCGTCAACGGTTTTTCTGCTTTTGTTTGCAAATCACTAGGCAGAGGTTAAAATATAACTGTAAATAAAGAATGAATGTAAGACATAACAGATCAACTCACCCTTAGGAGGAATTGCCCGATGAAAGTAGCCATTGCATCCGATCACGGCGGAACGAATATTCGTGAAGAAATCAAACAACTGATGGATGAATTGAAGATCGAATACATTGATATGGGTTGTGAATGCGGATCAGGTTCTGTAGACTACCCAGATTATGCATTCCCAGTAGCCAATATGGTGGCAAACGGAGAAGTCGACCGCGGCATTTTAATTTGCGGGACAGGCATCGGCATGAGCATCTCGGCAAATAAAGTAAAAGGAATTCGCTGTGCATTAGCACATGATACATTTAGTGCAAAAGCAACTAGAGAACATAATGATACGAACGTTCTTGCAATGGGAGAGCGAGTGATTGGACCAGGATTAGCACGTGAGATTGCGCATATTTGGCTGACAACAGAGTTTACAGCAGGACGCCATGCTGTGCGGATTGGCAAAATTGCTGATTACGAAGAAAAGCACCTATAAGGAGCGCTTAATATGAACATTGGTCAAGATTGGCTTGAAATGTTAAAAGAGTTTCATCAAACAGTTGAATTGCGTGCCGGGCAAATTTTAGTCATTGGCTGCAGTACGTCAGAAGTGGCTGGTGAGCATATTGGTACTGCAGGAAGTGAGCAAATTGCTGCGTCCATCTATCAAGAATTGGATCAGTTAAGACGAGAGACCGGCATTGAGCTCGCCTTTCAATGCTGTGAGCATCTCAATCGTGCCCTAGTCGTTGAAGAAGAAGTGGCTTTCCGTTTTAACTTGGAGATTGTAGCTGCAGTACCTGTCCGTAAAGCGGGTGGTTCGATGGCGGCTCATGCGTATCAGCAAATGGAACATCCTGTATTAGTCGAATCCATTGAGGCTCATGCTGGAATTGATATCGGCGATACGTTAATTGGGATGCACTTAAAGAGAGTCGCTGTACCTGTCCGTCTCAGCCGTCATCAATTAGGACATGCACATGTGACTTTTGCGAAAACACGTCCGAAGCTGATTGGCGGAGAACGAGCGGTTTATACAAGATCATAGCTTCGATATATTTCTAATATATGTTGAATGATGAAGACGCTTTACCACTTAAATATTCGGGTTTTCATAAAAAAGAAGTCGATTTTCCAAAAAAAACTTTTACATTTTACTCAAAAACCGTGTACAATGAGATGGTGAAAACATCGAATGGAAATAGATTGGAGAGGATTTCGCTGATGAAACATTTACCTGAGCAAGACGCACAAGTATTCAAAGCAATTCAACTAGAGCGGAAACGCCAGCAGGACAAAATCGAATTAATTGCATCAGAAAACTTCGTAAGCGAAGCAGTCATGGAAGCACAGGGCTCTGTATTAACAAATAAATACGCTGAGGGCTATCCTGGTAAACGCTACTATGGCGGCTGTGAACATGTAGACGTTGTGGAAGATATCGCACGTGACCGCGCAAAAGAAATTTTTGGCGCTGAGTATGTGAACGTACAACCTCACTCAGGTGCTCAAGCGAACATGGCTGTTTACTTTACTATTCTTGAGCATGGCGATACAGTGCTGGGCATGAACTTATCACATGGCGGGCATTTAACACACGGAAGTCCTGTAAACTTTAGTGGGGTACAGTACAACTTTGTAGAATATGGTGTAGATAAAGAAACTCAGCATATCGACTATCAAGATGTACTTGAAAAAGCACGTGAACATAAGCCGAAACTGATCGTTGCGGGTGCAAGTGCATACCCACGTCAAATTGATTTCAAAAAGTTTCGTGAGATTGCTGATGAAGTCGGTGCTTACTTTATGGTCGACATGGCTCACATTGCTGGTCTTGTTGCAGCAGGTCTTCATCCAAATCCAGTTCCTTACGCAGATTTTGTGACAACGACAACTCACAAAACATTACGCGGACCTCGCGGCGGAATGATTCTTTGCCGTGAAGAGTTTGGTAAAAAGATCGACAAATCGATTTTCCCTGGTATTCAAGGTGGACCACTCATGCATGTCATCTCTGCAAAAGCTGTTTCTTTCGGTGAAGTATTGAACGGAGATTTCAAAACATATGCACAAAACGTCATTGATAATGCAAAACAACTAGCTGAAACTCTTTTATCTGAAGATATTCAGCTTGTATCTGGCGGAACAGATAACCATCTTGTTCTCATTGACTTGCGTTCTCTTGGCATCACAGGAAAAATTGCAGAAAACGTTCTTGATGAAATCGGTATTACAGTGAACAAAAATGCAATTCCTTATGATCCAGAAAAACCATTTGTCACAAGTGGTGTACGTGTAGGGACAGCAGCAGTAACAAGCCGCGGTTTCGATCAAGAAGCGATGAAAGAAGTCGGTTCCATTATTGCACTTGCGCTAAAACATCATGAAGATGAAGCGAAATTAGAAGAGGCGAAAAAGCGTGTATCTGATCTTACGGCCCGTTTCCCTCTATATAACGAATTAGATTATTAAAAAACAGACCCATTTGCCTATTTTTGGCATGTGGGTTTTTTTTGTAGGATTTGCGAATCATATTGAAAGATGATGTCTTTTTATGTAGAATTGTAGGAAGTGTGCAAAGTTCACCGGAAGATGACAGAAAAGGAGTTGTAGCAAGCTATGGCAAAGGTTTATGTATTTGATCACCCGCTTATTCAGCACAAACTTACATATATTCGTGACGTTCATACAGGAACTAAAGAATTTAGAGAGCTAGTGGATGAAGTCGCAACATTAATGGCATTTGAAATCACAAGAGATTTACCGCTTGAAGAGGTAGATGTAGAAACACCTGTACAAGTAGCGAAATCAAACGTGATCTCAGGTAAAAAACTCGGTGTTGTGCCAATTTTAAGAGCAGGTCTTGGAATGGTAGACGGGATTTTGAAACTCATTCCAGCTGCTAAAGTGGGACATGTTGGTTTATACCGCGATCCGAAAACATTAAAGCCTGTTGAATATTATGTGAAGCTTCCATCTGATGTGGAAGAGCGTGAATTTATCGTAGTAGACCCAATGCTTGCAACTGGCGGCTCAGCAGTCGAAGCGTTAAACAGCTTGAAAAAACGCGGTGCGAAAAACATTCGCTTCATGTGTCTGATTGCTGCCCCTGAAGGTGTAGAAGAAATGCAAAAGCATCATCCAGATGTTGATATCTACATTGCTGCATTAGATGAGAAACTAAACGAAAAAGGTTACATCATTCCAGGTCTTGGTGATGCTGGTGACCGTATGTATGGAACGAAATAAGAAAGTCTTAATAAAAGCCCACATGCAAAACGTGCATGTGGGCTTTTTTGAAATATATGACAAACGGTTGATACCGTTCTTAGAAAAATCATTGTATACTGAACATTGGCTGTTTTTTTCAATGAATGTCACATCTCTCCTAAAGTTTGATGAAATTGTGAACATTTTGTGTGCTCTATCACTATAGAAAAGTTTTTTAACTTTGAACGGATTGACACATCATAGACGCTATTGTATGCTAAACGAGGGTATTATGGTAAGGTTTTCATAGCCTATAGCACTCTACTAATCCTCATTGTGAACCCTTTAATAATCAGGGTTTGTATCAACGAATGAAGCAGCATCCCATAGATCTAAAGATTTCAAGTCTGATTGTGCAATTAGACCGATGGGTGATTGATTTTTTTCGAACAGGACGGCTTATCATCAGCGTCTTCTACGCAGTTTTCATCACCATTTATCACCTTTTTTACAATACTTTTCATCGGGAGTCAGATGAATGAACGATCCAAACGCGATTTTCCGCAGACAGAGTAAATACATGTTCTATCTATTGGCAATTTTTGTGTTTGGCTATGCCATGCCTGGTTTTAAACCACTGTTTCTTGGTTTCATTATCGGCACAATTTTTGCTTTCTTTAATTTATTCCTACTTATACGGAGAATGCACGCTTTTGATCGAGCGGTTAAAAAAGGAAAATCCATTCGTTCAATGGGAAGTACAGCCAGGTGGGCCAACGCGATTCTCGCAGTAGCGATTGCTTGGCGTTACCCTAATGAAGTTCATCTGGCAGGTGTTGTTATAGGATTAATGACAATATATCCTGTCATTATGATAGATTCCTTCATTCAACTTAAACGTTCTACTATGGAAGAGAGGTGAATACTCTTTGGGTCACAGTTCAAAAACTACAGAATTTTTAGGGTTAACGTTCAACTTATCCAATGTTCTCATGATTACGATTGCTAGTATCATCGTTCTTCTCATAGCGGTGCTGACTACTCGTGTTCTGTCTATTCGTCCGACTAAGGCGCAGAACTTCATGGAATGGATCGTTGATTTTGTTCGAAATATCATAGGTAGTTCGATGGACATGAAAACAGGAGCCCCATTTCTAGCGCTTGGCGTTACATTACTCATGTACATATTTGTTTCAAACATGCTTGGACTGCCATTCTCGATTACGGTCGATCACAACTTATGGTGGAAATCACCAACTGCTGATCCTGCAATCACAATGACACTAGCAATTATGGTCATGGGTCTCACACACTACTATGGTGTCAAGGCAAAAGGAGTCAAGGAATATACGAAAGACTACTTTAGACCAATTCCGCTTTTAGTACCATTGAAACTTATTGAAGAATTTGCAAACACGCTAACACTTGGTTTGCGTCTTTACGGAAATATTTTCGCTGGAGAGATTCTTCTTGGTTTACTTGCAGGACTTGCGACCAATTTCTACTCGCAAAACATTGCGCTTGGTATCGTTGGTACATTAGGTGCCATCGTGCCAATGATTGTATGGCAGGCATTCAGTTTGTTTGTCGGAACCATCCAGGCATTTATCTTCACCATGCTGACAATGGTGTACATTTCCCATAAAGTCAGCGACGAACACTAAAAAAATTGAGAGTCCAAAAAGGACGTTATTTTAAAGGAGGAGCTTTTTAATGAATTTAATAGCAGCAGCAATTGCAATCGGTTTAGGAGCACTAGGAGCAGGTATTGGTAACGGTCTAATCGTATCTAAAACAGTTGAAGGAATCGCTCGTCAGCCAGAAGCTGGTAGAGAACTAAGAACACTTATGTTCATCGGGGTCGCTTTAGTTGAGGCACTTCCAATTATCGCTGTCGTTATCGCATTCTTGGCATTCTTTGGTTAATATGTGAGAAGCGTTCTAATATGAATTTTAATGGCGAAGATCAGATTAGTTCGAAACTTCGCCATTCCTTTATGTTTTGTTTCTTAACATATTATTTAAAGAAGGGAGTTGCCGTACTAAATGTCTCAGTTACCAGTGGTTTTAGGAGCAGGGGGCTTAAGCTTCAACGCCGGTGATATGTTATTCCAGCTTATCGCTATGCTCATTTTGCTTGCACTTTTAAAGAAATTTGCGCTTAAGCCTTTATTAGGTATTATGAAGCAGCGTGAAGATTATATAGGAAATGAAATTTCAAGTGCTGAAGAAAAGCACGTTCAAGCTGAAAAGCTTCTTGAAGAACAACGTGTCTTATTGAAAGAAGCACGCGAAGAATCACATACACTCATCGAAAATGCGAAAAAGATTGGTGAGAAACAAAAAGAAGAGATCATTCAAGCAGCACGTCAAGAATCAGAGCGCTTGAAAGAGTCTGCTAGAACTGAAATCGTGAAAGAAAAAGAACAAGCTGTGGCTGCACTGCGTGAGCAGGTTGCATCACTATCTGTGCTGATTGCATCTAAAGTGATTGAAAAAGAACTTGATGAGCAGGCACAAGAGAAATTGATTCAAGAGTACCTTAAAGAGGCAGGCGAAAGCCGATGAGCGTAACTATTGTCTCTAAGCGTTACGCTTCTGCTCTTTTTGACATCGTTCTTGCTTCTTCGGCAGTAGACGAAACTGAAAAAGAGCTGAATGAGATCAAAAAAGTTCTAAAGGCTGATCAAGAACTCAATGACTTCCTTGTTCATCCAAAGATTACAGCAGACAAAAAGAAACAGTTGATTGCTGAGGCTTTCAAAGGTGTTTCTACTTATGTATTGCACACAATGTATTTACTGATTGACCGCGGACGCACGAATATTTTCTCTGAAATGACGTCTGAGTTTGTGAAACTTGCAAACCGTACGAAACAAATAGACGATGCGGTCGTGTATTCAGTGAAACCGCTGAGCGGTGCTGAAATTCAATCTTTATCTGAAGTATTTGCCAAAAAAGCCGGAGTCACATCACTGCGTGTTGAAAATGTGATTGACAAGGATCTAATAGGCGGAGTGAAAATCCGTATCGGAAACCGCATTTATGACGGCAGTGTCAGCGGAAAGCTTTCCCGCATTGAACGTCAGCTTGCAGGCGAAAATCGTTAGAAGGGGTGAAACCTTAGTGAGTATCAAAGCTGAAGAGATTAGCGCGCTGATAAAGCAGCAAATCCAAAACTATCAATCAGAAATTGAAGTAAAAGATGTCGGTACAGTCATTCAAGTAGGGGACGGTATCGCGCGTGTACATGGCCTTGACAACATTATGGCAGGAGAGCTGGTTGAGTTCTCTAACGGTGTAATGGGTATGGCTCAAAACCTTGAGGAGTCTAACGTAGGTATCGTTATTTTAGGACCTTACAAAGATATCCGCGAAGGTGACGACGTAAAACGTACAGGTCGTATCATGGAGGTTCCAGTAGGTGAAGAGTTAATCGGACGTATTGTGAACCCGCTTGGTCAGCCTGTTGATGGACTAGGTCCAATCTTAACAAGCAAAACACGTCCAATCGAAAGTGAAGCACCTGGCGTTATGGATCGTAAATCTGTACATGAGCCGCTTCAAACAGGAATTAAAGCAATTGATGCCTTGATTCCAATCGGCCGCGGACAGCGTGAATTGATCATTGGTGACCGTCAAACAGGTAAAACATCTGTTGCAATCGATACGATTCTAAACCAAAAAGATCAAGACATGATCTGTATTTATGTAGCCATCGGACAAAAAGAATCAACGGTTCGTGGTGTTGTTGAAACACTTCGTAAGCATGGTGCGCTTGACTACACAATCGTTGTCACAGCTTCTGCATCACAGCCAGCTCCACTTCTTTACCTTGCTCCTTATGCAGGTGTAACGATGGGTGAGGAATTCATGTATAACGGCAAGCACGTACTTGTTGTCTATGATGACCTTTCTAAACAAGCGGCAGCTTACCGTGAGCTTTCATTATTGCTTCGTCGTCCTCCAGGTCGTGAGGCATTCCCTGGTGATGTTTTCTATCTTCACTCTCGTTTATTAGAACGTGCAGCGAAGCTTAGTGACGAAAAGGGTGGCGGTTCTATCACAGCATTGCCTTTCGTAGAAACGCAAGCTGGCGATATTTCTGCATATATCCCAACAAACGTTATTTCCATTACAGATGGACAGATTTTCTTACAATCTGACCTCTTCTTCTCAGGCGTACGTCCAGCGGTAAACGCAGGATTGTCTGTATCTCGTGTGGGTGGTTCTGCACAAATCAAAGCGATGAAAAAGGTAGCAGGTACACTTCGTCTGGATCTTGCTTCTTATCGTGAGCTTGAAGCATTCGCTCAGTTTGGATCTGATCTAGACCAAGCGACTCAAGCGAAATTAAACCGTGGTGCAAGAACAGTTGAAGTCTTAAAACAAGACTTGAACAAACCGCTTAAAGTTGAAAAACAAGTAGCGATTCTTTACGCACTAACAAGAGGATACTTAGACGATGTTGCCATTGCTGATGTTAAACGTTTTGAAGCTGAGTTATTCTTGTACATTGAAGAAAACCATAAAGGCTTGTTTGACACAATCTCTCAAACAGGAAATATGCCTGCTGATGAAGAGTGGAAGACAGCAATCGAAGGCTTTAAACGTACGTTTGCACCAAGCAACTAATTAGTAATCTTTCCGAGAGAAAAAGATTCTCTTTTTCTCTCTTTTCACGTAAATGAACACGGATTCCTGAAAAAAGGTGGTGAAATCTTTGGCCTCATTACGCGATATAAAGTCAAGGATCACGTCAACGAAAAAATCGAGTCAGATCACAAAAGCGATGCAAATGGTATCAGCTGCGAAACTGAATCGTGCTGAAAACAATGCGAAGTCTTTTGTTCCTTACATGGAGAAAATCCAGGAAGTGGTTGCTGCAATCGCAACTGGAACAAGTGCTAAGCACCCAATGCTTCTTTCAAGACCTGTCAAGAAAACAGGGTATCTCGTCATTACATCTGATCGAGGGCTTGCAGGACCTTTTAACAGCTCGATTTTGCGTGCCGCTTACCAAACCATTCAATCTCGTCATCAATCCGCTGATGAATATGCGGTGATTGTCATTGGTAAAATCGGACGCGACTTCTTCAAAAAGCGTGGTATTCCAGTTATTTCTGAAGTAACAGGGCTTGGAGACGAAGTAGCGTTTGCTGATATTAAAGAATTAGCAAGCAGCACAGTTCAAATGTTCTCTGATGAAGCGTTTGACGAACTTTACATGTTCTACAACCACTTTGTCAGTGCGATTTCACAAGAAGTAACAGAGAAGAAATTATTGCCGCTAACGGACCTTTCGGCCGCAGCGACACCAAATAAACGTTCCGCATCTTATGAGTTTGAGCCTTCTGAAGAAGAAATTCTTGAAGTTCTCCTTCCTCAATATGCAGAGAGTTTGATTTTCGGTGCGCTTCTTGACAGCAAAGCAAGTGAACATGCTGCAAGAATGACAGCAATGAAGAGTGCAACAGACAACGCAAAAGAATTGATCGACAGCCTGACACTCTCTTACAACCGTGCTCGTCAAGCAGCGATTACACAAGAGATTACAGAAATTGTCGGCGGAGCAGCTGCCTTAGAATAAAAATAATTGTCAGGAGGGAATGCAATGAAAACAGGACGCATCAGTCAGATCATGGGACCAGTCGTAGACGTTCGTTTTGAAGACGGTCACTTGCCTGAGATTTATAATGCGATCAAAGTTTCGCATAAAGCGGAAAGCGAAAGTGAAGTTGATATCGACTTAACTTTAGAAGTAGCACTACATTTAGGTGATGATACAGTGAGAACCATCGCAATGGCATCAACAGACGGTGTGAAGCGCGGTATGGAAGCTGTAGACCTTGGAAAACCAATTTCAGTACCAGTTGGTAACGTAACACTTGGACGTGTATTCAACGTACTGGGAGATAACATTGACTTAGATGAGCCACTTGTAGAAGCTCAAAGAGATCCAATCCACAGACAAGCGCCTTCTTTTGATCAACTTTCTACAGAAGTTGAAATTCTTGAAACAGGTATCAAAGTTGTTGACCTGCTTGCTCCTTACATCAAAGGTGGAAAGATCGGTCTATTCGGTGGAGCCGGTGTAGGTAAAACCGTTCTGATTCAAGAATTAATCAACAACATCGCACAAGAACACGGCGGTATTTCTGTATTCGCTGGTGTTGGAGAGCGTACACGTGAAGGAAACGACCTTTACTACGAAATGAAAGATTCTGGCGTTATCGAAAAAACAGCCATGGTCTTCGGCCAAATGAATGAGCCGCCAGGTGCACGTATGCGTGTTGCCCTAACTGGTTTGACAATGGCAGAGCATTTCCGTGATGAACAAGGTCAAGACGTATTGTTCTTCATTGATAACATCTATCGTTTTACACAAGCAGGTTCTGAAGTTTCAGCCCTTCTTGGACGTATGCCTTCAGCGGTAGGTTATCAGCCGACACTTGCAACAGAAATGGGTCAGCTGCAAGAGCGTATCACGTCTACAAACGTAGGATCGGTTACATCGATTCAAGCAATCTATGTACCTGCGGATGACTATACGGATCCAGCTCCAGCAACTACGTTCGCTCACCTTGATGCAACGACAAACCTTGAGCGTAAGCTGACTGAAATGGGTATTTATCCAGCGGTTGATCCTCTTGCTTCAACATCTCGTGCACTTGCACCTGAGATCGTTGGCGAAGAGCATTATGCGATTGCGCGTGAAGTGCAGCAAACATTGCAGCGCTATAAAGAATTACAAGATATCATTGCCATTTTAGGTATGGATGAATTATCTGAGGACGATAAGCTTGTGGTACACAGAGCGCGTCGTGTTCAATTCTTCCTATCTCAAAACTTCCACGTAGCAGAGCAGTTCACTGGCCAAAAAGGTTCTTATGTGCCATTGAAAGAAACTGTTAAAGGCTTCAAGGAAATCTTATCTGGTAAATACGATCACCTTCCAGAAGATGCATTCCGCTTAGTTGGACGCATTGAAGAAGTGGTTGAAAAAGCCAAAGAGATGGGTGTAGAGGCCTAATCTGGTCCTTAGGAGGGTAAAAGCATGAAGACCGTTCAAGTCAATATCGTTACTCCCGACGGCCCAGTGTATCAAGCGGATGTGGAAATGGTCAGTGTAAGAGCAGAAAGCGGTGAGCTTGGTATTTTAGCTGGCCACGTTCCAATGGTTGCTCCGCTAAAAATCGGTGCAGTTCGCTTAAAACATAGTGGATCAACTGAATTGGTTGCAGTAAGTGGCGGGTTTGTTGAAGTCCGCCCTGAACAAGTAACGATTCTTGCTCAGGCCGCTGAAACATCAGACAAAGTTGATGTTGATCGTGCTAAATCAGCGAAACAGCGTGCTGAAGAGCATTTGAACCACCCGAATGAAAGTGATGTACGCCGGGCGGAACTCGCATTAAAACGGGCATTAAACCGTTTAAATGTAGCAGGGAAATAAAATAGAAAATCCTTCTTATCACAGTGATAAGAAGGATTTTTTTTAGGATGACATGAGAGATTGATACATCGACACATAAGGATGAGATGCTTGCTTTTCTAAATATAACTGCTCGCAAAATTGCGTACTGCAATGCCATGTTTTATTGTTTCTGCGTAAGCCAAGCGTATATTGGTGCGAAGAGTCCATATAAGGCCGCACTACCCAGTCAGCATCTGAATGATGACGGATGACAACCTCTCCTAAATACACACTCATTATCGCTTCTAATGCATCTATTGGCATTTTCCACTCAGCGAACAGCTGCTTAGTCAATGCATCAAAGTATAGTGATTCTAACTGATACAGGCTTTCCTCAGAGTAATCCAAAGAAATGTTATGAAAATGACACAATTGTGCTAATTCTTCTAGCTGTGTCTGTCTATAATCAAAGTAGAAAGCAATGGCCTCCCATTCATGATCAAATGAGGGAACCAATTCTCCGTACAAATCAACAAAGTCAGGAAAAGAATCTTTCAATGTGTTCAGCTCCTTCCACACGCAGTATATCATCTCCTTGGCATCAGGATAAGAGGGGATTCACACTAAATGTAGCTCTTTTTTCCAAATGATTCATCTTTCCGATTTTCGAGGATATAATGAAAGGGAGTTTTCCTTTACAGAAATAAATAAAAGGAGGATTCAATTGTATGGAAGACGTAGGACAACAAGCAATCGTGGGCATTGTGATTCACCTATTTTTTATCGCGGTTACATGGTGGGCACTGCTTGCTGTAAATATTGATCCACTCATTAAAAAAGGGAAAATCGTTCAAGCAAGGCTGCTGATGATGCTCATTACCATTGCGATCGCATCTGCGGTCAGCAATTTCTTCCTTGATTACTTAAATTTCTCCAGACAAATTCCTTATATGTTCTAACATAAAAGGTTTGGTCACGGCCTTCTGCGGGAACGTAAAAAGAAGGGTCAAAAGGCTCGCCTTTTGTTGACTTTTCCACGTATGCATTGACCTCCTTGCGGCAACACTTGTAGCAAGGGGGAATGACAGGTGAGAAAGTATTTGAAAGGTTGGCCATTATTTGCGTTTATTCTTTTTTTTGTTCTGATGATTCAAGGGATTCGTGCGGAAGAATCTTCTCCGCTCGCTCAAATAGCAGAAGGTTTGAAAAACCAGCAAATCGAAGTCGATGGATGGACCCTTCATGCCAAAACAAATGTAGATATTTCATCCGAACAATTTTCAAAAAAAGTGAAACGTTTGAAAGACGAACTACGACAGTATGAGTGGACCGAAAAAAAAGAACAACATGTCACCAAAGTCACAGGAATTTACAAAGATGAAAAAAATGATACAGAATCGAAAATTTTACTCGTGAAGACCGACACAAAATCAAATCAAAAGTCGTATTTATTATATGAGCAAAAAGGTGCTCGCCCACTGAATACCTGGGAGCATACATATAATCAGTTCGTACGTCATGCAAAAAGCATATTACAAGAGAAAATTGTAATTTTTACTTGTCTCGATGGTCATGTAAATGGTATGATGGATGTTGTTTTGCAAAAAAAAGCTGAAACGTTAGCAAATGAATTTCAAGCAAAACCAGTTGAGTATCTCGTTGAGTCTAATTTTGTGTCGCTTTCCGCTTACACAGATAAGTGGGAACAGTTCATTATGACTTCAAATGATAAAATGAATGTTCAAATTGCCATCAGAAGTTCGGAAATGAACGAAAATCATACGATTACGGTTGGCACACCAATCGTAACGACTGAATATTAATATAGAGAATTTGGGACGCGGAGGGGAAGACCTTGGAAAAAATCATCGTCCGCGGCGGTCAAAAGTTAAACGGCACAGTTAAAGTAGAAGGCGCAAAAAATGCCGTTTTACCAGTTATCGCTGCATCTTTGTTAGCAAGTACAGAAAAAAGCGTAATTTGTGATGTACCTACGCTCTCCGATGTATATACAATCAATGAAGTGTTACGTCATTTAGGAGCAGAAGTACATTTTGAAAATAACGAAGTATCAGTTGATGCATCTCATGCACTAGAAACTGAGGCTCCGTTTGAGTATGTCCGTAAAATGAGAGCATCCGTGCTTGTCATGGGACCACTTTTAGCAAGAACAGGTCATGCAAGAGTTGCATTACCTGGAGGCTGTGCAATTGGTTCAAGACCAATTGATCAGCATTTAAAAGGCTTTGAAGCAATGGGAGCTAAAATTCAAGTAGGTAATGGTTTCATCGAGGCTGAAGTAAAAGGCCGTTTAAAAGGTGCAAAAATCTATTTGGATTTCCCAAGTGTAGGGGCAACTGAAAACATCATCATGGCAGCAGCATTAGCTGAAGGAACAACAATTTTAGAAAACGTAGCAAAAGAACCTGAAATTGTTGATTTAGCAAACTACATCAATGCCATGGGCGGTAAGGTTCGCGGTGCTGGTACTGGTACAATCAAAATCGAAGGTGTGGAAACACTTCACGGTGCAAAACACAACATCATCCCTGACAGAATTGAAGCAGGTACTTTCATGGTGGCAGCAGCCATTACAGAAGGAAATGTTCTTGTAAAAGGCGCAGTGCCAGAGCACATGACATCACTTGTTGCAAAAATGGAAGAAATGGGTATTCAGATCATTGAAGAAGAAGAAGGTTTAAGAGTCATTGGACCATCTGAGCTCAAGCCAATTGATCTAAAAACAATGCCACATCCTGGGTTCCCAACGGATATGCAATCTCAGATGATGGCGCTATTGCTTCGTGCGAACGGAACAAGCATGATCACAGAAACGGTGTTTGAAAACCGCTTTATGCATGCTGAAGAATTCCGCCGCATGAATGGCGATATTAAAATTGAGGGTCGCTCTGTCATTATCAATGGGCCAGTTCAACTTCAAGGTGCTGAAGTGGCAGCGACTGATTTAAGAGCAGGAGCAGCACTTGTACTTGCTGGATTAGTGGCAGAAGGTCATACACGTGTCACAGAGTTGAAGCATATTGACCGTGGTTATGTGAACTTCCACCAAAAGCTTGCAGCAATCGGTGCAGACATTGAAAGAGTAAACGATGAATCAGCAGATGTGACACAAGAACAAGTTGTATCAGATCTGAACGCTTAGTCATTAAAGAAATCAGTGTGTCCATTGGGCATGCTGATTTTTTTTTAGAATCATAGAATGCTTCATTTCACGAAGCTTATCATTAGTGTATCCAACCATCTTAAATTTTATTCATACAGACGAACAGTAAAATCCATTTGAAGGACAGCCTCATACCCTCCATAAAAGACTTGTCCACTAAATGAAAGAAGCTGTCATATTAGCTTGTCCCTGCCCATAGGATAAAAGAGATTCAATGACAAATGGGGGCAGCCAAATATGAAACCAATGATATGGACAATCGCAGGAATATGCATCATCATTTTAATGATTCCAACATTACTTGTGTTGCCGACATTCCAAGGGAAGCCGGCGGCTAGCCAGCACGTAGCAGCGGAACCATCAGTTAAAAAAGAAGTGAAGGGTTCAGTCAAATTGAAGCAATCACCCGTCGCTATCCCCGTCTATCGCTCTGCTCATCAGCAGGTAGAAAACATCCCCTTAGAAGAGTATGTGATCGGTGTCGTAGCATCTGAAATGCCAGCTGATTTTGAAATGGAAGCACTCAAGGCACAAGCGCTCGCAGCAAGAACGTATATCGTCAGACAAATGATCAGTGATAAGACTGTCAAATCACCTAAGGGTTCTCTTGTAGATGATACCCAAATGTTCCAGGTGTACAAAAACAAACAGGAACTTAAGAAAATTTGGGGGAAAGCGTACAATTGGAAATTAAAAAAGGTCACGGAAGCTGTCGCCAGCACACAAGGAAAAGTGCTGACTTATGACGAGAAACCAATTGATGCTTCATTCTTTTCAACAAGTAATGGAAAAACGGAAAATGCCGAAGCCTATTGGAAAAACGAAATCCCTTATTTGAAAAGTGTCTCAAGTAAATGGGACGAAAAATCGCCAAAATTTCAAAACAAGAAAACCATCTCTGTAAGTGAATTTCAGCAAAAATTAGGTGTGACGCTCACTCAGCAGGCTCAGGTCGGACAGATTGTAGAACGGACACCAGGAAACCAAGTAGCGAAAGCCGTGATCAACGGTAAAACACTGTCAGGCCGAGACATTCGAGAATCACTAGGCCTTCATTCAGCGGACTTCACATGGGAACGCCAGGGCCAGCAGATTGTCATTACAACAAAAGGATATGGTCATGGTGTAGGCATGAGTCAATATGGTGCGCATTATATGGCGCAGGCTGGCAAAAAAGTAGATGCCATCGTGAAACATTATTATAAAGGCATTCAAATCGAATCAGCCGATCGTTTTCTCAACACGTATATGGCTAAAAAATAAAGCAAAGGTGCCTCAGAAATGAGGCATTTTTTGTTTGTTCAAAAAGATTTGAACAGAATGTGTCAAATCACGACTTAAGACGCAGGTCAGGAAATCTTAAACATTTATGTCCTGACAAGAACTGATGGCTGATACAAAGTCCCTCGAAAGACAGAGAAAACGAGAGGATAATGGGTGTGTTAGGTGAAAATATCTAGACATCTGACAGAATTTTAGTGATTTTGATGAAAGAGAAAAAGGGACCGAGTCCTATACCATTCCAAGACAGAATAATTTACGATTAAGATGTTTCAATCAAATACATAAGGAGGAAGGAAAAGTATGTTGAAAAAAGTAATCACACTCGTAACCTTAACTGTATTGACATTATCTATGTCAATCTCTTCACCAGTATTTGCAGAAGCATCTACAGTCAAAAAACATAACAAAGATGTAAGAGTGACAATCTTACTTGATGCAAGCGGAAGCATGGCAAGAAAAGTAGAGGGAGAGCGCAAATTTGATCTCGCTAAACAAGAGGTATTTAAATTTGCTCAGTCACTTCCTAAAGACGCTAAAATTCGTATGAGCTTGTTTGGTTCTGAAGGAAACAACAAAAATTCAGGTAAAGCTCAATCATGTGAAGTCATTAGAGGCGTTTATGGCGTACAGCCTTATGAAAAAGACAGCTTTGAAAACTCTTTAAACGGACTTGGGCCAACTGGGTGGACACCGATTGCACGTGCACTTGAAAATGCAAAACAAGCGGATGAGCAGCTTCATGCAGGAACAAAGCATATTGTGTACTTAATCACTGATGGTGAAGAAACTTGTGGCGGAGATCCAGTAAAAGTAGCAAAAGAATTGCATAACTCAAAAGGATCAACTGTTGTAAATGTGATCGGATTAGACTTTAACGATGGCTATGAAGGTCAATTGAAGCAAGTAGCCAAAGCTGGTAAAGGCCATTACTACCAAGCAAGCACTGGTAAAGAAATGGGTTCTATCTTTTCAGCAGAATCATTAAAACTACACGAATAACTTGCTGAACAAAAGGGAAACGATTGATTTATGCTTTCGTTTCTCTTTTTCTGTACAAAAGTAAAAAAATGGAGGTTTTTATTGATGAAAAGAAATATCATATTAACCATTTTGGCTAGTCTTGTCCTGCTTCTTTCTTCACCAGCTCATGCTGTAACAAAACAGGAGCCGCCTGCTCATGTGGTGATATTACTCGATTTAAGCGGCAGCATGGCACAGTCAGTTGAAGGTGAAAAGAAAATCGAAATTGCTAAACGGTCTATTCAAAGCTTTGCGAGTATTTTATCTGAAGATACACAAGTTCTGCTTCGTGTGTTTGGTCATGAAGGAACCAATAAAAATGCAGGGAAAGCCGTATCTTGTTCAAGTTCTGAAGCTGTTTACGGATTTGGATCATATGAGCCATCAACATTTCAGCAAGCACTGAACGTGTATAAGCCAACTGGCTGGACACCACTTGCAAAAGCATTAACGGATACGAAACAAGATTTTGAAGATCACCAGGCTGAAGGCAAAAATATTGTTTATGTTGTCAGTGATGGTGAAGAAACTTGTGGTGGAAGTCCTTCACAAGCAGCAAAGGAATTACATGAAGACGGGATAGATACAATTGTTAATATCATTGGCTTCGACGTAAATGAAAAAGAAGCAAAAAGTCTAAAATCTGTTGCAAAAGCGGGTGGAGGACAATATCAACCGGCAGCAAATGCCGAAGAATTGAATCGCATTCTTCAACAAGAAGCGAGCGTTTTTGGTCGGTAGAGAGTGAATGGCAGCTGGGGAAAATAACCCCAGCTGTTTTTAAGTTGACGATTAATTCAAAGTCGTTTCTAATTCATCGATTCGTTTCTCCACGTAATGCTGATCCTTTCTTGCATGAAAGGTTTCGGCTTTTTCTAATATGGCAGCCGTATTATATTCGGGAATCTGTGAGTAGCTCTCATACACACCTTTAGGAATTAAAACGTTCCCTTCAGGCCAATAAACTGCGATATTGCCACGTCTCAACTCTCCGAATTGAGCCACTCCTTGATAGGACCCATATTGATTAAAGAGAACAACTGGATCACCTTCTTGGACGTAAAGCTCTTTTGCATCTTCTTCATTCATTAGGATAGAATGACGTTTTCCACCATTAAAGGCATCCTTTTCACTGTAGATCATGGAGTTGAACTGCTTTCCTCTTCTTGTCGTGATATTGAAATGTCCTTCGGTTTTTCGATATTGAGGCAGCTGGGCAGGAAGAAGATGTCCCTTTCCGTCTGGCGTTGGACACTCGCCATCTTCACAAAGCCATGCGCCTCCCCATTGAAAAACGTCTCCCTTATGACGTAAATGCTGGATGCCATCATAGTTTCGGTTGGCGATCGCAATCTCACGACGAATGTCTTCAGCTGTTTCAAAATGAATCAGCTCGGCATCTTCTGGCCGGACCCTTTTCGCAAGATCAACATAAATGTCCCATTCTGCTCTGGCTTCCTCAATACGAGGTCCTTCAATTTCTGGACTGAAATAAACCATGCGTTCCGTACTGGTTGATGTGCCGCCGCCTGGTTGTTCATATCTTGTCATAGCAGGCAGCACAATTACCGCCTCTTCAGCGTCTACCAGCGTAGAGGTATTCAAAATGATATCTTGGTGGACACGGAGTTCAAGTTCAGATAATGCTTTTTCGATCGCTTCTGGATTTGGCATCGTTTCTAAAAAGTTTCCACCACTCGTAAACAGCATTTTGAGTTTTTGTGGATGATCTTTTGGGAGAGCCATCTTCTCAAAGGATTGCCCAATGGTGTCACCATGCCATTTAGGAATGTCAAATCCCCATATATGTTCGATTCTTTTAATATTCTCTTCATCAAAATCACTACCCGGCAAAACGAATGGATCAGCGCCCATTTCACCGGAACCTTGGACTCCGCTATGCCCCCGAATTGGCATGACACCACAATGTTTTCTGCCAATGAATCCTCGCAGCATGGCAAGGTTGGCAACCTGTGATATATTATCAGTTGCAAAGCGGTGTTGAGTAAGGCCCATACTCCAAATAAAAACACCTGAATTAGCATTGGCAAGCAATGTCGCAAATTCCTTCATTCTTTCTTTTGATAAACCTGATGATGCTTCTAGGTCCTTCCACTTCAACTGTGCGACATGCCGCTTTAAATCCTGTATGCCTGTTGTATGGTTTTGAATAAATTCGTGATCAAGGGCCGAATGGGGAGCATGCTGCTCCATGTCAAACCAATGCTTGATGACGCCGTTCATAAACGCAATATCGCCGCCTATATTGACTTGGTAAAAATCATCCGCAATTTTTGTACCGAATAATGCACTCTCTGGAATAGAAGGAACCCAGTATTTTTCCATGGCAGGCTCTTTATACGGATTGATGACGATAATTTTTGTCCCCTTCTTTTTAGCAGCGTACATATATTTAGTGGAAACAGGCTGATTGTTTGCTGCGACAGATCCCCAAAAAATTAATACATCCGTTCCAATCCAATCGCTGTAATTACAGCTTGAAGCACCGATGCCGAGGGACCGTTTAAGAGCGGTTTTACTTGGTGAATGGCAAATGCGAGAAGCATTATCAATATGATTCGTTCCTATAAATCGAGCTGCCTTTGCAGCGGTATAATAAACTTCATTTGTAATTCCTCTGGCGGTTAAATAGAAAGCAAGCTGCCGTTTATCAATTGATTGGATTTTAGATGCGATTTGATCTAGTGCATTATCCCAAGAAATACGTGTAAAGGCATTGTCACCTTTTTTTCGGAGCAATGGATAAGGAATTCGCCCAAGCTTGCGAAGAGAGGTGCTGTCCATTTGCTTTAGCTGATGAATATCTTCAAACCATTTTGGATCAATAGCTGGCATTGTGTTGAGACGAAGTACATTTAGTCTTGTAGTGCATATATGAGGTCCTGCGAGCGTTTGATCATACAGTCCTGAGACACCAAGTGCACAGCCGTCACAAACTCCCTGCGTTAAAATACGGTACGCATAGGGAAGGTTATCTTTGTTCTCCCATGCCACTTTCATCGTATCTCGAATGTGTTTCGGTTTCACTTTGCCAAGCCCCATTGGTGCAAAAGAGGCCCATAGCTTTGGTGAGGGTTTTTTATTGAGTTTAACAGGCCCTTTGTGTTTTGTTTTCCCCATGAGATCATCACCCTCCTATTACTTTGTAAAGCGTTTTCATATCTAAAAATTACCTTTAGATTGTGATTCTGTCAAATTCAAATTAAGGTCGGGCTGAAACAGAAGAAGCAGTAGGTGGGTTTGTTTCTCTCAGCTGCTGAATATCCTTCCGAATAAGAAGTGATATGATAAAAGCGATGAAAAATAAGCCAGAGAACACCATGAGACTCTGTGTGTAATTACCTGTTATATCTCGGATGAAGGATGAAAATAGAGGGCCTGCTAAACCCGCAGCGGCCCAAGCCGTCAGAATATAACCGTGTATGGCACCAAGCTGCTTTGTACCAAACAAATCCCCAATATAGGCTGGAATTGAAGCAAATCCTCCTCCATAGCACGTATAAATGATCGCCATGACGATTGAAAAGATGAGCGGTTCTTTTAAATAGGGAAGTAAAGGAAAAGCAATGAGCTGGATACTGAAAAAAATCGTGTAGGTATTCGGTCTTCCTATATAATCTGAGAACGATGCCCAGCCAATTCGTCCTAACCCATTAAAAGCACCTAAAATGCCCACAAGAGTGGCTGCAGCACCTGCAGTGAACCCAACACTTTCTTGAGCAAGAGGTGACGCTACTGAAATAATAGCAATTCCGCATGTGATATTAATAAAAAGCATAAGCCACAAATAATAAAAACGTCTTGTCTTGATCGCTTCATTTGCTGTAAGCTGTGATAAATCTTGAGGAATTTTTCTTTGCTTTGTTTTGAATGTGTCAAATTGTTTGACGTCATCAGGTGTTGGTGGTGATAAATAAAGAGATGAGGTCACCATGATGATAAAATAGGAGATTCCAAGAATATAAAAAGTATTTGCGATATTCACTTTTTCAATGAGAAATTGAATAATTGGGCTGCAAATAAGAGAAGCAAATCCAAACCCCATAATGGCTAAACCGGTTGCAAGCCCTCTTCGATCCGGAAACCATTTGACTAGAGTTGATACAGGTGCAATATAGCCTACACCTAAGCCTATTCCAGCGAGTACCCCATAAAATAAATAGAGGAGAGGCAGTGAGGACATGTGGACAGCGAATCCTGATCCAGTCATTCCGATGCCGAAGAAAATAGCTGAGAAGAGCCCCGATGCCTTTGGGCCATACCTTTCAACGAAATGTCCCATGAAAGCAGCAGATAAACCTAAAAATAAAATAGCAATACTGAAGGTGAGACTTATTTCTGTTAATGACCACTGAAAGGCTTCATGTAAAGGATTCGTAAAAACACTCCAAGCATAAACAGACCCAATAGATAAATGAATTCCTACAGCACTTGTTGCAATGAGCCAGCGATTTTTCGATTTGTTCATTTTGTTCCCCCCATATAAAGCAATCAAGAAGTTTGATAAGATAGAAATATGTTACATTTTCATGACTTTTTAAAATAATATCACAATTTGATTGGATCATATAACTAAATTTGCATTGAAAGGAAGATCATACAATGAATCCTTCTGTTAAAAAGAAACGAGTCATACACCAATACCGTGAAGGCCAGTTTACATGCAAATCTGATGAAATTGTAGAAGAATTTCCTTTAACTGTGATGGTGAATGGAGAAGAATTTGTGACACTTGTTTGTTCGCCAGAGCACCTGAAAGAATTGGTTATCGGCTTTTTGGCTTCAGAAGGGGTCATTCGATTTGAAAATGAGATTAAAAGGTTTACAATAGATGAAAGTATGGGTTTTGCCTATGTTGATTTAGTTCATTCAAGTGGATTTGATTCATCAGATTTTACAAAACGAGTGATTGGTTCATGCTGCGGGAAAGGAAGACACTTTTATTTTCTTCAAGATGTGAAGACGGCAAAAACAGCCATTGATCGAATTAGTATCTCTGCTGAAACCTGTACGCATCTCATGAAGTGTTTGCAAGAAGAAAGCCAATTATTTCAACATACTGGTGGAGTGCATAATGCTGGACTGTGTGACACAGAGAAGTTATTTATCACTAGAACTGATATAGGAAGACATAATGCTTTAGATAAAATTTATGGATATTGTTTACTCCAGCGAATCCCACTTAGAGATAAAATTCTTGTGTTTAGCGGCCGGATATCGTCAGAAGTTCTATTGAAGGCAGCAAAACTAGGAGTCTCTATCGTCATTTCAAAATCAGCACCTACTGAGCTAGCGCTTCAAATGGCAGAAGAATTAAATATTACGACAGTTGGATTCGTCAGAGGAAAATCCTTTAATATTTACACTCATCCTCAGCGTATTACAGAATAGGAGGCAAAGTATGGACAGTATTTTAGATAAAAGACATCGACCATTGCGCGATTTAAGAATATCAGTAACTGATCGCTGTAACTTTAGATGTACGTACTGTATGCCTGCTGAAATTTTTGGACCAGATTATCCTTTCTTGAAAAAAGAAGAACTGCTTAGTTTCGAAGAAATTGAACGACTTGCTACCCTTTTTGTAAAGAATCTAGGTGTGGTAAAAATACGCATCACGGGCGGGGAACCTTTAATGCGGAAGGATCTGCCTGTCTTAATAGAAAAGCTCGCAAAAATTCCAGGGATTGAAGACATTGCGATGACAACCAATGGAACGCTTTTACCTTTATATGCTGATCAGTTAAAGAGAGCTGGTCTTAATAGAGTTACCATTAGTTTAGATTCATTAAATCCCGATCGTTTTAAGCAAATGAACGGAAGGCACATTTCTATCCAAAAAGTGTTTGATGGCATTGAGGCGGCAAAAAAGGCTGGACTTGCTATCAAGATTAATATGGTTGTTCAAAAAGGTGTGAATGATCAGGATGTCCTACCAATGGCGGCTTACTTTAAAAAAGAAGGACACGTTCTCAGGTTTATCGAGTTTATGGATGTCGGTAATACGAATAAATGGAATTTAGAACATGTCATGACAAAGAATGAAATAATTGAATTAATTAATTCAACATATCCTATCAAACCAGAACCTCCTCAATATACAGGTGAAGTTGCTAACCGATTTTTTTACAAAGATGGTTCAGGAGAGATAGGCATTATTTCTTCCGTTTCAGACGCTTTTTGTGGAACATGTAACAGAGCAAGGCTATCTGCACGCGGGGAATTGTTTACATGTCTCTTTGCATCATCAGGTTTTGATCTGAAACGGATGATTCGTACGACAAAAAATAATGAAGAGTTAACAAACCTATTAAAGGAATTATGGTCGAATAGACATGATCAATATTCAGCTGAGAGAGAGCAGAAAAAAGATCAGAAAAAGGTTGAGATGTCATACATCGGTGGGTAGTAACAACAAAGTATCATGATCAGGTATTTTTGAAAAGAAGGCAAAATGGAATAATCATTGTTGGAACTCCTTTTTTGAGAACAGGTTATTTTATCTTATGAACTCATTCAGTATAAAAAACCAGCAGAGATTCTGCTGGTTTTTAAATTACTATTTTGAACTTCAAAAAGCTTGAGATAAGTCTTGAAAATAGATTTTTCATCGTTTTGTGCTGCTTTACTTTTCCGACTGCTGTGATAAGATCAAATCATTCTTTACCAGCTCGATTTTTTTACCCCAGGGATATGACCCTTATAGGCAAGCTCACGAAAAGCAATCCTAGACATTTTGAATTTTCTTAAGTAACCTCTCGGGCGGCCAGTTAATTCACAACGATTTTTTAAGCGGGTAGGGGAAGAGTCTCTAGGTAATTTCCGTAAAGCTTCATAGTCACCTTTTTCTTTTAACTCTTTCCTTAATTCTGCATATTTCAATACAAGCTGCTGTCGTTTTTTTTCTTTAGCAATCTTAGATTTCTTTGCCAATTAAAACCCTCCTGGCCTAATTTTGTATTTTCCATTGAAAGGGGTCCTCAAATGTAGTCCAATCTTGATCCAATTCGTCAGGTGTGAGCAAGCATTGATCAAGAGTGCGAATAATTTCTGCTTTAGGCAACTCCACACCTATAAACACAAGTTTTGTATGACGATCACCAAACTCTGCGTCCCACTCATCTAGAAGCTCTGGTTCCTGATTTAATATCCGTGTTTTTTCTTGCTCAGGCAAAGCAGCAATCCAGTATGCAATTGGTTCAATCGCAACAGATTTACCAGCCTGTGAAATTAAAATGGTTAAATCATGATGTGTGGCAAGCCAAGTAAAACCTTTCGCACGAACGATCTGCTCAGGCATTTGATCTAACCAATTATTCAGCCTACCGGTATGAAAAGGGAGTCTTCTTTCGTAAACAAAGGATGAAATTTGGTATTCATCTGTTTCCGGCGTATGCAGAGCATGTCCTGCGTTGATCTCTTTGATCCATCCAGCAGAAGCACTTGATTTTTCAAAGTCAAATAAACCAGTATTTAAAATGTCATCTGGCTGTACTTTACCTTGTGAGGTTCTGATGATAGATGCTTCTGGTTGTAGTTTGTTCAGCACATGCTCAAGTCGATCTAACTCTGAGGATGATACTAGATCACATTTATTGATAATGAGCACGTCACAAAATTCAATTTGATCAATGAGTAAATCTGAAATTTCTCGTTCGTCGTCATCGGAAACCGCTTCTTTACGATCTAATAAACTCTCTCCTGACTGGAAATCAGTCCAGAAGCGATTTGCATCTACTACTGTGACCATCGTATCTAGACGGCAAAAGCGGGTCAAATCTATGCCCATTTCTTCATCAATATAAGAAAACGTTTGAGCGACGGGGATTGGTTCACTAATTCCAGTTGATTCAATGACAATATAATCGATATTACCCGCTTTACAAAGGCGTTCTACTTCGATTAACAAGTCTTCTCTCAAAGTGCAGCAAATACAACCGTTAGATAATTCAACTAGTTTCTCATCTGATCGAGAAAGCTCACCGCCTTGTTTGACTAGTTCTGCATCAATATTAATTTCGCTCATGTCATTGACGATCACAGCCACTTTTAATCCTTTGCGATTTTTAAGTACATGATTTAATATCGTTGTTTTTCCTGCTCCTAAAAAGCCGCTTAATACTGTAACAGGTATACGCTTATTCATTTGTTTTTGTCCTTTTGAAAACGATCATTTTGTTTTCCGCCTCACTTAAAAAGTAATCATTACGATTTATAGTCTAAAAAATTTATTTTGTTTCTCTATGAAGGGTATATTTCTTTAATCGAGGAGAATATTTTTTTAACTCCAATCGGTCGGGATTCGTTCTTTTATTTTTTGTTGTGATGTAGTTTCTGTCACCTGTTTCAGTACAGGCCAACGTAATTTTCACTCGCATAAGTAATAGGATCCTCCTTTAATTCGTAATAGTTACGATTTGTATTTTAAAATGAACAAGACTGAATGTCAAGCATAGGAGGATAATCCAAGCCAAATGATAAAAATAAAAGGGGTATCGAACGACCATTGATACCCCACTCCATTAATAAAAGTCACCGAGTTCTTGCTCGTAATCACCTTCATATTGCTGGACATCATAAGGAATTTCTTGGAGGAAGGCTAACCCGCCTAGTATAAGCATCAAAACGATGGCAATGAATGAAAGAATAACTGCGGCAATACTTGAAATGGCAAACAGTGTCTGCATTTTCATCATCTTAGCGTATTGTTCTAATAATTCTTCGTAAGAAGTATCAGGAGCCTGAATCAATTGTTCAGCTGCTTTTACAGATTTCTGTACATGGATTCCCATCATAATGAGAAAGACGCCAAGGGCTGCAGGAAGAACAAGCCAAAAACCAATAAGAATAGCCAGACCGCCTGAAATATAGAGAAAGATACTACCAACCTTTCCCCACTTTACGATTGAATGAAGAGATTGAATGATTTTCTCAGTTTGTTGCAATGGTGTTCACTCCTTTATGTATTCACTCTTTATCATACTTGAGTAAGTAGTGCTTTAGGAAGAGTGAATGTTGATTAATGAAAATGTTTCTATCTTCACTTCACTATTTATGGATAAATAAATTATTTTCAAATAAGAAAAAAGTAACATTTACTATTAAAATTATCGACAAATTATGTCATAAATAAGATTGATAGTAAAAAATAATTAGTAAATTTATCAAAATATGTTGTTAGTTGTCTTGCAATTGGTTATTATTGTGTTGTGTTACCATAAAAATTGGAAGGTGGAATTCATATGTTAGATCGTTTCTTAAACAAAATGACCAATGTTCAACCTGCAGCTGCAAGATGTATTTTGCAAAAATTAGTCACTTCATGCAAATCAGCACCGACTTGTTTCCTTCAAGGTGTTGGAACTTTCCGTTACTACGTCGATCGCGACACAGGTGAGATTTGTACTAGTCAAGAACGCGTTAGATGTGGCTGCTAAAACTAAGGATCTTATTTAATAGGATGTGAACGCATGAGCATATCTTCAATTTCATTCTTAACAAATGCTATGCAGACGTCAAATAGGCGTCAAGCGGGTCAATCATCAAATTCTTTTTTAACCCAAGCGGCTCAAATTGTTCAAGGTGACCATTCTCCAGAAGAGAGAAAGGCATTATTTCAACAACTTACTTTAGTTCAGCAAGGTAAAGATTTGGAACTTCATGTTTCTAAATTAAAGGAACTAGAGAAAGAGGCTCAAAAAGAGACGTCTTCTTCGTCTGTTACTGTGAATCAGCATGGTGACCAAGTAGACATTTCAAATGAGGCACGGAGTGAGTTTGAACAAGCCGAGGAACAGGCTTCAGATGAAGCAAGTGAAGCTGCTGCAGTGGAAAAAGATATAGATGTTCACTCAGATCCACAATAAAAAAATGAGGCATGTGTTTGATATTCTTCACATGCCTCATTTATCTTTATTTTGCAGATATCCTTGAAAAAAGACCATCCGGAAAAGGTGCTGCATATGAGATGATTTCATCTTCTTCTACCATGATGTAATACGGAAATTCTTCAACTTGGAATGTGTCTATCATTTGTTCGTCCACTGGGATAATTCGCATGTTGGTTTTATTATCACGATATAATTCTTGATCCTCTTTTTGCCCATTCTTTAGCAAAATACTAAATGAAATGTCTAATTTACGCTGCTTTTTCGTTTCTAGGAATTGTTCAAGTGATGGAATGCAATGCGAACATGATGTATCAGTGAAAATAAGCAGCTGATGCTTACTGTTGGTTTGCAGTAAATCATTCACTGGAATAGGTGATGGTTTTTCAAGCAGCGGATGTACTAGTTTTTGTCCAACATGCTGTATCGGTAAGATGATCAGTTCCATTTGTTGTTTTAAATAGATGATGACTCCGATCGTTAATAATAGGCTGCAAAGAATAAGAGTGAGCTGTAAAAGTAAGATTGAATTCATCGTATATCGTCCTCTCAGAGTGAAGTTACGCAAAGCTATCATAATACAAATATCAAAAATATGTCAATTATACTAAATGGTGTAAGGTGGAGCAGTTGATGAGTACAGTGAACCATTGTCTATATGCAATCTCCTATACTTGGAAAAGAAGTCGATCTTATCTTCTTCTTACCTTATTGATCCAAGTAATCGTTGGTTTTATGCCTTTGGCTAGTGTCTGGATTATTCAAACTTTGATTAATGAAATTATTTTATTCATGACGTCTTCAGGAGACATTCAAAAGGTTTTGTGGTTATTTGGACTGCAAATGGTCATTGTGGTTTTAGGATATGGGCTTCAATTCGTTCTTCAGCTTAGCCAGCAGAAAGCGACAAATTTGATTGGTCTGCATTTGAAGGGTGAATTACTTCAAAAGGCGATCAGGCTGCCGTTTATTACATTTGAACACCCGTCTTTTTACAATGAAAGTCAACGTGTGATGAACAGTCATCAGCATGTTCTGAGTATGGTTAGAAGTATCTTTACAATCATGAGCGCATTGATTACTGTTGTATCACTTCTTATCTATATGATCGGTATCCATTGGGGCTTGGCGGTCATTCTGATCGTGTTTACCCTGCCTGTCTTGTGGATTGAGCTTTTCTTTGGAGGAGCGCGTTATCAATTAAACCGCATGTTAACTGCCAATGACCGCAGAGAAATGTATGTGTCCGATCTTGTCGCGCAACGAGATTCATTGAAGGAGATTCGTTTATATGGAATCGGGGATTATCTTCTTCAGAAATGGAAAGGTCATTATGTAAAAAGTGCAGGTGAAAAATATAAACTGCTTAAGCGGCAAGTTCGCTGGGAGATGGCGGGCGGATTGCTTATGACATTTTCCTATGTATGCTGCGGTCTTTTTATTGTCTTTCTTATTTTTCAAAAAAAATTAGCTACTGGGACATTTGTCGCTGTGCTGCAAGCGGTACAAAACATCCAAAGTGGTTTTCAGGACTTAACAAGAGAATGTTCTAGTTTATATGAAACAAGTCTTTATGTTGATGAAATGAGAGCTTTTCAAAAGAGAGAAGAAGAAATTCATGAGCAGACAGAAGAAGGGGCATCGCTTTGGAAGATCGAGTCTATTCAGTCCATTACACTTGAAAATCTCTCATTTACTTATCCGAATATGAAAACACCTGCCATTGAGCATATACATTTTCATATCAATAAAGGTGAACGTATTGCATTGGTGGGGGATAACGGATCAGGTAAAACCACCTTGATCAAATGTTTGACAGGTTTATATGATCCAGATCAGCCGAATATGCAAAAAGTCAACGGTGAGTCTATTTCTACTATTCAAAAAAAGTCATACCATGCGAGAATGGCTGTTCTTTTTCAAGATTTTATGAAGTACGAGTTCACTGTGAAAGAAAACATCGGGTTTGGCCGTATTGATCATATGGACGAGGAAGAGCGGATGATCTCAGCTGCACGGCAAGCAGGTATAGAGAAAAGAATTCATCAAATGGAAGAAATGTATGGTGCACAGCTTGGCCGTTTTTTTGAAGAAGGCCATGAACTGTCTGGCGGACAATGGCAAAAGCTCGCGATGGCTAGAACCTTCTTTAGAGAGAGTGATTTTATCATTTTAGATGAACCGACATCTGCTCTTGACCCACTATCGGAAATTTCACTCATTCGAAAGCTATTCGATCACACGAAGGATCAGGGTGTCTTGTTTATCACACATCGAATGGGAGCAGCTCGTTTAGCAGACCGTATAATCGTAATGAAAGATGGTGCTTTCGTTGAAGAGGGGAACCATAATGAATTGATGGTGTTGAACGGAGAGTACAAAAGGCTTTACGAGGCACAATCTCAATTATTTCAACAAAAGGAGATGGCATAAGGTGAGTGTCTTTTATTATATAGGTGTCTATTTACTAGGGATCATTTTTGCGGGTGCATGGTTTGATAAAGTGAAAAAACAGACGGCACATATGCAGCAGATGGATGCTTATCGGCTGCTGCCTCCTTCTTTCACGGCACCCATGTTTTATTTGTTTTTAACTGCTGAATTGGTTTGTACTGGTTATTTGTTCATATGGCACATGACTCTTGTACCTGCGATTGGTCTTACAGCACTTTTATTTATTTATACTGGAGCGGTGACCTTCAATTTATTGAGAGGACATCGTGATATTTCTTGCGGCTGTGGTGGACTGCTTGATAATGAACGCCTTCACTGGGGAATTGTGATTCGCAATGTGTCGATGCTGTCTCTTGTGATCGGGTTGTTTTATGTGCATCCTTATGTAGAAACCATTCCATGGAAATATAACATTATTTGTTTTCTCATTGCCGTGGCTGTCTCTTTCATGATAGCGGTGGGTCAAGAAGTCTTAATGTTTAAAAGAAAATGGATCAATCAATTTGAATTATTTATAGAAGGAGACGATGTGAAATGACAGATATTCTATTGATTATTGTGTTATTCATTGTCATTGCTCAGTTGGCTGTGATATTTTTGCTCGCCCGTTTTATCGGAAAATTTATGAATAAAATTAAAACCCTTGATGGAATTGAATTAAAGGAAGCAGATGTGGGGGATCCTGCACCGTTATTTCGAAGCTATTCCCATTTAGGGGAGAAGGTCATTTTGAAGGAATATTTTCAAAGTGGGAGTGCTGTGATGCTGTTATTTGTGAATTCTACTTGTATGACGTGCAAAAGTATTTTGGCAGATATGCAGCAGCAAATCGCTGGCGATGATACTCAATTCATTATTATTAATGGAGATGAGCAGGCGGATGATACGCCGATCCTTGAATTGCTTCCGGCCCAGGCTGTGTATACTCGTTCTTCACAAATTATGGAGCTGTATGGGGTAACGGTTGTTCCACAAGCGATTCTCATTGATGAACATGGTATCATTCTGCAAAGAAAATCTCTTCAAAATGCGAAACAGTTTGAACAGTTGTTACATGCGTCATAAAAAAGCGTCTCTTTGTCAGGGAGACGCTCATTTTATAATTCTTTTCCTAGGATATCTAAATCGTATCTGCTGCCGTCCATTTCTGCGATGCGTGGCAGGTGGCCCCATGTCTCAAAGCCGTGCTTTTTAAATAGTCGAATGCTGGCTTCGTTGTGCCCGAAAATAAAGGCAAGTAACGTTCGAATGCCTAATGAAGGTGCTAAATCAATGGCTTCTTGTAAGAAAAGTGAGCCTAAGCCTTTTCCTCGATAGTCTTGGTTCAAATAGATACTCATTTCAACGGTCCCGTTGTATGCAGGTCTACCGTAAAATGTTTCAAAGCTCAGCCAGCCGTAGATATTTCCATCCTCATCTGTTTTCACATAGAGAGGTCTTTTCTCGGAATGATTCAAAAACCATTGCCGGCGGTCCTCGACAGAAACTGGTTCTGTATCAGCGGTCACTTCTCTTGAAGCAATGGTTGAATTGTAGATATCAACGATCGCTTTGAGGTCATCTTCTGTTGCTATGCGGTTGAAAGTTTTCACAATTAAGTCCCCCATCTTTTTTTCATTTATCATACATATTATTGATGCGATTGCGCAAAATAAAAAGAAAAATGATTTCGTGTGTATATATTTTTTGAAAAGTGTTCAGAATGTTGCTGAGGTGATGAAAAATGAGAGAGGAAGAAAAGAAACGTACTTCCAAAATCACAAAAGTTCAGCAATTTTTCCGTAAGCGCTGGGTATTCCCTGCAATTTACTTAGTCAGCGCAGCGGTCGTGTTAACAGCCGTTCTTTGGTATCAAGCTGTATCAAAAGATGTGAAAGACCAACTATCTGATGGAAATCAAACAGGGCAAGAACAGCGTGATGATGCTGTTGAAGTTGGAAAGCCAATTGAAAATGTCGCAATGCCGGTCCAGAATTCTGATAATGTTTCTGTCGTGAAAAAGTTCTATGAAGCAGATGCTGACCAAAAAGAAAAAGAAGCAGCACTTGTAAACTATAATAACACCTATACCTTGAGCAAAGGTATTGATCTTGCAGATAAAGATGGCAAAGTGTTCGATGTCACAGCTGCTCTTAGTGGAACAGTGGTTCAAGCGAAAAAAGATCCAGTTCTTGGTCACGTCGTTGAAATTGAACATGAAGATGGATTATCAACTGTCTATCAATCGTTGTCACAAGTGAGTGTCAAAGAAGGCGACGAAGTGAAGCAGAATGATGTCATTGGTGCTTCTGGTAAAAACCTATATGGCGCTGAAAGCGGCAACCATGTGCATTTTGAAATTCGTATGGAAGGTTTAGCGCTTAACCCGCTTAGCTTCATTGACAAGCCTGTTTCTACGATTGAAAAAGCAGCGCAAGAAGTGACGGAACAAGCAAAAGAACCTGCTCAGCCAAAGACTGAGGAAAAAACGAAGGAACCTGCTGCTGAAGATAAAGCCAAAGAGCCAGCTGGAGAAAAATCGGAAGAAAAGTCTGATGAGAAGGGGAAATCCTCTGATCAAGAAAAGTCTTCTGATTCCTCTAAAGACAGCAGTCAGTCAGAAGAAACAAAACAATCTTAATGTCTTACAAGGTCCTCTGTGTATATAAAAATATGCAGAGGTTTTTTCTGCTTAAAAAGATCCTCCGCCACTCGGCGGAGGATGAACTATAGGGCGGCAGGTCCTTCTTCACCTGTCCGAATGTTGATTGTATTCGCTATCTCATATATAAAAATTTTCCCATCCCCTGGTTCGCCTGTACGAAGTACCTTTTGAGCTGTTTCAACCACCTGTTCGACAGGTACTTTGCTTAGGACGATTTCGATCTTTAATCGTTCGTACACGTTGCTTTCTCTTTTGACGCCGCGGTATAGCTCTGTATGTCCCTTTTGTAAGCCGCAGCCGTGTACATTTGAAAAGGTAATCGAGGTGACACCAATCTTTCCAAGCTCCACCTTTAATGTTTCAAAATTAGCTGGACGTGTGACAATCTCCACTTTATACATTTTGCTCATAGAGACACCCCTTTTTCTTTAATCTTGATAAGCTTTTTCACCGTGCATGGTTAAATCAAGACCCACGGATTCTTCTTCTTCGGTTGCACGAATTTTGAAGAAGACATTGACCAATTTGATGATCACGTATGTCACAACGGCAACAAAAGCGTACGTGGCAACAATCGCGACCACTTGCTTCCAAAGTAAGCTGGGATCTCCGTAAAATAAGCCATTGGCTCCACCGTCATTGACAGAAGTTGTGGCGAAAAGTCCTGTTGCAATTCCTCCCCAAGTACCACCAATTCCGTGAAGACCGAATGCGTCCAGTGCGTCATCATAGCCAAATTTGGCTTTGAGTGAAAAAACTCCCCAGAAACAGACGATCCCGCCAATAATTCCTATTATAATAGAAGCAAACGGTGTAACAAAGCCTGCGGCGGGTGTAATGGCGACAAGACCTGCGATGGCTCCAGAGATCGCGCCGAGCATGGTTGGTTTTTTGTTGATCATCCACTCTACTAACAGCCAGCCGATGATTCCTGCAGCAGCGGCTGTATTGGTGTTAATAAAGGCAAACATGGCCACGCTGTCTAATGTAAGAGCACTACCCACGTTAAAACCAAACCAGCCAAACCAGATGACAGCTCCGCCAAGAAGAGTGTAGATCAAGTTATGCGGAGAAGAGCTTGCTGCGTCTTTACGCTTCCCGAGCACAATCGCAACGACAAGACCTGCAACACCGGATGAGATGTGAACCACGTTTCCGCCTGCGAAGTCAAGCGCACCCATCTCGCCAATCCAACCACCGCCCCATACCCAGTGTGCGACTGGAGCGTATACAAATGTGACCCAAAGGAGTGTAAATACAACGACTGCTGAGTAGCGAATCCGTTCAGCAAAGGCACCTGAGATGATGGCTGTTGTTAAGACGGCAAAGGTCATTTGGAACATCATGAACAATGAATGTGGAATGGTCTCGCTATAGGAACCGGGCTCAAAGCCCACGCCTTTCAGGCCAACCCAGTCTAATCCTCCGATCCATGCATTGCCTGGTGCAAAAGCTAAGGAATAACCGAATACGATCCATACGATTGAAACGATCGCTAGTGACGTTAAGCTGTGCATGGTTGTGCTTAACACGTTTTTACTTCTCACGAGTCCTCCGTAGAATAAAGCTAAACCCGGTGTCATTAACCACACGAGTAGTGCGCAGAAGAACATAAATACTGTATCACCCATTTGCATGCTGCATTCCCCCGAATCATTCAGAATTATTGTTTTCTTAATTCTTCATTATAGAGAGAAAAGTCATATATAACATATACATGTAAGTTTATCTGACATGGTTTTTTGGTTAAGTTCAATATAAATGGATGAAAAGTTCGTAAAAAATGAGCAGAAACGTCAGTTAAGCACTAAAAATGAAGGGCGTTTGACCTATAAAATGGAGCTGAGAAACAGTTTTGTACGTTCCTCCCTAGGAGAATCAAACAATTCCGAAGGGACGCCTTCTTCGACGATGCGGCCCTCGTGCATGTAGACGACACGATCAGCAACTTCTTTCGCAAAGCCCATTTCATGTGTGACAATGACCATGGTCATGCCTTCTTTTGCGAGGCTTTTCATCGTTTGCAGCACCTCGCCTACAAGCTCTGGATCAAGGGCAGACGTAGGTTCGTCAAATAACATGACATCAGGCTTCATAGCGAGAGATCTGGCGATGGCTACACGCTGTTTTTGACCGCCTGATAGTTTAGAAGGATATACGTTGGCTTTATCTGCAAGTCCGACTTTTTCTAACAAGGCGATGGCTTCGGTGATGGCTTGCGCTTTCTTTGTTTTTTTCACCATAATAGGTGCTTCAATGATATTTTCAAGAACAGTTTTGTGCGGAAAAAGATTAAAATGCTGAAACACCATTCCTATTTTTTGTCTCATTTCGTTTAATTGATCGCGCTTTGGATGAACAGGGCTGCCATCGATGATGATATCTCCGTCATTTTTTATTTCTAAAAAGTTCATACAGCGGAGCAAGGTGCTTTTTCCAGAACCGCTTGCGCCAATTAAGACGACCACATCATTTTCATAAACGGTGAGATCGATATCCTTTAAAACATGGAGCTCTCCAAAGTATTTATTGAGTTTTTCAACACGAATGATTTCCTTTGATTCTGTCATGCTACTCCTCCTATTGGTCACTGGCTGATAATTTCTTCTCAAAGGTTTGGACAGCGAATGTTAACAGCAGGACAAGAATTAAGTAATAGACGGCTACAACAAGTAAATACGTCATATTATCAAAGCTGTTGGAGCCTTGCGTGGTGGCGACGTTAAATAGTTCATTCACACTAATAAAGGCGGCGAGTGATGAATCTTTTAAACCGATAATGAACTGGTTGCCAAGAGGGGGTAGGGCGCGCCGCATCGCTTGCGGGAGAATGATGCGTCTCATGGTTAAAAAACGACCCATGCCAAGAGAGCGTCCTGCCTCTTTTTGCCCCTGATCGATGGATTGGATGGCGCCTCTAAATATTTCGGCTATATAGGCGCCATTATGAAAGGCGAGCGCAATGGAAGCAGCCCAGAAGTCGGGTATATTCAATTCTGTGAGACCGAAATATAAGATGAAAATTTGAACAATAAGTGGTGTTCCGCGTACAAGAAAGATATAAGCATTGGCGATATAACCGAAAACGGCTACGCGGGATATTTTCAATAAAGCAAAGAAAAGCCCGATAAACATACCGATGAAGATGCTGATCACCGTGAGCTGTAAGGTGATCAGCATTCCTTCTAAGAAAATGCCTCTAGAATCAACGAGTGTCTGAAAAAAGTGTGCTAAGGTAGGCAAAACAATCATCTCCATTTGAAGAAAGTGCGCCTATCAAAAGGCGCACAATCGTGGTTTTAATCTTGTTTGACCGTGATGTCTTCATCAAAGTACTTTTCGCTAATTTGTTTTAATGTTCCGTCTTTTTTTAATGCATCAATCGCATCGTTAATCTCTTCTATGAGCTGTTCATTTTCTTTTGATACAGCAATTGCCTGCTCGCTTTGTCCGAGTCTTTCCTGCGCTTCGATTTTCAATTTTTTCTTCATCGCTTCTGCACCTGTGGCGAAATCTGTCACGACTGCATCGTGTTTTCCGTTGGCTAGTGCTTCTAAAGCGACGACATCACTATCGTAATATTTTGGTTCTTGCCCGCTATGTTCCTTTGCAATATCAGCGTAGGACGATCCCTTTGATACAGCAATTTCTTTGTTTTTTAAGTCATCAGCATGTAGAATGTCTGCTCCAGGTCTTGTGAAAATTTGCGGACCAGAGTAGTAATAGGGCTTAGAAAAAAGGACGTGTTTTTTTCGTTCCTCATTGATGGTATGACTTGCAACTGCCGCATCAAATTTACCTGCTTTCACACCTTCGACAATGCCTGCGAATTTATATTTTTTCTGTATAGGTTCGAGGCCTAGTTTGTCACTAATCGCATTGCCTACGTCGATATCGAAGCCAGACATCTGATTTCCATCCATGTAACTAAACGGATGAAATTCACCTGATGCTGCAAAAATAAATTTTCCATCCTCCAAAATTGGCGACCCTTTCGCTGTAGAATTACGTTTATCTCCGTTCCCATTTGTTTCGTTTGAACCACACGAAGACAGAAGTAATACTGCAACCGAGAAAAGGGCTGGGATCCAAAACCGTCTTTTTTTAATAATAAGCTTCTCCTCCTTTTCAGCCGTTCTCCCTGTAAGGAGAAAGTAGGCTTTTAAATATGAAATGAATATTACCATCCCTTCCTCATATTCTCAATTTTATATGTGCTTTTCCAACAGCCGCCCTTTTTAAAATGTATGTCTAGCTTTTCCGAGAGAGAACTCGATTTGATCAGGGTAAAAAAGGGAATTGAATCTCATAATAACGGAAGGATGGGCAAAGAACATGCCAGAAAGAGGAGTAGTGTATGCACAAGTGGAAAGACAATCGAAAAGTTTTTTTAACCGCTATTGCCTTTGGAACGATGTTGAATCCTCTGAATTCATCAATGATTGCTTTAGCCTTGCATCAAATTCAGCATGAATTCGGTTTGTCGTTTACGACTGTATCTTGGCTTATTTCTTCTTTTTATTTAGCTAGTGCAGTGACGCAGCCGGTAAGCGGCCGGATTGGGGATCATGTCATGAGCCGGAGAACCTTATTTTTATTCGGTCTCGTTCTTGTCGCAGTCTCTGCCATCTGCGCGCCGTTTGCCCCAACGTTTGCCGTACTGATTGTAATCCGGCTGTTACAGGCGATTGGAAGCAGTGCCATTTATCCCTCTGGGGTCGGACTCATTCGGGATCATATTCAAGAAAAACAGGCTTCTGCGTTAGCGGTATTATCCATTTTTGCTTCAGCGATGACGGCACTTGGGCCGACGCTTGGCGGATTTTTGATGACCATTGGCGGCTGGCCGGCTATCTTTTTAGTGAATCTGCCGTTTATTTTGATCAGTTTCTTTCTCGGTCTATTGCTGTTTCCGAAGGAGCAGAAGAAGAGAAAGCTGCGCATAGGCGAGACCGTGCGAACACTCGATTTGCCAGGAATGCTTCTATTTACTGTCTGCATTGTTCTCCTGCTTTCATTTTTATTATCACTCGGTAATGGCATTCAATATGTTCAAGGCATTCTTTGTCTCCTGAGTGCAGGCGCTTTTATCTGGTGGGAGTATCAGGTGGATGAACCGTTTATTCAAATTCGGATGTTCAGAGAAGAGCAGCGGCTGTCACTTGTGTATGTGCAATTTATCATCTTAAATATCTTTTTCTATTGTCTCTTTTTTGGTTTGCCGAGTTATTTTCAAGATGAGTTAGGCTGGCGTGTGGAGATGACGGGTCTTTTTATGCTGTGTATGTCAGGGGTGAGCATTATTGTGTCGCCGCTGACAGGAAAGTGGGTAGATCGCGGGGATGAACGCCATCCAGTTTTAGCAAGTGCAGTATTAATGCTGGCTGGAGCGTCTGCAATGACTTTCTTTTTTATTCCTTCACCATTATGGGGGAAAGGATTGGTTCTAGCGCTGCTTGGGCTCAGTTATGGGATTGGGAATGTTGCGCTGCAAGCTGCGATGCTCAAAGCAAGTCCTCAGCAAATGATTGGCACGTCCTCTGGACTTTTTCAAACATGCCGCTACCTTGGTTCTATTCTGTCGTCTGCTGTGCTTGGTATGCTGTTTGGGGATGAAATTGCTGGTTCTCATTTTGCGCAATTAGGCTGGACGTTGATCATCATTTCTCTTATTGGCATTGGTGTCAGTCTTTATTTTTCAAGTATGGTTAGAGGGAGGCAGCCAATAAAAAAAGCGGCACGATAAGTGAGAGAAGAATCTTCATCACGTTATCGCAAGGCCGCTTAAGAGTTGGACAGGTCTGAGCCCTGATCCTTTGTCTTCCTTCTGAAAATTTTCCCCACAATTGTCTCGTAAAATGTCACGATACGATCAATAGGAGAGTCAAAGAACTTCCATAATTTATTCATGATAAAGACAACCACAATCGATACGACCAAGCTGCCTAAAACATCAAATGGATAATGATGACCAACCCAGATGCGGGAGAATCCTGTGAGTAATCCAAAGACGAGCAAGATGTTGCCGAGCTTTTTATTACGGGATCGAATGGCTAATGAAAGAGCCAGTGCACCTGTTGTATGGTCACTTGGGAAGGAAGCGTCTGCTGAGTGCGGGATGAGTGTGTCGACTTTATGCGCCACAAACGGCCGCTCTTCATAATGAAACAATGTAATGGCAAAGTTGACGATAAGTGCTACAATGCCTGTTACACCGGAAAAGAAGACATGCTTCTTAAATTTGTGATTCCCTAAAAACCAGCAAATCAATAAGACAAGGGCATACACAAGAATGGCCTTTTTCGTAATGAATATCATGGCCTGATCTAAAAACTCAGAATGGTGAGCCATCCCGTGTATGACTTTAAACAATTCGTAATTCAAAACATCACCTATACTTTCGCTTAGTGCCAACTATTTTTCAAAAAAGCCTGTATGCTCTATTTGAAATATCCTATATTTTAGCATGTTTCCGGTGAAGTTTAAAATAGTATCCTTTTATTCTGAAAGGGAGACCTTTTGTGCTTTTGCTTCCTGGGGTTTTCGTTCGCTCCAATAAAAAACGCCCATACTCAGTAAGACCACAATACCCGCAATGAGGTACACATTTGAAAAGTCTGTGAAGCTGACAAGGAGTCCAAAGACAAATGAGCCAGCAGCAATACCCGTATCATACAGGGTGAAGAAAGTGGCCGTCGCATATCCTGTACGGTGAGCTGGTGAGTGCTGAATCGCAAGTGTTTGTAAACATGGCACGAGCGATCCGTAGCCAAGTCCAATCACAGCGCCTGATAGAAGAAGCATTGTGGCTGAATGTGTCGCAGTCAGCATCCATAAACCAATAGCAAAAAGGGCAATCGAAGGATAGATCACAATGTGAGCTCCAACCCGGTCAAAAAGTCTGCCTGTAAATGGACGTGATCCAAGCATTGCAGCCGCAAACACAATAAAGAAATAACTGCTTGCACCCATCAAATGGAGTGAATTGGCATAAACTGAAATAAATGAAATAATCGGCGAATAACAGAAGGAAATAATGATGCCGACGGCCGCTGTTTTTAATGCGCCTTTTTCAAACAGGTGAGAAAACGTGAATCGGAAGACGATACTTCCACCGTTTTCAGGCTCTGGCTGTCTAATCAGCATCGTAAAAGCGGCTCCGATTGTTACGATAATGGAAAAGAGAAGAAATAAGGAATGAAATCCTATTTTTCCCACTTGATTCAGTGCGATAAATGGACCGATGACAACAGCGAGGTTCATGGACATCACAAAGTATCCGAGTCCTTCCCCGCGTTTATGTTTCGGGATCATATCAGCCGCAATGGCACTGGCTACTGTCGTCAAAATACTAAAAAAGATCCCTTGTACGAAACGCAGTATAAGAAGCGTTTGGAATTGATCAATCGGGATGTATAAATAAGTGAGTAAGGCAAAGGCCGTAGAAGAGAAAATCGCCATCTGTTTTTTGCCAAATTTTTCAATAATGGCGCCCGAGAAAGGTCTTGTCACAATTGCAGATAATAAGAAGACCGTCACAAGGAGGCCGCCCTGTGATTCTGTTCCATTTAGTTCATCCATTGTGTAAATGGGCAGTAATGTCAAAAGGGCATAAAAAGAGGTGAACGTAAATAAATTCACCAGGACAATCATAATAAAGTCTTTTGTCCAAATACGTTCGTTCATGATGTATGTCACTTCCTATTCAGTTGATAATTTGTGTAAAAGTGTATGGAGGAGTTGTTTTTCTTCGTAGGTAAAATCTGAAAGACATTCTTCTTCAAATTGTTCCATCGTGCGTTTGATTTCTTCAAATCGGGCTTTTGCATCATCTGTCATCACGATCAGATTCTCACGTTTGTCTTTTCCTTGTACACGTTTCACCCAGCCGTTTGCTTCTAAACGGGTGACGGTTCTGGTGATCGTCGGTGCTTCGACGTTCAAATATGTCCAGATATCTTTTTGGGTTTTCGGGCCGAATGTATCCAAACAAAAAAGCACAGTCCACTGGGACATGTACAAGTCATAAGCAGCAAGCGCTTCGTTCGCCTTTTTAGACAGAAGTCGTGCGCCTTGATGTATTTGATGTAAACACTCTCTATTTAACGTATCCATATGCTCACCTTTTTTAAATATTTAGCTAGGTAAATAAATTCACCTTTTCTATTTTACGTGCTGAATCCTTTCTTGTAAAGTGAAAATTTTCGCGCCCCGAAATGATTTTTTGTTTAGCCTTTTCTGATAAATCCCTTGTCCCATCTTCATTTTTAGCATATTCCCTATTCAATGCTAATACACTGTTACAAACCTGACAAAGAGAGTGTTTGAGGTGAGGGATCGTGTTTGGCATTTACTACCTAATGGATGAGAAATTACGACGAACAAGCGCCGCTGAAAATGGATAATCTTCATACGGATCTCATTTCACACTTCTCACATCCATTTTAGGGAGGTCGAGTGGTGTGCACGATTACATCAAAGAGCGAACAATCAAGATAGGAAAGTATATCGTGGAGACAAAGAAAACCGTTCGTGTTATTGCGAAAGAATTTGGAGTCTCTAAAAGTACTGTACACAAGGATCTAACAGAAAGGCTGCCAGAAATTAATCCAGATCTGGCTAATGAAGTGAAGGAGATACTGGATTATCATAAATCAATCCGCCACTTGCGAGGAGGAGAAGCCACCAAGTTAAAGTATAAAAAAGAAGAAATTTTAGAAGGCGAGCCTGTGAAACAGTAAGCTTAGTTCTTTGTTCATAAACATGATATATATATCTTCCTCATATCGGTAGTTTCTAACCACAAATTTTGTAAAGACTTTTGTAAAGAAATATCTTTTTTTCTGCAAATTATGATAGAATATATAATTAGGGCAGAATGTGGTATTTGCTATGGAAACAGATTTTCAAGGAGGATATATATAGATGTTTGCTAGGGATATTGGAATTGATCTTGGTACTGCCAATGTACTGATTCATGTCAAAGGAAAAGGAATTGTGTTAAATGAACCATCTGTGGTAGCTCTTGACAAAAACAGCGGGAAAGTTTTGGCTGTTGGAGAAGAGGCTAGACGTATGGTTGGACGTACGCCTGGGAATATTGTTGCGATTCGTCCATTAAAAGATGGCGTAATTGCTGATTTTGAAGTAACTGAAGCGATGCTCAAGCATTTTATTAACAAATTAAATGTGAAAGGGCTATTCTCTAAGCCGCGTATGCTCATCTGCTGCCCGACAAACATTACATCTGTTGAGCAGAAGGCGATCAAAGAAGCTGCTGAAAAAAGCGGTGGTAAGCATGTATTTCTTGAAGAAGAGCCAAAAGTAGCAGCCATTGGTGCTGGTATGGATATTTTTCAGCCAAGTGGAAACATGGTCGTAGATATTGGAGGCGGAACGACAGATATCGCTGTCATCTCAATGGGTGACATTGTAACCGCCTCTTCTATTAAAATGGCTGGAGACAAATTTGATCTGGAAATTCTAAACTACATTAAAAAAGAGTACAAGCTGTTGATCGGTGAGCGCACGGCTGAGGATATTAAGATCCAAGTTGCAACGGTATTCCCAGACGCACGTCACGAAGAGATTTCAATTCGTGGTCGAGACATGGTGACAGGATTACCAAGAACGATTACCGTCACAAGCAAAGAGGTAGAAGAAGCATTGCGTGAATCTGTATCTGCGATTGTTCAGGCTGCGAAACAAGTTCTTGAGAGAACACCGCCTGAATTATCAGCTGATATTATCGATCGCGGCGTCATCATTACAGGTGGCGGAGCTCTTCTAAACGGGCTTGATCAATTGCTTGCTGAAGAGCTGAAAGTACCGGTTTTCGTTGCTGAAAATCCAATGGACTGTGTAGCAGTTGGTACTGGCGTAATGCTTGATAATATGGACAAGCTGCCAAAGCGTAAACTCAGCTAATGGTTTCCCTCATTCTTTTTAGAAAGAATGGGGGATTTTTATTAAAGAACCCTGCTAATTAGCCGATATATTTCATAGAAGATTGTGTTTAGGTCATGTGAAAGAATTTGAATGAGGTGAGCACGTGTTAAAAGGACTATACACCGCAACATCTGCCATGATCGCTCAAGAGCGGCGGACAGAAATGCTTTCAAATAATATCGCAAATGCGAATACGCCAGGCTATAAAGCAGATGAAGGGGCAATGCGTGCATTTCCAGAAATGCTGCTGAGCCGAATGGAATCAGGACGTTTCCAAACATCCTCGGGCAAAGGCTTTAGTGTTCCACTGCAATCGCCGATTGGTGGAATCAATACTGGGACATATATGCAGGAATTAATCCCTCAATTTACACAGGGAACTTTAAAAACAACAGATCAAACAACAGACGTAGCACTAGTTGAAAATAATGTGCCGATCAATCCGGAGACCAATCAGAAATCAGCGCTATTTTATGCGGTCAACACACCAGAAGGCGTTCGTTATACGAAAAGCAGCTCCATTACATTGAACGCACAAAATCAGTTGACCATTAATGGCCGTGCTCTTCTTTCCGTGACGGGTCAGCCGATTACGGTTCAGAGTGAGAATTTCAAAGTGAATGCAGATGGTACTGTCACTGAAAATGGCCAAAATCTTGGTCAAATTGATGTACGAGTTGCGATGGATACAAGAAACCTAGCGCGTGAAGGAAATGATTTATATCGTACAGCTGATAATCAGCCCCTCCCAAGTGCAGTCAATAACGGTCAAATGTCCTATACGTTAAGCCAAGGGGTATCGGAGCTGTCGAACGTCGATGTGACGAAATCATATACAGATATGACAACGGCCTACCGAGCATTTGAAACAAACCAAAAAGTGGTTCAGGCGTATGATAAAAGCTTAGAAAAAGCAGTGAATGAAATTGGAAGAGTGTACTAATCAAGAAATGAAAAAGAAAGGAGGATACTTATGCTTAGAACGATGATAAACGCAGCTGTCTCGATGAATGAAGTGCAAAAGCAGCTTGACATCATCAGCAACAACATCGCGAACAGTGAGACAACAGGGTACCGCGCGAAAAACACCCGTTTCTCAGAGCTGATCAGACAGCAGTTTAACCAGGTAGATGAAAAAAATGAGCAGGTGGCAAACAGTCGTCTGACACCTGCTGGGTTAAGGCTTGGTACGGGGACAATGGTCAATGCGTCCATTAACTCGCTGCAAGGCTCAATTAAAGAAACTGGACGTGATCTTGATGTTGCATTCGGAGCGCCGTCGCAGTATTTGCAGGTCAACGCCGGCGGTAATATCCGTTATACAAGAGATGGTTCACTTTACTTACAGCCGGGCAATAACCGTAACCAAGTACAGCTTGTCACGAGCGAAGGCTATCCGATTCTTGATGAAAATGGGAATGCGATCGTCTTAAATGCGAATTTCCGTGATATTTCAATCGATAAAAATGGACGGCTTACGGCGATTTCAAGAGATAATCAACCGAATCAGCAAGTGAATCTAGGCGTTGTACAAGTCAACAATTCTTCAGCACTTGTCTCTGAAGGAGATAATTTGTTCTCAGTCGACGGAACCTATCAAGGCGCACTAACAGCACTAAATGGAGCAAACCGAGAGGCGATTCAGCTTCAGCAAGGTGCACTGGAAACGTCAAATGTGGACATGTCGAAAGAATTAACAGACCTCATGACCACACAGCGATCCTATCAGATGAATTCAAGAACAATCACGATGGGTGATCAAATGCTGGGATTAATTAATACAATTCGATAATTAGTAGGCTGATATCAGCCTCTCATGATAAAAAAGGCGGCTCGTTCAAAGTCGCCCTTTTTTTTATAAAAATCTGAGACATCAGCAAGCAGGTCCTCAAGATCAATCCAGGCTTCTTTTCGTTCAAGACATGTGACGAGCGTGGCGATCTGCTCATCTGCCTTTGGCGTTTGGCTGTAGAGAAGAGATAAAATTTGAAACTTCATTCTTAAAATATCAAACTGGGAAGCAACGGCTTCTTTCAGCCCTTTTTGAATATATTTCATCCCTTCATCGGTTAAATTCTCTTTAAAACAGGAACGCACAGTTTCGTATAGGCACGATACATAGGAATGTGCTGACTTTCGGTATGCTGGAAGACGAAGCGCTTTTTTGAAGTATTCTAGCGCTTCCTTGTGACGGTTTTGTCTTGACTGAATAAAGCCAGCATCATAATAAACGATACCAAGCAGCTCTTGATCATCAATTTTTTTCACGTAATCAATAATTTCAATGAAAATATCTTCCGCTTCCTCATATTTTTTTTGGTCGCTAAAGTTAAGAGCGAGCACAATTTTACACCGATAGATGCTATGGATATCTCCGTGTTTTGCAAAAATATCCATGGCTTTTTGAACATGACGAATCGATAACAACGAGTAACGGTTGTTATAATAAACACCGCTTGTACGGAAATGGAACTCTGCTTCCTCCAGCTCATCGTCAAGTAATGGCAGTCGATCCTCTGCCTTTTCGAGATAATGAATCGCATCATTTTGATCACTTTTTAAAGATTCATATAATCCGAGAAAAAAGTAAAAATAATATTGCAGCTCTTCGTTCATTTCATCTTTGTGTGGCAGCAGTTCGTGTTTGAGTTTTTCTAAGTCCTCTGTCTGATTCATCCAGAGCTGATGACGAAAAAGCATCAGCTGATAATGGAAATAGAGCTCCTGTTTTTTTGATAATTTACGTTTATATTTTAGTAGTGTTTTTTTGATTTCTTCAGCCTTCGAAAAATGTCGATGCTTCAGCATTGTATACCAGGAATGGAGAAGTTTTTTTATGGATTTATCGCTCATAAAATTCATTTTTACCCTCTTATTCAATCAATGATGTAATATATATTACCATATTTGTGAAAAAACAATGAGTGTAGTGTGGATTATATTTGATGACAATTGGTAATGGTAGATTCTATTTTTTACCATATACGTAAGGTGAATATTGAAAAATGCCAGCATTCATAATATACTTCTATAGGAATCAAATGAAGATCAGCGATATAGAAAAGAAGGAGAGATCAAGATATGCTTGATGCTCAGCAAATTCAAGACATTATCCCACACCGTTATCCATTCTTATTGGTTGACCGTATTTTAGAGGTTGAGGGAGAAAAAAGAGCGGTTGGGATTAAAAATGTCACAGTAAATGAAGAATTTTTTAATGGCCATTTCCCAGGATACCCAGTCATGCCGGGGGTGCTTATTGTAGAAGCACTCGCACAGGTTTTTGGTGTGATTATGTTAGGCAAGGAAGAAAACAAAGGGAAAATCGGTTTGTTTGCAGGGATTGACGGCTGCCGCTTCAAAAGACAGGTCAAGCCTGGTGACCAGCTTCGTTTAGAGGTTGAAGTGACGCGCCTCCGCGGGCCGGTGGCAAAAGGAAAAGCAGTAGCGACAGTAGATGGCGAAGTTGCATGTGAAGCAGACTTGACATTTTCTATCGGTCCTAAAGTATCATGATTTTCCTGGCGGTTCATCAAGCATGAATCGCTTTTTTATTTAGCAACGTTCAGTTAGAACGGATAAGGACTTGCAATTTTGACAAAAAAACGTCATATTAGACAAAAAAAGATGAAGGTGATAAAGGATGCTGAAAGAATTTAGAGAGTTTGCCGTCAAGGGCAATGTCATTGACTTGGCTGTAGGTGTCATCATTGGGGGAGCATTTGGCAAAATTGTCACTTCTCTTGTGAATGATTTAATCATGCCGCTTGTCGGTATTATTATTGGAGGGCATGATTTTAGCGGTTTATCCATTAAAATCGGAGCTGCTCAAATTTTATATGGAAATTTTATTCAAACAGTGGTTGATTTCTTAATTATCTCGTTTTCCATTTTTATCTTTATTCGTTATTTGAATAAGTTAAAACGGAAAAAGGTCGAGGAAGAAGAGGTTGTGGAAACGCCGGATCAAACGGAAGTTCTGCTAACTGAAATTAGAGATCTATTGAAAAATCAAAGCCAGTCTAAAGATGTGCAATAGAAAAAGAGCGGCTGATCCCGCTCTCAGCGTGTAGACAAACCCTTGCATTCGGTGTCAGGTCTGCGCTCCGGTACTCACGAATGTTAAATTCGCTCCGTTCCAGTGCTCGCCCTTCCTAGACTTCAAAGGTTTTCAAACACGCTGAAAAGAAGACAAAGGGCTAAAATCAAGTTCATTTTAGCCCTTTGTCAACAATCTAAGAGCGGCTGATCCCGCTCTTTTTTATGTGTTTTGTTTAAAAGCATCCAGTAGTTTTTCTCCTGAAAGTCCCTCTTTGACGAGGTCTTTTAATACTTCTTCAGTTTCTGTTCTGTAACGATTTGTAATCATTTTACCATCGAGTAATACAGAAATGTTTTCTTCTAAGGCAACGATGTTTTTGACTTGGACAGATAGATGAACAGGGCGGTTGTTTTCTTTAGTGATCGTTACAAGAATCTTCACTTCTGTGTGCTGCTGAAAGAGTACCTCAAACACCTGTCTATGTTTCTTTGGAATGAGTGCCTCGATCATCCAGTGATTTTCACCGTCTTCTTTATTAATGATTAAACCGTCACGAAGGGGAATGCTGGACATTTTATCTTGCTGTGGATCAAGTTCAATTTTTAAATCAATCAGCCTAAAGGTTTTCATATTTATCACCTCACAAGCGTTCATTATTCGTAAGTATTATTATAGCATACAACATCTGTATAAATGAAACCGCTGCCTGCTTAGAATTAGCTGCACATGAGTGAAAGGAGATGTTTTATGGAGTCCTATCAATTGAGAAATATTCATATTGGCGAGGAGAAGGCAAAGAGTGATATACGTGTTTATTCGTGGGGAGACATTCTTTCATTTTGTGATGTCTATATGGAAGAAGGAGAGTCACTCACGTTTCAATATGTCACTGAGGATCAAATGGACTGCTTTGAGTTTCAGCTGTCGGTTCATGATGGACGGCTTTGTTTTTATTGGTTTGCGTGGGACGGATCTGATTATATTCACATGCCTTCTAGTAATTGGATTCATTCAGATATTTTTTATCAATTTATGAAAAATAAGTATTTCATCAAACAAAACAAGATGATGTTTTATACGCAAGCGGTAAAAAACAGAAATTAATGAGGATATAAAGAATTTGAAGGCCTATTTTGCTATTTTCACGTTTTGTCACATCAGGCCTTTCTCCGTAGACTAGGGGTAGCTGAAAGGAAAGGAGGCAAGTCCCGATCAAAAGGTAACGTCTATCATCTGACAGCCCCCCTCTAGCTAAAGCTGATAGATGCTGCCTTGTGCATATGAACACTGCGTAATAGAACCAATGCTTCTTTGTATAGGTTATGTGTCCCCTTATGAATCCCCTTTGTGTGTATCCGGTCATAATGCGTGGCCGGATACCCTTTATTCACTGTTTAACCGATCAGCTCTTGCAAATGGTGGATACTCATTACATAATGATGATGGTTTTTGTTAACGGGATATCGGTTGAAAATAAAGACAAAAAGGAGAGAACGATGACAAACATTCAATTAATCGCAACGGATTTAGATGGCACTTTATTGAACAGTGAACACAAAGTGAGTCAGGAAAACGAGCAGGCATTAAAGGAAGCAGCTGCGAATGGAATTGAGGTTGTCGTTTCAACAGGGAGAGCGTATTTTGATGTGAGGTCTATTTTTGACCAGCTTGGTATGAATACATGGGTGATTAGTGCCAATGGAGCTGTGATTCATGATCCAACTGGACAAGTGTACCATTCAGCTGCTTTACAAGAAGAAAAGGCTAAACACATATTGTCATGGCTTGAAGAACGTGATTATTATTATGAAGTCTTTACAAACGAAGCCATTTTCACACCGAATCGCGGCAGAGAGCTTCTTGCGATTGAAATGGACCGTTTAAAAAGTGCAAATCCAGAAACGGATCAAAATGTCTTAAAGCAAGCGGCAGAAGTTCAATATAGCCAGTCTGGTTTTTCTTATATTGATACATATAAAGAATTGTTTCGTGAGGATCGAAAGCTTTCATTTTACAACATTTTAGGTTTTTCTTTCTTTCAGGACAGATTGAAAGCCGGATGGGATATGTTTGGTGATGATTTAGATTTAACATTGGTCAGTTCGGCTGATCATAACTTTGAAATTGGTTCAAAGCACGCGTCTAAAGGGCAGGCATTAACAAGGCTGGCAGAAAGACTAGGTATTCCTTTAAGTAGGGCAGCGGCTGTAGGAGACAGTTTAAATGATGAATCGATGCTTCGAGCTGCTGGTGTTGGGGTTGCGATGGGGAATGCGAGGCAGGATATAAAAGAAATCGCTGATCACGTCACGTTATCAAACGATGAACATGGTGTGGCGCATATGATCCGGCACCTTTTGAAATAGATGAATCAGATGTCGCGGTATAAATCACATAGGATGAAGCGCATTCTACAAAAGAGGAATTCAGAACCACTTCTATTTACACATGATGTGGAACATCATATAATTTAATTAAGAATATAACCCGCTTGTAAGGAAAATAAGGAGAGTAAACGAATGGCGCTGGAATCTTATAAGTCCGAAAATCTGCATTTAATCAAGGAAGCCTTGGACTATACTCAGGTTGGCCTGACGGTGACGGACCCGTCTTTACCTGATAATCCTTTAATATATGTGAACAAGGGCTTTTTAGATATGACAGGCTATCAAGAAACCGAAGTATTGGGGAGGAATTGTCGTTTCCTTCAGGGAAATGAAACTGAACAAATCGCTCTCAAACAAATTAGAACAGCCATTGAGAACAAAGAGGCTGTCACTGTTCAGCTGAAAAATTATAAAAAATCTGGACAAATGTTTTGGAACGAGTTAAGTGTCGCTCCACTTTGGATTGACGAAAATGAAGGGAAACGTCTTTATTTCGTTGGTCTGCAAAAGGATGTCACGAAAGAGAAGGAACAGCAAGAGCTTCTTGAGCAATCAATTGATGAAGTGCTGAATATTTCTGTCCCAATCGTTCCGGTGAAAGATGGGATCTCTGTGTTACCGATCATTGGTACATTAACAGCGCCAAGATTTGATAAGATCATTTCAACGGTTTCCACCTATATCTCTCAATCCAAGGATGATTATTTTATTGTCGATCTGTCCGGATTATTAGAAGTGGATTCATTTGTGGCTGATGCGATCTTTAAGCTGAACGATTTGATTTTAATGACGGGTACTGAACTCATTGTGACAGGAATTAAACCGAATCTTGCGATGAAAATGGGAGAAATGAGAGAGGACTTCCGTGAATTAAATACGTATATGAATGTGAAATCTGCATTGAAAAAACTGAACATTTAGCTTACGTTTATATGAAATAAAAAAGAGGACTTTTCATGAAACTTGAGAAAAGTCCTCTTTTTGCTGTAATTAAGATGATTGAGCGGCGGCACTTAAGGTAAACAAATCTTCGAGTTCATTTGTTGATAGCTCTGTAATCCAGCTCTCACTTTGAATAATTTGATCATTTAATGTTTGTTTTGTTTCGAGCATTTGATCGATTTTTTCCTCGATTGTGCCCGTTGTGATCATCTTATGGACGTGAACAAATCGTTTTTGTCCAATCCGATAAGCTCGGTCTGTCGCTTGGTTTTCCACAGCAGGATTCCACCATCTATCGTAGTGAATGACATGGTTTGCGGCGGTTAGGTTGAGTCCTGTTCCTCCTGCCTTTAAAGAAAGAATTAAAATGTTGAATTCTTTCTTCTGGAAGCGGTCCACCATTTTGTCCCGCTCCTGTTTTGAGAGGCTGCCATTTAAAAATTGGACCGGTTCTCCAAACATCTTTTCTGCCAGCTGCTTGATCATGTTGCCCATTTCAATATACTGCGTAAAGATGAGGCAGCTTTCTCCTTGCTCATGTATCGCTTTTAACAGCTCTGCGAGTTTATCCATTTTTAACGAACGTTTCAGCAGTTTCACATCTGTTCCACTCTCTTTTAAATAGAGCGCAGGGTGATCACAAATCTGTTTGAGTCTGCCAAGCATACTTAAAATAATGGCTTTTCGCTGCATCCCTGTTAATGATGCCATATGTTCAAATGTATCCTTCACGAGCTGTTCATATAAAGACGCCTGCTCAGCGGATAGCGGAATGAATTCTTTTTCTTCGAGTTTCTCAGGCAGGTTCAGGGCGACTTCTTCATCTTGTTTTGTTCGTCTTAATAAAAATGGTTTGATCAGCTGCTGCAGCTGTTCAATTCTTTTTTCTTCACGGTCTTTTTCAATTGGAAGGACGAACTTTTTATGGAAGCCGGTCAGGCTGCCGAGATATCCTTTGTTGACGAAGTCGAATATGGACCAAAGCTCTGTCAAACGGTTTTCCATTGGTGTCCCGCTGAGGGCAATGTGATGCTGTCCTTTGAGCTGTCTAATCGCTCTCGATTGTTTTGTATGAGCGTTCTTGATGTTTTGGGCTTCGTCTAAGCAAATGGTATTCCACTTTGCTGCCGTTAATTCATCACGATCAGAATGTGAGAGTCCATAAGATGTCAGAACAATATCTGTTGACTCGTATGCTTTTGTGAAGTCCTCTCCCTGTGGACGTGCTGGGCCGTAATGCAGGGCAACCTTCAAATGTGGTGCGAATGTTTCGAGCTCTCGCTGCCAGTTTCCTAAAACAGAGGTCGGCGCAATGATGAGAGAGGGAGCGGCATTTTGCTCCTGCTCCTTCAAATACGTGAAATACGCGATCATTTGAATCGTTTTTCCAAGGCCCATATCATCTGCTAAACAAGCCCCAAATCCATGCGATCTTAAAAATAAAAGCCAGTTCACGCCATGCTGCTGATACGGACGCAGTGTGCCTTTAAAGGACTCACTCATTTCGTATGAAGGCAGCTCGTGCGTATCATTTAATTGGTGGACAAGCCCTCTTAATTGGGATGAAAGTTCAAATTGAATATGGGCAAATGCTGAACTGTCCAATAGCTCTGGAATCGATTCAGAGGAGGCTTCTTGATCTGCCAGTTCGCGTGACAAAATATCAGACATGTGAAGTCCTTCGTTTTCGGCACGCTCCATCCACTTTTTCATTTGCTGGATGAAGGTCGGATCTATTTTAATCCATTGTCCTCGAATATTGACAAGGCGTCGTTTGCTTTGGACAAGCTCGTTGAACTCATCTTCTGTCAGTTCAATGCCGTTTGTAGCAAAGCGCCAATTAAAGTCCATTAATGCGTCCATTCCAACATGCGATTCGCCTCGCGGTGTAGAGGAAATCCTTGCTTTTAACATCATCGTACTGTCTTTAACAATTTGCCACCACGATGGGAGCAGAATCTCAATACCCATATTAACAAGTGTTTCACTCGCTTCAGATAGGAAGAGCCACGCCTCTTCTTCTGACATGAGTGTGGTGCCAGATGTGAAAGAAAGCCAAGGGACAATTTGACTGAATCGTTCCAGCTCTCTTGAAATTTTATCTTGATACGGATGCCAAGACCTTTTCAATGAACGGATGCCTTCAAAAAAGTGAAGGTCACTGTTTTTCTTATCTCGCAAAAACAATTCGATTTTCCAATCATCTCCGTCAAAATCCGGCTCATTTAAGCGCAAGCCGACAGTGAACGGCGTCTCATCATCTATCCAGCCAATCGTCTCCAAGAAATCCTGCTCATCTAGAAAATGTCCTTGGAAGGTTGAGAGCGCAGGCGATTGTGCGTTCATGTGTTCCCATTTGTGCTGCAAGGTATCATCATATTGAATGTAATCCTGTACAGCAAAGGAGAACCAATCAGCCGTATAGCCATCTAATAGGCCTTCTTTATCTTTAAACCGAAGCTCGCCTTTTGTCCATGCCTCGTAATCGGGAACGAAATCTTCGTCCTCGATAAATTCGTAAATGGTGGAGGCTGTTTTCATCAGTGGCTCCGTTTCATCTGTTAAGGTCACATGACTAAACGTATTAAATGAATTTTTACCAAGCAATTCAACGGTCATCCAAGGGCTTAACAGGAAGGCAGGTGTACCAATAAAGCTGACATCTTCTAAGAATGTTCCGTAGAAAGAAGATTCGTGCCATTGGAAAAGCTGCCTCTTCATTTCATTAAGCGGAACAGGGTGTCCGTCCTCTGCTTGCGCTGAAATGGTGAAAGAGAAATCTTCTGTTTGTTCTGCATGAATGACAATTTGTTTATGGCGTGTCATCAATCAATTTTCCTTTCTTCATTTCCTCTTGGAACGCACGCAGCCGTTTTGTTGAATCTTGCAGCTGCTTTACATACCTTTCCCAAATCGCGTTTTTTTTCGTTTTATGATAAAGCGTGCGCAGTTTCTTCAGCATTTTCACAGACTCTCGATAAGCACTTCGATTCTTTTGATCGAGAAGCAGTGAGATTTCACGGTGGTACGATGGAATGAGGGCTTCTGGCTCCTCTTTTGCAATCTGTTTGATCAGATCCTTCTCCAGTTCACTAATGGTGAAACCAACAAGGCTGTGAATCTCAATCCATTCCGCATAACGCTGCTGTGTATACAATAGCTGACTGTATTCTGTAAACGCATAGGGCATACAGATTTGGAGATAGCGTTCATATAAATGATGATCCTTCGTCTGCTTAAAATATGCATCTAAATAAAAGAAGAAATCACTGACAGCCCCCCGCAGTTCTCTGTAGGAAAGGTCGAGCTGGCAATATTCCTCTAATATATAGGTGATTTCATGATACCAGAGCTTGAGCCGCTTCCAGTCTTTTCGGTTTGTGAGATCCTTCAGCCAATTGAGCACATTTGGTAGCATATCCGCATTGAGCAGCTGTAATTGCTGAAAGAGGCTTTCATCTTCTTTCAGTAAATAGTCCATGTGCATCAGCCCGATGGTACGTTCAACCGTTTGTTCTTTTTTCTGGGCGTTTTTTAGTAATTCTGTTTCTTTTTTGACCCATTTCCCTCTATTTAATATGGTGCCCCAAATCTCCATAAAGACCGCTACTCGTTCATGCTGGAAAGGTCCATTGATTTGAAGAAGTGTACGAACGGCAGTTGGTGTGTTTTCAAGAAACGGATCGAGGGAAAAGGAAAGGGCGTATGTCTTCAAATGATCCACTGAATCGAAAATGGTGTTCATGAGCTGTTCTACATATGGATTCATGGAATAAAAGTCTTTTTCGGCATCAAGCCGGCCGAGGTCGATCAGTTCATGAAGCCTAAGCCATACATCGATTGACGTATGAATCGCATACAAGCTCTTGAATTCAGGTGAAGCAGGTGCGTGTTTTTTTAGGATCGATAAATAGCCGTAATACAAATGCTGCGGTGTTTGCTGGTGCTTCGGTGTCCGTTTCAGCCAGAGGTTAAATTCCTCTTGGAAAAAAGTCAGCCAGCTTTGGAGCGATTGTTCGTCTGGGCGCTTCACTTGGAAGTGCTGGCGAATCAGTTCTTTGCTGCGCTGTAATTCATCCTTTTCTGACCAATTTTCTGTAAATCCGGTTACACTCTCTACTTGAGCGTATAGCGAAAAGAAGACAGCGAGAATGTGTTTACAAAGTCCATCTGCTGGACATGAGCAGCTGCTTCTCACAGGAAACAGCACATGAAGGTGGACTCTTGCTGCCACGACATCATGTACATAAGCTGACCATTCAGTATCAGACTCTTGCTTGAGCCGATATACGCTGTCCTGTCTATAAGTAATCAATGCTTTTTTGATGAGTTGTTTGTTTTCATCTGTTGCAGGAAGAAGTTCTTTGATCTGTTCGGCTGTTTGTTTGATTTCTTCTTCGTTGATGTTGTGCTGAAGCATTTGATCCGCTCCTAACCAAGTAAAAGATTCCAATTCTTTTATTATAGCTCAATGGGGATTTATAAAAAAGTTTTTCATGAAAATGGTCATAAATTTCAAAAGCTGTCGAATGATGTAATAGAGTATTGCATAAACCAACCTTACAGCATATAATAATGAAATTAGTGGAATCGAAAGGATACAGACATGGATAATAAGGGTTTAAATCAAGAAGAGTTTTTAAAGATTTTGATGTACGCTCATGATATTGGTGAAAATTCAAATGATGTCACAACAAAAGAAATGCTTGAAAATCTGATTGCTCATATTCGAAATGGTCTTGTTTCATAAAAGTGACCCCCTGCTAGTGATGGCAGGGGGTTTTTGTATGCTTTTAAGAATGGAATGAAAGCTCCCAGCATACGATGTCATTACAAGCATAAGGAGTATGGGGAGCTGATGGTGTCATGAATATTGCGATTGCAGGCTGTGGGTATGTAGGGCTTGTGACAGGTGTGTGTTTAGCGGAGGCAGGACATGATGTGGCGTGTATTGATATTGATCGCCGAAAGGTCATGCAGCTGAAACAGGGAACTCCCCCAATGTATGAGCCCGGGTTAAAAGAGCTATTGAAACGCAATCTTGAGCAGGGACGAATTCATTTTCACATAAATGGAGCGGAAGCCTACACGAAGGCAGATGTATTAATGATCGCGGTCGGCACCCCGCAGCAGGCAGATGGCCAAGCTGATTTACAGTTTGTGTTTCAGGCTGCGAAAGAGATGGGCTTAAAAGCAAAGTCAGGGGCAATTCTTGTGGTGAAAAGTACAGTGCCTGTCGGAACGGGTGATCAAATCGATCAGTTAATCCATCAAGAATTAGAACGGAAGGAGCCACTAGCGATTGCATCTAACCCAGAATTTTTACGGGAAGGCTCTGCCATTTCAGATACATTGAGGGCGGATCGGCTTGTGATTGGTGCTGAAACAAAAGCCGTATTAGATCAGCTGGAGGACATGTATGCTGACTTCCACCTTCCAATGGTCAAAACAGACCGTAAAAGTGCTGAAATGATCAAGTATGCATCAAATGCATTTCTGGCGACAAAAATCAGCTTTATGAATGAGATTGCCTCCATTTGTGAAAAAACAGGGGCTGATGTTGAATGGGTGGCGCAGGGAATGGGGCTTGATCAGCGGATCGGTTCTTCCTTTCTAAGAGCGGGCATTGGTTACGGAGGTTCTTGTTTTCCGAAGGATACAAATGCACTTGTCCAAATTGCAGGGCATGTGTCCCACGATTTTGAGCTGTTAAAGGCTGTCATCAAAGTAAATAATGAGCAAAGGATAGGTTTTATCCGAAATATTCAGGAGCGGCTGGGGGCAGCTCTTGAAGGGAAGCGAATTGCGCTTCTTGGTCTGTCCTTTAAACCGAATACAGACGATATGAGGGAGGCACCATCTATTCCGATCGCTCATGAGCTTCATGAATTAGGTGCGGAGCTTGTGGCGTATGATCCTGTTGCTGCTCGGCATGCAGCTCGTGAACTGCCGGATCAAGTCTTATTTGCTCAAACGATTGAGGAAGCGATCAAGGATGCCGATGCGGTCTGTCTATTAACAGAGTGGGCGGATATTCAGTCGTTTCCACTCGCGTCCTACAAAAAATGGATGAAGCAGCCGCTTATTTTCGATGGACGAAACTGTCATACACTTGAAGCGGCAGAAGAAGCAGGGGTCGAGTATCATTCGATTGGGCGCAGATCAGTTTCTCCAATTTATATGTAAAAGAAAACCGATAACAGTGAATGTTATCGGTCTTTATGAATGCGGCAGAATGAATCCACCATATAAGAAAGCAGCCACAATAAGAAAGGCAGGGTGCAGCTTGAATTTGGTCATCAAGAAAAAGGAGATCGTGGCAATGGCGAGAGATTGTGTCCAGCCGATGGCTTTCACTGCATCTCCGCCGATTTCCCATGTTAATAAAAGCATCATCATCGCAATGACAGGCTGTACGGATAAGGTCATGCCTTTTACGACGGGAGATTGGCGAAAACGGTCAATGAGCTTGAGCAATAAAATGAGTCCAGCAGCGGAAGGCAGAACAGTTGCAAGCAGTGCCACGATAAAACCTGGCCAGCCCATGACGTCATAGCCGACATATGCTGCAATCTTCGTAGCGATTGGCCCCGGCAGTGCATTGGCTAAAGCCAGCATATTAGAAAATCCTTCGTTCGTCATCCAATGAAAATGATTGACGATTTCTTCATAATTGAGCGGGATGGATGCAGGGCCTCCGCCATATCCTAATAGATTAGATAAAAAGAATGCCCAGAATAAAAAGAGAATCAGTATCATGAAGACACTCCTTTCTCTTTATTTGACCGATGCCAGCGATTTTTCAGCTTAAAATGAAAAGCGCCATAAAATAAAAAGATCATCACAATGATTCCTGGATGAATGGACAGCACTTGCAGCCCGACAAAGGCAAGAATGAATAGAGCGATCCCGAAGATCATGCCGAAGCCTTTCAGCGTTTTTTGTCCAAACTCATATGCCATGATGCCTAACAGAACGGCAATGACAGGGGTCACAGCACCAATCATATTTTGAATGATTTGTGAGGAGCTTAAGACGCTGACAAGTGTGACAAGGGCTACCATAGCGAGACATGTCGGTAAAATATGAGCAGCTGTTGCGACAATTGCGCCAGATACGCCCTTTAATCGATAGCCGAGGTATGCCGACATTTTGGTTGCAATCGGGCCTGGTAATGCATTGGCGATGGCGAGTGTTTCTCCGAATTCGTCATCGTTGATCCATTGATATTTCACCACCGCTTCATGGCGAATAAGCGGTATCACGGAAGGGCCTCCGCCAAAACCGAGAATCCCGGTTCGCACCATAGCGATAATGAGTTCGATATATGATTGCAAGTGGTTCAACTCCTGTCTACAATTTCATGCCCATGCGGCTTTTGTATCGTTTAATGAGCATTTGGCAGTCCACACTGACGACACCTTCTAGTGGGTATAGCTTTTTTGTCAGAAATGTCTCCATTTCCTGTTCATGTTGAAAAATGCCATGCATATGCAGCTTGCTTGGTCCTGTCATATGATAAAGACTTGTGACAGCTGTTTCCTTTTCAAGCTGAAGGGCAACCGCTTCTAAAAATTTTGGCTCTACCTCTACATTAAAGAAGACAGAGACATGAATGCCGACCTTCGCGGGGTTAATCACAGCGGTGAAACGTTCAATGACTCCTGCTTCAATGAGCTGCTGAATGCGGGCTTGTACGGCAACACGTGACAGACCGACCTGTTTGCCGAGATCTGTATAAGACATGCGCCCGTCCTCGTGTAATAGGGATAAAATTTGTTTATCTCTTTCGTCTAATGTTAAGTTCGGAATGCTATAGTCTTTTGACACCATATAACCACCTTTCTTCTGTTGATATTCTATCATATTTCATTACGTATAGAATGGTTGATTTCTCATTTAGTATCGAAACGAAAACGTTACGGGCGAAAAAACATCTTTATGCATAAAAAAACACCCCGAGCTCATCGGGGTGTCTTCATTTATTGATCCGGGCTGCTTTCTGCACTGGCAATTTGCTGTGCAAGGTCAGCTCGATCAATGTCGGCTTGGAAGAATTCCTGCGTATTCGGCAGGTGTAAATTCATATGACGTTTTTGAGAAATGCGAATGGTGACTTGATCAACGGTGTAATCAAATACGTGTCCCCCAACACTTCGATCTTCATCAATAAAATGAAGGTGATATCCACTTACCGCAATGCCGTGGGCGTACTGTGGTGTACGGAAGCCTGCGATCGTACCTTGAATATCCTCGAAGTCGAAAATAGGCTGAGACTTGACTGCTTCTACCATCGGAACGTAAGGTTTTTCCTGTTTTTCAACGGTACGTGTTTGAACCTTTTTGAAAGATCCATCAATGCGGACCGCATAAAAGATATTCTTACTTGGTAAAATGCGGTCGATTTCTTCTTCAAGTTCTTTGGACGTCATAGGTGCATCAATTCGATGAACGATATCTGTTTCAAAGAATGCTAGAGAGCAGAATGGTGAATAATCTTGATTGGTGACCGGTGTCGCTGTTCCATCCGAGCGCAGCCGGTAAAATGCGCCGTCAAAGCCGATCAGCTCTCCATCTAATTGATTGAATGTACCGATGCCAAAATCACCGTGTTCAGGAATATGCGCGAGGGAGAAATCTCCATCATATACGGCTTCCAGCAGGGAGGTCATTGTCGATACTTGATAAACCTCTTGCTGTTTGTCATGCTGTCTTGTGTCATTCTGTTGATTCATTGGGTGCATCATACCCATATCCGCTCACTCCTTTAATGTAATGTATCGAAGTCTTATCTGATGTTCGCTGTGTGTTTTTTGCGATAGACTTCTGGCCATTTTTGACTGGCGAGGTCAGGGTTATCTTGATAGTCAATCGGAATATCAATGATCACGGGTCCTTCTATGTTTATACCCTTTTGAAGGACGGTTGAAAGCTCCTCAGGTGAGTTGACCCGTAATCCAGTCGCTCCAAAGCTTTCCGCATATTTCACTAAATCGATCTGCCCGAATTCAACGCAGGATGTACGGTCATATTTCATTTCCTGCTGGAACGCAACCATGTCGTATGTGCTGTCGTTCCAAACAAGGTGAACGAGGTTTGTCTTCTTGCGGACAGCTGTTTCTAACTCCATTGCGGAGAAAAGAAAACCGCCATCACCCGAAACCGAAATAATCTTTTCATCGGGATTCAATATAGAAGCCGCAATTGCCCATGGTAATGCGACGCCTAATGTTTGCATGCCGTTACTCACCAAGAATGAGTTCGGTTCATAGACGCGGAAGTGACGGGACATCCAAATCGCGTGAGATCCGATATCACACGTGACCTTTGTGTCATCAGGAATCAGGCGTCTCAATGTATGAATGACATCCAGCGGGTGAGCTCGATGACTTTCTCTTTCTGGTGCCTTTTCAATGTCGATTAATAGCTCCTGTAATTCAGTGACTAATTCTATGTTCTCTTTGCATAGAGAAAGAGGAACACTGTCATGCGCTAGATGTTTGACCGTTTCAGAAATATTGCCTACAAGTTCAAGCGCTGGCTCATAAAAATGGTCAATATCTGCCTGCATGTCATCAACATGGATGATCTGGCGCTGCTGCGGCTGAAGATTCCAATGCTTCGGATCATATTCGATTGGATCAAAGCCAATGGTCAAAAGGACATCTGCTTGTTCAATGAGAAGGTCACCCGGCTGATTACGGAATAAGCCGATTCTGCCTACATATTGAGACTCGAGCTCTCTTGAGAGAACGCCGGCTCCTTGGTACGTTTCAACAAATGGGATACCAAGTGTTTTTAATAATGCTCTTGTGGCATTTGCAGCAGCTGGACGACTGGCTTTCATTCCCACAATCGCAATAGGTAAGTGTGCATTTTGAATTTTGGCGATAGCCGAACTGATGAGAGCATCCGGTGCAGGACCTAATTCTGGAGAAGGGTGAGCAGACACTGCTGTTTGTGTGGTGTGTTCTGTCACGACATCTTGTGGAAAGCTGATAAATGCTGCTCCAGCCTGCCCTTTTTGTGCCGCGCGAAAAGCATTTGTTAATGCTTCTGGTATATTATGAACGTCTTGTACTTCAACGCTATATTTTGTGACTGGTTTGAATAATGCCGCATTGTCGAGTGATTGATGTGTTCGTTTCAAACGATCCGCACGAATGACGTTTCCAGCGATTGCGACAACAGGATCACCTTCTGTATTGGCTGTTAATAGACCTGTTGCTAAATTAGATGCACCAGGACCTGATGTGACGAGACAAACACCTGGTTTGCCAGTTAGTCGTCCGACAGCAGCTGCCATAAAGGCTGCATTTTGTTCATGTCTGCATAGGACAAGCTCTGGACCTCTGTCTTTTAATACATCAAATACAGCGTCAATTTTTGCACCTGGAATGGCAAAAACATGGGTCACACCTTGAGCAATCAGCGTATCAACAATCAACTCTGCTCCTCGTCTTGTTAGGGGTTGTGCTTGAGATTTCATTTACCCCGCACTCCTTTCGGCAAGTAAAATTTTTTAT